>NZ_CP038635.1:1200000-2400000 GCF_004768545.1 Cupriavidus oxalaticus | reverse complement strand
CTGGAGGCGATCGGGATACCCGACCCGCACAGCGCCGAGCAGTGGCAGGCACTGATCGGCGAAGTGGTCCGTGCCAACGGGATGTCGGACCAGATGATCTATATCCAGGTGACGCGCGGCGTAGCCCGGCGTGCGCATGCCTTCCCCAAGGAAGTCGTGCCGACGGTGCTTATCATGACCAACCCGATGGCGCTGCCGCCCGCTCACATGCGCGAACAGGGCGTGGCCTGCGTGACGATGGAGGACCGGCGCTGGCTGAACTGCCAGATCAAGTCGACCTCGCTGCTGGGCAACGTAATGGCAGCGCAGCATGCCGCCGAGCACGGCGTGACCGAGGCGATCCAGTTCCGCGACGGCTGGCTGACCGAGGCCTCGTCGTCCAACGTCTGGGTGGTGCGCGATGGCCGCGTGCTGGCGCCGCCCAAGGACAACCTGATCCTGGAAGGCATCCGCTACGGCTTTATGGAAGAGGTTTGCGCGGCGCTGGAGATTCCGCTGGAAGCGCGCCGGATCGCCAGGGAGGACGTGTTCGGGGCGGACGAAGTGTTGCTGTCGTCGGCAAGCAAGGAGCTGCTGCCGGTGGTTACGATCGACGGGCGCACCGTCGGCGCCGGCGTGCCCGGACCGGTCTTCGCGCGGCTCTACTCGGCCTACCAGGCCGCGATCGCCGCACTTTGAACCACGCGGGCGCACCATGCTAGGATGCCAGCGCATGCATCGAGGAGTCAGTCATGGCCAAGCGCGAGCGTGGCCGGCGTGCCCTTCGGGACGAGGTCAGCCGGCGCATCCAGCAAATCTATGAAGTCGGCGAGGACGGCGCCAAAGTCCGCGTGCCCGCGCCGGTGCCGCATGCGCGCGATGCCCGCGGCCGCAACTGGGACATGAGCGGCTTTGGCAACGCAACCGGTTATGAGGCCAGCATCCGCGCGGTGGTCGACAAGGTGCGCGACGAGTTCGACCTGAACGAGTCGCTCGAGAACCGCGCGCCCAATCCGTTCGGCGACTGAGGCGGCTCACAGCGTAAGCGGCTATGGTCCGGGCGCCGGTTCCGGGCGGTCAAGCGTTCGGACGGAGGGCTGGGCTGCCGGCCGGCGGTCGCCAGTGGACTGATTATCGGTTGCTGCGACGCGGACTGAAAGATCAAGCAGCCGGGCTTCGCGGTGCTTCACGCAACACTTGCAATGGGGCCGGGTAAGGTCAGGTGCGGCCGGGTGCGGCCGGGTGCGGTGGGGTAGGCCGGGTAAGCCGGGTAAGCTGGGTAAGCTGGGTAAGGGCTCGGACCGTGTGCTAGAGTTTTCAGACACCTTTGTGTTACGGCACTTCCCGCAACGACGTTTCCAGAACGTTTCTCAAGGAGATGGATCATGGCGAGTGAAACCCGGCCGAACCTGAAAGCTTTCGTGCAGACCGCTCCCCAGGCTGGGCGCTATGTCTGGGTGATCGCGCTGGTCGACTTCGATGCGCGGCAGGTCCGGCGCGCCATCGTCTCGGATGACACCTTCACCACTGCGGACGCCGCGCGCGATGCCGGCGACGCTCAGCTCAAGGCGATGGCAGAGGATCACTGATGCCGCCGGCGTGCAGGCGAGTGTTGCGCGCCGGCATCTTTGTGATCCACCGAAACCCTTTCTTACATGGCGCCGCGGCGGGCGCGCGCTAGACTGTGCGCGTGTTCCTCCACGAGAAAGGGATTCCATGACACATCTCGCGCTCCGGCCGGTCCGGATTGTCTTGCTGGCGGCAATGCTGGGTTCCGGCCTCGCCTTCAGTGCGGCGTCGATCGCCCAGGTGTCGGTCAATATTGCCATCGGCGTGCCGCCGCCGGCGCCGATGTACGAGGCCATTCCCATCCCGCGCCCTGGCTATGTCTGGATGCCGGGCTACTGGGACTGGGACGACCACCACCATAAGCACGCGTGGAAGAAGGGCCGCTGGGAACGCGAGCGGCCGGGCTATGTCTATGAGTCGCCGCGCTGGATCCAGTCGCGCGATGGCTGGGTGTTGGTGCCTGGCCGCTGGGACCAGGGCGGCCACGGTGGCAAGGGCAACGGCAAGGGAGGCAAGAAGGACTACCACTGTCCGCCGGGCCACGCCAAGAAAGGCGAATGCTGAGGCGTGCGCGGGCCGGCGCCGCAAGGTGACGCCGGCCATGGTTGCCATGCTACGATCCCCGCCATGACTCCCGCGCCCGCAGGGTGCATCGGCAGTGGATCTGGAGGTAGCGATGGCAAGGCACGTCTTCACGCGCGCGCAGTATCTCGACATCCTCAATGACAGCCTGCGCAAGCATCCGGGCTGGCAGCCCGGCATGGCCTTCGTCTTCCTGCCGCCGGGTGCGGATGCCAGCCAGGCGACGGCGGTAGGCTGCACCGGCCCGATGGACGCCATCCCGGTCTACGCGGAAATCCAGCGCGTGGCGGCCGAGCTGATCGAAGTCAGCGACACGTAACGCGACTCGTCGCATGTTCCAGCGCGCGGTCGTTGCCGTGCCCGGCCGCAGCCTGCGCGTACAATGCCGGCCTCGACAGACTTTCGGAAATTGCCGTGAAGAAAACGGACCTGGAAAAGAACAAGGGCCTGAAGATCGCCAACAGCCTGAAACAGGCCTCGGCGGCCCGGGGCGGGATTCCTGGCGGCGCCGGGGCGCGGCCGGATCGCCGTGAACAGCGCCGGCTGGACCAGGAGCAGGGCCTGGTGCCGTTCGCGTGCAAGCTGGACGGCACGCTGGCGCGGCGCCTGCAGGCGCTGGCCGTCAATCATCCCGGTGGCATGACCGGCCTGCTCAATGAACTGCTGACGGGCGCGCTGCCGCCGGAGCAGGACCAGGCCTGATAAATGCGCGGCCGCGCAGGCGGCCGCAACGATCCGGCGGGGCCGGAAGCGGGTGGGTCAGTCCTCTTCCTCCTCGTCGAGGAATTCGCGGCGCAGCATCCAGTTGGCAATGGCTTCGTCGCAGACGCGCTTGAACTTCTGCTTGTCCGGCATCTTGTCGAACAACTGGAAGTTGACCAGTGCCATGCCGGCGTCGGTGATATAGAACATCCGGCGCGGATCGTCATGGTGGACGATGCGGCCGTCGATGGCGTCTTCCTCGCTCTCGGCCGGCATGTCTTCCAGCTCGACCACGCGGCAGGTAAAGCGCGGGCTGCGGGTATGGGTCAGATACTCGAACTCGTCGTGCATGACCTCGCCGCTCTTGCCGGCGATAACGGCGAAGCCCCAGATAAAGCGGGGCATCGGCAGATCGGACAGATCTTCAATCTCGTCCATGGTGTTCTCCCTGATTCAATCCCCGCATTATCGCCCGGAACGCCGTTGCCTCAAACGTCGGCGTCGGATCCGGCAATGATGCTTGCCCGCGGCTAGGGCCTTGCCTGGCAATTCGACAGCGCCGCCGCGGCGTTTTCCTGCTGCATCAGGTCGCGCAGCGTGCCGGTGTCGCCCTTGGTCCACCACTCGTAGCGCCCGCCGACATAGCGCGCGCCGGACGCCGCGACCGTGGTCACCGCCAGCACCGGCTTGCCGTCCAGGCGGAACACGGCGGCCTGGTTGTCGGCGCTGTTGAAGTAGCGCACGGTCAGCGTCTTGTCGCCGTCGCATTGGTAGCGCACGGTACGCACGTCGGTAAAGCGCACGCCGTCGATGCCGGGGGGCCGCGCGGCACTGGCGCTGCCAACGGCGGCCAGCCATGCAAGCAGCACCGCGCCGCGGATTGCGTTCAAGGTCGGGCGAGTCACGTCGGTGGGCCCTTTCTAGCGGTTTTGGACCAGCCAGTTCAGACGCGGGCGGCGGCGGCCGGTTCCTCGGGTTGCGCAGCGCCGCCCAGCATGTAGCCGGCGGCGAGCGCGCGGAAACTGTCGAGCTCGCGCGCCTGCCAGGCCTCGCTTTCCCCGAACTCTTCGGCCAGGATCGCGGCCACTGCCGGCGCGGCCTGCAGCGCAGCGCGCGCGTCGAGGAACAGCACGCGGTTGCGGCGCGCCAGCACGTCCTCGACGCGCCGTGCCAGTTCGTGCCGGGCCGCGAAACGGACATGCGCTTCGGTCAGGCCCGATGCCGCCGCCAGCACGCGGTCCTGGCCGGGCAGGGCGCGCAGCGTGGCCAGCTCGTTGCCGTAGTAGCGGTCCGGGGCGGGCGCATCCGCCAGCGGCAGTTCCGCCGGCAGTCCGGCGGCGCCGTGCAGCGGCAGGTCGCCGGTCACGCAGGGCGCGGCGCGCACCATCTGCCGCTGGATCGCGGTGTCGATCACGTCCTCCGCCATCTTGCGATAGGTGGTCCACTTGCCGCCGGTGACCGTGATCAGCCCCGCCTTAGAGACCAGGATCGTATGCTCGCGCGACAGCGACGCGGTGGAAGCTTCGCCGGTAGCCTTGACCAGTGGCCGCAGCCCGGCCCAGACGCTGGTGACGTCTGCGCGGGTGGGATCCTTGGCCAGGTAGCGCGACGCGGTCTCGAGGATGAAATCGACATCGTCGGCGCCGGCATCGGGCTCGAGCGGCAGGTCGCGCCGCGGCGTATCCGTGGTGCCGACAATGGTATGGCCGTTCCACGGCACCACGAACAGCACCCGGCCGTCGTCGGTCTTTGGAATCAGGATGGCGCTCTCGCCCGGCAGGAAGCTGCGCGGCAGCGTCAGGTGCACGCCCTGGCTCGGGGCCACCAGGGTGCGGGCATGGCCGTCCTCCATCTGGCGCACCGCGTCGACCCAGACCCCGGTGGCATTGATCACGCAATCGGCGCGCAGCCGGAAGGTGGCGTCGCCCAGCGCGTCCTGCACCGTGATGCCGCAGATCACGCCGCCTTGCTGGCTCAGGCCGGTCACGCGCATGTAGTTGACCGCGGTGCCGCCCACGTCGAACAGGGTGCGCATCAGCGCCACCGCCAGCCGCGCATCGTCGAACTGGCCGTCGAAGTACAGGTTGCCGCCACGCAGCGGGCGCCCGCTGACGTGCTCGGCCAGGTTGGGGACGGCGGCCAGCACCTCCTGGTGGTTCAGCCAGCGGCTGCCGGCCAGGTTGAGGTTGCCGGCGAGCAGGTCGTAGACCTTCAGGCCGATGCCGTAGAAGGGCTGGTCGAACATCTGGTACGCCGGCACCACGAAGCCCAGCGGCCACACCAGGTGCGGCGCGTTGCGCGCGAGCAGGCCGCGCTCGTGCAAGGCTTCGCGCACCAGGCCGATATTGCCCTGGGCCAGGTAGCGCACGCCGCCGTGCACGAGCTTGGTGGCCTTGCTCGAGGTGCCCTTGGCAAAATCGGCGGCTTCGACCAGCAGCGTGCGGTAGCCGCGCGAGGCGGCATCGACCGCGGTGCCGAGGCCGGTGGCGCCGCCGCCGATGACGATGACATCCCAGCGCGGTTCGCGCTCCAGGGTGGAAAGCAGGGCGGCCCGGCTGGGGGGCTGGGTCGGGGGCTGGGTCGGGGTGGAGGCTTTCTGCATGGCGCTTGGTTCGGGGTGTGTACGGTCTTGGCGGAGCGTTGGGGGCGGCCGGCGTTCAGCCGGCGGCGCCGGCTTCGTCCTCGCGCGCCCAGTCGCGGGCGCGCTCGACGGCGCGGTGCCAGCGCGCCAGCCGGTGACCGCGTTCGTCAGCCGACAGGTTGGGCTCGAAGCGCTGCTCCACCTGCCATTGCTGCGCGATCTGCGCGGGGTCGCTCCAGTAGCCGGTGGCCAGGCCGGCGAGGTAGGCTGCGCCCAGCGCGGTGGTCTCGGTCACGCGCGGACGGACCACCGAGGTGCCGAGCAGGTCCGCCTGCATCTGCATCAGCAGGTCGCTGCGCGAGGCGCCGCCGTCCACGCGCAGCTCGGCCAGCGCGATGCCGGCGTCCTTCTGCATGGCTTCCAGCACGTCGACACTCTGCAACGCGATCGATTCCAGCGCCGCGCGCGCCAGCTGCGGCCGGCCGGTGCCGCGTGTCATGCCGACCAGCGTGCCGCGCGCGAAGGCGTCCCAGTGCGGGGCGCCAAGGCCGGCAAAAGCAGGCACCAGCACCACGCCGCCGGTGTCGTCGCACTGGCGTGCGAGTGGCTCAACTTCGGGCGCGCTGTTGATGATCTTCAGGCCGTCGCGCAGCCACTGGATGGTGGCGCCGCCCATGAAGACGCCGCCCTCCAGGCAATACTGGGTTTGCCCGCCCAATTGCCAGCCGATGGTGGTCAGCAGCCGGTTGTGCGATGCCACCGGTTCGGTGCCGGTATTCATCAGCAGGAAGCAGCCCGTGCCATAGGTGTTCTTGGCCATGCCGGGCGACAGGCAGGCCTGGCCGAAGGTGGCCGCCTGCTGGTCGCCCGCGATGCCCGCGATCGGGATCTCGACGCCGAACAGCCGCGCCGCGGTGCGCGCCACCTCGCCGCTGGACGGCACTACCTCGGGCAGCAGCGCGTGCGGGATGTCGAGCAGCGCCAGCAGCGCGTCGTCCCACTCGAAGCGGTGGATATTGAACAGCATCGTGCGCGAGGCGTTAGACACGTCCGTGACGTGGCGCGCGCCGTCGGTCAGCTGCCAGATCAACCAGCTGTCGACCGTGCCGAACGCCAGCTCGCCGCGCTGCGCGCGTTCGCGGGCACCTTCGATGTTGTCGAGCATCCAGCGCAGCTTGGTGCCGGAGAAATACGCATCGATGACCAGCCCGGTCTTCTCGCGGAACAGCTCGCCATGGCCGGCGTCCTGCAGCGCCTCGCACATCGGCGCGGTGCGGCGGTCCTGCCAGACCAGTGCGCGCCCGACCGGCTCGCCGGTCTTGCGGTCCCACAGCACCGTGGTTTCGCGCTGGTTGGTGATGCCGATGGCGCGCACCTGCGTGGCGGAGATGCCGGCATCGGCCAGCACTTCGTGCGCTACCGCCAGCTGCGACTGCCAGATTTCATACGGATCGTGCTCGACATGGCCCGGATGTGGGTAGTATTGGCGGAACTCGCGCTGCGCCAGCCGCACCACGCTGCCGGCGTGGTCGAACAGGATCGCGCGCGAGCTGCTGGTGCCCTGGTCGAGCGCCAGAACAAAGTGCGGCTCGGAAGCGTGCCGGCCTGGGCCGGCGTGCTGCGCCTGGGCTTGCGTTGCTGCCTGGTTCATGCGTTCAATCCTGAAAATGACAAGATGCGCCGGCCCGGCCGGCGCCCCGATCTGACATGGCCGACATCTTTTCCCTGCCGCCCGCGGTGCCGTCCGGCGTTCCGTCTGGAATTCCGTCCGGCGATGGCGCCGACGCCAGCCACATGGCACGCATCGCCGCCTCGCTGGCGGCGCGCACCCGCTTCGATCCCGCCAGCAAGCTGCGCCTGATGGTGGGCGGCCAGCAGGTCGGCTGGCTGCCCCGGGCGCATGCCGCGATCCTGCGCGGCATGGGTTGCATCCTCGGCCCGGAGGAGGGCGCCGCGGATGGCACCGCCGCGGTGGCATTGCTGCCGGGACGCTCCGGCTTCGAAGTGCTGAGCGCCGCGCTGGCCGCGCTCGCGCACCAGCTGGCCGAGGCCGGGCACGTGCGCGGCTGGCGCCATGAACTGTTCGCGGTCACCCCGGCGCTGGACGCGCCCGCGCTGGCGGCGGTCGAGCGCGCGGCGGCGCGCTTCCTGGGTTTGCTGACCTTTGCCTCGCACATGAACGGGATCGTTGACATGGCCGATACCGGCGCCGGCCCCGTGCTGTGGATCTCGCGGCGCAGCCCCGGCAAATCGGTCGACCCCGGCATGTGGGACAACCTGGTCGCCGGCGGCATGCCGCACGGCAGCGACCCGCTCGCCACGCTGGTGCGCGAGTGCGAGGAAGAGTCCGGCATCCCGCCGGCGCTGGCCGGGCGCGTGCAGCCGCACGGCATGGTCGAGGTGCTGCGCGACCTGCCCGAAGGCGTGCAGTGGGAACAGGTCTACATCTATGACCTGATGCTGCCGCCGGGATTCGTCCCAAGCAACCAGGACGGCGAGGTCAGCGAACACAAGCGCGTGGGGCTGGCCGCATTGCTTGATATCATGTCGAGCGGCGCCATGACGGTCGACGCCACGCTGGTGACGCTGGATGCCCTTCGCCGGCGCGGCTGGCCGGGCACCGAAGACCGTCGCGCCTGAGCGTGCGCAGCGGGCCTGGCCCGCGCTTTCACGGCTTTCACTGGCTTCGCGGCCTTGATGGCCCTTGGGCTCGCGCACCGGCTCGTACACCGCGCCCCTCCGACAGAACCACACACCATGAGCACCACCGGATTTATCCTGACCCTTTCGTGCCCCGACCAGCCGGGCATCGTCCACGCCGTCTCGGGCCTGCTGTTCCAGCACGGCTGCAATATCGTCGATTCGGACCAGTACGGTGACGCGTACACCGGCCGCTTCTTCATGCGGGTGCACTTCAGCGCGGCCGCCGGCGGCCCGGACCTGGGCACGCTGAAGGCAGCGTTCGCGCCGGTGGGCGACCAGTTCGGCATGCAGTGGGAGCTGAACGACGCCTCTGTCAAGCCGCGCGTGATGATCATGGTGTCCAAGATCGGCCACTGCCTGAACGACCTGCTGTTCCGCGCCAAGGTGGGCGGCCTGCCGGTCGAGATCGCGGCAATTGTGTCCAATCACCGCGACTTCTACCAACTGGCGGCGTCGTACGACGTGCCGTTCTTCCACCTGCCGCTGATGAACGCCTCGGCCGAGCAGAAGGCCGCGCAGGAGGCGCGCGTGTTCGACGTGGTGCAGGAGCAGAAGATCGACCTGGTGGTGCTGGCGCGCTACATGCAGGTGCTGTCCGACGACCTGTGCCGCAAGCTCGCCGGCCGCGCCATCAATATCCATCACTCGTTCCTGCCCAGCTTCAAGGGCGCCAAGCCTTATTACCAGGCGCACGACCGCGGCGTGAAGCTGATCGGCGCGACCGCGCACTACGTCACCGCCGACCTGGACGAGGGCCCGATCATCGAGCAGGAAATCGAGCGCGTCGATCACAGCATGGACCCGGACCAGCTCACCGCCGTGGGCCGCGACGTGGAGTGCGTGGCGCTGGCCCGGGCGGTCAAGTGGCACGCCGAACGCCGCATCCTGCTGAACGGCCACAAGACCGTCGTCTTCAAGTAAGCCTCGATTTCCCAGGGGGTTTGCTCCCCTCTGCCGCGTGCGGGAGAGGGGACGGGGGAGAGGGCAGGCGCGTCGCAATGCCGACGCAGCATGCACCGTCCCGCCCCCCGCCCTCAACGCCAGCCCCGCTCCCGCCAGCGCGGCAGCGGCAGCCGGACATCCGGCACGCTCACTCCCGCTCCGCCACCACACACTTCACCCCACTGTCGGCCAGGATCCGGTCGAACGGTGCCGCCAGCGGCTCATCGGTGAACAGCCGGTCGACCTGCGACACATGCGCCAGCTCCACCATGGCCTGGCGGTTGAACTTGCTGGTATCCGCCGCCAGCCAGACCTCGCGTGAATGCTCGATGATGGTCCGCGCCACCTTGACCTCGCGGAAGTCGTAGTCGCGCAGCGTGCCATCCGTCTCGATGCCCGAGATGCCGATCAGGCCGATATCCACCTTGAACTGTCGGATGAACTCGACCGTGGCCTCGCCGACGATGCCGCGGTCGCGCGAGCGCAGCACGCCGCCGGCGACGATGACCTCGCAGTCGGGGTTGTCCGCCAGGATATTGGCCACGTTCAGGTTATTGGTGATCACGCGCAGCCCGCGGTGCTGCATCAGCTCGCGCGCGATCTCTTCCACCGTGGTGCCGATGTTCAGGATCAGCGAGCAGCCCTCCGGCACCGCCGCCGCCACCGCGCGCGCAATGCGCGCCTTGCCCTCGGCATTCAGCACCTGACGCTGCCGGTAGGCAATGTTCTCGGTGGTGGAGCCCTCCACCCGCACCCCGCCGTGGAAGCGCGCCAGCATGCCGTTCTCGGCCAGCAGGTTGACGTCTCGCCGCACCGTCTGCAGCGTGACGCCGAACTTGCGCGCAAGTTCGTCGATGGAGGCAAAGCCATGGCTGCGGACTTCTTCGAGCAGGGCGGTCTGGCGTGGATTGAGCGTCATGCCGGGATTCTAGTTCAAACAGAAACGAAAACAAATGATGCGGTGCACACTTGTTTTCTGTTCGTTTTATTACTAAAACGGTCGAAAGCCAAGAACTGTGCGCCTGCATCGCGCGAAAAGTGGTGATGCGAAAAGCATATCGAACATGGAGACCGGATGCAGCTGAGTTTGGAGGCCGTGGCGCAGCACGCAGGTTCGCAGGCGTATCTCTATCCGATGACGCTGGCGCCGGTTCCCGGCGCGGTGACCATCCTGCTGGGCGCTACCCAGGCGGGCAAGACTTCGCTGATGCGCGTGATGGCGGGGCTCGACCGGCCCAGCGCCGGCCGCGTGCTGGTCGACGGCCACGATGTCACCGGCGTGCCGGTGCGCGAGCGCAACGTGTCGATGGTCTACCAGCAGTTCATCAACTACCCGTCGCTCAAGGTCTTCGACAACATTGCCTCTCCGCTGCGCTTGCGGCTGCGGCTGCGTCGCGATGGCGCCGCCGGCGCCGACATTGCCGCGCGCGTGCGCGAGCTGGCGGCGCGGCTGCATATCGACCACCTGCTCGACCGCTACCCGTCTGAGCTGTCGGGCGGCCAGCAGCAGCGCGTGGCGCTGGCGCGCGCGCTGGCCAAGGAAGCGCCGCTGATGCTGCTGGACGAGCCGCTGGTCAACCTGGATTACAAGCTGCGCGAGGAACTGCGCGAAGAGCTGTCGCAGCTGTTCGCGCATGGCGATGCGACCGTGGTCTACGCCACCACCGAACCCGGCGAGGCGCTGCTGCTGGGCGGCCATACGGCCGTGCTCGATGCCGGCGAGCTGCTGCAGTATGGGCCGACCGCCGACGTCTTCCACTATCCCGATTCGCTGCGCGTGGCGCGCGCCTTCAACGATCCGCCGATGAACCTGGTACCGGGCACGCTCAACGGCGGCTGGGTCACGCTTGCCGGCGGCATCTCGGTGCCGGTGTCCGGCGCCGGCGGAGGTGAGGGACCCGTCACCGTGGGCGTGCGCGCGTCGGCGCTGCGCCTGGCAGGCGAACCGGGCGCGGTCGCGGTACCGGGGCACGTGGCGCTGGCCGAGCTGTCGGGCTCGGACACCTTTATCCATGCCGATACGCCGGTGGGCAACCTAGTGGCGCAGTTCGCCGGCGTGCTCGACCTGCGGCTGGGCGAACCGGTGTCCTTGCACCTGTTGCCTGACCAGATCTACCTGTTCGACGCGGCCGGCCGGCGCATCCATGCGCCGCGGCGGCCCGGCGGGCTGGCCGCGGGGGTGCCGGGCGATGTGCCGGGCGGGGCGGCAGCCGGTGCCGCGGCGGCGGCGGGGGGCTGACGATGGCACGCATCGACCTGGACCTTGCGCACTCTTACCTGCCGCATCCGCGCAACGATGACGACTACGCATTGCTGCCGCTGAAGTTCACCTTCGAGGACGGCGGCGCCTATGCGCTGCTGGGCCCGTCAGGCTGCGGCAAGACCACGCTGCTGAACTGCATTTCCGGGCTGCTGCGGCCTTCGCACGGCACCATTGCCTTCGACGGACGCGACGTCACGGGCGCCACGCCGCAGGCGCGCAATATTGCACAGGTGTTCCAGTTCCCGGTGATCTACGACACCATGACCGTCGGCGAGAACCTGGCCTTCCCGCTGCGCAACCGCGGCGTGCCGGAGGCGCAGGTGCGCGAGCGCGTGGGACGCGTGGCCGAGATGCTGGAGCTGTCGGCCACGCTGGACCGCCGCGCCAGCGGCCTCGCCGCCGACGCCAAGCAGAAGATTTCCTTGGGCCGCGGACTGGTACGGCACGACGTCTCGGCGATCCTGTTCGACGAGCCGCTGACGGTGATCGACCCGCAGCTGAAATGGCAGCTGCGGCGCAAGCTCAAGGAAATCCACCACGAATTCGGCCTGACGCTGATCTACGTCACCCACGACCAGACCGAGGCGCTGACCTTTGCCGACCAGGTGGTGGTGATGTCGCGCGGCAAGGCGGTGCAGGTGGGGCCTGCCGATGCGCTGTTCGAGCGGCCTGCACACACCTTCGTCGGGCATTTCATCGGCTCGCCCGGCATGAACTTCCTGCCGGGCCAGTGGCGCGACGACGCCATCGAGGTGGCAGGCCGGCGCTACACGCCGGCGCTGGCGCCATCGGTGGCTGCGGCCTTGCGCGCGGCGGGCAGCTTCCGCATCGGCGTGCGGCCCGAGTACCTGCAACTGGCACCGGAGCGCGAGGAGCGCCCTATGCAGGCAGTGCCGATACAGGTGCAGCGCGCGCAGGACATCGGCACCTACTGGCTGGTGACCGGCAGCGTGCAGGAAGCGGGCGCGCAGGCTGCAACGCTGCGTGCCCGCCTGGGGGCCGAGGCGGCCGCCTTGCGCGCCGGCGACACGGCCTGGCTGTCGGTGTTCAACCGCCATACCTGCTACTACGTCAACGAGGAGCTGGTGTCATGAAGCCCGTCAACCAGAAGGCCTGGCTGCTGGTATTGCCGGTGGTGGCATGCGTGGCGTTCTCGGCGATCCTGCCGCTGATGACCATCGTCAACTACTCGGTGCAGGACATCATCTCGCCCGAGCGGCGCGTGTTTGTCGGCACCGAATGGTTCCGCACCGTGCTGCGTGACGGCGAACTGCACGACGCGCTGCTGCGCCAGCTGGGCTTTTCGCTGGCGGTGCTGCTGGTGGAGATTCCGCTCGGCATCCTGCTGGCGCTGTCGATGCCGGCCAGGGGCTGGAAGGCATCGGCGGCGCTGGTGATCATCGCGCTGTCGCTACTGATCCCATGGAACGTGGTCGGCACCATCTGGCAGATCTTCGGGCGCACCGATATCGGCCTGCTCGGCGCCGCGCTCGAGGCGATGGGCTTCGACTACAACTACACCGGCAGCGCCTTCGATGCCTGGGTCACGGTGCTGGTGATGGATGTCTGGCACTGGACGCCGCTGGTGGCGTTGCTCTGCTACGCGGGCCTGCGCGCGATTCCCGACGCCTACTACCAGGCCGCGCAGATCGATGGCGCCTCGCGGCTGGCGGTGTTCCGCCACATCCAGCTGCCCAAGCTGCGCGGGGTGCTGATGATCGCGGTGCTGCTGCGCTTCATGGACAGCTTCATGATCTATACCGAGCCCTTCGTGCTGACCGGCGGCGGTCCCGGCAACGCCACCACCTTCCTGTCGCAATACCTGACGCAGAAGGCCGTGGGCCAGTTCGACCTTGGCCCCGCGGCGGCGTTTTCCATCGTCTACTTCCTGATCATCCTGCTCCTGTGCTTCATCCTCTATAACTGGATGCAGCGCGCGGGCACCGCCGGCAGCGAGGACATGCCCCATGGCTGAAATCCGCACCCAGGCCACCACCACGACTTGGTGGCGCGCCGGTTTCCTGCTGGTCTACCTGCTGTTCGCCATCGTGCCGATCTACTGGATGGTGAACATGTCGTTCAAGACCAACGAGGAAATCGTCTCCACGCTGTCGCTGTGGCCGGCCGACTTCACGCTGGAGCACTACAAGACCATCTTCACCGATTCGTCGTGGTACTCCGGCTACCTCAATTCGATGATCTACGTGGCGATGAACACGGTGATCTCGATCGTGGTCGCGCTGCCGGCGGCATACGCGTTTTCGCGCTACCAGTTCATCGGCGACAAGCATGTGTTCTTCTGGCTGCTGACCAACCGCATGACACCGCCCGCGGTGTTCCTGCTGCCGTTCTTCCAGCTGTACAGCACCATCGGCCTGATGGACACGCACCTGGGCGTGGCGCTGGCCCACCTGGTCTTCAACGTGCCGCTGGCGGTGTGGATCCTGGAGGGCTTCATGTCGGGCGTGCCGCGCGAAATCGACGAGACCGCCTACGTCGACGGCTATTCCTTCCCGCGCTTCTTCCTGACCATCTTCCTGCCGCTGATCAAGGCTGGCGTGGGCGTGGCGGCGTTCTTCTGCTTCATGTTCAGCTGGGTGGAGCTGCTGCTGGCGCGCACGCTGACCTCGGTCAACGCCAAGCCGATCGTGGCCACCATGACGCGCACGGTGTCGGCATCGGGCATGGACTGGGGCGTGCTGGCCGCGGCCGGCGTGCTGACCATCGTGCCAGGCGGCATCGTGATCTGGTTTGTGCGGCACTACATCGCGAAGGGCTTCGCGATGGGGCGCGTATAGGACGCAGGTAAAAAGCGCGCGCACTCAAGACAAGGAGACATGGCAATGCTGAGCTGGATGGTGTGGACGACACCGGTCGCGGTGTTCTTCGCCTGCATCGTAGTCATGCTGATCGGCATGACCGTCCTGGAAATCCGTTCGCCTTCGGTGCTGCGCAAGGGCTTCCTGCCAATCGCCACCACCCGCGGCGACCGGCTGTTCATCGGCCTGATGTGCGCGGCGTGGGTCAACCTGGCATGGGTCGGGCTGGGCGAGAAGCTCACCGCGTGGCTGTCCCTGGCCGAGGAACCGTCTGTCTGGATCAGCTTCGGCGTATCGATGCTGGTGCTGGCGCTGATCCTGCGCAAGGGCTGAACGGGCCCATCGGGGCCAGCAGTTTCCGCTTCGATGGGAGATAACGGTATAGCGGCTTATCCCTGCCCCGGGGCCGCCACCCAGACCATAGCCGGGGAGGGGAATTCATGAGGAGACACCGATGAAAGTGCACGTGAAGTTGGGGATGACAGCCCTTGCCTGCGCGGCTGCGCTGGCTTGCGGTACCTCCGCCCTGGCGGGCGAGGCGGAAGCGAAGAAGTGGATCGACAATGAGTTCCAGCCCTCGTCGCTATCCAAGGACAAGCAGCAGGCGGAAATGAAGTGGTTTATCGACGCCGCCGCCAGGCTCAAGGCCAAGGGTGTCACGCAGATCAGCGTGGTGTCCGAGACCATCACCACGCATGAGTACGAGTCCAAGACACTGGCCAAGGCCTTCGAGGAAATCACCGGGATCAAGGTCAACCATGATTTGATCCAGGAAGGCGACGTGGTCGAGAAACTGCAGACCTCGATGCAGTCCGGCAAGTCGATCTACGACGGCTGGATTTCCGATTCGGACCTGATCGGCACGCACTATCGCTATGGCTCGATCCTGCCGCTGACCGACTACATGAACGGCGCCGGCAAGGAGTGGACCAACCCGGGCCTGGACGTGAAGGACTTCATCGGCACCAAGTTCACCACCGCGCCGGACGGTAAGCTGTACCAGCTGCCCGACCAGCAGTTCGCCAACCTCTACTGGTTCCGCGCCGACTGGTTCGCGCGCAAGGACCTGCAGGACAAATTCAAGGCCAAGTACGGCTACGACCTGGGCGTGCCGACCAACTGGTCCGCGTATGAAGACATCGCCAATTTCTTCACCAACGACGTCAAGGAGATCGACGGCAAGAAGGTCTACGGCCACATGGACTACGGCAAGAAGGATCCCTCGCTCGGCTGGCGCTTCACGGATGCCTGGCTGTCGATGGCGGGTACCGCCGACAAGGGCCTGCCCAACGGCATGCCGGTCGACGAGTGGGGCATCCGCGTGGCCGAGGACAAGTGCACGCCGGTCGGCGCCTCGGTCGCGCGCGGCGGCGCCACCAACAGCCCCGCGGCCGTCTATGCGCTGACCAAGTACATCGACTGGATGAAGAAATACGCTCCGCCGCAGGCGATGGGCATGACCTTCTCCGAGGCCGGGCCGGTGCCGGCGCAAGGGCAGGTGGCGCAGCAGATCTTCTGGTACACGGCCTTTACCGCGGACATGACCAAGAAGGGCCTGCCGGTGGTCAATGGCGACGGCTCGCCCAAGTGGCGCATGGCGCCGTCGCCTTACGGCCCGTACTGGAAGCAGGGCATGCAGAACGGCTACCAGGACGTGGGCTCGTGGACCTTCTTCAAGAACACCGATCCCAACAAGCTCGCCGGCGCGTGGCTGTACGCACAGTTCGTCACCTCGAAGACGGTATCGCTGAAGAAGTCGCTGACCGGGCTGACCTTTATCCGCGACAGCGACATCAACCACGACTACCTGACCAAGAACGCGGCCAAGTACGGCGGCCTGATCGAGTTCTACCGCAGCCCGGCGCGCGTGGCCTGGACGCCGACCGGTACCAACGTGCCCGACTATCCCAAGCTGGCGCAACTGTGGTGGAAGAACGTGGCCACCGCGGTGACCGGCGAGAAAACCCCGCTGGCCGCCATGGACACGCTCGCCGACGAGATGGACCAGGTGATGGCACGGCTGCAGCGCGCCGGCATGAGCAATTGCGCACCCAAGCTCAACCCGAAGGGCGACCCGGCCAAGTGGCTGTCGAGCGACCACGCGCCATGGAAAAAGCTGGCCAACGAGAAGCCGAAGGGCGAGACCATCCCCTACGACAAGCTGCTGCAGGCATGGAAGGAGGGCAAGGTGCGCTGACCAGCGGCGCCGGCTGGCCGCAAGGCCTGCCTCCCGGCGCGCTGTCACCAGCAACGGGCTCCTGGTGCGCCCGTTTTTTTATCCGTCAGGCCGGCAAGCCGGCAGGCTCCTGGGACGGCGCCGATACCACCATGGAGTCGGGGTTGTCCGCAGGGGTGCAATCGCGCTGGGCAGCATAGCGCGCCTTGCCGTGCCGCTTGGCCTCGTACAGCGCCATGTCCGCGTGCATGAACAGCTCGCTGACGGTCATGGCCTGGCGCCCCTGATGCAGCGCCGAACCGACGCTGGCCGTGGCCGACAGCGAATGCCCGTCGATCACCAGCGGCATGCGCGCGGACTGCACGATGGCGTTGGCAACCGAATCCATCGCGCCGCAGTCGGATACACCGTCAAGGATCACCGCAAACTCGTCGCCGCCGATGCGCGCGACCGCGTCGCCCTTGCGCACGCAGGCGCGCAGGCGCTGCGCGAACGCCACCAGCAGGCGGTCGCCGACCGGATGGCCGTAGTTGTCGTTGACCGCCTTGAAGTCGTCCAGGTCCACCAGCAGCAGGGCCAGCGCGCGGCCGCCGGCACTCGTGCGCGCCATGCATTCCGCCAGGCGCCGGTCGAAGCCCTTGCGGTTAAGCAGGCCGGTCAGATGGTCGGAGACGGTCTGGGCCTCCAGATTGCGCAGCTTCTGGCGCTCGTGCGTCACATTGCGCGCGAACATATGGAGCCCGACCACGGTGTCCTGGGCATCGTTCCAGGCCGGCTGGTAGGTGACTTCCATGCACTCGTTGCCATCCGGGCTTTCGCGCGTGAATGTCACCGCGCTGCCGGCGAAGGCCTGCTCGAGGTATGGCTGGCAGGCCATGTATTCGTGAGTGCCCCACAACTCGCGCAAGGACAGCCCGACGATCTGCTGCGCCGGCACTCCGTAATGCTGCGCGTAGGCCTGGTTGGCGAAGGCGTAGCGCTGTTGCCGGTCGATGAAGGAGACGAAGTCCGGCACGTGGTTGGCGATGGCCTCGATGCGCTTTTCGCTCTCGGCGGCGCGGTCCTTGGCGGCCTGCAGCGCGGCCTCGCGCTCGGACAGCTGCGCCACCACCTCGGCAAAACTGGTGGCAAGCTCGCCGATCTCGTCGGCCCGGCCGGTGGGAAGATCCGCCAGCGCCGAGGGGGTGGTGGCAATCTGGCGCACGGCGCGGTGCAGCCGCTGCAGCGGCGCCAGCAGCCGGCGCATCACCAGCCACATCAGCGCGGCGGCGAACAGCAGCGATAGCCCGGCAATGACCATCGTGCGCTGGCGCACATCGACCAGCACGCCGTAGGCCTCGGCCGCCGGCAGCACGGCCACCACCTGCCAGCCGTTGGACTGCAGCAGGTGGCGCGCCACGATGGGCTGCGTCGGCCGGACCACTTCCAGCATCGAGGCGGGACGTTCGGCGCCGCAGGCCTCGTCGACCGCGCGCGCCGGCGTCAGCACGCGGCTGGGGTCGGGATGCATGGCGTAGCGCGGACTGGCGCCGGCCGACACCAGGCAGAAGCTGCCGGTATCGCCGACCCGGCTGTGCGCCAGCTCGCGCAGGAAATTGCTGGCCGACAGGTTCAGCACGCCGCCGACCACGCCGCGCAATTCGCCGTTGGGCCCGAGCAGCGGCACGGCCAGCACCATGCCCGGTGCGTTGGTCAGCTTGCCCTGGATCAGGTCCGACACCGCCAGCGGCTGGCCGCGCAGGACATCACGGAAATAGTCGCGGTCGTCCACCCGCAGGCGCACGTTGTCCGGCACGGCGGTGCTGAACACCAGCTGGCCGTCAGGAGCGGCAAGGAAGATGCCGTTGAACTGGTCCGGCATGTCGACCATGCCTTCGGCGGCACGTCGCAGCTCCGCCGGCCTGGCTGCGAGCATCGGCGACAGCTGCCGGGCTACACGGCGCAACGTCGCGGCCCGGCTTTGCACCTTTTCGTCCAGTTGCTCCGCCACCAGTTCGACCAGCGTGTCCTGCTGTTGCTGCCGCAGGTGCTTGAGGCTGTCGTAGGCGTAGTACTGGGCGTACAGGGCGCGCAGCACGATGATCAGCGTCACCACACCCGCCGTGGCGAACGCCATCCGGTACTTCAAAGAGTGCTGCATGATTGACGTCTTTCTTGTGCGCACTGACCCGTGTCCCGGTCCGGGGCTTATCTTGCCTGCCTCGCCCATTGCCGAGCCACGCGTTCAAGATTAGCAGATGTCAAGGGAGAATTCGAAACTGTTTGCAACAGATCAGGGGTTGTTGCAGGTGTGCGGAAAGGCGCGATTGAGGGTGCATCTTGCGCCTCGCAGGAGTGAGGCGCAGCAGGCGCAAAAGAAAAAAGCCAGCGCGAGGCTGGCTTTTCCTGAATGCTGGTGGGTGGTACAGGGATTGAACCTGTGACCCCTGCCGTGTGAATCGGAATCATTGCCCTTAATTTACAACAGGTTAGCAAAAAGGCCTTTGCGAAACAAGAGTTTACGTTGGCGCTCGTTAGCAGGTGGGGTTCAAGTTAGCTTTTCGTATGTGGCGCAATTGTGGCATGCCGCATTCCCCTCACTTCCATGCCATATGCGCTTGTTCGCCGTAGCAACCGAGCTGAAAGAGAGAGTCGCCAGGGGACACAGAAATTTCACTTTACAGAATTCTATAATTCGAATATTTTCGAAAAATGGAAACCGACCACGCCCTTGAAGCGCTCGCCGCGCTCGCCCATTCGATACGCCTGTCCGTGTTCCGGCTACTGGTGCAGGCCGGTCCCGCGGGACTTCCCGCCGGCCGGATTGCCGAGTTGATGGCAATGCCGGCGTCCTCCCTCTCCTTTCATCTGAAGGAGTTGCACCGCGCCAAGCTGCTATCCAGTAGGCAGGACGGTCGTTCAATTATTTACATGGCTCATTTCGAGACCATGAACGGATTGCTGGGTTACCTCACGGAGAACTGCTGCAGCGGCAATCCGTGCTCGCCTGTGTCCACCTGTTCCGTCGCCTTGGAGCCCAAATCATGAAGCGCTTCCACGTTCACGTCAGCGTCGCCGATCTCTCTGCCAGTATTCGCTACTACTCGGCCCTCTTCGCAGCCGAGCCAACGGTCGTGAAAGTGGACTATGCGAAGTGGATGCTGGAGGATCCCCGCGTGAACTTCGCCATCTCGGCCCGTGGCGCGGAGACTGGCGTCGACCACCTCGGATTTCAGACAGACGACGCGGCCGAACTGGCCGAACTGAAGCAGCGAGCCGAAGCAGCCGACATGGCGTTGCTCGACGAAGGTGAGACCACCTGCTGCTATGCGAAAAGCGAGAAGTACTGGGTCACGGACCCCCAAGGCATCGCGTGGGAGCACTTCCATACCTTGGGCAATGTGCCGGTGTACGGCGAATCCCGAAAAGTCGACGCTGCTGGCCAGGAGTCGGCCTGTTGCGCCCCCCGAGCTCCGAAGGGCAAGCCGATCGGCATTGCGGTCAACGCCAAGCCTTCCTGCTGCTAAGGGTCCGTCATGAACGAAAAGACCTACAACGTGCTGTTCATCTGCACCGGCAATTCGGCACGCTCGATCTTGTCGGAAGGGTTGATGAACCATCTGGGCAAGGGGAGCTTCCGCGCCTATTCGGCCGGCAGTCATCCGACTGGCGTAGTCAATCCCCTCGCACTGGCGGCACTAGCTCGCCACGGGCTGGACACGACCACCTTTCGCAGCAAGAGCTGGGATGAGTTCTCACAAGACGGGGCGCCGAAACTCGATTTTGTCTTCACGGTGTGTGACAAGGCAGCGGGCGAAGTTTGTCCGGTATGGCCAGGCCAGCCGATGACAGCGCACTGGGGCGTCCCCGACCCGGCTGCCTGTGAGGGTACCGAGGCCCAGAAGCAGCAAGCCATCAACGACGCAACCATTACGCTCAAGCGCCGTATCGAATTGTTCCTGTCATTGCCGCTTCCGAAGCTGGACGCCGTCGCACTTCAGAAGGCTGTTAAGGACATCGGGAAACAGTGATACGCATTCCCTCCGCATCTGACTATTTCGTAGCGCCCCATGACCACCAACGTACTGATTTTGTGTACCCACAACTCGGCCCGCAGTGTGCTGAGCGAAGGAATGTTGAACCATCTGGCCAAGCAGTTTGGCCGCGATGTGCGCGCCTATAGCGCCGGAAGCTCGCCCAGCGGACGCATCAATCCGTTCGCCATCGAGGTGCTTGGCAATGCTGGCGTCGACGTCAGCGACTTCCGCAGCAAGAGCTGGGATGAATTTGTCGGCGAGAATGCCCCTGAGATGCGGGTGGTCATCACCGTGTGCGACAGTGCCGCCGCAGAGGCGTGCCCGTATTGGCCGGGCAGCCCGGTGAAGGTGCATTGGGGCTACCCTGACCCGTCGAACACGGAAGGCGGCGACGACAAGAAGCGGCAGGCTTTCGAGCTGACCCGGCAGGCCATCGGCTACCGCATGCTGCAACTGCTGACGCTGCCGCTGGACACGCTGAGCAATGCGGAACTGCAGGACCACCTTAACCGTATCTCGCAAAGCTGAGCGTCATGGTCGATCTGCGTAACAGACTGGGCGCCGAAGCCTTGGGAACGGCGCTGCTGCTGGCCATCGTTATCGGCTCGGGCATCATGGCAGAGCGGCTTGCCGGCGGCAATGTCGCCGTCGCCCTGCTGGCCAACACGGCGGCCACGGTCGGTGGCTTGTACATCTTGATTGAAGTCTTTGGCCCGATCAGCGGCGCGCACTTCAATCCAGCCGTCAGCGCGGTCATGGTGGCGCGAGGTGAACTGCCTGGCGCGGCGCTGCTGCCATACATCGCCGCCCAGCTCGTAGGCGCGGTGCTGGGGGCTTGGCTCGCCCATGCCATGTTTGACATGACGATCCTGCAGCTTTCCACCAAGGTCCGCAGCGGTCCGGGGCAATGGATTGCTGAAACCGTTGCGACCGCCGGCCTGCTTTTGGTGATTCTGCGCGCCCCGAACGGGCGCGCCTCTGCCATGGTGGCGGCCTATATCGGCTCGGCATACTGGTTCACCGCATCCACCTCGTTTGCCAATCCCGCAGCCGCGTTCGGGCGCATGTTCAGCGACAGCTTTGCGGGCATCGCACCGGCGAGCGTGCCGGGATTCATGCTGGCGCAATGTCTCGGCGCGGCCATCGGGCTGGGGCTGCATCGGCTGCTTGAGCCGCGTGCGTTACCCCACGGCCACCCAAATGTCATCGAAGCCTCCGGCGAGCACCAGGCAGACTGACGCTGACCGGAACCGGGGCGCCACTCTTGCCGCCTTGGTTGGAGTCCTTTCAACTGCCTGCAACCAGATACCAACTGAACCCGGGAAACCATGTCCGTCACCATCTATCACAACCCCGCCTGCGGCACATCGCGCAACACACTGGCCATGATCCGCAATGCGGGTATCGCGCCGAATGTCATCGAATATCCGAGCACGCCGCCTGACCGACAGACGTTGCAACAGATGATTAGCCTTGCGGGCCTCACAGTTCGTGAAGCCATCCGCGAAAAGGGTACGCCCTACGCCGAACTGGGCTTGTCCGACCCGGCCCTGACCGATGAGCAGTTGCTCGAAGCGATGCTGGCCCATCCGATCCTGATCAACCGGCCGTTCGTCATCACAGAGCGGGGCGTGCGGCTGTGCCGGCCATCGGAACTCGTGCTCGACATCCTGCCCTCGCCACAGCAAGGTGCCTTCACCAAGGAGGATGGCGAAGCCGTCATCGACGCGCAAGGCCGGAGGGTCAAATGACCATGGCGCTGCCTAACGTTATCCCGGCCGTGCTCGATACCCCGGACCTGAACAAGCTGGAACCGGTGCGCGTCAGCACGCATCCACCGCGCATCCTGCTGCTCTATGGCTCGCTGCGCGAAACGTCTTATAGCCGGCTGCTGGTGCAGGAAGCCGAGCGGATCCTGCAGCATTTCGGCGCGGAGACGCGCGTGTTCGATCCGCATGACCTTCCGGTGTGCGACAGTGTTCCCGCCGATCACCCCAAAGTGGTTGAACTGCGCAAGCTCTCGGAGTGGTCGGAAGGCCAAGTGTGGTGCAGTCCCGAGCGGCACGGCACGCTGACCGCGGTTTTCAAGAACCAGATCGACTGGCTGCCCCTGGAGATCGGATCCATCCGACCGACTCAGGGTCGCACGCTCGCGGTGATGCAGGTCTGCGGCGGCTCGCAGTCGTTCAACGCGGTCAACGCGCTACGCGTGCTGGGGCGCTGGATGCGCATGGTGACGATTCCCAATCAGTCATCGGTAGCCAAGGCATACCAGGAGTTCGACACGAACGGCCGCATGAAGCCGTCCTCCTACTATGACCGGGTGGTCGACGTCATGGAGGAACTGTACAAGTTCACTCTGCTGGTGCGTGATCGCAGCGACTATCTGACGGACCGCTATAGCGAACGCAAGGAAGCGGCGCCTGCGAACGTCGCCGCGCTCGCCGCGGCCGCCATGAGCCATGAACGGGACGCGCAGGTCACCGACACAGATAGCGGCGAAGTCGAATAAAAAACGGACGGGATGGCCATGGAGCCAACGAGTCGTGTGATTGCCAGCCAATCTCAGCACGCCTAACAGTACGGCCACGGACCCGCCACCCGCAAAGACTGCGTCCTCCCAGGCTCCTAAGGATGGCGTGCCCTCTCAGCGGCTTGCCTCGTTCACACTCGCCTTTGTCTTCGCCGCCACCTGGTTCATTAGCACCGCCATGGCGGCGCTCCTGCCGCGATTGCTGCAGGCAGGTGGTGCGACACTCGCAACTGCCGTGATGGTCGGTGCGCTGATCGGCCCCGCTCAGGTGGGTGCCCGGATATTGGAGTTCGGGCTGCTGCGCAAGATCCACCCGCTGCTTTCGGCCCGCATCGCTGCTGCGCTTCACCCTGCGGGTGCCATCGCGTTCGGCATTGTTGGGGCTGCTCTGGCGCAATGACCGCAAGCTTGCCCGACTCTTGCAGCGAGCCCGGCTCAAGTACCCCCAGGCCGCCATCGAAGACCTCGATGCCCGCCCCGGACGGGGCATTGATCGCAACCATCGCCGATGCGATTCTCGATCGACTGATGCACCGCATTCACCGCATCACGCTGGCCGGCGACTCAATGAGAAAGACTGCTCAAAAAACAAGCGCCACAGCCAGCGGCAACCCCACTGCCTAGCCTGGCAGAGTAGAATCCGTCCCCGCGCAACACCCTCAACCGATCACCGGTCACGATGCCGGAATTGCCGGTCACGACCAACCGGAAACCGCTGGGAAACAGCGGTCACGATAAAGCGGAATCCGCGGTCACGATGCCGGAATCAGCGGTCACATTCACCGGAATACGCACTCGGGCCAGTAAGGCGACCTCTTGGGTCGCGTGGAGGCGTTTCGAGCGCGGCAAGGAGTCGTTCCTATTCCCGTGTCCCAAGCGACGATTGCGCCCGCGGTTTTCGGCGGGCCGGCGAACCATCGACACGGCATTGTCAATGTGGATTCCCCATTCTTTGCCTGCCACATTGATTACATGGGAAATCAGGTTCAGGTCGCGGTTCGTTGTGGAGCCGGACACCTGCTTCAGTCGTTTGTCGCGCCATTCGGCGATGAGCTTGCCAGACAGGGCGGCAACCTTTACCTGTGCGAGTGGGTCGCGGAGCATCGCAGTGAGCCGATATCGTTCGGATTCGGCCCCTTTTTTCTGGCCGGACACCTCTTGTAGGTACCTTCGAATCAGATCGCCCAGGGTGTTTTTCTCAGCTTCGGTGCGATCAATGAAGACCCCGCGCTCGATCTCGGATTCGATTACCGTCGCCCATGCACGGGCGTCTGCCTTGGTGGAGAAGCTGCGGGAGAGGGTAGGCCAGCCTTTGCGCCGAATCTGGGCTTCCCAGTTCGAGCCCCGTTGCCGAATAGTCGCCATTCGTGGTCCTCACAAGTTTGCGTGTGGCAAATTTGTGGCAATCGGACCGATTCGAGGGAGGCCAGAAATCGCGGGGTTAGTGTGTCCTAACCCCAGAAATGAGAAAAGCCAGCACGAGGCTGGCTTTCCGTGTTCTGGTGGGTGGTACAGGGATTGAACCTGTGACCCCTGCCGTGTGAAGGCAGTGCTCTACCGCTGAGCTAACCACCCCTTTCTGCATCGTCGTTGCCGTCGTGCAGCGGAGAAATGAGATTATGCAGGGCTCCCTGTATCTTGTAAAGCCCTTTTCCCAACTTTTTGTTCAGGCGGCCATCGTGCCGGGTTCCTCGGCCGTGGCTTCCTGCCATACCGTCTTGCCGCCGCTGGCCTTGTCCAGGCCCTTGAGCAGATCGAAATGGGCTTCCAGTTCCGCCTCGGTGGCGCGCAGCACCGGCAGTACCAGCCGAGAGAGGTCGGCCGTAGCGGTGGCCCCGCCTGCGCCAGTGCCGCTTTCCATGGTGTCGATTACCAGCGAATCCTGGCCGCGGGTCATTGCCAGGTAGACCTCTGCCAGCAATTCCGCATCGAGCAATGCGCCGTGCAGCGTGCGGTGCGCGTTGCTGATCCCCAGCCGGTCGCACAGGGCGTCGAGGGAGTTGCGCTTGCCGGGGAACATCTGCCGCGCTTCGCGTAGCGTATCGATCACGTTGCCGACATGCTCGCGGAAGGGAGGCATGCCCAGCAGCTGGAATTCCATGTCGAGGAAGCCCAGGTCGAACTGCGCGTTGTGGATGATCAGCTCGGCATCTGCGACGAATTCGCGGATCTCGTGCACGACCTCGGCAAAGCGGGGTTTGTCCGCCAGGAACTCGACCGTGATGCCGTGGACGGCGATCGCACCTTCGTCGATGTCGCGCTCCGGGTTGACATAGAAGTGCAGGTGGCGCCCCGTCAGGCGGCGGTTAAGCAGCTCCACGCAGCCGATTTCGATCAGGCGGTCGCCGGTGGCGGCATTCAGGCCGGTGGTTTCGGTGTCGAGAACGATTTGTCGCATGGCGGGCATTCTAGCGGAGCGGCATTGCCCCGCGGTTCTTGTTGTGGCGTTGCGGCGGTTCAGCGGCCGATCGATTCGACGCCGCGGTTGGCCAGCGCATCGGCGCGCTCGTTGCCGGGATGACCGTTGTGGCCGCGCACCCAGTGCCACGAGATCTGGTGTCCCTGGGTCAGCGCGTCGAGTTCCTGCCACAGGTCGGCGTTCTTCACCGGCTTCTTGTCGGCGGTCTTCCAGCCGCGGGCTTTCCAGCCGGGCAGCCATTCGCTGATGCCTTTCTGGACATATTGCGAGTCGGTGTAGACCCGCACGGTGCAGGGCCGCTTGAGCGCGCGCAGCGCTTCGATCACCGCGGTCATCTCCATGCGGTTGTTGGTGGTGTTGGGCTCGCCGCCGAACAGTTCTTTTTCATTGGTGCCGGCGACGAGCACCGCACCCCAGCCGCCGCGGCCGGGATTGCCTTTGCAGGCGCCGTCGGAGTAGATCGTGACTTCTTGCATGGAATTCCGTTGGGGGCCGGCCGCGCAGCGCGGCCGGCGCATGGGTTGTCCGCCGTGGCTCCGGCTCAGTGGTCGTCGCCGGGCGTCTTGCCGTGGGTGCCGGTGGGCGTTGCCACGGGCGTTGCCACCGGTGCCAGCGCCGGCTTGGCTTTCCACGCAGGGCCGACCAGTCGTATGTTGCGCACGCGCTTGATCGCCGAGATCATATAGACCGCGCCGAAGATCGGCCACCAGCGGTCGCCGGCCTTTTCCATGAAGGCGGTGCGCTGCAGCCAGCGCTCGGTGCGATAGGGCGGGCAGTAGCAGCCGAAGCGGCCGCGGATGATATCGAAGCCGAGCAGCTTGAGCCAGTCCTTGATGCGCACGAAGCCGATCTGCTGCGCATCGGTCGGCAGGAAGGGCGTGGCGCCGAGCCGGTTCATGCCCTGGCGCGCGCCCCACAGGCTCATCGGGTTGAAGCAGGTGACCACCACGCGCCCTTCGGGCATCAGCACGCGCGAGACTTCGCGCAGCACTTCGTGCGGGTCTTCGGCAAACTCCAGGATATGGGGCAGGGTTACCAGGTCTACGCTCTGCGTGTCGAACGGCAGCTCGTCGAAGCGGCACAGCAGCTGGCGCGCGTCCGGATGTGCCGCGCGCGGCCCGTGCGGCCCGCTGGCCGGATCCAGCGCCAGCGCCGAGAACGGCATCCGGTTCTCGCGCAGGGTATCGACGTACGGCATGCCCAGCTGTACGGCGTGGTAGCCGAAGATGTCCGCCACGGTGCGGTCGTACTGCTGCGCTTCCCAGCGCAGCATGTACTTGCCGGGCGGCGAGGCCAGCCAGTCTTCCCAGCTTACAATCGGGCCATTGGGACCATTGGGGCCATTCAGGCCGCGCTGGCCGTACTCGCCGTTCCGGCGATTGGGACGATTGGACATAGGAGCATGCGCATGTTGAAGGTTGAGCCGATCCCGGCGTTCCAGGATAACTATATCTGGGCCATTCACGATGGGCATCATGCCGCCGTGGTCGATCCCGGCGAGTCGGCGCCGGTGGAGGAATTTCTGGCGCAGCGGGGGCTGGCTCTGGGCGCTATTGTAATCACTCACCACCACGGCGATCACCAGGGCGGCGTTGCCGGCCTGCTGGCGGCACACCCGAGCACGCCATCGGGCGCGCCGATGCCGGTGCTCGGGCCCGCCGGCGAACGTATCGGCGGACGCACCCGGGCGCTGCGCGAAGGCGACGAGGTGACACTGGCCGAGCCCCCGGTGACGTTGCGGGTGCTGGACGTACCCGGGCATACCGCCGGCCATATCGCCTATGTGGGCGACCTGGGCGAAGCGGGCCGCGCCGTGTTCTGCGGCGACACGCTGTTCGCCAGCGGCTGCGGGCGCCTCTTCGAGGGCTCGCCGGCGCAGATGCTGGCGTCGCTGGACAAGCTGGCGGGCCTGCCGGGCGACACCCGCGTCTACTGCGCCCACGAGTACACGCGCAGCAACGTGCGCTTTGCCCGGGCGGTCGAGCCGGATAATGCCGCGCTGGCGGCGTGGGAGCAGCGCGTCGATGCGCTGCGTGCCGCGGACACGCCTACGTTGCCGACCACCATCGCCCACGAGCGCGAGGTCAACCCGTTCCTGCGCTCGCGCGAGCCGTCGGTACGCGCAGCGGTGTCGGCGCACGGCGGTGCCACCGACAGCGATGCCAAGGCATTTGGCGCGCTGCGCAGGTGGAAGGACAATTTCCGCTAAATTAAAGGCAGGCCCGGCCGAAAACCCTTGCGGGTCAAGGCTTTCGGGGCGCTACCTAGAAAAATCTGATTGACGCGATAGGCCGTTTTTTTTAGCATCACGCATCCTTTTAGCGTCACGATTCGAGAACTTAATGAAAATTGGTCGATTACTGGCGGTAGTTGCGTGTGCGGCGCTGCTTGCAGCCTGCGCCAGCACCCCTACGCCGCCTGACGCCGATGCCAACGGCGCGACCGCCCAGACTGCCAGGCGCCAGGATCCGCTCAATTCGCTCAGCGACAAGTCGGCGCTGTCATCCTCTTCCACCATCAATGTCGACCAGGGCGGCCTGGACTGGCTGCGCGGCCCGTCCAACGATATCTGGGACCGGATCCGGCGCGGCTTTGCCATGCAGGACCTGGAGGGCACGCTGGTCGATGACCGCACCCAGTGGTATGCGCAGCGCCCGGAATACATGGAGCGCATGGTCGGGCGGTCGAGCCGCTACCTGTACCACATCGTCGAGGAACTGGAACGCCGCAAGATGCCGACCGAGCTGGCGCTGCTGCCGTTCGTCGAGAGCGCGTTCAACCCGCAGGCCCAGTCCAGCGCCAAGGCCGCCGGCATGTGGCAGTTCATCCCCAGTACGGGCAAGTCATACAACCTGAAGCAGAACATGTTCCGCGACGAGCGCCGCGATGTGCTGGCCTCGACCGATGCCGCACTGGACTATCTGCAGCGGCTCTATGACATGTTCGGCGACTGGCACCTGGCGCTGGCCGCGTACAACTGGGGCGAGGGCGCGGTGTCGCGCGCGATCGCGCGCAACCAGGCGCGCGGGCTGCCGACCGACTACGCCAGCCTGACCATGCCCAACGAGACGCGCTACTACGTGCCGAAGCTGCAGGCGGTCAAGAACATCATCGCCAACCCGGCCATCTATGGCGTCAGGCTGCCGGAGATCCCGGACCATCCGTACTTCGTCACGGTGACCACGTCGCGCGATATCGACGTGAACCTCGCCGCCAAGCTGGCGGACATGACGCTGGAAGAGTTCAAGGCGCTGAACCCGTCGTTCAACCGCCCGGTGATCCTGGGGGCATCCAACCCGCAGATCCTGCTGCCGTTCGACAATGCCGAGCGCTTCCAGTACAACCTGAACACCTACCGAGGCGGGCTGTCGAGCTGGACCGCGGTCACGGTGGACGGGCGCGAGCGCGTCGAGTCGCTGGCGGCGCGGCTCAATGTCGATGCCGACACGCTGCGCGAAATCAACAGCATTCCCAAGGGCATGCGCCTGAAGGCCGGCTCGACCGTGATGATCCCGCGTTCGGGCCGCCACGACCAGGACATCAGCGCGAGCCTGGCCGACACCGCCATGCTGGCGATGGAGCCCGACCTGCCCGACGCGCGCCGCGTGGTGGTGCGTGCAAGCCGGCGTGATACGGTGACGTCGGTGGCGCGGCGCTACGGCGTGTCGCCGGGCCAGGTGCAGTCCTGGAACAAGCTGTCCGGCACCAAGCTGGTGGCAGGGCAGAGCCTGGTGCTGATGGTGCCGGTGCGCGGTGCCGGCGCGGTCCGCGCGGCGCGTGCCGAACGGGCCGACCGGGCCGAGCGCGAAGACCGCGCCGAGCGCGCCGAACGTGGCAGCAAGGGCAGAATCGTGCGCGTCTCGACACAGGGGGGCAAGGCCGAGCCGCGCAAGCGCATCACTGTGGAAGCCTCCCCGCGCCGCGGTACCAAGGCGGCGCCGACGGCCAAGGTGGCGCGCGAGGCCAAGGCGGCCCCGGTGAAGGCATCGGCCAAGTCCAGCGTCAAGGCCAGCAGCAAGGGCAGCAAGGCGCGCTGAGCGCAGGGCTTGAGAGCAAAAAGGCGTGCCGGCGGCACGCCTTTTTTGCATCTGCCGTGTGCATCGGCCGGGGGCGGCACCCCTCTGAATCCCGTTTCCTCCACGCCCGCGCCGGTGGCAAACTACCGTCATCATCACAATGACCGCAGACGCGGAGGAGACTGCCATGACGGCAAGCCATGCCGTGCATGCCCGTTCGCTGGCCGACCCGCAGGGGTTCTGGGCCGAACAGGCGGCACGCATCGATTGGGAAACTCCCTTCGATCAGGTGCTCGACAACAGCCACGCGCCGTTCACCCGCTGGTTCGTGGGCGGACGCACCAACCTGTGCCACAACGCGGTAGACCGCCACCTGGCGGCGCGCGCCAGCCAGCCCGCCTTGCACTGGGTTTCGACCGAAGTCGACCAGTCCCGCAGCTACTCCTATGCCGAGCTGCACGACGAGGTCAACCGCATGGCGGCGATCCTGCAGGGGCTCGGGGTGCAGAAGGGCGACCGCGTGCTGGTCTACATGCCGATGATCCCGCAGGCTGCGTTTGCGATGCTGGCGTGCGCGCGCATCGGCGCGATCCATTCGGTGGTGTTCGGCGGCTTTGCCTCGGTGAGCCTGGCGGCACGGATCGACGACGCCCGCCCGCGCGTGGTGATCAGCGCCGACGCCGGCTCGCGCGCCGGCAAGGTCGTGCCGTACAAGCCGCTGCTGGACGAGGCCATCCGGCTGTCGTCGCACCAGCCGGAGAAGGTGCTGCTGGTCGACCGCCAGCTGGCCGACATGCCGCGCACCGAAGGCCGCGATGAAGACTACGCCACCTGGCGCGACCGCGTGGCCGGCGCGCAGGTGCCGTGCGCATGGCTGGAGTCGAGCGAGCCGTCGTATGTGCTCTACACCTCCGGCACCACCGGCAAGCCCAAGGGCGTGCAGCGCGATACCGGTGGCTACGCGGTGGCGCTGGCCACGTCGATGGAATACATCTTCTGCGGCAAGCCGGGCGACACCATGTTCACGGCCTCGGATATCGGCTGGGTGGTCGGCCACAGCTATATCGTCTACGGGCCCCTGCTGGCCGGGATGACCACGCTGATGTACGAAGGCACGCCGATCCGCCCGGACGGCGGCATCCTGTGGCGGCTGGTCGAGCAATACCGGGTCAACCTGATGTTCAGCGCGCCCACCGCGATCCGCGTGCTGAAGAAGCAGGACCCGGCCTGGCTGACCCGCTACGACCTGTCCAGCCTGCGCCTGCTGTTCCTGGCCGGCGAGCCGCTGGACGAGCCCACCGCGCGCTGGATCCAGGACGGCCTGGGCAAGCCGGTGGTCGACAACTACTGGCAGACCGAGTCGGGCTGGCCGATCCTGGCGATCCAGCGCGGCATCGAGCCGCTGCCGCCCAAGCTGGGCTCGCCGGGCGTGCCGGCCTACGGCTACGACCTGAAGATCGTCGACGAGAACACCGGCGAGGAATGCCCGCCCAACCAGAAGGGCGTGGTCGCGATCGACGGGCCGCTGCCGCCCGGCTGCATGAGCACGGTGTGGGGCGACGATGACCGCTTCGTGCGCACCTACTGGGAGGCGGTGCCGAACCGGCTGTGCTATTCCACCTTTGACTGGGGCGTGCGCGACGAGGACGGCTATGTCTTTATCCTCGGCCGCACGGACGATGTGATCAATGTCGCCGGCCACCGGCTGGGCACGCGCGAGATCGAGGAAAGCCTGTCTTCGAACGCCGCCGTGGCCGAGGTGGCGGTGGTGGGCGTGCAGGATGCGCTCAAGGGCCAGGTGGCGATGGCGTTCTGCATCGCGCGCGATCCGGCCCGCACCGCAACGCCGCAGGAGCGGCTGGCGCTGGAAGGCGACCTGATGAAGACGGTGGAACAGCAACTCGGCGCCGTGGCGCGGCCGGCGCGGGTATTGTTTGTCAATGCGCTGCCCAAGACGCGTTCGGGCAAGCTGCTGCGGCGCGCCATGCAGGCTGTGGCGGAGGGCCGCGACCCGGGCGACCTGACCACCATCGAAGATCCGGGTGCGCTGGAGCAGATCCAGGCGGCGCTGAAGGGATGAAGGGTTGAAGCGGTCGACGGTGCGGAGTGCGTGGCGAGGCACTCCGCACCGAATGCTTGCCTTATCTCGTGATGCAATCTAATATTTGAAGCATAAAATATTTAGACATGATCTACATGACGGCACGGCCGGCAGGAGATGAAGCGATGCGAGTGCTTTGTATTGGCGGCGGCCCCGCCGGACTGTACTTCGGCCTGTTGATGAAACTGCAGGACCCGGCTAACGAAGTGATCGTGGTCGAGCGCAACCGGCCGTACGACACCTTCGGCTGGGGCGTGGTGTTCTCCGATGCCACCATGGACAACCTGAAGCAAGCCGATCCGGTGAGCGCCGACGAGATCAACGCCGCCTTCAACCACTGGGACGACATCGACATCCATATCGGCGGGCGCACCATCCGTTCCGGCGGCCATGGCTTTATCGGCATCGGCCGCAAGCGCCTGCTCAACATCCTGCAGGCGCGCTGCGAAGCGCTCGGCGTCAGGCTGGTGTTCGAGAACGATGTCACCGACGACCAGGCGCTGGCAATGCAATACCAGGCTGACCTGGTAATCGCCTCGGATGGCCTGAACAGCCGCATCCGCACCCGCTACGCCGAGACCTTCCAGCCCGACATCGATACGCGCCAGTGCCGCTTCGTCTGGCTGGGCACGCACAAGCTGTTCGACGCCTTCACCTTCGCCTTCGAGAAGACCGAGCACGGCTGGTTCCAGGCGCATGCCTACCGCTTCGACGACAACACCTCGACCTTTATCGTCGAAACACCGGAATCGGTCTGGCGCGCCGCCGGCATCGACGAGATGAGCCAGGAAGAGGGCGTGGCGTATTGCGAGAAGCTGTTTGCGCGTTACCTCGACGGCAACAAGCTGATTACCAACGCGGCGCACCTGCGCGGCTCGGCGATCTGGATCCGCTTCCCGCGCGTGATCTGCCGCCAGTGGGTGCATTGGAACACGCTGCCGGACGGTCGCCGCGTGCCCGTAGTGCTGATGGGCGATGCCGCGCACACGGCGCACTTCTCGATCGGTTCCGGCACCAAGCTGGCACTGGAAGATGCGATCGACCTGGCCGAAGAGATCCGCGGCAGCGGCCACGACGGCCTGCCTGATGCGCTGGCGCGCTATGAAGCCACGCGCGGCGTGGAAGTGCTGAAGATCCAGAATGCCGCGCGCAACTCGACCGAGTGGTTCGAGAACGTCGAGCGCTACGCCGGCAGCTTGCCGCCGGAGCAGTTCGCCTATTCGCTGCTGACGCGTTCGCAGCGCATCTCGCACGAGAACCTGCGCGTGCGCGACGCCGATTATGTGGCGCAATTCGAGCACTGGCTGGCGCAACAGGCCGGCGTGCCGCAGCAAAGCCTGAAGCTGCGCGAGCATGAGCCGTTGCCGCCGATGTTCACGCCGTTCCGGCTGCGCGGCGTCACGCTGAAGAACCGCGTGGTGGTGTCGCCGATGGCGATGTACTCCTGCACCGACGGCATGCCGGGCGACTTCCACCTGGTTCACCTCGGTTCGCGCGCGCTGGGCGGCGCCGGCATGGTGGTGGCGGAAATGACCTGCGTGTCGCCCGATGCGCGCATCACGCCGGGCTGCCCGGGCTTGTGGAACGATGAGCAGCGCGACGCATGGAAGCGCGTCGTCGATTTCGTCCATGCCAACAGCGATGCGCGCATCGCCATGCAGATCGGCCACTCGGGCCGCAAGGGGTCGACGCAACTTGGCTGGGAAGCGATGGACCATCCGCTGCCGCAGGGCAACTGGCCGGTGATGTCGGCCTCGCCGCTGCCGTACCTGCCCGGCGAGTCGCAGACCCCGCGCGAGATGACGCGGGACGACATGGACCGCGTGCGCGACGACTTCGTGGCCAGCGCGCGGCGCGCGGCCGAAGCGGGCTTCGACTGGCTCGAGCTGCACTGCGCCCACGGCTACCTGCTGTCGAGCTTTATCTCGCCGCTGACCAATACGCGCAACGACGAATACGGCGGCTCGCTCGCGGCGCGGCTGCGCTATCCGCTGGAGGTGTTCGAGGCCGTGCGCGCGGTATGGCCGCAGGACAAGCCGATGTCGGTGCGCATCTCGGCGCACGACTGGGTCGAAGGCGGCATCACGCCCGACGACGGCGTCGAAATCGCCCGCGCCTTCAAGGTCGCCGGCGCCGACATGATCGATTGCTCGTCGGGGCAGGTCAGCCCGGACCAGGCGCCGGTCTATGGCCGCATGTACCAGACCCCGTTCGCCGATCGCATCCGCAACGAGGCGGGCATCGCCACCATCGCCGTGGGCGCGATCTTCGAGGCCGATCATGTCGACTCGATCATCGCCGCGGGCCGCGCCGACCTGTGCGCGATCGCGCGGCCGCACCTGGCCAACCCGGCGTGGACGCTGCAGGAAGCCGCGCGCATCGGCTACCGCGACATCAACTGGCCCAAGCAGTACCTGGCGGGCAAGCGGCAACTGGAAACCAATCTCGAACGCGCCGCGGCGCAGGAGAAGCAGGCATGACGGGCAGCATGGCGACACTGGCCGGCAGGCACGCGCTGGTCACCGGCGGCGGGCGCGGCATCGGCGCAGCGATCGCGCGGCGGCTGCTGGCCGACGGCGCCAGCGTCACGCTGCTGGGGCGCGATGCCGGCACGCTGCAAGCGACGGTGCAAGTCCTGCGCGAGCAGGCACCGGCAGGCGCCAACGTTTCGTTCGTCACGGCCGATATCGCCGATGCCGGCAGCGTAGCGCGCGCCTTTGCCGCGGCCACGGAGCAGGCTGGTCCGGTATCGATGCTGGTCAACAACGCCGGGCAGGCGCACAGCGCCCCCTTCATGAAGACCGATGCCGCGCTGTGGCAGCGCATGCTCGACGTCAACCTGACCGGCACCTTCCTGTGCACGCAGGCCGCTCTGCCTGCGATGCTCGAAGCCGGCTGGGGCCGCATCGTCAACGTGGCCAGCACCGCCGGGTTGATCGGCTACGGCTACGTCAGCGCCTATTGCGCGGCCAAGCATGGCGTGATCGGACTGACGCGCGCGCTGGCGCTGGAGACCGCGGCCAAGGGCGTGACCGTCAACGCGGTTTGCCCGGGCTACACCGAGACCGATATCGTGCGCGACGCCGTCGCCAACATCGTCGGCAAGACCGGCCGCAGCGAGGACCAGGCGCGCGCCGAACTGGCCGCGCGCAACCCGCAGCGGCGACTGGTGCAACCCGAGGAGGTGGCCGACGCCGTGGCATGGCTGTGCCAGCCGTCCGCCGGCGCGATCACCGGGCAGGCGATCCCGGTGGCCGGCGGCGAAGTGATGGCGGGCTGACAAAACAAGGACCTGAGAGAGAACCATGACTGAAATCGCACTCGACATGCGCCACCACAAGCGCAGCTTTGCCGGCTACGAACCGCGGCACTTCCTGTGGTCGGTGTCCGACGACGGCAAGGTCGGCACCATCACGCTGAACCGGCCGGAGCGCAAGAACCCGCTGACGTTCGACTCCTATGCCGAGCTGCGCGACCTGTTCCGCGCGCTGTGCTACGCCAGCGACATCAAGGCGGTGGTGGTCACCGGCGCCGGCGGCAATTTCTGCTCGGGCGGCGACGTGCACGAGATCATCGGGCCGCTGACGCAGATGACCATGCCCGAACTGCTCGACTTCACGCGCATGACCGGCGACCTGGTCAAGGCGATGCGCGCGTGCCCGCAGCCTGTGATCAGCGCGGTCGACGGCATCTGTGCCGGCGCGGGCGCGATGATGGCGCTGGCTTCGGACATGCGGCTGGGCACGGCGCAAGCCAGGACCGCGTTCCTGTTCGTGCGCGTTGGGCTGGCTGGCGCCGACATGGGCGCGTGCTCGCTGCTGCCGCGCGTGATCGGACAGGGGCGTGCCAGCGAGCTGCTCTATACCGGCCGCGCCATGAACGCGGAGGAGGGGCTGCAGTGGGGCTTCTTCAATGCGCTGCATCCGTCCGAGGCCGTGCTGGCACAGGCGCAGGCACTGGCCGCGCAGCTCGCCGCCGGGCCGACCTTCGCCCACGGCGTGACCAAGAAGCTGCTGCACCAGGAATGGAACATGGGGCTGGACGAGGCCATCGAAGCCGAAGCCGAAGCCCAGGCCATCTGCATGCAGACGCGCGATTTCCGCCGCGCCTACGATGCCTTCGTGGCCAAATCGAAGCCGGTGTTCGAAGGCGACTGAGCCAGGGAGCCGCGATGTCAGACAAGACCTATCTCGACCTGCCGCTGTTCGACGACGCGCACCGCACGCTGGAGCGCGAGCTTGACGCCTGGTGCGCGCAGCACCTGCATGTCGACCACGGCGATGCCGATGCCGCCTGCCGCGCCCTGGTGCGCCAGCTCGGCGAAGCGGGCTGGCTGCGCTATTGCGTGCCGGCCACGCACGGTGGCGCGTTGCCCGCGCTCGACTCACGCTCGCTGTGCCTGCTGCGCGAGACGCTGGCGCGCCATGACGGCCTGGCCGACTTTGCCTTCGCGATGCAGGGGCTGGGCTCGGGCGCGATCTCGATTGCCGGCAGCGAAGCGTTGCGCGCGCAATACCTGCCGCGCGTGGCGCGCGGCGAAGCGATCGCCGCCTTTGCCCTGTCCGAGCCCGAGGCCGGTTCCGATGTCGCGGCGATGCAATGCAGCGCGCGGCTGTCGGAAGACGGCAAGCACTATGTGATCGACGGCACCAAGACCTGGATCTCCAATGGCGGCATCGCGGACTTTTATTGCGTGTTCGTGCGCACCGGCGAAGCGCCGGGCGCGCGCGGCATCTCGGCCTTCGTGGTCGATGCCGACACGCCGGGCCTGACCATCGCCGAGCGCATCGACGTGATCGCGCCGCACCCGCTTGCCACGCTGCGCTTCGACAACTGCCGCGTGCCGGTCGGCAACCGGCTGGGCGAGGCGGGGCAGGGCTTCAAGGTGGCGATGATGACGCTCGACATCTTCCGCGCCTCGGTGGCGGCGGCTGCATTGGGCTTCGGGCGCGCCGCGCTGGACGATGCGCTGGCGCGTGCCTGCGAGCGGCCGATGTTCGGCGGCGTGCTGGCCGACCTGCAACTGACGCAGGCCGCCATCGGCGACATGGCAACGGCCATCGACGCGGCCGCGCTGCTGACCTATCGCGCGGCCTGGCTGCGCGACGTCAGGAAAGAGCGCACCACGCGCGAAGCGGCGATGGCCAAGATGGTCGCGACCGAGAACGCGCAGCAGGTCATCGACCGCGCGGTGCAGATGTTCGGCGGCCTCGGCGTCAAGGTCGGCACGCGCGTGGAAAGCCTGTACCGCGAGATCCGCTCGCTGCGCATCTATGAAGGCGCCACCGAGGTGCAGAAGCTGATCATCGCCCGCGAAACACTGGCCGGCCGGAAGGCCTGAGCCATCCGACCGGAACTGCCGTACCGACAGAGCAGACAGGAGACAAGCCATGGCGACCACCGCCCACCTCGATACCTTCGCCCGCGACCGCCTGCCGCCGCCCGAGCAGTGGCCGGTGTTCCGCTTCAATGCCGACACTGACTACCCGGCGCGGATGAACTGCGCGGTGGAACTGGTCGATCGCCACGTGCGCGAAGGTCGCGGCGAGCGCATCGCCATTCGCCATCGCCCTGCGAGTCAAGCAGGCCAGGCGGGCCAGATCGAGACGGTCACCTACGCGCAACTGGCGGCGCTGGTCAACCGCATCGCCCATGTGCTGGTCGAGGACATGGCGCTGGTGCCCGGCAACCGTGTGCTGCTGCGCGGGCCCAACAACCTGATGATGGCCGCAAGCTGGCTCGCCACCATCAAGGCCGGCCTGATTGCCGTGCCGACCATGCCGCTGCTGCGCGCCAGGGAACTGAAGCAGGTCATCGACAAGGCGCAGGTCACCGCGGCGCTGTGCGATGCGCGGCTGCGCGAGGACCTCGACGCCAACCAGCGCGCCGGCGGCGCATACCATTGCCCGACCCTGGCGCGCGCGCTGTATTTCAACGGCACCGGCGAGGGTTCGCTGGAAGCCGCGATGGCGGGCAAGCCCGACAGCTTCGATGCCTGCGACACCGCCAGCGACGATATCTGCCTGATTGCCTTCACCAGCGGCACCACCGGACAGCCCAAGGGCACCATGCATTTCCACCGCGACGTGCTGTCCATGTGCGACCTGTTCCCGCGCCATGTGCTGCGCTCCGTGCCGGACGATATCTTCTGCGGCACGCCGCCGATCGCCTTCACGTTCGGGCTGGGCGGCATGCTGTGCTTTCCGTTGCGCATCGGCGCCAGTACGGTGCTGGCGGAGAAGCTCACGCCGGAATCGCTGCTGGAGCTGATCCACGACTTCCGCGCCACCATCGTCTTCACCGCGCCCACGTTCTACCGGCAGATGGCGGCGCTGGCGCCGCGCTTCGATATCTCCAGCCTGAGGCATAGCGTATCGGCCGGCGAGGCGTTGCCGGACGCCACGCGCCAAGGCTGGAAGGCCGCTACCGGCATCGAGATGACCGACGGCATCGGCGGCACCGAGATGATGCATATCTTTATCTCCAGCGCCGGTGCCGAGGTCAGGCCGGGTGCCATTGGCAAGGTGGTGCCCGGCTACGTGGCGCAGATCGTCGACGACGAGATGCGGCCGCTGCCTCCGGGGCAGGTGGGCAAGCTGGCGGTGCAGGGCCCGACCGGCTGCCGTTACCTGGACGACCCGCGCCAGGCCAACTACGTGAAGGCGGGCTGGAACCTGCCGGGCGATACCTTCACGGTCGACGCAGACGGCTATTACTTCTACCAGGCGCGCTCCGACGACATGATCATCTCGGCCGGCTACAACATCGCCGGCCCCGAGGTGGAGAGCACGCTGATGCAGCACGAATCGGTGGCCGAGTGCGGCGTGGTCGGCGCACCCGACGACGGGCGTGGGCAGGTGGTCATGGCCTACGTGGTGCTGCGCGAGGGCGTGCCCGCGGACGACGCCACGCGCACCGCGCTGCAGGACTACGTCAAGCGCCAGATCGCGCCGTACAAGTATCCGCGCCGCATCGAGTTCGTGCCGGCGCTGCCGCGCACCGAGACCGGCAAGCTGCAGCGCTTCCGGTTGCGCCAGATGGCGGAGCAGGGCAATGGCGGCAACCACGGTGGGAGCAAATCATGAGCCCGGTCTTCCGCAGCACCGTCCTGGTGCGCTTCAAGCACTGCGACGCGGCCGGGATCGTGTTCTACCCGCGCTACTTCGAGATGCTCAACGACTTCATCGAAGACTGGTTCGGCGAAGCGCTGGGCTGGCCCTTCGACGTCATGCACGGCGAGGGCCGGGCCGGCGTGCCGACCGCGGAGCTGGAATGCCGCTTCCTGGCGCCGAGCCGGCTGGGCGAGGTGCTCACGCGCGAACTGCGCGTGCTCAAGCTCGGCCAGTCCAGCTTCACGCTGGCGATCCGCTTTGCCGGCCCGCACGACGATACCCGCATGGAAGTGACGCAGCGGCTGGTCTGCGTCGACACCGGCTCGATCGCGCCGCAGCCGTTGCCGGAGGCCGTGCGCCAGGCCATGGCGGCCTACCTGGTGGCAACGGCCTGACTGGCCGGCTACCGCATTCCCGACCGAATTCCCGATCCATCAATCAGAAAGCAAAAGGACATCAACCATGAAAATCCTGCAGCCGCCCGACTGGGCGCCCCCGCGTGGCTACGCCAACGGCATGATGGCCGAGATCCAGGCCGGCAGCCGCCTGCTCTTTGTCAGCGGCCAGATCGGCTGGAACGGCAAGTGCGAGTTCGAGACCGACGATTTCGGCCTGCAGGTGGCGCAGGCGCTGCGCAATGTGGTCGACGTGCTGGCCGCCGGCGGGGCGAAGCCTGAACATATCGCGCGCATGACCTGGTATGTGAAGGACAAGGCGGAATATGTCGGTGCCTATGGGGCGATCGGCCAGCACTACCGCGCCATCATTGGCCGGCACTTTCCGGCGATGACGGCGGTCGAGGTGGCCGACCTCGTCGAGCCGCGCGCCAAGGTGGAAATCGAGGTGACGGCGGTCGTGCCGCCGGATGCGTAACGGGGTCTGCACACCGCCGGACCTGGGCGCGGGCACCGGCGGGCCGGGTGCCCGCGGCGGCGCCCGTGTGATGCAAGTCCTTGAAAACTTGAGAAATTGGGTGGCGCGGGATATAATTCGAAAGTTTCGCTTTCAGAACCCTTCACCCTAGCGCCAACCGCTTTCCACCTTCCGCCGCCCCCATCCGCGCCGCCTTTGCCGTTCGCACCTGATGTGATGCAAAGAGCATGCCGCAACCGGATCCGACCGCATCGGCGCAATGCCGCTGCCGACGTCACGGATCCAGCCTGGGAGGCACGAGGCGTCGATTGGTCGGTCACGGGGTGAGTCCAGCAGGAGCCTACCCGTGTTACCGTCTTTTCCGTCCGCCATTCTCGCGCTAGCAGACGGCACGGTCTTTCGTGGCTATTCCATTGGCGCTTCCGGCCATACCATCGGTGAAGTGGTGTTCAACACCGCCATCACCGGTTACCAGGAAATCCTCACCGACCCGAGCTATTCGCGGCAGATCGTCACGCTGACGTATCCGCATATCGGCAACTACGGTGTCAATCCTGAGGATGTCGAAGCCACGAAAGTCCATGCCGCCGGCCTGATCATCAAGGATCTGCCGATCCTGGCCTCCAATTTCCGCAAGGAACACACCCTCGCGCACTACCTGAAGCAGGAAAAGGTGGTGGCGATCGCCGGCATCGATACCCGCAAGCTGACCCGCATCCTGCGCGAGAAGGGCGCCCAGAACGGCTGCATCCTGGCCGGCGAGGACAACGTGCAGAAGGCCATCGACCTGGCCCGCTCGTTCCCCGGCCTGGCCGGCATGGACCTGGCCAAGGTGGTCTCGGTCAAGGAACCGTACGAGTGGACCCAGTCCGAGTGGGCGCTGGGCGAAGGCTACGGCAAGCAGGACAAGCCGCAGTTCCACGTGGTTGCCTATGACTACGGCGTCAAGTTCAACATCCTGCGCATGCTGGCCGAGCGCGGCTGCAAGGTGACGGTGCTGCCGGCCCAGGCCACCGCCGCCGACGCGCTGGCGCTGAATCCGGACGGCGTGTTCCTGTCCAACGGCCCCGGCGACCCGGAGCCGTGCGACTACGCCATCGCCGCCACGCGCGAGTTCATCGAGCGCGGCATCCCGACCTTCGGCATCTGCCTGGGCCACCAGATCATGGCCCTGGCCGTCGGCGCCAAGACGCTGAAGATGAAGGCCGGCCACCACGGCGCCAACCACCCGGTCAAGGACCTGGAGGATGGCCGCGTGATGATCACGTCGCAGAACCACGGTTTCGCGGTCGATGCCGACACGCTGCCCGCCAACGCGCGCGTGACCCACGTGTCGCTGTTCGACGGCACGCTGCAGGGCTTCGCGCTGACCGACAAGCCGGCGTTCTGCTTCCAGGGTCACCCGGAAGCCTCGCCTGGCCCGAACGACGTGGCTTACCTGTTCGACCGCTTCATCCAGCACATGACCGACGCGCGCAAGTAAGCGCGACCGGAACAGCGCTGGACCAAGGGACATCCCATGAACGCCTTCATGCAAACCGCCTTCGGCATCACCGATTTCTGGACCTACCTGCTCGGCACGATCTTTATCGTGCTGCTGCCGGGGCCGAACTCGATGTACGTGCTGTCGGTGGCGGCGCAGCGCGGCGTGCGCGCCGGCTACAAGGGCGCGTGCGGGGTGTTCCTGGGCGATTTCGTGCTGATGGTGCTGTCGGCGGCGGGCGTGGCCTCGCTGCTGAAGGCCAGCCCGGCGCTGTTCTACGTGGTGAAGTACATCGGTGCGGCCTACCTGGCGTGGATCGGCTTCAGCATGCTGCGCGGCGCGGTGCGCAACTGGGCCGCGCGCGGCGATGCGGCCGCGACTGCGCCCGTGGGCAAGGCCGACCAGTCCGACCCGTTCCGCAAGGCGTTGCTGATCAGCCTGCTGAACCCGAAGGCGATCCTGTTCTTCATTTCGTTCTTCATTCAGTTCGTCGATCCGGCCTTCGCCTATCCGGCGCTGTCGTTCTCCGTGCTGGGTGTGGTTGCCCAGCTATGCAGCTTCGCCTACCTGACCACGATCATTTTCGTGGGCGCGACGCTGGCCGATGCGTTCCGGCGCCGCCGGCGCCTGTCGGCGGGCATGTCGAGCGGGGTGGGCGCGATGTTCATCGGCTTCGGCGCCAAGCTGGCCACGGCCACCATGAACTAACCGCAGCGGCGGACAGACTGACATTTTCGAATCCCGACGGATTCCCTGATTACCGGCACGGCCCGCATGCAAGCGGGCCGGCCCATAAAGAGAGCGTGCAATGCCAAAACGCACAGACATCAAGAGCATCCTGATCATCGGCGCGGGCCCCATCATCATCGGCCAGGCGTGCGAGTTCGACTACTCCGGCGCCCAGGCCTGCAAGGCCCTGCGCGAAGAAGGCTTCAAGGTCATCCTGGTCAATTCGAATCCGGCGACCATCATGACCGACCCGGCCACGGCCGACGTGACCTACATCGAGCCGATCACCTGGGAAGTGGTCGAGCGCATCATCGAGAAGGAGCGCCCCGACGCGATCCTGCCGACCATGGGCGGCCAGACCGCGCTGAACTGCGCGCTGGACCTGCACCGCCACGGCGTGCTGGACAAGTACAAGGTCGAGCTGATCGGCGCGTCGCCCGAGGCCATCGACAAGGCCGAAGACCGCCAGAAGTTCAAGGACGCGATGACCAAGATCGGCCTGGGCTCGGCCAAGTCCGGCATCGCCCACTCGATGGACGAAGCCGTGGCCGTGCAGGGCCGCATCGCCCAGGAAACCGGCACCGCCGGCTACCCGATCGTGATCCGTCCGTCGTTCACGCTGGGCGGCACGGGCGGCGGCATCGCCTACAACCGCGAGGAATTTGAAGAGATCTGCAAGCGCGGCCTGGACCTGTCGCCGACGCGCGAGCTGCTGATCGAGGAATCGCTGCTGGGCTGGAAAGAGTATGAGATGGAAGTGGTCCGCGATAAGAAGGACAACTGCATCATCATCTGCTCGATCGAGAACCTGGACCCGATGGGCATCCACACCGGCGACTCGATCACCGTGGCCCCGGCCCAGACCCTGACCGACAAGGAATACCAGATCCTGCGCAACGCCTCGCTGGCCGTGCTGCGCGAGATCGGCGTGGACACCGGCGGCTCCAACGTGCAGTTCTCGATCAACCCGAAGGACGGTCGCATGATCGTCATCGAGATGAACCCGCGCGTGTCGCGTTCGTCGGCGCTGGCCTCCAAGGCAACCGGCTTCCCGATCGCCAAGGTCGCGGCCAAGCTGGCCGTCGGCTACACGCTGGACGAGTTGAAGAACGAGATCACCGGCGGCGCGACGCCGGCGTCGTTCGAGCCGTCGATCGACTACGTGGTCACCAAGGTGCCGCGCTTCGCCTTCGAGAAGTTCCCGCAGGCGGACAGCCACCTGACCACCCAGATGAAGTCGGTGGGCGAGGTGATGGCGATGGGCCGCACCTTCCAGGAATCGTTCCAGAAGGCGCTGCGTGGCCTGGAAGTGGGCGTGGATGGCCTGGACGAGAAGTCGACCGACCGCGACGAGATCGTCGAGGAAATCGGCGAAGCGGGTCCGGACCGCATCTGGTATGTCGGCGATGCGTTCCGCATCGGCATGTCGCTGGAAGAGGTCTACAGCGAGACCGATATCGATCCGTGGTTCCTGGCCCAGATCGAAGACATCGTCAAGACCGAAGGCCTGGTCAAGGCACGCACGCTGGAAAGCCTGTCGGCCGCCGAACTGCGCCACCTGAAGCAGAAGGGCTTCTCCGACCGCCGCCTGGCCAGGCTGCTGAAGACCGACGCCCGCGCCGTGCGCGAAGCGCGCATCGCCCACAAGGTGCGCCCGGTCTACAAGCGCGTGGATACCTGCGCGGCAGAGTTCGCCACCAACACCGCCTACATGTACTCGACCTATGAGGCCGAGCATGGCGAGTGCGAAGCCAACCCGACCGACAAGAAGAAGATCATGGTGCTGGGCGGCGGCCCGAACCGGATCGGCCAGGGCATCGAATTCGACTACTGCTGCGTGCACGCCGCGCTGGCGCTGCGCGAAGACGGGTACGAGACCATCATGGTCAACTGCAACCCGGAAACCGTGTCGACCGACTATGACACCTCGGACCGCCTGTATTTCGAGCCGGTGACGCTGGAAGACGTGCTGGAGATCGTCGCGATCGAGAAGCCGGTCGGCGTGATCGTGCAGTACGGTGGCCAGACCCCGCTGAAGCTGGCACTGGACCTGGAAGCCAACGGCGTGCCCATCATCGGTACCAGCCCCGACATGATCGACGCCGCGGAAGACCGCGAGCGCTTCCAGAAGCTGCTGCAGGACCTGGGCCTGCGCCAGCCGCCCAACCGCACCGCGCGTGCCGAGGACGAAGCGCTGCGCCTGGCCGAAGAGATCGGCTACCCGCTGGTGGTGCGCCCGTCGTACGTGCTGGGCGGCCGCGCGATGGAAATCGTGCACGAGCCGCGCGACCTCGAGCGCTACATGCGCGAGGCCGTCAAGGTGTCGAATGACTCCCCGGTGCTGCTGGACCGCTTCCTGAATGACGCTATCGAGTGCGATGTCGACGCCCTGAGCGACGGCAAGCGCGTGTACATCGGCGGCGTGATGGAGCACATCGAGCAGGCCGGCGTGCACTCGGGCGACTCCGCCTGCTCGCTGCCGCCGTACTCGCTGTCGGCCGAGACCGTGGCCGAACTGAAGCGCCAGACCGCCGCCATGGCCAAGGCGCTGAACGTGGTCGGCCTGATGAACGTGCAGTTCGCTATCCAGCAGAACAACGGTGTCGACACCGTCTATGTGCTCGAAGTGAACCCGCGCGCTTCGCGTACGGTGCCGTACGTGTCCAAGGCCACCGGCATGCAGCTGGCCAAGATCGCCGCGCGCTGCATGGCCGGCCAGTCGCTGGACGAGCAGGGCATTACCGACGAGGTGGTGCCGCCGTACTACAGCGTCAAGGAAGCCGTGTTCCCGTTCAACAAGTTCCCGGGTGTCGATCCGGTCCTCGGACCTGAAATGCGCTCCACCGGTGAAGTGATGGGCGTGGGCAAGACCTTCGGCGAGGCACTGTTCAAGAGCCAGCTGGCAGCGGGTTCGCGCCTGCCGGAAAAGGGCACCGTGCTGATCACCGTGAAGGACAGCGACAAGCCGCGCGCGGTTGCCGTGGCCCGCATGCTGCACGACCTGGGCTACCCGATCGTCGCCACCCGCGGCACCGCGTCGGCCATCGAGGCCGCCGGCATCCCGGTCAAGGTGGTGAACAAGGTCAAGGACGGGCGTCCGCACATCGTCGACATGATCAAGAACGGCGACCTGGCGCTGGTGTTCACCACCGTCGACGAGACCCGCGGCGCGATCGCGGACTCGCGTTCGATCCGTACCTCGGCGCTGGCCAACCGCGTGCCTTACTACACCACCATCGCCGGCGCCAGCGCCGCGGTGGAGGGCCTGAAGCACATGCAGAGCCTGGAGGTCTATGACCTGCAAGGCCTGCACGGCACGCTGGCGTAAGCCACGCTGCACATTGCCATCCCGCCGGGCGCTCGCGTCCGGTCAAAGGGACGGCAAGGCCCGGAAGCCCGCCGGTGTTGATGCCGGCGGGCTTCTTGGCCTAAACTACGTCAAATTCATCGATCGAATCGGCCTGGCACCAGTGCATGCAGTGTGCGGCCCTTCGGTCCTGTCTGAAAGCCGCGGTTGAGCGGAAGTGCCCTGGCAGGTATTGCCAGGATGGCTCCTGCTCCGCTGCGGCTCATTTTTTTGTTGAACGAAGACATGAGCACCATTCCGATTACCAAGCGTGGCGCCGAACTGCTCAAGGAAGAGCTGCAGCGCCTCAAGGCTGTCGAGCGTCCGGCGGTGATCAATGCCATCTCCGAAGCACGCGCTCAAGGCGACCTTTCCGAAAACGCCGAATACGACGCTGCCAAGGAAAAGCAGGCCTTTATCGAAGGCCGCATCCTGGAAGTGGAGTCCAAGCTGTCGACCGCGCAGGTCATCGACCCGACCCAGCTGGATACCGACGGCCGCATCGTCTTTGGCGCGACCGTTGACCTGGAAGACCTGGAGTCCGGCAGGCCGGTCAGCTACCAGATCGTGGGCGATGACGAGGCCGACCTCGACACCGGCAAGATCTCGGTCAGCTCGCCGATCGCGCGTGCGCTGATCGGCAAGTTCGAAGGCGACGTCGCCACCGTGCTGGCCCCTGGCGGCGAGCGCGAGTACGAAGTCATTACCGTCCGCTATATCTGAGGCCGGTCGGGCCGGGTATGGCGCTCGCCCGCCATCCGGCCCCCGGAAAGACCGGCACGTGTTCTCTTCTTCCTATAACAGCCTGCCGCCGCTGCCGCACCGGCTATTCCTGCTGCTGACGGTGGTGTGGGCGGGCAGCCTGTGGACGGTTGGCTACATGGTGGCGCCGACGCTGTTCTCGGTACTGCCCAGCCGCGAGATGGCTGGCATGATCGCAGGTCACCTGTTTCATACCGAAGCCATCATCGGCGTGACCATCGGCGTGCTGCAGCTGGTGCTGTGCAACGTGATGATCCGCCGCGGCGCCAACCGCTATCGCAGCCTGCGCTGGCTGGTGCTCGGCATGCTGTGCTGCGTACTGGTCGGCTACTTCGGCATCCAGCCGTTCATGGGGAGCCTGAAGGAAAAGGCGCAGGCGCTGGGGCTGGGGGTTTCGGAATCGCCTTACCGGGCACAGTTCGGCATGCTGCACGGCGCGTCGAGTGCTTTCTACCTGCTGCAAAGCCTGCTCGCGCTGGTGCTGGTGTGGCGCGCTTCGGCGCCGCGTTCGGCCGGGGAGTGAGTGGAGTGCTGCGGCCACCTGGCGGTGGCCGCAATAGAAGCAGCGGGCGGGATCAGCCCAGGGCCTTCTTCTTCTGGCTGGTCGGCCGCGCGCGCGCGCGCTTGACGTTGCCGCCGGCCGTGACGCGCTCGTTGCCGAGTACGGTCACTTCCTTGCGGGTCGGGCGACGGTTCGGTGCGGCGCTGGGCTTCTTGACCGTCACCGTGCGCGGCGCGGCGCCGCCACGGCGGGCCGGGGCAAGGCGGCCCAGGCTATCCGGCTGGTTTTCCTTCAGGCGTGCCTCGCCCGGGCGCCAGACCACCAGCAGCTTGCCGATGTGCTGGATCGGCGCGGCGTGCAGCGCGTCACAGATTTCTTCGTAGATGGCAATGCGCGCGTCGCGGTCATCGCCGAACACGCGGATCTTGATCAGGTCGTGCGCAGCCAGGCTGCGGTCGATTTCGGCCAGTACGGCGCGGGTCAGGCCCTCGGCGCCGACCATGACGACCGGGTTCAGGGCATGGGCACGGGAGCGCAGTTCGGAGCGCTGGGCGGGAATCAGTTGTAGTGCAGGCATAGGTTGGCGCCGGTGGCGCTGGAGTTTGGTGCGCGGCGGGCCCGGCAGATGCCGGTTCGGCAGGCGGGCGGAGCGCGAATTGGCGCGTATTATCCGTCAATCCGGCACTGTCGGGCGGCAAAATCATCAAAACAGTAGAAAAACCTTGAGCATGCGGCGCACGCCGCGTGCCGGGGCAGGCAACAGGCTGGATCTGGCATGGCAAAGAACAAGTTCAACCATTCGTGGCTGCACGACCACATCAACGACCCGTACGTAAAGATGGCGCAACGGGAGGGCTACCGTGCCCGCGCCGCCTACAAGCTCAAGGAAATCGACGAGCAGGACAAGCTGATCCGCCCGGGGCAGGTCATCGTCGACCTTGGCGCCGCCCCGGGCAGCTGGAGCCAGTACGCACGCAACAAGCTGGCTGCGTCGACCCGGGCCAAGGACGGGAAGATCGACGGCGCGGTGGTGGCGATCGATATCCTGCCGATGGAGCCTGTCGCTGACGTCACTTTTATCCAGGGCGATTTCCGCGAGGAAGAGGTGTTCCGGCAACTCGAAAGCCTGGTGCTGGAAGCCTCCGGCGGCGACAAGATCGACCTTGTTATCTCCGACATGGCCCCCAATTTGTCAGGTGTGGCCTCCGCCGATTCGGCCCGGATCGAGTACTTGTGCGATCTGGCCCTTGAGTTTGCGCAGGCCCATTTGAAGCCGGAAGGCGCATTGCTGGTAAAGTGTTTCCACGGGAGCGGCTACAGCCAGATCGTGGAGAAGTTCAAACGGCAGTTCAAAGTGGTCGCGAAGCGCAAGCCCAAGGCGTCACGCGACAAATCTTCCGAAACCTTTATCCTTGGGCGCTACCTGAAGGCGGTGGATTAACTGAATCCGATCAGGCCAGGGCAAAATAAGAGGGCAAAAGTGCCCCACCCGCGGCTATCGGCGTCATAGTTTCGCTGTTTCCCCCCGAGGGCGGGCGCTGCATTACAATGCAGCTATCCGTTGGCAAGGCAATTGCAAAGGAGTTCGGCCTTGAATAACAACCTGTTTCAAAAGGCGGCAATCTGGCTCGTGATCGCGCTGGTGTTGTTTACCGTCTTCAAGCAGTTCGACAAGCCCCGTGCGCAGGACAGCGTCACCTATTCGCAGTTCATGGATGACGCCAAGAACGGCAAGGTGTCGCGTGTCGACGTGCAGGGCCGCAACCTGGTGGTCTCGCCGAAGGAAGGCGCCAAGTACACCATCATCTCGCCGGGCGACATCTGGATGGTCGGCGACCTGATGAAGTACGGCGTCCAGGTGACCGGCAAGGCGGATGACGAACCCAACGTGCTGGTCCAGGCCCTGTACTACCTCGGACCGACCCTGCTGATCATCGTGTTCTGGTTCTACATGATGCGCCAGATGCAAGGCGGCGGGAAAGGCGGCGCATTCTCATTCGGCAAGTCGCGTGCGCGCCTGATCGACGAGAACCAGAACGCCGTCACGTTCCAGGACGTGGCCGGCTGCGACGAGTCCAAGGAAGAAGTGGTCGAACTGGTCGACTTCCTGAAGGATCCGCAGAAATTCCAGAAGCTGGGCGGCCGTATCCCGCGCGGCGTGCTGCTGGTCGGCCCTCCGGGTACCGGCAAGACGCTGCTGGCGCGTGCCATCGCCGGCGAGGCCAAGGTGCCGTTCTTCAGCATCTCGGGTTCCGACTTCGTTGAAATGTTCGTCGGCGTGGGCGCGGCGCGTGTCCGCGACATGTTCGAGAACGCCAAGAAGCAGGCCCCCTGCATCGTGTTCATCGATGAAATCGACGCGGTCGGCCGCCATCGTGGCGCCGGCATGGGCGGCGGCAACGACGAGCGCGAGCAGACCCTGAACCAGATGCTGGTCGAGATGGACGGCTTCGAGGCCAACTCGGGCGTGATCGTGATTGCCGCGACCAACCGTGCCGACGTGCTGGACAAGGCGCTGCTGCGTCCGGGCCGTTTCGACCGCCAGGTCTACGTGGGCCTGCCGGACATCCGCGGCCGCGAGCAGATCCTGAAGGTCCATATGCGCAAGGTGCCGATCGGCAACGACGTCGACGCTTCGGTGATCGCGCGTGGTACCCCGGGTTTCTCGGGCGCCGACCTGGCCAACCTGGTCAACGAGGCCGCGCTGTTTGCCGCCCGCCGCAACAAGCGCGTGGTCGACATGCAGGACTTCGAGGACGCCAAGGACAAGATCTACATGGGTCCGGAGCGCAAGTCGACGGTCATGCGCGAGGAAGAGCGCCGGGCCACGGCTTACCACGAGTCGGGCCACGCGGTGGTGGCCAAGCTGCTGCCCAAGGCCGACCCGGTGCACAAGGTCACCATCATGCCGCGTGGCTGGGCGCTGGGCGTGACCTGGCAGCTGCCCGAGCATGACAAGTATTCGAAGTACAAGGACAGCATGCTGGAAGAGGTCGCTATCCTCTTCGGCGGCCGCGCGGCGGAAGAGGTCTTCCTCAACGCCATGAGCACCGGCGCGTCCAACGACTTCGAGCGCGCCACCAAGATCGCCCGCGACATGGTGACCCGCTTCGGCATGAGCGATTCGCTCGGCGCCATGGTCTACGTGGATACCGAGCAGGACGGCATGTTCGGCAAGCTGTCTTCGAAGACCGTGTCGGAAGCCACGCAGCAGAAGGTCGACGCCGAGATCCGCCGCATCATCGACGAGCAATACGCGCTGGCCAAGCGCCTGCTCGAAGATAACCGCGACAAGGTCGAGGCCATGACCAACGCGCTGATGGAGTGGGAAACCATCGACGCCGACCAGGTCAACGACATCATGGCCGGCAAGCCGCCGCGTCCGCCGCGCGGTGTGTCGGGCCCGAACGGTGGCGGGAGCACGCCTCCGGGCGGCTCGCCGGTGGCGCCGACCAACGCGCCTGCCACGGCCTGATCGCATCAGCTCGTCGACCTGACGACGCCTGCATGCTGGCTGTGTAATGCATGACCCTGAAGCCGGTGCCTGATGCACCGGCTTTTCCTTTTGCGCGGCCGGGTTCGCGCACCGCTTGATTGAGTATTCAGACCTTGCAGCAGACTCCAGAGACCCGGTATTTCCAGTGCGGACGCTTCCGCTTTGCGCTTGGCCAGCGCCCGCTCGTGATGGGCATCCTCAATGTCACGCCCGACTCTTTCTCGGACGGCGGCCAGCACGCCGGCCGCGACGCCGCCGTGCGCCACGCCGAGCAGATGATCGCCGAGGGCGTGGACATCATCGACATCGGCGGCGAATCCAGCCGCCCGGGCTCGGCCGCGCTGCCGCTCGAGGATGAACTGTCGCGCGTGATCCCGGTGGTCGAGGCGCTGCGCGACTGCGGCAAGCCGCTGTCGATCGACACCTACAAGCCCGAGGTCATGCGCGCCGCGCTGGCGGCCGGTGCCGATCTCATCAACGATATCTGGGGCTTCCGCATGCCGGGCGCGGTGGAGGCACTGGCGGCGCCAGAGGCGGGCCAGGCGGGGCTGTGCGTGATGCACATGCAGCGCGACCCGCAGACCATGCAGGAAGACCCGCACTACGAGGATGTGGTCAGCGAGGTGGCGGATTTCCTGGCCGAGCGGATTGCCGTGCTGCGCGCCGCCGGCATCGACGACGCGCGCCTATCCCTCGATCCGGGGTTTGGCTTTGGCAAGACGCCGGATCATAATCTGCGCCTGCTCGGCCAGTTGCCGCGGATGGCGCTGGAGGGTCTGCCGGTTCTGGCGGGGATCTCGCGCAAATCCACGCTGGGCGCGATCCTGGGCGGGCGCCCGCCACAGCAACGAATTGCCGCCAGCATTGCCGCCGCGGTGTGTGCGGTTGAGCGCGGTGCGTTTATCGTACGCGTGCATGATGTGGAGCAGACCGTGGACGCGGTCAAGACCTGGTGGGCCGTGCGCAATGAGTCCGTCACGGCAGCCTGAACACCCCGTCCACCCGGGGCAGGCGCCGCAGAGCGCCAGGTAGTGCAACGCAGGACAGAACAGAAAGGGAACAGCGAATGACACGCAAATATTTCGGGACCGATGGCATCCGGGGGCGCGTTGGCGAGGCGCCGATCACCCCCGACTTCGTGATGCGCCTGGGCCATGCGGCCGGCAAGGTGCTGGCGCACGGCGCCAAGACCGGGCAGGGCCGCCCGACCGTGCTGATCGGCAAGGACACCCGCATTTCCGGCTATATGCTCGAAGCTGCGCTGGAAGCCGGCTTTACCTCGGCCGGCGTGCACGTGCTGCTGACCGGCCCGCTGCCCACGCCGGGCATTGCCTACCTGACGCGCGCGCTGCGCCTGTCGGCCGGCGTGGTGATCTCGGCCAGCCACAACCCGTACTACGACAACGGCATCAAGTTCTTCTCCGCCGACGGGGACAAGCTGCCCGACGCGGTCGAGGCCGAGATCGAGGCCGCCATCGACGAGCCGATGTTGTGCGCGCCCTCCGACGACCTGGGCCGCGCCCGCCGCATCAATGACGCCCCAGGCCGCTATATCGAGTTCTGCAAGAGCACCTTCCCCCATGAGCAGGACCTGCACGGCCTGAAGCTGGTGGTCGATTGCGCCCATGGCGCCGCCTATCACATCGCGCCGCACGTCTTCCACGAGCTGGGCGCCGACGTGGTCTCGATCGGCAACCAGCCGGACGGCCGCAATATCAACGCAGGCTATGGCGCCACCGCGCCCGCCAGGCTGATCGAGGCGGTCAAGGCCAACGGCGCCGACCTCGGCCTGGCCTTCGACGGCGACGCCGACCGGCTGCAGGTGGTGGATGCCGACGGCCGGCTTTATAACGGCGACGAGCTGCTGTACCTGATCGTGCGCGACCGCCAGGCCAATGGACAGGTGGTGCCCGGCGCAGTGGGCACGCTGATGACCAATATGGCGGTGGAACTGGCGCTGCAGCGCCAAGGCGTGGAATTCGTGCGCGCCAAGGTCGGCGACCGCTACGTGCTGGAAGAGCTGAACAAGCGCAAGTGGACGCTGGGTGGCGAGGGCTCCGGCCACCTGCTGTGCCTCGATCGCCACAGCACTGGCGACGGCATCGTCTCGGCGCTGCAGGTTCTGGCGGCACTGCGCCGCAGCGGCAAGACGCTGGCGCAGCTGCTGGATGGCGTCTCGCTGTTCCCGCAGACACTGATCAACGTGCGTGTGCAGAAGGGATTCGACTGGCAGTCGCACGCTGGCCTGCAAGCCGCGCGCGCCAAGGTCGAGCCGGCCCTCGAAGGCCGTGGCCGGGTGCTGATCCGCGCCTCCGGCACCGAGCCGGTGGTACGGGTGATGGTAGAGGCTGAACAGGCCGAGATGGCCGAGCGCGCCGCGAAGACGCTGGCTGATGCGCTGAGCGCCTGATCCGCCGCAGCGGTGACGCAAACGCCGGGTTCATCCCGGCGTTTTTTCTGGGTATTCTGCAATTAACCGCCGTTACATTGCACCCCCATGAGAGATCGAGGGCGCGTTGAAACCTAAGCTGGCAGCGGCTTTCAAGAAGATTTAAAGATGTCACGGAATTGTCATATGGGGAGCATACAGTTCGTCTTGTCAAAAATTTGTCATTCCCAACCAATGTTCTCTGGAGGACATATGAAGCTGGTCAAGACTGCCGTGGCAGGCATCGTTTCGATGGTCGTAGCGGGTACTGCGTTCGCGGCGGAAATTACCGGTGCAGGCGCTTCCTTCCCGGCGCCCGTGTATTCCAAGTGGGCCGACGCATACAACAAAGCAACGGGCAACAAGGTCAACTATCAATCCATCGGCTCGTCGGGCGGCATCAAGCAGATCGGTGCCAAGACGGTCGATTTCGGTGCCTCGGACGCGCCGCTGAAGGACGAGGAACTGAACAAGCAGGGCCTGGTCCAGTTCCCGACGGTGATCGGCGGCGTGGTGCCGGTGATCAACCTGCAAGGCGTGAAGCCGGGCGAGCTGACCATCACCGGCGAGGTGCTGGCCAATATCTACCTGGGCAAGATCAAGAAGTGGGACGACCCCGCCATCAAGGCGCTGAACCCGCAAGCCAAGCTGCCGAGCCAGGACATCCTGCCGGTGCGCCGCGCCGACGGTTCGGGCACCACCTTCATCTTCACCAACTACCTGTCCAAGGTCAGCGCTGACTGGAAGGGCTCGGTGGGCGAGGGCACCACGGTCAACTGGCCGGGCGGCGGCACCGGCGGCAAGGGCAACGAGGGCGTGGCCGCTTTCGTGCAGCGCCTGAACGGCGCCATCGGCTACGTCGAGTACGCCTACGCCAAGCAGAACAAGATGACCCACGTGAACATGAAGAACGCGTCGGGTGCCGTGGTCAAGCCTGGCGACGATGCCTTCAAGGCCGCCGCTGCCGGCGCGGACTGGAGCAAGAGCTACTACCAGATCCTGACCAACCAGCCGGGCAAGGATGCATGGCCGATCGCCGGCGCCACCTTCATCCTGGTGCACAAGAACCAGGAAAAGCCGGCGCAGGGCGCGGAAGTGCTGAAGTTCTTCGACTGGGCCTACAAGAGCGGCGCCAACATGGCCGCCGACCTGGACTACGTGCCGCTGCCGGAGAGCGTGGTCAACCAGATCCGCTCGACCTGGAAGACCAGCGTGAAGGACGCCTCGGGCAAGGCGCTGTACTGATCTGACGGTATCGCCGGCCCCGCGCTCGCGCGGGGCCGGTGTCGGGCAGCCTGACTCCCGCCCCGACACCGCGCTCCCGCCCAGGCGGGAGCGGCGATCCACCCTGAATTCTCCGACATGGCGACTATCCCCTCCGACACCCGCGGCGTCCAGCCTCCGAGCCGGCTCGGCGACATCCTGTTCGGCGGCCTGACCCGCGGCGCCGCCATCGTGACGCTGCTGCTGCTGGGCGGCATCATCGTCTCGCTGGCGATCAGCGCCTGGCCCTCGATCGAGGCCTTCGGCGCGCGCTTCCTGTGGTCCGCGGAGTGGGATCCTCCTGCCGATGTCTACGGCGCGCTGGTGCCCATCTACGGCACCATCGTGACCTCGCTGATCGCGCTGATCATCGCGGTGCCGGTTAGCTTCGGCATCGCCCTGTTCCTGACCGAGCTGTCGCCCGCCTGGCTGCGCCGTCCGCTCGGCACCGCCATCGAGCTGCTCGCCGCGGTGCCGTCGATCGTGTACGGCATGTGGGGCCTGCTCGTGTTCGCGCCGATCTTCGGCGAGTATTTCCAGAAGCCCCTGGCGGCCACTGTGGGCCAGCTGCCGGTGATCGGCAAGCTGTTCCAGGGCGCGCCGCTGGGTATCGGCCTGCTGTGCGCGGGCGTGATCCTGGCGATCATGATCATCCCGTACATCGCCTCGGTGATGCGCGACGTGTTCGAAGTCACCCCCGTGCTGCTCAAGGAATCCGCCTACGGCGTGGGCTGCACCACCTGGGAAGTGATGTGGAACGTGGTGCTGCCCTACACCCGCGCCGGCGTCATCGGCGGCGTGATGCTGGGCCTGGGCCGCGCGCTGGGCGAGACCATGGCTGTCACCTTCGTGATCGGCAATACCAACCTGCTGGACAGCGCCTCGCTGTTCTCGCCGGGCAACAGCATCACCTCGGCGCTCGCCAACGAGTTCGCCGAAGCCGGCGCCGGCCTGCATACGGCCGCGCTGATGGAGCTGGGCCTGATCCTGTTCTTCATTACCTTCGTGGTGCTGGCGTTGTCGAAGCTGCTGCTGCTGCGACTCGCCAAGAATGAGGGCGCCAAATGAGCCAAATGACCCAAGCGAGCCAGGCTGTGTCTTCCGTATCGATCCCCGCCGTCCGTCCCGATGCCGATGCCGTGCGCGCGCGCCTGCAGGCCCGCCGCCGCCGCGTCAACCTGTATGCGCTGACCGCTTCGCTGGTGGCGATGGGCTTCGGGCTGTTCTGGCTGGCGTGGATCCTGTGGACCACCGTCACGCTGGGCGTGGGCGGCCTGTCGCTGGACCTGTTCACGCAGATGACGCCGGCACCCAACACCGCCGGCGGCGGCCTGGCCAACGCCATCTTCGGCAGCTTCGTGATGGTGGGCATGGCCACACTGTTCGGCACGCCGCTCGGCATTCTGGCCGGCATCTACCTGGCCGAGTATGGCCAGCGCTCGCCGCTCGCCAGCTTAATCCGGTTCATCAACGACATCCTGCTGTCGGCGCCGTCGATCGTGATCGGCCTCTTTGTCTACGCGCTGGTGGTGACCCGCATGGGCCACTTCTCGGGTTGGGCCGGCATCTGCGCGCTGGCGCTGCTGCAGGTACCGATCGTGGTGCGCACCACCGAGAACATGCTGAACCTGGTGCCCAACGCACTGCGCGAGGCCGCCTTCGCCCTGGGCACGCCCAAGTGGAAGATGGTGCTGTCGATCACGGTGAAGTCATCGTACGCCGGCATTGTGACGGGCGTATTGCTGGCGGTGGCTCGTATTGCCGGTGAAACCGCGCCGCTGCTGTTCACCGCGCTGTCCAACCAGTTCTGGACCTCCGACCTGAACAAGCCGATGGCCAACCTGCCGGTGACCATCTTCCGCTTCGCCATGAGTCCGTTCACCGAATGGCAGCAACTGGCCTGGGCGGGTGTGTTCCTGATTACGATCGGCGTGCTGGCCCTGAACATCCTGGCGCGCATCCTGTTCCAGAAGAAATAAGCGGCGGGACGACCATCCCGCCCTGAAGACTGCAAGCTGACTGCAAGCGAGAGAACGCAATGACCTCCACCGTCATCGACATTCCTGATTCGGTACGCGCCAAGATCGACGTGCGCAACCTGAACTTCTACTACGGCCAGTTCCATGCGCTGAAGAACATCAACATGTCGATCCCCGACCGCAAGGTCACGGCTTTCATCGGCCCCTCGGGCTGCGGCAAGTCGACGCTGCTGCGCACCTTCAACAAGATGTATGCGCTTTATCCCGAGCAGCGTGCCGAGGGCGAGATCAACATGGACGGCGACAACCTGCTGACCGCCAGGCAGGACATCGCCCTGCTGCGCGCCAAGGTCGGCATGGTGTTCCAGAAGCCGACGCCGTTCCCGATGTCGATCTACGACAACATCGCCTTCGGCGTGCGCCTGTTCGAGAAGCTGTCGCGCTCGGAGATGGATGACCGCGTGGAATGGGCGCTGACCAAGGCCGCGCTGTGGAACGAAGCCAAGGACAAGCTGAACCAGTCGGGCTACGGCCTGTCCGGCGGCCAGCAGCAGCGCCTGTGCATCGCGCGCGGCATCGCCATCCGCCCCGAAGTGCTGCTGCTCGACGAGCCGTGCTCGGCACTGGACCCGATCTCCACCGGCCGCATCGAAGAGCTGATCGCCGAGCTGAAGGACGAGTACACGGTGGTGATCGTCACCCACAACATGCAGCAGGCCGCGCGCTGCTCCGACTACACCGCGTACATGTACCTGGGCGAGCTGATCGAGTTCGGCGAGACCGAGAAGATCTTCATCAAGCCGCACCGCAAGGAAACGGAAGACTACATTACCGGCCGCTTCGGTTGATTAGGCCGATCGTCACCGCAGGGCGTAGCATACCAACAGCGGCCAGGAGAAACCCATGCCAGACAAGCACCTTTCGACCCAGTTCGACGCCGACCTCAACGCGATCAATACCAAGCTGCTGCAGATGGGCGGGCTGGTCGAGTCGCAGATCGAAGTTGCCATGCGCGCGCTGGCCGACTTCGACGCCGACCTGGCCGACCAGGTCATTGCGCGCGAGCAGCAGCTCAACGCGCTGGAAGTCGAGATCGATGCCGATTGCGGCAATATCATCGCCCGGCGCCAGCCGACCGCGCGCGACCTGCGGCTGGTGATGGCCATTTCCAAGACCATCACCAACCTGGAGCGTGCCGGCGACGAGGCGGAGAAGATCGCCAAGCGCACCAAGCACATCATGGAAGACGCGTCGGCGCACAGTATCAACTACGCCGAGGTGAAGCTGTCGGGCGAGATGGCGATCTCGCTGCTGCGCCAGGCGCTGGATGCCTTTGCCCGCCTGGATACCGTGGCGGCCGCGCGCATCGTCAAGGACGACAAGGCGATCGACGAGGAATTCCGCGGCTTCGTGCGCAAGCTCATCACGTACATGATGGAAGACCCGCGCACGATCTCGGTCGCGCTGGATTTCCTCTTTATCGCCAAGGCGGTGGAGCGCATCGGCGACCACGCCAAAAATATCGCGGAATTTATCATTTACATTGTCAAGGGGACGGACGTCCGCCATGTCTCGCGCGAGGACATGGAGCGCGAAGCCCTGAGCTGACCCGCCTGATTGCGGAGAACGATACACATGCCGAGCAGTATTCTCGTTGTCGAAGACGAACCGGCGATCGCAGAACTGATCGCTGTCAACCTGCAGCACGCGGGGCACTATCCGATCCGGGCCTATAACGCCGAGCAGGCGCTGTCGCTGATGAGCGACGTGCTGCCCGACCTGGTGCTGCTGGACTGGATGCTCCCGGGCAAGTCGGGTGCAACCTTCGCCAAGGAGTTGCGGGCCAACGACCGTACCCGCCAGATCCCGATCATCATGCTGACCGCCCGCGGCGAGGAGCAGGACAAGGTGATGGGCCTGGAAGCCGGTGCCGACGACTACGTCACCAAGCCGTTTTCGCCCAAGGAGTTGCTGGCCCGCATCAAGGCCGTGCTGCGCCGCCGCGCGCCGCAGCTGACCGATGACGTGGTGGCGATCAATGGCCTGCGGCTGGACCCGGCCACGCATCGTGTCACCGGCGAGGACGACAGCGGCCCGATCAAGCTGGACCTGGGCCCGACCGAGTTTCGCCTGCTGCACTTCCTGATGACCCATCCGGAGCGCGTGCACAGCCGTTCGCAGCTGCTCGACCAGGTCTGGGGCGACCATGTCTTTGTCGAAGAGCGCACCGTCGACGTGCACATCAAGCGCCTGCGCGCAGCGCTGACCCCGGGCGGCTACAGCAATATGATCGAAACCGTGCGCGGCAGCGGCTACCGCCTCGCGCGCGCCCCCGGCGCCTGACAGGCCGGGCTGGCACGGGGCGACGCCGTTCGCCCCGTGCTACTCCCCACGCTGCTGGCAGGGCGCGGCGAAATCGTGGCACACTCCGTCGCAACCCATGCGGCCGCTGCCGGCCGCTAGCCTGAACCCTGCGCATGAACGTCATCTGGGCCCGTTCCGCGGCCATCCTGATCAGCCTGGTGGTGGTAGCCGCCGGCGTTTACCTGGCCCTCGGTCCGCTCGCCGCGCTGGCACTGGCCTGTGCGGTGCTGTTCGGGCTGCTTTGCTTCTACCTGTACCAGATCAACCGCCTGTGGAAAGTGCTCGACGCGCCCGTCTACGGCGAGATCCCGAGCGCCGTGGGCCTGTGGGGCGAGGTGTATTACCGGCTGCACCGTCTGGTCAAGCGCTGGCGCACGCAGGTACTGCAGGTCGAGCAGCAGCACACCCGCTTTATCCAGGCGATCCAGGCCTCGCCCAACGGCGTGCTGATGCTGGACGATGCCGACCAGATCGAATGGTGCAACGACGTGGCCGAGCAGCACTTCGGCCTGAACGCGCGCCGCGACGTGCGCCAGCGCATCACGCACCTGATCCGCCGGCCCGAATTCGTCCACTACCTGACGCGGCAGCGCTTCGACGATCCGCTGGTGATGCGCGACATGGGCACACACAAGCACAGCGTGATCGCGGTCCAGATCCTGCCCTACGGCGATAACCGCAAGTTGGTGATCACGCAGGACATCACCAAGCTGGAAAACACCGAGGCGATGCGCCGCGACTTCGTCGCCAACGTTTCGCATGAACTCAAGACGCCGCTGACGGTGCTAACCGGTTTCCTGGAAACCGTGCGCGACCTGCCGGTGTCGGACGACGATCGCCGCCGCTATGTCGACATGATGCTGGTGCAGTCGATGCGCATGCAGAGCATCGTCGAAGACCTGCTGGCGCTGGCAAAACTTGAAAGCGATGCGCAGCCGCCGGGTAACGACATGGTCGCCGTGCAGGCAATGGTTGCGCACCTGATGCATGATGCCGAAGCGCTGTCGCAAGGCCGGCACAGGATTACGGCCGAGATCGACCCCACGGTGGGATTCCGCGGCGCGGAGACCGAGCTGTTGTCGGCGCTGGGCAACCTGGTGTCCAACGCAGTGCGCTACACGCCGGACGGCGGGCGCATCTCGTTGCGGCTGGGCTGGGAAGAGGGCCATGCCGTGTTCTCCGTGGCCGACACCGGGCTTGGCATTGCCGCCGAGCATATCCCGCGGCTGACCGAGCGCTTCTACCGCGTCGACCGCAGCCGTTCGCGCGATACCGGCGGCACCGGGCTGGGCCTGGCCATCGTCAAGCATGTGCTGTCGCGCCACCATGCCGACCTGCGCGTGACCAGCGAGGAAGGGCGCGGCAGCGTGTTCCGCATCATCTTCCCGCTGGAGCGCAGCGTGCGCAGCCTGAGCGACGCGGCCGCCGCCGTGCCGGCATCGCCGCAGGCGCCGGATTCTTCGCGCCGGGCCGCCTGAGCGGACTGCCTCGCCGGTCCACCAAAGCAACAAGCCCCGCTTGGCGGCCGCCATGACGGGGCTTGTTGCTTTTCAGGCAGCATTCACGGATTGCCGCCGAACATCGCCAGCATGTCGTTCTGGCTGACGCGCGGATGCCTGGAACGCGTCTGCTTGCGCACGTAGTTGCCGTCTGGCTGCATGATCCACGCGGAAGCATTGTCGCGCAGGTGCACCTGCAGGCTTTCCTTGATCACGCGCGCCTTCAGCGCCTTGTCCAGCACTGGGAAGGCTACCTCGACGCGGCGGAACAGGTTGCGATCCATCCAGTCGGCGCTGGACAGGTACAGCACCTCTTCGCCGCCCGCGCGGAAATAATAGACGCGATGGTGTTCCAGGAACCGCCCGACGATCGACCGCACCGAGATGTTCTCGGACATGCCCGGCACGCCTGGCATTAGCGCGCAGACGCCGCGCACGATCAGGTCGATCTTCACGCCCGCGCGCGAGGCCTTGTACAGCTCGTCGATGATCGACGCCTCCAGCAGCGCATTCATCTTGGCGATGATCCGGGCCGGCTTGCCGGCGCGCGCGTTGCGGGCCTCGGCGCGGATATGCTCGACCAGGTTGGTCTGCATGGTGAACGGAGATTGCCACAGGTGGTTCAGCCGGATCGTGCCGGCGGTGCCGGTCAGCAGCTGGAACACGTGGTGCACGTCTTCGCAGATCGCCTCGTCGGCGGTCAGCAGCCCGAAGTCGGTATAGAGGCGTGCGGTGCGCGGATGGTAGTTGCCCGTGCCCAGGTGCGCGTAGCGGCGCAGCTTGACCTGCTTGGCCTTGGGACCGGTTGGCTCGCGGCGCACGATCAGCAGCATCTTGGCGTGGCACTTGTGGCCGACCACGCCATAGATCACGTGCGCGCCGGCCGATTCCAGCCGCTCGGCCCAGTTGATATTGGTCTCTTCGTCGAAGCGCGCGAGCAGCTCCACCACCACCGTGACTTCCTTGCCGTTGCGCGCGGCGGTCATCAGCGCTTCCATCACCAGCGACTCGTTGCCGGTGCGGTACACGGTCTGCTTGATCGCGACCACGTTGGGATCGGCGGCGGCCAGCTGCAGCAGGTCGAGCACCGAGCTGAAGCTCTCGTACGGGTGGTGCAGCAGCACGTCCTGCTGGCGCATCACGTCGAACATCGAGGCCCCCGTGGCAAACGCCTTCACCGGCGCCGGCACATAGGGCGGGTACTTGAGGGCGGGGCGATCGACCATGTCGGGGATCTGCATCAGCCGCGCCAGGTTCACCGGGCCGGAGACACGGTACAGGTCCTGCTCGCTCAGGCCCGATTCCAGCAACAGCCGGCGCGCCAGCGGCGTCGGCGTATCGGAGGACACCTCCAGCCGCACCGTGTCGCCGAAATGACGCGTCGGCAGTTCGCCCTGCAGCGCTTCGCGCAGGTCGGTGATCTCGTCCTCGGAAACGAACAGATCGGAATTGCGCGTGACGCGGAACTGGTAGCAGCCGTGCACCGCGATCGCCGGGAACAACTCATGCACAAAGCCCTGCATGAACGACGACAGCATCACGAAGCCGAACGGGTAGCCCGACAGCTTCTCCGGCATCTTCACCACGCGCGGCAGCGCGCGCGGCGCCTGCACGATGGCAAGGTCGGCCTCGCGGCCGAAGGCATCCTTGCCGGACAGCTCGACCACGAAGTTCAGGCTCTTGTTGAGCACGCGCGGGAAGGGGTGGGCGGGGTCCAGCGCGATCGGCGTCAGCACCGGCGCCAGCTCGCGCTGGAAGAACTCGCGCGCCCATTCGCGCTGCGCGTCGGTCCAGGTCGTGGTCAGGTGGAAAAAGACACCTTCTTTTTCAAGTAGTGGAAAAATGGTGTTCTGCAGCATGTCATACTGCGAAGCCACAAGCCGCTGCGTGCGCTCGGTGACAAGCTGGTAAGTCTGCTGGAAGGACAAACCGTCCGGCGTCAGCCCCGAAGCGTTGTCGCGCATCTGTTCCTTCAGGCCCGCCATGCGGATTTCAAAGAACTCGTCCAGATTGCTGGACACGATGCAGATAAACTTCAACCTCTCCAGCAGCGGTACCTTGGGGTCCGCGGCTTGCGCCAACACGCGGGCATTGAATTCCAGGATGCCCAGCTCGCGGTTGAGCAGCGTGCTGGACGGCGTCGTCGACATGGTCATGACCTTCTTTTGGTAATGTGGCGACTTTTTCATAAAATCGTGTCACTTTTATGACAGTTTGATTTTGTCATGAGGCGGACATGACACGGACATATTTTTGCGGGGCGCGTGCGCCGGCGGCGGGACACCTAGCCTGGACCGGGCCACGCAACACGAACGCGAACCAGCTCTCTAGCACACGATGAACAACACTCCACGCCTGCTCGCCGCCGTCGACATGGGCTCGAACAGTTTCCGCCTGATGATCGGGCGGGTGGACGAGACCACCACGGCCAACGGCACCGCGAGCCAGATCTTCCAGGTCGACGCCCTGCGTGAGCCTGTGCGGCTGGCGGCTGGCCTGACGCCCGACAAGTACCTGGACCAGCCCGCGCGCCGGCGCGGCATCGATGCGCTGCGGCGCTTCGGCGACCGCCTGCGCGACTTTGCGCCCGACCAGGTGCGTGCGGTCGCCACCAATACGCTGCGCGTCGCCAAGAATGCATCCGAGTTCCTGATCGAGGCCGAGAACGCGCTCGGCTTCCCGATCGAAGTCATCGCCGGGCGCGAAGAAGCGCGGCTGATCTACCTGGGCGCCTCGCACGATGCGCCGGCCTGCCAGGGCAACCGGCTGGTGGTGGACATCGGCGGCGGCTCGACCGAATTCATCATTGGTAGCGGCTACCAGTCCAAGCTGATGGAAAGCCTGTACATCGGCTGCGTATCGCATAGCCGGCAGTTCTTCCCCAGCGGCAACGTCGACGAATACGCGATGAAGCAGGCCGAGCTGGCCGCGCGCCGCGAGATCCAGGTGCTGGTGCGCCAGTACCGCGCCGCCGGCTGGCAGCAGGCGGTCGGTTCGTCCGGTACGGCGCGCGCGCTGGCCGAGCTGATCGAGCTCAACGGCATGAACGACAACCCGGCTGACCACGGCATCACGCGCGAAGGGCTGGAGCGGCTCAAGCGCGCGCTGATCAAGGCCGAGAACACCAACCGCGTCAAGCTTACCGGGCTGAAGGCGGACCGCATCCCGGTGCTGCCGGGCGGGTTGTCGATCATGCTGGGCGTGTTCGCCGAGCTCGACATCGACCGCATGGACGTCACCGACGGCGCGTTGCGCCTGGGCGTGCTCTACGACCTGCTGGGGCGCAGCCACCATGAGGACATGCGCACCGTCACGGTCGACCAGTTCATGCGCCGCTACGGCGTCGACCGTGCCCAGGCGGGGCGCGTGCGCGGTACCTCGCAGGCGCTGCTGTCCCAGTTCCCGGATCCCGCCAACGAACGGCGCGATGACAACCTGGCGCTGCTGGGCTGGGCTGCGAGTCTGCATGAGATCGGCATGTCGATCTCGCACAGCGGCTACCACAAGCATTCGGCGTATATCGCCACGCATGCGGACATGCCGGGCTTTTCCAAGACCGACCAGGCGCGGCTGGCCACGCTGCTGCTGGGGCATGCGGGCAAGCTTGGCAAGCTGTCGGGCAGCGGCAAGTTCGTCGACTGGCGCATGCTGTTCAGCCTGCGCCTGGCCTTCGTGCTGTGCCGGCGCCGTTCGGACGTCGGCTCGCCCGATATCCGCGTCAGCCAGCTCGCCGAGGCGCTCGACGAGGGCTTCGAGGTGCGCCTGCCCAAGATGTGGATCGAGGCCAATCCACTGATCGAATACAGCCTCGCGCAGGAGGCCGACGAATGGCAGCGGATCGGCAAGCGCTACAAGGTCGTCTACGACTGACCAACGGCTGAGCGCGGAAGAAGGGGCCGCCGCTCGGGCGGCCCCGATCATACGGCCTGGTTCAGGCCGAGGAAGTGGCGGGCGTAGCGCGGGTTCATGTCGTTCACGCGCAGCAGCGTCAGGAAGTCGGCCACGTTGAAATCCGGATCCCAGGCCGGCTGGCCGCAGATCTTTGCCCCGAGGCGCAGGTAGCCCTTGATCAGCGCGGGCGGCTCGACCTCGAGCTGCTGGTTCAGGTCCTCGACCGGCAGCGGCAGGCGCGGGAAGGCATGGTATTCGATCGGTGCCAGGTAGCGCTCGCTGAACAACCGGTGCAGGCTGGCAGCATAGTGGCCGCCGTCGCTCATCGGCACGCTGGCGCAGCCCAGCATCGACTCGATGCCCCAGCGCTGCAGGTACTCGCCCAGCCCGCCCCACAGCGCCATGATGACGCTGCCCGAGCGATAGTCGCGGTGCACGCAGGAGCGGCCCAGTTCCAGCATCTTGGGGCGCAGGTGGGACAGGCGCACCAGGTCGAATTCCGATTCCGCGTAGAGGCAGCCCAGGCGCTTGGCCTGGTGCGGCAGCAGCACGCGATAGGTGCCGACCACGCGCAGCGTGGCCATGTCGCGCACGATCAGGTGGTCGCAGTAGCCATCGAACATGTCGATGTCCAGCTCCGGCACCGAAGACGTCAGGCGTGCGCCCATCTCCTCGGCGAACACCTTGTAGCGCAGGCGCTGCGCCTCGACTACTTCGTCCTGGTGGCGCGCCCACGCCACGCTGAGAGCAGGCGACTCACTTGCCTTATCCGATTGGCGATGAAGACGGCTCCGCGCCGTCTGGCAGGCAAGGCCATTGGGCAAAGAGTCAAAAAGCGGCTGGGTCGGCGTGGGGAGGTCTCGCATCAGTATGTCCTTTTGGTGACGAAACTGTTGCGATGCAATGTAGTGAGCCGCGGTGACATTGCCGTGACCTGGCGATGACGCTTCCGTGACGTCCGGCGAGGTGCTGGTGCTGGTGCCGGTGGCGCCGTTGCGCGACCGGCCAGCTTCGGGGGATGGTTCTGCCGGCGCGCCTGCGGGTTGGCGGGGAAGATGGGGGTCCGACGGGCAATCCATGGAAATCTCCGTGACACCTGTGGTCGAAGCCCATGCCTGGCATGGCGAGGGCGGCGCGGCCAGAGGGCTGCGCCGTAGCGACTCTAGGGAGCGGAGAATGCGGCTGCCATCAGCTATTTCGGATTTTTGCCGGGCGCGACCATGCCGGCCATGCCAGAAGCTGCAGCCGGCTCATGCGTGCCGGCTGCAATGGCGAAGTCGGAAATATCTGGGCCGCGTCAGAGAAATTCGGGATTGATAACCGCGCGCAGCACGGTCTGTGCCTCGCTTTCGCGGGTCCGTCCAGTCAGCCACCAGATGCCTGCCTTGCGCACGCTCCAGTCCATCTCGTTGCCGGCCAGAAGCAGGCTGGCGACGCGGCCGATCCATGGCTGGTGCCCGACGACCACCACGTGCTCGGTGCGTTCGGGCCATTGCACCGCGGCCAGCACCGCGCTGACGTCGGCGCCGGGGGCCAGCTCCTCGACGATCTGCGCGTTGCCCGTCAACGCCGCCGCGGTTTCGCGGGTGCGTATGGAGGGGCTGCACAGCACGCGCGTGTCCGATGGCAGGTGCGCACGCAGCCATTTGGCGGACGCCTCCGCCTGCTTGCGGCCGCGGCGCGTCAGGGGCCGCTGCATGTCGGCGTGGCGGCTCAGGCTGAGGGCGTCGGGGAGGTCTTCGGCTTCGGCGTGGCGCCAGAGGATCAGGTTCATGTCGGGCGTGGCGAGGGTGATGCTTCGAGTATGGTGAAGCTGCCCGACCAGCGCAAGCGGATGGCCTGGTGCCACGAATTGCCGTAAACGAAGTCGGGCCGCCCGTCGGGCAGCCCGCAAGTGTGTCCGGGCGCGGTGTCAGCTCCATGACAGCGCGTCGGCAACGCCCCGGAATTCACTTGTACGGCGGGAGCGGCGGGCTCCGGCCGTGCGAAGACTCAGGACTTGTGGCGGAAGTTGATGCGGCCCTTGGTCAGGTCGTAGGGCGACATTTCCAGGGTGACGCGGTCGCCGGCCAGGATGCGGATGCGGTGCTTCTGCATCTTGCCCGAAGCGTATGCCCAGATTTCCACGCCGTTTTCCAGCGTGACACGATAGCGGTTGTCGGGCAGGGCTTCCGACACCACGCCGCCAAATTCAATGAGTTCTTCCTTAGCCAATCTGCTTTCCTTTTCGGCAGCCCGCGAAGGCTGCATGGTTGCGTTATCAATAATTCCGGTCCGGTTCGTCCGGCCCGAGGGTACGGCGCGAACCGGCGCACATTCGCCAGGCTGGCGAACCGCGCCAATGAAGTCGTTCGGGGCAGGCGCACGCGGACGATGCCGCGCGGCGCCACGCGTGGCGCCAGATACTCGATCCATGCCGGTCGCGCCCCGGCCAGGCGGGCACGGATTGCCTGGCGTGGACACTGCCGGTGACGGCCTGGGTGGCCGTTCGCTACGCGGAGCAGGGCGGGCAGGTGTACCCGGTGGTTCGCCAGTTCTGGTGTCGCCGCGGATGGCCGCGCCGGCTGCTGCTGAGCGCTCGCGAGAGCGCGCTGGTGAGAACGCCCGGTTACAGGGATGCACGGACACCCCGGGGCTACTTGCTCTCATATTGTATCACGTACGCAGTTGCAGCATTGCCCCTGCGAACATGGGGAAGCCGTGGGACAACTGCGCATTGTGCAGCGCATGGTCCATGCGATGTCAGGTGATGTATGAAGCGCTTTGCGTATCCGGCATGCCTTGGTATTTGCCTCGTATGAGCTAGAACTAACTCGTACGGCCGCCGGGAGTCAGCGGGGCCGGAATCTCGCAAGGAGACTGCCATGGAACTCCATCTGGACTCGCACCGCTTCGTCCGCTGCACTCCGGACTGGCGGGCCGCCGTGGTGGCCGGGCTGATCGCCGGTGCAGTGTATATGGTGCTTGAGCTGCTGACGGCGCGCTTCCTGATGTACCAGGGCGCCTGGGGCACGGTGAAGATGGTGGCGGCCATTATCCTCGGCCGCGAAGCGCTTTCCGCCGATGCCTTCAACTGGACCGTGGTGCTGTCGGCCGGCACGGTTCATTTTGCGCTGTCGATCATACTTTCGGCAGTGCTGGCGATGATCCTGTCCTCATTCCGTCTCGATTCCAGCATGGGGTTGGCGTCGCTGGTCGGCATCGTGTTCGGCGTGGTGGTCTACCTGGTCAATTTTTATGTGTTCGGCAGCTATTTCAACTGGTTCGACGAGGCGCGCGGGTGGGAAAGCCTGTTCGCCCACGCACTGTTCGGGCTGGTCGCGGCGGATGTGTACGTGAATCTTGAGCGGCGCCGCGGCGATTCCACCGGCCCGCAGCAGGCCTGAGATGGCCGGCCTGGTGCCGAGGCGCCGGCCTATCTCCAACCGATGGCGCCTCCGGCTAGCCCATCTGGTTGATATGACGTTTGGCACCCCCGCACTACGCTAGAGGCAAACGACCATAGCGGCCGCCGCCAACGTGCCTTGCGGACGGCTACACCGGAGTGCCCATGCGGGTCGCAATCGTCAGTACCGAGACAACCGGGCTCACGCCAGTGGACGAGCCTGTCAGCATCGGCCTGCTGCTTGTCGAAGTAGCGCCGAGGGCGGGCAGTCTCGTGCGCGAAATCACTGACTACTACGGTTCGCAGGAGCCCACCGTGCCGATCAGCGAGGCCGCTACCGGCATGCACGGCCTGACCGCCGAGATGCTGCGCGGGCAGCGCTTCGATGTCGGTGCGATCCGTGCCATCGTCGAGGATGCTGACGTGCTGGTCGCCCATGGGGCCGAATTCAATGTGCGCATGCTGGAAAAGGTGCTGCCCGAGGTACAGCGCAAGCATTGGCGCTGCTCGGTGCGCCAGGTGCGCTGGTCCCAGTATTTCCATGCTCCCAACCACAAGCTCGATACGCTGTGCGAACACCTGCGCATCTTCCGGCCGCGACCGCAAATCGCGCTGGACGACTGCCTGGCGCTGTCCAAGCTCCTCTTCCAGCAGATGGGAGCGGTAGGGCAAGCCACGCCGATGGGCTTTCTGCTGGCGCAGCCGGACTATGTGCCGCGGACTGTCGTGCACGGCGCGGCGGCCTCCCCGGCCAATGCGGCGCCGACAGCGCCCGTATCGCCACAACGGGACGGCGGCCCGGGCTGGCAGCCTCAGGTCGACAAGCAACACGACAGTGCCAGCCGCGGCCTTGTGCTGGCGGCCGTGGTGCTGCTGCTGATCGCGGCCGCACTGCTCTGGCCCGACATGATGCCGCGGTGGTGAGCGGGGCCGACGCAGTCGCGCGGGGGCGGGCAGAAAAGAAAAACGGCCTGGACATTGCTGTCCAGGCCGTGTTCCTTGAAGCCAAACTTAAAACTGGTCGGGGCGACATGATTCGAACATGCGACCCTCTGATCCCAAATCAGATGCGCTACCAGGCTGCGCTACGCCCCGAAGCCGAGCATTGTAGCGCGCGCCGGCAGGGCCGGTCAATCTGGCGTATCCGGCACATCGCGGTGCGCGAGCCGTCCCGCGGGCGCGCTCCCCCTTTTGGCGGGGGACACTTTGGCTTGACTTGGGTTTGCGCGCTGCGATAATCCGCACACCGCTCTTAGTCCGACCGGCGTGATGTCGGGAATGCCGGTTTGCAGATTCCTTCCGGACTGGCCTGATCACCATAACAAGAACGGCGCTCCCTGTCCTGGCGAGCGCCTCGGCGCGTTGGCTTTGCCGCTGGCAACGCCACGGCGGCCCGACACAGGATATGCGGCAATCGATGAAAACGGTCCGGCACAGGACCGGCATAAAAAGGGGAAAGGCGGCGCCTGGCGGGGCGCCGTTGGTCGCCTTGGACGGGAATGAAGATGTTTCAGTCGCATATTGTGGTGCTCATCGCAGGGCTGTTTGCCGTGCAGATGGCGGTGGTTTGCGTCGTATTGCGTCGATCCGCGGGCATGGGCCGCAGTGGCCTGACGTCATGGGCACTGGGCAATGCCGCCGCGGCGATCGGCTCGGTGCTGGCTGCGGTGCAGGACGCGCGCCCCGCGTGGCTGGTGCCGGACGCAACCGATCTCGCGTTGCTGGCTGCGTTCGCCTTGATGGCGATCGGGGCGCGTCATTTTGCTGGTCGCTCCGGCAAGACCGGGCTCCTACTGGGAACCTGCCTGGCTGCCGCTGTCGGCGTGGCATGGCAGTTGGTGGCAGCCGGCATCCCCGATGCGCCGCTGGCAGGGCTGCAGATGGCGCCGCTGCTGACGGCATGCCATATCGGCTTGCTGCTCGACGTGACCCGCAGCATCGGCCCATCGGTGCGGACTTCCCGCGGCGTCGGGCGCCTGGCTGCTGCTTCGCTGGTGCTGATTGCCCTTGCCGTGGCCGCGACCAATGCATGGACCATGGCCTTGCCGGTTGCCGCGCTGGTGCAGGGCGGCGCCTGGCCGCGGCCATTGCCGTGGGACGGCGAACTGGCCATGCTCAACGTCTTTGCGCTGGTTGGCCTCTCGGTCAGCTTTGCGCTGATGGCGCATGACCGGTTGCGGCGCATGCTGGAGCGGCGCGCGCGGCATGACGACCTGACCGACGTGCTGCTGCGCGGCGCCTTCTGGGAAGCGCTGGAGCAAGCCTGCCTGCAGGCCGAGCGCCAGCGCAAGCCGTTGACCGTGGCCTTTGTGGACCTGGACCACTTCAAGGCGATCAACGATGTCTACGGCCACCTGGCCGGCGACAGCGTGCTGCGCCACTTCGCCGGGCTGCTGCGGCGTACCAGCGGCCCGCACGACGTGCTCGGGCGACTCGGCGGCGAAGAGTTTGCCATCGTCATGCCCGATACCGTGATGGAAAATGGCCGGCTGGCCTGCATGCGGCTGGCGACCGCCGTGCGCGCGAGCCCTTGTCCTTCCGAGCCGGATGCAATCGCTTACACCGTCAGCATCGGCCTTGCCACGCGCAACCCCGGGGAGGGCGCCGACGCGCTGATGCGCCGCGCCGACCGCGCCTTGTATGACGCCAAGCTCAAAGGCCGCAACGGCGTATCGATGCACCCGGTTGCCGGCAACCATGCGTCGGCGGCGGGCCGCTACGTCACCCGCGCGAACGAGCGCCTGGCTTCCTGAACGCCTCCGATCCGCACTGCGGGCCGGCGCTGCGGTAGAATGCACGCCTTCGCGTCCTTAGCTCAGTTGGATAGAGCACTCGCCTTCTAAGCGAGCGGTCAGAGGTTCGAATCCTCTAGGACGCGCCAAGCACGTTTTGCGGCCGATCGCCTGCATGCTCCGGTCACCGGCGTGGCCCCGGGAAATGCCGTTCCGGCCATTTGCCGTGTGCCACCGCGCCTTGCCTTACTTGTGCCGTAGGTCAATCACTGTCGGCTTCCCTTCGATCGTGTCGAAGATAGCGGAAACCGACTCGCCTTCCTTGAAGTTCTTCAACGAAGCAGGGTCCTTGACCGGGAACGCCATGGTCATGGCCTGCATCCCGAGGTTCTCGATCGGCCCATGCTTGAGCGTGACCTTCCCGGCCCGCGCATCAATCTTTTTGATTTCGGCCGCAACGGCGCGTGGGGCTTGCCGGGTTGCGGCAGGCGTCTTCATGTCCATGCTGTCCATCGAGCCGGCAGCAAATGCGACCGGCGTGGCAGCAAGGGCCAGGGCGGCAGCGAACGTCTTGACGTGGTTCATTTCGGGTCCTCCTGAAGTGAGGGATTGGGGGAAAGAGAAGAAGCCGCCTTCGCGTGACGGCGGCGCAGTAACAAGTAGACGGCCGGTACCACGAACATCGATAGCAGCGGGGCGGTCACCATGCCGCCGACCATGGGGGCCGCAATACGCTGCATGACCTCGGAGCCGGTGCCGTGCGACCACATGATGGGAACCAGGCCAGCCAGGATGACGGCGACGGTCATCGCCTTGGGGCGAACGCGCAGGACTGCACCTTCCTGGATCGCATCCAGCAAATCCGTGACGCCGGTCTCTCCGTTCTTGATGCGCTCGGCCCATGCCTGCTTCAGGTAGAGCAGCATGATCACGCCGAACTCCGCCGCGACGCCAGCCAGCGCGATAAACCCGACAATGCCGGCCACGGACAGGTTGTAGCCGAGCAGATAAAGCAGCCAGAATCCACCGATCAGGGCGAGCGGCAGGGTGCCCATGATCAGGATCGCCTCATCCAGGCGGCCGAATACCAGGTAGAGCAGCACGAAGATGATCAGCAGCGTGAACGGTACCACGACCTTCAGCCTGCCGGTGGCGCGCTCCAGGTACTCGAACTGGCCCGACCAGCTCAGCGAGTAGCCCGCGGGCATCGGCACCGCCTTTGCCACCGCGGCCTGCATGTCGTGCACGGCGGAACGCAGGTCGCGTCCGCGAATGTCGACATAGATCCAGCCGGACAGGCGCGCATTCTCGCTGCGCAGCATCGGCGGGCCCTGCACGACTTCAACGCGGGCCACGTCGGACAGCATGATCTGCAACCCCTTGTCGGTCACGATGGGGAGGCTTCGCAATTGCTCGATGGAATCGCGGTAGTCGCGCGGATACCGGACGTTGATCGGAAAGCGCGCCAGTCCGTCGACCACTTCGCCGACATTCTCGCCACCGATCGCGGATGACACGATGCCTTGCACGTCCTCGATATTGAGGCCATACCGGCCCGCGGCCCTGCGGTCGATATCGACGTCGATATAGCGGCCGCCGGTAAGGCGTTCGGCCAGCGCGGAGGTGACGCCCGGGACGTTCTTGACGGCTTCCTCGATGCGGGTGGCCAGCCGGTCGATCTCCTTCAGGTCCGTGCCGGCCACCTTGATGCCGACCGGGCTCTTGATCCCCGTGGCGAGCATGTCGATCCGGTTGCGAATCGGCGGCACCCAGATGTTCGACAAGCCCGGCACCTTCACCACGCGATCCAGTTCCTCCACCAGCTTGTCGGTGGTCATGCCCGCACGCCACTGATCGCGTGGCTTGAACCGGATGGTGGTCTCGAACATCTCGATCGGAGCCGGATCGGTGGCGGTATCGGCGCGGCCGGCCTTGCCGAACACGGTCGCAACCTCGGGCACGGTCTTGATCAGGCGGTCGGTCTGTTGCAGCAGCTGCGCCGCCTTGCCGGCGGAGAGCCCGGGCAACGCCGAAGGCATGTACAGCAGGTCTCCTTCATCGAGGGGCGGCATGAACTCGCCACCGATGCGCATGATCGGCCAGGCGCTCGCTACCAGCAGCAGCGCCGCGATTGCCAGTGTGATCTTCGGATGCGAGAGCACCCTGGCGAGCAATGGCTGGTAGCCACGGATCAGCCACCGGTTGAGCGGATTGGCCTGTTCCGGCGGAATCTTGCCGCGGATCATGTAACCCATCAGCACCGGCACCAGCGTGATCGACAAGCCCGCGGCGGCGGCCATCGAGTAGGTCTTTGTAAACGCCAGCGGCGAGAAGAGCCGCCCCTCTTGCGCTTCAAGCGTGAATACCGGGATAAACGAGAGCGTGATGATCAGTAGCGAGAAGAACAGGGCCGGACCGACTTCCGCAGCGGAATCGCCGACGATGCGCCATCGCTCCCGTGCGGACAGTTCCACTCCCGGGTTGTCGGCGTGCCAGTGCTCCAGGTGCTTGTGCGCATTCTCGATCATCACCACCGCCGCATCGACCATCGCGCCAATGGCGATGGCGATGCCGCCAAGGGACATGATGTTGGCGTTCACGCCCTGATAGCGCATGACCAGGAACGCAGCCAGCACGCCGAGCGGCAGCGAGACAATGGCGACCAGGGCCGAGCGCAGGTGAAACAGGAACACCAGGCAGACCAGCGCCACCACGATGAATTCCTCGATGAGCTTGGCCGTCAGGTTATCCACGGCGCGATGGATAAGCGCCGAGCGATCGTAGGTGGTCACGATCTCCACGCCCTTTGGCAGGCTTGTCTGCAGGGCGGCAAGCCTGGCCTTGACCGCGTCGATGGTCTCCAGTGCATTCTTGCCGGATCGCATCACGATGACGCCGCCCGCGACTTCGCCCTGGCCATCGAGCTCGGCAATGCCGCGCCGCATCTCGGGGCCGAACTGAACGGTGGCCACGTCGCCGAGCCGTACCGGGATGCCGGCCTCGCTGGTTACCAGCGGGATCTGGCGGAAGTCATCGAGCGTCTTCAGGTAGCCACTGGCCCGCACCATGTACTCGGCTTCTCCCAGCTCCAGCACGGACCCTCCGGTTTCCTGGTTCGCACCCTTGAGCGCCGCCAGCACCCTGGCCTGCGATAGGCCATGGGCACGCAGCCGGTCTGGCATCAGCACGATCTGGTACTGCCTGACCATCCCGCCCAGCGACGCGACCTCGGCCACATTGGGCAGCGATTTGAGCTCGAAGCGCAGGAACCAGTCCTGCATGGCGCGCAACTGGCTGAGGTCGTGCTGCCCGGTCTTGTCGATGAGGGCGTACTCGTAGATCCAGCCCACGCCGGTCGCGTCGGGCCCAAGCGCCGGCCTGGCGGCGGCGGGGAGCCGGGATTGCACCTGGTTCAGGTATTCCAGCACGCGCGAGCGCGCCCAGTAGAGGTCCGTCCCATCCTCGAACAGCACGTAGACGAAGGAATCGCCGAAGAACGAATAGCCGCGTACGGTCCTGGCGCCGGGCACGGACAGCATCGTCGTGGTCAGCGGATAGGTGACCTGGTTCTCCACGATCTGTGGTGCCTGGCCGGGGAACGGCGTACGGATGATCACCTGTACGTCGGACAGGTCCGGCAATGCGTCGAGCGGCGTACTGCGCACGGCCCACAAGCCCCAGGCGGTGAGCATGGCGGTGGCCAGCAGGACCAGGAAGCGATTCCGGATGGAAGCAAGGATGAGCCGCGCAATCATGGCCTGGCTCCCTGTGCAGAGCTGGCGGGCTCCACCGACGACAGGATCGCCGCGCCTTCGTTGTTCACGCGGAAGCGGAAGCGGATGCGGTCACCTGGCTTGAAGCCCTTCGCCATGCCTGTCGGCGGTGCGGCAAAGTCCATGGTCATGGCGCCCCACTGCATCGACTGGATCGGGCCGTGGGAAATCGTCATGCCTTCAGCGCTCACCGCCTCCACACGCCCGACGCCTTCGTGCTCCGGCCCTGCGGCCGCGGCGGCGGGTGCCGAAGCGGCTGGCGCTGCCGTCATGCGCTGCGCGGTACCGCGCAGGCTGGCTTCGGAGTCGATCAGGAACTGGCCGGATACCACGACCTTCTGTCCGGCCTTGAGGCCCTCGATCACTTCGGTCTGTCCGCCGGCCTCGGCACCTGTCTTGACCTCGACGGGACTGAAGCCACCCTGGCCGGCTTCCACTATGGCAAGCGTGCGCGTCCCGGTGCGGATCAGCGACTCGGTCGGGACAAGCAGCCGGTCCGGTCCGGGCGGGGCACCAAAGCGGGCAGTCACGAACATGCCAGGCAGCAACTGACGGTCCTTGTTCTGCAACTCAATCCGTACCTTGATCGTCCGGGTGCCTGGGTTGATGTCCGGAAGGATGGCGTCGACCTTGCCAGTCAGCGCTTGTCCGGGCAGCGCTGCCGCGATTGCCGACAAGGCTTGTCCGGGCCGTAGCTGCGCGGCCTGGCTCTCTGGCACTTCGGCCAGCACCCATACCGTGGCCAGGCTGGCAATGCGAAAGAGCGTCGTGCCGGGGGACACCGTCATGCCCTCGCGCGCGCCGATCTCGGTGACGATGCCGTCTGCGGGACTTGCAACGGTGAGCCGCGGCTGCAGCTTGCCGGTGTCCTGCACCAGGCGGATGTGGCTGTCGGCCATGCCGGCCTGCCGCATGCGGGCAATGGCGGCTTCGCGCAAATCGCCCTGCAGGTTACCGCTCATGCGGGCCACGGCCAGGTACTCCTCTTGCGCGGCGACCCAGTCAGGCGAGTAGATCTGCGCCAGTGGCTGGCCTTTACGGACCGGGTCCAGCGTCGTCCTGGCATAGGTGTGCTCGACGAACCCAGTCGTACGGGCCTGCAGCACTTCGATGCCGCGTTCGTCGATCGCGACATTCCCTGGAACTTCCAGTGCGGATGCCAGGCGACCCAGCTTGACTTCCGCGGTTCGAATGCCGAGGCTTTGGCTGACACGGCTATCGATGGTGACAGCCGCGCCGCCACCGGCGTCTTCGTACACGGGCGACAGCGCCATATCCATGAATGGCGACTTGCCAGGCTTGTCAAAGCGCTGGCCCGGCACCATCGGGTCATGCCAATAGAGGATGCGCTTGCCGTTTCGGGGATCGATATCCCCGGCCTTCAGGCTCGCATCGCCAGGGTCGCCCGCGGGCGTCGTCGACGCGGCCGTATGCTGGCGTCCCTGTTGCTGGCCGAGGTAGTAGGCACCGGCGACGCTCGCCACCACAGCGAGGGTTGCTCCTGCCCGTGCAATCGTGGTCCTTTTCATTGCTGGACTCCTTGCGGAAACATGGCTTGTGCGGCAGTCGGCAAAGGCATCAGGAAAGCGAGCTCGGCCCAGAGCCTGGCGGTAGCTGCCTCCAGCTTGAGCCGCTCGAGCGAGAGGTCGAGCGCCTTGCGGCTGGCCTCGGCCACCGCTGTCAGGCTGCCGGCGCCGGCGCGATAGGCGCTCAGGGCCGCCTCGGTCTGCGCCTTCGCCAATGGCAAGGTGGCATTTCGATAGCGCTCCAGGCGCGAGCGGCCGAGTTGCAGTTCGGCCTGCTTGCCGCGGAGCTGTCCAATCACGCCGCGGCGTACCGATTCGGCTTGCGCCCGTGCGGCATTGGCCTGCGCGAGCCTGGAGGCCAGTTCGCGATCCTGGCGATTCTTCTGGTCCCACGGCACCGGCAGCGAAACATTCAGCGACACCATGTTCGAATAGGCGGGACCGCGCTGGCTGTACATCAGTTCGACGCTGACGTCCGGAACCTTGCTCTCGCGCGCGAAGCGGCTTTCCGCGTCGGCCACGCCGACCTGGGCCTCCGCGGCGGCAACCTCTGGCAGTTGCGTGGCGCCGGCAGCGTCGAGCGTATCGAGCCAGGCCGGCGCATCGAGCGCGGGGCGCTCGGTCAGCGGCAGTTCCGCAGCGTCGCCGACCCACCGGCGCAGCATCGCCCGGGACGAAGCGACCGCGGCGCGGGCTTCGTCTTCGCGATCCTGCAGTCGCTGCCATTCAATCTCGGCCGCCAGGATATCGGCACGCGAACCGCGGTTGCCGCGATAGGCGGCCTGTGCCGCATCCACCAGCAGCTTGATCGACTGCGACTGTTCGGTGAGCACGCCGTATGCGCGCTCGGCATACCAGCGCTCGAGCCATGCCGTGGCGGCGCCGCGCTGCACGGCGGCCAGCGCCACCGTGCGTTGGGCCTCGGCCGAAGACGCTTCGGCCTCGAAGCGCTCGGCGCGGGCCTGGCGCTTCGCCGCGCGCGTGAATTCCTGCATGACGCTGATCGACCTCATGGTCATCGAATCCGTGCCAAGCGAGAACCGGTCAGGGCCATTCGCCGGCACGTTGTTGACGCCGACCTTCAGCACCGGGTCCGGCAACTGCTTGCCTGCTACTGCCATCTCAATGGCTGACTGGACCGCCGACCGCGATGTCTCGGCATCCGTCGAACGCGACGATGCGCGTGCGACCGCTTCTTGCAGGGAGAGCGCGGCCAGGGATTCCGCCCGTGCCGGATGGACAATGGCAAGCAGCGTGATGGCGAGCACCAGCCGGCGCCCGCACATGGTGGGGAAACGCAAATGCATAAAGCCTCCGCAAAGCAACGACCGCCCTGACGCCTATGGCTCAGGGCACGATGGCAGGCGTTGCTTCGGAGGCTACGTTCGGAAGCAGCAGTTGAGGATAGGGAGGGGGCGTGGCGGCGCGCGCGGAATTGCGTCGCGGGAAACCGCTACGCGATGTGCCAGTACCGGTACCGGGGTGGGCACCACAATATTGACGAGCACCGGATGGAAGGCGGGAACCTGGGGTGTTGCATGGTCGGCCGACTTGGAGCCGAGCTGGCAGTGCTCCTGGCAAAGCCCGTCATGCATGCCCGGCGCGGCGTCTTCCTTTGCCATGTCGGGGCAGGCTTCCGTCATGCCCGGCATTCCCTCCATCGAGCCAAGCGAATACCGGCTGCCCTCGCAGGCATACGCTGCCGCTGCCAGCTGCACTGTCAGGAAAGCGCTCAGCAGGAATACGGCAAGCAAGAGCCGATGAAGGGGAGTACGCATGTTGTGATGCCGGTGTGGCACGAATGGTAGCAGCCTTTGCCTGCTTGCAGCATATGCCGGTTGTGGCGCTTTGTCGCACGTCAAGCGCATGCTGCCGGCCATGGATGGGAGCGCCAATTCGCCAGACACCTTACCGGGATGTAATGGCCGCGTAACGTCCTGGTGAGAGAAGGCCTCATACGATGGATTCGCGGGTGCGCCCGCGTTTGGGAGCCAATGTGGGAGCCACATTGCCTCCCGGCCGCCCTTTGCGATAGTGTTGCCGTACCCGCTGATGCATTTCTTCCATGGCAGCCAAAAGGAGCCAGGGGCAACGCCACGGTAACAGGCAAAGCGGATGCCTCGATGGGTCCCGGCCGCCGATGATTGCGGCGCTGGCGATGAGCCTGAGTTCTGCCTCGGTCATTACCAATGCGTTGCGGCTCAGGGGGGCTGCTACTTGACGCGAGCCAACATGGAAGATTCAAGCAAGCGACGCTGGCGCATCGCTGGACTGATCGCACTCGGCGCGGCGGCTGCCGCCGCCGTTGCGCTGCAGGCCAAGCGATATATCGAGGCGCCCATCCCTGCCGGAAAGGCAAGCGATGCGCGGCAGCTTCGCATCGATGCCTCCGATACGGTACTGGTTGCGCAGGGTCGGAAGATCTACGCGCAGCAGTGCGCGTCGTGTCATGGCGCCAGCCTGCAGGGGCAGCCCGAGTGGCGCCAGCGACTGCCAAGCGGCCGGATGCCGGCGCCTCCGCATGATGCTTCCGGCCACACGTGGCATCATCCCGACGCCGTGCTGTTTGCCATTACCCGGAATGGCCTGGTCCCGGGCGTTACCGCGCCGGAGGGCTATGAGAGCGACATGCCGGCGTTCGCACCGTTGCTGTCCGATGCAGACATCATCGCCGTGCTGGCGTATATCAAGAGTACCTGGCCACAGAAAATGGCAGCCGCGCAGCGGGAGGCAACGGAGCAGTACGCCGGTCGCCGGTGACGCGCCGCACCGGGTCCCGGCGAAGGCGTCGCCGTCAAGCCGCGTTGCGGCTCAGCACCGGCAGCGAGCTGGAACCAAATTCGCTGTATAACAACTTGCCGCACGCCGCGCACGCACGCTGGCCTATAGTCTGTCAGCCAGCCACCTCATCGGCCCAACCAGGGCCGAGCCCTCACAGGAGATAACGCGTGTCGACCACGGAAACCTATCTGATCGATTCCATCCGCCTTGCCATGGAAAACGTGCGGGAGCGCAACACCTGGCCCTTCGGCGCCGTGGTGGTCAAGGACGGCAAGGTGCTGGCGCGCGCGGTCAACGAGGTGGAAGCCACCTGCGATCCCAGCGCGCACGCCGAAATGCAGGCAGTGCGCGCCGCGAGCCGTGCACTGGGCAAGCCCGACCTGAGCGGCTGCACGGTCTACGCCAGCGGCTACCCGTGCCCGATGTGCCTGACGGCGATGTACCTGGCCGGTGTCGGGGCGGTCTACTACGCCTATTCCAACGAAGACGGCGCGCCTTATGACCTGTCCGCGGAGCGCGGCTATGTCGAGCTGGCGCGGCCTGTCGAACAGCGCGAGATGAAGCTGGCCTACCTGCCGGCGCGCGACGAAGGCCCAGACCTGTATGAGGCGTGGCGCGAACGGCAGGACCGCTAGGGCATAGGCCTTCACCGGATGCCGCGCGATGCCTTGTCCGCGCGGCCGTGCAGCGCGCGACTTCCTGGCCGCAGGTGCTCCAGCACCCGGGCGGCGCGCGGCGACAGCGGCCACTCGGCACGATGGACCAGCCAGAGCGTATCGACCGCCGGCGGGCCAGCACGACCAGTTCCTGGCGCTCTTCGATAGACGGGCTCGCCGCGCGCCGTGCATCGTCTGGCTTCAGCGTAACCAGCCCAAGCTCATAGCGGTTCTGCAGCACTGCCAGGCGCATTACGCTGGCCTGGCCCGTGGCGGTGCCGGCCTAGTGATCGTCGAAGCGACTGCCGGAGCGCTACCAGCTTCAAGCCTGAGCGCGGGCCGGGCGTGGGCTGAACGCGGCGGCGTGCCGGCACGTTTCCGCGTTTTGCCGCACAATAACGCCTTGCGCGCCGCACAGGAGCACGCTGGATCACCAGAGGCGGGGTCATCGACCCGCCCGGCAGCGGGCGGCATTTTCGTAGAACCCCCTGCAATCCTGTACATGGCCGCCCCACATGCACACGCCGCCGCGGACGCCGTCCGCGGCGTTCCGCCTTCCGGCCCCTCGCGCGATGCGAGCACGCCGAATCTTTCCGACCACCCTGCAAAGGCCAGACGGCCGGCAAGTTCCGGCCGCCTCGCACTGCTGGCGCTTGGCGTCGGCAGCTTCGCCATCGGTACCGGCGAATTTGTCATCATGGGTCTGCTGCCCGATGCCGCGCGCGACCTCGCCATCTCCATCCCCGAAGCCGGCCACCTGATCAGCGCCTATGCGCTGGGCGTGGTCATCGGCGCGCCGCTGCTGGCGGTGCTGGGCGCGCGCTGGCCGCGGCGCAACCTGCTGGTGGCGCTGATGGCGGTGTTCGCGGCGGGCAATCTCGCCAGCGCGATGGCGCCGGCCTACCTGTCGATGCTGGTGGCGCGGCTGCTGACCGGCTTCCCGCACGGCACCTACTTTGGCGTGGCGGCGCTGGTCGCCGCGGGGCTGGTGCCGCGCGAGCGGCGCGCGCAGGCGGTAGGACTGGTGATGCTTGGGCTGACCAGCGCGACGCTGGTCGGCGTACCGATCGCCGCCACGGTCGGCACCTGGCTCGGCTGGCGATCGGCCTTCGTGATCGTGGGTGCGCTCGGCGCGCTGACCGCGCTGCTGGTGTGGCGCTGCGTGCCGTTCGTGCCGGCCGACCGGCATGCCAGCCCGCTGCGCGAGTTGTCGGCGCTCAGGCGCAAGCAGGTGTGGCTGACGCTGGGCATCGGCGCGATCGGGTTTGGGGGCATGTTCTCGGTGTTCAGCTACATCAAGCCGACCATGCTCGAACTGGCGCACATGCCGGCCGCGGGCATCCCCGTGGTGCTGGCGCTGTTCGGCGTCGGCATGGTGGTGGGCAACCTCGCCGGCGCGCGGCTGGCCGACAAGGCGCTGATGCCGACCATCGGCGGCGTGCTGGTGTGGACCGCGCTGGTGCTGGGCGCCTTCACCTTCACCGCGCCGCATGCGTGGCTGGCCGCGGCCAATGTGCTGCTGGTCGGCACCGTGGTGGCACTGGGCCCGGCGCTGCAGATCCGGCTGATGGACGTGGCCGGCGATGCGCAGGCACTGGCGGCCGCGCTCAACCACTCGGCGTTCAACATGGCCAATGCGCTCGGCGCGTGGCTGGGCGGCGTGACCATCGCAGCCGGCTATGGCTGGACCTCGACCGGCTGGGTCGGCCTGCTGCTGGCGCTGGGCGGCCTGGCGATCTATGCCTGGTCGGTGCTCGACATGGACCGCCGCGGCGCCACTGCCACGGCTTGATCTTGCTCGCGGCGCTACGACAGCCGGCTTGCAACCTGCCAGGAAAAAAGGGCGCCATCGCTGGCGCCCCTTGTCGATTCCGGCGCTGCGGCCGGCAGTGCTGCCCTCAGGCGTCCGCGACGCTCGCGCCGACGATATTGAAGCCGCCGTCGACGTAGGTGATCTCACCGGTCACGCCGCTGGCCAGGTCGGACAGCAGGAAGGCGGCCACGTTGCCGACTTCGTCGATGGTCACGTTGCGGCGCAGCGGCGCGGCCTGCTCGAAGTGGCCCAGCAGCTTGCCGAAGTCCTTGATCCCCGACGCGGCCAGCGTCTTGATCGGGCCGGCCGAGATGCCGTTGGCGCGGATGCCGCGCGGGCCGACCGAGGAAGCCAGGTAGCGCACGCTGGCTTCCAGCGCGGCTTTGGCCAGGCCCATGGTGTTGTAGTTGGGAACCACGCGCTCGGCGCCCAAGTAGGTCAGCGTCAGCAGCGAGGCCTTGTCCGACAGCAGCGGCAGCGCGGCCTTGGCCAGCGCCGGGAAGCTGTAGGCGGAAATGTCATGCGCGATGCGGAAGCCTTCGCGCGACAGGCCCTCGAGGAAATCGCCGGCGATGGCTTCGCGCGGCGCAAAGCCGATCGAGTGCACCAGCCCGTCGAACTTCTCCCAGCGCTGGCCCAGCGCGGCGAAGGTCGCGGCGATCTGCTCGTCGCTGCCGACGTCGCACTCGAACACCATGTCGGTACCGAATTCCTTGGCAAACTCGCTGATCCGGTCCTTGAACCGTTCGCCGACATAGGTGAAGGCGAGTTCGGCGCCTTCGCGCTTGCACGCGGAGGCAATGCCATAGGCGATCGAGCGGTTCGAGAGCAAGCCCGTGATAAGGATCCGCTTACCTGCCAGAAATCCCATAAGTTCTCCAAGGTGGTGTATCAGGCACGCTTCCTGCGTCCGCCGTGCGGCCGTGCGCGTGCCCTGGCTGTTCTGCGGCCGTTTTATTGCGCCGCGCAGAGGGAATGTCCGGATGGCTGGCGCCACCCCGGACGCATGTAAAATTGTCTCATACTTGGCCCGGCCGCAGAACGCCGGGACCCCAGAGGTCATAGTGGAGGAATCCAACGGGATGCCTATTCAAGCACGTTGGCCGCTTCAGGCGGCATGGCAGTGCTTCCGGCGGGATGCGGTACTGCGGTTCGGGCTGGCGACCATGCTGGCGGCGGGGGTCTCCCTGGTCTCTCTGGTCTCTTCCCCGGCCATGGCGGCGCATGGGTTCGCGCTGCACGGAGACCTGAAGTACGCCGAGAATTTTCCGCACTTCGACTATGTCAACCCCAACGCACCGGCTGGCGGCACGCTCACGCTCGCCAATCCGGACCGGCGCACCAGCTTCGACAAGTTCAACCCGTTCACGCTGAAGGGCACGTCGGCGCCCGGGCTCAATGCGCTGATGTTCGAGTCGCTGCTGGTCAGCAGCGCCGACGAGACCGCCAGTGCCTACGGCCTGCTGGCCGAGGACGTCACGGTCGCGCCGGACGAGATGTCGGTCACCTTCCGCATCCGCCCGCAGGCGCGCTTCTCCAATGGCGACCCGGTGCTGGCATCTGACGTCAAGCATTCTTATGACATGCTGATGAGCAAGGCGTCGAGCCCCGGCTACCGCAGCATGTGCACCGATGTGAAGGCGGTGGTGGTGACCGGCGAGCGCACGCTGCGCTACGACTTCAAGCAGCGCAACCGCGAACTGCCGCTGATCGTCGGCGCACTGCCGGTGTTCTCGAAGAAGTGGACCGCCAAGGTGCCGTTCGAGAAGCTGACCTTCGAGCCGCCCATCACCAGTGGCCCCTACCTGATCGAGCGCTACGACGCCGGCCGCGGCATCATCTTCAAGCGCGATCCCGGCTATTGGGGCAAGGATCTGGCGGTGCGCCGCGGCACCTTCAACTTCGCGCGCGTGGTCTACCGCCTGTACAAGGACGAGACCGCCAAGCTGGAGGCCTACAAGGCCGGCGAGTTCGATGCCATCGTCGAGTACCGTGCCAAGAACTGGGCCAAGAGCTACCAGGGCACGCGCTTCCGCAACGGCGAGCTGATCAAGACCGAGTTCCCGCACCGCAACGGCGCCGGCATGCAGGGCTTCGTGATGAACATGCGCAAGCCTGTGTTCCAGGACGTGCGGGTGCGCCAGGCGCTGATCCTGGCGCTGGACTTCGAATGGCTGAACCGGCAGCTGTTCTACGGCGCGTACAAGCGGCTGGACAGCTGGTTCTCCAACAGCGAGCTGGCCGCCAGCGCCACCGTCGACGGCCGGCCCGGCCCCGGCGAGATGGCGCTGCTGGAGCCGCTGCGCGCCGAGCTGCCGCCCGAGGTCTTCGGCCCCGACGTGGTGCAGCCCAGCACCGCGGCGCCGCGGTCGCTGCGCGACAACCTGCGCCTGGCCCGGCGCCTGCTGGCGCAGGCCGGCTGGACCTACACCGACGGCGCGCTGCGCAACACCAAGGGCGAGCCGCTGGTATTCGAGTTCCTGGACGATGGCGGCGCCATGAGCCGCGTCATCACCACCTATGTGCGCAACCTGGAAAAGCTCGGCATCCAGGTGCACCAGCGCACCACTGACTTTGCGCTGTACCAGAAGCGGCTGGAAGACTTCGATTTCGACATGGTGTCGATCCGCTTCCCCGACTCGCAGAGCCCGGGCAACGAACTGCGCGACCGCTTTGCCAGCGAGGCCGCGACCACGCCCGGCTCGGACAACCTGTTCGGGCTGAAGTCGCCGGTCGTCGACAAGCTGGTCGACAACCTGCTGCATGCCCATACCCGCCAGGAGCTGATTACTGCCGGGCGCGCGCTCGACCGGGTGCTGATGCACGGCTACTACATCGTGCCCAACTGGTACAGTGCGTCACACCGGGTCTCGTACCGCAAGGAACTGGCTTATCCGGAGCGGCTTCCCTATTTCTATACGGCCGAAGGCTGGATCCTGAGCCAGTGGTGGCGCAAGGACGTCCAGCCGCAAGCGCGCTGACGCTTTCAGTGCAGATTAGCTAAAGGAACAAGGACCGGCCGATGCTTGCCTACCTGCTCAAGCGCATCCTGCTGATGATCCCGACGCTGATCGGCGTCATCACGCTGACCTTTGTCGTCATCCAGTTCGTGCCGGGCGGCCCGGTCGAGCAGATGATGATGGAACTGAAAGGGCGGGGCGGCGCTGGCGAAGCCAGCGGCGGCGGCGCCGAATACCGCGGCCGCCGCGGCGTCGACCCGGAGAAGATCAAGGAGATCCAGGCCCTGTACGGCTTCGACAAGCCGCCGCTGGAGCGCTACTTCCTGATGCTCAAGCGCTTCGCCCAGTTCGACCTGGGCCAGAGCTATTTCCAGCACCGCAGCGTGTGGGAGCTGGTCAAGTCCAAGCTGCCGGTGTCGGTCAGCCTGGGTTTGTGGACGTTTTTCCTGACCTACCTGATATCGGTGCCGCTCGGCATCTCCAAGGCGATCCGGGCGGGCAGCCGCTTCGACGTGGTCACCAGCATCGTCGTGCTGGTCGGCTATGCGATTCCCGGCTTCGTGCTGGGCGTGCTGCTGCTGGTGCTGTTCGGCGGCGGCACCTTCGTGCAGTGGTTCCCGCTGCGCGGGCTGACCTCCGACAACTGGGAACAGCTGTCGCTGATGGGCAAGGTGATGGACTACCTGTGGCACCTGGTGCTGCCGATCACCGCCTCGGTGGTGGGCAGCTTCGCGGTGGTGACCATGCTGACCAAGAACGCCTTCCTGGAGGAAATCCGCAAGCAGTACGTGCTGACCGCGCGAGCCAAGGGGCTGGGCGAGCGCCGCGTACTGTGGAAGCATGTGTTCCGCAACGCGCTGATCCCGCTGGTGACTGGCTTTCCGGCGGCCTTTATCGGCGCCTTCTTCACCGGCTCGCTGCTGATCGAGACACTGTTCTCGCTCGACGGGCTGGGCCTGCTGTCGTATGAGGCCGTGCTGCGGCGCGACTACCCGGTGGTGCTCGGCACGCTCTACCTGTTCACGCTGATCGGGCTGGTCACGCGCTTGATTTCCGACGTCTGCTACGTGCTGGTCGATCCGCGCATCCATTTCGAGGGCCTGCACCGATGAAACCGTTCTCGCACGCGGTGCCCAACGGCCTGCCGCATTCGCCCTCGCCGCGCCAGCGCGCCTGGCAGCGCTTCCGCCGCAACCGCCGCGGCTACTGGAGCCTGGTGATTTTCGTCGCCATCTTCGTGCTGAGCCTGGGCGCGGAGATGTTGTCCAGCAACCGCCCGCTGGTGGTGCGCTACAACGGCGACTACTACTTCCCGATCGTCAAGACCTACCCGGAGACGACCTTCGGCGGCGACTTCCCGACGCAGGCCGACTATCTCGATCCGTTTATCCGCGACCGCATCACCAGCGACGGCAATTTCGCGGTCTTCCCGCTGAACCGGTATTCGTACGACTCGCTGAACTACTTCGCCAAGGAGCCCAACCCGGCGCCGCCGTCGGCCGAGAACTGGCTTGGCACCGACGACCGTGGCCGCGACATCCTGGCGCGGCTGCTGTACGGCTTCCGCGTATCGGTGCTGTTCAGCCTGGCGCTGACCGTGATCGGCGTGGTGATCGGCACGCTGACCGGGGCGCTGATGGGCTTCTTCGGCGGCCGCTTCGACCTGTTCTCGCAGCGTGCCATCGAGATCTGGAGCTCGATGCCCGAGCTGTACCTGCTGATCATCTTCGCCTCGATCTTCGAGCCCAGCCTGGCGCTGCTGATCATCCTGCTGTCGCTGTTCGGCTGGATGGGGCTGTCCGACTACGTGCGCGCCGAGTTCTACCGCAACCGCTCGCTCGACTACGTCAAGGCGGCGCGCGCGCTGGGCTTGTCCAACGTGCAGATCATGTGGCGCCATATCCTGCCCAACAGCCTGACGCCGGTGATCACGTTCCTGCCGTTCCGCATGAGCGCGGCGATCCTGGCGCTGACCAGCCTGGATTTCCTTGGCCTTGGCGTGCCGCCGACCACGCCCAGCTTGGGCGAGCTGCTGGCGCAGGGCAAGGGCAACCTCGATGCCTGGTGGATTTCGCTGTCGACCTTCACCGTGCTGGTGGTGACGCTGATGCTGCTGACCTTCATGGGCGACGCGCTGCGCGATGCCTTCGACACCCGCCTGGGCCTGGCCGCGCTGCGTGGCCGGGTCGAACCCAAGGTCCCGGCCGGCGCGCCGGCGGCGCCGGCGCCGGGAGTCACGCCATGAGCGCCGTGTCGCCGCTGCTGCAGGCCGCCACCGGCCTCGCCCCCGCCGAGATCCCCGCGCCTGGCTCCACGCTGATGTGCGTGGACAAGCTGTCCGTCACCTTCGGTCACGGCGAACATGCCACCCGCGCGGTGCGCGAGGTCAGCTTTGACCTGCGCGCCGGCGAGCGCTACGCGCTGGTCGGCGAATCGGGCTCGGGCAAGACCGTGACCGCGCTGGCCATGCTGCGCCTGGTTGAAGATGCCTACTACGACGGCGCGATCCGCTTCGAAGGCAAGAACCTGCTCGACGTCTCCGACCGCGAGATGCGGGCAATCCGCGGCGCCGAGATCGCGATGATCTTCCAGGAACCGATGACGGCGCTGAACCCGCTGTACACCATCGGCAACCAGATCGTCGAAACGCTGGCGCTGCATGAAGGCCTGGACCGCCGCGCCGCGCGCGAGCGTGCCATCGCGCTGCTGGAGCGCACCGGCATCACCGACGCCGCCCACCGTTTCGACAGCTTCCCGCACCAGCTGTCCGGCGGCCAGCGCCAGCGCGCCATGATCGCCATGGCGCTGGCGTGCCGGCCCAAGCTGCTGCTGGCCGACGAGCCCACCACGGCGCTGGACGTGACCATCCGCGCGCAGATCATGGACCTGCTGCGCGACCTGCAGGCCGAATTCGGCATGGCGGTGATGCTGATCACCCACGACCTGAACCTGGTGCGTTCATTTGCCCAGCGCGTGGGCGTGATGGAGAAGGGCGTGCTGGTCGAGACCGGCGAGACCGCCCAGGTGTTTGCCGCGCCCCAGCACCCGTACACGCGCAAGCTGATCGACAGCCGCCCGAAGCGCGAGGTGCTGCCGCTGGTGCCGCTGGCGCCGGTGCTGCTGGAGGCGCGCAACCTCAGCGTCAACTACGCGCGCAAGCGCCGTGGCGTGGCCGGCTGGTTCGGCAAGGACCAGTTCGCGGCGGTCAAGGATGTCGATTTCCAGTTGCGCGAAGGCGAGACCATCGGCATCGTCGGCGAATCCGGCTCGGGCAAGACCACACTGGCGCATACCGTGCTGGCGCTGCAGCGCAAGGGCGCCGGCACCATCCATTTCCTTGGCCGCAGCTTTGACGACGCCACGCGCAAGGACCGCTGCCAGCTGCGCTCGCGCATGCAGGTGGTGTTCCAGGATCCGTTCGGCTCGCTGTCGCCGCGCATGACCATCGAGCAGATCGTCGGCGAAGGGCTGGCGCTGCACCAGCCCGGCCTGTCGCGCGAGGCCACGCGCGAGCGCGTGATCGACGCCCTGCGCGAAGTCGGGCTCGACCGCACCGCGCTGGGGCGCTATCCGCACGAGTTCTCCGGCGGCCAGCGCCAGCGCATCGCGATCGCGCGGGTGCTGATCCTCAAGCCCCAGGTGCTGGTGCTGGACGAGCCTACCTCGGCGCTGGACGTCTCGATCCAGCAGCAGGTGCTGGCGCTGCTGTCCCAGCTGCAGCACAAGTACAACCTGAGCTATCTCTTTATCAGCCACGACCTGGCGGTGATCCGGGCCATGGCGCACCGCGTCATCGTGATGAAGGCGGGGGAGGTGGTAGAGACCGGGGAAACCGAGGCCGTGCTCGGTGCGCCGCAGCATCCCTATACCCGCAAGCTGATGGCCGCGGCGCAGGTTGGTGCTGCCTGACCGCAGTGCGTCGCAGCATCGCTTTTTGCGCCGCCGGACTGGCGGCGTTTTGATATGCGCAATCCGATAAACAAGATGCAAAATTCGGCCTATATCGTTGATTCGCAAGTCAAATCCGGCGAATTTGTAACGAACTTTGACATGTGAATGACAACCCTTTACCATCCGGCGAGTACTACTTTCGGGGGTGGTGTGTCCGACGCATTGAATCGCGCAGTGCACGTTGACGGTGCGATTGTCGGCGCGGTTTATCGGCGCGGTTTCGGCGCGGTCGTGACGCAATAGCGTCATCTCTGCCTGGCGCGGATGTTGCGTTACGTCCTCCCCGTAGTACCGGCGTGGTGCACACGCTGTACACAGATACCCAGCAGCCCCGGACCTTGTGCCGGGGCTTGCTTTGGAAACGTTCAACGGGAGAACCAATGCAGCGATCGGTGCTTCATTCCCTGGCGCGCGCCGCCGTCGGAATTGCCATTGCCTGCGGTGCGACTGTGTCGAATGGAGTGCTGGCGGACACGGTGTTCAAGGACGCCGACGCCCGTATCGATGCCACGGCCCCGGCCGCGGACTCGCATGCGGAAGGCAAGCGTGGCTTGCTGTCGTCGATGGTGAATTCCACCAGCAACGTTGCCAGCAAGGCTGGCGACCTGGTCATGAACGCGCTGGGCCTGATCGGCGTGCGTTACCGCTTCGGCGGCAACAGCCCCGAATCCGGCCTCGACTGCAGCGGCTTTGTCCGCTACGTGTTCCATGACACCTTCGGCTTCATGCTGCCGCGCCGCTCTGTCGAAATCAGCCGTGTCGGCACCAACGTGGCGACCAGCGACCTGCGTCCGGGCGACCTGGTGTTCTTCAACACCATGCGCCAGACCTTCTCGCACGTCGGCATCTATATCGGCGACAACAAATTCGTGCACGCCCCCTCGACGGGCAGCAAGATCCGTGTCGACGACATGCGCGCCGCGTACTGGGTGACGCGCTACAACGGCGCGCGCCGTATCGAGGACGATGGCAACAGCCGCAGCGAAAGCCTCGGCGACATGGTCGAGACGCTCAAGCGCTACGATCCCAAGGCCGTACGGGCCACCATGTACGGCGGCTGAGCTTCAACGCAACGCCACAAAGGAAAGGGACTGCCGCGGCAGTCCTTTTTGTTTTCCGCGTCGGGCGCCGCTATGCGTCGCTATTGCGCCGCCACCGTGCCGGCCGGCTGTAGCCGCGCCTGCTCCAGCTTGTGCCGCAGCGTGGCCATCACCGCGGCGGTCGCCTGTTCGCCCGCCAGCACCGCGCGGTTGCGGGCGTTGAAGTCGCTGCCGCTCATGTCGGGCAGTTCGGGGCGGATCACCACGTCGGCGCGCGACAGCGCCATCTTGTTGATCGACTGGCCCATGATCGCGGTGGTCTGCAGCAGTACGCCGCTCTGGCCGGCGTTCTTCTGTGCCGACGGGTCGGCGGAGATATTCACCGCGATGACGAAGTCGGCGCCCATGGCGCGCGCCGAGTCGACCGGCACCGGCTCGACCAGGCCGCCGTCGACGTAGTCATGTCCCTGGATCGACACCGGCTGGAATACGCCCGGCACGCTGCTCGACGCACGCACGGCCTGTCCGGTATTGCCGCGGCGGAACAGGATCTTTTCGCCGGTCTTCAGGTCGGTGGCGACGATGCCCAGCGGCAGCTTCATTGCCTCGATCGGCCGGTTCAGCACCTGTCGGTTGACGTAGTTCTGCAGCGCCTCGCCCTTGAGCCAGCCGCCGAAGCGGGTGCCGAAGGGCAGGGCCCAGTCGGCGATCGACGCCTCGTCCATGGTCAGCGCCAGCTTGTTCAGCCTGAAGCCGTCCAGGCCGCTCGCATACAGCGCGGCCACGACCGCGCCGGCGCTGGTGCCGGTCACCAGGTCGGCATGGATCCCCTGTGCCTCGAGCGCCTTGATCACGCCGATATGGGCAAAGCCGCGCGCGGCGCCGCCGCCAAGCGCCAGGCCGATCTTGACCGGACGCGGAGTGGGTGGGACGGCGGGCGTGGTCGCTACCGGCGGCGCAGTGCGCGGGCCGAAGGCGCAGCCCGCCAGCAGGGCGGCCGCGGAGAGGCCGAGGAAATGACGTCGTTGCATGAAGCGGGATCAGTAAATCGGGGGTGGCCGGGACTGCTGTGGCATGTGATGTAAACGCTGCTTTATGCGTCTTGCGCCGGCATGCCTGTCGACCGGCACGATCTCAGACCGGCGCAAGCATAAATGATTCCGCGCACGCCCGGCGCCATGCGGAGGGCGGCAGGAACGTGCTTGTATAATGCAAAGCCTGCACACACCAGCCCGCGCGCCGCTGCGCGCGGGCTTTCTTGTTTCTGCCCCTGACCATGACCCAACGCGTCCGCACCCGCTTTGCGCCGAGCCCGACCGGCTTTATCCACCTCGGCAATATCCGCTCCGCGCTCTATCCCTGGGCCTTCGCCCGCCGCATGAAGGGCGACTTCATCCTGCGCATCGAAGACACCGACGTCGAGCGTTCGTCGCAGGAAGCGGTCGACGTGATCCTGGAAAGCATGGCCTGGCTGGACATGGACATCGACGAAGGCCCGTTCTACCAGATGCAGCGCATGGACCGCTATCGGGAGGTCGTGGCGCAGATGGTCGACGCCGGCCTGGCCTACCGCTGCTACATGAGCACCGCGGAACTCGACGCACTGCGCGAAGCGCAGCGCGAGCGCGGCGAGAAGCCGCGCTACAACGGCTTCTGGCGTCCGGAAGAGGGCAAGGTCCTGCCCGAGCCGCCGGCCGGCGTGGATCCGGTGATCCGCTTCAGGAACCCGATCGGCGGCAGCGTGGTGTGGGACGACGCGGTCAAGGGCCGCATAGAGATCTCCAACGACGAGCTCGATGACCTGGTGATCGCGCGCCCGGACGGCACACCCACGTACAACTTCTGCGTGGTGGTGGACGACCTCGACATGAAGATCACGCACGTGATCCGCGGCGACGACCACGTCAACAATACCCCGCGCCAGATCAACATCATCCGCGCGCTCGGCGGCACCGCGCCGGTCTACGCGCACCTGCCGACCGTGCTGAACGAGCAGGGCGAGAAGATGAGCAAGCGCCACGGCGCCATGGCCGTGACCGGCTACCGCGACGAAGGCTATCTGCCCGAAGCCGTGCTGAACTACCTGGCCCGCCTGGGCTGGGCCCACGGCGACGCCGAGATCTTCTCGCGCGAGCAGTTCATCGAATGGTTCGACCTGGAGCACCTGGGCAAATCGCCGGCGCAGTACAACCCGGAAAAACTGGCCTGGCTGAACAACCACTACATCAAGGTCGGCGACAACCAGCGCCTGGCAGGGCTCACGCAGCCGTTCATTGAAGCGCTCGGCGGCAAGGTGGAAGGCGCCGACCTGGTCGGCGTGGTGGCCCTGGTGAAGGACCGCGCCAACACGCTGAAGGAAGTCGCACAGGCCGCGCTGCTGTTCTATCGCGGCGAGCCGCAGGCGGATGCCGCGCTCAAGGCCGAGCACCTGACGCCGGAGATCCAGCCCGCGCTGGCCGCGCTGTCCAGCCAGCTGGGCGCGCTGCCTGAGTGGAAGCGCGAGGCCATCAGCGCGACCTTCAAGGTAGTGCTGGCCGAGTTCGGCCTGAAGATGCCCAAGCTGGCCATGCCGGTGCGCCTGCTGGTGGCGGGCCAGCTGCAAACGCCGAGCATTGACGCGGTGCTCGAACTGTTCGGCCGCGACACGGTGCTGCGCCGTCTGGGCGCCGGTATCGCCGCGTAAAAAATCTCGCAAAAATCCGCGCCTGGGGCTTGCGCTCCGGGCCGGAGTTGCGCATAATCTCGTTCTCCCTGCAGCGCGGTCCCTGACCAAGCGGGCTGACGGATCCGCAAGGATCTACGCGGTCTCCACGCTTTTTAGAAAGCAAGGAGAAAAGCGAAAAAGTTAAATAGGGAGCTTGCAAAGATTAGTAGTTGATATATAATCTTGGCTTCGCTTGAAACGGTAGTTAAATCCAGCGAAAATAACGCAAGTTGCAGTAAATGGCAGTACCATGGGGCTATAGCTCAGCTGGGAGAGCGCTTGCATGGCATGCAAGAGGTCAGCGGTTCGATCCCGCTTAGCTCCACCAAGATTTAGGTGGCATCCAGTCAGTATCGGGTGGCGCCAGACGGAACGTGTTGAAAGACAAGTTTCTGTCCCCTTCGTCTAGAGGCCTAGGACATCACCCTTTCACGGTGAGTACAGGGGTTCGAATCCCCTAGGGGACGCCAAAATAGCAGGGCGTAATCAAACGCCCAGCGCGTCGCCAAGAGCTTTGCTCGAGGTGGCAGCCGACTAAGGAGTGGTAGTTCAGTCGGTTAGAATACCGGCCTGTCACGCCGGGGGTCGCGGGTTCGAGTCCCGTCCACTCCGCCAAAACTAAACCCGCATGGTTAATGCCATGCGGGTTTTTCTTTTAGTGTGAGGGATTATGTTGATAATCGCCGCGGCAACAGTAAAAAATGTTGCAATCGTTGCGGAAATCGATATATAATCCTGACTTCGCTGCAAATACAGCAGTTTGTGAAAGCCGCGAAAGCAGTATCAGGCAGTTACCCGTATGGGGCTATAGCTCAGCTGGGAGAGCGCTTGCATGGCATGCAAGAGGTCAGCGGTTCGATCCCGCTTAGCTCCACCAAGGATTCGGGAGGCGTCAAAAAAGATGCTTCCCAGGCGCGAAAAAGTCTGTTAGAATGGCAGACTTTCCAGCGCAAGACAGAAAACGCGTTGTAAAACAAGTTTCTGTCCCCTTCGTCTAGAGGCCTAGGACATCACCCTTTCACGGTGAGTACAGGGGTTCGAATCCCCTAGGGGACGCCAAAATAGCAGGGCGTAATCAAACGTCCAGCGCGTCGCCAAGAGCTTTGCTCGAGGTGGCAGCCGACTAAGGAGTGGTAGTTCAGTCGGTTAGAATACCGGCCTGTCACGCCGGGGGTCGCGGGTTCGAGTCCCGTCCACTCCGCCAAATTAAACGCCCGCGCAAGCGGGCGTTTTTCTTTTCAGCTCCAGGATTTTCACCCACATCGGTAGAGTGGCGCGCCTGCGGCAAGCGCAGTGCTTAGCGCCGGGCTCAGTGCTTCACGTCGGCGCTGCTTACCCGCGCGAAATACCGCACCAGCAATCCGCCGGCAATGGCAAGGCTTATGCTGTTGGCCAGCCAGAACCCGCTGGCCCCGTGCGTGAACGCCGGCAGGCCTTCAATCAGTCCGAACCCGAGCACATAGCCGCCACCCAGCCCGATGCCCCACAGCGATCCCGCATAGATCAGCGTCGGAATCACCGCGATCTTGTAGGCGCGCAGGATAAACGCCGTCAGCACCTGCACGGCATCGAACGCCTGGTAGAAGGCCACGAACAGCACCAGCGGCAGCGCGGCCGCCACCACGGCGGGGTCGCTCGCATAGGCGTGCAGGATCGGTTCGCGCAGCAGCCACAGCAGCGCGCCGGTCAGCATGGCCAGTGCCACGGCTGCGCGGATGCCGCGCCAGGCAATGCGGCTTGCGCCGGCGAGATCGCGTGCGCCGATATGCTGAGCGACCAGTGTCGAGGTGGCGATGCCCAGCGACAGCGGCAGCATGTAGGCAACGGCGCCCAGGTTGGCGATGATCTGGTGCCCCGCCAGCGTGACCGTGCCCAGCCGCGTGATAAAGATCGACATCAGCGTGAACGAGGTGATCTCGATCAGGTAGGTCAGCCCCATCGGCACGCCCAGGCGCAGCAGCGCGCGCAACGGCGCGGTTGCCGGCCAGCTCCATGTCGCAAAGATCCGCAGCGGCTGGTAGGCGGCGCCATAGCGCAGGACCAGCAGCGCGGCGATGCACCATGCCCAGCTGATCAGCGTCGAGGCCAGCCCGCAGCCGGCCCCGCCCATGGCGGTCACGCCCAGGCCGCCGTGGATAAACCAGGCGTTGAGCGGAACCTTCAGCGCCAGGCCGCCGACCTGCAGCACCGTGACCATGATCGGCCGCGACATCGCATTGTTGAGCGCCGAATAGATGCGGAAGCCGAGCGCCGCGGGCAGCCCGAACGCGGCGAAATGCAGGTAGGCGGTGGCCTTGTCGACCAGTTCGGGCGGCGCCTTGGCAAAGGCCAGCAGCGGCGCCGGGAAGGCCAGCAGCAGCACGCCGGGGAGCGCCAGCGCGGCGCCGAGCCACGCGGCCTGCCGCACCTCCGAACCAATCGCCTCAAGGCGGCCGGCGCCATAGAGCTGGCCGGCGACGGGCGCCAGCGCCTGCAGCACGCCCATCAGGCTGATATAGACGGTAACGTAGATCGAACCGCCCAGGCCGACGGCGGCGAGGTCGGTGGCGGAGGCGCGGCCGGCCATCACGGTGTCGATGACACCAAAGGCGATCACTGCCAGCTGCCCGGCCAGTACCGGGGCCGCCAGGCTGAAGATGCGGCGAAGGTCTTGGAGCAGGGTCATTCAGGCCTCAGGGGCAATGTCAGGGGCGTTGACCGGGCACGATGCCCGCAGCCGCCTGCGGCCGGAATGGATCGATGGCGCTGCGGTGCGCTGCGGAGGCTCGTGCCGGTGGGGTCAGGGCTGCCGCGGCAGGCGGCGGCGCGGCAGGTCGGGGCGCGGGTGCACCGCGCGCGCGGTATCGACCAGCCGGTACATGCGGAAGCGCTCGTCGCGGTCCGCGGGGCGGCGGCCTTCCCAGATCAGCCGCCATTCGAAATGCGAGATATTGCCGGGCTCGCCATAGTCCACCGCATCGTGGCGCAGCAGCACGTCGCAACCGTCGCTTGGGCCGCCAAAGCGGATATGGCCGAAGTAGGCGAACGACGCGAGCTGCGCGTCGCCCATGCGGATCGGCTGCACGCACCGGTATGCGGGCGGCAGCGCCATCGCGGCGGCCTGGGCCACGTCACGATAGGTCTTGCCGTAGTTGATCGACGGCAGCCACAGCGTCATCGCCATCACCCACATCAGCGTGGTGCCGGCGGCCGAGATCACCACCGGGCGCCAGATCTGCTTGGGCGCGCGCGACAGGCGCCAGCGCACGATCAGCACCCAGGCAATGGTGGCCGCCAGCGCGATCAGCACCGCGGTGATCGTGAACTCATGCTGGTAGCCGGGCAGCTGGCGGAACACATTGCGCGCTACGCGCGGCGGCCAGCCGGTGGTCTTTGCGATCCACATGAACCAGACCGTGCCGCCGAAGATGGTGAAGAACAGCAGCGCGAACCAGTCGATCGCGTTGATCACGCCGCGCGCCAGCGTGGGCAGTGCGAAGGCTGCCAGCACCGCCATCGGCGGCAGCAGCAGGATGAACTGCACGTCGCCGCCGCTGCGTTGCAGAAACAGCAGCACCACGACAGGCAGCAGCACCGCCAGCGGCATGGCCACATGGGCGGCGCGGCGCATTCCAGCCCAGGCAACCCATGCCCATGCCGCGATCGGCCAGACCGGCCACGTGTACAGGAACAGGTTGCGCATGTTGAAGCCGAACGTCTGCATGTTCGGCGAACCATAGTTGCGCCGGTCGTAGCGCGCCCATTCGCGGATAAAGGTGACAGCCTCGGTGCGGTCCGTCGCGCCGAAATAAGTCGAAGCCAGCCAGGCCGCGACGATCAGCAACGCCAGCGGAATGCCGATGGCGGCGAGCCGCTGCCACGGCAAGGGCTTGCACACCAGCGCGCAGACGACGGTGCCGAACAGCAGCGCCAGCGGCAGGATGGGGCCGCTGGCCAGCGCCAGGCCGCCAAGCGCGGCGCCATAGACCAGGCTGCCCATCAGCGGCTTGTCGAGGCTGCGCACCAGCGCGTACAGCGCCAGCGCGATAAAGGCCACCTGGCCGACCTGCGGCGTGGTCTCGTGCCCGCGCATGGCCAGGCCGACGCAGGCCAGGAAGATCAGCAGTGCGCCATCGGCCAGCGTGCGGCCATAGTCGCGCGCATTGGGCTGGCCGCCGAACGCATAGGCGAACGGCTGGACCTCGTCGCGCCGGCCCAGCAGGTAAGTGCTGTACCAGATGCAGGCGCAGGTCGAGAAGAAGAACAGGGCGGTGGCAAGGCGCGCGGCGTCGGTGGGTCCCAGCCAGCCGCCGAAGCCGCGGATCATCAGCGCGCCGATCCAGAACACCAGCGGGCCGTCCTCCGTAAACGGCCGGCCGACGATATTCGGCATCAGCCAGTCATGCAGGCCGCCGGTGGCCAATTGCCACATCACGCCGAAGCCGGCGGCGTCCTCGTTCTTCCACGGATCGCGGCCGAACAGGCCGACCAGGCCGTAGATGATGCAGATCGCCAGCAGCAGGGCGCGCGGCAGGGCGCCGGTCGCGGCAGCGGTCAACTGGACGGGTGAGGTATTGGCTTGACGCATCGATGCTCAGGTCGGGCCGTGGCGCAATGGCGCGAAGGCCACAGTATCGCGCATGCGGCGGCCGCGAGGGCCGTGACATGCCGTAGAAGCCTCACGCGGGTGAGGGATTCCGGTGGATACAATAGTGCCGGCGCCGCTCGGCCGGTGGCACGCAAACGGCGGGCACAAAAGAAAAGAGGCAGCCGATGCTGCCTCTTTGCTGGTTCGCGCCGGCCTGGAGCATCTGTCCGCAGGCCGCGCGAAGCGGGGTTCGCCGAAAGCGATTACTTCGCGACCTTGCCCAGCTTGCTGCCGAACTTCTGGCGGAACTTCTCGACGCGGCCGGCCGTGTCCATGATCTTCTGGGTGCCGGTGTAGAACGGGTGCGATTCCGACGAGACTTCGATCTTGGCCAGCGGGTATTCCTTGCCGTCCTTCACGATCGTGTCCTTGGTCTGGATGGTCGAGCGGGTGATGAAGCTGAAGTCGCTGGACATGTCCTGGAACACGACTTCGCGGTAATTCGGGTGAATGCCTTCTTTCATGATGAGTCCTTTCTGGTTGGGTAGCCAGTCCGTTGCGATCCGCGCTTTACTGCTGAATTCACCGCTGAAAACACGACGCGTCGACGAACGAACCACTTGCCGGTAACGGGCAAACCGGGATTATGGCAGAAAAACAATAACTTGGGGAAGGGGAACAGGTATATCGCGCGCCGTCTGCCTGCAAGGCTTGATATGCCTTTTTACTCACATCGCAGCGGGGTGCTGGCGGTAAAAAGAGGCGAGCGACTGGTAGACAACCGGCCAATGGCGAGCCAGCCCGCCCGGCTCAACAAAAAATGCCTCGGAGGTCACTGCAAAGAATTCGCTGGGTGCCTCGCCACCGTACGGGTCGATGACGCGCAGCGCCGGCGGCAGCCGTTCGGGATGCTCCCAATCCGATTCCTTGCGTGCCTCCCATGCCTCGGCAAAGCGGTCGTATTCGGTGAGGAAAGTGTCCGCCCACGCTTCCGCATCGATATCCGGATGCAGCACGCGCGAGAAGGGCGGCACGCCGTCCGGCTCGCCGTCGAGCATGTCCAGCTTGTGGGCAAATTCATGGATGACCACGTTGTAGGTGTCTGCCGGCAGCTCGTGTTCGCTGTCGATGCCGGCGCCCGGCGTATGCACGTCCGGCCAGGACAGGATCACGGGGCCATGCTCCCAGGCTTCGCCGCTGGCTTCCTCCACCACGCCGTGCACCAGGCCGATCTCGTCCTGCACGGTCCGGCGGATGATGAATTCACCGGGATACAGCACGATGCCATGCCAGCCGCGGTACCACGCCAGCCCCAGCTTCAGTATCGGCACGCACGCTTGCACGGCGACGCTGACGACCATGTCGTCGTCCAGCGGCAGCTCGTGCGCGGTGGAGTATTCCTTCTCCGCAATGAATAGCGTGGCCAGCTCGCGCAGCGCGGCCAGATCTTCGCTTCCATAGCGTTGCACGAACGGCAGCGCGGCGACGGTGCGTTCCCACAGGTCGTCGGGGATCGCGTAGTGCTCCAGCTTGCGGGCCTTGGAGCGGGTGCGCAGGAATGCAGTCAGTTTGCCGAGCATAGGAAACCCATCGGGCAACAAAAAAGGCGTGCCGTGGCACGCCTTCTTGTTCATCTTGCGGCGCGTCCGTAAGCGGTACGCCGCACCGAGGCTTAGCCGCCTCTGCGCATCATATCGAAAAACTCCGCGTTGTTCTTCGTGGCCTTCATCTTGTCCATGATGAATTCCATGGCCTGCACTTCGTCCATGTCGGAGATGAACTTGCGCAGCACCCAGATCTTCTGCAGGATTTCCGGCTTGATCAGCAGTTCTTCGCGGCGCGTGCCGGACTTGTTCAGGTTGATCGACGGGTAGACCCGCTTTTCGGCCAGGCGGCGTTCCAGGTGCACTTCCATGTTGCCGGTGCCCTTGAACTCTTCATAGATCACGTCGTCCATGCGGCTGCCGGTTTCGATCAGCGCGGTGGCGATGATGGTCAGCGAACCGCCTTCTTCCAGGTTGCGCGCGGCGCCGAAGAAGCGCTTCGGACGCTGCAGCGCGTTGGCGTCGACACCGCCGGTCAGCACCTTGCCCGAGGCCGGCACCACCGTGTTGTAGGCACGCGCCAGGCGGGTGATCGAGTCCAGCAGGATCACCACGTCGCGCTTCAGCTCGACCAGGCGCTTGGCCTTCTCGATCACCATTTCGGCGACCTGCACGTGGCGGATGGCCGGTTCGTCGAAGGTGGACGCTACCACTTCGCCGCGCACCGAACGCTGCATCTCGGTCACTTCTTCCGGACGCTCATCGATCAGCAGCACGAACAGGTCGGCTTCCGGATGATTGTTGGCGATCGCGTGTGCAATGTGCTGCAGCATCACGGTCTTGCCGGACTTGGGCGAGGCCACCAGCAGCGCGCGCTGGCCGCGGCCGATCGGCGCGATCATGTCGATGATGCGGCCGGTGATGTTCTCTTCCGCCTTGATGTCGCGTTCGAGCGTGAGCGGCCGATTCGGATGCAGCGGCGTCAGGTTCTCGAACATGATGCGGTTCTTGACCGCTTCGGGAGGCTGCCCGTTGACCTTGTCCACCTTCACCAGCGCAAAGTAGCGCTCGCCGTCCTTGGGCGTGCGCACTTCACCTTCGATCGAGTCGCCGGTATGCAGGTTGAAGCGGCGGATCTGCGACGGGCTGATGTAGATATCGTCCGTGCTGGCCAGGTACGAAGTCTCCGGCGAGCGCAGGAAGCCGAAGCCGTCCGGCAGAACTTCCAGCGTGCCGTCTCCGAAGATGGTTTCGCCCATCTTGGCGCGCTTCTTCAGGATCGCAAACATCAGTTCCTGTTTGCGCATCCGCTGTGCGTTGTCGATCTCGAGCGTTGCCGCCATTTCGAGAAGCGCAGACACGTGAAGCGATTTGAGTTCTGTCAGGTGCATAGACGAGGGGTACAGATTTGCCCGGACGGGCGAGACTGAAAGAGAAGGGGGAAAAATGAGCGAACGCTCGGGGAGTTGTTGGTGGCATCTTAGCACAATCCGACCGGTGCGCCAGGGTGTGGCGCACGCACGTCGGATCGTGACAAAACCGGAGCGGCTGGTCTGGCTCCGGTGCGCAGCTTACAGGTTGCCGTCGAGGAAGGCAGTCAGTTGCGACTTGGACAGCGCGCCGACCTTCTGGGCCGCGACCGCGCCGTTCTTGAACAGGATCAGCGTCGGGATGCCGCGGATGCCGAACTTGGCCGGGACCTGCTGGTTTTCATCGACATTGATCTTGGCGACCTGCAGCTTGTCGCCATAGTCCTTGGCGACTTCGTCCAGGATCGGGGCGATCATCTTGCAGGGGCCGCACCATTCGGCCCAGAAATCGAGCAGGACGGGCTTGTCGGACTGGAGGACGTCGGCGTCGAAGGAGGCGTCGCTCACATACTTGATTTGTTCGCTCATGGCGGAAAACCTCTGGTTTCGCTCTGTTTATGTTGAAGGCCGGGAAACTGGGTAGGGCAGAACCGTAACCTTACACGAGATTGCGCGGACCCGCCGGGGACGCCATTGCCGCCTGCCGGCTGGCTCTGGCGGCCGTAGCCGCGCCCGTTGCTGCCGATATGTTACCAGTTTGCCGATTTTCAAGACCGGCACCGGTGTGGGGCTGAAAACCCGCCGGCAACGGTAATGATTCTGCTGCAATCGGGTGATTAGTAGAAATGCTTATTTTCAATGGCGCCAAGAGATTCAGCCAATCGGGGTGGGTGCCATGGCGTGCACATGGGGGCGCGGCGCAGTGCCGGATCCGCGTTGCGTGCGCGTAGAATAGAAAGTGGGCCGCGCGCCGGCCGGCCGATCCTCACGAACCCTGCTCTCCCCAGAAGGCCATCCACAAGGCGGCCATCGACAAGGTCATCGATATGAACACCGATCCCCGCAAGCCTACCCAGCCCGAGTCCGGCCAGGCGCCGGACGTGGACCACCTGAGCGATGCGCTGGACCATATCAGCAGCGCGGTCGAGACCAACAGCATTGCCAGCGGCGCCGCCAAGGGCCTGGTCTACAGCATCATCGAGACGCTGGGTACCCTGGTGGGCGACCCGGACCTGCCCGAGCATGCGCGCTCCGGCTACGAGGGCCTGCTCGAGACCGCGCGCGAGATCCGCGCCAGGCTGGAGGGCGGCACGCACTGAGCGGCCCGCCCGCGCGCAAGCCGCTCCGCCCACCGGGGCCCTTCCATGAATCGCCGCCGGCCGTGCTGGCCGGCGGCGTGCGGTATTCTCTTTGCCCCCTGACGCCCTGACGCCTGACTTCTTCCCCGACCGATGCAGTTACCGCAGCCACGCCGCGCTGCGGCTCAAGAGCCCATGACGTCGCTGAGTTTTCGCCCTGGCCCTGATTTCCTCGAGCAGGCGGCCACTGCTGCCTGGTTTTTCCTGGACCGCTGCGGCGCGCCCGAAGCCGGCGCACACGTAGTGGTGCCGACCGCCGCGCAGATTCCTGGCGTGCGCGAGGCGCTCGATGCCGCCGCGCGTGCGGCCGGACGGCCGCGCCTGTTGCCGCGCGTGCTGACGCTGGGCCACTGGCTGCTGGACCTGCCGCCCGACGGCACGCCGTTACGCAGCCATGCGGCGCGGCTGTTGGCGGTGCAACAGGCCGTGCGCGGGCAAGAATGGCTGCGCCGCGCCTTCGGCGCGCAGAACGAGACCGCGGCGTGGGGCCTGTCGCAAACGCTGCTTGCGATTTGCGACGAGCTGAATGCGCGCTGGCTCGAGGACGCCGCCATCCGCGATGACGACGACATTGACGGCGACGACCGCGCCGCGTTGCTGCAGGGCGCGCTGGAACGCACCTACTCGCACCTGTCCGAACGCTTCCTCGGCGAAGAGGCGCGCATCGTGCTGGCGTTCTGGCAGGCGCTGTCGGGGCCCGACGATCCGCTGCCGGCGCGGCGCCGCGCGCTGCGCGAACTGTCGCAGCAGCTGCGCGGCCCGGTGGTGTGGATCGCGCCGACGCCCCCTACGCCGCTCGAAGCCGCGTTCCTGCGCGATGCCGCCGAACTGGTGCCGGTACTGCAGGTCGGGTACGACTGGGCGGGGCAGGGAGATGTGGACTCCGATGCGGACGCCGCCGACTGGTACCAGACGCTGCTGTCGCTGTGGCCCGAAGCACGGATTGCCGAAGATGGAGACGTCACTGCGCCGCCCGCCATGCCGGCACTGCCCGAACAACGCCCGGCCATCCGCGTGATCGGCAGCGCGCGCTTCGAGGACGAAGCCGCGGCCGCAGCGGCGCAGCTGGTGCAATGGCTCAACGAAGGCCGCCGCCAGGTTGCGCTGGTGGCCCATGACCGCGTGGTGGCGCGGCGCGCGCGGGCGCTGCTGGCGCGTGCCGGCGCACCGGTGCGCGACGAGACCGGCTGGAAGCTGTCGACCACACGCGCGGCCGCCGCGCTGATGCGCTGGTTCGACCTGCTGGTGCGCGACGGCGATACCGCGGCGCTGCTCGACCTGTTGAAAAGCCCGTTCTGCCTGCCCGATTTCGCCGAGCGCGGCGCGGCCATCGCGCTGCTGGAGCGCCAGGTGCGGCGCGAGGGCATCACCGGCGGCTGGCCGCGCCTTCGGCAATTGTTCGGCAGCGTACCGACCAGCGCGCCCGAGCCTGGCAGCTACGAGGACGAACAGGCGGACGAACAGGCGGACGAGGCAGCCCAGGCGCCGCGTCGCGCCGCACGTGCATTGGTCGCCGTGTTGGCCGACGAGGCGGCACGCTGGCCGCGCGGCCTTGCGCAGCATCCGCTGGCAACGTGGCTGGAGCGGCTCGACGGCATGCTCGACGGCCTTGGCATGCGCGCCGCGCTGGCCGCCGACGATGCCGGCAGCCAGCTGCTCGACGCACTGGCCCGGCTGCAGGAGCTGCCGCACGATGAAACCGGCGGCCACGCCACGCTGTCGCAGGGCGAGTTCCGCGCCATGTTGTCGGCGCTGCTCGAATCGGTCGCATACAAGGAGCCTTCGGCAAGCGGCCCGGCGCGCATCACCATCCTGCCGCTGAACGGCGCGCGCATGCGCCGTTTCGAGGGCGTGGTGATCGTAGGTTGCGACGATGCGCAATTGCCGTCGAGCGCGGCCGAGCTGATGTTCTTCTCCAACCAGATGCGCCGCGAGCTGGACCTCGAAGACCGCGAGGCGCGCTTCGCCCAGCAGGCGCGCGACCTGGCGGAGGTGCTGCTGAACAACGCCGACGTGGTGATGACCTGGCAGCGCTTCGGCGGCCGCGGCGAACCGCATCACGTGTCGGGCTGGATCGAGCGGCTGGCGGCATGCTGCGCACGCAGCGGCGTCGTCATCGACGGCAACGCCGTGCCGCAGGCCCATGAAACCTTCGCCGAACCGCAAGGCATGCCCGCGCCGTCCGCGTTGCCGGAGCTGGTGCCGCAGCGCTGGAGCGCGCAGGCCTACAACATGCTGCGCCGCTGCCCGTACCAGTTCTTCGCCGGCCGCATGCTCGGCCTCGCCGGGCTCGAGACCGTCAGCGACGAACTGGAAAAGCGCGAGATCGGCGAGCACCTGCACCGCGTGCTGCTGCGCTACCACAAGGACCTGCACGCGCGCCGCGAGCGCGGCGAAACGCTGCCGCAAGACCAGCGCCTGGCGCGGCTGCGCGAGATTTCGGACGATGTGTTCGGCGCGCTGATGGCCGAGGACGGCAATGCCATTGCCTATTACCGGCGCTGGTGCGAGGTGCTGTCGTCGTATGTCGCCTGGCAGTCGGCGCGCGAGGCCGAGGGCTGGTTCTGGCGCGGCGGCGAGCTCGATGCCGGCATCGACCTGCCCATGCCCGACGGCCAGCCCTTGCGGCTGACCGGACGCATCGACCGGCTCGACCAGGGGCCGGACGGCGCGCATGCGGTGCTCGACTACAAGACGCAGAGTGCCACGCGGCTCAAGCGCAAGCTGGCCGAGGTCGAGGAAGACTGCCAGCTGCCGTTCTACGGGCTGTTGCGCGCCGATGCGGTGGACGGCAGCTGGGTGTCGCTTGAAGGCGCGAAGGAAAGCGCGCGCGACACCTCGGCGGCAGCGCAACGCGAGGTCGGGCTGCCCGACTTCCAGGCCGCCGTCACCTGGCTCGAACGGCAGATGCGCCATGACGTGATGCGGCTGCGGCAGGGGGCTAAGCTTCCAGCATTTGGCGATGCCTCGGCCTGCGTGTATTGCACCGCCCGCGGCCTGTGCCGCAAGGGCTTCTGGGAATCCACCGCCGTGCCGGTGCTGAAAACATGATGGTCCACGATCCGCTCAATACCCAGGTCCAGCCTTACCAGCGCGATGGCCATCCCGTGTCGGAGGCCGAGTTCACCCGCGCGGCCTGCGATCCTGCGCGCTCCGTCGTGGTCGAGGCCTGCGCCGGCAGCGGCAAGACCTGGCTGCTGGTGGCGCGCCTGGTGCGCCTGCTGCTGGCCGGCGCCGCGCCGCACGAGATCCTCGCGATCACCTTCACGCGCAAGGCTGCCGAAGAAATGCGCGACCGCCTGCTGGAAGTGCTGGCGCAACTGTCGCGCGATCCCGACGACGACGTCATCGCCGCGCTGGTGCAGCGCGGCCTGAGCCCGGAGGCCGCCCGTGAGGCGCTGCCGCGCGCGCGCCGCTTGCACGCGCAGGTGCTGGCCGCGCCCGGGCGCATGGCCATCGATACCTTCCACGGCTGGTTCGGCACGCTGCTGCGCGGCGCGCCGCTGGCGTCGGGCATCGTGCCCGGCGCGTCGCTGCGCGAAGATGCGTTGCGCATGAAGCGTGAAGCGTGGGCGCCGGTCTGGCGCGCGCTGGCCACGCCGCAATACGAAGACCTGCGCGCCGCATGGGAAACGCTGGTCGACACCGTGGGGGACTTCCAGGCGCGCGCGCTGCTCGACGCCATGTTCCACGCCCGCAGCGAATGGTGGGCGATGCAGGAGGGCGGCAGCCCGCTGCAGGCGCTGTCCGACTGCCTTGGTGAAGACGCCCAGGGCGACGTGCTGCTGCAGGCGCTGGCCGACGAAGGCTGGCGCGATGCCTGCGAGACGCTGGCACTGCGCCTGGGCGGCGGCGGCAAGACCGAGCAGACCCATGCCACGCGCATCACCGACGCGCTGATGGCCATTACTGCCTGGCGCGAAGCCGGCGCGGCGCCGGGCAAGGCCGCCGAACGCGTGTTCGCACAATTGCGCGCGGCGTTCTTCACCACCACGGGCGAGCCGCGCTCGCTGCGCCGGACCAACGCCCTCGTCAAGGCCGCGGGAGGCGAGGGCATGGTCGATACGCTGCTCGACCAGCATGCTTCCATCTGCGCGATGCTCGACGAGATCAGCGCCCGCTGCTGCGAGGCCGCGGTGCTCGCCATCAACCAGGCGCTGTTCTGCATCGGCGACGCGTTGCTGACGCGCTACCAGCAGCACAAGCAGGAACAGCGCGCGATGGACTTCGCCGACCTCGAATGGCAGGCCGCGCAGCTGATGTCCGACGAAGAGACCGCGACCTACCTGCAGGTGCGGCTCGATGCGCGCTACCGCCACCTGCTGCTCGACGAATTCCAGGACACCAACCCGCTGCAGTGGCGCATCCTGCAGGGCTGGCTGGCTGGCTACGCAGGCCTGGGCGAGCGCCCGACGGTGTTCCTTGTGGGCGATCCCAAGCAGTCGATCTACCGCTTCCGCCGCGCCGACGCGCGCCTGTTCGGCGCTGCCGGCGAGATGCTGCGCGACGCGTTCGGGGCGACGGTGCTGCGCACCAACCGCACCCGGCGCAATCGCGCCGAGGTGCTGGAGTGGGTCAATGCCGTGTTCGACGCGGCGCGCGCGGAAGGGCGCTACCCGCTGTACGAGACGCAGACCTCGGCGCTGGCCGAAGGCGGCGGTCCGGTGTGGCTGCTGCCGCTGGTAGAGGCCGAAGAGAAAGCCGAAGGCAAGGCGGGCGACAGCGAAGCGAGCGAGACGGAAGCGCAGGCCGGCGACGGCGCCATGCACCGCGACACGCTGCTGCAGCCGCGCCGGCAGGCCGGCGATTCGCTGCGCCTGGAGGAAGGCCGGCGTGTGGCCGCGTGGCTGCGCCATGTGCGCGACACCGTGCCGGTCCACGAGAACGGCGCCACGCGCCCCGCCCGCTGGAGCGACATGCACCTGCTGGTGCGCCGCAAGACCCATCTCGCCGACTACGAGCGCGCGCTGCGCGAGGGAGGCATCCCATGCCTGAGCCCGCGCCGCGGCGGCCTGCTGGCCACGCTGGAAGCGCTGGACCTGTCGGCCTTGCTGGCCTTCCTGATGACACCGGAGTCCGATCTCGATCTCGCCCATGTGCTCAAGAGCCCGCTGGTCGGCGCGACCGACGATGACCTGCTGGCCCTGGCGCAGCTGGAAGGCGAGGGCGGCTGGTGGGCGCGCATCGAAGCCAGCGGCCTGCCCGGGCACGTCTCGGACGCATTGCGCGAAGGCGTGCCGCGGCTGCGCCAGTGGCTGCGCGTCGCGCCGCACCAGCCGGTGCACGACCTGATCGACCAGATCTTCCACGGCGGCGAAGTCCGGCGCCGTTATGCCGAAGCCGCGCCGCCGGATATCCGCGAGCAGGTGCTGGCCAATCTTGATGCCTTCCTGAAGCTGTCGCTGGATCTGGACGGCGGCCGTTACCCGAGCCTGCCCAAGTTCATCGACGAGCTGCAGGAGATCCGCCGTGGCGACGAGGGCGAGAGCCCCGACGAAGGCGGCATGGGCGACAACGCCGAAGACGTCGAACCGGCGGAGGACGATGCCGCCTTTGCCGGCCTCGACGCAGTTCACATCCTGACCGTGCATGCGGCCAAGGGCCTGGAGGCGCCGTTCGTGGTGCTTCTCGATGCCAACCACAGCGATCCCGCCGCGGACAAGGGCGGGATCCTGGTCGACTGGCCGCCGTCGTCGCCGGTGCCGCGGCATTTCTCGGCGTATGGCAAGCGCAGCGAACGCGGACTGGCGCGCGCGCCGATGTTCGAGGCCGAGGCTGCGCTGGGCGAGCGGGAGAATTGGAACCTGCTCTACGTCGCCATGACGCGGGCGCAGCAGGGCCTGCTGGTCAGCGGCGTGAAGGGCCGCGCCAGTCGCGCCGCCGCCGGCGAGAACAACGCGGAAATCGCCGGCAGCTGGTACGTGTGGCTGCAGGGCGCGGGCGTGGGCGAGATGTTGCCCGCGTACCCAGGGCAACCGGAACAAGCGGGCGACAGCGAGGCGCCAGTACTGGCACGCCTGAGCGAGCCGGTGCGCTTCACCGACTTCCGCCTGCGCTACCGCGACGCCGGGGCGCTGCCATCGTTCGAGGACGACGCGCGGGCCGAGGAGGGTCCGTCGGCAGACGACGGCATCGTCTTCAACGCCGCGGCAGCCCGCCACGGCGAACTGGTGCACGCCCTGCTGGAGCGGCTGACGCGCTATCCGGAAGCCTTTGCCGGCATTCCGGACATCGACACGGTGCTGCGCTGGTTCCCGCTCACCGGCGCGCATACCGTCGAGGCACGGCAAGCGTGGCGCGAGCAGGTAGATGAAGCGCTCGCGGCGGTGCGCGCGATGCTGGGCGCGCCGGCGCTGGCGCCACTGCTGTCGTCGGACGAGGCCGGCAGCGCGCGCAATGAAGTCGAGCTGTATGACGCGCGCGGCCGGCTGCTGCGCATCGACCGGCTGGTCGAGTTCGACGACCGCGTCGTCATCGTCGACTACAAGCTGAGGCTGCTGCCGCAGGAGCACGCCGCCTATCGCGCGCAGCTGGGGCGCTACGTGGCGGCGGTCGCGCCGCTGTTCCCGGGCAAGCGCATCGAGGCCGGCGTGGCCACTGCCGACGGCCAGTGGATTCCCGCCGAGCGGCTGGCGCCGCCGATGCTGACGCAGCAGGGTTCGCTATTCTGAGTGGCGATCGCGCCGGACAGCTTCCGCAAATCGGCGCAGAATGGGCCGTGGGTGCGCCGGGTCCGGCGCGCGCCAGATGGCATGCTGTACTAAAGTGACAGGGACGGCGCTGCAGGCGGCGTGCGCATGTCGATGCGGAAACGATGCGGAAAGCTGTTCGCGTAAGCGTGGGGTGAAGCGGTGGAAGGGTGAAGCAGGAGGGATAGCGGGGAGGTGGACGAGCCTGACCCTCGGCACTGGTGGAAAACGGCTGTGGCTGCTTCGTTCCCGACCTGACCAGGTTGACCGCGCCACCATGCGAGGAGGCCCGTCCGAGCGGCATTGTAACCTAGTCCGAGGCATCGCGTCGAATTGCCTTGTCCGCCATGGGTCATTGCATGCGGCAAGGCGCCGGCTTGATCTGGCGCAGGCAGTGCAGGCCGCGCTGGCCCGACCATGACAGGCCGCCGCATTGCAGCGGCGCGGCGCGCCGGCGATGCGCGTCCCGGATCCACCGATTCACCCAACTTCGGAGCGTGGTGAGCCCAGACATGAACGCAAACGACCAGATCATTCACGGTGCCATGGCGCCGCAGGAAATCTCCACCGAAGTCCTGATCGAAAAATACGCCAAAGGCGAAGAAGGCAGCATTGCCGACGTCAGGCAGCGTGTGGCGCTGGCGCTGGCCCAGGCCGAGCCGGAGGACCAGCGCGAGGCCTGGAGCGCGCGCTTCCTGTGGGCGCAGGAAAACGGCTTCGTGCCCGCCGGGCGCATCAATTCCGCCGCCGGCACCGGTATCCAGGCCACGCTGATCAACTGCTTTGTGCAACCGGTGGGCGACTCGGTGTCGGAAGCGCGCGACGGCCGGCCCAGCATCTACACCGCGGTGGCGCAGGCGGCCGAAACCATGCGCCGCGGCGGCGGCGTCGGCTATGACTTCTCGGCGATCCGGCCGGCGGGCGCGCTGGTGCGTGCGACGCATTCGCGCGCGTCGGGGCCGGTGTCGTTCATGAAGGTATTCGATGCCTCGTGCGCGACGGTGGAATCCGCCGGCGCGCGCCGCGGCGCGCAGATGGGCGTGCTGCGCTGCGACCATCCCGATATCGAGAGCTTCATCCACGCCAAGGACAAGGGCGACCTCACCAACTTCAATATCTCGATCGGCGTCACCGACGAATTCATGCGCGCGGTGCAGGCCGACGGCGAGGTCGAGCTGATCCATGAAGCCGAGCCCGGCGCCGACATGATCGCCGCCGGCGCCTATCGCCGCGACGACGACCAGTGGGTGTACCGCCGCCTGCCGGCACGGCAGCTGTGGGATCAGGTGATGCAGGCCACCTACGACCACGCCGAGCCTGGCATCCTGTTCCTGTCGCGCATCAATGCCGACAACAATCTCTATTACTGCGAGCGCATCGAGGCCACCAATCCCTGCGCCGAGCAGCCGCTGCCGCCGTATGGCTGCTGCTGCCTGGGTTCTATCAACCTGACGCGTTTCGTGCGCCAGCCGTTCTCGCCGCAGGCTGAATTCGACTTCGATGCCTTTGCCGAAGTGGTGCGCGTGGCCACGCGCATGCTCGACAACGTGCTCGACGTGACCTTCTGGCCGTTGCCCGAGCAGCAGGCCGAGGCCCACGCCAAGCGCCGCGTCGGCCTGGGTTTCCTGGGGCTGGGCAGCGCGCTGGTGATGCTGGGCCTGCGCTACGACACCGAGCCGGCGCGGCAACTGGCGGCGCGCATTGCCGAGCGCATGCGCGACGAGGCCTACCTGGCCTCGACCGAACTGGCGGCGCAGAAGGGTGCCTTCCCGCTGCTGGATGTCGACGCCTACCTGCAGAGCGGCTTCGCCAGCCGGCTGCCGCAGGCCGTGCGCGATGCCATTGCGCGCAACGGCCTGCGCAATTCGCACCTGCTGTCGATCGCGCCGACCGGCACGATCACGCTTGCCTTTGCCGACAATGCCTCCAACGGCATCGAGCCGGCCTTCTCCTGGACCTACAACCGCCGCAAGCGGATGCCGGACAACAGCTACCGCTCGTTCGAGGTGGCGGACCACGCCTGGCGCCTCTACCGTCACATGGGCGCCGACATGGCGCAGCTGCCGGACAGCTTTGTCACGGCGCTGCAGATGTCGGCGCTGGACCATATGCGCATGCTGGAAGCGGTGCAGCCGTATATCGACACCAGCATCAGCAAGACCGTCAACGTGCCGGAGGACTATCCGTACGAGGCCTTCCGCCACCTGTACCTGGAGGCTTGGCAGGCGGGGCTGAAGGGGCTGGCGACCTATCGCCCCAATCCGGTGCTTGGCGCGGTGCTGTCGGTCGACGCCCCGGCGGCAGCGCCTGCTGCGGTGGCCGACGACAACCCGCTGGTGCGCCCGTTCAACAGCCGGCCGGTCGGCGACCTGGAGGGCGTGACCTCCAAGGTCGAATACCTGACCTACGAAGGCCACAAGACCGTCTACCTGACCGTCAATTTCATGCGCGTGGCGGGCGTCGCCGACGGCAGGCCCGTGGCCATCGAGCGGCCGGTGGAGTTCTTCATGCCGGCGGGGCAGCGCAGCGAGGGCCAGCAGTGGATCACCTCGACCATGCGGCTGCTGTCGATGGTGGCGCGCTCGGGCGGCTCGGTCGCCAAGGCGCTGGCCGACATGCGCAACGTGGTGTGGGACAAGGGTACCGTGCGCTATGGCTCGCTGGTGCGGCAGGACGGCACCGAGGTGCCGCGCTTCCATGACTCGGAAGTGGCGGCGCTCGGCTATGCGCTGCAGCGCATCCTGATCAAGCGCGGCTTCCTCGATGCGGAAGGCGGGCAGGTGCCGGTGGCGGCGCTGGCAGCCCGCCTGGCGCAGCGCGAGGCGGGCGGGGCGGCGGCCGCGGAGGCCGGGATCGCGGTCCAGGCCGGCGCCGGCGTGGCCACTCCCGGCGTGGGCACCGGCAAGCCTTGCCCGGAGTGTGGCGCGCACGCCCTGCACAAGGTCGACGGCTGTGCGAAATGCGCCAATTGCGGCTACGTGGGCGAATGCGGCTGAGGCCGTCCCGCGCCTGAAACCCGCCAGCGGCGCGGCGCCGCTGGCAGGCCTGCGCTCCAGGCCGCAAACTCCGGCCCCGCCGCGGGTTGCGGGCGGTCGCCATTTGCTACAATCGCCGCCATGAGTTATCAAGTTCTAGCGCGCAAATGGCGCCCCAGGGATTTCACCACGCTGGTCGGCCAGGAGCACGTGGTCCGCGCGCTCACGCACGCGCTGGAACAGCAGCGGCTGCACCACGCCTACCTGTTCACCGGCACGCGCGGGGTCGGCAAGACCACGCTCTCGCGGATCCTGGCCAAGGCCCTGAATTGCACCGGCGCTGACGGTAACGGCGGCATCACCGCCCAGCCATGCGGGGTGTGCAAGGCCTGCACCGAGATCGACAGCGGCCGCTTCGTCGACTACATCGAGATGGACGCCGCCTCCAACCGCGGCGTCGACGAGATGGCGCAGCTGCTCGACAAGGCGGTCTACGCGCCGGGCACCGGGCGCTTCAAGGTCTACATGATCGACGAAGTGCACATGCTCACCAACCACGCCTTCAACGCCATGCTGAAGACGCTGGAAGAGCCGCCCGGGCACGTCAAGTTCATCCTCGCCACCACCGATCCGCAGAAGATCCCGGTCACGGTGCTGTCGCGCTGCCTGCAGTTCAACCTCAAGCAGATGCCGCCAGGGCATATCGTCTCGCACCTGGACCATATCCTGGCGCAGGAAGGCATTGCCCATGACGGCAACGCGCTGCGGCTGCTGGCGCAGGCCGCGCACGGCTCGATGCGAGATGCGCTGTCGCTGACCGACCAGGCCATCGCCTACAGCGCGGGACAGGTCTCCGAGGAAGCAGTGCGCGGCATGCTGGGCGCGATCGACCAGGGTTTCCTGGTGCAGCTGCTCGATGCGCTCGCCGCCGAAGATGGTGCCGCCATGCTGGGCATCGCCGATGCCATGGCCGACCGCAGCCTGTCGTTTGCCGGCGCGCTGCAGGACCTGGCTTCGCTGCTGCACAAGGTGGCGCTGGCGCAGGCCGTGCCGGCTTCGGTGCAGGAGGAATGGCCGGAGGCGGACGATGTGCGCCGCCTCGCCGGCGTGTTCGACGCGCAGGAGGTGCAGCTCTTCTACCAGATTGCCAACCTCGGCCGCAATGAGCTGGCGCTGGCGCCGGACGAGTACGCCGGCTTCACCATGACGCTGCTGCGCATGCTGGCGTTCCGGCCCTCGGCGTCGCCGGAGCCGACGCCCCCGACCGTGGCGCAAGGGCAGGGCGGCGGCGCCGCGCCGTCGCGGCCGCGCAGTGCGGCGCTGGCGGCCGATCCGGCCACGCCCCGGCATGCCGCCGTGGCGGCAGCACCGGCTGCACCTTCCGCTGCACCTTCCGCTGCACCTTCCGCTGCACCTTCCGCTGTAGCGGCGCCGATGCCCGTGGCGGCAAAGCCGGCGGCGCCGGCGCCCGTATCCGAACCGGTGGCCGAGCCCGTTGCAACCACCGCACCGGCTGCGCCCGCCGCACCCGCGCGCCCAGCGCCGGATGCTGCCATGTCGCCGGCCCGTGCCGCGCTGGCGGCCGCCCGTGCCGCATCCGCGCGCGGTGGCGCGCGCAATGCCCCGCCGCCTGCCGCGCCCGCCGCCGCAGCGGCTCCCGCGCAGCGTCCGCCGGCACAGCCCTTGCGCGCGCCCGGTGCATCTGCCGTCAGCCGTCCCGCCGCGGCGCCTGCGCGGCCGGCACCGCAGGCACCGGCACAGCGCGCTGTGCCGCAGCCATCGGCCGCGCCCGCCAGGCCAGGTCCGGCCGCTCGCCAGTCCGAACCCGAATCGGTGCCGCCGTGGGAGATGTCCGGCGGCAGCGATGTGCCGCCATGGGAAGACCTGCCGCCGGACTTGCCGGTGATCGGCCCCTATGACAGCGACCCCGGTTTCCGTGCGGACGAGCGAGACAACGGCTTCAGCGACAACGGTTTCAGCGAGCGGCCGGCCCGCGTCAATCCACGCAGCGGCGCCACCAGCGCGCCCGTACGCGAAGCCGAACCTGTGCGTGAGGCCGCTGCGCCCGCGGCACCGGCCGAGGGTGCCAAGTACGTCGCCCCGCGCCCGCCCGCGCCGGCCGAAGACGGCTCGCCGCCGGTCTTCGCCGGCGACTGGCCGGTGCTGGCTGCCGGCCTGCCGCTCAAGGGCCTGGCGCAACAGCTGGCGTACCAGAGCGAACTGACGCAGGTGGTCGGCAAGACCTTCAACCTGCGCATCCCGGTGGCCGCCCTCGGCGAGAACGGCGTCGCCGAACGCCTGCAGCAAGTTCTGTGCGACCACTTCGGCCAGCCCGTGCGCGTGCTGTGCGAAGTCGGCGCGGTCGCGGTCACCGCCGCGGCGGCCGATGCCCAGGCCCGTGCCGAGCGCCAGCGCGAAGCCGAGGCCGCGATCGAGGCCGATCCGTTTGTGCAAGGGCTGCTGCGCGACTTTGGCGGCCAGATCGTGCCGGGCTCGATCCAGCCGCGCGCGGCCTGACAGCCCCAGTCCGCGCCATCCGCCACGAATTTCCACCACCGAATTTTTTTACCGAATCCAGGAGCGTTCCATCATGATGAAAGGTCAACTCGCCGGGCTGATGAAGCAAGCCCAGCAGATGCAGGAAAACATGAAGAAGATGCAGGAGCAACTGGCCCAGATCGAGGTCGAGGGCCAGTCCGGCGCCGGTCTCGTCAAGGTGGTCATGACCTGCAAGAACGACGTCAAGCGCGTCACCATCGACCCCAGCCTGCTGGCCGAGGGCGAGGACAAGGACCTGCTGGAAGACCTGGTCGCCGCCGCCTTCAACGACGCCGTGCGCAAGGCCGAGGCCACCACGCAGGAAAAGATGGGCTCGATGACCTCCGGCCTGCCGCTGCCCCCGGGCTTCAAGCTGCCGTTCTGAAGGCAAGCGTGAAAGCGGGGGGGAAGGGTTCCGCGCCGACTTCGCTGCAGGCGCTGGTCGAGGCGCTGCGGGTGCTGCCGGGCGTCGGGCCGAAGTCGGCCCAGCGCATGGCGTACCACCTGCTGCAGCACGACCGCGAGGGCGCGCGCAAGCTGGGCGACGCGCTGCGCGGCGCGGCGGACCATATCCGCCACTGCCAGCGCTGCAACACCTTCACCGAGCAGGAAATCTGCGAGACCTGCCTGGATGACCGCCGCGACGCCGCGCTGCTGTGCGTGGTGGAAACGCCGGCCGACCAGGTCATGATCGAGCAGACCCTCACTTACCGCGGCAAGTACTTCGTGCTGATGGGCCGGCTGTCGCCGCTGGACGGCATCGGCCCGCGCGAGATCCACCTGGACCGGCTGCTGGCGCGCGCCACCGAGCCGGAGCTGGGCGGGCCGGTCGGCGAAGTCATCGTCGCCACCAACTTCACCAGTGAAGGCGAGGCCACCGCGCACTACATCGGCGAAATGCTGAAGGCGCGCGGCCTCAAGGTGTCGCGCCTGGCGCGCGGAGTGCCGGTCGGCGGCGAGCTGGAATACGTCGACGCCGGCACCATCGCGCGGGCGGTGATGGACCGCCGCAACCTCTGATCCCTGCGGCGCTGGGCGGCATGCCCGCGCCGGACTTTTTCGCGTCCGCCTGTCCCATGAACCTGGCCCGCTTCGATCTCGTCACGCTTGGCTTGTTCGTTGCCGTGGCGCGCCAAGGCAGCATCTCGGCCGGCGCGCGCCAGTCGCACCTGGCGGTGGCGGCCGCCAGCAAGCGCATCTCGGACCTTGAGACCGCGGTGGGCGCGCCGCTGTTTTTCCGCCATGCCGCCGGCGTGCAGCTGACCGAGGCCGGGCAGGCCTGCTTCCACCACGCGCTGACCATCCTGCAGGACGTGGAGCGCATGGCTGGCGTGATGTCCGACTATGCGTCCGGCGTGCGCGGGCAGGTGCGCGTCTGCGCCAACACGTCGGCGATCACGCAGTTCCTGCCCGACGACCTGGCGTCGTTCATGCAGCGCCATCCCACCATCCGCATCGAGCTGGAAGAACAGAACAGCCGCGACATCGTCGCCGCGCTGGTGGAGAACCGCGCCGACGTCGGCATCTTTGCCGACCGCACGCCAGCGGCGGGGCTGATGACGGTCGAGTACCGCCAGGACGAACTGGTCATCATCACGCCGCCCAACCATCCGTTGGCTGCACGCGGCCCGGTGCGGTATGCCGATACGCTCGAATTCGACTTCGTCAGCCTGCCGCAGGAAACTTCGCTGGCGGCGCGTCTGCTCGAAGAAAGCAGCCGGCTCGACCGGCCCTTCCGGCTGCGCATCCAGGTGCGCAGCTTCGACGCCATGTGCCGCATGGTGATGGCCGGCCTCGGCGTGGGCGTGCTGCCGCGCATCGCGGCCGAGCCGCACGTCAAGTCGATGGGTTTGTCGCTGGTGTCGCTGCAGGATGCGTGGGCGCGCCGCTCGCTGCTGATCGGGCTGCGCGATCCTGCAGGCCTGACGGTGTCGGCGCGTCTGCTGATCACCCATCTTTGCGGAGACAAGGCGCCGTTCTGACGTCCTGGGGCGCCAGGTGCCCCCCGGAGCCTTTCGCGTTCCGAGAAAGCCCGCTTCTCCGATTGCCGATTCCTGGCTCGCCCCTCGCTGGGGCACACTCCGTGCCAATGACAGACGCGGCGGTATCGATCACCAGATCGAATTTCCGCGGCGCAACGAATCCCCCGCATTGCACGGAGACACGCCATGGCGCAACAGATCCTCGAGGGCATCCGCGTCCTCGAACTCGGACAACTTATCGCCGGCCCCTTTGCCGCGAAAACCCTGGCCGATTTCGGCGCCCACATCATCAAGGTAGAGCCGCCCGGGCAGGGCGACCCGCTGCGCAAATGGCGCATGCTGCATGAGGGCACGTCGGTGTGGTGGGAAGCGCAGTCGCGCAACAAGGAATCGATCTGCATCGACCTGCGCCAGCCGGAAGGGCAGGCGCTGGTGCGAAAGCTGGCCGCCGAGGCCGATGTGCTGATCGAGAACTTCCGCCCCGGCACCATGGAAAAGTGGGGCCTGGGCTGGGACGTGCTGCATGCCGACAACCCGCGCCTGATCATGCTGCGCGTGTCGGGCTACGGCCAGACCGGCCCCAAGAAAGACGAGCCGGGCTTTGCCGCGGTGGCCGAGGCCATGGCGGGACTGCGTCACCTGACCGGCGAGCCGGGCCGCGCGCCGGTGCGCGCCGGATTGTCGCTGGGCGACACCATCGCCGGGCTGCACGGCGCCATGGGCGTGCTGCTGGCGCTGTACCAGCGCGATGCGCGCGGCGGCGAGGGCCAGGTGATCGACGTGGCGCTGTATGAATCGCTGTTCAACCTGAGTGAAAGCCTGCTGCCGGAATACTCCGCCTTTGGCGCGGTGCGCCAGCCCGCCGGCGGCGCGCTGCCGGGCATCGCCCCGTCCAACGCCTATCCCTGCAGCAGCGGCGAATACGTGCTGGTGGCGGCCAACGGCGATGCCATCTTCAAGCGCATGATGCTGGCCATCGGCCGGCCCGACCTGGCCGATGACCCGGCGCTGGCCCAGAACGACGGCCGCGTGAAACGTGTCGACGAGATCGATGCCGCCATCGCCGACTGGACCCGCACGCAGACGGTGGAATCGGTGCTGGCGGTGCTGCGCGAGGCGCAGGTGCCGTCGGGCCGCATCTATACCGTCAAGGATATTGCCGAAGACCCGCACTACCGCGCCCGCGGCGTGATCGAGTCGGTGACCTCGGCCGGCGGCCTGACCGTGGAAGTGCCGGGCGTGGTGCCCAAGCTGTCGGCCAGCCCGGGCGGCATCCATGACCGCGCGCCCACGTTGGGCGAGCATACCGATGCGGTGCTGAAGCAGGCGGGCTTCGACGATGCCGCCATCGCCGACCTGCGCGCGCGCAAGGTGATCGCATGAGCGCCGCCGCCCAGCTGCGCGGCCCGGCCCGCGTCGAAATCAATGAAGTCGCGCCGCGCGACGGCCTGCAGATCGAGCCGGTGGTGGTGCCCACCGACGGCAAGGTCGCCTTTGTCGATGCGCTGTCGGCCTGCGGCTTCGCCCGCATCGAAGCCACCTCGTTCACGTCGGCACGCGCCATCCCCGCGCTCGCCGATGCCGAAGCGGTGATGCACCAGATCCAGCGCTTCCCCGGCGTGCGCTACACCGTGCTGGTGCCCAACCTGCGCGGGCTGGAACGCGCGCTGTCGTGCCGGCCGGACGAGGTCAACCTGGTGATGTCGGCCAGCGAGACGCATAACCGCGCCAACCTGCGCATGACGCGCGAGCAGTCGCAGGCGCAGTTGCTGGCGATGATCGAAGCCGCCAGCGCCGCCGGCGTGCCGGTCAATATCTCGCTGTCGACGGTGTTCGGCTGCCCCTTTGAGGGCGAGGTCGAGGCCGGCGCGGTGATGGCGCTGGCCACGCGCTTCGCCGAAGCCGGCGCGGCGGGCATTACGCTGTGCGACACCACCGGCATGGCCTATCCCACGCAAGTGGCCGCGCTGTGCGAGCGCTTCCAGGCGGCGCTGCCCGGCACCGGCCTGACCATCCACCTGCACAACACGCGCGGCATGGGCCTGGCCAACGCGCTGGCGGCATGGGAGACCGGCGTAACCCGCTTCGACGCGGCCGCCGGCGGCCTCGGCGGCTGCCCCTATGCACCCGGGGCCAGCGGCAATGTCAGCACCGAGGACCTGGTCCACATGTTCGACTGCATGGGCGTGCAGACCGGGGTCAGCCTCGGCGCGCTGCTCGGCGCGGTGGCCGGCCTGCCGGCGCTGGTCGGGCGCGACATCCACAGCCAGTTGCTCAGCGCCGGCCCGCGCCTGCGCACGCACCAGCCGCCGGGATGGATGGCGGAGCATTTCGCGGTGCAGGCCTAGCGCCGCACCCCGACAACAACAAGACAGCAATACAAATGGAGACCCTCATGAAGCAAGCCCTTCAACGCAACGCTGCCAAGCCGGCCACGTCCACCCTTATCGCCCGGCGCAAGGCCGTCGCTGCCACGCTGGCCGCGCTCGGTACCGCGTGGCTGGCGCCTGCCGCGCTGGCGCAGGACGCCTATCCCAGCCGCCCGGTCACGCTGGTGGTATCCGCCGCGGCAGGCGGCACCACCGACATCGCGGCACGGATGATTTCCGAGCCGCTGTCCAAGGCGCTTGGCCAGCCGGTGGTGGTCGACAACAAGCCCGGCGGCAATGGCGGAATTGCCGCGCAGCTGGTGGCGCGCGCCAAGCCGGACGGCTACACGCTGATGCTGCAGTACTCGGGCTTCCACGTGATCACGCCGCTGCTGATGAAGAACCTGTCGTGGGATCCGGTCAAGGACTTCGCGCCGGTGGCCAATATCCTGTCGGCGCCGCAGGTGCTGGTGGTGCGCCAGAACCTGCCAGTCAAGTCGCTGAAGGAACTGGTCGCATACGCCAAGGCCAACCCGGACAAGCTCAACTACGCGTCGTCGGGCAACGGTTCGCTGCAGCACGTCTCGACCGAGCTGCTGAACCAGATGGCCGGCACCAAGATCGCGCACGTTCCTTACAAGGGCACCGGGCCGGCCATCACCGACCTGCTGGGCGGCACGGTCGACCTGACCATGACCACGCCGCCGCCGCTGATGGGGCATATCGCCGCCGGCAAGCTGCGCCCGCTGGTGGTGACCAGCAAGACGCGCCTGCCCAGCCTGAAGGACGTGCCGTCGGCGCCCGAGGCGGGCTATCCCGACCTCGACGTGTCGTCGTGGTTCGCAATGTATGCGCCGGCCGGCACGCCCAAGGCCGTGGTCGACAAGCTGACCGGCGAGATCGAGAAGATCATGCGCACCGAAGCCTTCCGCAAGAAGGCGGAGGAACTGGGTGCCGAGGCGAAGTACATGAACCCACAGCAACTGGCGCAGTACCAGAAGGCCGAACTGGCGCGCTGGGGCAAGGTGATCAAGTCTGCGGATATTCACGCTGAGTAAGCATTGAAGCGCGGATGTTGTCTCCCCTCTCCCGCATGCGGGAGAGGGGAGCACACCAGGAGCCCGCCTAGGTATAGATACCGATGCGGACCCTCCATCCACCCGGTAGCATCGCAACTTGCCGCACGGCGGCACGCCGTGCTTTCGCGCATCGCCGTCCGAATCCAAATGGACAACAAACGGACAGGAAACGGGTAGGAGACAAGCATGTATAACAAGAAATTCTGGAAGCAGTTCCTGATCGCGCTGGCGCTGTTCCTGGCCGGCTGGTTCACCTTCGGTCATGCGCAGGCGCAGGGCAAGCCGGAGAAAACCAAGGTCACCATCGCGGTCGGCGGCAAGAACCTGTTCTACTACCTGCCGCTGACCATCGCCGAGCGCCAGGGCTATTTCAAGGACGAAGGCCTGGACGTCGAGATCGTCGACTTCGCCGGCGGCGCCAAGGCGCTGCAGGCCGTGGTGGGCGGCAGCGCCGACGTGGTTTCGGGCGCCTACGAGCACACCATCAACCTGCAGGCCAAGGGCCAGCGCTACCAGGAATTCGTGCTGCAGGGCCGTGCGCCGCAGATCGTGCTGGTGGTGTCGAACAAGACCATGCCTAACTTCAAGTCGATCGCCGACCTGAAGGGCAAGAAGATCGGCGTGACCGCGCCGGGGTCGTCGACCAACATGATGGCCAACTTTGTGCTGGCCAAGCATGGCCTGAAGCCGTCGGACGTGTCGTTCATCGGCGTGGGCGCCAGCGCCGGCGCGGTGGCGGCGATGCGTTCGGGCCAGATCGATGCGATGGCCAACCTCGACCCGGTGATCTCGATGCTGATGCAGAAGAACGAGGTGCGCATCGCCTCGGACACGCGCACGCTCAAGGACACGCAGGCGGTGTTTGGCGGCAACATGCCGTCGGGCTGCCTGTATGCATCGCAGGCCTTTATCCAGCAGAACCCCAACACCACCCAGGCGCTGACCAATGCCATGGTGCGCGCGCTGAAGTGGCTGCAGAAGGCCGGCCCGTCCGACATCGTCAAGACCGTGCCGGAAAGCTACCTGCTTGGCGACCGCGCGCTGTACCTGGCCGCGTGGGACAAGGTCAAGGAAGCGATCTCGCCGGACGGCACCATGCCGGCCGATGGTCCGCGCACCGCGCTGAACACGCTGCAGCAGTTCGACGCCGAACTGAAGGGCAAGCCGATCAAGCTGGAAGAGACCTATACCAACGCCTTCGTGCAGAAGGCCAACGCCAAGTACAAGTAAGACCGCGTCGCGCACGCCACCGGCCCGCTGCCCGCAGCGGGCCTTTGCTTTGCGGCAGCGGCAGGCATTCCCTCATCACTCGCCAGCGGCACGAATGGCGAACGACACGGTGCACCATGAGCATTCCCGCACTTTCCCTCGACAAGGTCACCTGCACCTTTGTCTCGCGCGATGACCGCAGTCAGCGCTATACCGCGGTCAAGGACGTCACGCTGTCGATCCAGCCGGGCGAGTTCGTCTCGGTGGTCGGCCCGACCGGCTGCGGCAAGTCGACGTTGCTGAACGTCGGGGCGGGCCTGCTGGAGCCTTCCAGCGGCGAGGTACGCGTGTTCGGCGAGCCGCTGCGCGGCATCAACCGGCGCGCCGGCTACATGTTCCAGACCGAGGCGCTGATGCCGTGGCGCAGCGCGCTCGACAACGTCGTCGCCGGGCTCGAATTCCGCGGCGTGGCGCGCGCCGAGGCCGTGCGGCAGGGCGAGGACTGGCTGCGCCGCGTGGGCCTGGGCGGCTTCGGCGACCGCTATCCGCACCAGCTCTCCGGCGGCATGCGCAAGCGCGTGGCGCTGGCGCAGACGCTGGTGCTGGACCCGGACATCATCCTGATGGACGAGCCGTTCTCGGCGCTCGATATCCAGACGCGACAACTGATGGAGAACGAGGTGCTGGACCTGTGGGCCGCGAAGCGCAAGGCGGTGCTGTTCATCACCCACGACCTCGACGAGGCCATCGCCATGAGCGACCGCGTGGTGGTGCTGTCGGCAGGCCCGGCCACGCATCCGATCGGCGAGTTCGCCATCGACCTGCCGCGCCCGCGCGACGTGGCCGAGATCCGCAATCATCCGCGCTTTGTCGAACTGCACGCCGCGATCTGGGACGTGCTGCGCGAGGAAGTGCTCAAGGGCTATGCGCAGCAGCTCAAGGTGGCCTGAGCCTGCCATTGCTACGTCATCACAACGACAACCGAACGACAACCGAACCCTGATGGCATTCCGCAACGACTCCAAGGGCATGCTGCGCGTCTGGCAGCTGCTGGTGCTGGTGGTGATCCTGGGCATCTGGCACATCGCCACGCGTTCGCAGCAGGTCGCCTTCTTCTTTGGCGAACCGCTGATGGTCGCGCAGCGGATCTGGAACTGGTTTTTCATCGAGCGCGATATCTACCTGCACCTGGGCGTGACGCTGCTCGAGACCGTGCTGGCCTTCGGCATCGGCACGCTGGCGGGTCTCGGCGTAGGCCTGTGGCTGGCGCTGAGCCCGATGACCTCGGCCATCCTGGATCCCTACGTCAAGGCGATGAACTCGATGCCGCGCGTGATCCTGGCGCCGATCTTCGCGGTGTGGTTCGGCCTGGGGATCTGGTCGAAGGTGGCGCTGGCGGTGACGCTGGTGTTCTTTATCGTCTTCTTCAACGTCTACCAGGGCGTGAAGGAAGTGAGCCCGGTGGTGCTGGCCAACGCGCGCATGCTGGGCGCAAACCAGCATCAGCTGCTGCGCCATGTGTACCTGCCGAGTGCAACCAGCTGGGTGTTTTCGTCGCTGCATACCTCGGTGGGACTGGCCTTCGTCGGTGCAGTCGTGGGCGAGTACCTGGGCTCGGCGCGCGGCGTGGGCTACCTGATCCTGCAGGCCGAGGGCACCTTCGACATCAACACGGTGTTTGCCGGCATCGTGGTGCTGACGGCATTCGCGCTGATGCTGGACTGGATGGTCGGCATCGGCGAGAAGCGGCTGATGAAGTGGCAGCCCAGGAGCGGGGAGACGGAGAAGCTCTGACCTCCGGGTCCGCGCTGGTTTGCTTCCTTTGCCTTAAGCGAGAGACGGCACACAGTCCTGTGGCCCCGAAACAGACCGACACCGTCAGCAGCGGGCGCAGGGCGTTGCCGCATGTCCTGCGCCTCTCTTATCGGCGGCGGGCAGGGCGCCCGCCGCCTGGCGCGTGCTTCAGCGCACGCCGAGGGCACGATTAGGGCACGATCACGATCTTGCCGGTCACCTTGCGCGCTTCCATGTCCTTGAGCGCCTGCGGCGCCTGTTCCAGCGGATAGCGCGCCGAGATATGCGGACGGATCTTGCCTTCCTTCATCCAGCCCAGCATCTGCGCCATGTTGGCCTGGTTGGCCTTAGGCTCGCGGCGCACGAAGTCGCCCCAGAACACGCCCACCAGCGATGCGCCCTTGAGCAGCGCCAGGTTCAGCGGCAGCCTCGGGATCTCGCCATTGGCAAAACCCACCACCAGGTAGCGGCCGCGCCAGCCGATCGAGCGGAACGCCGGCTCGGCATAGATGCCGCCCACCGGATCGTAGACCACATCCGGGCCCTTGCCGTCGGTCAGCGCCTTGACGCGCTCGCGGAGGTCTTCGGTGCTGTAGTTGATCAGCGCATCGGCTCCGTGCTCCTTGCACACCGCCAGCTTTTCGTCGGTAGACGCGGCGGCGATCACGCGCGCGCCGATGGCCTTGCCGATCTCGATCGCCGCGATGCCCACGCCGCCGGCCGCACCCAGCACGAGCATGGTCTGGCCCGCCTTCAGCTCGCCGCGGTCGATCACCGCATGGTGCGAAGTGCCGTAGGTCAGCGTGAAGGCCGCGGCGGTCTCGAAGTCGATGCCCGGCGGCATCGGCACCACCGAGGCGGCGGGCGCCTTGGCCTGCGTGGCAAATGCGCCATTGCCCAGGTAGGCGATGACCTTGTCGCCCGGCTTGACGTGGGTGACGCCTTCGCCCACAGCATTGACCACGCCGGCCAGCTCGGAGCCGGGGCTGAACGGCAGCGCAGGCTTGGCCTGGTATTTGTTCTGGATGATGAGCACATCCGGGAAGTTGACGGCGGCCGCCTTCACGTCGATGACCACTTCGCCAGCGCCCGGCACCAGGTCAGGCAGGGTTTCCACGGTCAGGGAATCAGGGGGGCCCCAGGCTTTGCACAGTACGGCTTTCATCTTGTCTCCGTTTCGATGTGTATGGCTTCCGCGCCAGTCAAGCTTAAGCGGGCGGGCAGGGCAAGTGTAGCGTACAAATAGCACGGTCGTTCTGTTCCATGCCGAACCCGCGGGGGCGGTTATTTGCGCCCTGCATACCGGCTCGCGGCGTGCGCCCGGACGGGATTCCGGCGCGGCGCACGGGGCGCTTGTGCGGCGCGCGCTCAGGTACAATCGCGCCATGCATATCCTCCTTGCCAACGATGACGGTTATCTCGCGCCGGGATTGGCCGTTCTGCATGCTGCGCTCGCCCCGCTGGGCCGGATTACGGTCATTGCGCCCGAGCAGAACCACAGCGGCGCTTCCAACTCCCTGACGCTGCAGCGCCCGCTGTCGATCTACGAAGCGCGCGAAGGCGTGCAGAAGGGATTCCGCTTCGTCAACGGCACGCCGACCGACTGCGTGCACATCGCGCTGACCGGGCTGCTGGATGAGAAGCCCGACCTGGTGGTGTCCGGCATCAACCAGGGACAGAACATGGGCGAGGACGTGCTGTATTCCGGCACCGTCGCCGCCGCCATCGAAGGCTATCTGCTCGGCATCCCGTCGGTGGCCTTCTCGCAGGTCGACAAGGGCTGGGAGCATCTCGATGCAGCCGCGCGCATCGCGCGCACCGTGGTCGAGCGCATCATCAGCCAGCCGCCCGCCGAGCCCTTCCTGCTCAACGTCAATATCCCGAGCCTGCCGTTCGAACATATCAAGGGCTATCGCGCCACGCGCCTGGGCAAGCGCCATCCTTCCCAGCCGGTGATCACGCAGGTGAATCCGCGCGGCGACACCAACTACTGGATCGGCCCGGCCGGCGATGCGCGCGATGCCAGCGAAGGCACGGACTTCCATGCCACTGCCGCCGGCTATGTCTCGCTGACGCCGTTGCAGCTCGACCTGACCCACCGCGGGCAGCTCGACGCGCTCGACCAGTGGCTGAAATAGGCAGCCGCTCCGCAGTGTCGCGCCCCCGATGAGTTCCACGCCCCGACGCAACAAGTTCCCCCTGCCGCTGGACGCGGTCGTCGAACGCAAGCCCGCACCGGCACGCACCGCCGGCATGCCTGCCGTCGACGCGCGGCGCACGGGGACGGCAGCCGCGCCGCCCCCGAAACCCGCCAAGCCAAGGCTGCCGCGTACAGCCGCGCCTGCGCCGGCGCCCGCACCCGCGAGCGCCGTGGAGCAGCGCGCCTCGGCGGCTACGGCCGGCGGCGGGGGCATGGCTTCCGCGCGTGCGCGTGCCGCGCTGGCGGGCCGGCTGCGCGCCGGCGGCATCCGCGACGAGCGCGTGCTGTCGGCCATCGCCACGGTGCCGCGCCACCTGTTCGTCGAGCCGGGGCTGGCCTCGCAGGCGTATGAAGACGCCGCGCTGCCGATCGGCCACCAGCAGACCATTTCCAAACCGTCGGTGGTGGCGCGCATGATCGAACTGCTGCGCGACGGCCTGGCCGCCGACACGCCGCTGGAGCGCGTGCTGGAGATCGGCACCGGCTGCGGCTACCAGGCCGCGGTGCTGAGCCAGGTGGCGCGCGAAGTCTTCTCGATCGAGCGCATCCGGCCGCTGCACGAACAGGCCAAGGCGAACCTGCGCCCGCTGCGCGTACCCAACCTGCGCCTGCACTATGGCGACGGCATGCTCGGGCTGCCGCAGGCGGCCCCGTTCTCGGCCATCATCCTGGCCGCTGCCGGCATGGAGGTGCCACAGGCGCTGCTGGAACAGCTGGAGGTAGGCGGGCGGCTGATCGCCCCGGTGGCCGTGGTGCCGCCGGCGGGCGTGCCCGGCCAGACGGTGACGCAGCAGCTGCTGCTGATCGAGCGGCGCAACCGCCATCGCTTTCACCGAACCGCGCTTGAAGCCGTTTTCTTTGTGCCCTTAAAATCGGGCACCATCTGAGTCGAACTATGCACAACATCGTGAAATCGCAATATTTCGCACGCGCCGGTCAACTTTTTACGGCTTCCGCGCTGACGGCCCTGCTGGCCGCCTGCGCTAATTCGCCGATGCCGGCCCCTGTCGTTGACCGCACCTCCACCTCGGGCGCTGCCGCCGCGTCGATGGAGCCGGCACCGCCTGGATACTATCGGGTCAAGCGAGGCGATACGCTTTATCGAATCGCCCTGGAAAACGGCCAGTCGTACCGTGACGTCGCGACCTGGAACAACCTGTCCAATGTGAACCAGATCGAAGTTGGCCAGTTGTTGCGCATCGTGCCTCCGGGTGCCGACGTCAACGCTGCGCCCGGGGTTTCCACCACGCCGATCGCCCCGGCCACGGTGCAGTCCCAGCCGATCGACCAGGCGCGCCCGGTGGGCACGCCCGCAGCACCGCCTGCCGCCGCAGCGGCGGCGCCGGCAACGCCCGCGGCAGCGGCCGCCACCCCCGCCGCGCCGGCCGCTGACGGCGCGATCAAGCTGGCCTGGCCGGCAACCGGCCAGATGGTCGGTAAATTCGATGACAAGGGCAATAAAGGCATCGATATTGCGGGCAAGAAGGGCGATGCGGTGCTGGCCGCCGACGATGGCCGAGTGATTCACGTTGGCCCCTTGCGCGGCTACGGGAATCTTGTCATCATCAAACACAACGAGACATTTCTTACTGCGTACGGGCACAACGAAAAGGTGCTCGTGGCAGAGCAATCCGCGGTCCGCAAGGGCCAGAAGATTGCGGAGATGGGCAACAGTGATACCGACCGGGTGAAGCTTCACTTCGAAGTTCGCAAGAACGGAAAACCGGTTGATCCGATGCGGTACCTGCCGCCACAGTGAGGGTTCATGCCACGCCAGAAAACCGTCTCCTCCGGAACAACTGTCAGCAGGGCTCGCCGTCCCAAGCAGCCGGAAGTGAAGGCTGGTGTGGCACATCCCGACGAGCACGCCGACGCGCAAGCGTTCGAGCCCGATCTCGCTGCCGACCTGATTCCCGCGACCGACGAGCCGATCGCCACGTCCACTTCGGTGGGCCTGCGCGAAGCGGACCTGCTCGCCGACGACAACGACCGCCATCTGCGCGATGATGACGATGACGAGTCCGAGGACGAGGAAGACAGCGAAGGCGAGAACGGCAGCGACGGCGCAGCGGCCGAGCACGATGACTTCCGCACGGTGCTGCATACCGAGCTGGCCGCCGACACCGTCCAGCATTACCTGAACCGCATCAGCATCAAGCCGCTGCTGTCCGCGCCGGAGGAACTGCATTTTTCCACGCTGGCCAAGGACGGCGACTTTGCCGCGCGCCAGGTCATGATCGAGCGCAACCTGCGGCTGGTGGTCAGCATCGCCAAGGGTTACCTCAATCGCGGCGTGCCGCTGCTCGACCTGATCGAGGAAGGCAACCTGGGCCTGATGCACGCGATCGAGAAATTCGATCCGTCGCGCGGGTTCCGCTTCTCGACCTATGCGACCTGGTGGATCCGCCAGAGCATCGAGCGCGCCATCATGAACCAGGCCCGCACCGTTCGCCTGCCGGTGCACGTGATCCGTGAACTGAACCAGGTGCTGCGCGCCAAGCGCCATCTGGAGAAGGGCGGCACCGACGGGCGCGATGCCAGCCTGGAAGACATCGCCCACCTGCTGGGCAAGACGCCGGACGAAGTGCAGGACGTCCTGGCACTCAACGAACATACCACCTCGCTCGATACGCCGTTCGACCTCGATCCCGGCTCGAGCCTCCTGGATTTCCTCTCCGACGAGCACAACGCCGCCCCCGACCAGGAGGTGGCGCACCGCGAGCTGGAAGGGCTGATGAAGCTCTGGCTGGCACGCCTGTCGGAAAAGCATCGCTATGTGGTGGAGCGCCGCTTCGGCCTCAACCATATCGAGCCCGCCACGCTGGAAGAGCTCGCCGAGGAGATGGGCCTCACGCGCGAGCGCGTACGCCAGATCCAGCAGGAGGCGCTGGTCAAGCTCAAGCGGCATTTCGCTTCGCAAGGTGTCAGGAAGGACGCCGTTTTATGACCCCTGTGCTGGTATTCGACATCGAGACCATTCCCGATGTCGCCGGCCTGCGCCGTTTGCATGACCACCCCGATGCGATGAGCGACGGCGAAGTCGCCGAACACGCCTTCGCCGCCCGCCGCGAGAAAACCGGCAGCGATTTCCTGCCGCACTACCTTCAGCGTGTCGCCGCGATTTCCTGTGTGCTGCGGCGCACGCACCGCGATGGCTCGGCGGTGTTCCATGTGGGCTCGCTCGGCACCATCGAGGACAACGAAGCCACGCTGATCCAGAAGTTCTACGAACTGATCGCCCGCTACAGCCCGCAACTGGTTTCATGGAACGGTGGCGGATTCGATCTCCCCGTGCTGCATTACCGCGGCCTGGTCAACGGCGTCACCGCGCCGCGCTACTGGGAGATGGGCGAGGGCCGCGACGAAGATAGCCGTGACTTCAAGTGGAACAACTACATCAGCCGCTACCACATGCGGCACCTGGACTTGATGGACCTGCTGGCGATGTACCAGCCGCGCGCCAGCGCGCCGCTGGATGACCTCGCCAAGCTCTGCGGTTTCCCGGGCAAGATGGGGATGGATGGCAGCAAGGTCTGGCATGCTTACCAGGCTGGCCAGCTCGACGAGATCCGCGCCTACTGCGAGACCGACGTCGTCAATACCTACCTGATGTACTGCCGTTTCCAGCTGATGCGCGGCGGCATGTCGCCGCGCGAGTTCGACATGGAGATGGAACTCGTTCAGGAATCGCTGGCGGAACTGCCTGGCGAACAGTGGATGGAATACCTGCAGGCCTTCCGCCTGCAGCGCCTCACGCCCGAAGCCGACGACTTCGAGGACTGATCGCGCCTGCGCCCGCGGACACCCGCCGGCGGGCGCCACGGCCTTAAAGGTCCAGCGATAGCAGGATCGGCTGGTGGTCCGAGTCGGCCGTATCTGCGTTGATCTCGCAACGCCGGATCCGCGCGGCCAGGTTGTCCGTGACGAACATGAAGTCGCAGGCGAACGGTGGCTCGGGCCATTGCTCCTTGTCATGGATGGCGCAGGTCGGCGCGTGCGGCTGGCCGGGATGTGTGAGCAGCCAGGCGTCGCGCCATGGCGTGGTGGCGTCGTCGAACGGCTCCAGCATGCGCCGATAGGCAATGTCGTCGGGTTTGCTGTTGAAATCGCCGCACAGGATGGCTTCGGCGGGGCGCGGTTCCGGCGTGAACGGCCCGGGCCACTTCTCGCTGCGGCCCGGGCGACGCGCGTGGTCGCAGGCCTGGGCATGCCAGTCGCGCAGGGCTTCGGCCTGCGCCGCGCGCTGGAGCGCCGAGTAATACTCAAGGTGCGTGCAGATCACGCGCAGCGACTGCGTGCCGGCTTCGACGGTGACTTCCAGCGCAACGCGCGGCATCGACGCCACTTGCGGGTCCGCCGGCCACGGCAAGGCGTGCCGGAATACCTCGCGTACTGGTAGCCGCGTGGCGATCAGGTTGCCGAATTGCTTGTGTGTGCCGTTGCGGTCGCGCCGGTCCACGCCTGACGCAAAGAGCAGGTGATAGCCTGGCAGCAGGGCGGTCAGTTCGGCAACCTGGTCGATGCTTGGCTCGCCGCGCAGTTCACCGAATCCGCGCGTGACTTCCTGCAGGCAGATCACATCGACATCGGCCATCGCGTGCAGTGTGTCCACCTGCCGCGCCAGGTCCACACGCCCGTCCGCGCCGCGGCCCCATTGGATATTCCAAGAAATCAGTTCCATGCGACGCCTCCATCGTTGACCCGGCCGGTCTGGCATACAATCGCGCTTTCGTAAAACAATACGTCAGGTTTTATCTGGTGTCCCAAGCCGTGTCCTCCCCACAAGAAACGACCGCCGTCGCGCCCGAATCAGCTGCACCGGGTGCCGCTCCCGCCGCAAAAGAGCCCCGTGGCCGTGGCAATGCCAATGGCAATGCTCCGGGCGTCGACCCCGTGGTGTCGATCGACAGCCTCGACATGGAGGCACGCGGCGTCGGCCGCCTGGTGAACGAGGACGGCACGCCTGGCAAGGTGATCTTCGTCGAAGGCGCATTGCCGGGCGAGACCGTCAGTTATCGCAGCTACCGGCGCAAGCCCAGCTTCGAGCAGGCGCACCTCGGCGAAGTCCTGCAAGAATCGGTGATGCGCGTAAAGCCGGGCTGCCAGCATTTCGGTGTCTGCGGCGGGTGCTCGATGCAGCATCTGGATTCGCGCGCGCAGCTTGCGATCAAGCAGCGCGTGCTGGAAGACAACTTGTGGCACCTGTCCAAGGTGAAGCCCGACGTGGTGTTCCGGCCGATCGCCGGTCCGGACTGGGGCTACCGCTACCGCGCGCGCCTGACCGTGCGCCACGTGGTGAAGAAGGGCGGCGTGCTGGTGGGCTTCCATGAGCGCAAGAGCAGCTATGTCGCCGACATGACGCGTTGTGAAATCCTGCCGCCGCATGTCTCGGCGATGCTGGTGCCGCTGCGCGAACTGGTGGCGGGCCTGTCGATCCGCGACCGCATGCCGCAGATCGAGCTGGCCGTCGGGCATGAAGTGACGGCGCTGGTGCTGCGCATCCTCGAGCCGCTGACCGATGCCGACAAGGACCTGCTGCGCGCCTTCGCCGATGAATACAAGGTGCAGTTCTGGCTGCAGCCGAAGGGGCCGGACACGGTCTACCCGTTCTACCCGACCGACGTCGAGCTGGCCTATACGCTGCCGGAATTCGGCATCCGCATGCCGTTCAAGCCGACCGACTTCACGCAGGTGAACCACCAGATCAATCGCGTGCTGATCGGCCGCGCGCTGCGCCTGCTCGATGCGCAGCCGGGCGACCGCCTGCTCGACCTTTTCTGCGGCATCGGCAATTTCACGCTGCCGCTGGCCACGCAGGGCAAGTCGGTGATGGGCATCGAGGGCAGCGAGGCGCTGACCACGCGCGCACTGGCCAATGCGGAATACAACGGGCTGGCCGCCAAAACCGAGTTCGCGTGCCGCAACCTGTTCGAAGTCACTGCCGACGACATCGCCGCGCTGGGCCGCTTCGACCGCTGGCTGGTCGATCCGCCGCGCGAAGGCGCGCTCGCGGTGAGCAAGGCGCTCGGCGAGCTGGCGCAGCAGGGCAGCCACGTGCTGCCGCGGCGCATCGTCTACGTGTCGTGCAGTCCCGCCACGCTGGCGCGCGATGCCGGCCTGCTGGTGCACGAGGCGGGCTACCGCCTGAGCGGCGCCGGCGTGGTCAATATGTTTCCCCACACGTCGCACGTGGAGTCGATTGCGGTATTCGACCGCGACTGACCGCGCCGTGCGCCAAAAGAAAAAGCCGGCCTTGGCCGGCTTTTTTCATGCCGCGGCGTTTGCCGTCATTCCCGGCTGCCGCCGAAGATGCCCAGCAGCGCCAGCAGGTTGGCGAAGACGTTGTACACGTCGAGGTAGATCGCCAGCGTGGCGGTGATGTAGTTGGTCTCGCCGCCGTTCACCACGCGCTGTACATCGAACAGGATGTAAGCCGAGAAGATACCGATCGCGATCACCGACACCGTGATCATCAGCGACGGCAGCTGCAGCCAGATATTGGCAACGCTGGCCAGGATCAGCAGGATCAGGCCGACGAACAGGAACTTGCCCAGGCCGGAAAAATCGCGCTTGCTGACGGTGGCGATGGTCGCCATCGCGCCGAACACTGCCGCCGTGCCGCCAAAGGCGTACATGATCAGCGCCGGTCCGTTGGAAAACGCCAGCGTTGCGCTGATCAGGCGCGACAGCATCAGTCCCATGAAGAACGTGAATGCCAGCAACAGCACCACGCCCATGCTGCTGTTCTTGGTTTTCTCGATGGCGAAGAAGAACCCGAACGCGATGGCCAGGAACAGGATTAGCGACAGGCCGGGGCTGCCCGCCATGAAGCTGAAGCCGGTGGCCACGCCGACCCATGCACCCAGCACGGTGGGGATCATCGAAAGGGCCAGCAGCCAGTAAGTGTTGCGCAAGACCCGGTTGCGAACGACGACGTCAGTGACGGTCGACGCACTGTTGCCGAAACCGTAGGTATTCAGCTTGTTATCCATGGTGACTCCTGTCTCGAAACGGTGAGGCGCCGGGCCTGTCCGAAATAAAGAGAATTTTCGGATCGACCGCGGACGGAACCATCGTCAATGTGGCATCTGGTTGGCCGAATTGCAAGGGCGGGGTAATCCCGCAGGCACCCGCGCCCCTGTTTCGGCCTGTTCCGCGCTGCCTTCGTTTGACGGACGCCGGGGCGCCACGTTCCAGACATGACGAGGATGTAATGTGCAGCCAGTGCTACTTGCGGCCAGGATGTGGCTTTTGACCGGTGACACCCGCGCCAGAGCGGCCCAGACCCTCGAAAGGGTCATCGTCTTCGTGCTAGAATTGCACGTTTAATCCATTTGTAACCCCTTCATTTTTCGGAGTTTTTCATGGCGATCGAACGCACCCTGTCGATTATCAAGCCGGATGCCGTGGCCAAGAACGTCATCGGCCAGATCTACGCCCGTTTCGAGGCCGCCGGCCTGAAGATCGTTGCTGCCAAGATGGTGCACCTGTCGCGCGGTGAAGCCGAGCAGTTCTATGCTGTGCACAAGGAGCGTCCGTTCTTCAAGGATCTGGTCGACTTCATGGTTTCCGGCCCGGTCATGATCCAGGCCCTGGAAGGCGAAAACGCCATCGCCAAGAACCGTGACCTGATGGGCGCCACCGACCCGAAGAAGGCCGAGAAGGGCACCATCCGCGCCGACTTCGCCGACAGCATCGACGCCAACGCCGTGCACGGCTCGGACGCCGCCGAAACCGCTGCCGTGGAAGTTTCCTTCTTCTTCCCGGGCATGAACGTCTACAGCCGCTAATTGGCTGCTGACTGAACTGAAGCCGAGTTTGCCGTCATGAACGATCTCGTCAACCTGCTCGACCTCGACGCGGACGCGCTCACCGCCTATTGCGGCGAGCTCGGCGAGAAGCCGTTCCGTGCGCGGCAACTGCAACGCTGGATCCACCACTACGGTGCCAGCCGTTTCGACGCCATGTCGGATCTCGCCAAGTCGCTGCGCGAAAAGCTCTCGACCCGGGCCGAGATCCGCGCGCCTGCCGCCATCACCGACAACCTGTCGGCCGACGGCACGCGCAAGTGGCTGCTCGACGTCGGTGAGGGCAATGCGGTGGAAACGGTGTACATCCCCGAGAAACGCGCGGCACGCTGTGCGTCTCCTCGCAGGCGGGCTGCGCGTCACTGCCGCTTCTGCTCGACCGGCAAGCAGGCTTTTCGCGCAACCTGACCACGGCGAAATCATTGGCCAGCTGTGGATGGCGGAGTTGCCATGCGCGAGCAGCTGTGCCGAGGCCCCAAGGACGACCGCGTCATCTCCAACGTGGTTGATGATGGGCATGGGCGAGCCGCTGCTGAACTACGATGCCGTGGTGCCGGCCATGCGGCTGATGCTGGACGACAACGCCTACGGCCTGTCGCGCCGCCGCGTGACCCTGTCCACTTCCGGCGTGGTGCCGATGATGGACCGGCTGTCCAAGGACCTGCCGGTGGCGCTCGCCGTGTCGCTGCACGCGTCCAACGACGCCTTGCGCGACGTGCTGGTGCCGCTGAACAAGAAATACCCGCTGGCCGAACTGGTGGCGGCATGCCGCCGCTACCTGGAATTCGCGCCGCGCGATTTCATTACTTTCGAATACTGCATGCTGGACGGCGTCAACGATGGCGTCGAGCATGCGCGGGAACTGCTGAAGCTTGTCGCCGACGTGCCGTGCAAGTTCAACCTGATCCCGTTCAACCCGTTCCCCGAATCGGGCCTGAAGCGTTCCAACAACGAGCAGATCCGGCGCTTCGCGCAGGTGCTGATGGACGCGGGCATCGTGACCACCATCCGCAAGACGCGCGGCGACGATATCGACGCCGCCTGCGGACAGCTGGCCGGGGAAGTGAAGGACCGTACCCGCCTGGCCGAGCGCGGCAAGTTCGGCAAGATCACGCCACTGGTGCCGGTCAACAGCGCCGGCCAGCCTCGGGAGGCTCGCCCTGCATGATCCGTCTGATCGCTGCGGCCCTGTTCGGGCTGCTGATGTTGTCCGGCTGCCAGCTGCCGCACTCGCCGGCTCAGGATCTCCAGACCGCTTCCGACCAGACCGATGCAAGGCGCCGCGCCGGCATCCGGCTGCAGCTGGCCACCAACTATCTCGAAGCCGGCCAGAATGCGGTCGCGCTTGACGAGATCAAGCAGGCGATCGCCATCGATCCGTCGCTCGCGGATGCCTACCATGTGCGCGCGCTGATCTACATGAATATGAACGAGCAGGCGCTGGCCGACGACAGCTTCCGCACCGCGGTATCGATGCGCGGCAACGACGGCGACCTGCTCAACAACTATGGCTGGTTCCTGTGCCAGTCGGGCCGCTATGGCGAGGCCGTGCCGATGCTGCAGCGCGCCGTGTCGGCGCCGTCGGCCGGTGGTCCGGTGAAACCGCTGATCAGCCTGGGTGCGTGCGAGCTGCGTCGCGGCAACAGCGCCGAGGCGGAAAAGAATCTGAAGGCCGCACTAGGCTACGACCGCAACAATCCGGTGGCAAACACCAATCTGGCGCTGGTCTACTACCGGCGCGGCGATTTCGCGCAGGCCCGGCAGTATGCCCAGCGCGTCAACAGCAGCCAATTTGCCAGTGCGCAATCCCTCTGGCTGGGAGCGCGCATTGCACACCGCCAGGGCGATGGCCGCACGCAGGATGCGCTGGTCGCGCAGCTGCGCAGCCGCTTCCCCGATTCGCGTGAGTTGACCGCATACGAACAAGGAGCATGGGATGAGTGAGCACGACCGCGCCGCAGGCCAGGCCGTACCGACGCAATACGTCGGCGGTGGCGCGCACGAAGGAGAACGCGAAGCCGCAGCGCGCGAGATTGGCGCGGCACTGGCGCGCGAGCGCGAAGCGCAGCGGCTGTCGGTGGAAGATGTCAGCGCACGCCTGAAAGTGGCGGCGCCAAAGCTGCGCGCGATCGAAGCCGGCGACCTGCAGTCGCTGCCCGACGTCACTTTCGCCAAGGGCGTGATGCGGGCCTACGCGCGCATGCTGCATGTCGATATCGACGCGCTGCTGGCGCGCTTCCAGCCTCCGGTGGCACCGGTCAACGAAATCGCGCGCCAGCGCGAGGGCAGCCTCAATGCGGCGTTCGACGACCGCAAGCGCTTCCGCAGCGGCGGAGCTGGCGGCCGCTGGGTCTGGCTGGCGCTGGTGGCGGTGGTGCTGGCCGCCGGTGGCTGGTTCGGCCTGGACCATATCCGCCAGTGGATCGAGACCCGCAGCAGCGCGACCGAGACTGCCGTGACGGAAGAACATGCCGCCGCGCAACCGACCGAGCCCGGCACGGTGACCGCAGCGCTGCCGCCGGTAATGGCCGCCGCCGACTCGCCGGCGCCCTCGGCCGAAACCACGCCGGTCAGCGCCGCGGTCGCGACTGCCGCGCCGGCATCGGCCGTGGCTGCCGTGCCAGTTGTTGCGCCCATTGTTGCGCCGGCCGCAGCAACGCCCGCGCCGGTGCCCGCAGCGCCTGCGGGCGCCGGCGAACTGCAGATCCGCTTCGCCGCCGACACCTGGTATGAAGTCCGCGACAGCAGCGGCAAGATCGTGCTGGGCGGCACGGCCAAGGCCGGCCAGGCCGTGGCCGGCGGCGGCAAGGCCCCGTACAAGGTGGTGATCGGCAACGTCAAGGGTGTCGAGTCGATGACGCGCAACGGCGAGCCGGTCGACCTGAAGGCAGCCAACCGCAACAACGTGGCGCGCCTGACGCTGCCCTGATCCGGGCCGGCGAAAGGTGCGGCGCAGTGCGTCTTTGCAAGGTGGTAATGCTATGAACCAACAGCTCTGTCTCCCGGTCCTGCCCGGCTCGCTGCCGCGCCGCCAGACGCGCCAGGCGCGCGTCGTGTGGGGCGATAACGTGGTGACCATCGGCGGCGATGCGCCGGTGCGCGTGCAGTCGATGACCAACACGGACACGGTCGACGCCATCGGCACGGCGATCCAGGTGAAGGACCTGGCGCGCGCGGGTTCGGAAATCGTGCGCATCACGGTGAACACGCCCGAGGCCGCCGCCGCGGTGCCGTCGATCCGTGAGCAGCTCGACCGCATGGGCGTCGACGTGCCGCTGGTGGGCGACTTCCACTACAACGGCCACAAGCTGCTGCAGGACTATCCGGCCTGCGCCGAGGCGCTGTCCAAGTACCGCATCAACCCGGGCAACGTGGGGCAGGGCGCCAAGCGCGACACGCAGTTCGCGCAGATGATCGAGATGGCGTGCCGCTACAACAAGCCGGTGCGCATTGGCGTGAACTGGGGCAGCCTGGACCAGGACCTGCTGGCGCGCATCATGGACGAGAACGCGTCGCGCGCCGAGCCTTGGCCGGCGCAGAGCGTGATGATCGAGGCGCTGATCACCTCGGCGATCGATTCGGCGAAAAAGGCTGAAGAGATCGGCCTGCCGGGCAGCCAGATCATCCTGTCGTGCAAGGTATCGCAGGTGCAGGAGCTGATCGCGGTCTACCGCGAACTGGCGCGCCGCTGCGACTATGCGCTGCACCTGGGCCTGACCGAGGCCGGCATGGGCAGCAAGGGCATCGTCGCCTCCACGGCGGCGCTGTCGGTGCTGCTGCAGGAAGGCATCGGCGACACGGTCCGCATCTCGCTGACGCCGGAACCCGGCGCGCCGCGCGAGAAGGAAGTGTATGTGGGGCAGGAAATCCTGCAGACCATGGGCCTGCGCAACTTCACCCCGATGGTGATTGCATGCCCGGGATGTGGCCGCACCACCAGCACGGTGTTCCAGGAGCTCGCGGCAAGCATCCAGACGTACCTGCGCGAGCAGATGCCGCATTGGAAAACCGCCTATCCGGGCGTCGAGGAAATGGATGTGGCCGTGATGGGCTGCATCGTCAACGGCCCGGGCGAGAGCAAGCACGCCAATATCGGCATTTCGCTGCCGGGCTCGGGCGAGTCGCCCGCGGCGCCGGTGTTCGTCGACGGCGTCAAGGTAAAGACGCTGCGCGGCGAGCGCATTGCCGAGGAATTTCAGGCGATCGTCGACGAGTACGTTCGCACGCATTACGGCCCGGGTGCTGCACGGGCCGATAAAGAAGTGGCAGCCTGAGCCGCACCGGCCAGGCCCCAGAAGCTGACAAGAACAGAATGACGCAATCCGACAACGCAGCCGCCGCCGGCGCTGCCAAGACTGAACCGAAGGCTGAACTGAAAGCCGAGCAGAAGGTGAAGCCCGCCAAGGCGCTGCAGGGCGTGAAGGGCATGAACGACATGCTTCCGGCCGACGCGCCGCTGTGGGAGCATTTCGAGAATGCCGCCCGCGCCATGTTGCGCGCCTACGGCTACCAGCAGCTGCGCACGCCGATCGTCGAGCACACGCAGCTGTTCGTGCGCGGCATCGGCGAGGTGACCGACATCGTCGAGAAGGAGATGTACTCCTTCACCGATGCGCTCAACGGCGAGCAGCTGACGTTGCGTCCCGAAGGGACCGCCGCCGCCGTGCGCGCGACCATCGAGCACAACCTTCTGTACGACGGCCCCAAGCGCCTGTGGTACACCGGCCCGATGTTCCGCCACGAGCGCCCGCAGCGCGGCCGCTATCGCCAGTTCCACCAGCTGGGCGCCGAGGCGCTGGGCTTTGCCGGTCCGGACGTCGACGCCGAGATCATCCTGATGTGCCAGCGCCTGTGGGACGACCTGGGCCTGGTCGGCGTGCGCCTGGAGATCAATTCGCTGGGGCAGGCCAATGAGCGTGCCGCCCACCGCGAGGAGCTGATCAAGTACCTGGAGGGCTTCCAGGACATCCTGGACGATGACAGCAAGCGCCGCCTGTACACCAACCCGCTGCGCGTGCTGGATACCAAGAATCCGGCGCTGCAGGAAATGGCCGCCAATGCGCCCAAGCTGATCGACTTCCTGGGCGAAGAGTCGCTGGCTCACTTCGAGGGCGTGCAGCGCCTGCTCAAGGCCAACAACATCCCCTTCAAGATCAATCCGCGCCTGGTGCGCGGGCTGGACTACTACAACCTGACGGTGTTCGAGTGGATCACCGACAAGCTCGGCGCGCAGGGCACCATCGCCGGCGGCGGCCGCTATGACCCGCTGATCGCGCAGATGGGCGGCAAGCCGGCACCGGCTTGCGGCTGGGCCATGGGCGTCGAGCGCATCATCGAGCTGATCCGCGAAGAGGGCGTGGTGCCCGACGCCGCGGGTTGCGATGTCTACCTCGTGCACCAGGGCGAAGCCGCCGCGCAGCAGGCGATGGTCGCGGCCGAGCGGCTGCGCGACGCCGGCCTGGACGTGGTGCTCCACGCCAGCCCCGACGGCAAGGGCGGCAGCTTTAAGTCGCAGATGAAGCGCGCCGACGCAAGCGGCGCGGCCTATGCCGTTATCATTGGCGACGACGAAGTGGCCGCTGGCGTGGTCCAGGTCAAGGAACTTCGCCAGCGCGATCAGGCCGAAGGCGGTGGGCAACAGGCCACCGTGCAGGCCGAGGGCCTGGTCGACTACCTGATCGACGCCATGGTCGGCGCCAGCGAATAAGCGCGCCCGCCGCACCGTCATCCAAGACGCCCGTATCCAACCAACGCAGGTGATTGCCTCGACATGGCTTACGATCTAGAAGAACAGGAACAGCTTGAGAATCTGAAGGCCTGGTGGCGCCAGTACGGCAATGCGCTGACCTGGGTGGTCATCGCCGCGCTGCTGGCGTTTGCCGGCTGGAACGGCTGGAAGTACTGGGAGCGCAAGCAGGCCGGCGAGGCCGCGGTGCTGTACGAGCAGGTGCTCAAGGCCGCCGAGGCACGCGATGTCGAACGCATCAAGCGTGCGGCAACCGACCTTGAGGACAAGTACGGGCGTACCGCCTATGGCCAGATGAGCGCACTGGTCGCCGGCCGCGTGTTGTATGACGCGGGCGACCTGGCCGCGGCCAAGACCCAGCTGCAGTGGGCCATCGACCACGGCGACGAAGAATACGCGCATCTGGCGCGGGTGCGCCTGGCCGGCGTGCTGCTCGACGAAAAGGCTTATGACAAAGGCCTGGCGTTGCTGAAGGACGAACCGCCGGCAGCGTTCATGTCGCTGTATGCCGACCGCCGCGGCGACCTGCTCGCCGCGCAGGACAAGCGCGACGACGCGCGCGCCGCCTATCGCAAGGCGCTGGACAAGCTGGGCGAGGCCGAGCCGGCCACGCGCCAGATCATCCAGTTCAAGCTCGATGCGCTGGGCGCGGCCTGATGCGGCCGCGCGCGCTTTATAGCATCACGCAAAACCAGGACCGTAACCTTATGACGTCAGTGCTTTCCCGTGCCGTACACCGCCAGCGCGCCCGCGCCGTGACCCGTGCGCTGGTGGCGGCTGCCTGCCTGGCCGCGCTGGGCGGCTGCTCGCTGTTCAGCAAGGAAAACAAGCACCCGCCCGCCGAACTCAAGCCGGTCTCGGCCACGCTGACCGTGCGCCAGGCGTGGAAGGCCGATGTGGGCAAGAGCGGCCCGTATTCGATGCAGCCCGCCGCGGCGGGCAACAATGTCTATGTGTCGTCCAACAACGGCAACGTGATGGCGCTGGAAGGCGCCTCCGGGCGCGTGCTGTGGAAGGCCAAGACCGACCTGGACCTGACCTCCGGCCCGGGCAGCGATGGCTCGGTGACCGCGGTCGCCGGCGAGAAGGGCGCGATCTACGCCTTCGACGCCAGCGGCAAGCAGATCTGGAAGAAGCAGGTCAACGGCGAGGTGCTGTCCGCGCCGCTGGTCGGCAACGGCCTGGTGGTGGTGCGCACCACCGACACGCGCGTGTTCGGCCTCGACGCCGGGACCGGCGAGCGCCGCTGGATCTACCAGCGCTCGCAGACGCCGCTGAACCTGCGTGCCGCGATGGGGATGGTGTTTGCCGGTGACGGCATCGTGATGGGCTTTCCCGGCGGCAAGCTGGGCGTGCTGACGCCGGGCAACGGCGTGCTGCGTTGGGAAAGCACGATCTCCTATCCCAAGGGCGTATCCGAGATCGAGCGCCTGAACGATGTCACCGGCCAGCCGATGATCAGCGGCCGCCAGGTCTGCGCCACCACCTTCCAGGGACGCGTGGCCTGCCTTGAGCTGGCCAGCGGCCAGCCACAGTGGGGCAAGGATTTCTCGTCGCCGAGCGGCCCCGCGCAGGATGACAATGCCATCTATGCCAGCGACGAGCAGTCGGTGGTGCATGCCTTCGACCGCCAGAACGGCACCGAGCGCTGGAAGAACGACCAGATGCGCAACCGCCGCCTAGGTGCGCCGCTGGCACTGGGCCGCTCGGTGGTGATGGGCGACTTCGAAGGCTATGTCCACTTCCTGTCGCGCGAGGACGGCCAGGTCGTCGCCCGCATGAAGACCGATGGCAGCGCCATCACCGCCGCGCCGGTGGTGGCGGGGCAGACGCTGGTGATCCAGACCCGCGACGGCGACGTCTTCGGGTTCCAGCCGGGCTGACCAGCAAGCAGTGCGCGCTGCCGTACACCTGTCGGTACGGTGCGCGCCGAATCCGGTAGCATGATCCCTGGTCGTGCGGCAAATTGCGCAGCGGGTTGCTGACCGGCGCCGCGCCCCGACAGGACAAGCGGCAAGGGCGCCCACGGGTGCGCGTGCCGTCGGATCCATTGACTCCGGAGTAACCGGGGGGCGGCAGGTGCCGGCCCCCGTTTCCGTTTATTGCATGAAACCAGTTATCGCACTTGTCGGCCGTCCCAATGTGGGGAAGTCGACGCTATTCAACCGCATGACCCGCTCGCGCGACGCCCTCGTCGCCGACCTGCCGGGCCTGACGCGCGACCGCCACTATGGCGAGGGCCGCGTCGGCGAGCGTCCGTTCATCGCCATCGACACCGGCGGCTTCGAGCCGGTGGTCAAGGAAGGCATCGTCGCCGAGATGGCCAAGCAGACCAAGCAGGCGGTGGTCGAGGCCGACGTGGTGATCTTTATCGTCGACGGCCGCCTCGGCCTGGCGCCGCAGGACCGCGCCATTGCCGACTACCTGCGCAAGACCGGCCGGCGCATCATGCTGGCGGTGAACAAGGCCGAGGGCATGAAGTACACCTCGGTTGCCGCGGATTTCTACGAGCTCGGCATGGGCGATCCGTACGCGATCTCCGCTGCCCACGGCGACGGCGTGCGCGAGCTGGTCGACGAAGCGATCGAGCTGGCGGTGCAGGAGCGCCCGGAACTGGCCGCCGAAGAGCCCGTGGACGGCAAGGGCGTCAAGATCGCCATCGTCGGGCGCCCCAATGTGGGGAAGTCCACGCTGGTCAATACGCTGATCGGCGAGGAGCGCGTGATCGCGTTCGACATGCCAGGCACGACCCGCGACGCCATCTACGTGGAATTCGAACGCGGCGGCAAGCCTTATACGCTGATCGACACGGCGGGCCTGCGCCGGCGCGGCAAGGTGTTCGAGGCGATTGAAAAATTTTCAGTGGTCAAGACGCTGCAATCGATCGCCGATGCCAACGTCGTGATCCTGCTGCTGGATGCGCAACAGGACATCTCCGACCAGGACGCGCATATCGCGGGCTTTATCGTTGAATCCGGCCGCGCGCTGGTGGTCGGCGTCAATAAATGGGACGGGCTGGACGGCCATACCCGCGACCGCATCAAGCACGACCTCGAGCGCAAGCTGCAATTCCTGAATTTCGCGAATTTCCACTTTGTGTCGGCGCGCGAGCGCACCGGCATCGGCGCGCTGATGCGTTCCGTCGACGACGCCTATGCCGCGGCCATGGTCAAGCTGCCGACGCCGCAGCTGACGCGCGTGCTGCAGGAAGCGGTCGAATTCCAGCAGCCCAAGCGCGTCGGCGCATCGCGTCCCAAGCTGCGCTATGCGCACCAGGGGGGCTCGAATCCGCCGATCATCGTGATCCATGGCAACGCGCTGTCAGGGGTTGCGGAGACCTATCGGCGGTATCTGGAAAACCGTTTCCGTGCGGCCTTCAAGCTCAAGGGCACCCCCCTGCGCATCGAATTCCGTACGAACAAAAATCCGTACGCGGACTCGAAGGATTGAGTCCGGAATCGGATCCTTGGCGGGGCCAGTTTTCGTTTGCGTTCGTTTGGAACTGCGGCTAAATTCACGGTAGCAGGGGGTTCCCTGTGCATTGACGCCGACTTGGTACCGTTTTTGATCTTTTTTCTGGCGCGTTTTTGCGCCGCTTGACTTGAACCGGGGAGTTCCATCCCCATCATTCACCACTAAACCTATAAATTTGGAGTGTGCCATGAGCAACAAAGGGCAACTGCTACAAGACCCGTTCCTGAACGCGCTGCGCAAAGAGCACGTGCCGGTGTCCATCTACCTCGTCAATGGCATCAAGCTGCAAGGCAATATCGAATCGTTCGATCAGTACGTCGTGCTGCTGCGTAACACTGTGACGCAGATGGTTTACAAGCATGCGATTTCCACCGTCGTTCCGGCGCGCGCGGTCAATTTCCGCGTGGATGATTCCTCCGAGAACTGATCTGCCTCACGGCCGCGGCAACCCGCGGTCGCGGACCCAAGGCATCGGCCTGGCGCCCTTCAGGGTTGCACCGATGCCCGGTACCGGTGCGCCAGCGCGGCCGGTGCCTGCCGGACCGGCCGCGCATCTCGCCGCCGTGGCTTCCCGCCCGGTGCGGGCAGCCATCCCGGCCGGGGACAGGGCAGGGCGGGACTTCCGCCGGCCATCCCTGGAAACCATCGGAAAGCGTTCCGCTATTCCTTGCTATTCCTCTCGCTACCGCTAATTCCCAGCGCATTCGCGCCATCCCTTGGATCCCAGAGCTACTTCCAACACTGCCCCGTCGCGCGCCATCCTCGTCGGCGTCGATTTCGGCAAGCATGATTTCGAGGAAAGCCTCAGCGAGCTCGCCTTGCTGACCTCCACCGCCGGCTCGCTGCCGGTGCATACGCTGACGGGCCGCCGCTCGCGGCCGGATCCGGCGCTGTTTATCGGCTCGGGCAAGGCCGAGGAACTGAAGGAAGCCGCCGACGCGCTCGATGCCGACGTGGTCGTGTTCAACCACGCACTCAGCCCGGCGCAGCAGCGTAACCTCGAGCGCTTCCTGAACCGCCACGTGATCGACCGTACCGGCCTGATCCTGGACATCTTCGGGCAGCGCGCGCAGAGCCACGTCGGCAAGGTGCAGGTCGAGCTGGCGCAGGTGACGTACCGCGCCTCGCGGCTGGTGCGCGCGTGGAGCCACCTGGAGCGGCAGAAGGGCGGTATCGGCATGCGCGGCGGCCCCGGCGAGCGCCAGCTCGAGCTGGACCGGCGCATGCTGGACGACCGTGCCAAGCGGCTCAGGGCGGACCTTTCGCGGCTGCAGCGCCAGCACAGCACGCAGCGGCGCGCACGCGCGCGCAACGACACGCTCAGCATTTCGCTGGTGGGCTATACCAATGCCGGCAAGTCGACGCTGTTCAACGCGCTGACCAAGGCGCGCGCCTATGCCGCCGACCAGCTGTTCGCCACGCTCGATACCACCTCGCGGCGGCTGTTCCTGGACGGGCTGGGCAACGTGGTGCTGAGCGACACGGTCGGATTTATCCGCGACCTGCCCACGCAGCTGGTGGCGGCGTTCCGTGCCACGCTCGAGGAAACGGTCCATGCCGACCTGCTGCTCCATGTGGTCGATGCATCTAGTCCGGTGCGCCATGAGCAGATCGAACAGGTCAACCGCGTGCTGGCCGAGATCGACGCGTCCGACATCCCGCAGATCGTGGTGATGAACAAGATCGATGCGGCGCCCGAGTTGCTGGACCAGGGCCCGCGCACCGAGCGCGATGAAGACGGCATTCCCACCCGGGTGTTCCTGAGCGCGCGCGAAGGGATCGGCCTGGATGCGCTGCGCGAAGCGGTGGTCGAGGTGGCCCAGTGGCTGGCCAGCCGCCCGCCGGAGCCCGCGCCCTACGACCAGAGGCTGGGCGACGCCCATCTGTATGAGGGCAACGGCGACAGCGGCGATCTGGCAGGCGATGGCGCCGACGACGACCAGCTGGGGGCCAGGCCCTGAGCCGGGCCAGCGCGGAGTCTTGCGCGGCTCAGGTGCCGCAGTGGTGCCGCAGCGGCGCATCTGCGGCCCGATTCGGAGCGCCTTTCCACGGATTGGTCGCGATTTGGGTAAATGTGGCGCAGATGACTGCTAGAATCCCCCTGTTACAAACTTCCCCGGACCCGTGCACTTCATGCCCCAGTTTCCCCGGAATGCTGATTCGAGCCTGACACCAGGCAGCCGCTTCGCGCCACGCGCGGGCTGGCAGCGCCTGCGCGCCATCTTCTCGCTGAACGATCCGCGCTGGGGTCGCAATGGTGACGACGACGACAAGAAGGACGGCCGCGACGACAACCGCCAGCAGAACCAGCGCCCGCAGCAGGATGGCGGCCCGCCGGATCTGGACGAACTGTGGCGCGACTTCAACCGCCGCCTGAACGGCCTGCTCGGCCGCAAGGAAAACGGCGGTGGCGGCAACCAGGGATTCGGCGGCCCGCGCACCCCGGGCAAGGGCTCGGGCGTGGGCGTCGGCGTGATCGTGGCCGCGGTGGTCGGCATCTGGCTGGCCAGCGGCTTCTTCATGGTGCAGGAAGGCCAGACCGCCGTGATCCTGCAGTTCGGCAAGTTCAAGTATTCGGCCGGTCCCGGCATCAACTGGCGGCTGCCCTGGCCGATCCAGTCGGCCGAGGTTGTCAACCTGTCGGCGGTGCGCTCGGTCGAAGTGGGCCGTTCCACCTCGATCAAGGACAGCAACCTGAAAGACTCGTCGATGCTGACGCAGGACGAGAACATCATCGACGTGCGCTTCACCGTGCAGTACGTCATCCAGGACGCGACCGAGTTCCTGTTCTTCAACAAGACCGACCGCGGCGGCGACGAGGAGCTGGTGACCCAGGCCGCCGAGACCTCGGTGCGCGAGATCGTCGGCCGCAACAAGATGGATGCGGTGCTGTACGAGAACCGCGAGCAGATCGCGCAGGGGCTGGCCAAGTCGATCCAGGCCATCCTGTCGGCCTACAAGACTGGCATCCGCGTGCTGTCGGTCAACGTGCAGAGCGTGCAGCCGCCCGAGCAGGTGCAGGCCGCGTTCGATGACGTCAACAAGGCCAGCCAGGACCGCGAGCGCGCGATCAGCGAAGGCCAGGCCTATGCCAATGACATCATCCCCCGCGCCAAGGGTACCGCGGCGCGCCTGATGGAAGAGGCCGAAGCCTACCGCTCGCGCGTGGTGGCGCAGGCCGAGGGCGATGCCTCGCGCTTCCGCTCGGTGCAGGCCGAATACGCCAAGGCGCCGCAGGTGACGCGCGACCGGATCTATCTCGAAACCATGCAGCAGATCTACACCAATTCGACCAAGGTGCTGGTGGACGCGCGCCAGGGCAACAATCTTCTTTACCTGCCGCTGGACAAGCTGATGGCACAAGCTGGCGACGGCCGAGCGGCCACCCCTGGCCAGCCGGGAGCCGGCACGCCGGCGCCGGCTCCCGAGACTTCGCCGGATACCCGGTCGCGCGAATCGCTGCGCAACCGTGACCGCGACTCGCGCTGAGGAGACCCGTCATGAACCGACTGATTTCCTTCGCGATCGGCTTTTTCATCCTGCTGGCCGTGCTGTCGTCGATGCTGTTCGTGGTCGACCAGCGCCAGTACGCCGTGGTGTTCGCCTTCGGCGAGATCAAGCAGGTGGTGCGCGAGCCCGGCCTGCATTTCAAGCTGCCGCCGCCGTTCCAGAACGTGGTCTTCATGGACCGCCGCCTGCAGACCATCGACGTGGCCGCCAACGAGCGCTTCCTGACCGCCGAGAAGAAGAGCATGGTGGTGGACTGGTTCGTCAAGTGGCGCATCACCGATCCGCGCAAGTTCTTCGTCGCCTTCGGCGGCAACCTGCGCGGCGCCCAGGACCGCATGACCCAGCGTATCGATGCCGTGGCGCGCGAGGAGTTCGGCAGGCGCACCGTGGCCGACGTGGTCGCGGGCGAGCGCGAGCAGGTGATGCAGGCCATCCGCAGCGGCATGGTCGAATACGCCAAGTCGGTGGGTGTCGAGATCCTGGACGTGCGCCTGAAGCGCGTCGACCTGCTGCCGGCGATCAGCGAATCGGTGTACCGCCGCATGGAGGCCGAGCGCAAGCGCGTGGCCAACGAGCTGCGCTCCACCGGCGCCGCCGAGGGCGAAAAGATCCGCGCCGACGCCGACCGCCAGCGCGAAGTGGTGCTGGCCGAGGCCTATCGCGATGCCCAGGTGATCAAGGGCAACGGCGATGCCAAGGCGTCGCAGATCTACGGCGATGCCTTTGGCCGCGACCCGCAGTTCGCGCAGTTCTGGCGCAGCATGGAAGCGTATCGCAACACCTTCCGCGACAAGCGCGACGTGCTGGTGCTGGAGCCCAATTCCGAGTTCTTCCGCTATATGCGTTCCAGCGGCGGCGCCGCGGCGGCCGCGTCCGGCGGGTCCGGAGGCAAGCGCTAGAACGTCCGCTTGTCCGTGTGGCGAATTGACAAAACCCCGGCTTGCCGGGGTTTTGTCCGGCTGGAGCCATCATTGCCGAGTGATGGACCGGGCGCGCGGAGAGGCAGGGCTGCGGCAACAATGTGCCCGGGCGTGGCCCGGCACCGCGGGCGCGGAGCCCGCGGGGTAACCGAATGACCGAGAAGAGATTCACCATGTCCAACCATTGGCTGCTACCAGAAAACATTGCCGACGTGCTGCCGTCGGAAGCGCGCAAGATCGAAGAACTGCGTCGCCGCATGCTGGACCTGTTCCGCACCTACGGCTACGAGCTGGTCATGCCGCCGATGCTGGAATACCTGGAGTCGCTGCTGACCGGCACCGGGCATGACCTGGACCTGCGCACGCTCAAGCTGGTGGACCAGCTGTCGGGCCGCACCATGGGCCTGCGCGCCGATATCACGCCGCAGGTGGCGCGCATCGACGCCCACCTGCTGAACCGGCCAGGCGTGACGCGCCTGTGCTATGCCGGCAACGTGCTGCATGCGCGGCCGGCGGGCTTCCATGCCACGCGCGAGCCGATCCAGATCGGTGCCGAAATCTACGGCCACGCCGGCCTCGAAGCCGACGTCGAGATCCAGGAGCTGATGCTGGCTGCGCTGCAGGCTGCGGGCCTGTCGGAGATCCGCATCGACCTGTGCCACGCCGGCATCCTGGAAGCGCTGCTGGCCGGACTGCCGTCGATCCGCAAGATCGAGGACGCACTCTTTGCCGCGCTCGAGACCAAGGACGTGCCCGCGCTGCGCGAGCTGACCGTGGGCATGCCGCAGACCGAACGCGATGCGCTGCTGGCGCTGCCGACGCTGTACGGCGGGGTCGAAGTGCTGGACCGCGCCCGCGCCACGCTGCCGCCGAGCCCGGCGATCGGCCGCGCGCTGGACGAACTGGCCGCGCTGGCGGTGCAGGTGCGTGGCGCCAGCGTCAATATCGACCTGTCGGACCTGCGCGGTTACCACTATCACAGCGGTGTGATGTTCGCCGCCTATGTGGCGGGCCTGCCCAACTACGTGGCCCGCGGCGGGCGCTATGACAAGGTGGGCGAAGCCTTCGGCCGCGCCCGCCCGGCGACGGGCTTTTCGCTCGACCTGCGCGAAGTGGCGTCGCTGTCACCGGTGGAAGTGCGCGCCCAGGCGATTTTCGCGCCCTGGGATGCGGATCCGGCACTGCGTGCCGCGATTTCCGCGCTGCGTGCCGCTGGCGAGATCGTGATCCAGTCGTTGCCGGGCCATACTCACGAGCTCGACGAATTCAACTGTGATCGCCAGCTGGTGCGCCAGGATTCCGGCTGGGCCGTGGTGCCGCGCTGACGCCGGGCGAGCAATCCCGCCCAAAAATCGGGAATCGCCCTGCAACAAGAGTAGAATACGTTTTTAACCTATTGACCAAAGCAATATGTCCGCATCCGCAGTAGGCCAGGGACGCAATGTCGTCGTGATCGGCACCCAGTGGGGTGACGAAGGCAAAGGAAAAATCGTCGATTGGCTTACCGACCATGCAAAGGGCGTGGTGCGGTTCCAGGGAGGCCACAACGCTGGCCACACCCTGATCATCGGCGGCAAGAAGACCATTCTCCGCCTGATCCCGTCGGGCATCATGCGCGAAGGCACGATCTGCTACATCGGCAACGGTGTGGTGCTGTCGCCCGAGGCGCTGTTCCGTGAAATCGAAGAACTCGAAGCCGCCGGCCTGCAGGTGCAGAGCCGCCTGCGCATCTCCGAGGCGGCAACGCTGATCTTGCCGTACCACGTTGCCATCGACAAGGCGCGCGAAGCCCGTCGCGGCGCGGCCAAGATCGGCACCACCGGCCGCGGCATCGGCCCGGCATATGAGGACAAGGTTGCCCGCCGCGCGCTGCGTGTGCAGGACCTGTTCGATCCCGAGCAGTTTGCCGAGCGCCTGCGCGAGAACCTGGACTACCACAACTTCATGCTGACCCAGTACCTGGGCGCCGAAGCGGTGGACTTCCAGCAGACGCTGGACGATGCGCTGGCCTTCGCGCCGCGCCTGGCCCCGATGGTGGCCGACGTCTCGGCCGAGCTGTACGCGGTCAACGCCGCCGGTGGCAACCTGATGTTCGAAGGCGCGCAAGGCACGCTGCTCGACGTCGACCACGGCACCTATCCGTTCGTGACCTCGAGCAACTGCGTGGCCGGTGCGGCCGCCGCGGGTGCCGGCGTCGGTCCGGGCCGCCTGAACTACATCCTGGGCATCACCAAGGCCTATTGCACGCGCGTGGGCTCGGGCCCGTTCCCCAGCGAGCTGTACGACAACGACAACCCGCAGCGCCAGGACCAGGTCGGCGTGCGCCTGGCCAACGTCGGCAAGGAATTCGGTTCGGTCACCGGCCGTCCGCGCCGCACCGGCTGGCTCGATGCGGCCGCGCTCAAGCGCTCGGTGCAGATCAACGGCGTGTCGGGTCTGTGCCTGACCAAGCTGGACGTGCTCGATGGCCTGGACAGCATCAAGCTGTGCGTCGGCTACAAGCTCGACGGCACGACTGTCGACATCCTGCCGCGCGGCTCCGACGCCGTGGCGCGCTGCGAGCCGGTCTATGAAGAGTTCCCGGGCTGGAACGAATCGACCTTCGGCGTGAAGTCGTGGGACGCGCTGCCGGAGGCGGCCCGCGTCTACCTGAAGCGCGTGGAAGAAGTGGTGGGCATCCCGATCGACATGATCTCGACCGGCCCGGACCGCGACGAGACCATCCTGCTGCGTCACCCGTACAAGGCCTGACCCGGCAACCAGAAGCATGACGTAGTGCCGCGGCGTCACGAACGCCGCGGCCTGCAACAGACCATCGGCCCGCGCAAGCGGGCCGAGCCTTATTTGCCATCCGGGCCATCCGGGCCAACGGGCCACGAAGATATCTAGAGCAAAACGATGAACCTGCCAACCAACGATGAAGAGAACCTGTGGGTCTCGTGGGACGAATACCACCGCCTGATCGCACGCCTGTCGCTGAACGTGCATGAGTCTGGCTGGAAGTTCGACAAGATCCTGTGCCTGGCGCGCGGCGGCCTGCGCGTGGGCGACCAGATGTCGCGCATCTTCGACGTGCCGCTGGCGATCCTGGCTACCAGCAGCTATCGCGAGGCGGCTGGCACGCAGCAGGGCGACCTGGATATCGCGCAATACATCACAATGACGCGCGGCGAGCTGTCGGGCAAGATCCTGCTGGTCGACGACCTGGTCGATTCGGGCATCACGCTGGAACGCGTGGGCCGCCACCTGAAGGAGCGCTATCCGGCGGTGACCGAGGTGCGCTCGGCGGTGCTGTGGTACAAGGCCTGCTCGAAGATCGAGCCGGACTATCACGTGACCTTCCTGCCGTCGAACCCCTGGATCCACCAGCCGTTCGAAGAGTACGACACGCTGCGTCCCCACAACCTGGGCGCCTGGCTCAAGCGCGGCAAGCGCGCCAGCCTGCTCGACGACGACGCGAGCGCCTGAGCGTCGTCCCGCTTCATCTGTGCCCGCGGCGCCCGCCGCGCGGCACGGGAACCGGTGGCGTCGGTAGCCGGCCGTGCCCGCGGAATGCCGGAATCGCCACTGAAGCTGTTACACTCCTCGGCATTGCCGGACCGATGTGGTTCGGTTGCCGCGCAAGGCAATTGTGCGCGGTTCCAAGGGCGGGAGAAAACCCGTACGCTGATGTATGACACCGCGGCAAGTTGCCGCCAAGCAAGGAGTGGAAGTTGCCGGATCTGGTACGCCAACAAAGCGCCGAAAACAAAAAACCCGCAGGGCTCGAAAGCGCTGCGGGTTTCCCGGTGATCTGGTGCCCAGGAGAGGACTCGAACCTCCACAGTGTTGCCACCGCTAGGACCTGAACCTAGTGCGTCTACCAATTCCGCCACCTGGGCAGGTGTCGAAACAACCGAAGCGCTCATTATAGAGAGCGCGAGAATTTTGTCAAATAGTTTCCAGAAAAAATTGAATCAGAACAACTATCCGATCCCCAGCCGGGAAGAAATCCTGGGCGTGCTGAGAACGTCGGGATCTCCGCAGTCGGCAGGCGATATCGCCAAGGCCCTGTCGGTCACGCGCAAGGAGCATGACGGCTTCCAGAAGCGCCTGGCAGCGATGGAACGCGACGGCCAGATCGAACTGAACCGCAAGGGCCGCTATGAACTGGCCCACCAGCCCAACTTCGTCACCGGCCGCGTGCAGGGCCACCGCGACGGCTTCGGCTTCCTGATCCGCGACGATGGCGAGGACGATATCTTCCTGCCCGAGCGCGAACTGCAGAAGGCCATGCACAACGACCGCGCGCAAGTGCGCGTGGTGGGCTACGACCGCCGCGGCCGGCCCGAGGGCCAGATCGTCGAGATCATCGAGCGCGCCAACCGCTACGTGATCGGGCGGCTACTCAGCGAGGGCGGCGTGCTGGTGGTCGCACCGGAAGACAAGCGCATCAGCCAGGACATCCTGATTCCGCCCAAGGCGCAGGGTAAGGCCCGCGTGGGGCAGGTGGTCAGCGTCGAGCTGATCGAATATCCCGACCGCTATGTGCAGCCGGTGGGCCGCGTGGTGGAGATCCTCGGCGAGATCGACGATCCCGGCATGGAGATCGAGATCGCGGTGCGCAAGTATGGCGTGCCGCATGCCTTCTCGCCGACCGCGGCCAAGGAAGCCGCCGCGTTGCCGGACGAAGTACGCCAGGCCGACCTGGACCACCGCATCGACCTGCGTGACATTCCGCTGGTGACCATCGACGGCGAAGACGCGCGCGACTTCGACGACGCGGTCTACTGCGAGCCGGTCAAGATCGGCCGTGCCAAGGGCTGGCGCCTGATCGTGGCGATCGCCGATGTGTCGCACTACGTGCGCCCCGGCACGCCGCTGGATGCCGATGCGCTGGACCGCGCCACCTCGGTCTACTTCCCCCGCCGCGTGATTCCGATGCTGCCGGAGAAGCTGTCCAACGGGCTGTGCTCGCTCAATCCCAACGTCGACCGGCTGTGCATGGTCTGCGATGCGGTGCTCACGGCCAAGGGCGAACTCAAGGGCTACCAGTTCTATCCCGCGGTGATGCACTCGACCGCGCGCCTGACCTACAACGAGGTCTGGTCGGTCCTGTCCAACACCAAGGGTCCCGAGGCGCACAAGCGCGCCGAACTGGTGCCGCACCTGCAGAACCTGTACGAGCTGTTCCAGGTCCTGCTGAAGGCGCGGCGCGAGCGCGGCGCGATCGACTTCGACACCACCGAGACCTATATCGTCTGCAATGCGCAGGGCAAGATCGAACAGATCCTGCCGCGCACCCGCAACGATGCGCACCGGCTGATCGAGGAATGCATGCTGACCGCCAACGTGTGCGCGGCGGATTTCCTCGAGCGCTTCAAGCACCCGGCGCTGTACCGCATCCACGCCGGCCCCAGCGAAGAGAAGCTGAAGAACCTGCGCGAGTTCCTGAAGACCGCCGGCCTGTCGCTGGGCGGCGGCGACAAGCCGCAGGCGTCCGACTATGCCGAGGTGATGGACAAGATCAAGTCCCGCCCCGATGCGCCGATGCTGCAGACCATGCTGCTGCGCTCGATGCAGCAGGCGGTGTACAGCCCAGACAATATCGGCCACTTCGGCCTGGCGTACGGGGCCTACGCGCACTTCACCAGCCCGATCCGCCGCTATCCCGACCTGCTGGTGCACCGCGCGATCAAGGCGGTGCTGGCGCATACCAAGTACCAGCCGGCGTTTGCCCACGGCACCGAGCTGAATACCGCGATCTCGCCTAAGGCGCGCCGCCTGCAGGCCAAGGACGCCGAGCAGAAGGCGGAGCTCGCCGCGGCGCGCGCCAAGCGCAACGAGGCGATCTGGGACGAGCTCGGCCTGCATTGCTCGGCCAACGAGCGCCGTGCCGACGAGGCTTCGCGCGATGTCGAGGCCTGGCTCAAGTGCTACTTCATGCGCGACAAGCTGGGCAGCGATTTTGCCGGCACCGTCAGCGCCGTGACGTCGTTCGGCATCTTCGTGCAGCTCGACGAGCTGTATGTCGAAGGGCTGGTGCACGTGACCGAACTGGGCAGCGATTACTTCCAGTACGACGAGGCGCGCAACGAACTGCGCGGCGAGCGCACCGGCATCCGCTATCGCCTGACCGACCGCGTGCGCGTGCAGGTCTCTCGTGTGGACCTCGATGCTCGCAAGATCGACTTCCGCCTGGTGCAGGAACCGTCGGCCAAGACCTTGCGTGCGCGCGCAACCGGTGCCGACACCCAGCCGCGCGTCCCGGCCGCCCATGCGGTGCCGGCGCGCAAGAAGGGGCGCCAGCTGGCGGCGCTGCTGGGCGGTTCGTCCAAGCCGGAAGAGTCGTTCGACGAGACGCTCGACCGCGTGATCGAGGAGCAGCCGGTGTTCGAAGCGGTGATCACTCCGCTCAAGCCGCACGTCAGGACCGGCGGCAAGCCGGCCAAGCGCGCGGCCAAGCCCAAGCCCGCGCACCTGGAGAAGCCGCGCAAGCCGGCGTCGAAGTCGCGTCCCGCCAAGACGGCCGGCAAGTCTGCCGCCAAGCGCACCCCGCGCAAGCGTTAAGGCGAGCCAGGACGATTAAAGGCGCAAGTCAGGGCCAACCGCCGTCCCCGCCCGCGCGGGGACGGCGCACGGGCGAGTACAATCGCGCCCATGGCTAAACAAAAACTCCTGATCGGCTTCCACGCCGTGACCGCGCGCCTGCGGCAAGATCCCAAGGGCGTGTCGGATATCTACATCGAATCCGCCCGCCGCGACCGGCGCATGCAAGACTTCGTCCGCCTGGCCGAAAGCCTGGGCGTGCGCTTGCACCCCGTCGATGCCGAGCGCCTGCGCGGCATGGCCGGCACCGACCGGCACCAGGGCGTGGTGGCGCGCGCCGAGGACGTCGCGCTGGCACTGAACCTGGACGAACTGCTGGATGGCATCGAAGGCACGCCTCTGCTGCTGGTGCTCGACGGCGTCACCGACCCGCACAACCTTGGCGCCTGCCTGCGCGTGGCCGACGGCGCCGGCGCGCACGCGGTGATCGCGCCCAAGGACCGCAGCGTCGGACTCAATGCAACCGTGGCCAAGGTGGCCAGCGGCGCGGCCGAGACCGTGCCGTATATCACCGTGACCAACCTCGCGCGCACGCTGCGCGAGCTGCAGGAGCGCGGCATCTGGGTGATCGGCACCGCCGACGGTACCGAGAAATCCCTCTACGACATCGACTTCAAGGGCCCGACCGCGATCGTGATGGGCGCCGAAGGCGAGGGCATGCGCCGGCTGACGCGCGAGACCTGCGATGAACTGGTCGGCATCCCGATGGCCGGCGGCGTCGAGAGCCTCAACGTCTCGGTGGCCAGCGGCGTCTGCCTGTACGAAGCGGTGCGCCAGCGGCGCCTGCCGCGCTGAAGCCATGGTGGCCGATCCGCTACGTTCCACCTCTGAGCCCTGGCCGGGGATGGAAGAGGCGCGTCGGCTGATCGCGCAGGCGCGCCGCATCTTCGTGCTGACCGGTGCCGGCATTTCGGCCGAGTCGGGCGTGCCGACCTTCCGCGAAGCGATGACTGGCCTGTGGGAACGGTTCAATCCGGAGGAGCTCGCCAGCGAAGAGGCTTACCGGCGCCAGCCCGAACTGGTGTGGGAGTGGTATCTGCACCGGCGCGCGCTCGTGGCGGCCGCGCATCCCAATCCGGCGCACCACGCGCTGGTGGCGCTGGCCGCGCAGAAGACCGTCACGCTGGTGACGCAGAACGTCGACGGCCTGCACCAGCGTGCCGGCAGCCAGCATGTGATCGAACTGCATGGCAACCTGTTTGCCAACAAATGGCTGGACGGGTGCGGGCGCTGCGAGGAAGCCAGCGCGGTGCCCGGCATGCCGCCGCGCTGCCATTTGTGCGGGGCACTGATGCGCCCGGGCGTGGTGTGGTTCGGCGAAGACCTGCCGCGCGTGGCGCGCTTTCGCGCCGAGCATGCGGCGGAGACTTCGGACCTGTGCCTGGTGGTGGGGACGTCGGGACTGGTTTATCCGGCTGCCGCGCTGCCGGGGCTGGCGAAGGAGCACGGCGCGCCCGTCATCGTGATCAACCCGCTGCCGTCCGCGCTGGACCAGACCGCGGACCTGGTGGTGCCGGCAGCGGCAGGCGCCTTGCTGCCGCTGCTGTGGCCGCAACCGGGGGTGGAGCCGGACTGAGCCGGCCCCGCCGGCTTCTTATTTGGCAATCTCGCCGATCAGCTTTTCCAGCTTGACTGCATCCGCCGCGAACAGGCGGATGCCTTCGGCCAGCTTCTCGGTGGCCATTGCGTCTTCATTCAGCTGCCAGCGGAACGACGGCTCGTCCGCCGTGATGCGGGCGATATTGGCGGCCTGGGCCTGGTCGACCGACAGCTTGCGCTCTGGCGCACCCTGGCCGGCGGCCAGCTGCTCCAGCAGTTCCGGGCTGATGGTCAGCAGGTCGCAGCCGGCCAGCGACAGGATCTGCGCGGTGCTGCGGAAGCTCGCGCCCATCACCTCGGTCGGGTAGCCGAACTTCTTGTAGTAGTCATAGATCTGGCGCACCGAGCGCACGCCGGGATCGTTGTCGCCGCCGTTGGCGACCGGGTCCCACTGCTCGCCGGCCTGCTTCTTGTACCAGTCGAAGATGCGGCCGACGAAGGGCGAGATCAGCTGTGCGCCGGCCTCGGCGCAGGCCACCGCCTGCACCAGCGAGAACAGCAGCGTCATGTTGCAGCGGATGCCGTCGCGCTGCAGGATCTCGGCCGCGCGGATGCCTTCCCAGGTCGAGGCGATCTTGATCAGCACGCGCTCGCGCGCGATGCCGCGCTGCTCGTACAGCTGGATCAGGTGGCGGGCCTTGTTGACGGTGGCGGTGGTGTCAAAGGACAGGCGCGCGTCGACTTCGGTCGAGACGCGGCCCGGCACGATCGCCAGGATCTCGCAGCCGAAGGCGATCAGCACTTCGTCCATCACCGCATCGACGCCGCCGTTGCCATGGTGATCCTGCACCGCCTTTTCCAGCAAGTGCCGGTATTCGGGCTTCTGCACGGCCTTCAGGATCAGCGAGGGGTTCGTGGTCGCGTCCTGCGGGGTGTATTGCTTCATCAGCTGGAAGTCGCCGGTGTCGGCCACTACCGTGGTGAACTGCCTGAGTTGTTCGAGCTGGTTCATGTCGCTTAGTCGTTGGCGCTGAATTGGCGCTGAATTGGCGCTGAATCGTTGGCGATTCGGTTTGCGGTGGCAGGGCGGCAAGCACCGGCCCCGGCCAATCCATTGTACCGCCGGTGACGGGGGATGCCGCTCAATCCGCTACACTATGCGTTTCCTCCACCGCAATCTGGCTGTTGTCATGACTCAGGATGAACTCAAGGCGTTGGTGGCGCAGGCCGCCGCCGACTATGTGAAGCAGGAAGTTCCCGAAGGTGCCGTGCTGGGCGTGGGCACCGGCTCCACCGCGAACCTCTTCATTGATGCCGTGGCGGCGTTCAAGGAGCGCTTCGCGGGTGCCGTGTCGAGCTCCGAGGCTTCCACGCGCCGCCTGCAGCAGCACGGGTTCAAGGTGCTCGACCTGAACGAGGTCGACGAGATCCCCGTGTACGTCGACGGCGCCGACGAGATCGATGCCAGCGGCGCCATGATCAAGGGCGGGGGCGGCGCGCTGACGCGCGAGAAGATCGTTGCCTCGGTGGCGAAGCGCTTTGTCTGCATCGCCGACGGCAGCAAGCTGGTCGGCACCATGGGAGCCTTCCCGCTGCCGGTCGAGGTGATTCCGATGGCACGTGCGGCAGTCGCGCGCAAGCTGCAGGCGCTGGGCGGCCAGCCGAAGCTGCGCATGACCAAGGAAGGCGGCATCTACAAGACCGACAACGGCAATGTGATTCTGGACGTCGCCGGCCTGAAGATCGACGATCCGCGCGGGCTGGAGCAGACCGTCAACCAGGTGCCGGGCGTGGTCACCGTGGGCCTGTTCGCGCTGCGTGGCGCGGACGTGCTGCTGCTTGGCACCGGCGACGGTGTGCAGCGCACGGACTACTGATCCGGCTGGCCGGCCCGTCAGCGGCCAGACGACAAAGGGGCGCCTCGGGCACCCCTTTGTCGTCTGATGCGGTCCGGAATCAGGACTGCGGCGGCACGTAGCCCTGGGCCTGATCGGCGCCTTCGCCGAAGAAGTATTTTTCGGTCTGCTTGATCAGGTACTGGCGCGCACGCGTGTCGGCCATATTCAGGCGGTTCTCGTTGATCAGCATGGTCTGGTGCTTGAGCCAGCCGGCCCACGCTTCCTTCGACACGCTCTGCCAGATCTTCTTGCCCAGCTCGCCGGGCAGCGGCGGGAAGTCGAGGCCTTCGGCTTCCTTGTTCAGCTTGATGCAATGGACCATGCGGGCCATGGGGGACTCCTTGTACGTTCGTTAGACTGGGCTCAGGGCGCTGGCGCTATTGTAGCCAAGCAGGGCGGCTGGCCGCGGCGCGGCGGCCATTGACCCTACGCCGTCACAGTTTTTTCATCAGCACCATCGACTTGCGCTGCCAGTTATAGAGCTTGCGCTTGTCTTCTGGCAGGTCGTCCACATTGGCGTGGACGAAGCCGCGCTTGAGGAACCAGTGCTCGGTGCGCGTGGTGAGCACGAACAGGCGCTCCAGGCCGAGCGCGCGGGCGCGGCGCTCGATGCGCTTGAGCAGGCGCTCGCCGTCGCCTGTGCCCTGGGCTTCAGCGGAGACCGTCAGGCAAGCCATCTCGCCCATGTTCTCGCGCGGGTAGTCATAGAGCGCGGCGCAGCCGAACAGCACGCCATCGTGCTCGATCACCGAGAAATTGGCGATATCGCGCTCGATCAGGTGGCGTCCGCGCGGCACCAGGGTGCCGTCCGCTTCCAGCGGCGCGATCAGCTGCAGGATGCCGCCGACGTCGTCCAGCGTGGCTTCGCGCAGGCTTTCGAGGTCGGTATCGGACAGCATGGTGCCGACGCCATCGTGCAGGAACAGTTCCAGCAGTACCGACCCGTCCAGCGCGTAGGGGATCAGGTGCGCGCGCGGCACGCCGCCCTTGAGCGCCTTGACCAGGTGGCGCAGGTAGTCGGCCACGTCGTGCGGCAGGTGGTTGTTCTGCAGGCGCTCCACGGCCGTGCGCAGCGACATTTCCGGCATCAGCTTGCCGACCGGGTCGGGCACGCCCGGCACCTCGGTGATAAAGATCAGCTTGTCGGCCTTGAGCGCGGTGGCGGTGGCGCTGGCCACGTCCTCCATCGACAGGTTGAAGGCCTGGCCGGTCGGCGAGAAGCCCAGCGGCGACAGCAGCACCACCTTGCCGTGCGACAGCGACATGCGCACCGACTCGGCGTCGATCTTGCGCACCAGCCCGGTGTGCTGGTAGTCGGTGCCGTTGACGATGCCGACCGGGCGCGCGGTGACGAAGTTGCCGGAAATCACCGACAGCTGCGCACCGGCCATCGGCGTATTGGGCAGGCCCTGGCTGAAGGCGGCCTCGATGTCAAGGCGCAGTTCGCCGGCGGCTTCCTTGGCGCATTCGAGCGCGGCGTTGTCGGTGATGCGCACGCCGTCGACGAATTGAGACTCGACATGGCGCAGTGCCAGTTGCTCTTCCACTTGCGGGCGCGAGCCGTGCACCAGCACGATCTGCATGCCCATCGCGTGCAGCAGCGCGACGTCGTTGACCAGCGCGTTGAGCACGCCCGACTTGACCAGTTCGCCCGCGAATGCGATCACGAAGGTCTTGCCGCGGAAGGCATGGATATACGGCGCCACCATGCGCAGCCAGTCGACGAACTGCTGGTGATCGGGGCCGCCGCGTTCGATGGCGTCCGCCGGCGCCGGTGCGGTGGCGGGCGTGGTGGAAGTCGGGGCGGGCGGGGGGAGTTCGGCCGTGGCGGGCGGCTCCGCCGCCATAGCGGCTGCCGTGTCGGAAGGGGTCGCCGGCTGCGGCGTATCGGTTCTGGCGTTCATCCCGCGGATTATAATCCCGGCCAATGTCAGAACAACGCCCCTTCAAGGCTGTAAAGCCCGCCAGGCCAGGTCAACCCGCCGCCCCGCAGACGCCGGCCGGTGCCGGCCAGTCCACGCCATCCAATCCGTCCCGGCCGCCTAAAGGGCAGACCGCGGGCCAGACCGCGGGCCAGACCGCGGGGCAGACCCGAGGGCAGGCCCAGCGCCCGGTCCGGCCGCCGGCCGGACGCCCGGACCCCGCTGCCGCCCGTCCGGCCGACGCATCCGGCCAGCGCCAGCCGCGAGGCTTGCGCCAGGAGCGCGCGCCGCGTGCGCCACAGCCACCGCGCGCGGTCAACCCGCTGCCGCCGATCACGTTCCCCGAGGCCCTGCCGGTCTCAGCCCGCCGCGACGAGATCGCCGCGGCGCTGCTGGCCAACCAGGTCGTGATCGTGTCGGGCGAGACCGGCTCGGGCAAGACCACGCAGCTGCCCAAGATCTGCCTGTCTATCGGGCGCGGGCCGGGGCGCGAGGGCGGGGGGCTGATCGGCCACACCCAGCCGCGCCGCATCGCCGCCACCTCCACCGCCAAGCGCATCGCGCAGGAGCTGGGGTCGCCGGTGGGCGAGCATGTCGGCTACCAGGTGCGCTTCAACGACACCATGTCGGCGGGCGCGTCGGTCAAGCTGATGACCGACGGCATCCTGCTGGCCGAGACGCAGAACGACCCGCTGCTGCGCGCCTACGACACCCTCATCATCGACGAGGCGCACGAGCGCAGCCTGAACATCGACTTCCTGATCGGCTACCTGCGCCAGATCTTGCCGAAGCGGCCTGACCTGAAGGTGATCATCACCTCGGCCACCATCGATGCGCAGCGCTTTGCCGAGCATTTCACGCTCAACGGCAAGCCCGCGCCGGTGATCGAGGTCAGCGGCCGGCTGTACCCCGTGGAAGTGCGCTACCGCCCGGTTACCGACGACGCGCCGCCGGGCGCCGCGCCGCGCAGCGCGCAGGCGCGCGAGCGCGACCTGTACGACGGCATCGTCGATGCCGTCGATGAGCTGTGCCGCGTCGGCCCGGGCGACGTGCTGGTGTTCCTGCCGGGCGAGCGCGAGATCCGCGAGGCCGCCGAGGCGCTGCGCAAGCACCATCCGCCGCATACCGAGATCCTGCCGCTGTTCGCGCGGCTGTCGGTGCAGGAGCAGGAGCGGGTGTTCAAGCCGTCCAACACGCGCCGCATCGTGCTGGCGACCAACGTCGCCGAAACTTCGCTGACGGTGCCGGGCATCCGCTACGTGGTCGATACCGGGATGGCGCGCGTCAAGCGCTATTCGTACCGCAACAAGGTCGAACAGCTGCAGGTCGAGTCGATCTCGCAGGCCGCCGCCAACCAGCGCGCCGGCCGTTGCGGCCGCGTGGCCAACGGCGTGTGCATCCGGCTGTACGAAGAGTCGGATTTCACCGGTCGCCCGCGCTTTACCGATCCGGAAATCCTGCGCTCGTCGCTGGCGGCGGTGATCCTGCGCATGAAGGCGCTGCGGCTGACCGATATCGAGTCGTTCCCGTTTATCGAACCGCCGCTGGGCCGCGCGGTCGCCGACGGCTACCAGCTGCTGCAGGAGCTGGGCGCGGTCGACGACGGCAACCAGCTCACGCCGACGGGGCGGCAGCTGGCCAAGCTGCCGCTGGACCCGCGCGTGGGCCGCATGATCCTGGCCGCGCGCGAGCACCAGTGCCTGCGCGAGGTGCTGATCATCGCCAGCGCGCTGTCGGTGCAGGACCCGCGCGACCGCCCGCAGGAGGCGCAGGAAGCCGCCGACCAGGCGCACCGCAAGTTCATGGACGAGAGGTCCGAGTTCCTGGGCTGGGTCAAGCTGTGGAAGTGGTTCGAGGAGGCGGTCACGCACAAGAAGTCGAACCGCCAGCTGCAGGACCAGTGCCGCGCCAGCTTCCTGTCGCACCTGCGCCTGCGCGAATGGCGCGACGTGCATTCGCAGCTGCTGACCACGGTGACCGAGCAGGGCTGGCGCCTGAACGAAAGCGAGCCGACCTACGAGCAGGTGCACAAGGCGCTGCTGACTGGCCTGCTCGGCAACGTCGGCGTGCGTATCGAGGACGGCGACGGCAAGGGCCGCGAGTACCTGGGCGCGCGTGGCATCAAGTTCCACCTGTGGCCGGGCTCGCTGATCGCGCGCAAGGTCGGCCGCTGGATCGTGGCGGCCGAGCTGGTCGAGACCAGCCGCCTGTTCGCGCGCACGCTGGCGCGGATCGAGCCGGAATGGCTGGAGCAGATCGGCGGCCACCTGCTCAAGGTGAGCTGGAGCGATCCGCACTGGGAAAAGAAGGCCGGCCAGGTGTTGGCGCTGGAACGGGCCACGCTGTACGGCCTGGTGGTCTACCAGCACCGCCGCGTCCACTACGGGCCGATGAACCCGCAGGAAGCGCGCGAGCTCTTTATCCGCCGCGCGCTGGTCGAGGGCGAATTCGATACGCGCCTGCCGTTCTTCGCGCACAACCAGCGCCTGGTGCGGGAGATCGAAAACCTGGAGCACAAGTCGCGCCGGCAGGACGTGCTGGTCGACGACGAGCTGATCTACGCCTTCTACGATCGCGCCATCCCGGCGGAGATCAACCAGCAGACCACCTTCGAACAGTGGTACCAGGCCGAAAGCGCCAAGGACCGCAAGCTGCTCTACCTCAACCGCGACGAGCTGATGCGGCACGAGGCGGCCGGCATCACCACCGACCTGTTTCCCAAGACCATGAACGTGGCTGGGGTGGACATGGGGCTGACGTACCACTTCGAGCCCGGCAGCCACCGCGACGGCGTGACGCTGACCGTGCCGTTGTACGCGCTCAACCAGGTGCGGCAGGAGCGTGCCGACTGGCTGGTCCCCGGCATGATCAAGGAAAAGGTCCACCTGCTGCTGAAGTCGCTGCCGCAGAAGCTGCGCCGCCATTGCGTTCCATTGCCGGACTTTGCCGCCGGCTTTGTCTCGCGCCAGCGGTTCGGCGAGGGCGAGCTGCTGGACGTGCTGATCGCCGATATCCGCGGCGAGACCGGCACCATGGTCAAGCGCGCCGACTTCAAGCTGGAAACGCTGCCGGCACACCATGCGATGAACTTCAAGGTCATCGACGAGCACGGCCGCCAGCTCGACATGGGCCGCAACCTGGCGCAACTGCGCGCCGAGCTGGGCGGCCAGGCGCAGCAGTCGTTCCAGCGCGTTGCAGCGCAGGCGGCCGCGCAAGCCGGCTCGCCCGACCAGGCCGCGCAGCTGCCGGCGGCCGAGCCCGGCCAGTACGAGAACCTGACCGGCTGGACCTTCGGCGAGCTGCCCGAGCTGCTGGAGATCCGCAAGGGCAGCCAGACGCTGTTCGGCTACCCGGCGCTGGTCGACCGCGGCACGCACTGCGACGTCGAGGTCTTCGACGATCCGCAGGAAGCCGCGCGCATCCACCACCTGGGGCTGCGCCGGCTGTTCGCGCTGCAACTGCGCGAGCAGGTCAAGTTCATCGAGAAGAACATCCCCGGGCTGCAGCAGATGGCGATGCAGTACATGACGCTGGGTACGCAGGAAATGCTGCGCGACCAGATCGTGATGCTGGCGCTGGAACGCGCCTGCATGCAGTCGCCGCTGCCGCGCAACGAGGCAGAGTTCAACGCCCGCAAGGACGAGGGCCGCACGCGGCTGTCGCTGCTGGCGCAGGAGATCGCACGGCTTGCCGGCGCGATCCTTGCCGAATACGCCGGGCTGCCGCGCAAGCTGCTGCAGGCCAAGCCGTTCGCCGCCGCCTACGCCGACATGGAAGCGCAGCTCGGCCGGCTGGTGGGCAAGCGCTTTATCGATGAGACGCCGTACACGCAACTGGTCCACTTCCCGCGCTACCTGAAGGGCATCGCCATGCGCATCGACAAGCTCAAGGGCGATCCGGCGCGCGATACCCAGCGCATTCAGGAGATGGCGCCGCTGCTGCAGCAATGGCAGCGCGCCGAAAAGCAACTGCGCACGCAAGGCCGTGGCGGCGAGGACGCGCGGCTGGAAGAGTTCCGCTGGATGCTGGAGGAGCTGCGCATCGCGCTGTTCGCGCAGGAGCTGCGCACGCCGGTGCCAATGTCGGTGAAGCGGCTGCAGAAGGTTTGGGAATCGATGCAGCGCTGAGGCTCGGGCGCCGGTACGGCCGCAAATGGTCGTGCCGGCGCAACAATCTGCCAAATTCTTGTTCGCCGTCAGCCGCGACGTCAGCGGAATTAGCCGCCCAAACGTTAGAATCGCCGATTCAGTTCTTCTTGTAGCGGGTCTTATGTTTGCATTGCGTCGGTTGGTGGCTGGTAGGATCACGGTGGGCGCGCTCGCGCTGGGCCTGATGGCCGCGCCGGCATCGGCGGAAGTGGTGGTGATCCTCAATTCGGGTGATGCAACCGTCACGCTGATCGACAAGGATACGCAGAAGGTGCTGGAGACCTTTCCGATCGGCAAGGAGCCGCACCACCTGATCGCGACGCCCGATGAAAAGTCGCTGATCGTCGCCAACGCGGTCGGCAATGACCTGGTGTTCCTGGACCCGGCGACCGGCAAGGTGCAGCAGCGTGTTCCCAATATCGACGACCCCTACCAGATCGGCTTTTCGCCCGACCAGAAGTGGTTTGTCGCCACCGGCAACCGGCTCGACCGGGTCGATGTCTACCGCTGGGACGGCAAGGCGCTGAAGCTGGCCAAGCAATACCCGCTGGCCAAGACGCCAAGCCATATCGCCTTTACCGCCGACAGCCGCATCGCCTTTATCACGCTGCAGGACTCGAATGAAGTCGTGGCGATCGACCTGATCACGCAGAACGTGTTGTGGCGCATGGAGGCCGGCTCCGCGCCGGCCGGCATCTGGCTGACGCCGGACCAGAAATACCTGCTGGTCGGCATGACCGGTGCGGACTATATTGCCGTGATCGACTGGCGCACCCGCACCGTGGTCAAGCAGATCCAGACCGGCAAGGGCGCGCATAACTTCCGCGCGGTGGGCGACAAGCGCCACCTGTTCCTGAGCAATCGCGTGACCGGAAGCATCAGCATCATCGACCAGCAGACGCTGGCCAAGATCGGCGACATCACGGGTCTGGCACCCGGGCCGGACGACATGGAGCTGACCGCCGACGGCAAGACCTTGTGGGTGACGTTCCGCTGGGCGCGCTCGGTCGGGCTGATCGACGTGCCGAGCCGCAAGCTGGTCAAGACCGTTCGCGTCGGCCGCTCGCCGCACGGCATCTACTTCCGCACGCGCGCGCCGCTGTACTAGACGGGGCGGGGCAGGATCATGCGCGATACCAGGGCTTCGCGTTTCGGACGGTTCGGACGCCTGGGACGATTCAGACGATTCGGCAGGATGCTGGCCGGGCTCGCGCTTGCCTGCGCCTTGCCCTCTGCGCTGCATGCGGCGGATGCAACCGGGGCCGCGGCAAAAGCCTGCCCGGCCGGCACGCTCTACCTGACCTTCGATACCGGCAGCATGAGCCAGGCCCAGCTGATCGCCGACGCGCTGCGCCGCCACAGGATCCGCGCGACCTTCTTCCTGGCCAATGAACCCACGGTGCGGCAGGACAGCTCGCTCGACCCGTCATGGGCGCCGTACTGGAAGGCGTTGGCCGCTGATGGCCATGCCTTCGGCACGCACACCTTCGACCATGTCTACCTGCGCGGCGTGCGTGCGGGCCAGGTGACCATGCGGCCGCAGTTCGGCGCGCAGGCCGGCAAGGACACGGTGATGGATGCTGCCGGATTCTGCCGCGAACTGCGCCGCAGCGCCGACGCCTTCCGTGACATGACCGGTGCCGAGATGATGCCGATCTGGCGCGCCCCGGGCGGCCGCACCGCGCCGCAGACGCTGCAATGGGCCGAGCAGTGCGGCTTCCGCCATGTCGGCTGGGCGCCGGCCGGCTTCCTGGGCGATGAGCTGGCGTCGGACCGCTACCCGAATGCCATGCTGCTCGAGCGCGCGCTCGACAAGCTGCGCGATGGCGACATCACCATGGCGCACCTGGGCATCTGGTCGCGCAAGGACCCGTGGGCGCCGGGCGTGCTGGAGCCGCTGCTGTCCGGGCTGGAGCGCAAGGGCTTCTGCTTCGCGACGCTGCGCGAGCACCCGGCCTACCGCGACTGGATCGCCCGGCATGCCATCGGTCAACAGGAGGGCAGGCGGTAATGTGGGAGTCGCTCAACGGCTGGATCGGACAGGTCGAAGGCGCGTTGTTCCAGGACGTGGTGCTGCCGGTGGTCTATGACCTCGGGTTTGGCCGCTATGCCGAAGAGGCCTTCACCGGCACCGAGTGGCTGCTGGTGGGGCTGGTGCAGATCGCGGCGATGTTCCTGATCCTGGGCCCGCTGGAAAAATGGCGTCCGGTCGAGCCGGTGGCCGACCGCGCGGCGATCCGCACCGACATGCTGTACACGGCGATCCACCGCCTCGGGCTGTTCCGCCTCGCCATGTTCTTCCTGCTGGCGCCGCTGACGGATTCGCTCGAAGGGCATCTGCGCCTGATGGGCTGGCACCGGGTCAATGTCGAGGACTGGTGGCCGGGCGTGACCTCGGTGCCGCTGGTCAGCTTCTTCGTCTACCTGCTGCTGTTCGACCTGCTCGACTACTGGTACCACCGCCTGTCGCATACGTTCCGCTGGTGGTGGCATTTGCATGCGGTGCACCACAGCCAGCGCCAGATGACGCTGTGGAGCGACAACCGCAACCACCTGCTGGACGACATGCTGCGCGACCTGGTGTTTGCGCTGGTGGCACTGGGCGTGGGTGTCGAGCCGTCGCAGTATGTGCTGCTGGTGGCGCTGTCGCAGCTGCTGCAGAGCCTGCAGCATGCCAATGTGCGGCTGCATTTCGGCGCCATCGGCGAACGCCTGCTGATCTCGCCGCGCTTCCACCGCACCCACCATGCCGTGGGCATCGGCCATGAAGCCGACGGCGCCCCGGCACGGCTGGGCGGCTGCAACTACGGCGTGATCTTTCCCTGGTGGGACATGCTGTTCGGCACCGCGGTCTTCACCGCGACCTATCACCCCACCGGTATCCGCGACCAGCTGCCGCCGCCGCTGGGCAAGGGCCACGACTACGGGGCGGGCTTCCTCGCCCACCAGTGGTACGGCGTCAAGCGCCTGCTGCGGCTGCGCTGAAGCGATCCTCTACTGCCGGCGCGGCAGTCCGCGTGGCCGCGGCAAGTGGCGTATGCTAGTGTTCCGGTTTGCCGCCGGCCCCGGCGCCGGCTCGAATGCCGGCTCGAATGCCGGCTGTTTCCGCCTTCCACTGCATAATCGCCGAATTCACGCTCGGCCCCACGCTGCATGAACGATATCTTCCGCTCGTTTGGCCGCGCGCTCGTCAGCCAGCTGCATCCCCGCATGCTGCTGCTGACCGTGCTGCCTTTCGTCCTGGCCACGCTCTTCTGGGGCGGGCTGCTCTGGTGGGGCTGGGATCCCATCATGACCGCCACGCGCGGTTTTCTCGAAACCTCGGTGCTGACCAGCTGGATCTACAGCGCACTGGACTGGCTCAGCCTGCAATCGATGCGGGCCGTGGTGGCGCCGCTGTTCGTCGCCGCGCTGGTGGTGCCGCTGGTGATCGCATCGATGCTGATGTTTATCGGCGTGTTCTCGGTGCCAGCCGTGGTGCGCCACCTCGAGCGCAGCTACCCGGACTTGTCCAAGGCCCACGGCGGCAGCGTGCTCGGCAGCGTGTTCCAGTCCCTGGGCAGCACCGTCGTATTCCTGTTGCTGGTGCTGGTGACGCTGCCGCTATGGCTGGTGCCGCCGTTCTTCGCGCTGATCCCGCCGGTGCTGTGGGGCTGGCTGACCTACCGGGTGATGACCTATGACGCGCTGTCCGACCACGCCAGCGCGGAAGAGCGCAAGACGCTGATGCGGCGCCATCGCACGCCGCTGCTGGTGATCGGCGTGGCGGTGGGTCTGCTGGGCTCGGCGCCGACACTGCTGTGGGTGTCGTCCGCGGCGGTGATCTTCCTGTTCCCGTTCGTGCTGGCGGGCACGCTGTGGCTGTACGTGCTGATCTTTATCTTTTCGGCGCTGTGGTTCGGCCACTTCTGCCTGCGCGCGCTGGCGCAGCTGCGCGCCGAACGTGCTGCAGATCGCGCACCGCCGCCGGCACAGCAGCCGACCGGTCCGTCCGCGGGCGGCGACATCATCGACCTGGCGCCCTCCGACGTGCGGCGCATCGAACATTCCTGAAGCGAGGGCAACATGGGTTTCGGCCTGATCATCATCGGCGACGAGATTCTGTCGGGGCGGCGCGAAGACAAGCATCTGCGCCGCACCATCGAACTGCTGGGCGCGCGCGGCCTGGCGCTGGACTGGGCGCAGTATGTCGGCGACGACCGCGGCCGCATCACCGCCACGCTCAAGCGCACCTTCGCCGGCACTGACGTGGTGTTCTGCACCGGCGGCATCGGCGCAACGCCTGACGACCATACGCGCCAGTGCGCGGCCGCGGCGCTGGGCGTGCCGCTGCAGCTGCATCCCGAGGCGCGCGAGCAGATCGCGCTGCGCATTGCGGAGACCGCAGGCGGCGATCCCGTCAAGGCCGACCTGAGCCAGCCGGAAAACCAGCACCGGTTCAAGATGGGCGAGTTTCCCGAAGGCGCGCGCATCATCCCCAACAGCTACAACCGCATCCCGGGCTTCTCCGTGGGACATCACCACTTCATGCCCGGCTTCCCGGTGATGGCATGGCCGATGATGGAGTGGGTGCTCGACCATGAGTACGCGCACCTGTTCCACCAGGTGCAGCACCAGGAACGCGCCTTCTATGTGTTCGAGGCGCCCGAGTCCACGCTGACCCCGCTGATGGAGACAGTAGAAGCCGCCTTTGCCGGCATCCGCGTGTTCAGCCTGCCTTCGGTCGGCGACGTGCAGCGCGGCGACCGCTTCGCACGCCGGCACATCGACCTGGGCGTCAAGGGGCCGGCCGACCTGGTGCCGCCCGCCTATGCCATGCTGCTGGACGGGGTGCGCGCGATGGGGTTTGAAGTCGTCGAGCAGCCGGCGCGGGAATCGGCGCAGGCCTGAGCGTTCGCAATAGCGGACCAACAAAAAGGGGGGGCAGCCTACGCTGCCCCTTTCGTCATTCCGGCGCGGCGGCGCTCAGGCGCCGTGCCACGGCAGGCCGCGCACGCACCAGCCTTCGACCGTCTTGCGGTGGTGATGCTCGTCGCGATTGCCCTCGAAGCCTTCCAGCACGTCCATGGCGAAGTGGTAGCCGGCTTCGGTCGCCACGCGCGCGGCATGCTTGGAGCGCGCCGCGCTGCGGCACAGGAACAGCACCGGCACGTCGGCCGGCACGCGCGCCTTCAGTTCCTCGATGAAGCGGGCGTTCTGCGCGCCGCCCGGGTACGCCATCCATTCGACATGGGCGAACTGCGCGTCGGGCACATCGACGCCGCCGACCCAGTCCAGCTCGGCCTGCGTGCGCACGTCGACCAGCACCGCCGCGGGATCGTTCTGCAGGAGGGCATAGGCTTCCTGCGGCGACAGCGCGCCGAAGTACGGGAGCTGGTTCTGTTGCTGGCGCTGCTGGGCGGCCTGGAGAAGATCGTCTCGGGTGGTCATCTGCGTGACAAATGAAATGGATGAAATTGAGGGCGCGAAGGCCGTAACCCGGTATTCTATAGCGCCGCGGCAACCCGGCGGCCGTAACACGCACCGCGCTGGCTGGATGGCATCACGACCGGGCACGCAATGACCGATTTTGGTGCCACCGCACTAATGCGGTGCGATTACTTGCTCATTGCACCATTGTGGTGTTTTATTGGTGGGCGGAACCCGAGTGTGCATGTCGATGGTGCGCCACCCCGGCGCTTTCTGGCACGGCACTCCGGATCGCGCCTACCCCGCGACGGTGCGCGGTTCGCCGGAGTTGCACATTTTTCGGGCCGGGAAAGGCAGTGGGGCGTTTGCTTGGCATGCTTTCTGCTAACATTCCCCCGTCCTTTCGTGGCGAGGTCGGCAAGCGCGGCGACATGCAGCGGCGCCGCCGGCGACAGGCCCAAGAATTGGCTTTCACAGACATTTGCCGAATACCCAGGAGATTGGCATGGCCCACAGCGTTGCAGACGTGATGAAGCTGGTGAAGGAAAACGACGTCAAGTTCGTCGACTTCCGTTTCACCGATACCAAAGGCAAGGAGCAACACGTGTCCGTGCCCGTGTCGCACTTCGATGAAGACAAGTTCGAAAGCGGCCACGCTTTCGACGGCTCGTCGATCGCCGGCTGGAAGGGTATCGAGGCTTCGGACATGCTGCTGATGCCGGATTCGAACACGGCTCACATCGACCCGTTCTATGAAGAGCCGACGCTGGTGCTGTCGTGCGACGTGATCGAGCCGTCGGATGGCAAGGGCTATGACCGCGACCCGCGTTCGATCGCCAAGCGCGCCGAAGCCTACCTGAAGAGCACCGGCCTGGGCGACACCGCCTTCTTCGGTCCGGAACCCGAGTTCTTCATCTTCGACGGTGTGACCTGGAACGTCGACATGCAAGGCTGCTTCGTGAAGATCCATTCCGAAGAAGCCCCGTGGTCGTCGGGCAAGGAGTTCGAGCACGGCAACGCCGGCCACCGTCCGGGCAAGAAGGGCGGCTACTTCCCGGTCGCCCCGATCGACACGTTCCAGGACATGCGTTCGGAAATGTGCCTGATCCTGGAATCGCTGGGCATCCCCGTTGAAGTCCACCACCACGAAGTGGCTGGCCAGGGCCAGAACGAAATCGGCACCAGGTTCAGCACGCTGGTGCAGCGCGCCGACTGGACCCAGCTGCAGAAGTACGTGATCCAGAACGTCGCTCACACCTACGGCAAGACCGCCACGTTCATGCCGAAGCCGGTCGTCGGCGACAACGGCTCGGGCATGCACGTGCACCAGTCCGTGTGGAAGGACGGCCAGAACCTGTTCGCCGGCAACGGCTACGCCGGCCTGTCGGAATTCGCGCTGTACTACATCGGCGGCATCATCAAGCACGCCCGCGCGCTGAACGCCATCACCAACCCGGGCACGAACTCGTACAAGCGCCTGGTGCCGGGCTTCGAAGCCCCGGTCAAGCTGGCCTACTCGGCCCGCAACCGTTCGGCTTCGATCCGTATCCCGTATGTGGCCAACCCGAAGGGCCGCCGCATCGAGACCCGCTTCCCGGATCCGCTGATGAACCCGTACCTGGGCTTCTCGGCGCTGCTGATGGCCGGCCTGGACGGCGTGATGAACAAGATCCACCCGGGCGAAGCCGCCGACAAGAACCTGTACGACCTGCCGCCGGAAGAGGATGCAAAGATCCCGACCGTCTGCTCGAGCCTGGACCAGTCGCTGGAGTACCTGGACAACGACCGCGAGTTCCTGACCCGCGGCGGCGTGTTCTCGAACTCGATGATCGATGCGTACATCGAACTGAAGATGGAAGAAGTCACGCGTTTCCGCATGACCACGCACCCGGTCGAGTTCGAGATGTACTACTCGCTGTAAGCGGCCCTTGCCCGGGAATGACGCAGGTTGTGACCGGGCAACAGTTGCACCAGAAAGGGGCGGCTTCGGCTGTCCCTTTTTGCTTTGCTCGCTAGAATGGGGAATCCGATCCCATCCCGATCCATCCCTGTTCACACCTAACGCCATGTCCATGGACGCTTCTTCGCGCAAGGCCAGCCGGGCCGCGTCGCCGCACCAATTTCGTGTTCGATTCCCTGTTCTGGTGAGTGCCGTGGCATTGACACTGGGTGCCTGGGCCGGGCTGTCGCAGGCGCAGTCGTCTTCCGACGTCTACGTTTGCACCGGACCCAATGGCGTACCCGAGTATCGCAACGGCAGCGCCGGCAAGGGATGCAAGAAGCTGAGCCTGCCCGATGTGGTGACCGTGCCGGGCGGGCGAAGCGCGCCGGCGCCGGCGGCGGCCAAGGGCGGTGCTGCCACGGCCGGCAACGCCAGCTTCCCGCGCGTGGACAGTGCCACGCAGCGCAGCCGCGACAGCGAGCGCCGTACCGTGCTCACGCAGGAACTGCAGAGCGAAGAGGCCAAGCTGCAGACGCTGCGCGCCGAATACAACAACGGCCAGCCCGAGCGCCAGGGCAATGAGCGCAACTATCAGAAATACCTGGATCGCACCGCGGCGCTGCGCGACGACATCGCGCGCAGCGAGGCCAACGCGGCATCGCTGCGGCGCGAGCTTGGCAACCTGAAGGACTAAGTCTTATGCGTCGCCTGATTCGAGGTGTGTCGCGCAAGGTCGGTGGTGCCGACAGCGCCCGTGGCGAGACCGCCGCGCCGGACCTCGTGCAATCGGGCGGCAGCGCCCAGGTGTTGCCCATGGGCGTGGTGGCCTTCCATGCCGGCCTCGACGTGGTGGCCAACCCGGTGCTGCTGGTGCGGCAGCCCGGCCTGCGCGTGGTCTACGCCAACCCCGCCGCCGAGGCGACCTTCGGCGTATCGCGCCGGGGTATGGTGGAGCTGTCGCTGCCGGACCTGTTCGGCCACTCGGACGAGCTGCACAGCATGCTCGACACCGTGGTCGCGCGCCAGTTCGACGTGCGCCGGCAGGACCTGGTGCTGCACCCGCCGCTGCAGGAACCCATCCATGCGCACGTAGTGATCGCCGCATTGGAAGCGTCCGGCGACACCGTGGTGGTGGAAATCCTCCCCAACGAGCAGAAGGTGCGCAGCGACCGCGAGGAGCGCATCCTCGACCTGACCTCGGCCAACAAGGAACTGATCCGCAACCTGGCGCACGAGATCAAGAACCCGCTTGGCGGCATCCGCGGCGCCGCGCAGCTGCTGGAGTTCGAGCTGCCGGAGCGCTCGCTGCGCGAATACACGCAGGTCATCATCAAGGAGTCGGACCGGCTGCAGACGCTGGTGGACCGGCTGCTGGAGCCGCACCGCCATCCGCATATCGTATCGAGCCTGAATATCCACGAGGTGCTGGAGCGCGTGCGCTCGGTGGTGCTGGCCGAATTCCCGAACGGGCTCGATATCGTGCGCGACTACGATGCCAGCCTGCCCGAGCTGCAGGGCGACATGGAGCAGCTGATCCAGGCGGTGCTCAACATCGTGCACAACGCCGCGCAGGCGCTGGCCGACCGCATTGCGCGCGGCGATGCGCAGATCGTGCTGCGCACGCGCGTGGCGCGCCAGGTCACCATCGCCAAGCGCCTGTTCAAGCTGGCATTGGACTTGCATGTGATCGACAACGGCCCGGGAATCCCCGAAGACATTCGCGAGCGCATTTTCTATCCGCTGGTATCGGGTAGGGATGGCGGCAGCGGTCTCGGTCTCACACTCGCTCAAACCTTCGTGCAGCAGCACGAGGGCTTGATCGAATGCGAGAGCCGGCCGGGCTGTACCGACTTCCGCATCCTGCTGCCGTTGCACTAGCTGTCCGCGAGCGATCGCGCCGCAGTGCCGGGTATGTGGAAGACCAAATGACACCGAGCAGACAAGCGACGCACATGAAGCCGATCTGGATAGTCGACGACGATCAATCAATCCGCTGGGTCCTGGAAAAGGCCCTTGCCCGTGAAAGCCTGCTCTCGCGCAGCTTCACCAATGTGCGAGACGTGCTGGCCGCGCTGGAAGAAGACCAGCCGCAGGTGCTGATTTCCGATATCCGCATGCCCGGCGGCTCCGGGCTGGATCTGCTGCAGGCCATCAAGGCGCGGCATCCGGGGCTGCCGGTCATCGTGATGACCGCCTACTCGGACCTGGACAGCGCCGTGGCGGCGTTCCAGGGCGGCGCCTTCGAATACCTGGCCAAGCCGTTCGATGTCGACAAGGCGGTCGAGCTGATCCGCCGTGCGCTCGAAGAAAGCCTGCGCGAAGAGGAGATGGACGACCGGCTGGTCGATGCGCCGGAGATCCTCGGCCAGGCGCCGGCGATGCAGGATGTGTTCCGCGCCATCGGGCGGCTGTCGCAGTCGAATGTCACGGTGATGATCACCGGCGAGTCGGGCACCGGCAAGGAACTGGTTGCGCGCGCGCTTCACAAGCACAGCCCGCGTGCCAACGGCCCGTTCATCGCGCTCAATACCGCGGCCATTCCCAAGGACCTGCTCGAATCCGAACTGTTCGGCCACGAGCGCGGCGCCTTCACCGGTGCGCAGACCATGCGCCGCGGCCGCTTCGAACAGGCCGAGGGCGGCACGCTGTTCCTCGATGAAATCGGCGACATGCCGTTCGATTTGCAGACCCGCCTGCTGCGCGTGCTGTCCGACGGCAACTTCTATCGCGTCGGCGGCCACAACCCGTTGCGCGCCAATGTGCGGGTCATCGCCGCGACGCACCAGAACCTGGAGCTGCGCGTCAAGGAAGGCCTGTTCCGCGAGGACTTGTTCCACCGCCTGAACGTGATCCGGCTGCGCTTGCCGCCGCTGCGCGAACGGCCCGAGGACATCACGCTGCTGGCGCGCCATTTCCTGCAGAAGAGCGCCAAGGAACTGGGCGTCGAGCCCAAGCGCATGTCGGACGAGGCGCTGGCCTATGTCAGCACGCTGCCGTTCCCCGGCAACGTGCGCCAGCTCGAGAACCTGTGCAACTGGCTGACGGTGATGGCACCGGCGCAGACCATCGAGGTCAAGGACCTGCCGCGCGAAATGCTGGAGGCTGGCGTCAGCGAGCCGATCAATGCGCCGCGGCCCGAGCGCGTGGTCGAGGCGCGTGCCGCCGAGTACGAAGCCGGTCATGAGCTGGCCGACTACGGCGGCTTTGCCATGCCGGTGGCGGAGGCGGATACGGCGACCGTGGTGCGGCCGGCGCCGGCTGTCAGCGCCGCGCCGGCCGGCACTGCCGCCGGCTGGGAGCACCTGCTGGCCGGCGAAGCGCGCGCCATGCTCGAGGCCGGGCAGCCGGAGGTCATGGATGTGCTGACACGCCGGTTCGAGAAGGCGGTGCTGGAGGCCGCGCTGGGTGTCACACGCGGGCGTAGGGTCGAGGCCGCGACGCGACTGGGCATCGGGCGAAATACCATTACGCGCAAGCTGCAGGAATTGGGATTCGACTGAGCGGGCAGAGCGGAAAAAAACGGCCGGGCATGTGCCCGGCCGTTTTGCTTTTTGCCTTGCCAGATCTCAGCCGCGCGCCTGCACCAGCCGCTGCGCCATCTCGGCGAAACCTTCGCCACCCGCCGCCGCAGTGATGAAGGCCGGCGGCACCGGCAACTGCGGCAGGATATCCCGCACATTGGCCACTCCGACCGACAGCGGAAAATGCGCGAACATGCTGGCATCGTTGGCTGAATCGCCGATAAACAGCCATTCATCGCGGCAAGCATCCAGATCTTCTCCGAGCAGTTCCGCCACGCACAGCTTGCTCATCGAGAGCTTGTCATGCTCTCCGAACCAGCCGTTGACATGGATGGAGCTGACCGTGGCAGTCATGCCGGCCTCGCGCATCAAGGCGGCAATGCGTGCCACCGCTTCCTGCGGCAGTGGCGGCACGTCTTCGGCATGATCGATCGCCAGGTCGGCGGCGTGCCAGGCCTGGTCCGACGCCAGCGCGCAGCCCGGCACCTCAAGCAGGATGCGCTGGCCAAGCGCATCGATGCGCTCGAGGTTGCGCGTCCGGGTGGCCGCATCGTCCAGGAAGCGGGTATGCAGCCGGCCATCGCGCAGGTGCGAATAGAAGGCACCGTTCTCGCCGATGATCGCGTCCACCGGCCACAGCCGGGTCAGGATCTCGGCCCACGCAATGCAGCGCCCCGTTACCGGGATGACGTGCAGGCCAGCCTGGCGCAGGCCGTCCAGCGCCAGATAAGTGGAAGCGGGCAGCCGCCCGTCGGTCGTCAGCGTGCCGTCGATATCGGTCAGCACGCCGCGCACGCGCCGCAGCACGGAATTAGAGAGCTTGTTCAGGGATTGCATGGCGGGCCATTGTAACCGTCATCCTGCCGTCTTCATTGGCTATGTCGGTTATTGCACTGCAAAACGGCCGGGATCCGTGAAGTTGCTGATTTGCTTGCCCGGGTGCGACCGGCGTAACATGCCGCTGTCACAAAATAATCACATGCTGTCGGGTTTTCGACCGCACAGAAACTGACAGACCAAGGAGAGCATCGATGTCCGTATCCCGTACCGCGCTCAAACTCGTCGCGCTGGCCGCCCTGACCGGGGCCGGCAGCGCGCACGCCGCCGTTGAAATCCAGTGGTGGCACGCCATGCAGGGCGCGCTGAACGACAAGGTGAACGAGATCGCCAACAAGTTCAACGCGAGCCAGTCCGACTACAAGATCGTGCCGGTCAACAAGGGCAACTACGACGAAACCATGGCGGCTGGCATCGCCGCGTTCCGTGCCGGCGGCGCGCCGGCGATCCTGCAGGTGTTTGAGGTCGGCACCGCCACCATGATGAGTGCCAAGGGCGCGATCAAGCCGGTGTCGACGGTGATGAAGGACGCCGGCGAGAAATTCGACCAGAAGGCCTACATCCCGGCGGTGGCGGGCTACTACACCTCGTCCAAGGGCGAGATGCTGTCGTTCCCGTTCAACAGCTCGACCACGGTCTTCTACTACAACAAGGATGCCTTCAAGAAGGCCGGCCTCGACCCGGAGAAGGCGCCCAAGACTTGGCCGGAGGTGATGCAGTATTCGGCCAAGCTCAAGGCCTCGGGTACCAACTGCGCGTACACCACCGACTGGCAGGGCTGGGTCCACCTGGAAAGCTTCTCCGCCTGGCATAACACGCTGTATGCCACCAAGAACAACGGCTTCGGCGGCACCGACACGCGCCTGGTCTTCAACAGCCCGCTGCACGTCAAGCACATCACCAACCTGCAGGACATGGTGAAGAAGGGCTACTTCAGCTATGGCGGCCGCAAGGCGGAATCGCAGGCCAAGTTCTATAACGGCGAGTGCGCGATGTTTACCGGCTCGTCGGCCTCGCTGGCCAATATCCGCAAGAACGCCAAGTTCGCGTTCGCGGTGGCCCAGCTGCCGTACTACCCGGACGTGCAGGGCGCCCCGCAGAACACCATCATCGGCGGCGCTTCGCTGTGGGTGATGGGCGGCAAGAAGCCGGACGAGTACAAGGGCGTGGCCAAGTTCTTCAACTTCCTGTCGCGTCCGGAGATCCAGTCGGACTGGCACCAGGCCACCGGCTATCTGCCGGTAACGATGGCCGCCTACGAGATGACCAAGAAATCCGGCTACTACGACAAAAACCCGGGTGCCGATGTGTCGGTGCAGCAGATGGTGGTCAAGACCACCGACAAGTCGCGCGGCGTGCGCCTGGGCAACATGGTGCAGATCCGTACCGTGGTGGACGAGGAACTGGAAGCCGTCTGGGCCGGCAAGAAGGAGCCCAAGGCAGCGCTGGACTCGGCTGTGGCCCGTGGCAACGATCTGCTGGAGCGCTTCCAGAAGACCGCGCGCGAATAAGCGCGGGCTGACAGCAAGCTGATAGGAAAGGGCGGGCGGCGGCGAAACCTCCGCCCGCTTGCATTGTGGCCGGCCGCATCCGGCCGTACCTGGAACGATGCCGCGACCCGCGGCATCCGCCGGAATCCGTTCATGGAAAAACGCGTTGTTTTCCGCTCGCCGTGGCTGCCGTATCTGCTGGTCTTGCCGCAGATCGCGATCACGCTGATCTTCTTTTTCCTGCCCGCGGGGCAGGCGCTGTATCAATCGATGCTGCAACAGGATGCCTTCGGCATCAACCTGGAGTTTGTTGGCCTCGATAACTTCCGCATGCTGTGGAACGACCCGCTGTATGTGGAGTCATTCCAGACCACTGCGATCTTCGCCATCGGCGTCACCGTGGTGGGCCTGACCACCGCGCTGGCGCTGGCCTATTTTGCCGATCGCGTGATCCGCGCCGCGGTCGGCTACAAGACCTTGCTGATCTGGCCGTACGCGGTCGCGCCGGCGGTGGCGGGCGTGCTGTGGATGTTCATGTTCAACCCGACGCTGGGCGTGGTCTCGTACGCACTGCGCAAGATGGGCGTGGAATGGAATTTCCTGCTCAACGGCAACCAGGCGCTGCTGCTGGTGGTGCTGGCCGCGGCATGGAAGCAGATCAGCTACAACTTCCTGTTCTTCCTGGCCGGGCTGCAGAGCATCCCGCGCTCGCTGATCGAGGCCGCGGCCATCGACGGCGCCGGGCCGTGGCGCCGCTTCTGGTCGATCATCTTCCCGCTGCTGTCGCCGACCACTTTTTTCCTGATGGTGATCAACGTGGTCTACGCCTTCTTCGATACCTTCGCCATCATCGACGCGGTCACGCATGGCGGCCCGTTCAACTCGACCAACACGCTGGTGTACAAGGTTTTCCATGACGGCTTCCGCGGCATGGATATTGGTGGCTCGGCCGCGCAGTCGGTGGTGCTGATGGTGATCGTGATCGCGCTGACCGTGGTGCAGTTCCGCTACGTGGAACGCAAGGTCCAGTACTGACGGAGGCAGCCATGGTAGAACGACGTCCTTTCCTTGATTTCCTGACCCACGCGGTGCTGATTCTCGGCATCGTGGTGGTGGTGTTCCCGGTGTACCTGACCTTCGTCGCGTCGACGCTGACTGCGGAAGAAGTGCTGGACGCGCCGATGACGCTGATCCCGGGCAGCCACCTGATCGAGAACTATCGCACCGTGCTGTTCCAGGGCGTGGGCGAGGCCGCATCGCCGGTCTCGACCATGATGAAGAACAGCCTGATCATGGCGCTCGGCATTGCGCTGGGCAAGATCGCGATCTCGATCATCTCGGCCTTTGCCATCGTCTATTTCAAGTTCCCGCTGCGCAAGACCTTCTTCTGGCTGATCTTCATCACGCTGATGCTGCCGGTCGAGGTGCGGATCCTGCCGACCTACAAGGTCGTGTCGGACCTTGGGCTGCTCGACAGCTACTTCGGGTTGACCATTCCGATCATCGCGTCGGCGACCGCGACCTTCCTGTTCCGCCAGTTCTTCCTGACCATTCCCGATGAACTGGCGGAAGCCGCGCGCATCGACGGCGCGGGGCCACTGCGCTTTTTCTGGGACGTGGTGCTGCCGCTGTCGCGCACCAGCATCGCCGCGCTGTTCGTGATCCAGTTCATCTACGGCTGGAACCAGTACCTGTGGCCGCTGCTGATCACCACGCAGAAGTCGATGACGCCGGTGGTGGTGGGCGTGACGCAGATGATCTCGCGCTCGGGCGATGCCGCCACCGACTGGAACCTGGTGATGGCCACGGTGATGCTGGCGATGATCCCGCCCGCGGTGGTGGTGGTGCTGATGCAGAAGTGGTTCGTCAAGGGCCTGGTCGAAACCGAAAAATAAGCGGAACAACAAGGCGTGGCGCGCCACCCGCGCGCGCGCAGGACAACAGCAATGGCAAAACTGTCGCTTCGCAACGTTCAGAAAACCTACGCCGGCGGTACCCAGGTGGTGCACGGCATCGACATGGAAATCGCCGACGGCGAGTTCATCGTCATCGTCGGCCCTTCGGGCTGCGGCAAGTCAACGCTGCTGCGCATGGTGGCGGGGCTGGAAACCATCACCGGGGGCGAGATCCATATCGGCGACAAGATCGTCAACAACCTGGAGCCGGCCGAGCGGGACATCGCCATGGTGTTCCAGAACTACGCGCTCTACCCGCACATGAGCGTGTACGACAACATGGCCTACGGCCTGAAGATCCGCGGCATGGCCAAGGCCGAGATCCAGCAGCGCGTGGAGCATGCCGCCGGCATCCTGGAGCTGTCGCCGCTGCTGGACCGCAAGCCGCGCCAGCTGTCGGGCGGGCAGCGCCAGCGCGTGGCCATGGGCCGTGCCATCGTGCGCGAGCCGGCGGTGTTCCTGTTCGACGAGCCGCTGTCCAACCTCGACGCCAAGCTGCGCGTGCAGATGCGGCTGGAACTGAAGGACCTGCATCGCCGCCTCGGCACCACCAGCCTGTACGTGACCCACGACCAGGTCGAGGCGATGACGCTGGCCGACCGCATGATGGTGCTCAACGCGGGCCGCGTGGAGCAGATCGGCACGCCGCTGCAAGTCTATTCGAAGCCGGCCAGCACCTTTGTTGCGGGCTTTATCGGTTCGCCGCCGATGAACCTGATCCCGGTGGTTCGCAACGGCGCGGGCAATGGTGGCGCGCAGATGCGGGTGGTGGCGAAGGAGGGCGCCGACAGCGCTCCCGCCACGCTCGGCCACCTGCCGATGGGACTGCACCTGCCCGAACAGGCGTTGCTGGGACTGCGGCCGGAACATATCGAGCCGTGCGCCGCGCACGAGGCCATCGCCGAGGTCGATGTGCGCGTGGTGGAGGCGCTCGGCGCCGACTCGTTCGCCTATGGTTCGCTCGGCGGCCAGCCGGTGGTGGTGCGGCTGGAGAGCCATGCGCGCGTGAGCGCAGGCGACCGCCTGCCTGTGACCTCGTCGCCTGACCACCTCCATTTCTTCGCGCCGGATACCGGCAAGCGCATCGAGGCCTGACATGCCAGCCATCGCAGACACCCAGTCCTGGCCGTACCCGCGCCATATCGCGCATCGCGGCGCGGGCAAGCTGGCGCCCGAGAACACGCTCGCCGCGTTCCGCCACGGCGCCGCCTTTGGGTACCGGATGTTCGAGTTCGACGTCAAGCTGACTGCCGACGGCAAGCCGGTGCTGATGCACGACGCGACGCTCGACCGCACCACCAGCGGCAAGGGCAGGGTCGATGCGCTGACGCTTGGCGAGTTGGCGCTGCTCGATGCCGGCAGCTGGCACGGCCCGGCCTGGGCCGGAGAGCCGGTGCCGACGCTGGCCGCCATCGCCCGCTATACGCAGGCCAACGGCTTCCTGGCCAATATCGAGATCAAGCCGGTGCCCGGCACCGAAGCGCGCACCGGCGCGGCGGTCGCGCTAGATGCCGCGGCGCTGTGGGCTGGCGCTGCGGTGCCGCCGCTGCTGTCGTCGTTCTCGGAAGAGACACTGACTGCGGCAGCACGCGTGGCGCCAGACCTGCCGCGAGCGCTGCTGCTCGACAAGCTGCCGGCCGACTGGCTCGAGCGGTTGCGCCGGCTCGGCTGCGTGGCACTCGATGCGAATTACCGAGAGCTGGACGAGGGCGTCATTGCGTCCGCGCACGCGGCCGGCTACCGCGTCCTCAGCTATACCGTGAACGACCCGGCGAAGGCCGCGCAACTGCTGGGCTGGGGGCTGGACGGGCTGATCACCGATGCCGTCGACAAGATAGAGCCGCACGTCTGATTGTTGTGTGGCTGTTGCTAAAACGCCGATGGCGATGCGAGTTGTCGTGCGATGAAGTTCCGCATCGCGAAAAGTCCACATCCCGTTCAGGCAAACATGCTATTCTTACCGCCGTGAAGACTTAGGTCCTTCCCCGCACAACTTGCCCTTTCGGGCCTTGTGAGGAAGCCAGCACATGCGGCACCCCGGTGGCGCCGTTTGCGCAGGGTCCTCAGTTGGGCTCCCAAGAGTTGTTTGCAATCCGCTAACCGGTCAAGCCGTGTCGCGGAAGGTTGAATAACCCGCTGAACTCCGGCATACCCGGAGAATAGTGAGCGTCCCATGATGCAGCAGTACCAGAGCAATTCGTACCTCTTCGGCGGTAACGCCCCGTATGTCGAAGAACTGTACGAAGCCTACCTCCAGAATCCCGCCTCGGTTCCCGACAACTGGCGTTCGTATTTCGACGCCATGCAGAACGTTCCCGCCGTCGACGGCTCGAACGGCCGGGATGTCGCCCACGCTCCCATCGTTGCCTCGTTCGCCGAGCGCGCCAAGCAAGGCCCCATCAAGACCATCGTTGCCTCGGCCGATTCCGACATGGGCCGCAAGCGCGTCGCTGCCACCCAGCTGATCGCCGCCTACCGCAACATCGGTTCGCACTGGGCCGACCTGGACCCGCTCAAGCGCCAGGAGCGTCCGCCCCTGCCGGATCTGGACCCCGCGTTCTACGGTTTTTCCGAAGCTGACCTCGACATCGTCTTTAATGCCAGCAATACGTACTTTGGCAAGGAGTCGATGAGCCTGCGCGAGCTGCTGAACAACCTGCGCGAAACCTACTGCGGCACCATCGGCGCCGAATTCATGTACGTGAGCGACCAGGCGCAGAAGCGCTGGTGGCAGGAGCGCCTGGAAACCACGCGTTCCAAGCCGGTCTTCACGCTGGAGAAGAAGAAGCACATCCTCGACCGCCTGACCGCGGCCGAAGGCCTGGAGCGCTTCCTCCACACCAAGTACGTCGGCCAGAAGCGCTTCTCGCTGGAAGGCGGCGAAAGCTTCATCGCCGCGATGGACGAACTGATCCAGCGCGCCGGTACCAAGGGTGTGCAGGAAATCGTGATCGGCATGGCCCACCGCGGCCGCCTGAACGTGCTGGTCAACACGCTGGGCAAGATGCCGGCCGATCTGTTCGCCGAATTCGAAGGCAAGCACGTCGACGACCTGCCGGCCGGTGACGTCAAGTACCACAAGGGCTTCTCGAGCGATGTCTCGACCGAAGGCGGCCCGGTGCACCTGTCGCTGGCGTTCAACCCGTCGCACCTGGAAATCGTCAACCCGGTGGTGGAAGGCTCGGCCAAGGCCCGCCAGGAACGCCGCGGCGAAGTCGGCCACAAGGAAGTGCTGCCGGTGCAGGTGCACGGCGACGCCGCCTTTGCCGGCCAGGGCGTGGTCATGGAGACGCTGAACCTCGCGCAGACCCGCGGCTACGGCACGGGCGGCACGATGCACATCGTCATCAACAACCAGATCGGCTTCACCACCTCCGACCCGCGCGACGCCCGCTCGACGCTGTACTGCACGGACGTGGTCAAGATGATCGAGGCCCCGGTGCTGCACGTGAACGGCGACGATCCCGAAGCCGTGGTGTACGCGATGCAGCTGGCGGTTGATTTCCGCATGGAATTCAACAAGGATGTCGTGGTCGACATCATCTGCTTCCGCAAGCTGGGCCACAACGAGCAGGATACCCCGGCGGTCACGCAGCCGCTGATGTACAAGAAGATCAGCCAGCACCCCGGCACGCGCAAGGTGTACGCCGAGAAGCTGGCCGCGCAGAAGCTGGTCCCGGCCGAGTTTGGCGACGAGAAGGTCAAGGAATACCGCGCTGCGATGGACGCCGGCAAGCACACCGCCGACCCCGTCCTGTCGAACTTCAAGAACAAGTTCGCGGTGGACTGGATGCCGTTCCTGAACCGCAAGTGGACGGACGCCGCCGACACCGCGGTGCCGGTGACCGAACTGAAGCGCCTGGCCGAGCGCATCACCACCACGCCTGAGACGCTGAAGCTGCACCCGCTGGTGGAGAAGGTCGTCAAGGACCGCGCCAACATGGGCCGTGGCGACCAGCCGCTGGACTGGGGCATGGGTGAGCACCTGGCCTTCGCCTCGCTGGTGTCCTCGGGCTACCCGGTGCGCATCACCGGCCAGGACGCCGGCCGCGGCACCTTTACCCACCGCCACGCCGTGCTGCACGACCAGGCGCGCGAGCGCTGGGATGCCGGCTCGTACGTGCCGCTGCAGAACGTGTCGGAAAACCAGGCACCGTTCACGGTGATCGACTCGGTGCTGTCGGAAGAAGCCGTGCTCGGCTTCGAATACGGCTACTCCGCAGCCGAGCCGAACGCGCTGGTGATCTGGGAAGCCCAGTTCGGCGACTTCGTCAACGGCGCCCAGGTGGTGATCGACCAGTTCATCTCGTCGGGTGAAGTGAAGTGGGGCCGCGCCTCGGGCCTGACCCTGATGCTGCCGCACGGCTACGAAGGCCAGGGTCCGGAGCACAGCTCGGCTCGTATCGAACGTTTTCTGCAGCTCTGCGCGGACCACAACATGCAGGTCTGCCAGCCGACCACGCCGGCCCAGATCTTCCACCTGCTGCGCCGCCAGATGATCCGCCTGTTCCGCAAGCCGCTGGTGATCATGACGCCGAAGTCGCTGCTGCGTAACAAGGACGCCGTGTCGTCGCTGTCTGAACTGGCCAAGGGCCACTTCGAGACCGTGATTGCCGACCAGGAAGAACTGAACGCCAGCAAGGTCAAGCGCGTCATCATGTGCTCGGGCAAGGTCTACTACGACCTGGTCAACACGCGCAAGGAACGCGAGGCCAACGACACCGCGATTATCCGCCTGGAACAGCTGTATCCGTTCCCGCACAAGGCTGTTGCCGCGGAACTGAAGAAATATCCGAACGCCACCGAGATCGTGTGGTGCCAGGACGAGCCGCAGAACCAGGGTGCCTGGTTCTTCGTGCAGCACTACATCATGGAAAACATGACGGATGGCCAGAAGCTCGGTTATGCCGGTCGTCCCGCCTCGGCTTCGCCGGCGGTGGGCTACTACGCAAAGCACAACGAGCAACAGAAGGCTCTGCTGGAAGCTGCCTTCGCCAAGCTCAAGGGCTTTGTTCTGACCAAGTAATCAGAGGCAGCCACGGCGACGCGCGCAGTTGCGCCGTGGCTTGCCGATATAAAGACAACACGCATAACACGAGGAATTCACAACCATGGCTATTGTTGACGTCAAGGTTCCGCAGCTGTCCGAATCGGTCGCCGAAGCGACCATGCTCAACTGGAAGAAGAAGCCTGGCGAAGCCGTTGCCCAGGACGAGATCCTGATCGAGATCGAAACCGACAAGGTCGTGCTGGAAGTGCCGGCCCCGTCGGCAGGCGTCCTGTCGATCATCGTCAAGAACGACGGCGATACCGTCGTGGCCGATGAAATCATCGCCAAGATCGATACCGAAGCCACTGCTGGTGCCGCCGCCCCGGCTGCTGCCGCTCCGGCGCCCGCCGCCGCTGCCCCGGCACCGGCTGCTGCTGCCGCTGCCGCTCCTGCCGCCGCAGGCGGCGTGGCCATGCCGTCTGCTGCCAAGCTGATGGCCGAAGCCGGCCTGTCGGCTGGCCAGGTTGCCGGCACCGGCAAGGACGGCCGCATCACCAAGGGTGACGCGCTGGCTGCTGCTGCTGCTCCGGCCGCCAAGGCCGCCCCGGCTCCGGCCGCCGCCAAGCCGGCGCTGCAGCAGGTTTCGGCTCCGGTCGACTTCGCCGCACTGGGCGACCGCCCGGAAGAGCGCGTGCCGATGAGCCGCCTGCGCGCCCGTATCGCCGAGCGCCTGCTGCAGTCGCAAGCCACCAACGCCATCCTCACCACCTTCAATGAAGTCAATATGAAGCCGGTGATGGACCTGCGCAACAAGTACAAGGACCGCTTCGAGAAGGAACACGGCGTGAAGCTGGGCTTCATGTCGTTCTTCGTCAAGGCCGCGGTGCACGCGCTGAAGAAGTTCCCGCTGATCAATGCCTCGATCGACGGCAACGACATCGTCTACCACGGCTATTTCGACATCGGTATCGCCGTGGGCTCGCCGCGCGGCCTGGTGGTGCCCATCCTGCGCAATGCCGACCAGATGAGCCTGGCCGACATCGAGAAGAAGATCGCCGAGTTTGGCGTGAAGGCCCGTGACGGCAAGCTGTCGCTGGACGAGCTGAGCGGCGGGACCTTCTCGATCTCCAACGGTGGCGTGTTCGGTTCGATGCTGTCGACCCCGATCATCAACCCGCCGCAATCGGCCATCCTGGGCGTGCACGCCACCAAGGATCGCCCGGTGGTGGAAGACGGCCAGATCGTGATCCGCCCGATGAACTACCTGGCCATGTCCTACGACCACCGCATCATCGACGGCCGCGAAGCCGTGCTGGGCCTGGTCGCCATGAAGGACGCGCTGGAAGATCCGGCCCGCCTGCTGCTGGACCTGTAATCGACGGTCCCCCCTGCGCGCGTTGGTTCATGCCGGCGCGCGCGGTGCGCATCTCCAGAGTTGATCGCGCGCCGGCACACGCTGCCGGTGCCACAAAGGAATCCCCATGAGCAAACAATTCGACGTGCTGGTGATCGGCGCCGGCCCCGGCGGCTATATCGCCGCGATCCGCGCCGGCCAGCTCGGCCTGAACGTGGCCTGCTGCGAAGGCAACGCCTACGACGATCCCAAGAACGAGCCGCGCCTGGGCGGCACCTGCCTGAACGTGGGCTGCATCCCGTCAAAGGCACTGCTGGCTTCCTCGGAAGAATTCGAGAACGCCCAGCACCACCTGGCGGACCACGGCATCACCGTGGGCGACGTCAAGGTCGACGTGTCCAAGATGCTCAAGCGCAAGGACGATATCGTCGGCAAGATGACCAAGGGCATCGAGTTCCTGTTCCGCAAGAACAAGGTGACGCTGCTCAAGGGCTACGGCAAGTTCGTCGGCAAGACCGCCGAGGGCTTCCAGGTCGAGATCGCCGGTGAAGTCGTGACCGCCAAGCAGGTCATCATCGCCACCGGTTCGAAGGCCCGCCACCTGCCGGGCATCAAGGTCGACAACGACCTGGTCAGCGATAACGAGGGTGCGCTCAAGTTCCCCGCAGTGCCGAAGAAGCTGGGCGTGATCGGCGCCGGCGTGATCGGCCTGGAGCTGGGTTCGGTGTGGCGCCGCCTGGGCTCGGACGTGACCGTGCTGGAAGCGCTGCCCGCGTTCCTGGGCGCCGCCGACGAAGGCGTGGCCAAGGAAGCCCAGAAGCAGCTGACCAAGCAAGGCCTGAAGTTCAGCCTCGGCGTGAACGTGAGCGAAGTGACCACCGGCAAGAACGGCGTCACCGTCAAGTACACCGACAAGGACGGCGCCGCCCAGACCCTGGAAGTCGATCGCCTGATCGTGTCGGTCGGCCGCGTGCCCAACACCGACAACCTGGGCCTGGATGCTGTCGGCCTGGCCGCCGACCAGCGCGGTTTCATCGAGGTGGACGACCACTGCGCCACCAAGGTGCCGGGCCTGTGGGCCATCGGCGACGTGGTGCGCGGCCCGATGCTGGCGCACAAGGCCGAGGACGAAGGCGTGGCCGTGGCCGAGCGCATCGCCGGCCAGAAGCCGCATATCGACTACAACTGCGTGCCGTGGGTGATCTACACCTTCCCGGAAATCGCATGGGTCGGCAAGACCGAAGCCCAGCTCAAGGCAGAAGGCCGCGAGTTCAAGGCTGGCCAGTTCCCGTTCATGGCCAACGGCCGTGCGCTGGGCATGGGTCACGCCGATGGCTTCGTCAAGATGCTGGCCGACGCCAAGACCGACGAGATCCTGGGCGTGCACATCGTGGCTGCCAACGCCTCGGACCTGATCGCCGAAGCCGTGGTGGCGATGGAGTTCAAGGCCGCCAGCGAAGATATCGGCCGCGTCTGCCATCCGCACCCGTCGATGTCGGAAGTCATGCGTGAAGCCGCGCTGGCTGTCGACAAGCGTCAACTCAATATGTAAGGCGCATGCCTCGCATTGTTTGAGTACCGGCGCGCCGCACCAGCGGCGCGCCGTTTTCACTTGCGGCGCGTGCCGCGTGAGCCCCCAGCATGAACGTCACTGAGTACTACAAAAAGGAACTGAAGGAGCGCGGCTACACATCCGACGAGGCGCAGTTGCGTGCCGTGGCGCGGCTGCAGCAGTGCTACGACGAATGGGTGGCCTACAAGAGCCGCCGCAACAACGCGCTGAAGAAGCTGCTGGTCCGTCCCGACGTGCCCAAGGGCGTCTACATGTGGGGCGGGGTGGGGCGCGGCAAGTCTTTCCTGATGGACAGCTTCTATACCTGCGTGCCGGTGGTGCGCAAGACGCGGCTGCACTTCCACGAATTCATGCGCGAGGTCCATCGCCAGCTGGAAGAGCTGCGCGGCCGCCCGGACCCGCTGGATGAACTGGCCAGGCGCATCGCGCGCCGGTTCCGGCTGATCTGTTTCGACGAGTTCCATGTCAGCGACGTCGCCGACGCGATGATCCTGCACCGCCTGCTGCAGCAGCTGTTCGACAACGGCGTGCAGTTCGTGATGACTTCCAACTACCGGCCGGACCTGCTCTATACGGACGGCCTGCACCGCGACCGGGTGCTGCCTGCCATCGCGCTGATCCAGCAGAAGATGGACGTGCTCAACGTCGATGCCGGCATCGACTACCGCAAGCGCGCACTGGAACAGGTGCAGGCTTACCACACGCCGCTCGACGCCAGCGCGAACTCGGCGCTGCGCGATGCCTTCACGTCGATTGCCGGCGTGGCCGACGAGTCGCCGCTGCTGCATATCGAGCACCGCGAACTGCGCTCGCTGCGCAAGGCCAATGGCGTGGTGTGGTTCGACTTCGCCACGCTATGCGGCGGGCCGCGCTCGCAGAACGATTACCTGGAGCTGGCTTCGCAGTTCCATACCGTGATCCTGTCCGACGTGCCGCGCATGACGCCGCGCATGTCGTCGGAAGCACGGCGCTTTACCTGGCTGATCGACGTCTTCTACGACCACAAGGTCAAGCTGCTGATGTCGGCAGAAGTGCCGGCGGACGAACTCTACACAGAGGGGCAGATGGCCAACGAATTCCACCGGACCGTGTCGCGCATCATCGAGATGCAGTCGCGCGAGTACCTGGAATCCGAGCGCCGCACCATGGACACGTCGCTCACCTGAGCGTCGGCAAGCGTTGTATTTCGGCCCGGCGCGACGATAGCCGGGCCGCATTGACCTAAATCAAGGCCGATGCCGGGACCGCCCTATACCCTGCAGGGGGTAGAAAAAGGTCCCCATGTCGTCCCCAGCCACCATCCCTTCCGCCAGCGTGCTGGCCTTGCATGCAGCGTCCGCGGCGCCTGCCGCCAACGCTGGCACGGCCGCTGTTGGGGCGCAACTCGCATGCTTCCATTGCGGCCTGCCCGTCGCGCAGGCCGAGCCACTGGCTGCCGAACTGGACGGCGCCCGCCGGGTCTTCTGCTGTGGCGGCTGCCAGGCCCTGGCGCAGACCCTCCACGCAGCCGGATTTGCCCATCTATATGGTGACGAGGCCCGCTTTGCCCGTCCGATCGACGACGCGGCGCGGCGCGAAGCCGAGCCGATCTGGGGCGCCTATGACACCCCCGAATTGCGCACCCAGTTCGTGCGCCCGCTCGACAACGGCCGCGCCGAGATCACGCTGGCGCCGGAGAACATCCGCTGCGCCGCCTGCGCCTGGCTGATCGAGCAGCACCTGACGCGCCAGCCCGGCGTGGAATCCGCGGTTGCCAATGTCGCCACCCGCCGCGTGGTGGTGCGCTGGCGCGAAGGCACGCAGTCCGTGGCCGGATTGCTGGCCGCGCTCGCCGGCATCGGCTACATGGCGTGGCCGTTCGAGGTCTCGCGCACCGACCAGCAGGACCGTCGCGCGCGCCGCAGCCTGCTGATGCGCATGGCCGTGGCCATGCTCGGCATGATGCAGGTAATGATGTACGCATGGCCGATCTACACGCACGAGGCCACCATCGACCCCGGCCAGTTGCAGCTGATGCGCTGGGCCAGCTTTGCGCTGACGTTGCCGGTGGTCTTCTATTCCGCATCGCCGATCTTTGGCGGCGCCTGGCGCAGCCTGCGCCAGCGCCATATGGGCATGGACGTGCCGGTCGCCATCGGCGTGGGCGCGGGATTTATCGCCAGTGCGCTCGCCACCGTGCGCGGCATCGGCGAGGTCTATTTCGATTCGGTGACGATGTTCGTCGCCTTCCTGCTGCTGGCGCGCTACCTCGAACTGCGGGTGCGCCAGGCATCGCGCAGCGGTGCCGAGATGCTCGCGCGCCAGCTTCCCGCCACCTGCGAGCGGCTTGCCGGAATAGGGGCCACGGGTGAACGCATCCCGGTGGCACGTTTGCGCCAGGGCGACCTGATCCGCGTGAAGGCGGGCGAGATCGTTCCCGCCGACGGGACCGTCGTCGCCGGCGCCAGCGAACTGGACGAGTCCATGCTGACCGGCGAAAGCCGGCCGGTGCGCCGCCGTGCCGGTGAAACCGTGCTGGCCGGCTGCTTCAACACCGCCAGCCCGCTGGAGCTGCGCGTGTCGCGCGTGGGCGCCGGCACACGGCTGGCCGAGATCGTGGCGGTGCTCGACCGCGCACTGGCGGAGAAGCCCCGCCTGGCCACGCTGGCCGACCGTGTCGCCGGCTGGTTCGTGGCGACGCTGCTGGTGCTGGCGGCGCTGACCGGGCTGGTGTGGGGGCTGTGGATCGATCCGTCACGCGCGCTGCTGGTGACGATCGCCGTGCTGGTGGTCAGCTGTCCGTGCGCGCTGTCGCTGGCCACGCCGGCCGCGCTGGCCGCCGCGGGCGCCGCGCTGTCGCGGCGCGGCGTACTGCTGACGCGCGGCCATGCGCTGGAGACGCTGGCGCGCGTGACCGATGTGGTGCTGGACAAGACCGGCACGCTGACTGAAGGACGCTTTGCCGTGGCGGCAGTGCAGCCGCTGGCCGACCTGAGCGAGGCGCAATGCCTTGCACTGGCCGCGGCGATGGAGCGCGGCGGCGAGCACCCCATCGCACGCGCACTGCTCGCGGCCGTGCCCGATGGAGGGGGCCATGCCGTGGCGGTCACCGGCATCCGCAACGTGCCCGGACAGGGCCTTGAAGCCACGGTCGACGGACGCCGCCTGCGGCTCGGCCGGCTGGATTTCGCGCGCGGGCTCGTTAGCGGCGGCTCATCCGTGCCAGTGCCGGCGGTTGCGGGCCCGGCCCATCCCGGCGCCACGGTCGTGTGGCTGGCGGCACAGGACGGCGTGCTCGCCAGCTTCGTGCTGGCCGATGTCGAGCGCGCGCAGACGTCCGCGCTGCTGGCGCGGCTCGGTGCGCTGGGCGTGCGCTGCCACCTCGTCTCCGGCGATAACGCCGCGGCCGTGCGCTGGTGGGCAGAGCACTTCGGCATCGGCCATGCCGCCGGCGAAGTGACACCCGAGGGCAAGCGCGACTACGTCGCGCGGCTGCAGCAGGGCGGGGCGGTAGTGCTGGCCGTGGGCGACGGCATCAACGACGCCCCGGTGCTGGCGCAGGCGCAGGTCTCGATCGCGATCGGCAGCGGCGCGCCGCTGGCGCAGGCCGGCGCCGACGCCGTGCTGACACACGGCGGCATCGACGAGATCGCAACCGCGCTGGCGGTGTCGCGCAAGGCGCGGCGCGTGGTGCGGCAGAACCTGGGCTGGTCCTTTTTCTACAACGTGGTGGCGATCCCGCTGGCGGCGACCGGGCTGGTGATGGCATGGATGGCCGGTATCGGCATGTCACTGTCGTCGCTGCTGGTGGTGGCCAACGCCTGGCGTCTGCTGCGCGCCGGCCGCAAGTCGGTCTAGGAGCCTCATGGAAACGCTTTACCTGCTCGTGCCGATGAGCCTGGTACTCGTCGTCGTGATCGCCGCCGCGCTGTGGTGGGCATTGCATGCGGGCCAGTACGACGATCTCGACCGGCCCGCGGAATCGATCCTGCTGGACAACGACAAGCCTTGATGCGCGCATGTCCTGGGATGACATCGGTCTGGGACCGGGGCGCGCCGCGAGGTTCATTGCCGGTCCTGAGCGACTTGATAAAGATCAACACACCGGTGGCGGGGTTTTTCTAAAGTCACAACGTCAGTAGGTTTTTTCTCTTCTCTAAGCTTTGGGGGTCTGAATGGATGTCACTGCCGCGTCTTCACGCGTCGACACCTTCAATTACGGCGTCGTAAGACAGTTCGCTGTCATGACGGTAGTCTGGGGGATCGTCGGCATGGCCGTCGGCGTGCTGCTGGCAGCACAGCTGATCTGGCCTGAACTCAACTTCAACACGCCCTGGCTGTCGTTCGGCCGCCTGCGGCCGCTGCATACCAATGCGGTGATCTTTGCCTTCGGCGGCAGCGCGCTGTTCGCGACCTCGTACTACGTGGTCCAGCGCACCTGCCAGGCCCGCCTGTTCTGCGGCCCGCTCGCGGCGTTCACGTTCTGGGGCTGGCAACTGGTTATCGTCGCCGCGGCCATCACGCTGCCGCTGGGCATTACCTCCTCGAAGGAATACGCCGAACTGGAATGGCCGATCGACCTGCTGATCACCGCGGTCTGGGTGGCCTATGCGATCGTGTTCTTCGGCACCATCGTCAAGCGCAAGACACGGCATATTTATGTCGCCAACTGGTTCTTCGGCGCCTACATCCTGACCATCGCGCTGTTGCACATCGTCAACAACATTGAGATGCCGGTGTCGCTGTGGAAGTCCTACTCGGCCTATGCCGGCGTGCAGGACGCAATGATCCAGTGGTGGTATGGCCATAACGCGGTGGGCTTCTTCCTGACCACCAGCTTCCTCGGGATGATGTACTACTTCATTCCCAAGCAGGCCGAGCGTCCGATCTATTCATACCGCCTGTCCATCGTCCACTTCTGGGCGTTGAACTTCACCTACATGTGGGCCGGCCCGCACCACCTGCAGTACACCGCGCTGCCAGACTGGGCGCAGTCGCTCGGCATGGTGTTCTCGCTGATTCTGCTGGCGCCGTCGTGGGGCGGCATGATCAACGGCATCATGACCCTGTCGGGCGCCTGGCACAAGCTGCGCACCGACCCGATACTGAAGTTCCTGGTGGTGGCGCTGTCGTTCTATGGCATGTCCACGTTCGAAGGCTCGATGATGTCGATCAAGACCGTCAATGCGCTGTCGCACTACACGGACTGGACCATCGGCCACGTGCACTCCGGCGCGCTGGGCTGGGTCGCAATGATCTCGATTGGTTCGCTCTACTACCTGATCCCGCGGCTGTTCGGCGAGAAGCAGATGTACAGCGTGCGCCTGATCGAATGGCACTTCTGGATCGCGACCATCGGCGTGGTGCTGTATATCGCCTCGATGTGGATCGCCGGCGTGATGGAAGGCCTGATGTGGCGCGCCACGCAGCCTGACGGCACGCTGACCTATGCCTTCGTCGAAGCGGTCAAGGCCAAGTACCCGTTCTACCTGATCCGTTTGCTGGGTGGCATCTGTTTCCTCTCCGGCATGCTGCTGATGGCCTACAACGTCGCCAAGACCATCGTCGGCAAGCGTGCCGTGGATGCGCCGATCCCGGCCAGCATCCCGGCCTCCGCACACTGATCATTCCAGGATAGAAAGATGTCGGAAAAACAAAGATTCTTTTCCCACGAAACGCTGGAGAAGAACATCGGCTGGCTGATCATCTGCACGATCCTCGTGGTCAGCATCGCGGGTCTGGTGCAGATCGTGCCGCTGTTCTTCCAGCACTCCACGACCAAGCCGGATCCGGGTATCACGCCGTATTCGCCGCTGCGGCTGATGGGCCGGGATATCTATATCCGCGAAGGCTGCGTCGGCTGCCACTCGCAGCAGGTGCGGACACTGCAGGCCGAAACCGAGCGTTACGGCCATTTCTCCACCGCGGGCGAGGCCGTCTACGATCACCCGTTCCTGTGGGGCTCGAAGCGTACCGGTCCCGACCTGGCACGCGTCGGCGGCCGCTACTCGGACGACTGGCAACGCATCCACCTGCGCAACCCGCGTGACGTGGTGCCCGAGTCGGTGATGCCTTCCTACCCGTGGCTGGAGAAGGCCGCGCTGCCGACCAACGATATCCAGGCGCGCATGCGGGCGCTGGCGAAGCTGGGCGTGCCATACACCGAGGCCGACATCGCCAAGGCGCCGGACGAGCTCCAGGGCAAGACCGAGGAAGACGCGCTGGTGGCTTACCTCCAGGCTCTGGGCACCAACCGCCGCAATGTCCGCGTGGACACCGCTGCAGCAGTTGCACCGGCGAAGGAGTAAGCCATGGCCATGATCACCGCTGTTGCGACCGTCGTGTCGATGGTCGTCTTCCTTGGCATCTGCTGGTGGGCGTGGTCGGCCGGCCGGCAGGCCGCCAACCGGGAATCCGCCATGCTGCCGTTCGCGCTGCCTGACGAAACCACGACAACATCGAGCCGGAACACCTAGCCATGAGCGATTTCTTTTCCGATTTCTGGAGTTACTACATTGCCGCGATCGCGCTCGTCGGCATCGTCTGGTGCGTATGGCTGCTGTTCTCGCAACGCAAGATCACCAAGACCGCCAGCGGGGGCGACGACACCGGCCACGTCTGGGACGACGACCTGCGCGAACTGAACAACCCGCTGCCGCGCTGGTGGATGTGGATGTTCCTGCTGGCCTGTATCTTCGGCCTGGTCTACCTCGTGTTGTATCCGGGTCTGGGCAAGTACTCAGGCGTGCTGAAGTTCTCGACGCAGGGCGAACTGGCCGCGCATCGTGCCGCGCAGGAGCAGATGCAGAACGAGATCTATGCCAAGTACCTGAAGATGGATGTCAAGCAGGTGGCTGGAGATCCGCAGGCGCGCGAAATTGGCCAGCGGCTGTTCCTGAACTACTGCGCGCAATGCCATGGTTCGGATGCGCGCGGCAGCCGCGGCTTTCCCAACCTGACGGACGGCGACTGGCTGTATGGCGGCGAACCTGAGACCATCCAGCAGACCATTGCCAAGGGCCGCAATGGCGTGATGCCGCCGTTCGCATCCACCATCGACGGCAAGCTGGCAGGCGACGTGGCGCAGTATGTCCGCTCGCTGTCGGGGCTGTCTTCGGATCCCATCCGCGCCTCGCGTGGCGAGAGCACTTTCAAGTCGACCTGCGCGGCTTGCCACGGTGCCGGCGGCAAGGGCAACCAGGCACTGGGCGCGCCGAACCTGTCCGATAACGTGTGGCTGTATGGCAGTTCGGAAGGCAGCATCGTCGACGCCATCCTGAAGGGGCATAACAACCATATGCCGGCACATGAAGAGATCCTGACGCCAGAGCGGATCCGCATGCTGACGGCCTATGTCTGGGGTCTGTCGAATACCGGCGGGGGTGCCGGCCAATGACAGGCGACTCATCTGAGCGGGCGCGGGCCGCCCGCAGGAGAAACCATCCATGAACGCACCCGGGACCGAAGAAATGGCCCGGGCGGCCGACCGCCAGCGGTCGGCCGCTGCGCCTGCCGAGACCTCGGATGAAACGCTGTACGAGGTCCGCCGCAAGATCTATCCGCGCTCCGTTACGGGCGCTTTCTCCAGTTGGCGCGTCTGGCTGGTCCTCTTCACGCAGCTGATCTACTACGGCACGCCCTGGCTCCAGTGGAACGGACGCCAGGCCGTGCTGTTCGACCTTGGCGAACGCAAGTTCTACATCTTCGGGCTGGTGTTGTGGCCTCAGGATGTCATCTATCTCGCCGTGCTGCTGGTCATTTCGGCGCTGGCGCTGTTCCTGTTCACGGCGATCGCCGGGCGGCTGTTCTGCGGTTACGCCTGTCCACAGACGGTCTATACCGAGATCTTCATGTGGATCGAGCGGCGGATCGAAGGCGACCGGATCGCCCGCATCCGTCTCGACGGCGACCCCTGGAGCCTGCGCAAACTGCGTATCAAGGCCACCAAGCACTTCCTGTGGGTACTGATCGCGCTGTGGACCGGCTTCACCTTCATCGGCTACTTCGCGCCGATCCGTGAGCTGGGTGGCGAGCTGGCGAGCCTGTCGCTGGGCCCGTGGCAGACGTTCTGGATGCTGTTCTATGCGTTCGCCACCTGGGGCAACGCTGGCTTCATGCGCGAGCAGGTGTGCAAGTACATGTGCCCGTATGCGCGTTTCCAGAGCGTGATGGTCGACCGCGACACCTACGTCGTGACCTACGACGTCGGCCGGGGCGAGCCGCGCGGCAGCCGTTCGCGCAAGACCGACCATCGCCAGGCGGGCCTGGGCGATTGCGTCAACTGCAGCATCTGCGTGCAGGTGTGCCCGACCGGCATCGATATCCGCGATGGCCTGCAGTATGAATGCATCGGCTGCGGCGCGTGCATCGACGCCTGCAACCAGGTCATGGACAAGATGTCCTACCCGCGCGGGCTGATCCGATACACCTCGGAGAATGCCATGCGCAAGGCGCTGTCCGCGGCAGCATCGCGCAAGCGCCTGCTGCGTCCGCGTGTCATCATCTATTCCGTGATCTGGGTCGCGCTGCTCGCTGGCTTTGTGGCTTCGATCGCGCTGCGCACGCCGCTGAAGGTGGACATCATCCGCGACCGCGGCGCGCTGGGCCGGGAGGTCGAAGGCCGCTGGATCGAGAATGTGTATCGCCTGCAGCTGATCAACACGACCGAGGGGCCGATGCATATCAGCGTGCGAGCCGACAGCGACGAGCTGAAGCACCTGACGGTCGAATATGACAAGCAGGCCGAATCGCTGGCGCCGACCTCGAACCGGCTGTTGCCGATCCGCATACGCGTGCCGATCGAAGACGCGGCGCAGGGTACGCACAAGATCAGCGTGACGGTGACCAGCGAAGGATCGGAGCAGGGCAACGCCGAGATCCGGCAGAGCACCAGCTTTATCGTGCCGCGCGACCTGTGACGCCAGGCGCTCGGTGCAGAACTCAAGGGGGCATGATGAATCAGCAAGGCAATCCGTGGTGGAAAGAGCCGTGGCCGTGGCTGTTGATGAGCGGCCCGCTGGTCGCGATGGTGGCGTGCGGCGTCACCATCTGGCTTGCGTCGGCGCATCCTGACGTGCCGGTGCAGGGCGCAGCGCGCCATGGACTGGTGGTCGAGAAGGCCGAGGCGGTGCGGCCTCAGCCGAGCGCAGCGAGGCAGCCATGAGGTTGCGCTGGCTGATGTGGGTCTTGTGGCCCGGGTTCCTGATGGCGGGCTTCGCCACCGCGACGGTGTTCTCGGTCGTGGACCCCGGTGATCTGAAGTTCTTCGGGCATCCGATCGAGGCGTCGCGCGAATCGATCTACACGATGAGCTTCCTGCTAGCGTGGATCTTCTGCGCGCTGTCCAGCGGGTTGACGCTGTACACGATGCCGACGCGGCTCAGCGATACCGACGAGTTGGAGTGAATGCCGATGCCTGCGCCGCCCCGCGCGGCGCAGGCGCAAAGCGGCGGGTGGTGGGAAGGGTCAGCAGCTACGGCTGTAGAGCTGCTTGATGCCGGCGAGATCCACCAGCTTGACGTGGCGCTGGCGAATCTGGATCAGGCCGGCCTCAGCGAAACGCGAGAACAGGCGGCTGACGGTTTCCAGCTTCAGGCCCAGGTAGCTGCCGATTTCCTCGCGGCTCATGCGCATCACGAATTCGGTCGACGAGTAGCCGCGCGCCGACAGGCGCTCGGACAGGTTGATCAGGAAAGCGGCCAGGCGTTCTTCGGCGCGCATCGAACCGAGTGTCACCAGCATCATCTGGTCGTGCGTGATTTCCTTGCCCATCAGCCGCAGGAACTGATGCTGCAGCGAAGGCAGGTCTGCAGACAGCGTCTGCAGGTCCCCAAGGCGGACTACACAGACCTCGGTATCTTCCAGCGCGGTGGCGTCCGAGGCATGCTGCATCTCACCGAGGCCGTCGAGGCCGACGATTTCGCCTGGCAGGTGGAAACCGGTAATCTGTGAACGGCCGTCTTCGGTCGTGACATGGGTCTTCAGCGTGCCGAAGCGAACGGCGTAAACCGCGGTGAGGGGATCGCCCATGCGATACAAGGTCTCACCCTTATGGACCCGGATGCGTTCCTGCACCAGCGTGTCCATCTTGGTGAGGTCTTGCTGGGACATGCCAACCGGAAGGCACAGTTGCCCCATCGCGCAAGTGGAGCAACGAGGCGACATCTCAGTGATTGGAATGGAGGTGAGCAATTGGAACCTGCAAGAGTGGATGCGAGGGCGCGACCCCGCCATTTTACCGTGCGATGTGATGAGGCAGGGAGTCAGATTTGCCATTTGGTGTGCTAATTAGCGTTTTTATGCTGGCATTGCTGGGCGGCGTGCACTGCGCGGCAATGTGTGGCGGCATCGCACTGGCGGTTGAACAGCCGCGTGGCGGCGTCGCGGCCCTGACCTTCGTGCGTAGCCGCGCTGCCTGGGCCGGCGAGTTGCTGGCAATGCACCTGGGCAGGATTTCGACCTATGTGCTGCTTGGCGCGCTGTTGGGCGCGATTGGCGCCGGCGCGTGGAAGCAGGACTACCTGCCGTTGCAGCGCTGGTTGTTTGGTGCCGGCAGTGCCATGCTGCTGTGGTCGGGCTGGCGCGTGCTGCGCGGCAATGCCTTTACCGTCGCGTGGCTCGAGCGGCTGGCGGTGCGGGCAGGCAGCGTGCTGGCGCGGCAGCTTGGGCGGCTGGGCGGCGGCGCCATGCCCACCTTCGTGCGTGCGCATGGGGGGCTTGCCAGGCGCTATGGTGTTGGCCTGGCGTGGGGGCTGGTGCCGTGCGGCATGGTCTATGGAGCGCTGACGCTGGCGCTGCTCGCCGGCAATGCCGGTTCCGGTGCGCTGGTGATGGGTGTGTTTGGCATCGGTACGCTGCCCAACCTGCTGGTGCTGTCGGGGCTGTCCGGCTACCTGCGCAGCCTGTCGCGGCGGCGCGCGGTGCGCGTGGGCGCGGGCGTGGCGGTCATGGTGTTCGGGGCCCTTGGTCTGGCGCGCGCGGTGTTGTTGCCACATTCGCTGGCAGAGCAGGGTTTCTGCCTGGTCTTTTGAGACGTATGCGGCGCTCGGCGCGTCGGATGGTGGTTGCGGGCGAGGGCGGGAATGCCATACAATCGCCAGCATTGCGGTATCGCGCGGTGTTTTGTAAGCAGCGGCGAGCAGCGCCAGCGGCCTTCCTGCCAGAAGGTGCGCCCAGGGCGGCGGGGAGTGTTGGTAGTTCGATTCCTGGCCCGTCCCGCGGTCCATCCGGTTCAAATGATCTGGTTCAAAAGCCCGGCTGGCACTGCGGTGTTGGAGATGCCGGCCTTGCTCCCGATACCCGTTTTTCTTGCGTCCGAGGCGTTCAGTTCGCCGACAGCGGCGTCCGTTGTGCGGACGCGCCACGCAAGAGGTTCGCTGACCGGCCCATGGCGGCATGCGAACGATCTCCTGCCGGAGTGACCCGGCAACTCGATGCAAAGAAAGGGAAGTGCACGGCTTGGATGCAGCAGGCATCCGGGTGAGCTGCGCAATGAGATGGCGATGGCATTGGCATCGCTGTATCCAAAATCTCCGGTGCCCCGGATCCGTCCGGGAGCAGGTGCAAAGACAGGCTGCACACCATCAACATGAATACCCAAGAGGCGAAGATCGTCCTCGAGACGGCGCTGATCTGCGCGCAGGAGCCTTTGCGCGTCAATGATCTGCGACGGTTGTTCGCCGACGACGTCGGCGCGGACACCGTCCGCGTGCTGCTGGAGGAACTGCGCCAGGACTGGCGCCCGCGCGGCGTGGAGCTTGTGTCGCTGGCCAGCGGCTGGCGCTTCCAGAGCCGCCCCGAGATGCGTGAATACCTTGATCGCCTGAATCCGGAAAAGCCGCCGAAATACTCGCGCGCCGTGATGGAGACGCTGGCGATCATCGCTTATCGCCAGCCGGTGACGCGTGGCGATATCGAGGAAATCCGCGGCGTGACGGTCAGCACGGAAGTCATCAAGAAGCTGGAAGACCGCAGCTGGATCGAGGTGATCGGGCACCGTGACGTGCCGGGGCGTCCGGCCCTGTATGCCACCACCAAGGCGTTCCTGGACGACCTCGGGCTGCGCACGCTGGACGAGCTGCCCCCGCTCGAGGATGCCCAGGCGCAGGCGCAGGCAACGCTGCTGGACCAGCAGGCCATCGATTTCGAGGCGCTGGCGGCAGGCAAGCCTGGCAGTGCCGATGAAGAGGCGTTTGCCGAGCCGGCCCGGCCCGAGGCATCCGCCGCAGGCGAGCCCGAAGCCACGGACGCCGGCCAGGGGTCCGCCGACGGCGCAGTCGCCAACGGATTCGACCTGCAGCCGCACCAGCATGGGGCGGAGGAACTGGGTGCCGAAGGCGAACCAACCGAGCTGGGCAATCCTGCCGATTCCGATCCGGACGGGGCACGGGCTGAACTGCCGGAAGACGGCGCCTCGCCGCACCCGAGCGAGCACGACGAACGCGTGCCGAACTGAACAACATGCAACATCCGATAGTGAATATCTTGTCTGATTCCGTTGAGCAAGACACCCGCCATGCGGGCGCACCCGCCGATTCCGGCGCCGCCGAACCCGGATCGGGCAGCGAAGCCGCGCCCCGCCGCAAGGGGCTGCGCCGCGGGCTGAGGAACCTGGTGGCGTCGCGCCGCCAGGCCACGCAAGATCGCGATGCCGGCCGCGCCGAAGGCGCCGAGGCCGGTATGCCCGGCGACGCCGCGGAAGCGGCCCCGGCGCCAGCGGCGGCCGGCGGGCGCGGTGCCCAGCGCGGCCGCGGCAAGCGCAAGCCGGCTGAGGGCGATGGCGGCCAGTCGGCGCAGGCCCCGGCCGACAAGGCGCACAAGGCGCACAAGGCTGAAAGCGGCGAGAAAGCCGAAAGAGCCGAGAGGGCGGACAAGGGTGAGCAGGCGCCCCGCAAGCGCAAGCCGAACCCGCGCAGCGGCAAGTCAGCCGCTCCGGCCGAGGGCCAGGGCGCTGCCGGCCGGCAGCCGCAGGGCCGCCGCAAGGAGGGTGCCAAGCCGCAGGGCCAGCGCAAGGGCCAGGGCCAGGGTGGTGGCGACAAGGCCGCGGCCAGCAGCGAGGACCTGTTCCGCTTCGTGATTTCCGAGCAGTACGACAAGGAAGACACGGTCATCCCGCGCACCAAGGCGAAGCCGGTGCGTGAGCTGTCGGCCGAGGACGACGCCCCGAAGCTGCACAAGGTGCTGGCCGAAGGCGGCCTGGGCTCGCGCCGCGAAATGGAAGAGCTGATCCTGCAGGGACGGGTCTCGGTCAACGGGCTGCCGGCGCATATCGGCCAGCGCATCCTGCCGGCCGACCAGGTGCGCGTCAACGGCAAGCTGATTCACCGCAAGGTCTCGACCAAGCCGCCGCGCGTGCTGCTGTACCACAAGCCGGCCGGCGAAATCGTCAGCCAGTCGGACCCGGAAGGCCGTCCGACCGTGTTCGACAGCCTGCCGCGCATCAAGTCCGGCAAGTGGGTCGCCATTGGCCGGCTGGACTTCAATACCGAGGGCCTGCTGATCTTCACCACCTCGGGCGATATCGCCAACCGCTTCATGCACCCGCGCTACGGCGTCGAACGTGAATACGCGGTGCGCACGCTGGGCGAGCTGGCCGAAGCCGACCGCCAGCGCCTGCTGCACGGCATCAAGCTGGACGACGGCGAGGCCAACTTCCTGCGCATCGCGGACGGCGGCGGCGAGGGCGTCAACCAGTGGTACCACGTGGCGCTGACCGAAGGCCGCAACCGCGAAGTGCGGCGCATGTTCGAGGCGGTCGGCCTGACCGTGTCGCGCCTGATCCGTACGCGCTACGGGCAGTTCCTGCTTCCGCGCGGCCTCAAGCGCGGCCGCTGGCAGGAGGTCGAGCCCAATGACGTCAAGGCGCTGATGACCGCCGTCGGCCTGAAGGTGCCAGGCAAGGGCGAGCAGTCCGGCAAGGGCGCGACCAAGGTCGGCGGGCGCAAGCAGCGTACCGAAGCGGCGATTGCCGGCATGCCGATGCATACCGGCATGGACGGCCTGCCGCGCTACGAGCAGGGCGGTGCGCGGGGCGGCAGCCGCGGCGGCCAGCCGGATCCGATGAAGACGTCGATGGGCTACATCAGCCACGGCCCCACGCTGCTGACCTCGCACGCGGCCAACCTTGGCGGCGGCCGCGGCACCGGCGCGCGCCAGGCGCGTGGTGGCGGTGGCGCCGGGCTTGGCGGGCAAGGCAAGCCGCAGCGTCGTGGCGGCGGCGAGGCGAACGGAAACGTCATGCCGAAGGCGGCGAAGGCAGGCGGAAATCGCGGCCAGCGTGGCGGCGGCGGCGGTGGTGGCAATCGCGGAGGCAGCCGCGGGGGCAATCGCGGGGGCAATCGCTGAGTGCCTGATGCCGCGCACGGCGGGGTGACGACCCGCCGGCGCGGCGCGTAATCCGCGAGTATGTCTGGCTTTTGCCTTTTCGACATAATCCGCGTATAATTCAAGTCTATTCAAAAAGCCATCCTCGCCGAGGGTGGGCGAATGATGGGCATTGCGCCCATTTTTTTTTGGTTCGCCCGAATTCGGTCCCGCGCCCCGGCGCGTGCGGGATGGCGGACAGGCAGCACTGCAGCAGGGTCGTCCCGGACGGCAGCGGCGGGTTTGCCTGCCAACGGTGTTGATGGCCATTACTCGGGATAACAGTGCATCTGGCAGATTTGATCGAAACCACCCTTAACGGCATGGGATATGAGCTGGTTGAGCTCGAGCGTGCCCCGGCCGGATTGCTGCGTGTCTATATCGATCAGCCTGAAACCGGCATCGCCATCGAGGATTGTGAAAAGGTGAGCCGCCAGCTCACCCACGTGTTCACGGTCGAGAACGTCGACTACGAACGCCTCGAGGTCTCGTCGCCCGGACTGGACCGGCCGCTGAAGAAGCTGGCCGACTACGTCCGCTTTGCCGGCGCCGAGGCGCGCGTGACGCTGCGCCTGCCGGTGAACGGGCAGAAGAACTTCACGGGCATCCTGCGCGAACCGGCCGGCGAGGCTGGCGCGGAGAAGGTCGGCCTGGAGTTCGAGGGCAAGGATGGCCCGGCACTGCTGGAATTTGCCGTATCCGATGTCGACAAGGCACGCCTGGTGCCGGTATTCGACTTCAAAGGAAATCAAAGAAAAGGGAACAAGCAATGAGCCGCGAAGTTCTGTTGCTCGTCGATGCGCTTGCGCGTGAGAAGAACGTCGACAAGGATGTGGTATTCGGTGCCCTGGAGGCGGCGCTCGCCTCGGCCACCAAGAAGCGTTTCGAAGAAGACGTGGATATCCGGGTCGCGATCGATCGCGAGTCGGGCGAGCATGAAACCTTCCGCCGCTGGCTGGTCGTTCCCGACGAGCAGGGCCTGCAGGAGCCGGACAAGCAAATCCTTCTGTTCGAAGCCCGCGATGAGAACCCCAGCCTTGAGCTTGGCGACTACATCGAGCAGCAGATCGAGTCGGTCGAGTTCGGCCGTATCGGCGCGCAGGCCGCCAAGCAGGTGATCCTGCAGCGCATCCGCGACGCCGAGCGCGAGCAGATCCTGAACGACTACCTGGATCGCGGCGAGAAGATCATGACCGGCACGGTCAAGCGCGCCGACAAGAAGGGCCTGATCGTGGAATCCGGCCGCGTCGAAGCGCTGCTGGCCCGCGACCAGATCATCCCGAAGGAAAACCTGCGCACCGGCGATCGCGTGCGTGCCTATATCCTGAACGTGGACCGCGCCGCGCGCGGCCCGCAGATCGAGTTGTCGCGCACGGCCCCCGAGTTCCTGATCAAGCTCTTCGAAAACGAAGTGCCGGAAATGGAGCAGGGCCTGCTGGAAATCAAGGCCGCCGCGCGTGATCCGGGCGTGCGTGCCAAGATCGCGGTGGTGGCGCATGACAAGCGCATCGACCCGATCGGCACCTGCGTGGGCGTGCGCGGTACGCGCGTGACCGCGGTGCGCAACGAGATCGGCGGCGAGGCCGTGGATATCGTGCTGTGGTCGGAAGACCCGGCGCAGTTTGTGATCGGCGCACTGGCACCTGCGCAAGTGCAGTCGATCGTGGTCGATGAAGAGAAGCACAGCATGGACGTGGTGGTCGACGAGGAAAACCTCGCCGTCGCCATCGGCCGCAGTGGTCAGAACGTACGCCTGGCGTCCGAGCTGACCGGCTGGCAGATCAACATCATGACGCAGGAAGAATCGGCGCAGAAGCAGGCCGAAGAGAGCGATGTCGTGCGCAAGCTGTTCATGTCCAAGCTGGACGTGGATGAGGAAGTGGCAGACATCCTGATCGAGGAAGGCTTCTCCACGCTGGAAGAAGTGGCCTATGTCCCCATCAGTGAAATGATGGAGATCGAGGCCTTTGACGAAGACACCGTCAACGAGCTGCGCAACCGCGCGCGTGATGCGCTCCTGACGATGGAACTGGCCCGGGAAGAAAAGGTGGAAGAGGTGTCGCAGGATCTGCGCTCGCTCGACGGCCTGAACCCGGAACTGATCGGCAAGCTGGCCGAAGGTGATATCCACACGCGTGACGACCTGGCCGAACTGGCCGTCGACGAACTGGTCGAGATGACCGGCGTCACCGAGGAAGAAGCCAAGGCGCTGATCATGAAAGCACGGGAACATTGGTTCAACTGAGGGACACGGGGCCGGGCTGGCCAATACCAGCCCGGGCGCGCTTTCCGCATACGATTTGTCCCGACGAAGACACCAAGCATTGAAAGGGTTTGAATGGCAAGCACAACAGTTGCCCAACTGGCCGCAGAACTGAGTCGCAGCGCAGCTGCCCTGCTGGAACAATTGCAGGCGGCTGGGGTGGGCAAAGCTGCGCCAGAAGACATCATCACGGAATCGGATAAGACCAGGCTGCTGGACTATCTGAAGCGTTCGCACGGCCAGGCCGACGACAGCTCCCGGAAGAAGATCACGCTGACGAAGCGCGAGACGTCCGAGATCCGCCAGTCGGATGGCGCCGGCAAGACCCGCACGGTCCAGGTCGAAGTGCGCAAGAAGCGCGTCCTGATCAAGCGCGACGAAGCCCACCCCGAGGCGCACGCTGATACGGCCGAGGCTCAGCCCCCGGTTGTCGACACGGCCGAGCAGGCACGCCGCGAAGAGGAAGAACGACGCCAGGCCGAACTGCTGGCGCGCCAGGAAGCCGAAGCCAAGGCCGCCCGCGAGGCTGCCGAGCGCGAGGAAGCCGAGCGCCGTGCCCGCCAGGAAGCCCTGGAAGCGGAACAGCGCCGCCAGGCCGAACTCGCCGCCAAGAAGGCGGAGGAAGAGGCTGCTGCGTCGCGTGCCGTGACCGAGGCTGCGGAAGACTCCTCGCGCAAGAAGGCCGAGGACGAGAAGGCCCGTGTGGCCGCCGAGCGCGCCGAGGCCCAGAAGGCCGCCGACGAGGCCAAGGCTGCCGCCGACAAGGCTCGTGCCGAACAAGAGATTGCCGCGCGCAAGCGCCGCGAGGCTGCCGAAGCCGAAGCCCGCGCCATCCAGCAGATGCTGAATGCACCGGCTCGCGTGTTGAAGGCGCCGTCCGAGCGCAAGGCCGAAGAAAAGAAGGCCGAGCAGACCGGCACGCTGCACAAGCCGGTCAAGCCGGCTTCCGCGACCGCGACCGAAGCCAAGGCTGGCGACAAGAAGCCCGCCACCACGGCCACGACCACCACCACCGCCGACAAGAAGGGCAAGGTGGGTAAGCCTGGCACGTGGCAGGACGAAGGCAGCCGCAAGAAGGGCGGTGGCCTGAAGACGCGCGGCGATTCGTCGGGCGGCGTGGGCGGCTGGCGCGGTGGCCCGCGTGGCCGCGGCGGCCGTCAGCAGCAGCATGACGACAGCCGCAGCAGCTTCCAGGCGCCGACCGAACCGGTGGTGCGTGAAGTGCACGTGCCGGAAACCATCTCGGTGGCGGATCTCGCCCACAAGATGGCCGTGAAGGCGTCCGAGGTCATCAAGCAGATGATGAAGCTCGGCCAGATGGTGACGATCAACCAGGTGCTGGACCAGGAAACCGCCATGATCGTGGTGGAAGAAATGGGCCACAAGGCGTTCGCCGCCAAGCTGGACGATCCGGAAGCGCTGCTGGTGGTGGACGGTGAAGAGCACACCGACGCCGAACTGCTGCCGCGTCCGCCGGTGGTGACCGTGATGGGTCACGTCGACCACGGCAAGACCTCGCTGCTGGACTACATCCGCCGCACCAAGGTTGCCGCGGGCGAAGCCGGCGGCATTACGCAGCACATCGGTGCCTACCACGTGGAAACCGACCGCGGCGTGATCACGTTCCTGGACACCCCGGGTCACGAGGCCTTTACGGCCATGCGTGCCCGCGGTGCCAAGGCGACCGACATCGTGATCCTGGTGGTCGCGGCCGACGACGGCGTGATGCCGCAGACCAAGGAAGCGATTGCGCACGCCAAGGCTGCCGGCGTGCCCATCGTGGTGGCGATCAACAAGATCGACAAGCCCGAAGCCAACCCGGACCGCGTCAAGCAGGAACTGGTGGCCGAGCAGGTGGTGCCGGAAGAGTACGGCGGCGATTCGCCGTTCGTGCCGGTGTCCGCCAAGGCCGGTACCGGTATCGAAGACCTGCTGGAGCAGGTGTCGCTGCAAGCTGAAGTGCTGGAACTGAAGGCGCCGGTCGACGCGCCGGCCAAGGGCCTGGTGGTGGAAGCCCAGCTCGACAAGGGCAAGGGCCCGATCGCTACCATCCTGGTCAGCAGCGGCACGCTCAAGCGTGGCGACGTGGTCCTGGCTGGCAGCGCCTATGGCCGCGTGCGTGCCATGCTCGACGAGAACGGCAAGCCGACCAAGGAAGCCGGCCCGTCGATCCCGGTGGAAATCCAGGGCCTGTCGGAAGTGCCTGCCGCCGGCGAGGAAGTGCTGGTGCTGCCGGACGAGCGCAAGGCGCGCGAAATCGCGCTGTTCCGCCAGGGCAAGTTCCGCGACGTGAAGCTGGCCAAGCAACAGGCCGCCAAGCTGGAGAACATGCTCGAGCAGATGACGGAAGGCGAAGTGCAAACGCTGCCGCTGATCGTCAAGGCCGACGTGCAGGGTTCGCAGGAAGCGCTGGTGCAGTCGCTGCAGAAGCTGTCGACCGCCGAAGTGCGCGTGCAGATCGTGCACGGCGGCGTGGGTGGCATCTCCGAGTCCGACGTCAACCTGGCGACGGCCTCGAAGGCGGTCATCATCGGCTTCAACGTGCGTGCCGACGCTGGCGCGCGCAAGCTGGCCGAGCACAACGGCATCGATATCCGCTACTACAACATCATTTACGATGCGGTAGACGAGATCAAGGCGGCGATGTCGGGCATGCTGGCGCCGGAGAAGCGCGAGACCACGACCGGCACGGTCGAGGTGCGCCAGGTCTTCCGCGTGCCGAAGGTCGGCGCGGTGGCGGGCTGTATGGTCACCGACGGCGTGGTCAAGCGGAGTTCGCTGGTGCGCGTGCTGCGCAACAACGTGGTCATCTTCAGCGGCGAGCTCGATTCGCTGAAGCGCTTCAAGGACGACGTCAAGGAAGTGAAGCAAGGCTTCGAGTGCGGTCTGTCGATCAAGAACTTCAACGATGTTCAGGAAGGCGACCAGCTCGAAGTGTACGAAATCACCGAGGTGGCGCGTACGCTGTAAGCGTCGCAAGCAACGGCAGGCCTCGGCCTGCCGTTGTCATCTCAGCAGAACAGTATTGAATGGCCAAGAAAGGCAATATCTCCTCCCGCAACCTCCGCATCTCCGACCAGATCCAGAAGGACCTGGCCGAGATGATCCAGCGCGAGCTGCGCGACCCGCGCCTGGGCCTGGTCACGCTGCAGTCGGTCACGCTGACGCCGGACTATGCCCACGCCAAGGTGCACTTCACCGTGCTGGGTGCCGAGCCGGCGACGGCCGAAGCCATCCTCAACGAGAAGGCCGGCTTCCTGCACTCGCTGCTGTACAAGCGCCTGCACATCCATACCGTGCCGACGCTGCGCTTCCTGCACGACACCTCGGTCGAACACGCGATCGAGATGTCCAAGCTGATCAACGAAGCGAACGCCACGCGTTCGAAAGACGACTGAGCCGGTGCCCGTGCCGCCAGGCATGGGCAACGCGACCGCCAGGGTCGCACGCCGCGCCGCATCAGCGTCGCTCCTGTTTCCTCCGATGACCGATTCCAACGCCGCCCGTCCGCCGCGCCTGCCGCGCCGCGATGTCCATGGTGTGCTGCTGCTCGACAAGCCGCTGGGCCTGTCGTCCAACGATGCGCTGGTGCGCGCCAAGCGCCTGTTGCGCGCCAACAAGGCCGGGCATACCGGCACGCTTGATCCGCTGGCCACCGGCCTGCTGCCACTGTGCTTTGGCGAGGCCACCAAGTTTTCGCAGGACCTGCTGGAAGCGGACAAGACCTATGACGCCGTGGTGCGGCTGGGTGCGCGCTCCAGTACCGGCGACGCCGAGGGCGAGTTGCTCGATGTCCGTGAGGTGACCTGCGACCGCGCCGCGGTGGAGCAGGCGCTGGCGCGCTTTACCGGCGAGATCGAACAGGTGCCGCCGATGCATTCGGCGCTGAAGAAGGATGGCCGCCCGCTGTACGAGTACGCGCGCGCTGGGCAGACGGTCGAGCGCGCCGCGCGCCGCGTCACCATCCATGCGATCGAACTGCTGGGTTGCGCGCTGCCCCCGGCGTTCACCACGGCCGCGTTCACCATGCGCGTGACCTGCAGCAAGGGCACCTACATCCGCACGCTGGCCGAGGATATCGGCGAGGCGCTGGGCTGCGGCGCCCACCTGACCGGCCTGCGCCGCATTGCCGTGGGCGACCTGACGCTGGACGGCGCGGTGACGCTCGAGCAGATCGAGCAACAGGACGATGCCGCGCGGCCGGACATGCTGGCCCCCGTCGACGCCTTGCTGCAGAAAAGTCCGCCCGTGACGCTGGACGAAGCTGCCGCTGCGCGCTTCCTGCAGGGACAGCGCATTGCGCACCGGGACCTGCCCGATGGCACCGATATCGCGGAAGGCGTGCTGGCGCGCGTCTATGCCGGCGCGCCGGCGCGCCTGCTCGGCGTTGCTCGCATGCGCGAGGGAGCCTTGCGGCCGGAGCGGCTGGTCAAGCTGTAGGCGCCGCTCCTCGCCGGGAGCGGATCAGTCGAGCGTGATTTTTGCTGCCTTGATCACGTCGGCCCACATCTTGCGATCCTGCGCCAGGAACCCGGCGAAGTGCTCGGGCGTGCCGCCGACCGGCTCGGAGCCGAACTCCGCCATCTTCTTCTTCACTTCCGGATTCGCCAGCGCCTTCACCAGTGCCTGGTTGTAGCGGGCCACGATCGGCTTGGGCAGGTCCTTCGGGCCGAAGATCCCTTGCCAGGTCGGCATATTGAAATCCTTCAGGCCGCTCTCGGCCAGCGTCGGCACGTCGGGCAACAGCGGCGAGCGCTTGCTGCCGGTGACGGCGATGGCGCGGACCTTGCCGGACTTGGCCAGCGATGCCGCCGTGGTGATGTTGTCCACGGTCATGGCGATATGGCCGCCCATCAGGTCGGTGATCACCGGCGTGGCGCCCTTGTACGGCGCGTGGACCATGTCGACGCCGAGGCGGTGCAGCATGGTCTCGGCGATCAGGTGGTTGGACGTGCCGACGCCCGCCGTGCCATAGGTGACCTGCGGCGTCTTCTTCACGTACGCGGTGAAGTCGGCCATCGACCCGACCGGCAATGCCGGGTTGATGATCACTACGTTGGGCTGCGTCGCCAGCATGGCGATCGGCGTGAAATCGTCCGGCTTGTACGGCGTGCCCTTCGCGTTGAGCACATGCGTGACCGCCATCGCACCGGCCGCGCCCATGCCGATGGTGTAGCCATCAGCCGGCGCCTTGGCCAGCTTGTCGGCAGCGATGTTGCCGCCCGCGCCCGGGACGTTTTCCACCACCACCGGCACACCGAGGCTTTCGGACAACGGTCCCTGCACCAGCCGCGCCAGCAGGTCGGCAGAACCGCCCGGCGCGAAGCCCACCAGCAACCGCACCGGCTTCGACGGCTTCCACTCCTGTGCATGCGCGCCCGTGGCCGCTACCGCGCCCAGGCTCATGCACACCATGCCGCGCAGCAGCGGCCCCATCCACTTCGCCACCTTTTCCATCGTTACTTCCACTCCAGCAGTGTCACGGGCAATCTGTCAGCGGGCTTGCCCTTACCCGTAAGCCACATCACAGGCGGCTTCCGGCGCGGCCTTCCAGCACCTGGCCGAGCAGCCTGGCCACCATCCGGTTCGAGAGCAGCACCGGCGCGCCGGCATGGCGCGCGACTTCGGCCCGCATCGCCTCGGTGTAGCCCATGCAGTGCATCATCACCAGGTCGCAGCCGCGCAGCGTCTCGCCTGCCTGTGCGAAGCGCCCCGTGCCCATATCGGTATAAGGCGAGGCATGCGTGACGCGCAGTTCGCAGGACACCGCCTCGATCAGGTGAAAACTGTCGACCTGGCCTTCGAGCGGCAGCACGATGCCGAGCCGCTTGCATCCCTGGGCGAGCGCGACGGTCAGGTGGTCCACCACCTGCTGCGGCTCAATTACCAGCGTGCGCATCGGTGGCAGCGCGGTGCCCGTGCATAGCGGCACGAGTGCGTCGAAGCGGCCATCGTCCAGCGATGCCATCAGCCGCGCCAGCATCGCCTCGGCCACGGGCTTGCCCATCACGGCCTGCGAGCCGTCGCGCAGGCGGCTGGCAAAGCGGTATTCGCCAGCGGCCGGAGCGAGTGCGGCGATCTGGTCCGCGTCGAGGTCGTCGAGGATGCCGAATTCTTCCGCCGCCACCGGCAGTCCCAGGTCGGCCAGCATCTGCGGGACCACGTCGGTCCGCGGCGCCTGGCCGATGGTGACGAAGGCCACGCGCGGCAGCCGTTCGGCCGTGGCGGTCATGCAGCCACCCCGACGGTTTGCAGGTGCGCCAGCGAGCCGTAGCGCCGTTGCAGTTCGGCCCACTCGTCCACGTCGTAGAAGGCGCACTGGCCCTGGCCGAACAGCTTCGCGACCTCGATACAGAAGCGCGTGGCCACATCCAGGTCATGGGCATTGGTCACGCCGGTCGCGCAGCCAGGCACCGTGGTCTGCGCGGTCAGCGCCACGCCGACCACCGGCGCATCGGTGACGATGGCCGGCTGCATGATCGAATTGACGTGCCACAGCCCGTTCTCGTAGGGCGTGATGTCCTGCGTGGTCAGCGGCAGCACCACCGGCAGCTCGCCGCTGACCCAGCCGATCAGGTCCAGCATGCGTTCGGGCAGGCGCAGCAGCCAGCCCTCCTTGGCCACCGGCGTCAGCGCGACGCCGCGCCGGTTGACGAAGCGGTTGCCGCGCGTGGTGTCGACCGACAGGATCGCCGCCATTTGCGGATGGACCTCGTGCGACATCATCGTGCGCATGGCGAAGGGCGACTTCATCATTGGCACCGGCTGGTGCGGCCGCGTGGCGGCATGCGGGCAGATGTGGGTGTGGATGCGGACCGGGCCGGCCAGCACGTCGCCGCCGGCGGCCATGTCGGCCAGCTTTAGCGCGGTGGCGACCGCGACGATCGCACCGTCGGCATCGGACACCAGGCCGGTCACTGCCGGGCGCGCGCCCACGCCGCCAAGGCGGCCGACCACGCCCAGCGCGGGCGCGTCGGGGTTGCGGCCGGGCAGGGTGCAGGCGAGGAAGTCGGTGCAGAGGCCGTTCTCTTCCACGCGCGTCACCGTTACGTCGCTGATGCCGCGCGCGCGCAGCAAAGCGGCAACGGCTGCGCCGTCGACATTGGCTGCGGACAGCAGCTCGATCGATTCAATCACCTGCTTGATGGACATCTTGCTTGGGTTCCTTGCTTTCCTGTATTGCGATGGCTCAGATGGCAGCGGCGCAGGCCGGCACGGACAATGCGCCGGGGGCGACGTCTACGATCTCCTGGCCAAGGAACCAGCGTGCGCCATGCGCGCCGCCCATCTCCATGCGATCGCCCGATACGCGCACCCAGTTGCCTTCGGGCAAGCCCAGCACCGGCATCTGCGGCTGCAGCACCGTGAACTCGGCCAGCCGCTGGTCACGCGTTTCGCCGCGGAAGCCGGGCACCATCAGGTTGAAGTAGTGCGGGTTGATCTGGAATGGGACCAGCGCGAGCGCATCGAGGCCGCCGGGGTCGGCGACCGGCATGTCGTTGGTGGTGCGGATGGTCGGGCAAGCGACGTTGGTGCCGGCGCTCCAGCCGATATAGCGCGCCGCGCCCGCAGCCACCTGGCGCGCGATGACGGGCAGCAGGCCGCGTTCGCGCAGGCATTGCAGCAGGCGGAAGGTGTTGCCGCCGCCGATGACGATCAGTTCGGCCGCTTCCACGGCCCGCACGCATTCGGCATCGGAGAGCCGGTGGGGCGAGTGCGCTTCGATGCCGGCCGGGGCCAGCGCGTCGCGCACCAGCGCTTCATAGGTGTCCCAGTCGCGCGTGACGCCGGCGAACGGGAGGAAGCAGGCGCGGGTGCGCCCGCCGGCCAGTTCGCGGAGCGCGTCGTGGGCATGGACGAGGTAGCCCGCGTCGCTGGTGGAGTTGCTGAGTAACAGGAGTTCCATGGGATTGAGCTGCCGGGATTGCTATTGCCCGGCGGTGTCGCCGGGATGAAGCCAGAGCGGATCGCCGATGCGCTGCCCGACCGGCGCCACTGCCTGCACCAGCGTTTCACGCAGCGCGTGGGCCTGGGCCTGGCTGACCTGCATCGCGGTGAACGACAGGCACAGGCCGCGCACATCTCCGGAAAGCGGATCGGCCAGCGTGGTGGCCACGGCGCCAATGCCCGGCATGCCTTCATTCACGGCGATCGCGCTGCGCTCGCGGCTGGCGCTTGCCACGCGCTCGGCCAGTTCGGCCACGGTAGCGGGGCAGCCAGCCGGCGCCTCGGGCAATTTGCGCGCGCCGGAAGTGCCATAGCGTGCGCTGAATTCGGCTTCCGGCAGGCGCGAGAGCAGGACGCGGCCCATCGCGGTGGTGAATGCCGGCCGGCGCGCGCCTGGCGGCGACAGCACTTGCACCGGGTTGCTGCCGTTCAGGCGCTGCAGCACCACGGTGTCGGTGCCGTCGAGCATCGACAGGTAGGCGGTGAAGCCGGTGGAGTCAGACAGCGCGGCCAGGATCGCCCGGCATTGCTCGTCGAACGGATGCGCCTGTGTCGCCGCCTGGGCGGCGCGGATCAGCAGTGTCCCGGGGCGGTAGCGCCGCGTCGATGGCTGCAGCTCCAGCAGCCGGTAGCGCACCATCTGCGCCAGCAGCCGCGAAGCCGAACTCTTGGCCAGGCCGAGTTCGTCAATGACGTCGTTGAACGTGACCTCGTGCCGGCCTTGTTCGAACATGGCCAGCACGCTTTCCACGCCCTCGAGAATGCTCACACCGTCGCTCCGTCTCTTTGGTTTTCCGTTTGGTTCCGTTTTTCGGAACCGTGGTTCCGTAAATCGGTTTGGAAATCATAGGACGGCCGAGGCCGGAATACAAGGGGTGCCGGTGGGTTCCGGCGAGAAGACAAAAAAGGGACGCTCGCAAGCGTCCCTTTGTCCCTAAGCAGGTGTATGCGTCAGTGTGCCGCCATCGCGTCCGCCGAACCGCCGCCGCCCTTGGCTGGCCGCGTGAGCCAGACAAAGCCGATCAGCACGAAGAACAGCATCCCCGAGATCCAGAAGATATCGTTGGCGCCCAGCATGGCTGCCTGCTGGCTGATGTTGCGCTCGATCACCCCCACGGCCTGCGCCTGGCTCATGCCCATCTGCGTCAGGTGGCTGAGCTGGCCCTGATAGGCCGGGTTGTACGGGTTCACCTGCTCGACCAGCTGCGCGTGGTGCAGCGCCGTGCGGTTTTCCCATACCGTGGTCGAGATCGAGGCGCCGATGCCGCCGAAGGTAATCCGCACGAAGTTCGACAAGCCCGATGCCGCCGGAATCTTCTCGGCCGGCTGTCCCGACAGGATGATCGACGTCAGCGGGATAAAGAACATCGCCATCGCCGCGCCCTGGATCAGCGTCGGCACCATCAGCGTCCAGGTATCGACCTGCGTGGTGAAGCCCGAACGCATCAGGCTGACGATGCCGAAGGTGATGAACGCGGCCGTTGCGACCCAGCGCACATCCATCTTCGGCAGGTTGCGCCCGATCACCGGCGACAGCAGGATCGCGAAGATCCCCACCGGCGCCATCACGATGCCGGCATCCGTCGCCGTATAGCCGATGATGGTCTGCAGCCACAGCGGCAGGATTACCAGGTTGCCGAAGAACAGCCCGTATGCCACCGAGATGGCGATCACCCCCGAGCTGAAGTTGCGGCCCTTGAACAGGCTGATGTCGACGATCGGATGCTTCTCATAGCTCTCCCATGCCAGGAAGAACAGGAAGCCGACAATGGCGACCAGCGTCAGCACCACGATCTCGGTGGAGTGGAACCAGTCCAGCTCCTTGCCCTTGTCGAGCATCAGCTGCATCGACCCCACCCAGATCACCAGCAGCGCCAGGCCGATGCGGTCGATCGGCAGCACCTTGGTCGGCGTCTCGCGGTCCTTGTAGATGGCCCAGGTGGCGTAGGCGGTGATGATCCCCACCGGCACGTTGATGTAGAAGATCCACGGCCACGTCATGTTGTCGGAGATCCAGCCGCCCAGCAGCGGGCCCATGATGGGCGCCACCAGCGTGGTCATGCCCCACAGCGCCAGCGCCATGGTGCTTTTCGCGGGTGGATAGCTCGACAGCAGCAGCGACTGCGACAGCGGGATCATCGGCCCCGCCACCGCCCCTTGCAGGACCCGCGCGGCCAGCAGCGTTTCCAGGTTGGGCGCGACGCCGCACAGCCACGACGCCAGCACGAACAGCAGGATCGACGTGATGAACAGCCGCACCGCACCGAAGCGCGTGGTCAGCCAGCCGGTCAGCGGCACCGAGATCGCATTGGCCACCGCGAACGAGGTGATGACCCAGGTGCCCTGGTTGGGCGCCACGCCGAGGTCGCCCGAGATTGCCGGGATCGACACGTTGGCGATCGACGAGTCCAGCACGTTCATGAACGTGGCCAGCGACAGCGCGATGGTGCCGATCACCAGCTTGCCGCCGGTCAGCGGCTGCGGCTGCTGCGGCGCCAGCGGCGCGGCAGGCCGCGCCGGCGAGCCGGCGCCGTGCTGCGCGGCGGTGATGGAGTTGGCCATGATCAGGTGCGGGCAGGCTTGGCGTTGGCGTTGTTGGCCGCGCTGGCGCCGTCGGTCCCATTGGTGGCGGGCAGGCTGGCGGCGCGGCCGCCGTTGTTGGCGGTGATGATCTGGGCGATCAGCTGGTCGGCGTCCTGCGCCACCTTGTCATAGACGTCGGTCTGCATCGGCCTGGCCGGCGCGGCGTTGGCCATGGCGGCGCCTTCCTCGCGGCGCACGTCGACCTTCACCGTCATCGACAGGCCCACGCGCAGCGGGTGGTCCTTGAGCTGCTGCGGATCCAGCGCGATACGCACCGGCAGGCGCTGCACCACCTTGATCCAGTTGCCGGTGGCGTTCTGTGCCGGCAGCAGCGAGAAGGCGGAACCGGTACCGGCCGAGAAGCCCGCGACCTTGCCCTTGTACTCGACCTTGGAGCCGTACACGTCAGCCTCCAGCGTCACCGGCTGGCCGATGCGCATATGGGTGATCTGCACTTCCTTGAAGTTGGCGTCGACCCAGACCTGGTCCAGCGGCACCACCGCCATCAGTGGCGCGCCCGCGGCCACGCGCTGGCCCACCTGCACCGAGCGCTTGGCCACGTAGCCGGTCACCGGCGCCGGCATGGTCGAGCGCGCGAACGACAGGTAGGCCGAGCGCAGGTTGGCGGCGGCGCGCTGCACGTTAGGGTGCTTTTCCACGGTGGTCTGGTCGGTCAGCACCTTGTTCGAGGCCAGCTGCTCGCGCGCTGCCAGCAGCGCCGATTCGGCGGCCTTGACCGCCGCCTGCGCGTGCGAGATTTCTTCATTGGAGACCGCGCCCGAGCCGGCGATGGCCTGGCGGCGGCGCAGGTCTTCGCGCGCCTTGGCGACATCGGCCTCGCGCAGCGCCACATTGGCGGCGAGCGAGCCGTTGTTGACGTACAGCGTGCGCACCTCGCGCACGGCCTGCGCCAGCTGCGCCTCGGCCTGTTCCAGCGACACCTGGGTATCGGCGCGGTCCAGCTGGATCAGCGGCTGGCCGGCGGTGACGAGTTGCGTGTCGTCGGCGGCGATCGACACCACCGTACCGGCGACCAGCGGGGTCACCTGCACCACGTTGCCGGCGACGTAGGCATCGTCGGTGGTTTCGAAATGGCGGGCGTACATGCCCCAGTACACGCCGTAGCCGATGCCGGCGACAACGATCGCCGCGGTCAGCGACAGCAGCATGCGCTTGCGCTGGCCGTTGCCGTTGGGGGCCGGGGCTTGCTGGGGATTGCTGGTGCCGGCCGCTTGCTGGTTGTTGCTCATGATGTTCTCTGGTGAATCCTGTCTGCAATCACCGGGTGCGCGGATCAGCCGCGGGCGCCCGCCTGGGTCTTGTCCTGTTGCTGCGCCGTGCCGGCCTGGCTGTGGCCGGCGTGGCTCTCTTCGCCTTCGGCAGGTTCCTGGTAGCCGCCGCCGAGGGCCTTCATCAGGCCCATCTGCAAGTCGAGGCGGCGTGCCTGCAGGTCGGTCGCGAGCCGGCGCTGCTGCAGCACGTTGCTTTCCGCGTTCAGCACGGTCAGCTGCGTGCCCAGGCCCGCCTTGTAGCGCGTGGTCGCCAGTACGTAGGCGTGCTCGGCCAGGTCCAGTGCTTCGCGCTGGCTCTCGATCTGCTTGTCGACGCTGCGGATGCTGGTCATGGTGTCGGCGGTTTCGCGCAGCGCATCGACCAGCGCCTGGTTGTAGTTGGCCACGGCGATGTCATAGCCGGCATACTTGCCCTTCAGGTTGGCGCGCAGCCTGCCGCCCTCGAAGATCGGCAGACGGATGGTCGGGCCGATGCCGAAGGTGCGGCTGATGCCCATCAGCAGATTGGACGGGTCCAGCGCGGCCAGGCCGGCGAACGCTGTCAGGCTGACGTCGGGCAGGAATTCCTTCTTGGCGACATTGATGTCCTTGGATGCCGCTTCGACGCGCCAGCGCGCAGCCACCAGGTCGGGACGGCGGCCAAGCAGGCCGATGGTCAGGTCGTCGGGCAGGGTGGGTGTGGACTGGGCCAGCAGCACCGGCGGCTGGATCTGCAAGCCGCGGTCCGGGCCCTTGCCCAGCAGCGCGGCGAGCTGGTTGCGGGCCAGCGCGATCTCTTCGTCGACGCGCTGCAGGTCGGTCTGCGACGCGGCCACGGTGCCGCGTGCCTGCGTGGTCTCGACCTGCGTGTCCAGGCCGGCGGCCAGCCGCTGGCGCGACAGCTCGGTCAGGTCGCGGCGCTGCGCGATGGCGCGCTCGGCGACGTCGCGCTGGGCATACAGCGCGGCCAGGCGGGCGTAGTTGCGCGCGATCGAGGTCGCCAGGATCAGGCGCGAGGCCTGGCTTTCCGCCTCAGCGGCACGGTCGTCCGACAGCGCGGCTTCGAGCGCGTCGCGGTTCTTGCCCCAGAAGTCGAAGTCATAGGAGAGGCCGACCTGCAGCCGCGACTGGTTCTGCCACGAGCCGGCCAGCGGCGTGCCTTCGAACAGATCCTTCTCGGAGAAGCGCTGGCGGATCAGGCTGCCTTCGAACTCCACGTGCGGATATAGCGCGCTGCGGGTGGCATCGGCCATGGCGCGCGAAGCTTCCACACGCGCAAACGCAGCCTGCAGGCTGGGGTTGTCCTTGACCGCTTCATCAACCAGCGCGCTCAGCTGCGGGTCCTTGAACTGGTCTACCCAGTCCTGCGTGGGCCACTGGCCGTGTTCGCCGGGCAGGGTTTGCGAGCTGGCCATCGCGGCCGGCTCGGCCATGGTCTGCGTGCTGTGCGAATTGCCGAGCGCGGCGCAGCCGGCCAGCACCGCCGCGGCCACGACGGTGAATGCCAGCGTGCCCGCGCGGCGTGCCAGCTGGCGCGGGCGTGCCGACAGGGGGGCTTGTGAAGAGAGTGCTTGTTTCATGGTGTCGCTCCGTGTGCGGAGCCATGCTTTGTGACGGGTGGTGCGGTGTGGTCCGGCGTGCCGGACGGTCTGCCTTGCCGGGTTCCGGCCGGCATGCCGCTAGCCGCTGTTGTTATCGATGACCCGGCGCAGCATGGTCTTCAGCAACTGGAGTTCGTCGGCGGAAAACCCCCTGAAGTGCTGGGAAAGTACTTTGCAGAAGATGGTCGGCAGCCGGTCTGCCAGGGCCTGGCCCTGTTCGGTCAGCAACAGGTCGACCACGCGGCGGTCGTCGTCGCGGCGCTGGCGTTCGACCAGGCCGCGTTTTTCCATGCGGCTCAGCAGACGCGTAACCGAGCCCATGTCGGTGTTCAGTTCGCGCCCCAGGTCTGTGACGGTAGCGGCACGCCCGGTGGCAATCATGATCAGGCAGCTGGCCTGCGCATGCGTGATGTCCAGGCTGCTGACCTCCTGCTCGACGCTATGTGCCAGCGTGTTCTTCGCGCGTTGCAGCAGATAGCCGACGCTGTCGCACATCTGGTACTTGGCGGGATCGAACAGTGTGGTATCTGCTGCCGACGGTCCGGAGGTAGGGTCCTTTGACATCTTTGCCTTTGCAATCTTTGCTGAGGCAAATATATGTTCATGTTTAAGGATGTGCAAGAACGGAAATTCGTTATTTCGTTTTGTGAAATAATATTTGCTAAGGGAGTGACGGTTGAGTCAACGCATCTTGCGCCGCAACATGCTAGAATGTTGGGTTACCTCAGATTCTCCGACCCTCCTTGCGAGGGCCGCTCTTAGCGAGACGCAGCAATGACCCGCGCCATCCGAAACATCGCCATCATCGCCCACGTCGATCATGGCAAGACCACCCTGGTCGACCAGCTCCTGCGCCAGGCAGGCACCTTCCGCGACAACCAGCAAGTCGCCGAGCGGGTGATGGACTCGAACGACCTGGAAAAGGAACGCGGGATCACGATTCTCGCGAAGAACTGTGCCGTCGAATACAACGGCACCCATATCAACATCGTCGACACCCCGGGCCACGCCGACTTCGGCGGTGAAGTGGAGCGCGTGCTGTCGATGGTCGACGGCGTGCTGCTGCTGGTCGACGCGGTCGAGGGCCCGATGCCCCAGACCCGCTTCGTCACGCGCAAGGCGCTGGCGCTGGGCCTGAAGCCGATCGTGGTGGTCAACAAGATCGACCGTCCGGGCGCGCGCCCGGACTGGGTCATCAACCAGACCTTCGACCTGTTCGACAAGCTGGGTGCGACCGATGAGCAGCTCGACTTCCCGGTGATCTACGCATCGGGCCTGAACGGCTTTGCCGGCCTCACCGAAGACGTGCGTGACGGCGACATGAAGCCGCTGTTCGAGACCGTGCTGGACAAGGTGCCGGTGCGTGACGACGACCGGGACGGCCCCCTGCAGCTGCAGATCATTTCGCTGGACTACTCCAGCTACGTCGGCAAGATCGGCGTGGGCCGCATCTCGCGTGGCCGCGCCCGTCCGCTGCAGGACGTGGTGGTCAAGTTCGGCCCGGAAGGCAACCCGATCAAGGGCCGCATCAACCAGGTGCTGAAGTTCCAGGGCCTGGAGCGCGAGATCGTGCCCGAGGCCGAAGCCGGCGACATCGTGCTGATCAACGGCATCGAAGAACTGGGCATCGGCTGCACCGTGTGTGCGCCGGACGCCCAGGACGCGCTGCCGATGCTGAAGGTGGACGAGCCGACGCTGACCATGAACTTCTGCGTCAACACTTCGCCGCTGGCAGGCCGTGAAGGCAAGTTCGTGACCAGCCGCCAGCTGCGCGAGCGCCTTGACCGCGAACTGAAGTCGAACGTGGCGCTGCGCGTGGCCGATACCGGCGACGACACCGTCTTCGAAGTGTCGGGCCGCGGCGAACTGCACCTGACCATCCTGCTGGAAAACATGCGCCGCGAAGGCTACGAACTGGCCGTGTCGCGTCCGCGCGTGGTGTTCAAGGAAATCGACGGCGTCAAGCACGAGCCGTACGAACTGCTGACCGTGGACGTCGAAGACAGCCACCAGGGCGGCGTGATGGAAGAGCTGGGCCGCCGCAAGGGCGAACTGCTCGACATGGCGTCGGACGGCAAGGGCCGTACCCGCCTGGAATACCGCATCCCGGCCCGCGGCCTGATCGGCTTCCAGGGCGAGTTCCTGACGCTGACGCGCGGCACCGGCCTGATCAGCCATATCTTCGACGACTACGCGCCGGTGCGCGAAGGCGGCCTGGGCGAGCGCCACAACGGCGTGCTGATCTCGCAGGACGACGGCGATGCGGTGGCCTACGCGTTGTGGAAGCTGCAGGACCGTGGCCGCATGTTCGTCAAGCCGGGCGATGCGCTGTACGAAGGCATGATCATCGGCATCCACAGCCGCGACAACGACCTGGTGGTCAACCCGATCAAGGGCAAGCAGCTGACCAACGTGCGCGCTTCGGGTACCGATGAAGCCGTGCGCCTGGTGCCGCCGATCCAGATGTCGCTCGAGTACGCGGTGGAATTCATCGCCGACGACGAACTGGTCGAGCTCACGCCGAAGAGCATCCGCCTGCGCAAGCGCCACCTGAAGGAGCATGAGCGCAAGCGTGCCGCACGCGAAGGCGCATAAGCGCTTTCGGTGTCAAAAAAACCGCGCTTTCGAGCGCGGTTTTTTTATTCCCGCCGCGTCACCAGATGCATCTGGCTCCTACGTTCCCGGAAGCACCTCCGTGGCGGACGCACGCGGGCTGCGCCATTCCGGCGGCTTCCACAGGTAGCGCAAATCCCGGTCGCGCCACGCATCCACGAACATGTCGCGCCATTCGTGGAAGGTCAGCGTCAGCGGATTGTGCGTGCGCACCTGCCGCGTGATGCCGTACACCGGCGCCTCCCGCTCGGGGACGAAGGTGCCGAAGAGCCTGTCCCATACCGTCAGCACGCCGGCGTAGTTGCGGTCGATGTACCGCGGGTTCCTGGCGTGATGCACGCGATGGACCGAAGGCGTATTGAACACCGATTCGATCCACGGCCGGCGCCGCCCCAGCCGCGTATGGACGAAGAACTGGAATGCCAGATTCAGGCCCACGGCCAGGATCACCCAGCCCGGCGTGAAGCCGATATACGCCAGCGGAATCCAGAACAGCCACATCCCGGACAGCGGATATGTCAGGCTCTGCCGGAACGCCGTCGAGAAATTCATGCCTTCCGACGAGTGATGCGTCACGTGGGACGCCCATAGCCAGCGCACGCGATGGCTGGCGCGGTGGAACCAGTAGTACAGGAAGTCCTGCAACAGCAGCAACAGCGCGAACGACCACGCCGTCTCCGGGACTGCATGCAATCCATGCCGGTAACACCAGCTATACACCGTCCGGATCATCAGCCAGAGGAAGAAGGCGTCCGAGGCCTGGTGCATTAGCGCGAGCGTCGCATTGGAGACGGTATCGCGCAGGCTGTACACCGACCGGTCGCGGCGTGCCCAGTACCAGGCCTCGCCGGCAATGGCCAACAGGAAGACCGGCGCAAACGCCAGCAGCACGAGTTCGGGATCGAGCGATTCGGTGGTCATCCCGCAAGTGTGCACATTTCATGCGGAATTGCTACGAGGAGTTCCTCCAAACATGCGCGATGACGCGGGTGAGCCGCATCGGGCGTATCCCCGCATTGCTGTACTGATGCGCAGTTGTGTCGCGCATTGGAAGGCAAGTAATCCGGGTTAAGGAACCGTTGTGCGCGCCGTAGATGAGCAGGGGGGCGGCATGCCACGTCCCCTGGTTTCGCAAACGCCTTCGCCCCGCATTTTTCGCCCTTCTAACCCCGGAGCTTCAATGTTCAAGAACACCACCATCGGAGCCAGATTGTGGTTCCTGACCATCGTTACCAACTTGTTGCTTCTGATTGTCGGTGCCGTCGGTTGGCTCGGCATGTCGCGCAGCAACGATGCCACGCGCCAGATCTATTCGCAGCAGCTGTCGGCAGCGGTGCATCTTGCCGAGGCGCGCTCGAACCAGCTGCTGGTGCGGGTGCTGCTCGACCAGGCCACCTTTGCCACGGACCCCGCCGACGCCAAGGCCCGCGCCGCGACCGCCGAGGGTTTTGCGCGCGATTCCGAGAAAGCATGGAAGGCCTACCTTGCGCTGCAGCGCCCGGCTGATGAGGAGAGAATGGTCGATGATGTCACCGCCAAGCGCGACGCACTGTTCAAGCAAGGTGTGGCACCCATGATCGCCGCGTTGCACGCGGCCGATCGCGATGCCGTGATGAAGTACGTGCTCGAGGAAATCCCCAGGCTCGACATCGCCTTCACCGCGGCCAATGCCGAACTCAACAAGCTGCAGCTGGCCAGCGCGAAGGAGGTCTACGAGGCGTCGCAGCACCGCTATCGCAACCTGTTCACGCTGTCGGTCATGGCACTGGTGCTCGGGCTGGCGTTCAGTACCGTGGTGGCGTGGCGCCTGCGCGGTTCGATCGTGCAGCCCCTCGATGTCGCCATCGCGCGCTTCGACAGGATCGCCGGCGGCGACCTGAGTGTCCAGGCAGCGGACGGCGGTGGCGTGCAGGCCGATGAGTCGGCGCGCAACGAAACCGCGCGCATGCTCGGCATGCTGGGCCGCATGCAATACAGCCTGGTGGCGATGGTGGGTGAAGTGCGCGGTGGTGCCGACGCCATTGCCTCGGCCAGCAAGCAGATCGCCAGCGGCAACGCCGACCTGTCGCAGCGTACCGAGCAACAGGCCGCATCGCTGGAAGAAACCGCATCGAGCATGGAAGAGCTGACCAGTACCGTGCGCCAGAATGCCGACAGCGCGCGTGAGGCGCGCACGCTGGCCACCGACGCCAGCGCGCTGGCAGAGCGGGGCAGCGAGGCGGTGTCGCGCGTGGTCGATACCATGCGTTCGATCGACGGCAGTTCGAGCAAGATCGTGGACATCATCGACGTGATCGAGAAGATCGCGTTCCAGACCAATATCCTCGCGCTCAATGCCGCCGTCGAAGCGGCGCGCGCCGGCGAGCACGGCCGCGGCTTCGCGGTGGTCGCGGGCGACGTGCGCGACCTGGCGCAGCGCTGCGCCGGCGCATCGAAGGAAATCCGCACGCTGATCGGCGCTTCGGTGGCGAACGTGCGCGAAGGCACGGGACTGGTCGACGATGCCGGCCGCGCCATGGAGGACATCGTCCACGCCGTGCGGCGCGTGAGCGGCATCATCGGCGATATCAGCGCGGCGTCGGACGAACAGTCGCACGGCATCGAGCAGGTCAACGTGGCGGTGTCGCAGATGGACAGCATGACCCAGCAGAACGCGGCGCTGGTCGAGCAGGCCGCCGCCGCGGCCGCTTCGCTGGAAGACCAGGCGCAGCGCCTGACGGCGCTGGTGGCGACGTTCAGGCTGGCCTGAACGCGGCCGCCGGCGGCGCACGCGCATGGCCCTTGCATGCGCCGCAAGCCGCCCACGGGGTACGCCTGCCGGTGCGACTGGCGTAAAATCGCCAGTTGCATTGGAGGAGCAAGACATGACTGAATTCGTCACGACCGAAGTCCACGGTGGCATCGGATACCTGACGCTGAATCGTCCGCAGGCGCTCAACGCACTGTCGCTGGACATGATCCGCGCCATGACCCAGGCGCTGCAGGCGTGGGCTTCGGCGCCCGAAGTGGTGGCGGTGGTGGTTGCCGGTGCCGGCGGCAAGGCATTCTGCGCTGGCGGCGATATCCGCTACTTCCACAAGGCGGCGCATGAAGGCGATCCGCTGCTCGACCAGTTCTTTGTCGAGGAATACGCGCTCAATTTCCTGATCCACCGCTACGCCAAGCCTTATATCGCGCTGATGGACGGCGTGGTGATGGGTGGCGGCATGGGTATTTCGCAAGGGGCCCGGCTGCGCCTGGTCACCGAGCGCACCAGGATGGCCATGCCCGAGACCAATATCGGCCTGTTCCCCGATGTCGGCGGCGGCTGGTTCCTGGCACGCACGCCAGGCCATATCGGCGAATACCTGGGGCTGACCGGCACCGCGATCAGCGCGGCCGATGCGCTGTACGCAGGCCTGGCCGATGCCTACCTGCCCGGCAACCGGCTGGCCGAGCTGGTCGCTTCGCTGCGCGCGCAGCAGTTTGCCAGCGGCGAGGCCGTCCTCGCGCATATCGATGGCTTCACCGCACCGCACCGCGCAGACTGCCTGCCTGCGCAAAGCACGCTGGCTGGCCTGTCCGCACAGATCGACGCATTGTTCGCCGGCAATACCGCGCAGGACATCCTGGCGGCCGTCAGCGATGCGCCGGGCGACTGGGCCGCGCAGACCGCTGCCATGCTGCGCAGCCGCTCGCCGCTGATGCTGTGCGTGTCGCTGGAGCAGATCCGGCGCGCGCGCGGCATGTCGCTCGAAGATGAGTTGCGCATGGAACTGGACATGATGTACTACGTGTTCCGCAATGGCGACGGCGTCGAAGGCATCCGCGCCCTGGCGATCGACAAGGACCACAAGCCGCGCTGGCAGCATGCCCGGCTGGATGAGGTTGGCCGCGAGACGATCCAGTCGTTCTTCGACAGCCCGTGGCGTACGGAAGACCATCCGCTGGCCGCGCTGGGCAAGGGCGCCTGACCGCCCGTTCACATGGCCGGGCGGCCGTGCGCGCCGCTCGCTTCGCGGCGGACCAGTCGCGACTCGGGTAGAGTGGTGGCTGGACCGGCGCGGCTAGCCATGCCAGCCATGGCGCCCGCACCGTCCGCTTCAAGTGTCCACACAGACAAGGGAGCCGTGATGAGCAATCCTCGTGATGTCGTTGTACTGGTGGGAAGCCTGCGCAAGGAGTCGTATAACCGCAAGCTGGCCAAGGCGCTGATCGCGCAGGCGCCGGCACAACTCAAGCTGGAGATCGTCGAGATCGGCGACCTGCAGCTCTACAACCAGGACCTGGACGACAAGCCGCCGCAGACCTGGGTCGCATTCCGCGACCGTGTGCGTCGCGCCGATGCGGTGCTGTTCGTCACGCCCGAGTACAACCGCTCGGTCCCCGCACCGTTGAAGAACGCCATCGACGTGGGCTCGCGCCCCTATGGCAGCAGCGTCTGGGACGGCAAGCCCGGCGCCATCATCAGTGCCTCGCCGGGTGCCGTCGGCGGGTTTGGCGCAAATCATCACCTGCGGCAGTCGATGGTTTTCCTCAATGTTCCGGTCCTGCAGCAGCCCGAGGCCTATATCAGCGGTGTCGACAAACTGCTCGACGAGCAGGGCGGCATTGCCAACGAATCCACGCGGGGGTTCCTCGACAAGTTCCTGACCGCGTTCGCCACGTGGATCGACAAGACTGCTGCCACACGATGAGCCCCTGGGCCCGGCCGCGTCCGGGCATTACTGATCGTTCATGGTCAGGATCGTCGAGTAGATTCAGATTTCGCCGCGCCGGCTGCGACCTTCGTTGCAGCCTGGTCGTGGCGGCCTGCGTCTCAGGCGAAAGATCTGCCAGGGTGGTAAACTCGTGCGCCTCCCGAAAAGCCGCAATACTGCTGCGGCTGCATTGTGCGACGCCTCCGCCGCACGGGAATCGCCTCCACCGGGCGTTGTTGATATCTGCGAGTAGCATGAGGATTGGTCGCGCCGATCCGTTCCAAGATGACCCATTTTCAAGGTAAACCTGCCGCGGCAAGTCCGCGCCGCGTCTCCGTGGCGCCGATGATGGACTGGACTGACCGCCATTGCCGCACCTTCCATCGCCAGCTCAGCCGCCATACCTGGCTGTACACCGAGATGGTGACCACCGGTGCGCTGCTGCATGGCGACGTGCCGCGCCACCTGGATTTCGATGCGGCCGAGCAGCCTGTCGCGCTGCAACTTGGCGGGAGCGAGCCGGCAGACCTGGCCGCGGCGGCGAAGTTGGGCGAGCAATGGGGCTACAAGGAGATCAACCTGAATTGCGGCTGCCCGTCCGAACGCGTGCAGCGCGGCGCTTTCGGCGCCTGCCTGATGGCGGAGCCCGAACTGGTTGCCGATTGCGTGAAGGCGATGCGCGATGCGGTCAGCATCCCGGTGACGGTAAAGCATCGCATCGGCATCGATACCATCGAGCACTACGATTTCGTGCGGGATTTTGTCGGCATGGTCGCGGAGGCGGGCTGCGACACATTTATCGTCCATGCGCGCAATGCCATCCTGAAAGGCCTGAGTCCAAAGGAAAACCGCGAGATCCCGCCGCTGCGCTATGAAGTGGCATACCAGCTGAAACAGGAATTTCCGCAGCTGGAGATCCTGATCAATGGCGGCATCGCCACCTATGACGAGATGGCTCGGCACCTGCAGCACGTCGATGGCGTGATGATTGGCCGCGAGGCCTACCACCAGCCCTATCTGCTGGCGGAAGTGGACGTACGCTTCTATGGCGACGCCGAGGCGGCAGTGCGATCGCGGCTGGATGTAGAACTATCGATGCAGGGTTACATCGGCGACATGGTCGAGCGCGGCGGGTACATGGGCGCCGCTACTCGGCATATGCTGGGGCTGTACCGCGGCGTTGCGGGAGGACGAGGCTGGCGCCGCGTGCTGTCCGATGCAAAGCGCATGCATGCCGCGCGCACTCGCGCCGATGTGGATGCACTGTTTGCAGAGGCGCGTACACACCTGCGTCCCCTGGCGTCACAGCCGCTGGCGGCATAGGGCGAGTCGCGCTGAGCGATCGAGCACCGGCCTGCTTTTGGGCGCTTGAATCGCTGCTCTAACACCGAATCGCCAAACTGTGCATGCCTCCCGGGAGCGTAGCGCACTCGACACTTGCAATGTCCGATCGCCCCGGAACTGGCGCCCGCAAAGGGATTCCCCTAATTCGCCGAGGCAGGGCACTTTTTTACACTGTGCCTGCCCTCGAATACAGGGCTTTCTTCAACTGATTATTCGGCCCGCTTCGGCGGGCTTTTTTTCGTCGGCGCGTCCGGCGCTCTTCGTTTACCCGAATGGTGCAATCCCCGGATGACAGTTACATTGCAACGGCCTTCAGGGCATTTGAGATCGCTAAAGTTAAGAGTCCGCGCTGCGGACTCTTTTTTTGGCCTTCTGCGGCCTTCTGCGATCGCGCCAGTCGAGCCGGTTTGACCGGACTGCATGAAAAAGAGTTCCATCGGTCATGCCGGCAGCGTTGGATCTATCGCGAAGTACGGCTGATGCCCACGTCCAGCGTTCCGTAGGCCGTAATTCCCGACTCCTGTCCATCGGCTCCGCCGGCCGCACAGCCCCCCAGGGCCGCGACCATCCCCAGCAGCAGCAAGACTCCCGCCAGACGTCCAAGCATCGTTGGCATGCTCCTTCCCCGCAATTCATCCTGAAGATGGTTGGGCCACTGCCAGTGCGCCAGGTTCCAGCGAATCATTGCAATAGCGAACCCCCGATGGGGCGGGCCGCCTGAGGGGAAGATCGAGGGGGGGCAATATCCCTCGGAGCAGAGTATCGCTGTGCGCACGACCGGCAAGAACCCTGCAGAGGTGGGGCTGTGCACGCCAAATCGCCTGTGGATTGGTGACTTACCGCAAAGGCCTCTCGCTGCCGCGCTCCGCGCCCATGTCTGGCGCCCTGGCCTGCGTGCTACGATTCTTCGCATCGCCACGGGCGAACGGACGGCAGCAAGCGTGGACAAAGGGAACGCAAACAACGAAGAGTCATTCGGCGAAGTGTTTGAGGACTTCAGGCTGGTCTGGGTCGCCGAACAACTGCAGGATGGCAAATGGACGGCGCGCTACTGCTGGCACCACGGCACCTCGGCAGCCGCGGCCAGGGCATTGCAGGAGGCCGTCCTCAACGGAAAGTCGCGCCGGTTGCTGGGCCACTTCGACACCGAGGCGGAGACCATTGCTGCAATCAAGGAGGCAGTGCTGCTGGAGGCCAAGTGGCAGCCGCGCAAGGTGTGATGCAAGCCCCCGAAAAAAATTTGTGCGGGATACTAGCCATCTCGGAAAAGTGTTTGTATAATCTTGGTTTTCGTCGATCAGCGCTTCGCTGATGACCTCTACGGTGGCTGTAGCTCAGTTGGTAGAGTCCAGGATTGTGATTCCTGTCGTCGTGGGTTCGAGTCCCATCAGCCACCCCAAAAATTCTTTGCAAAACAGCCGCTTACAAAAGCGGCTGTTTTGCTTTCTGGACATCCATACAGTGGTCTGTTCCCGCCATATTCCCACGGTGGGAATAGCCTTCCAATCTCGCCCCGGTCTCATGTTACTTTTCCGTAACAATGAGGAGAGAACATGGCGGGCGCGAAGGACTGGCAGAAGCTCGAGCACTTGGTCGCGGAAATTCAAGCGCGGTTGGCGCCTGGTGCGAAGGTCACGCACAACGCTAAGTTCCCGGGCTATGAATCGGAGACGCTCCGCCTTGACGCTGCACGGCTCTAGAGTGCCTTGCGTCTGACCATTTTGCTCCGGTCGTAGACCCGCGCTGTAATTGCTGGGTAGGCGTGTAGATCGGGCAGGGTACCGCGCTCGGATTTATGCATCCCTGTGTTGCGGGGTTGTCTCGATGATATTTCGCGGGTCCGGTCAGGCGGTGTACGGCCGCGGTTGGACTGTGGCCGCGACGTAGAGCGGATGCCTTGGACTGCCGTCATGGTTGAGTCCGAGGTGGTAAAGCAGGTTGCCGCGGCCGCACATGCGGACGATTCGCAGCACTTCCGCCGCACGCGCCGGTGCCGCTCTGTGCGATCCCCACGCGCAGATGACCGTCGAGCAGCCATCGATTGCATCCATGACAGCGCCGTCGTTGCGACCCGGCGGATCTCCGAGCGGATCCGGATGACTCAGCAGGCCATCCGGATCCGTCGATCGCAGTGGGAACAGGTTGACGACTTCGAGCCGGCCATACTTGCCGGCCAGCGCGCGCTGCAGGCACCTGGTGATGGTCGGGTCGCTGACGTGGTGGTCGGCCGTCGACGGGTTCAGCATGATGAAGCCGAGCGCTGGGCGGTTGTCGTCCCAGGCGCGCCAGAGGCGGTACCGGTACTGCTCGCAATCCGACAGGATGCATCCGCCCTCACCGTCCAGCGTGGTCTCGGTCAGTCGTTTCATAGCGGTTCCTGGGGGATTTGATCATGCTACGATCCTGAGACATTAGAAGTGGAGGCTGCCATGGAAGATGAGCTTTTTGCCACGGACACGCATGTGGCCCGGATAGCGGTTATGGAGACCGCTCCTGGACGGTTCAGAGGGTATGTGTATATCCGCCGTTTGGAAGAAGAGCCGGATGCAGAAGTGCCACACCAAACCGTGGAGGATTTCCCAACTAGAGATGAGGCGAAGGAAGCTGCGACATACCTGGCCACCAGGACGCTGAAAGAACTCGAGTTTTAAGTCTGTCGCTCGACCCTCCTGAACCCCACCACCCACACCGACGGATCGGGCGTCCCGCGCGCCGGCGCCGGTGATCGGGTCCGGCGAAGAGGGGATCCAGGACCAGTTCCTCCTCGACGTCGCCATCAACCCCGATGGCTGTGGCGATGCACGCCATGAACGATCATCAACGGGACACGATTTCTTACAACTGGGGGAGTCGCCCGTCGGTATTCTTGCGGCAAATTCGCCAACCGCAAACGCAGGTCACCATGAAACCCCCTCTCGTGCTCACCGTAGCTACGGCAGCACTTCTCACCGGCTGTGCTGTCGCTCCCTACGATGACGGCTACTACCACGGCGGATACTCGCGCCCATACTACGGCGGAGGTTACTCTGATTGGAGCGGCGCCAGGTACTACGGCGGTAATCGCAAATGGGATGGTGACTGGAATCGCGGCTGGGACCGGGACGAGAAACGCAGCAGGGGCCGCGATTGGAACGACGGTGACAACCGCAGTTGGAATCGTGGTGGAAATCAAGGCGAAAACCGCGGTGAGAAGCGTGGGTGGAATCGCGGCGATGAGCGAGCGGAGAATCGCGGCTCGGACCGCCGCGCCGAGCGTGGCGAAGACAGAAGCAGTGGCCGCGGCGGCAACCGCGCTGATGACCGTGGAGGAAATCGCGGGGGCGACGGCGGTAGAGGTCGAGGCGGAGATCGTGGCAACGATTGACAGGCCTGGAGCGCACAGAAGGTCGCGGATGTGGAAGCAAATTGCGCCGACTGCTCGCCAAAGGAACGCAAGATGAGGCAATCCAGCTTTCCGTACTTGGTCATGTTTGTTCCTGCTACGTTTGTAAGCGTGCCGGTCTCTGCCGGCTGTCACGCCTGGTTCTCACACGCGCGGCGCTCCGCTCTCGGGGTTTAGTCGTCGCCTTTCTTCAGGCGCTCGAATTCCGCTCGAAGCTCATCCTGTTGCACCATGTCGGGCACGTACCTGACAGGTCTGCGGCGAGGTTCAAGGCTTCCACGGTCGTCGCCTGCTACAGTCCATGACCTGCGCGAAAGTCAGGGCGTCTTCCTGTGACAGTTGCAGGGCAATCTGATACGAGTAAAGGAGTTGAGCAGGTCATTTACGTCCGGATTGCGCATGCGCAGGCCGATGTCGCGCGACTCCTCGTCCGTGAGGGCCGGCACATCCAGAGGTAGCGCTTTGCTTGGCATGGGCCGTCAGCGCAGGGAAAAACGAATGGTGGTGTCGTCCAGCGCAGCCCAAGCACCGACGGCGAGCCACACCTCAAGGGGGTGATCGATGGCCCACGCCGGGAATTGTCCATCCCTCGTTGTGCGGCACGGCACAGCACTGGTTGACTCTGTTGTGTCGCAAACAGATCAGGGCACGTTTCTTAAATGAAACTTAGGCCTAGGCTACCGTGACGATGAGGGTCTGCCAGGCGCACCATTGCATCCGGATTGGACCACCAATCTCCTGCTGTGCCTGATGTTGACCCCAAGCAGGTTGCAAGACGCAGGCCGGCCGTAAGGCCGATTTGACAATCGCCGGGGACACACTGTGAGTTCAACCAAAACCGTGCCTTGCTTACTATGCGCTGCACTCGCGCGACGCTGGCTTGACCGACAAGATCGCCTGCGCGGTAGTCAAATATACCGCTGCGCTGCCTGTGGCGGGAGATTCGCAGTTACTGGCGACGCTCTGGGTGCTATCGAGCAGGGGCGTTGGGATGTTCCTGAATTGAAGGCTGCGGTTCGGCAGAACATTGCTTCGGGCGCCCTGCCGCGCATCGAGGATGTTGAAGGTAGGCCCCGCTTGATCGCGGTCGGCCGCCAGGCATCCTGAACTCCGGCGCATGAATTGCGGTGCTATGAGCCAACGTATGTAGCGAAGCTACGGGCAGGCAAGCAGTGGGCGCCGATCGCTCTGAAGGCGCGTGCCGATTTGCGCGTTCTCTGTGGGTAGGCGAGGGGGCTCCGTTGCCTCGCAAACATTTCTTGCTCACCTCGGGCCGACACGCGTCGATGTCCTGCAGGGCGAGAACAGCGGCGCTGCTACCCATTGGCGGATCCCTCCTTCTGCCGTCGGGTGTATTCGCTGACCTCGCCGCTTGCACAGAATGGAGTGGGCCTTGGCTGCATAGGCCAAGGCCCGTTTGGGCTACCGAAATTCCCCCGTCAAAACAGATATGAGGCCTTGGCTGCATGGGCCCAAGGCTCTTACTACAGGTCCCCCGTCACATCATATGCCGCATCGCACAAGAGCTTCGTTATGAATTGTGATGCAGCGCACAATACTGTCGCGAGTCACTTTATGGCGCTCGTCGATCGCTTGCTCGGCGCGGTAAGCCGACCAGTAGAAGTGGGAATATCGGCCGTGCCATAAAAAGCCATTCTCCGCTGGACTACTGCGAAGAGACGGCCGAGAAGGGAGGAAATTCCGTTCGTGCGTTTTGCGCTGGCGGGTATGCGACCGAGTGCGGTGACCGAGCAGATGGACGAGGGCGATGAGGCTTGCCGTTGAAGCGGATGGGGCGTTCTTTCATCATGCTAGGATTCCTCTGAAACGATGGGAGCGCGCCATGTCGAGCCATGCCTTGGTCGAAGAAGGGGAGTATTTCTGCCACTGCACGGTCTGGAAGTCGAAATCTGGATCCTGGGAGGCATCGGTATTGTTCGAGCGCAGAATCGATCACGCAAACGAGTTTGTCCCAGGCTTGCGACACAAGATCAAAGCCACGTTCAATAGCGAGGAAGAGGCGATGGCTGAAGCAATTGCTTACGCAAAGGCTTGCGTCGAGAACACTAAGACCGGGCTGTAGCCTCATGCGGCCACTCCGAAGCATTTTGATTCCTTCGCCGACCAACTCGCCATCTCAGGCGCGTTGGCGCTTACCAGTGCTGCCGCCTTACACGCGCGGCGTTTCGGCCAGCTTCCTATGCAGGCGAACTGCACTTAGAGAATCGGAATAGACGGCGGCGCTGCGGCATGCTGCGGACGCTGCGCGAGCGGGACGACTTGGCCTTAAAGGGCTACGATGGGATAAGAGCTTTCGGCAATTCGCTCCATGAGACCTCACATCCCTCATTCCCATCATGCATACCGTACCGGTGATCCGAGGCACGGCTGGCGCCACTATTTGATCCTCGCGGCGGTGGTGCTCGGGCTGGGCCTACTCTTCCTGGCGTGGCCTGGCTAAACGCGCTTGCGCGGAGGGGATGGAGATCCCTGCGTCATCGTCTTGGACGCTCCTTTCAGTGCCAGCGACGCCCACAATCGATGTGGCTCCTGTACCATACGCGCCTTGCATTCCAAAGGGGTCGTATGTTCTTTCGAGCAGCGGTAATAGGGGCTGGCGTGGCAGTGGCCGCGATGATGGCCGGATGCGCCACCGGCACATCGGAGAAAGATATTCGTGCGCGTCCGCCGATGCGCTTGTTCACGCCGGCAAAAATGGCTGACGTTGCCAAATGCCTGCGCAACAATCTCGGCGACGAAGCCACGATGGTCAACCTGCCGGCACAGAACCAGATGGAAATCCGGATCGGACAGCCAAAGATCAGTGGCGAATTTGCGTATGCCTACCTGATCTCGCTGACCGCCAGGCCGGATGGCACGGCGGTCGAGTTGCGCAAGACTAATACATGGTTCCCGCAGATGACTCCGGAAGAACTGGAGACGGAAACCAAGGCGTGCGCGCGTAGCTGATCAGGCCAGCTTGCTAGTGGTTTCCAGTTCAAGCATCCTGCAGATCGCGGCCATGCTGCCTACCATGGTCCGGCGCTGCGCGCCCTGATAGACGCGCACGCCCTTGCACTGGCGGAAGGGCACCGGCTTGACCGGGCGGCGGGCGGCGACGTGGTGGGTTTGCGGCATGGTTGCACCTCTTTTTCAGGCAAAAGCGGGGTCAACACCCGGCAAGCCGGGCGGCGTCTGCAAAGCAATGGAAGCGGGTGGGTCCGCGCAGGCGAAGCGCCTGCCGTGACCGGCTAGAAGCCGGAGGATCGGATCAGGCCGACCGCGATGCCTTCCAGCGAAAACTCTTCGCGCCCCGGTTCAACGATGATGTTGGCGAAGTCCGGGTTTTCCGCGATCAGCTCGATATGGCCGCCGCGCCGTTGCAGGCGCTTGACCGTGACATCGTCGCCGAGTCGCGCCACCACGATCTTGCCGTTGGGCGCTTCGCTGGCCCGGCGCACGGCGAGCAGGTCGCCGTCGAGAATGCCGGCGTCGCGCATGCTCAGGCCGCGCACGCGCAGCAGGTAGTCGGGGCGTTCATCGAAGACCGAGGCGTCCACCTGGTATTGGCGGTCGATATGTTCGGCGGCAAGGATGGGACTGCCGGCTGCGACGCGGCCAACCAACGGCAGCGTCAGCTGCAAAACGCCGGGGATGGGTAGCGAGAACTGGTCCGGCATTTCCGAGTCGCTGCGCGAAACCTTCAGGCGGATGCCGCGCGAGGCGCCAGGCGTCAGCTCGATCACGCCTTTGCGGGCCAACGCGCGCAGGTGCTCTTCCGCGGCATTTGGCGAGGAAAAGCCAAATTCGGCAGCAATCTCGGCACGCGTCGGCGGGAAGCCGGTACGGCGGATCGTATTGCGGATCAGATCGAAAATCTGCTGCTGCCGGGGTGTCAGGGTCGCCATGGGATCGCCGTTCCGTGCGGGCGCGCTGGGCAGGGTTGGATGGGCTGCCCAACGGACTGGGCGGTCCCCGAAATCCTGCATCCGGCGGGCCGGGCACTGTATGTTTAAACAGTATGCTGTGATTTTATACAGTATCGGCGTCAGCGCAAGCAGAATTTTTGCTGGCGCGCGTGAACCGATCGGCCTCGGCGCGGGCCATTCCGGTGGAAGTCCGCCGTTACAATCGCGATTCCATCGCCCGGCGCATGTATTCCCTTCTGTTTCCTGAGCCCCAGCATCCATGACCCAATTGCCTCGCATCGTTGTATTGGCTACCGGCGGCACCATTGCCGGCGCTTCCGGCAACCCCGCCAGCAGCGCGCACTACCAGGCGGCCACCGTGCCTGTGTCGTCGTTGCTTGCGGCGGTGCCGGCGCTGCAGTCGGTGGCACGGATCGAAGCCGAGCAGGTGGCGCAGGTCGACAGCAAGGACATGACCTTTGCGCTGTGGGTCGCGCTGGCCGCTCGCGTCGAGCACTGGTCGGCGCAGGCGGATGTGGCGGGCATCGTGATCACGCACGGCACCGATACGCTGGAAGAAACGGCGATGGCGCTGCACCTGACCCAGGCGTGCCCGGTCCCGGTGGTGATAACGGCGGCGATGCGGCCGTCCACCTCGCTGTCGGCCGACGGGCCGCTCAACCTGCTCGACGCGGTACGGGTGGCGGCGTATCCGGATGCGCGCGGAAAGGGCGTGCTGGTGGTGCTGAACCAGCAGATCCATGCGGCGCGCGATGTTGCCAAGGCGCATACCTCGGCGGTGGATGCCTTCGTGTCCCAGTGCGGGCCGCTCGGGCTGGTGCAGGACGACTACGTGGGCTTTGCCCGCACGCCCCGGCAGGCATGGGCGATCGGTCCGATGCCGGGCGCATGGCCGGTGGTCGAGATCGTGGCGAGCTACGCGCAGCCGGGCCGGATCGCCGTCGATGCGCTGGTGCAGGCTGGCGTGGCGGGCCTGGTGGTGGCCGCCGCCGGCAATGGCTCGATACACGAAGTGCTGGCGGAGGCCCTGGTGGATGCCGCCGCCGCCGGAGTGGCGGTGGTGCGCAGTTCGCGCACCGGGGCAGGTCATGTGGCGATTCCGGCGCATCCCAGCCCGTCCGATGGCGTTTTTGTCTCCGCCTCGGACCTGAATCCGTATAAGGCGAGGGTACTGCTGGCATTGGCGCTTGCGGCGGATCCTGCGCTGGCACGGGATCCCGTGCGCCTGCAGGCCGCCTTTGCCAAAGCCTGAGCCAGCCTTGCCGCTTGCGCGCCCCGTTGGCGCCGGGCTATAATTTAAGGCTATTCAACCTTGCCACACCGGACTCGTGACGCCCGGGTGGCTAATCCCAAAAGGAGCGTCAATGCGTCATTACGAAATCGTCTTCATCGTCCACCCGGACCAGAGCGAGCAAGTGCCGGCCATGATCGAGCGCTACAAGCAGCTCGTGACCTCGCAGAACGGCAACGTTCACCGCGTGGAAGACTGGGGCCGTCGCCAGATGGCCTACATGATCCAGAAGCTGGCCAAGGCTCACTACGTTTGCCTGAACATCGAATGCGGCAAGGACACGCTGGCTGAACTGGAACACGCCTTCAAGTTCAACGACGCCGTTCTGCGCCACCTGATCGTGCAGACCAAGAAGGCTGAAACCGCTCCTTCGCCGATGATGAAGGAAGTGCAGCGCGAAGAAGCCCGCAAGGCCGCGCAAACGACCACCGAAGGCCAGGCCGCCTGAGTGCGGACTGCGGTGCGCGCCCAGGCTGACCATGTCGGCCCTGGCGGCACGGATGGCAAACGGCAAGAGGCCCCGCGTTGAACCAACTTCGGCTTGCCGCCACTTTGGCGGAACGCGATGCCCTGCGCTATACCCCGGCCGGAGTGCCCGTCGTGAACTGCATCCTGCAGTACAGCGGCGAGACGGTCGAGGCGGAAACGCCACGGCAGGTTGAGTTTGCCATCGCGGCAATGGGGATCGGGCCGGTGGGTCAGCGGCTTGAGCGGTTACCGCTCGGCACGCTGCTCGACTGCGAAGGATTCCTCGCCCGCAAGCACCGCAACAGCAAGGCTCTCGTCTTTCACATCACCGGATGTAAAGCATTCGTAAAGGATTGAATCATGGCATTCGTCAAACGTGACAACAAGAACAAGAAGCGCTTCCAGCAACAGAACCCGCTGTTCAAGCGCAAGCGCTTCTGCCGCTTCACCGTGGCTGGCGTGGAACAGATCGACTACAAGGATCTGGACACCCTGAAGGACTTCATCGGCGACAACGGCAAGATCACGCCGGCCCGCCTGACCGGTACCAAGGCCCACTATCAGCGTCAGCTGGATACGGCGATCAAGCGTGCGCGTTTCCTCGCGCTGCTGCCGTACACCGACCTGCACAAGAACTGATAGGCCCTAGGTCCGTAACGGAGAAAACACGATGCAAGTCATTCTGCTGGAAAAAGTCATCAACCTGGGCAACCTGGGTGACATCGTCAAGGTGAAGGACGGTTACGCTCGTAACTTCCTGATCCCGTCGAAGAAGGCGCGCCGCGCCACGCAAACCGCGATCGCCGAATTCGAAGTCAAGCGCGCCGAGCTGGAAAAGGCCGCCGCCGAGAAGCTGGTCGCGGCGCAAGCCGAAGGCGAGAAGCTGAACGGCCTGACCGTCCAGGTCAGCCAGAAGTCGGGTGTGGACGGCCGTCTGTTCGGCTCGGTCACCAACGCCGACATCGCCGTGGCCCTGGAAGGCCAAGGCTTCAAGGTCGAGAAGGCTCAGGTTCGCCTGCCGAACGGCCCGCTGAAGATGGTGGGCGACCACCCGATCAGCGTCGCGCTGCACACCGACGTCGTGGTCGACGTGACCGTGTCGGTGCTGGGCGAGCAGGTCTAAGACCCGCTGCAGCGGTGCCGCTGCGCGGCGCCGCCCGAAGCACTGCAAGCAGAAAAGGCAGGAGCCCTGGCTCCTGCCTTTTTTGTTGCCCGCTGGCGCTGGCCGGCAGATGTTGGACGCACGTCCGGCAAATGTCCGGTGTAGTGCGTCCTCCTGCCAGCGTCCCGCCGTTATAATCCCTCCCCATGAACGCGCCCGTCGCCGACCCCCAACTCGACAACCTCAAGGTCCCGCCGCATTCCATCGAAGCCGAGCAGTCGGTGCTCGGTGGCCTGCTGCTGGACAATGCCGCCTGGGACCGCATTGCGGACTTCCTTTCGGAGGCGGATTTCTACCGCTTCGACCACCGGATGATCTTCCAGAGCATCGCCCGGTTGATCTCGGCCACAAAGCCGGCCGACGTGATCACGGTCTATGAAATGCTGCAGGTTGCGGGCAAGGCCGAGGAAGTTGGCGGGCTGGCGTACCTGAATTCGCTGGCACAGAACACGCCCAGCGCGGCCAATATCCGCCGCTATGCGGAAATCGTGCGCGAGCGTGCGGTGCTGCGCAAGCTGGTTACGGTGGCCGACGATATCGCCTCGGCCGCCTTCGCGCCCAAGGGGCGGGAAGTCCGCGAGCTGCTGGACGAAGCTGAATCCAAGGTCTTTGCGATCGCCGAGGAAGGCGCGCGCGGCCAGGCCGGCTTCCAGGAAATCCAGCCGCTGCTGACGCAGGTGGTGGAGCGCATCGACGAGCTTTACCATCGCGACAGCACCAGCGACGTGACCGGCGTGCCCACGGGCTTCGTGGACCTGGACCGGATGACCAGCGGCATGCAGGGCGGCGACCTGATCATCGTCGCCGGCCGCCCGTCGATGGGTAAGACCGCGTTCTCGCTGAACATCGGCGAGCATGTGGCGGTGGAGCAGGGCCTGCCGGTGGCAGTGTTCTCGATGGAAATGGCCGGCACGCAGCTGGCCATGCGTATGCTCGGCTCGGTCGGGCGGCTGGACCAGCACCGGTTGCGTACCGGCCGCCTGCTGGATGAAGACTGGCCACGCCTGACGCATGCCATCCAGCGCATGAACGATGCGCAGCTGTTCATCGACGAAACTCCCGCGCTGAACCCGATGGAACTGCGCGCGCGCTCGCGCCGGCTGGCGCGCCAGTGCGGGCAGCTCGGCCTGATCATCATCGACTACCTGCAGCTGATGTCGGGCTCCGGCGGCGGTGAGAACCGCGCGACGGAAATTTCAGAGATTTCCCGTTCTCTGAAGGGCTTGGCCAAGGAACTCAACTGCCCGGTGATCGCGCTGTCGCAGCTGAACCGAAGCCTGGAACAGCGTCCCAACAAGCGTCCGGTGATGTCCGACCTGCGTGAATCCGGCGCTATCGAACAGGATGCCGACGTGATCCTGTTCATCTACCGCGACGAGGTCTACAACCCCGATTCGCAGGACAAGGGCACCGCCGAAATCATTATCGGCAAGCAGCGTAACGGCCCGATCGGCACGGTGCGGCTGACCTTCCTGGGCCAGTTCACCAAGTTCGACAACTTCACCGGCGGCCCGGCGTTCTTCGACAACGACACCTGACGAAGTCAAGCCGCCTGCAGAGATCGCGCCGCTGGCCGTCTCGTTTGTGCCAAATCGGCGGGCAATGTCCGCGTAACCCTGTAAAATATTGCGCTTTGATGACAGCCGCCGACCCGGCGGCTGTCGTGCTTCGCGTTCAATCCATCTGCAACACATCAGCAGCGCTACACGCGCCGCCTTAAGGAACATTCCATGTTCGGCCGATTCATGCCCACCGAGGGCAAGTTCTTCGAATATTTCAACCAGCACGCCGACTGCGCGGTGACCGCCGCCCACGAGCTCCAGGCCCTGGTCAACGACCTGCCCAACGCCGAGGCCCATGCCCGCCGCGTCCAGGCCACCGAGAAGAAGGCCGACCGGATCACGCACGACACCATCGACCTGCTGCACAAGACCTTCATCACGCCGCTGGACCGCGACGAGATCCACAAGCTCATCACGACCATGGACGATATCCTGGACCTGATGGAAGACGTGGCCGAGACCATCTCGCTGTACGACGTGACCAACCTGACCGAAGAGGCGCTGCGCCTGGCCGCAATCTGCGTGCAGTGCTGCGACCAGGTCAAGATCGCGGTGGGCCTGCTCGAGGACATGGGGAATGCCAGCACCATCCTGAAGACCGCCCAGCAGATCGACCAGCTCGAGTCCGAGGCCGACCGCGTGATGCGCTCGGCGATGTCGAAGCTGTTCCGCGACGAGACCGACGTGAAGCGCCTGATCAAGCTGAAGGCCATCTACGAACAGCTCGAGACGATCACCGACAAGTGCGAGGACGTCGCCAACATCATCGAAGGCATCGTCCTGGAAAACGCCTGAGGCGGCAATCGGCATGCAGACCATTCAAATGAGCCTGTGGGTGATTGCCCTGCTGGTGGCGCTCGCGCTGCTGTTCGACTTCATGAACGGCTTCCATGACGCGGCCAACTCGATCGCCACGGTGGTGTCCACCGGCGTGCTCAAGCCGCACCATGCGGTCGCTATGGCGGCGATGTGCAACGTCGTCGCCATCTTCGTCTTTCACCTGAAGGTGGCGGCCACCGTCGGCACCGGCACCATCGATGTCGGGATCGTCGACCACTACGTCATCTTCGGCGCCCTGGTCGGGGCGATCGCCTGGAACGTCATTACCTGGTACTACGGCATCCCGTCGTCGTCGTCGCACGCACTGATCGGCGGGCTGGTCGGAGCGGCGGTGGCCAAGGCCGGCACCGGTGCGCTGGTTGGCAGCGGTCTGCTGAAGACGGTGGCCTTTATCCTGATCTCGCCGTTCCTGGGTTTCGTGCTTGGCTCGATCATGATGGTGATGGTGGGCTGGACCTTCTTCCGCACCCCGCCGTCGCGTGTAGACCGCTGGTTCCGCCGGCTGCAGCTGGTGTCGGCCTCGCTGTACAGCCTGGGCCATGGCGGCAATGATGCGCAGAAGACCATCGGCATCATCTGGATGCTGCTGATCGCCAGTGGCCACGTGATGGCTGGCGGCCAACCCCCGACATGGGTGATCGTGAGCTGCTATGTGGCCATCGGCATGGGCACGCTGTTCGGCGGCTGGCGCATCGTGCGAACCATGGGGCAGAAGATCACCAAGCTCAAGCCGGTGGGCGGCTTCTGTGCCGAGACCGGGGGAGCGCTGACGCTGTTCTTTGCCTCGGCGCTGGGCGTGCCGGTATCGACCACGCATACGATCACAGGGGCCATCGTCGGCGTCGGTTCGGCGCAGAAGATGTCCGCGGTGCGCTGGGGCGTGGCCGGCAATATCGTGTGGGCCTGGGTGCTGACGATCCCGGCATCGGCCTTCATGGCGGCGATCGCATGGTGGATCGGGCGCCATATCCTGTAACGCAGGGTTGGACGGTCATGCAAAAAGCCAGGCAGCTGCCTGGCTTTTTGTTTGCCCGCGTGCCAGGCGCTCAGCGGTTGGCGAAGGCGGCGATGGGATCGTCGTCGTCGGGCAGCGGGGCCGGTTCCGGTACCGGCGGCGCTGGTGCAGGGGCCGGTATAGCAGGCGGCGGCAGGTTGATCGCGCCGGAAACCACGCGCCGCGCGCCGTTGTAGCGCGAGGCCCAGTATGGCTTGCCCATGTCTTCCAGCCGCACGGTGCCGCCGGACGATGGCGCATGGACAAAGCGGTTCTGGCCGACGTAGATGCCGACATGCGAGTTGGCGCGTCCGGTGGTGTTGAAGAACACCAGGTCGCCGGAGGCGACTTCGCTGCGGTCGAGCGTGGTGCCGCGGGTGCCCATGGCTTCGGTGGTGCGCGGCAGGTCCACGCTGGCGGCACGGGATACCACATAGCGTACCAAGCCGCTGCAGTCAAAGCCGGCATCCGGCGTGTTGCCGCCGTAGCGGTAGGGCGTGCCGACCAGCGACATCGCCTGGATCGAGATCTCCTCGAGTCCGGCGCTGGGATCGACCATGGGCTTGCCGGGCGTACGCGGCAAGCTGCCATGGCGAGAGGGTGGGGAACTGGCGCACGCTGCCAGCAGCAGTGCGGCGGCGCAGAGCAGCGGCATGCCGGCCCGGGCAAGCGGGCCTGGCAGTGCGGGAGGACTGGAAGAGCTAGGGGTACGGGGCAATGGCATCGCTGGATTCCGGTCGCCGGCCTGCCGGCGCACCGGAAGCCTTGACGCTACCAGCGTAGCTGGGCGTTGCGCGTACCGGTGCTGACCTTGATCGACTTGGCCTGGCCCTTGTAACTGGCTTCGATATTGTAGCTGCCTTCCGGCGCACGTATCAGGCAGCGGGGGCCGGCGGCGCGGAAGGTTGCGACCTCCTGTTCGTCGCGTACCAGCTTGACCGCGACGTCGGACAGGAACTCGCCCGCGGCGCCTTGCGTGAACAGGATGCCGATATTGAAATCCTTCTCGCGCGCGGCCAGCGCATCGCGCTCGTCTTCGGCGACACCGCCGCAGACATAGCTGACCGGACCCATGGTGCGGATCACCAGGTCGTCAGCCGCTGCGCGCGCCTGAAGCGGGCCGGCCAGGACCATGGCAGCGCCAATCAGCGCGGCCAGGCGGAGATGCTGTTGGTTCATCGACGCCTCCGGTTGGGGGTGCGGGACAACAAGCGGATGTGCGGACATCATAGCCGCATTGTGCTTGCCGTTCACGACAGCGGGCCGGGGCGCCCGCCCGCAAGGCAGGCGCCCCGGCTGCCGCCCGCGTCAGAGCACGTCGCCGGCGTGGTCGGCCAGGCGCGAGCGCTCGCCGCGCGCCAGCGTGATATGCCCGCTGTGGCTCCAGCCCTTGAAGCGGTCCACCACGTAGGTCAGGCCGGACGAGCCTTCGGTCAGGTACGGCGTGTCGATCTGCGCGATATTGCCCAGGCAGATGATCTTGGTGCCGGGGCCCGCGCGCGTCACCAGCGTCTTCATCTGCTTGGGCGTCAGGTTCTGTGCCTCGTCGATGATGACGAACTTGTTGACGAAGGTGCGGCCGCGCATGAAGTTCATGCTCTTGACCTTGATGCGCGAGCGGATCAGCTCCTGCGTGGCGGCGCGGCCCCAGTCGCCGGCGCTGTCGTCGCTCTTCTGCAGCACTTCAAGGTTGTCGTCGAACGCGCCCATCCACGGCTGCATCTTCTCTTCCTCGGTGCCGGGCAGGAAGCCGATGTCCTCGCCGACCGGCACGGTGGCGCGGGTGACGATGATCTCGTTGTAGAGCTTCTGGTCGAGCACCTGCTCCAGGCCTGCCGCCAGCGCCAGCAGCGTCTTGCCGGTACCGGCCTGGCCCAGCAGCGTGACGAAGTCGATGTCGGGATTCATCAGCAGGTTGAGCGCGAAGTTCTGCTCGCGATTGCGCGCGGTCACGCTCCACACATTGTTCTTGTGGTGCGTGTAATCCTTGAGCGTCTGCAGCAGTGCGGTCTTGCCGTTGATTTCCTTGACCTGCGCGTACAGCGGCAGGCTGCCGTCGACCGGTTCCAGGTAGACGAACTGGTTGACCAGGAAGGAAGGCACCAGCGGTCCGGTCAGGCGATAGAACATCGCGCCGGACTTGGGATCCTGCCAGCTTTCCACGCCCTTGCCGTGCTTGGCCCAGAAGTCGCCGGGCAACTGCATGACGCCGGCGTAGAGCAGGTCCTTGTCTTCCAGGACCTGGTCGTTGTAGTAGTCCTCCGCCGGCAGCCCCAGTGCGCGCGCCTTGATGCGCATGTTGATGTCTTTGGACACCAGCACGACCTGGCGCTCGGGGTATTGCTGCTGCAGCGCGCTGACCACGCCCAGGATCTGGTTGTCGGCCTTGCCCTGCGGCAGGCCCTCGGGCAGCTTGATGTCGTTCAGCCGCGTCTGGAAGAACAGCTTGCCCTGCGCGTCGCGGTTGCCGAGCTTCTCCAGCGGCAGGCCCTCGTCGAGTACGCCGTCGGTGCCGCCCACCAGCGAATCGAGCGTGCGGCTGACCATGCGCGCGTTGCGCGCGACTTCGCTCATGCCCTTCTTGTGGTTGTCCAGTTCTTCGAGCGTCATCATCGGCAGATAGATGTCGTGTTCCTCGAAGCGGAAGAGCGAGCTCGGGTCGTGCATCAGCACGTTGGTGTCGAGCACGAACAGCTTGCTCGGGCCTTCGGCCTTGCGCGCGCGGCGCGAGGTGCCGGCCACGGGCTTGACCAGGCTGACCGGCGGCGCGCTGGCCGTGGGCGCGGGCCCGGCCGGGGTCTCGGTGCTGCGGGCGCGGGTACCACCGGCGGCGCGCGCCTTCACGGCAGGCGCCCTGGCCTCGCCGGTTTCCAGCAATGCCACGCGCTCGAGTGCCGGCACAGGTTTCTTCAACTGTGTGGCGGACTTGGCCTTGGGCACCGCGGAGACCGGAGCGAATTCGCTCGGGTCCAGCAATTGGGCAGGCTTGGCGGGCATGGTAGGCAGCGGCATGCTTGGCTTTCCTTTCAGGGGGACGAGAGAGGGGCTAAGGCGTCCGTGCCGCGACGCGCGACTGCGTCGTGGTCATGGGCCGGGGCATGCATGCGCGAGGCACCCGGCGCGGACAGGCGTGAGCGCAAACAAAAAAGCCGCCATGCCTGCATAACAGGGTTGGCGGCTTCTTTGCGGACCGGCGACACGGCAGGTCCGCGACCGGCCTGTGGCGCGAACCGCCTGGGCCGGGAAGTCGAATCAGCGTGGCATCCGGAATCTGAACTCATTACGGGCCAATGTATCCGAAGGTCCCGGGTTTGGCAATTGGGTTTGGCAACCCTTTGCGGCGCCGGCTGTACGCGGTGTCGCAGCCACGCAAAACACGCAGGACCTCAGATGGCGCGCACCAGTTCCAAAATTTCGTCGACATGGTTCGGCACCTTGATGCCGCGCAGCTCGTGCCGCAGGATGCCCTTGCCGTCGATGACAAAGGTGCTGCGCTCGATGCCGCGATACTCCTTGCCATAAAGCTTTTTCATCTTGATGACATCGAACAGTGCGCACACCGCTTCGTCGGCATCGGAGATCAGTTCGAACGGCAGCTCGAGCTTGGCCTTGAAGTTCTCGTGCGAACGGATGCTGTCGCGCGAGATGCCGAACACCTGCACGCCGGCCTTGGTGAAATCCTCGTACTGGTCGCGGAAGTTCATGGCCTCCGTGGTGCAACCCGGCGTGTTGTCCTTCGGGTAGAAGTACAGCACCACCGTCTTGCCGCGGAAGTCGGCAAGGCGGAAGGTGGCGTCGCCGGTCATCGGCGCGCTGAAGTCGGGTACGGCCTTGTTGAGACTGATCGTCATTCTTGTGGCTCCTGGGCAAGGGGCAGGGAGATTCGGGAAGGGGGGTGCTGCCACCTTAGCGGGAGCAGATTGGGGCGCGCACCCGGACTTCAAGCGTGGCGTGGGCTCAACTTCGGCGTGGGCGCACCACGCGATCCCGCTTCGACCTCAGGCAGCGCCGGCGGCCGGCTCGATCAGCAGCACCGCAGCCACCTTGCGGCCCTCGGCCATCAGGATGTTGTAGGTGCGGCAGGCGGCCTGCATGTCCATCGCGTCGACGCCCACATGGCGGCGCGAGAGCGATGCGGTCAGGCGCGGGTGCGGGAAGCGCAGGCGCGAGCCGGTGCCAAGCAGCACCACTTCGGGATTGAGTTCGGCCAGCTGTTCGAAATGAGCCGGCTCGAGTTCTTCGAAGCGGTTCACCGGCCAGGGCCGGATTTCGCCCTCGGGCATGACCAGGATCGAGGTGGTGTGGCGGACGAGGTTGATCTCGATATAGTCCGGCCCATAGGCCGTGACGGTATTCAGCGACTGGGGCTGGTCGGCGTGGAGTTTCACTTGGAGGCCTCTGCGGCGGCCGCCGCGGATTGCATGGCCGGCCCGTGGGGCGGAAGGCCGGCAGCGCGGGCGGTCGTGGTGTGACGGGCAGGACAGGCGCAGGGCCGGGCCATGGCCCGCGTTCGCTTGCCGTACGCGCCGGTGGCGTACGCTGCAATGCAAGAATCCCTGCCGAAGTCTGTCATAATCCGATAAATTATAGCTTTTGCCTCCCTGTTTGCCACGCCTGTGCCACGCGCGCGTTGCATTGCAGCGGACGGCGCCTCCGCGTTCTTCCAGATTTAGCCAGGTTTTCTGCCCGGTGCCGCCGACGCGGCACACTATGCCTGCCCGACAGCCTGACCGACAGCTTGCCCCGACATCGCCGTGAAACCCATCCAGAAATCCAACAAACTCAATAACGTTTGCTACGACATCCGCGGTCCGGTGCTGGAAAAGGCCAAGCAGATGGAGGAAGAAGGGCACAAGATCATCAAGCTGAATATTGGCAACCTCGCCGTATTCGGTTTTGACGCGCCGGAAGAGATTCAGCAGGACATGATGCGAAATCTGCCGAATTCGGCAGGTTATTCTGATTCCAAGGGCATTTTCGCTGCACGCAAGGCGATCATGCACTATACCCAGCAAAAAAATATCGAAGGCGTTGGCCTGGACGATATTTATGTCGGCAACGGCGCCTCCGAGCTGATCGTGATGGCGGTCAATGCGCTGCTCAACACCGGCGACGAAGTGCTGGTGCCGGCGCCGGACTACCCGCTGTGGACCGCCGCGGTCAGCCTGTCCGGCGGCACGCCGGTGCACTATATCTGCGACGAGGCCAACGAGTGGATGCCCGATCCGGCCGATATCCGCGCCCGCATCACGCCGCATACCAAGGCCATCGTCATCATCAACCCGAACAACCCCACCGGGGCGCTGTATTCGGATGAGCTGCTGCTCGAGATCGTCGCCATCGCGCGCGAGCATGGCCTGATCATCTTCGCCGACGAGATCTACGACAAGGTCCTGTACGACGGCGTCACCCACACCTCGATTGCCTCGCTGTCGACCGACGTGCTGACGGTGACCTTCAACGGCCTGTCCAAGAACTACCGCTCGTGCGGCTACCGCGCGGGCTGGATGGTGGTGTCGGGCGACAAGCGCCCGGCCATCGACTACATCGAAGGCCTGAACATGCTGTCGTCGATGCGCCTGTGCGCCAACGTGCCGGGCCAGTGGGCGATCCAGACCGCGCTGGGCGGCTACCAGAGCATCAACGACCTGGTCGCGGAAGGCGGGCGCCTGCGCCGCCAGCGCGACCTGGCCTATGAACTGATCACCGCGATCCCGGGCGTGACCTGCGTCAAGCCCAAGGCGGCGCTGTACCTGTTCCCGAAGCTGGACCTGTCGATGTACCCGGTGCAGGACGACCAGGAGTTCATCTACGAACTGCTGCAGGAGTCCAAGGTGCTGCTGGTGCAGGGCTCCGGCTTCAACTGGGCCAAGCCCGACCATTTCCGCATCGTGTTCCTGCCGCATGAGGAAGACCTGCGCGAGGCCATCGGCCGTATCGCGCGCTTCCTCGAGGCGTACCGGAAACGCCACGGCAAGGCAGCGGCCTGATTTCGCGGGCTGCGCCGCAACCCATCCTTAGCAACTCAGAAGATTGTCCATGAACCCCATCAAAGTTGGCCTGCTCGGCATCGGTACCGTCGGTAGCGGCACGTTCAACGTGCTCAAGCGCAACCAGGAAGAAATTCGTCGCCGCGCCGGCCGCGGCATCGAGATTGCCGTGGTGGCCGATCTCAACACTGAACGCGCGCGCGAACTGACCAACGGGGAAGTGGAGATCGTCAGCGACGCTCACCAGGTGGTGACGCGCCCCGACATCGACATCGTCATCGAACTGATCGGCGGCTACGGCGTGGCGCGCGAGCTGGTGCTCAAGGCCATCGAGAACGGCAAGCACGTGGTCACCGCCAACAAGGCGCTGCTGGCCGTGCATGGCAACGAGATCTTCGAAGCCGCGCGCAAGAAGGGCGTGATCGTGGCCTTCGAAGCCGCGGTCGCCGGTGGCATCCCCATCATCAAGGCGCTGCGCGAAGGCCTGACCGCCAACCGCATCCAGTGGATCGCCGGCATCATCAACGGCACCACCAACTTCATCCTGTCCGAGATGCGCGACAAGGGCCTGGATTTCGACGTGGTCCTGAAGGAAGCGCAGCAGCTGGGCTACGCGGAAGCCGATCCCACCTTCGACATCGAGGGCGTCGATGCCGCGCACAAGGTCACGCTGATGAGCGCGATCGCCTTCGGCATGCCGGTGCAGTTCGACCGCGCGCACGTGGAGGGCATCACGAAGCTGTCCGCCACCGACATCAAGTACGCCGAGGAACTGGGCTACCGCATCAAGCTGCTGGGCATCACGCGCCGCCGCGACGACGGCGTGGAACTGCGCGTGCATCCGACCCTGGTGCCGGCCGCGCGCCTGATCGCGAACGTGGAAGGTGCGATGAACGCCGTGCTGGTGCAGGGCGACGCCGTGGGCGCCACGCTGTACTACGGCAAGGGTGCCGGCGCCGAGCCGACCGCCTCGGCCGTGATCGCCGACCTGGTCGACGTGACCCGCCTGCACACCGCCGACCCGAACCACCGCGTGCCGCACCTGGCGTTCCAGCCCGACGAGCTGTCGAGCGTGCCGGTGCTGCCGATCGAAGAGATCAACAGCTCGTACTACCTGCGCATGCGCGTGGCCGACGAGACCGGCGTGCTGGCCGAGATCACCCGCATCCTGGCCGAGGGCGGCATCTCGATCGACGCCATGCTGCAGAAGGAATCGCGCGAAGGCGAGCCGCAGACCGACATCATCATCCTCACGCACATCACGCGCGAGAAGCACGTCAACGCCGCCATCGCCAAGATCGAGGCGCTGTCGACCGTGCTGTCCGACGTGACGCGCCTGCGCATGGAAGAACTGAACTAAGCGCAGCCACCGCATAGCCACAGCAGAGCCACATGAAATACCAGTCGACCCGCGGCCATGACATGCCGCAATCGTTCTCCGAGATCCTGCTCGGCGGCCTGGCCCCCGATGGCGGCCTGTACCTGCCCAAGCAGTATCCGCAAGTCACGGCCGACGAGCTGGAGGCCTGGCGCAAGCTGCCGTATGCCGACCTGGCCTACGAGGTCCTGCGCAAGTTCTGCGACGACATTCCTGCCGAGGACCTGCGCGCGCTGACGCGCAAGACCTATACCGCCGAGGTGTACTGCAACGCGCGCGAGGGCGATAACACCGCCGACATCACGCCGCTGCGCACGCTGGGCGAAGAAGGCGGTACGAAGCTGCAACTGCTGGGCCTGTCCAACGGCCCGACGCTGGCCTTCAAGGACATGGCGATGCAGTTGCTCGGCAACCTGTTCGAGTACGCGCTCGCCCGTGCCGGGCAGGAGCTGAACATCCTGGGCGCGACCTCCGGCGACACCGGCAGCGCCGCCGAATACGCGATGCGCGGCAAGCGCGGCATCCGTGTGTTCATGCTGAGCCCGCACCGCAAGATGAGCGCGTTCCAGACCGCGCAGATGTTCAGCCTGCAGGACCCGAATATCTTCAACATCGCCATTGAAGGCGTGTTCGACGACGCGCAGGACATCGTCAAGGCCGTCTCCAACGACCACGAATTCAAGGCCCGCCAGAAGATCGGCACGGTCAATTCGATCAACTGGGCGCGCGTGGTGGCCCAGGTGGTTTACTACTTCAAGGGCTGGCTGCTGGCGACCGACGGCCCGGGCCAGAAGGTCTCGTTCTGCGTGCCGTCGGGCAACTTCGGCAATGTCTGCGCCGGCCATATCGCGCGCATGATGGGGCTGCCGATCGACAGGCTGGTGGTCGCCACCAACGAGAACGACGTGCTCGACGAGTTCTTCCGCACCGGCGCCTACCGCGTGCGCAAGTCGGCCGAGACGTATCACACCTCCAGCCCGAGCATGGATATCTCCAAGGCCTCGAACTTCGAGCGCTTCGTGTTCGACCTGCTGGGCCAGGACGCCGGCAAGCTGGCTGCGCTGTTCCGCGACGTGGATGAGAAGGGCGGCTTCGACCTGGCGGGCACGCCGGAATTCGACCGCATCCGCGCCTTCGGCTTTGTCTCGGGCCGCAGCACGCACGAGGACCGGCTGGCGACCATCCGCGACCTGTCGTCGCGCTATGGCATCACCATCGATACCCACACCGCCGATGGCGTCAAGGTGGCGCGCGAGCATCTCAGCGCCGGCGTGCCGATGGTGGTGCTGGAAACCGCGCTGCCGGCCAAGTTCGCCGACACCATCCGCGAGGCGCTCGGCCACGAGCCGGAGCGTCCGGCCAGGTTCGAGGGCATCGAGAGCCTGCCGCAGCGCTTTGAAGTGATGCCGGCCGACGCCGCCAGGGTCAAGGCCTATATCGCCGGCCACACCGGCCTGTAAGCACGCTGGCCGCCAAGGGCACGCTGCGGCACCGCGGCGTGCCGTGTCCGCGCCAACTCGCTACAATCAGGCTGCGGGCCCGATCCCCGGCCCCCGGATTGCTTCCTGCTGTCATGGCGGAGGCGATGCGCGGGCCGTTTCTTTTTGGCCAACCCGCATGGGCCAACCCTTCCTGCACATCGCACCATGACCCAAGCCGCAGCACCTTCCCGTCCCCCGATGCTGACCATGGCCCAGGCGCTCGATGCGCTGCTGTCCGCCGCGCGCCCGCTGGCGCAGGTAGAGCAGGTCGACACGCTTGACGCCAATGGCCGCGTGCTGGCCGCGCCCGTGACCAGCACGCTGCGCGTGCCGCCGGCGGACAACACCTCGATGGATGGCTACGCCATGCGCGCCGCCGATGTCCCGGCAGCGGGCACGCGGCTGCGCGTGTCGCAGCGGATTCCGGCGGGGCATGTCGGCACCGAACTGCAGCCGGGCACCGCCGCGCGCATCTTTACCGGCGGCCTGATTCCGCCAGGCGCCGACGCCGTCGTGATGCAGGAGCAATGCACGGCGGAGGGCGAGGACGTGATCGTCAACCACGTGCCGCAATCCGGTGAATGGATCCGGCGCGCAGGCGAGGACATCGAGGCCGGCAGCGTGATCCTGCCCGCGGGCACGCGGCTGACGCCGCAGGCGCTGGGCCTGGCCGCGTCGGTCGGGCAGGCGAAGCTGGACGTGGTGCGCCGCGTGCGCGTCGCGGTGTTTTTCACCGGCGACGAACTGGCGATGCCGGGCGAGCCGCTCAAGCCGGGCGCGATCTACAACTCGAATCGCTTCACGCTGCGCGGCCTGCTGGAAAACCTGGGCTGCGAGGTCAGCGACTTCGGCATCGTGCCCGATACGCTGGCGGCCACGCGCGAGACGCTGCGCCGCGCGGCGCAGGGGCACGACCTGATCATCACGTCGGGTGGCGTGTCGGTCGGCGAGGAAGACCATATCAAGCCCGCGGTCGAGGCGGAAGGTCGCCTCGACATGTGGCAGATCGCAATCAAGCCGGGCAAGCCGCTGGCGTTCGGCCAGGTCAACAGCGCAGGGCCCGACCGGGCGTTTTTCCTGGGCCTGCCGGGCAACCCGGTGTCGAGCTTCGTTACCTTCCTGCTGTTCGTGCGGCCGTTCATCCTGCGCCTGCAGGGCGTTGCCGACGTGGCGCCGCGCCGCCTGCCGCTGCGCGCCGATTTCGAACTGAACATGGGCGACCGCCGCAACGAGTTCCTGCGCGCGCGCATCAATACCGAAGGCGGGCTGGACCTGTTTCCCAACCAGAGTTCCGGCGTGCTCACGTCCACGGTATGGGGCGACGGGCTGATCGACAACCCTCCCAACCAGGCCATCGCGCGCGGCGATACCGTGCAATTCATTCCGTTTGACGGCCTGCTCGCATAGCCGGCCCGCATTACCAGCATGTACACAGAGGCAGTCATGACCATCGAACTACGATTCTTCGCCAGCGTGCGCGAACAACTCGGCGTGGCCGAGGAGCGCGCCGAGGTGCCGGCCGAGGTCCGCACCGTGGGCGAGCTGCGCCAGTGGCTGCGCCAGCGCGGCGGCGCCTGGGCCGAGACCCTGGCCGAAGGCCGCGCGCTGCGCATGGCCGTCGACCACGCGGTGGCGCGCCCCGACACGGCGATCACCGATGGCTGCGAGGTTGCCTTCTTCCCGCCCGTTACCGGAGGCTGAGATGAGCGTCAGGGTTCAGCGCGAGGATTTCGACCTGGGCGCCGAGGTGGCGGCACTGCGCGCCGGCAACCCGCAGGTCGGCGCCGTGGCCAGCTTTATCGGCACAGTGCGCGATGTCAGCGAGGGCAGCGCCATCAGCGCGATGGAGCTGGAGCACTACCCGGGCATGACCGAGAAGGCGCTGGCGCAGATCGAGGCGGCGGCGTGCGCGCGCTGGGAACTGCTGGGCGTCACCGTCATCCATCGCGTCGGCCCGCTGCTGCCGCTGGACCAGATTGTGCTGGTCGCGGTCGCATCGAAGCATCGCGGCAATGCGTTCGCGGCTTGCGAATTCATCATGGACTACCTCAAGTCCGAAGCGCCGTTCTGGAAGAAGGAAGAAACGCCGGAAGGCGCGCGCTGGGTCGATGCACGCGTGACCGATGAGGACGCGCTGAAGCGCTGGGGTATCCAGTCGCTCAACGCCAGCGGAGAGGGTGGAGAGGGCAGCGAGGGCAAGCCCTGATGGGCCCGTTGGGGTTTGTCGCCGTCGGCGTCGGCGCCGCGGCGGGGGCATGGCTGCGCTGGGGTTTCTCGGTGCTGTGGAATGCGCTCAACCCCGCGCTGCCGTACGGCACGCTGGCCGCCAACCTGCTGGGCGGCTACCTGATCGGGCTTGCCGTCGGTTTTTTCGATACCCATGCCGGCCTGCCGCCCGAATGGCGCCTGCTGGCCATCACCGGTTTCCTTGGCGGCCTGACCACGTTCTCGACCTTTTCCAGCGAGGTGCTTGCCAACCTGCTCGCCGGCGACTACGGCTGGGCAGCGATGCACCTGCTGCTGCACCTGGGCGGCTCGCTGCTGCTGACCGCGCTGGGACTCTGGACTTACCGCGTGCTGGCCTGAGCCACCAGCGCGCGCAGCGCGGCATTGAATACCTGCGGCTGCTCCATGTGCGGACTGTGGCCGGCGCCGGCGATCACGGTGAGGCCCGCGTCGGGCCGCAAGTCGCGGGTGGCGATGCCTACTGCCGGGGCGTACAGCCGGCTGGCCTCGCCATACAGGTGGAACAGCGGCAGGCGCGCCGTGCGCAGCGTGTCGAGGAAGTCCTGCCTTGCCATGTCTTCCCATAGCGCGGCCAGCGTGGCGGCCTCGCAGCTCTGCGCCATCCGCGCAATGCGCTGCATCGCCGCGCCGTCGGGGCGCCGTCCTGCCGCCCACAGTCCCAATGCCACCGAAGGCGCCAGCCGCGGCCAGTCGGCGCGGATGCGCGCCGCCATCTGCCTGGCCTGGGTCATGTCGTAATGGCCGTGGAGTCCGTGCGGCCATTGCGGGTCGGTGACCAGCCGGGGCGTCATGTCGATGCTGCCAACTGCCGCCAGTGGACAACCCGGATGGTCACGCAGCAGCGTCCATGCCACCATCGCGCCCATCGACCAGCCCGCCACGACCACATCGTCCAGCCCGAGATGGCCGACCAGCGCCGCGGCATCGCGCGCCAGCGCCGCGATGGTGGTGCCGGTGCCGTGCCGCGACAGCCCGTGGCCGGCATGGTCGGGCGCAATCACCCTGAATCCCGCCCGCGCCAGCGCGCGCTGGCCGTCGAAGGTTTCGCCGGTGACGGACCAGCCATGCAGCAGCAGCAGCGGCCGGCCGGCGCCGGCTTCGCGCCAGCCCGGCAAGGCGCCATGCGCCGGATGTGTGGAAAAGGGCGGGGCGGCGGCGCTGTCACAAGCCGAATCGGGAGCGTCCAACGACGTGTCTCTCCAGGCGGTAGGTGGGGGGGCGATGCAAGCGAGGGCAGGGTGCGCCTCTATTGACATCCACGCCGGTCAATTTATACGATGAAACATGAATCAGATATCAGGTTTTGCCTGCATATCGGTTTCCGGGGTGGCGGCAGGGGCGAGGAGGAGTAGGAGGAGGTGCCTGCGGCATGACCCGAAGCGGCTGGCATTCCCATGACAAGGCGCGCAGCGCCACCGGAGACAAGATGTCCCAGACCGAGACTGGCGAAGTCGGCGAAGCCACCGACATGGCCCACGCCGGCGGCATGTGCCCGCCCAAGACCGCGCGCGGGCAGAAGACCCGTGCAGCGTTGCTGCGCGCCGCCGAAAAGGTGTTCGGCGAGAAGGGCTACTACGCCGCGTCGATCTCCGAGATCACGCAGGAAGCCAAGGTCGCCATGGGCACCTTCTACCTGTACTTCAAGGACAAGGAAGATATTTTCCGAGCGCTGGTCGGCCACATGCTGGAGCTGGTGCGCACCCACCTGCGCAAGCACGTGGCCAACGCCGCCAGCCAGATGGAAGCCGAGCGGCTGGGCCTGAAGGCCTTTCTCTCCTTCGTTTCGCGCCACAAGAACCTGTACCGCATTGTGCTGGACTCGTACTCGGTGGACGAAACCATCTACAGCAGCTATTTCCAGGTCTTTGCCGAGCTCTACAGCCGGCGGCTGGAGCGCGCCGAAGAGCAGGGCGAAATCGTCCCCGGCGATGCCGAGGTGCGCGCGTGGTGCCTGATCGGCATCAGCAACTTCCTCGGCATGCGCTATGCGCGCTGGAAGCGTCCGGCCTCCATGGAGAAGGTGGTCGATACCGCCTTCGACCTGATCGCCCACGGCCTGCAGCCGCGATGACCACGGCCGCAGATCCGCTGGTCTTGCTCGAACGCCGGGACGGCGTGGCCCTGCTGCGCCTCAACCGGCCGCAGCGGCACAACAGCCTCGTGCCGGCGTTGCTGGAAGCCTTGCTGGCCGCACTGGACGAGGTCGAAGCCGACACGTCGGTCCGTGCCATGGTGCTGACGCATGCAGGGCGCAATTTCTCGACCGGCGGCGACGTGGCGGCCTTTGCGGCGCAAGGCGATGGCATTGCCGCCTACGCCAGCGAGTTGCTCGCGCTGCTGAACCGTTCGATCCTGCGCCTCACGGCACTGCGTTGCCCGGTGGTGGCGGCCGTCGAAGGCTGGCTGACCGGCGGCTCGCTCGGGCTGGCGCTGGCCTGCGACATGGCCGTACTGGCGCAGGATGCGCGCATCGCGCCGTTCTACACGGTGGTGGGCTTCAGCCCGGACGGCGGCTGGACGGCGATGCTGCCGCAGCTGGCCGGTCCGGCACGGGCGCGCGCCTGGCAACTGAGCAACACGGTCGTGGCGGCGCCGGATGCCGTCATGCATGGCCTGGCCTCTGCGCTGTCCGCACCCGGTGCGGCAGAGGCCGATGCAATCGCGCTGGCGCGCGGCGTGGCGGACAAGTTGCCCGGCAGCGTGGCGCATACCCGCGCGCTGCTGCGCTGGGACGCCGACGCGCTGGCAGCGGGCCTGGAACGCGAGCGCGCCGCCTTCGTCGCGCAAATCTCCAGCGCGGAGACCGCCGACGGCATGCGCCGCTTCCTTGCCGGGCGCACGCGGGAGTAGCCGGGCAGTAGAAATTCCCGCAGTTGCAGCAGGTTCCAGCCCTTCTAACGCAAAAGAACCCGAACACAGGAGACAGCCATGCAAAGCAACCCCCTCGCCGTACGCGCCCTGGTCATGGCCGCCGGCCTTCTTGCCACCGGCGCCGCGCTGGCCAAGGATATCCGCATCGCCCACGTCTACGACAAGACCGGCGCGCTGGAAGCGTATGCCAAGCAGACCCAGACCGGCCTGCTGATGGGCCTGGAATACGCCACCAACGGCACCATGACCGTCAACGGCAACAAGCTGGTGGTGATCGAAAAGGATACGCAGGGCAAGCCTGACGTGGCCAAGGCGCAGCTTGCCGCCGCCTACAGCGACGACCGCGCCGATATCGCCGTCGGCCCGACGTCGTCCGGCACCGCGCTGGCGATGCTGTCGGTGGCGGAGGAATACAAGAAGGTGCTGCTGGTCGAGCCCGCCGTCGCCGATTCGATCACCGGCGACAAATGGAACCGCTATATCTTTCGCACCGGCCGCAATTCGTCGCAGGACGCGATCTCCAATGCCGTGGCGCTGGACAAGCCGGGCGTGACCATCGCCACGCTGGCGCAGGACTATGCCTTCGGCCGCGACGGCGTGAAAGCGTTCAAGGGCGCGCTCAAGAACGCGAAGATCGTCCATGAGGAATACCTGCCCACCAACACCACGGACTTCACTGCCGGTGCGCAGCGCTTGTTCGATTCGCTCAAGGACAAGCCTGGCCGCAAGGTGATCTTCATCATCTGGGCCGGCGCCGGCAATCCGTTCAAGATCGCGGACCTCGATCCCAAGCGCTACGGCATCGAGATCGCCACCGGCGGCAATATCCTCCCGGCGATGACCAGCTACAAGAACTTCCCCGGCATGGAAGGGGCCACGTACTACTACTTCGGCATCCCGAAGAACAAGGCCAACGAGTGGCTGGTGTCGAACCACTACAGCAAGTTCAAGGCACCGCCCGATTTCTTCACCGCCGGCGGCATGACCGCTGGCATCGCGCTGGTCGAGGCGCTGAAGAAGACCAACGGAGACACCGGCACCGACAAGCTGATCATGGCGATGGAAGGCATGTCTTTCGAGACCCCCAAGGGCAAGATGACCTTCCGCAAGGAAGACCACCAGGCGATGCAGTCGATGTACCACTTCAAGATCAAGGTGGACCCGGCCTTTGCCTGGGGCGTGCCCGAGCTCGTGCGCGAGATCAAGCCCGAAGAGATGAACGTGCCCGTGCGCAACCAACGCTGATGAACGCGCCAGCCCCCTCCGCCCCCTCGGCCTCCTCCGCCCGCTCTGCCGGCCTGCCGGCGTCGCAGTCGCCCGCTGCGCAGCGCGGCACGGCCGCGGCGGCCGGCGCCCGGCCGCTGCTCGAGACGCGCGACCTGACCATCCGCTTCGGCGGCCATGTCGCGGTCAATGCGGTGTCGTGCGCATTCCGGCCGGGCGAGCTGACCTGCATCGTCGGCCCGAACGGCGCCGGCAAGACCACGTACTTCAACCTGGTCTCGGGGCAGTTGCCGCCCTCCGCCGGGCAGATCCTGCTCGACGGCGAGGACGTGACGCGCCTGCCGGTGTCGCAGAAGACCCGGCGCGGCATCGGCCGGGCCTTCCAGCTGACCAGCCTGTTCCCGCAGCTGTCCGTGCTGGAGAACGTGCGGCTGGCGGTGCAGGCGCGGCAGCAGCGCGGCATCGACCTGATCTCGATGTGGACCAGTCACCGCGACATACGCGCGCAGGCGCTGGCGATCCTGGAGCGGGTCGCGCTGGCGGGCAAGCAGCACCTGGCGGTGGCGTCGCTGCCGCATGGCGACCAGCGCAAGCTGGAAGTCGGCATCCTGCTGGCGCTGCAGCCGCGCGTGTTCATGTTCGACGAACCCACCGCGGGGATGAGCGTGGACGAAGTGCCGGTGATCCTGGACCTGATCCGCGAGATCCGCCAGGACCGCAGCAAGACGGTGCTGCTGGTCGAGCACAAGATGGATGTGGTGCGCTCGCTGGCGGATCGCATCATCGTGCTGCACAACGGCACGCTGGTGGCCGACGGCGACCCCGCCGAGGTGATCGCATCGCCGGTAGTGCAGCAGGCTTACCTGGGCATGGCGGAGGAAGAGAAGGAGGGCGGCAACCATGGCTGACGCGCAACACGCCACGCCGATCCTGCGGCTGCAGGGCGTGCAGACCCATATCGGCCCGTACCACATCCTGCACGGCGTCAGCTTCGACGTGCCGCGCGGCGGCGTGACCATGCTGCTGGGGCGCAACGGCGCCGGCAAGACCACCACGCTGCGCACCATCATGGGTTTGTGGCAGGCAAGCGCCGGCACGGTGAGCTTCGACGGCACGGACATCACGCGCCACAGCACGCCGTCGATCGCGCAGGCAGGCATTGCCTACGTGCCGGAGAACATGAGCGTGTTTTCCGACCTCACCGTGGCCGAGAACATGCGCCTGGCCGCGCGCAGCGGGGCCATCGACGAGCGGCGGCTGGACTGGGTCTTTCGCATGTTCCCGGCACTGAAGACCTTCTGGCACCAGCGTGCCGGCGTGCTGTCGGGCGGGCAGAAGCAGATGCTGTCGGTGGCGCGCGCGATCATCGAGCCGCGCAAGCTGCTGATCGTCGACGAGCCCACCAAGGGGCTGGCACCCGCGATCATCCAGAACATGATCCATGTCTTCCGCGAGCTCAAGCAGACCGAAGTGTCGATCCTGCTGGTGGAGCAGAACTTCAACATGGCAAAGTCGGTGGGGGATACGGTGGCAGTGATGGATGACGGACGCACCGTGCATGCGGGAACGATGGCGGCGCTGGCGGGGGATGACGGGCTGCAGCAGCAATTGCTGGGGCTGTCGCTGGCGGCACACCAGTAGCGCCGTGCAGGACTGATGGTTTGCTCCCCTCTCCCGCGTGCGGGAGAGGGGAGCAAACAACGTGCGGCCGATACGCCCGCCGCAGGATGGAGACCCATGACAACTTCAACGACCTTACCTACCGCACCGCCGGCAGCCCTGCCCAAGGTCCGGCTCGACTGGACCCCGCTGGCCCTGGCGCCGCTGCTGATGCTGCTAGCCTTCCCGCTGGTCGGCAGCCCTTCGACCTGGCTCACGCTGACCATCGCCGGCCTGGCGATGGGGATGATCATCTTCGTGGTGTCCTCCGGCCTGACGCTGGTCTTCGGCCTGATGGACGTGCTCAATTTCGGCCACGGCGCCTTCATCGCGCTGGGCGCCTACGTGGCGGCATCGGTGCTGCTGCCGATGGCAGGCTGGGTGGAGGCGGACAGCCTCGTGCAGAACCTGGCGGTCTTCGCGCTGGCGATTGCCGCGGCCATGGTCGCGGCCGGCGCGGTCGGGCTGTTCTTCGAGCGCGTGGTGGTGCGCCCCGTCTATGGCCAGCACCTGAAGCAGATCCTGATCACCATGGGCGGCATGATTGTCGCCGAGCAGCTGATCAAGGCGATCTGGGGCCCGGAAACCATTGCGCTGCAGGTGCCCACCACCTTCCGCGGCGCGGTGCTGCTGGGCGATGCCGCGATCGAGAAATACCGGCTGATCGCGATGGCCCTCGGGCTGGTGATCTTTATCGCGATGGTGCTGCTGCTCAACCGCACCCGCATCGGCCTGCTGATCCGCGCGGGCGTGGAGAACCGCGAGATGGTCGAGGCGCTCGGCTATCGCATCCGCCGGCTGTTTATCGGCGTGTTCGTGGTCGGCGCTGGGCTCGCCGGGCTGGGCGGCGTGCTGTGGGGGCTGTACCAGCAGAACATCACCGCGGCGATCGGCGCGCAGGTGAACGTGCTGATCTTCATCGTCATCATCATCGGCGGGCTGGGTTCGACCACGGGCTGCTTTGTCGGCGCGCTGCTGGTCGGCCTGATGGCCAACTACACCGGTTTCCTGTACCCGAAGGTTGCGCTGTTCTCCAACATCCTGCTGATGATGCTGATCCTGCTGTGGCGCCCGCAAGGACTGTTCCCGGTGGCACGGCGCTGAACGGAGCGACACGACCATGATCCGACTTCTCTCCGGCGATCTGCCGCGCAGCCGCGTGCTCACCGTGATCCTGCTGCTGATCCTGCTGGCGCTGGCCTGCGCGCCGTTCGCCTTTCCCGGCGCGCGCGCACTGAACATGGCGGCCAAGATCTGCATCTTCGTGGTGCTGGTGGCCAGCTATGACCTGCTGCTGGGCTACACCGGCATCGTCTCGTTTGCGCACACCATGTTCTTCGGCATCGGCGGCTATGGCGTGGCCATCGCGATGTCGCGCATGGAGCCGGGCTGGGGCGCGCTCGCCGTGGGCGCCGCGGGCGCGCTGGCGGTCTCGGCGCTGCTGGCTTTCCTGATCGGCCTGTTCTCGCTGCGCGTGCGTGCGATCTTCTTCGCGATGATCACGCTGGCGGTGGCGACCGCCTTCGCCACGCTGGTGTCGCAGCTGTCGGAATGGACCGGCGGCGAGGACGGGCTGACCTTCAAGGTGCCCGAGGTGCTGCGCCCGGGCTTCTCGCTCGGCGACGCCGAGCTGCTGGGCGTGCCGCTGACCGGCAAGCTGCTGAGCTACTACCTGGTGTTTGCCGGCGCGCTGGTGCTGTTCCTGGCGCTGCTGCGCGTCGTCAATTCGCCGTTCGGCCGCGTGCTGCAGGCGATCCGCGAGAATGACTTCCGTGCCGAGGCCATCGGCTACCGCACTGTGGTCTACCGCACGGTATCGACGGTCTTGTCTGCGATGTTCGCCACGCTGGCCGGGGTGCTGATGGCGGTTTGGCTGCGCTATAACGGTCCTGACACCTCGCTGTCATTCGAGATCATGGTCGACATCCTGCTGATCGTGGTGATCGGCGGCATGGGCACGATCTACGGCGCGGTGATCGGCACGGTGCTGTTCCTGGTGGCGCAGACCTACCTGCAGGACGTGATGAAGCTGGCGAGCGACGCCACCACGGCGCTGCCGCTGCTGTCGTCGCTGCTGCATCCGGACCGCTGGCTGCTGTGGCTCGGCCTGCTGTTTATCCTGAGCGTCTACTACTTCCCGCAGGGCGTGGTGGGGCGGCTGCGCGGCAATCGGGCCGTGCAGGACGTGGCAACCTGAGCGGAGGGCCGCGCAATGTACGTAATCGACTGGCTGCACAAGAACGCGCAGCACACCCCCGACAAGATCGCGCTGGTGGACGTGGAAAGCGGCCGCCGGGTGACCTATCGCCAGTTCGACGAGCGCGCCAGCCGCTTCGCCGAATACCTGGCCGAAGGCCTGCAGCTGGCGCCAGGCACGCGCGTCGCCGTGCTGGCGCACAACAGCTCCGACTATTTCGAGATGCTGTACGGCTGCGCCAAGGCCGGCATGGTGATGGTGTGCCTGAACTGGCGCCTGCCCGCGGCGGAATTGCTGCCGATCCTGCAGGACTGCACGCCCGAGGTGTTGGTCGCCGGCGATGGCTTCCTGGCCGTGGCCGCCGAACTGGCGCGCACCTTGCCGCTGCGCGCGGTGCTGCATCTTGCCGACGACGAGGCGGCCGATGTACCCGGTGGCTGGACCGAGTACGAAGCCGTGCTCGACGCGGCCTCGGGGCGCATCATCGAGATGCCGTGCCGCGACGAGTCCGAGGTATGGCACCTGCTGTACACCTCCGGCACCACCGGCAAGCCCAAGGGCGTGATCCAGACCTATGGCATGGTGTTCTTCAACGCCGTCAACGCCATGCTGGCCAACAAGATCACGCGCGACGACGTGTTCCTGAACGTGCTGCCGTTCTTTCATACCGGCGGCCTGAACCTGTATGCCAACCCGGTGCTGCATGCCGGCGGCACGGTGCACATCATGCGGCAGTTCGAGCCGCAGGTCGTGCTGGACCGGCTCGACCGCAAATCGGGCGAGGGCATCACCATGTTCTTCGCGGTGCCGGCGGTGTACCTGTTCCTGAGCCAGCATGCCGGCTTTGCGCAAGCGGACTTCTCCGGCGTGCGCAACATGTCGGCGGGCGGCTCGCCGGTGCCGCGGCCGCTGCTGGAAGCCTACCTGGCCAAGGGCGTGACCATCTGCTTCGGCTTCGGCATGACCGAAACCGGGCCCACGGTCTTTGTCTGCGACGAAGACACCGCGCGCAGCAAGATTGGCACCATCGGCAAGCCGGTGGGGTCGATGCTGACGCGCATCATCGACCCCGTGGGCAATGATGTCGCGCCCGGCGAGCGGGGCGAGCTGCTGATCAAGGGGCCGGGGGTCACGCCCGGCTACTGGAACCTGCCGGGAGCGACTGCCAATGCGATCCGCGACGGCTGGCTGCATTCCGGCGACATCGCCTGGCGCGACGAGGACGGCGACTACTACATCGTCGATCGCGCCAAGGACATGTACATCTCCGGCGGCGAGAACGTCTATCCCGCCGAAGTCGAAAATGTACTGTTCCAGCTGCCGGGCGTGGCCGAGGCCGCCGTGATCGGCGCGCCGGACGCACGCTGGGGCGAGACGGGCATGGCGCTGGTGGTGCTGCGCGCTGGCGCCTCGCTCGATGCGGAGCAGGTCATCGCCCATTGCAAGGCGCAGCTTGCCGGCTACAAGGTGCCGCGCCATGTGCGCTTTGTCGACGCGTTACCGCGCACGCCGTCGGGCAAGGTGGAGAAGCACAAGCTGCGCGCCAGGTTTGCCGGCTGACGCGCCGCGTCCCGCCATACGAATTTCCTGCATTTCCTGCATTTCCTGCAGTCCCCGCAGTCCCGCTGTCCGCAGTCTCCGCTGTTCCTCATTGACGTACGTCTCTACCGCCCCGACGCGGGCGACAGAAGGAGGGTGACATGCATTCCAAGCAGTTTCCGCCGCCGCAACAAGGCAGCTTGCGCGGTACGGTGTTCGCCGTCGCGGCAGCGATGCTGGCCGCTGCCTGTGGCTCGGGCGATGACAACAATGGCAACGGCAACAACCCCAACACCAAGCCCGCATATATCGGCGCGGTCAACATCATCAGCTACAACGGCAGCAGCGACGACCTGCTGACCGCGGGGCTGGGCAAGGACGGACTTGCCAGTGCCACCGCGCCGCTGCCGGCCAATGCCACCGCCCCGACCGCGGCGGAACTGCGGCGCTACGCGATCTACTCCAACTACCGAGCCATCGTCGACACCACCGCGGCTGGCGGCTATGGCTCGCTGTACGGCCCCAACGTGGACGCGCAGGGCAATGTCACCGGCTCGGAGGGCAAGATCGCCGGCGTGGAATACCTGGCGTATTCGGACGACGGCACGGGCCAGCAGAACGTGACCATGCTGGTGCAGATCCCGGCCGGCTTCGATTCGTCCAGGCCGTGCGTGATCACCGCCACGTCGTCGGGCTCGCGCGGCGTGTACGGTGCCATCGCCACCGGCGAATGGGGGCTGAAGCGCGGCTGCGCGGTCGCCTACACCGACAAGGGCACCGGCGCCGCGCCGCACGACCTGGATACCGATACCGTGCCGCTGATCGACGGCACCCGCGCCACGCGCGCGGCCGCCGGCAAGAATGCGCAGTTCGCCGCGCCCGCAGGCGCCACGTCGCTGGCGGATTTCACCGCCGCCAGCCCGCACCGGCTCGCGTTCAAGCACGCGCATTCGCAGCGCAATCCGGAGAAGGACTGGGGCAAGTTCACATTGCAGGCGGTGGAGTTCGCGATCTGGGCGATCAATGACCGCTTCGGCGCGGTGTCCGCCAACGGCACGCGCCAGCGCAGCATGGACAAGGGCAAGATCCTGGTGATCGCGTCGAGCGTGTCGAACGGTGGCGGCGCCGCGGTGGCCGCTGCCGAGCAGGACACCGATGGCCTGATCGATGGCGTGGCCGTGGGCGAGCCCAACCTCAACATGCCACCGGATACAGGCGTGGTGGTGCGGCGCGGCGGCGTGCAGGTGCCGTCTTCGGGCCGCACGCTGTATGACTACACCAGCACGGCCAACCTGCTGCAGCACTGCGCCGCGCGCACCACTGCGCTGACGCAGTCACCGTTCTACGACAACCCGACCATGGCGCCGTTCTTCGCGGCGCGCTGCACCACGCTGGCGGAAAAGGGACTGGTCACCGGCACCAATACCAGCGAGCAAAGCGCCAGCGCGCTGCAGGCGCTGCATGAAGCGGGCTGGGAGTCCGAATCCGATGACCTGCACCCGTCGCTGGCCGCCTTCGACACCGCTGCCGCGATCACCGTGACCTACGCCAACGCCTACGCGCAGGCCAGCGTGACCGACAAGCTGTGCGGATACAGCTTCGCCAATACGCTGACCGACCTGAAGCCGGCGGCGATCGCCCCGGCAGCGCTGGCGTCGATGTTCGCCACCGGCAATGGCATCCCGCCGCAGCCGCCCTCGGTGCAGCTGATCAACGACCTCGACCCGACGCACGGCCCGTACCTGAACCTGTTCTCCGTGTCGGCATCGAACGGCCGCACCGATCTCAACTACGATGGCGCCGATTGCCTGCGCAAGCTGCTGGCCGGGACCGACGCCGCGGCGCGCGCCTTGCAGGCTGGCCAGGCGCTGACGCTGCGCAACGGCAACCTGCGCGGCAAGCCGGCGGTGATCGTGCACGGCCGCAGCGACGGCCTGCTGCCGGTGAACCATACCTCGCGCCCGTACCTGGGGCTGAACCGGCAGAAGGAGGGGCTGGCCAGCAAGCTGGCTTACATCGAGGTGGAGAATGCCCAGCATTTCGATGCCTTCATCGGGCTGGTGGCGGGCTACAGCAACCGCTACGTGCCGCTCCATGTGTACCTGAACCGCGCGCTCGACGCCGTGTACGACAACCTGACGACCGGCAAGCCGCTGCCGCCGTCGCAGGTGGTGCGTACCACGCCGCGCGGCGGCACTGTCAACACGCCGGCGCCGACGCTGCTGCGGTCCAATGTCCCGCCGATCGCCGCCACGCCCGCACCCGGCAATGCGATCACCGTCAACGCCTTGAGCGTGGAGGTGCCCAACTGATGACCGACGCCATGCCGCGCGTGCTGACGCAACGCGATTTCGACCGCTTCGCCGCGCTGTCGCGCGACGACAACCCGATCCACTGCGATCCGGCCTTTGCCCGCGGCACGCACTTCGGTGCCACGGTGGCGCACGGCATGTTCCTGTTTTCGCTGCTGTGCGCGCATACGTGGCGGGAGCTGGCCGCACCTGCGCTGCCGGTGGCGCAGACGCTGATGTTCCCGACGCCGGCCTTCGCCGGCGATGCGGTGGCGTTTGCGCTGGTGCCGCAGCCGCAGGCGCGGCCGGCGGGTTTTGGCACCACGGTCAGCGCGGGCATCCCCGGCGCGGCGCCGCGCGTCGCGGCCGCCGGTGAATCGTCGTGGCTGGCGGAGGCTGCACCGGGCCGGCTGCCGGCATGGCCAGGCGCGCAGCCGGAGGCCGCGGGCGATCCCGCGCTGTACGGCCTGCGTCCCGGGCAGTCGGCCAGCGCCACGCGCGCCTTCACCGCGGCCGATATCGCCGAGTACGTTGCCCTGACCGGCGATGCCAATCCGTACCATGCTGACGCCGCCTTCGCCCGCGCGCGCGGCTTCGGCGAGGCGGTGGTGCCGCTGCCGCTGCTGGCCGGCATGTTTTCCGACCTGCTCGGCACACGGCTGCCGGGGCGCGGCACCGGGTGGATGAAGCAATCGCTGCGGCTGGCCTCGGCAGCGCGGCTGGACGAGCCGCTGACCGCGCAGGTGCGCATCGTCCGGCTGCGCGCCGGCAAGGACCTGGTCAACCTGGCGAGCGTCGTCACCGGCGCGGATGGCCGGGTGGTCGTGCAGGGCGAATCGCTGGTGCTGGTGCGCAACCTGGCGGACAAGGGCAGCGAGAGCCGGGCGGCATAGCCTGTTTGTGGCGGCTTCACGTACCGTTTGCTGCACTCAAAGCCTTATCTCCGCGGGTCCTTGAAATGTCGCGACAAAGCCTTATCTTTCGGATATCCAGTGTCCGGCAGGGCATCCAGGCACCCCGGCGGCGAAGCCGGGGCCAGCGCCCCCCGCATCAGGACACGACCTATCCGAGAGAGGGAATCCTATGCGTCTTGACAAGCTGACCACCCGGTTCCAGGAAGCGCTCGCTGAAGCGCAAAGCCTGGCCCTGGCCAACGACAACCAATACATCGACCCGCAGCACGTGCTGCGCGCGCTGCTGTCGCAGGACGACGGCGCCGCCCGCGCACTGCTCGCACGCGCCGGCGTCAACGTGCAGGGCCTGCAGACGGCGCTGGACGCCGCCATCAAGCGCCTGCCGCAAGTGCAGGGCACCAACGAGGTCCAGATCGGCCGCGACCTGGTCAACCTGCTCAATGCCACCGAGAAAGAAGCGCTCAAGCGCGGCGACCAGTTCATCGCCAGCGAGCTGTTCCTGCTGGCCGTGTCCGACGACAAGGGTGACGCCGGGCGCATTGCGCGCGAGAACGGCCTGAACCGCAAGTCGCTCGAATCGGCCATCCAGGCCGTGCGCGGCGGCGAATCGGTCAACAGCGCAGAGGCCGAGGGCCAGCGCGAGGCGCTGAAGAAGTACACCATCGACCTGACCGAACGTGCCCGCATCGGCAAGCTCGACCCCGTGATCGGCCGCGACGACGAGATCCGCCGCGCAATCCAGATCCTGCAGCGCCGCACCAAGAACAACCCGGTGCTGATCGGCGAGCCGGGCGTGGGCAAGACCGCGATCGTGGAAGGGCTGGCGCAGCGCATCGTCAACGGCGAAGTGCCCGAGAGCCTGAAGAACAAGCGCGTGCTGGTGCTGGACATGGCCGGGCTGCTGGCCGGCGCCAAGTACCGCGGCGAGTTCGAGGAACGCCTGAAGGCCGTGCTGAACGACGTCGCCAAGGACGAGGGCCAGACCATCGTCTTCATCGACGAGATCCATACCATGGTGGGCGCGGGCAAGGCCGAGGGCGCGATCGACGCGGGCAACATGCTCAAGCCCGCGCTGGCGCGCGGCGAGCTGCACTGCATCGGCGCGACCACGCTTGACGAATACCGCAAGTACATCGAGAAGGATGCCGCGCTGGAGCGCCGCTTCCAGAAAGTGCTGGTCGACGAGCCGACCGTGGAAGCGACCATCGCCATCCTGCGCGGCCTGCAGGAGAAGTATGAGCTGCACCACGGCGTCGAGATCACCGATCCGGCCATCGTCGCCGCGGCGGAGCTGTCGCATCGCTATATCACCGACCGCTTCCTGCCCGACAAGGCCATCGACCTGATCGACGAGGCCGCCGCGCGTATCAAGATGGAAATCGACTCCAAGCCGGAGGCGATGGACAAGCTCGAGCGCCGCACCATCCAGCTCAAGATCGAGCGCGAAGCGGTCAAGAAAGAGACCGACGAGGCTTCGCTCAAGCGCCTGGACCTGATCGAGCAGGAGATCGCGCGCCTGGAGAAGGAGTACGCGGACCTCGACGAGATCTGGAAGGCCGAGAAGGGTGCCGCGCAGGGCACGGCCGCGCTGAAGGAAGAGATCGAGAAGGTCAAGCTCGAGATCGCGAAGCTGCAGCGCGAAGGCAAGCTCGACAAGGTGGCCGAGCTGCAGTACGGCAAGCTGCCGGGACTGGAAGGCAAGCTCAAGGCCGCCACCGATGCCGAAGCCAGCGAGCAGAAGCAGCCCAACAAGCTGCTGCGCACGCAGGTGGGCGCCGAGGAAATCGCCGAAGTGGTGAGCCGCGCGACCGGCATCCCGGTGTCGAAGATGATGCAGGGCGAGCGCGAGAAGCTGCTGAAGATGGAGGACCGCCTGCACAACCGCGTGGTCGGCCAGGACGAGGCCGTGCGGCTGGTGTCCGATGCCATCCGCCGTTCGCGCGCAGGGCTGGCGGACGAGAACAAGCCCTATGGCTCGTTCCTGTTCCTGGGACCGACCGGTGTCGGCAAGACCGAGCTGTGCAAGGCGCTGGCCGAGTTCATGTTCGATTCGGAAGAGCATCTGATCCGCATCGACATGAGCGAATTCATGGAGAAGCACAGCGTCAGCCGCCTGATCGGCGCGCCGCCGGGATACGTGGGCTACGAGGAAGGTGGCTACCTGACCGAGGCCGTGCGCCGCAAGCCGTACAGCGTGGTGCTGCTCGATGAAGTGGAGAAGGCCCACCCCGACGTCTTCAACGTGCTGCTGCAGGTGCTGGACGACGGCCGCCTGACCGATGGGCAGGGCCGCACGGTGGACTTCAAGAACACGGTGATCGTGATGACGTCCAACCTGGGTTCGCAGATGATCCAGTCGATGGCCGGCGAGCCGCAGGAAGCGATCAAGGGCGCGGTCTGGCAGGAAGTGCGCACGCATTTCCGGCCGGAGTTCCTGAACCGGATCGATGAAGTGGTGGTGTTCCACGCGCTCGACCAGAAGAATATCGAGTCGATCGCGCGCATCCAGCTGCAACGCCTGCAGGCCCGCCTGGCACGCATGGACATGACGCTGGAGGTCAGCGACTATGCGCTGGAGAAGATCGCCAGCGCGGGCTACGACCCGGTGTTCGGGGCGCGTCCGCTCAAGCGGGCGATCCAGCAGCAGATCGAGAACCCCGTGGCGCGCGCCATCCTGGAAGGCAAGTTCGCGGCAAAGGATGTGGTGCCGGTGGACTATGTGGATGGCGAGTTCACCTTCGGGCAGGCCGTGCAGTAAGCCCGGTTTCGAGACTCTTCGATGTCACAGGCAGGCCCTTGCGGATTCCCGCAAGGGCCTTTTTGCATGGCCGCGCCCTGCCATGTAAGGGAGTGCCGCGCCGTGCAATTTTTTCACGGCGATCCCGCGCTTCGCTCCGTCAGTTGCCGTGCTGCATGCGATTCTCCAAGTGGCATGCTTTTCGCGTTGCAAAAGGGTTGAGTTTCCTTACAAAGCGCTGCGCCTCCACGCAGCCTGTCCCCACAGGAGCCAATCCATGACCGACAAGCCTTTCCTCACCGACGTCAAGACCCTGCGCGCGCGGGCCCGCCAGCATATCGAAGAGGGTGCGGTGACCTCCGGTTACACCGCCGACCGCGAGGCCGTGCTGAAGCTGCTCAACGACGCGCTGGCGACCGAGATCGTCTGCGTGCTGCGCTATCGCCGCCACTATTTCATGGCCCAGGGCCCGAACTCGAAGAGCGTCGCCGAAGAATTCCTGGCCCACTCGAATGAAGAGCAGGGCCATGCCGACCAGATCGCCGAGCGCATCGTCCAGCTGGGCGGCGAGCCCGACTTCGCGCCGGACGGCCTGACCAGCCGCTCGCACGCCGAGTATGTCCCGGGCAACAGCCTGACCGAGATGATCAAGGAAGATTTGGTGGCCGAGCGCATCGCCATCGACAGCTATCGCGAGATCATCACGTTCCTGGGCGAGCGTGACCCGACGTCGCGCCGCATGATGGAAGAGATCCTGGCGGTGGAAGAGGAGCACGCCGACGAAATGGCGGACCTGCTGGCGCGCCAGGGCGGCTGAAGCCTGCATGGCGAATTTCTGCGGGTTGTCCCGGACTTGACCGCGATCAAATCGGACTCGGCGGCGAGCCGATACCATTTACTTGTCATGGAGATGCGGGGGCGCTCTTCATGACTTGTCTACCCGTTTCCGGAATGGAAACTTCGCCCGCACCGGTTTGCCGGTGCGGGCGTTTTCTTTTGGGTGTGCCGATTGCGCAACCTCGCGCCACCTCACGCCACCTCACGCGCACCTTGCGTCCCGTCGTCCCCATATGACGGCATGCCGATATTTCCGTCCGATCTTATGCAAAAAACAGTAAAGGATCGGCGAAACCATTCGTTCCGTTCAGATAGCCCCGTCGGTAGTCTTGCTCCTGACACAAGCCCGCCCCCGGCGGCGGGCACAGCAACCAGAGGCGCCTGGCGCCCATTCACGACAGACGGGAGCAACACGAATGATCCGCAAACTGGCCATCGGCCTGGCAGTCCTGGGCGCCCTGGGCGCGGCGCAGACCGCTTCGGCGACCAACCTGCTCAATGTTTCCTACGACCCGACCCGCGAACTGTATGTCGACGTCAACGCGGCCTTCGCCAAGGCCTGGAAGGCCCAGGGCGGCGATGCCGTGACCGTGCGCCAGTCGCATGGCGGATCCGGCAAGCAGGCCCGTTCGGTGATCGACGGGCTGGATGCTGACGTGGTGACGCTGGCGCTGGGCTACGACGTTGACGCCATCGCAGAGACGGGACTGATCAAGCCGGACTGGCAAAAGCGCCTGCCGCACAACGCCGCGCCGTACACCTCGACCATTGTGTTCCTGGTGCGCAAGGGCAACCCGAAGGGCATCAAGGACTGGGGCGACCTGGTCAAGCCCGGCGTGCAGGTTATCACGCCGAACCCGAAGACCTCGGGCGGCGCACGCTGGAACTACCTGGCCGCGTGGGGCTATGCGCTGCGCCAGCCTGGCGGCAATGAGACCAAGGCGCGCGAGTTCGTCGGCGAACTGCTCAAGCATGTGCCGGTGCTGGACTCTGGCGCGCGCGGCGCCACCACCACCTTCGTCGAGCGCGGCCTGGGCGACGTGCTGCTGGCCTGGGAGAACGAAGCCATCCTGGCCATCAAGGAGCTGGGTCCGGACAAGTTCGAGATCGTCGCGCCGTCGATCTCGATCCTGGCCGAGCCGCCGGTGGCCGTGGTCGACAAGGTGGTCGACAAGAAGGGCACGCGCAAGGCCGCCGAGGCCTACCTGCAGTTCCTGTACACCGACGAAGGCCAGGAGATCGCCGCGAAGAACTACTACCGCCCGATCTCGCAGAAGGTGGCGGCCAAGTACGCGGCCAACTTCCCCAAGGTCAAGCTGTTCACCATCGATGAGGTGTTCGGCGGCTGGCAGAAGGCCCAGAAGACCCACTTCGCCGACGGCGGCTCGTTCGACCAGGTTTATCAACCCGGCAAGAAATAATCCATGAGGCTGGCGGGCCGGGCCGCGTGGGGCGGCCCGGCACCGAGCCGGCCCAACAGAAGAAGGAAGCCCCGATGTCCATCCTGACGCTCTCCGGCAGCCCGTCAGTCCAGTCCCGCTCCGGCCTTGTGCTGGCGCACCTGCGCACCGCGCTGGAAGCTGCCGGTGAACGCACCCGCCACCTGGACCTGCGCGACCTGCCGGCGGGCCCGCTGCTGGCGGCGCGCGTGGACGACGACGCCATTGCCGCCGCCACCCGCGCGGTGGCCGAGGCCCAGGTGGTGGTGCTGGCCACGCCGGTCTACAAGGCCGCCTACAGCGGCCTGCTCAAGGCCTTCCTGGACCTGCTGCCGCAAACCGGCCTGCGCGACAAGATCGTGCTGCCGATCGCCACCGGCGGCAGCCTCGCCCATGCGCTGGCGATCGACTACGCGCTGCGCCCGGTGCTGTCCGCGCTGGGCTCGCGCCAGATCCTGCCCGGCATCTTTGCCGTGGACCAGCAGATCGACACCTCCGCCTCCTCCGCCTCCTCCGATGGCGGCGGCGTGCGCCAGGCGCGCTTCGACGCCGCGCTGTCCGCCCGCCTCGACGAAGGCCTGCTGCGCGTGCGCGACGCACTGGCGCACGCCCGCATCGAGGTCCCGCTCGACGCGCTCGACGTTGTGCCCGGTGCCTTCGTGCAGCGCGCCGCCGCTGCCGCCGTGGTGGCGGAGCGATGTACCGCCTGATCTGAATTCCTGATGCATTGGCGCCGGCCAGTCCGGCGCCGCGGCAGCAACGCCGCCAGCCATGCCACCGGCAACCCGGGCGGGCAGGGCGGGATGCTGCCCGCGTTTCCACGCAGTCCGACTTCAGAACATTCGCCGGCGCCCTGGCCGGCCACGGAGAAATCGCATGACCACCACCATCAAGCCGGCCGGCTCGCTGCGCCGCCGCCTGTTCATTGCCGCGCTGGTCGCCGCCACCGGCCTGGCCTACGGGCTGCTGCCCGGCCGCGCCGAAGCGCAGTCGAAGATCGATGCCAAGGTGCTGCGCATCGGCTACCAGAAATACGGCACGCTGACGCTGCTGAAAGCGCGCGGCACGCTGGAAAAGCGGCTGGCGCCGCAAGGCATCACCGTCAAATGGACCGAATTCCCGGCTGGCCCGCAACTGCTGGAAGGCCTCAATGTCGGCGCGGTCGACTTCGGCACCGTGGGCGAAGCCCCGCCGATCTTCGCGCAGGCCGCCGGCGCGCAGCTGGTCTATGTCGGCAACGAGCCGCCGGCGCCGACCGCCGAGGCCGTCGTCGTGCCGAAGTTGTCGACGCTGCGCTCGGTGGCCGATTTGCGCGGCAAGCGTGTGGCCTTCAACAAGGGCTCGAACGTGCATTACCTGCTGGTGCGCCAGCTGGAAAAGGCTGGCCTGCAGTACAGCGATATCCAGCCGGTCTACCTGCCGCCCGCCGATGCGCGCGCTGCCTTCGAGCGCGGCTCGGTCGATGCCTGGGTGATCTGGGACCCGTTCCTCGCCGCCGCCGAAAAGCAGCTCGGCGCGCGCGTACTGGCCGATGGCCGTGGCGCCGACGGCAAGAACGTGGTCAGCAACCACCAGTTCTACCTGGCGTCGCGTCCCTACGCACAGGCCAAGCCCGAAATCGTGCGCCTGATCCTCGATGAACTCGCCACGCTGGGCACCTGGGCCGAAAAGAACCCGAAGGACGCGACCGCCGTGCTGACCGGCGAAGTCGGCCTGCCTGCCGACGTGCTGGAACTGGCGGTGTCGCGCTTCTCTTACGGCGCGCGCCCGGTCAGCGCCGACGTGCTGGCCGAGCAGCAGCGCATCGCCGATGCGTTTCACGCGCTCAGGCTGATTCCCAAGCCGGTCAAGGTGGCCGACGCGCGCTGGGAGGAGGCGCAACAGAGGCCGCAACAGCAAGCACAGCGCTGATGCGTCGCGACGGCATCGCATAACAACAAGGAGCACGACATGCACGTATTCTGGTTTATCCCCACCCACGGCGACAGCCGCTACCTCGGCACCTCCGAAGGCGCGCGCGAAGTCAGCTTCGACTACATGAAGCAGGTCGCCGTGGCCGCCGATACGCTCGGCTACGAAGGGGTGCTGATTCCCACCGGGCGTTCCTGCGAAGACCCGTGGGTGGCAGCATCGGCGCTGTCGGCCGTGACGCAGCGCCTGAAATTCCTGGTCGCGGTGCGGCCGGGCCTGATGGCGCCGACGCTTGCCGCGCGCATGGCAGCGACGTTCGACCGGCTTTCCAACGGCCGGCTGCTGATCAATCTCGTCACCGGCGGTGACACCGCCGAGCTAGAAGGCGACGGCCTGTTCCTCGACCACAGCGAGCGCTACGAGGCCTCGGCCGAATTCCTGCGGATCTGGCGCGACGTACTGGCGGCCAGCCATGACAGTGGCCAGATCGACTACCAGGGCAAGCACCTGAGCGTGAAGGGCGCGCGCGTCCTCTATCCGCCGCTGCAGCGGCCGCATCCGCCGGTGTACTTCGGCGGTTCGTCGGCGCCGGCGCATGCGCTGGCGGGCGAGCAGGTCGATACCTACCTGACCTGGGGCGAACCGCCGGCCGACGTGGCGCAGAAGCTGGAAGACGTGCGCCGGCATGCGGCGAAGCATGGACGCACCGTCAGGTTCGGCATCCGCCTGCACGTGATCGTGCGCGAGACCGATGCCGCCGCGTGGGCCGCCGCCGATGACCTGATCAGCCGCCTCGACGACGAGACCGTGGCGCGCGCGCAGGCGGTGTTCGCCAGGATGGATTCGGAAGGGCAGCGCCGCATGGCCGCGCTGCATGCGGGAGGTGCGAGCCGCACGCGCGAGGCGCTGGAAATCAGCCCCAACCTGTGGGCCGGCGTCGGCCTGGTGCGCGGCGGCGCCGGCACCGCGCTGGTGGGCGATCCGCACACCGTCGCCGAGCGCATGCGCGAGTACGCGGAGCTGGGCATCGACACTTTCGTGCTGTCCGGCTACCCGCACCTGGAAGAGGCCTACCGCTTTGCCGAACTCGTGTTCCCGCTGCTGCCGCGTTCGGTGCGCGAGAAGTTGCCAGGCAAGGTGCTGTCGGGCCCGTTCGGCGAAGTCATGGCGACCGGCATCGTGCCGCGCGCCGCGCAGAGCTGAAGGAGGGCGGCATGAGCGCTCCGCATCTTCCGCCGCCGCGCCGGCATCCCGCCGCGCTGGCGCGCGCCGTGGCACCGTGGATCGTGCCGATGCTGCTGATCGTGGTGTGGCAGGCGGCCTCGCAGAACGGCGGGCTGTCGAACCGCGTGCTGCCGGCCCCGCTGGCCGTGCTGCACGCTGCCTGGGACCTGGCCCGTTCGGGCGAGTTGTGGAAACACGTAGGTGTCAGCACCTGGCGCGCGCTGGCCGGGTTTGCCATCGGCGGCGGGCTTGGCCTGCTGCTCGGTCTGCTGACGGGCACGTTCCGCAGCGCGGCCACGCTGCTCGACAGCACGCTGCAGATGGTGCGCAACATCCCGCCGCTGGCGCTGATCCCGCTGGTGATCCTGTGGTTCGGCATCGACGAATCCGCCAAGCTGTTCCTGGTGTCGCTGGGCGTGTTCTTCCCGGTGTATCTGAACACCTACCACGGCATCCGCTCGGTCGACACCGGGCTGGTGGAGATGGCGCGCAGCTACGGGCTGTCGGGCTGGCAGCTGTACCGTGAAGTGATCCTCCCAGGCGCGTTGCCCGGGATCCTGGTGGGCGTGCGTTTTTCGCTCGGGCTGATGTGGGTGATCCTGATCGTCGCGGAAACCATCTCCGCGCAGTCCGGCATCGGCTACATGACCATGAACGCGCGCGAGTTCCTGCAGACCGACGTGGTGCTGGTGGGCATCCTGCTATACGCGCTGCTGGGCAAGCTGGCCGACCTGCTGTCGCGCGGGCTGGAGCGCTACTGGCTGCGCTGGCACCCGGGCTACGCAGCCGCCTGAACCACGCAACGCCGCACGTTCGGCAAGGAGATCGACATGCAGATGTATCCGGTGGAACAGGCCGCGCTGGCCGAACTTGAAGCGGGCCTCGCGCGCCGCGAGGCGGTCAGGCACGAGGCAGCGGCGCCGCGCCGCCGCCATGGTGGCGTCGCGCTACGCTTGCGCCAGGTAGTCAAGCGCTATGACGGTCGCGAGGTGCTGCACGATGTGGCGCTCGACGTGGCGCCGGGCGAGTTCGTCGCCATCGTCGGGCGCAGCGGCTGCGGCAAGAGCACGCTGCTGCGGCTGCTGGCGGGGCTGGAAGGCGCCGACGGCGGCAGCATCGCCATCGACGGTGACACGCAGGAGCAGGGCAAGGGCAGCCGCAAGCGCGGCGCCGACGTGCGCGTGATGTTCCAGGATGCGCGCCTGCTGCCGTGGAAGCGCGTGCTGGACAACGTGGCGCTGGGCCTGCCGCGCGCGCGGCGCGGCGAGGCGGCCGAGGTGCTGGCGCAGGTGGGCCTGGCCGAGCGCGCGCAGGCGTGGCCTGCACGGCTGTCCGGCGGGCAACGGCAGCGCGTGGCACTGGCGCGCGCGCTGGTGCATCACCCGCAGTTGCTGCTGCTCGATGAGCCGCTGGGCGCGCTGGATGCGCTGACGCGCATCGAAATGCAGGGATTGATCGAAGGTCTGTGGCGGCGGCTTGGCTTCACGGCGCTGCTGGTGACGCATGACGTCTCCGAGGCCGTGGCGCTGGCCGACCGCATCGTGCTGATCGAGGACGGCCACATCGCGATGGACGAGCGCGTGGCGCTGGCGCGGCCGCGCGAGCGCGGCGCCGCCGGCTTCGCGCAACTGGAAGCCGCGGTGCTGCAGCGGGTGCTGCGGCAAGCGCCAGCGGCCTCTTCGCCCCTCGATGCGGGCACGAAGCGCCGTGCGCAGCGCATCGACATCGGTGCGCACATCGACAGCCCGGAATCTTCATTCGCTGCCGCCCGCTGAACTCCTATCATGAGCAGGCAGGGCGTGCGCTGCGGCAGCACGCCGTTGCCATCAACAACCCGACCATGGGACCCGACGCGGTCCGGTCAACCGAAGGAAATCGCCATGCCAGGCGTGCATGAACCCGCCAGCGCAGCCAATCCGCTGCAACGCTATCTGGAATCGCTGCCGCGCCAGCCGCTGGCCGACCGGCAACTGTGGCGCGACGCGCGCGGGCAGGTGCAGGGACAGTTCTTCAATTGCTCGCTGACCAGCGCCTTCGAGCCGCTGGTGACCCTGGCCGAGCGCGAGGTGGTCGCGCACGAAGGCTCGATCCATACCTACGCCGACGATGGCGTGGGCCTGGCCGCGTGGAAGTTGTTCGCAATGGCTGCCGACGACACCACGCTGGTGTCGCTGGACCGCCTGTCGCGGCTGCTGCACGCGATCAACTACTTTGCCGCCGACGGCGCGCACAAGCTGGTGCTGAACGTGCACAACCGGCTGCTCGCGGCGGTTGCCGACGACCATGGCGCCGCGTTCCGGCGCGCGTTGCAGTCGCTGGGGTTGCCGCTGGAGCGCTTCGTGATCCAGGTGCCGGCCAGCGCCAACGACGACCTGCCGCTGCTGCTGCACGTGGTCGGCAACTATCGCCGCAACGGCTTCGCGGTCAGCCTGCAGGCGTCGGACCCGGCCGAGGCGGGCGCGCTGATGGCGCATGCGTTGCCGGACTGGCTCAAGCTCGATATGCGCCGCACCTGGACCGATCGCCAGCTGTCGGGGCTGCGCGCCAGCGCCGCCAATGCCGGCGTCACGCTGATCGGGCGGCGGCTACAGGACGCCGAAAGCGTGGAGCGGCTGCAGGCCGCGGGCATCGACCTGGGGCAGGGCGCTTTCGCCGGCGCGCTGGTCAGCACGGCCGGACTGCGGGCGCAGGGCGCAGGAGCGGCATCGGCAGCGGCACACCAACTTAGCAAGGAGCCGGTATGACGCAAGCGATCGGGCCATCGGCAGGGCCATCATCGGCGGCGCACGGTACGCGCCTGGAAATCCCGCGGCACCTGCAGGTGCTGACCGTGCCGGGCCTGCATGGCAGCGGCCCGGGGCACTGGCAAAGCCGCTGGGAGCAGCGCTTCCCGGACTGGCAGCGCGTCGAGCAGCATGACTGGTCGCGTCCGAGCCTGCCGCTGTGGGCCGAGCGCGTCTCGGAAGGCGTGATGCGGGCGCAGCGCGTGGCCTCGCGTGGGGCGCTGCTGGTGGCGCACAGCTTTGGCTGCCTGGCGGCCCTGCGGCAGGCGGCGCTGGACCCGGCCGGTATCGCCGGCGCGCTGCTGGTGGCGCCGGCCGATCCCGACAAGTTTGGCGTCGCCAGCCTGCTGCCGACCTACCGCCTGCCGTTCCCCACCATCATGGTCGCCAGCCGCAACGATCCCTGGATGCCGCAGCGCACCGCCTTCAGCTGGGGCACGCTGTGGGGCAGCGAACTGGTCGATGCCGGCAACCTGGGGCATATCAATTCCGATTCCGGCCTGGGCGACTGGGACGAGGGCCTGGCGTTGCTGGGTACGCTGGTGCAACGTATCGCTGACGCATGTGATGCCGGAGCCATTGAAGTGACGCCTGCGCCATGGGAAGCCGGCGTGGAAGTGGCGCCGGGCGCTCCATATATCTAAACCGTCTAAGAAAATTCAGAAAGATTCGTTCTGTTTATAAGAACGGATCTGCAGAATCTGTCTCGTAAGCCGGCGCAATATGCGCCGGCGTCATAAGGAACCGGCGCCACAAGCCGGCCACCACAGACGAGACCGACATGCCACCATCCCTATCCCTGGCGGATGCCCCCACGCCGGGCGCCCCCGATGCGCCGGCATCGCGTGCGCCCCGCCGCCCCGCCAAGCAGCGCTTCACGGTGCTTCCCGGCTTTGGCCTGTCGCTGGGCTTCACGCTGTTCTACCTGACGCTGATCGTCCTGATTCCGCTGTCGGCCACGTTCCTGAAGACGTTCACGATGACGTGGGACGCGTTCTGGACGTCGATCACGGCGCCGCGCGTGGTGGCATCGCTGCAGCTGAGCTTCGGCGCATCGCTGGTGGCGGCCATTGTCAATACGGTGTTCGGGCTGATTGTCGCCTGGGTGCTGGTGCGCTACCGCTTTTTCGGCAAGCGCCTGATCGATGCGCTGGTCGACCTGCCGTTTGCGCTGCCGACCGCGGTGGCCGGCATCGCGCTGACCGCGCTGTTTGCCGGCAACGGCTGGATCGGCCGCTACCTCGAGCCGCTCGGGATCAAGGTCGCGTTCACGCCGCTGGGCGTGGTGGTGGCGCTGACGTTTATCGGCCTGCCGTTCGTGGTGCGCACGGTGCAGCCGGTGCTGGAAGACGTGGAGCAGGAACTGGAAGAGGCCGCCGCCAGCCTGGGCGCCAACCGGCTGCAGACCTTCCGGCGCGTGATCCTGCCGGCGATCCTGCCGGCGCTGCTGACCGGCTTCGCGCTGTCCTTCGCGCGCGCCACCGGCGAGTACGGCTCGGTGGTCTTTATCTCCGGCAACATGCCGATGGTGTCCGAGATCGCGCCGCTGATGATTTATTCCAAGCTGGAGCAATACGACTACGCCGGCGCCACCGCGGTGGCCGTGGTGATGCTGGTGATCTCGTTCGGACTGCTGCTGCTGATCAACCTGCTGCAGGCCTGGACGCGCCGCCACCAGTCGGGTGCGCGCGCTGCGCTGGCACCGGAAGCGCCCGCGACGGGCAAGGAGTTCTGATATGGCGGGCGCAGTTTCGGGACGCCTGGGCGCGCAGCGCCAGGCCAAGGCCCACCACGCATTCGATGCCACCGGCGAGGCGCCATGGGTGCGCTACACGCTGATCACGGTGGCGGTGCTGTTCCTCACGCTGTTCCTGTTCGTGCCGCTGGCTTCGGTGTTCTACGAAGCGCTGCGCAAGGGCGTGCAGACCTACTTTGAAGCGCTGGTCGAACCCGATGCCGTGGCCGCGATCCAGCTCACGCTGACGGTGGCGGCGATCGCGGTGCCGCTGAACGTGGTGTTCGGCGTGGCGGCGGCATGGGCCATCGCCAAGTTCGAGTTCCGCGGCAAGAACCTGCTGATCACGCTGATCGACCTGCCGTTCTCGGTGTCGCCGGTGATCTCCGGCCTGGTCTATGTGCTGCTGTTTGGCGCGCAGGGCTGGTTCGGCCCGTGGCTGGAAGCGCACGACATCAAGATCATGTTCGCGGTGCCCGGCATCGTGCTGGCGACGATCTTCGTGACCTTCCCCTTCGTGGCGCGCGAACTGATCCCGCTGATGCAGGCGCAGGGCAGCGAAGAGGAAGAGGCCGCGATCGTGCTGGGCGCCTCGGGCTGGCAGACCTTCCGCCATATCACGCTGCCCAATATCCGCTGGGGCCTGCTGTACGGCGTGATCCTTTGCAATGCGCGCGCGATGGGCGAGTTCGGCGCGGTATCGGTGGTGTCGGGCCATATCCGCGGGCTGACCAACACCATGCCGCTGCACGTAGAGATCCTCTACAACGAATACAACTTCGCGGCGGCCTTCGCGGTGGCCTCGCTGCTTACGCTGCTGGCGCTGGTCACCCTCGGCATCAAGACGCTGGTGGAATGGCGCGCGCGCAAAGAGACGGAAGAGGCCGTGATCGAGCGGCCGATTGGTACAGCTGGTACAGCAGGAACCCCCCTGCAGGCATCCGTGTAAGGAACGGCATCATGAGCATCCAGGTCAAGAACGTAGAGAAGCGCTTTGGCGATTTCGTCGCGCTGGACAATGTCTCGCTCGATTTCGACGAAGGCGAGCTGACCGCGCTGCTGGGGCCGTCCGGTTGCGGCAAGACCACCCTGCTTCGCATCATCGCCGGCCTGGAGCGCGCCGACGCGGGCCAGATCGTGCTTTCCGGGCGGGACGCCTCGGGCCAGCATGTGCGCCAGCGCCAGGTGGGCTTCGTATTCCAGCACTACGCGCTGTTCAAGCACATGAGCGTGTTCGAGAACGTGGCCTTCGGCCTGCGCGTGAAGCCGCGCGCCGAACGCCCCAGCGAAGCGCAGATCCGCGAGAAGGTGCATTCGCTGCTCGACCTGGTGCAGCTCGACTGGCTGGCCGACCGCTACCCGTCGCAGCTGTCGGGTGGCCAGCGCCAGCGCATCGCGCTGGCGCGCGCGCTGGCGGTGGAGCCGCGCGTGCTGCTGCTCGACGAACCGTTCGGTGCGCTCGACGCCAAGGTGCGCAAGGAGCTGCGCCGCTGGCTGCGCCGCCTGCACGATGAACTGCATGTGACCAGCGTGTTCGTCACGCACGACCAGGAAGAAGCGCTGGAAGTGGCCGACCAGGTGGTGCTGATGAACCGCGGCCACGTCGAGCAGTATGGCTCGCCCGAGGCGGTCTACAACCATCCGGCCACGCCGTTCGTGTTCGGCTTCCTCGGCAATGTGAACCTGTTCCACGGCCGGCTGGAAGTGGGCGAGAGCGGCGGCCTGCTGCATACCGGCGAAGCGGTGCTGCCGGTGGTCGGCAGCGGGCACGAGACCGCAGGCGATGCGGTGGCGTATGTGCGTCCGCACGACCTGGACCTGGAGCGCTATTCGCCCGGCGCCGACGGCATTGCCGTGACGCTGCGCCGCGCGCTGACGCTCGGCCCGGTGGCCCAGCTCGAACTCGAGCGTGAAGACAACCAGGACGTGATCGAGGTGGCGCTGCCGCTCGAGCGCTTCCGCCGCGCGGGCTTCCGCGAGGGCGAGCTGCTCGCCGTGCGGCCGCGCCAGCTGCGCGTCTTTACGCAGGCCAACGGCACTGCCCCCATCAAAAAACAAGAGGCCGCACGATGAACTTCCAGCAACTCCGATCGATCCGCGAGGCGGTGCGCCGCCAGTTCAACCTGACCGAGGTCGCCAACGCGCTCTACACCTCGCAGCCCGGCGTGTCGCGCCAGATCCGCGAACTGGAAGAAGAGCTGGGCGTGGAGATCTTCGAGCGCTACGGCAAGCGCCTGACCGGGCTGACCGAGCCCGGCCGCGAGATCGTGCGCATCGTCGAGCGCCTGCTGCTTGAGGCCGAGAACCTGCGCCAGGCCGGCGACGAGTTCGCCGGCCGCCATACCGGGCGCCTGACCGTGGCCACCACCCACACGCAGGCCCGCTACGCGCTGCCGCGCGTGGTGCAGGCCTTCCGCCGCGAGTATCCGCACGTGACCCTCGCGCTGCAGGAAGCGTCGCCCACGCATATCGTTGAGCTGCTGCTGACGGGGCAGGCCGATATCGGCATCGCCACCGAAGCGCTGGCGACCGAAGCCGGGCTGACCTCGTTCGAGGCTTACAGCTGGCAGCACGTGCTGGTGGTTTCGCCCGACCATCCGCTGACGCGCCTGCCCGAGCCGACGCTCGAGGACGTGGCCGGTTTCCAGCTCATCACTTACGACGCCGGCTTTACCGGCCGCCGCAAGATCGACAGCGCCTTCGCCGAAGCCGGGCTGCAGCCGGAGATCGTGCTGACCGCGCTCGACGCCGACGTGATCAAGACCTATGCCGAGCTGGAGCTGGGCGTGGGCATCATCGCGTCGATGGCGTACGACGAGCGCAAGGATTCTGGCCTGGTGCGCATCAAGGCCGACCACCTGTTCGCGCCCAACACCACCAGCGTGGCCGTGCGCCGTGGTTCCTACCTGCGCGGCTATGCGCACGCCTTCATCAATATGTTCGCGCCGCACCTGTCGCGCGACACCGTCAGCAGCGCGCTGTCGGAGCAGGAGCGGCAGGCGCTGGCGGCCTGAGCGCCGCCCGTATCTCGGCCCGGCGCCGGGCTTTGCCCGGCGCCGGATGGCGTTGGCTGCACCTCGCCGCCTTCCGCGCGCGCCGTCCGCCCCCGCACGGTGCCGTTCGCGCCCCGTTTCCACCGTTCGTCGCAACAGGCTTTCTTCGCAGCCGGGTGAAGGGTAAAGTCCGTGCACGTGCCACGCATGGCCTTCCGCATCCGGATTGAACTTGCGCGGCGCTTTCCCGCAGTGCAACAGATATTGCGCGCGGCTGCCCCTTCGGCCCCTGGCCGGGCGATGTAGGCGGGCAGAAAAAGGGCAAGGGAGAGAGACGATCATGCGCGAAGAACCGCTGCTGCGCTGGCAGTGGCGCGGCTATGGCCGCAACCACCAGCATCCCCGCAACCTGCTGCTGCATATCGTGGCCGTGCCGATGTTCATGGCGGGCACGGTGCTGGGCGCCTATGGCATCCTGCGGCTGAGCCTGCCCGCGGTGGCGCTGGGGCTGGTGTGCATGGGCATGTCGCTGGCGCTGCAAGGGCGCGGGCACCGGCTCGAGGCCAACGCGCCGGAGCCGTTTGCCGGACCGGCGGACATCGCCGGACGCATCTTCGCCGAGCAATGGATCACCTTCCCGCGCTATGTGCTGTCAGGGCAGTGGTGGCGTGCGCTGACCGGTGAGTGTGGCACGCGCGTCACCTCGGGGGATTGCGCCGAGACGAGCCAACGCTAACATACCGCCATGAACCGCTGCATCTCCACCGTCGCCACCGCGCCCCCGTCGCGGCTTACCATCCTCGGGCGCGACCTGCTGTTCGTGCTGTGCATGAACACGGTCATCGCCGTCAGCCTCAACTACGGCTTCCAGACCGGCGGCACGCTCTGGCACAACTTTGTCTACAGCCAGCTGATCGGCCTGTCGATCTGGCTGCTGATCGATATCCCCCGCGTCGGCATCTGGTGGAACGACCGGCCGCGGCGCTGGCCTTTCCTGCTGCTGGCCGCCGCCGCGGTGCCGACCGGCGTGGTGATCGGCGGCTGGGCCACGCGCGTGGCGCTGGACCTGCCGCCCAAGTCGGTGGCCGAAACCGGCGACATGCTGCGCATGTGTCTGGTGGTGGGCATGCTGGCATCGGCGTCGATGATCTATTTTTACTGGTCGCGCGAGAAGCTCGCCTACCTGGAGCGCCAGGCCGCGCTCGACGCGCTGCAGCGCGAGGAAGCCGAAAAGCAACTGGTGCGCGCGCAGCTGATGGCGCTGCAGGCGCAGATCGAGCCGCACTTCCTGTTCAACTCGCTGGCCAACCTCGACGGCCTGATCGCCACCGACCCGCCCGCCGCGCGCCAGCTGCTGCAGCGCCTGATCGGATTCCTGCGCATGTCGCTGGCCCACACCCGCGCCGAGCAATGCACGCTGCGGCAGGAGTTCGAGCTGCTGCGCAGCTACCTGGATATCCAGGGCATGCGCTTCGGCCAGCGGCTGTCGTATGACATCGACCTGCCGCGCGAGCTGGCCAAGGTCGAAATTCCGCCGATGCTGATCCAGCCGCTGGTGGAAAACGCGGTGACGCACGGTATCGAGCCTTGCATGATCGGCGGGCATATCCGCCTGTCGGCGCGCGCCGCCGGCGACGATGCGGTGCAGGTCATCATTGCCGATACCGGCGTGGGCTTTGGCCAGGCCTCGGGCAAGGGCTCGGGGCTGGGCATCACCCATGTGCGCGAGCGGCTGGCACGGATCTTCGGGGCCGCCGCCAGCATGCAGATGGAAGAAAACACGCCGCGCGGCGTGGTGGTGCGGCTGACGCTGCCGCTGGTGCGCCCGGTCGAGGCGCCGACCCTGACGCAGACGGTCACGCTGCCGGAGAGCATGCCGGTGTCGCCGGCGATCCAGCGGACCTGAACGCGCTGCTGGCGATCGCCGGTGCGAAGACAACGAGGGGCGCTGCGTAGGGCGGCGCCCCCAGCATCGCCCAGATTTTTTCACTGCCCCCAACCTCGCCCCCATGACTCCGACCCTTCTGATCGCCGACGACGAAGCGCTGCTCGCGCGCGTGCTGGAATCCGAACTGAAGTCGCTGTGGCCCGAGGCCCGTATCGTCTCGGTCGTGCACGACGGCATGGCCGCGCTGGCCGCCGCGCGCGAGCACCAGCCGCGCGTGGTGTTCCTGGACATCCGCATGCCGGGCATGAGCGGCATGGACGTGGCGCGCGAGCTGATCGAGTTTGATATCCCGCCGCTGGTGGTCTTTGTCACCGCCTATGACCAGTTTGCACTGGAGGCCTTCGAGCGCGCCGCGGTCGACTATGTGCTCAAGCCGGTGCAGCGCGAGCGGTTGGAGGCGACCGTGTGCCGCCTCAAGGAACGCCTGCAGGCGATGTCGGACACGGAGGACGACGCAGACGAGGAGACGGATGAGGGCGCCGCCATGCTCGACACCGACCGCCTGGGGCAACTGCTGGCGCGGCTCGAATCCCTGGAGCACGCCACGCCCGGCGGCGCGTCGCAGCGCCAGTACCTGCGCTTTATCAAGGCGCTGGTCGGTCAGGAGGTCCGCATCATCCCGGTCGACGAGGTGATCTACCTGGAGGCAACCGACAAGTACGTCAACGTGGTCTCCAGCGCCGGCGAGGCGCTGATCCGCACCAGCCTGCGCGAACTGACCCAGCAACTGGATCCGGAGCGTTTCTGGCAGGTCCACCGCGGCACGGTGGTCAACATCGACTGCGTGGCCAGCGCGGTCAACCAGTCCCTGGGGCGGCTGTCGCTGCGGCTGCGCGACCGGCCCGAGCTGCTGCCGGTGGCGCGCCAGTACGCGCACCTGTTCAAGCAGATGTAAGGATCGCAGCAAGCGGCGGTACCGCCACCCGGCTGCAGCGTGGCGCGGTTTTCCTCTATGATGCGGGCTTCGGCCCGCATTTTTTGCTGGCTCGCCGCATCTCCTCCGCAGCCCGCAACCGCACCTTCCGCCCGCGCCATGTCCACCGCCGCCATCGATCCCGCCCGCAATCCGCTTCGCCATGACGCCCAGGTGATCGGGCTGGTCGGGCTGGCGCATGGGGTCTCGCATTTCTATCATTTGCTGCTGGCGCCGCTGTTCCCGTGGATCAAGGCCGAGTTCGGCCTGAGCTATGCGGAGCTCGGCCTGCTGATGACGGTGTTCTTCGCCGTGTCGGCGGTAGTGCAGACCGCCTCGGGTTTCGTGGTGGACCGCTTCGGCGCGCGTCCGGTGCTGTTTGCCGGGCTGGCCTTCCTGGGCAGTGCGGCGCTGCTGCTATCGGCCAGCAACGGCTATGCCGCACTGCTGGCCGGCGCGGCGGTGGCGGGGCTGGGCAACGGCGTGTTCCACCCGGCTGATTTCACGCTGCTGAACAAGCATGTATCTCAGCTGCGGCTGGGCCATGCGTTCTCGGTCCACGGCATTTCCGGCAACCTGGGCTGGGCGGCGGCGCCGCTGTTCCTGGTCACCATCGCCAACCTGGCCAGCTGGCGCGTGGCGCTGGCGGCGGCTTCGGTCGTGGCCTTCGCGGTGCTGGCCGTGCTGGTGGTGCTGCGCCATGTGCTGGATCCGCGCGAGGTGCGCGACTCCGTGGGCCGGCCCGCCGCCAGGGCCGCCGGCGGCAGCCTGCTGGGCTTCCTGCGGCTGCCGCAGGTATGGGTGTGCTGGGCGTTCTTTCTGCTGACCACGTTCTCCGCCGCGGGCATCCAGAGCTTTGCGCCGACCGCGCTGACCTACCTGTACGGCATGCCGTTCACGCTGGCCACGGCTTCATACACCATTTACATGCTGTGCAGCGCCGGCGGCATGGTGGTCGGCGGCTTTGCCGCCAGCCGCACCAGCAACCATGACCGGCTCATCGCCCTCAGCTTTACCGTCTCCGGCCTGTTCGCCATCCTGGTCGGGTTGAACCTGTTCCCCGCGCTGCTGGTGCCGGTGCTGATGGGGGTGATCGGGTTTGGCGCCGGCATCGCCGGTCCGTCGCGCGACCTGCTGGTGCGTGCCGCCGCGCCCGCCGGCGCCACCGGCCGTGTCTATGGCGTGGTCTATTCCGGCCTCGACATCGGGCTGGCCTGCGGGCCGCTGTTCTTTGGCGCGCTGATGGATGCGCGGCTGCCGGCCTGGGTGTTCTTCATGATCGGCGGCTTCCAGCTGATCTCGATCTTTACCGCGGTGACGGTGGGCAACGGCAACCGCTCGCGCCGCGGTGCCGCGGCGCCGGCAGCCTGAACCGGGCCGGCGCCGCCGGCCGCCATTGCCTGCCCTCTGCGCGTCTCGCCTTGTTCCAGCCTGCCTCGAGGATGTTTCCATGACTTTCACGCCGGGCCATTCGAACCCTGACACTCCCCATTCGCACGAAGCCGGCGAGGTGCCGATGCTGGGCGGCCATATCCTGGTCGACGCGCTGCTGGCGCATGGCGCCGAGCTGGCCTTCGGCGTGCCGGGTGAAAGCTACCTGGCGGTGCTCGACGGCTTCCATCGCCGCCGCGACCAGCTGCGCTTTATCGTCTGCCGGCAGGAAGGCGGCGCCGCGGTCATGGCCGAGGCCTACGGCAAGCTGACTGGCCGTCCCGGGCTGGCTTTCTGCACGCGCGGTCCTGGCGCCACCAATGCCAGCATCGGCGTGCATACCGCGTTCCAGGATTCGACGCCGATGATCCTGTTCATCGGACAGGTCGGTACCGATTTCATGGATCGCGAAGCCTTCCAGGAAATCGACTACCGCCGCATGTACGGCGAGATGGCCAAGTGGGTGGCGCAGATCGACCGGGTCGAGCGCATCCCCGAATACATCGCGCGCGCCTACCAGACCGCCACCTCGGGCCGGCCCGGCCCGGTGGTGCTGGCGCTGCCGGAGGACATGCTGGCGCAGACGGCCGTGGTGCCGCAGCTACGCGGCTACGAGCGCGTGCTGAGCTGGCCGGGCGATCCCGGGATGGCGCGCCTCCAGCAAATGCTTGAAGCCGCCGAGCGGCCCTTCGTGCTGGCCGGCGGCAGCGGCTGGACGCCGCAGGCCTGCGCCGACCTGCAGGCCTTTGCCGAACGCTTCGCGCTGCCGGTAGGCTGTGCCTTCCGCGGGCAGGACCTGTTCGACAACCGCCATCCCAACTATGCCGGCGATGTCGGCATCGGCATCAACCCGGCGCTGGCCGAGCGCATCCGGCAATCGGACCTGGTGCTGGCCATCGGCCCGCGCCTGGGCGAGATGACCACCGGCGGCTACGCGCTGATCGCCGCGCCGCGGCCCGCGCAAACGCTGGTGCACGTGCACGCCGGTGCCGAGGAACTGGGCAGCGTCTACCAGGCCGACCTGATGATCCACGCCTCGATGCCGGCCATCGCCGCGCGCCTGGCCGCGCTGGAGCCCGCCGCGGCGCCGCGCTGGCAGCCCTGGACCGAAGCGGCCCATGCCGATTACGAGCGCTACCTGCAGCCGCCTGCGTATGCGGGGCAGGGCGTCGACATGGCCGAGGTCATCCGCACGCTCGACCAGATGCTGCCGGACGATGCGGTGGTCACCAACGGAGCCGGCAACTACGCTGGCTGGCTGCACCGCTACTTCCGTTATCGCCCGTTCCGCAACGGCGGCCGCGGCCAGCTGGCGCCGACCAGCGGCGCGATGGGCTATGGCGTGCCCGCCGCGGTCGGCGCCAAGATTGCCTTCCCGCGGCGCACCGTAGTGGCGCTGGCCGGCGACGGCTGCTTCCTGATGAATGGCCAGGAACTTGCTACCGCCATGCAGTACCAGGCGCCGGTGGTGTTTATCGTCGTCAATAACGGCATGTACGGCACCATCCGGATGCACCAGGAACGCGAATACCCGACCCATGTATCGGGCACCGAATTGCACAACCCGGACTTTGCCGCGCTGGCGCGCGCCTATGGTGCGCGCGGCGAGACCGTGACCTCCACCGAGGCCTTCGCCCCGGCGCTGCGCGCCGCGCTGGACGCGCCGGTGTCGACGCTGATCGAGATCCGCGTCGATCCGGACGTGATCACGCCGCGCACCACGCTCAGCGCGATCCGCGCGCAGGCGCTGGCCGGCGGGCAGCACTGAACCCGGCGCGGCCGCAACGGATCCTTACCATCCATCAGGAGACCATTGATGAAGCCTGTCACCACCGACCTGTGTGACGCCCATGAAGACCGCCTCGCGGCCGGCACCCTGCGCGTGATGGCGCCGGTGTTCCGCGCCTGGGGCAAGCAGGGTGCCTTTGCCGGCCCGGCCGCGACGCTGAAGGTGTTCGAAGACAATGCACTCGTGCGCACCGTGCTGGAAGCGCCCGGCCAGGGCCGGGTCCTGGTGGTCGACGGCGGCGGCTCGCTGCGCTGCGCGCTGGTCGGCGGCAATCTCGGCCTGCTGGCCGAGAAGAATGGCTGGGCCGGCATCGTCGTCAATGGCTGCGTGCGCGACAGCGCCGAGCTGGATGTGTGCGACATCGGCATCCGCGCGCTCGCGGCGCATCCGCAGAAGAGCCAGAAGCGCAACGCCGGCGAAAGCGAAGTCACGGTGCAGATGCCCGGTGCGGTCGTGCGTCCGGGCAACTGGATCTATGTCGACGCCGACGGCGTGCTGGTCTCGGACGACAAGCTGGAGGGCTGAGCATGCCGCGCGTCTTCGTCTACGGCACGCTGCGCGCCGGCGAGGTCAACGACCTGAATGCGGCCGCGCGGCGGCACGGCATTGCCGCGCCCACGCTGCTGGGCACGGCGACGGTGTCAGGCCGGCTCTATGACTTCGGCACCTATCCCGGGCTGGTGCTGGATGCGGCGGCCGGGCCGGTTGTCGGGGATATCTACGACATTGCCGATGCACTGCTGCCGGTCCTGGACGAGATCGAAGAGGTGTACCCGGGTCAGGCTACGCTGTTCGTGCGCGAGGAATGCGCGGTGCAGCAGGATGGCAAGCCCGTTGCCTGCCTGCTGTATCCGGTGGCGGAAGCCGCCGTGGCCGCGTTGCCGCATATTGGCAGCGGCGACTGGGTGGCCTACCGCCGCGCGCGCGATCCTGCCAGCCCCTGAAAGCGGTCAGGCAAAGTCATCCGGTCAACGGCGCCCTTGAGGCGCCGTTTCCTTTTGGCTCGCTTGCGACCAATCACGCGCATGCATGCCATTCCTGCGATTTTTCACGATGTGGAAAGCTGTTGCGGTCCGCAAAAATACATGGTTTGCGGAGCACAACTCCATTTCTCATGATGGAAGATTATGTCCCGCATCGTGAAATAAATTTCATAAGCATATGAATTTATTGAAGAAAAAAACTAAGCGGCAACTTCAGTTCAGGGTTGTTGCAACGCGGGAGCATTCCCTACACTCTTATATAAGACACATGACCTGAGACGCAAAAAACGCCCCCACAGGCGGCGCCCCAAGGCAGGTGATCAAGAGATTCTCAGCCATCCAGGCATCTTCAGGAGAGTGACCATGAACCGCCAAGAACAGATCCAGGCACTGCAAAAAGACTGGGATACCAATCCCCGCTGGAAAGGTATCAAGCGCAACTTCACCGCTGAAGACGTTGTGCGCCTGCGTGGTTCGGTCCAGGTCGAGCATACCCTGGCCCGCCGTGGTTCCGAGAAGCTGTGGAACCTGCTGCACACCGAGCCGTTCGTCAACTCGCTGGGCGCGCTGACCGGCAACCAGGCCATGCAGCAAGTGAAGGCCGGCCTGAAGGCCATCTACCTGTCGGGCTGGCAGGTTGCCGGCGACGCAAACCTGGCCGGCGAAATGTACCCCGACCAGTCGCTGTACCCGGCCAACTCGGTGCCGCAGGTGGTCAAGCGCATCAACAACACCTTCCAGCGCGCCGACCAGATCCAGTGGAGCGAAGGCAAGGGCGACACCGACTTCTTCGCCCCGATCGTGGCTGACGCCGAAGCCGGCTTTGGCGGCGTGCTTAACGCGTTCGAACTGATGAAGGCCATGATCGAAGCGGGCGCCGCCGGCGTTCACTTCGAAGACCAGCTGGCTTCGGTCAAGAAGTGCGGCCACATGGGCGGCAAGGTGCTGGTGCCGACCCGCGAAGCCGTCGCCAAGCTGACCGCCGCGCGCCTGGCTGCCGACGTCTCGGGCGTGCCGACCCTGGTGATCGCTCGTACCGACGCAGAAGCCGCCGACCTGCTGACCTCCGACGTCGACGACAACGACAAGCCGTTCTGCACCGGCGAGCGCACCGTGGAAGGCTTCTACCGCGTCCGCAACGGCCTGGAGCAGTCGATCTCGCGCGCGCTGGCGTACGCTGAAGTGGCCGACCTGGTGTGGTGCGAAACCGGCAAGCCGGACCTCGAGTTCGCCAAGAAGTTTGCCGAAGCCGTGCACGCCAGGTTCCCGGGCAAGATGCTGGCGTACAACTGCTCGCCGTCGTTCAACTGGAAGAAGAACCTGGACGACGCCACCATCGCCAAGTTCCAGAAGGAACTGGGTGCGATGGGCTACAAGTTCCAGTTCATCACGCTGGCCGGCTTCCACTCGCTGAACTACTCGATGTTCAACCTGGCCTACGGCTACGCCCGCAACCAGATGAGCGCATTCGTGGAACTGCAGGAAGCCGAGTTCAAGGCGGCCGAGAAGGGCTTCACCGCGGTCAAGCACCAGCGCGAAGTCGGCACCGGCTACTTCGATGCCGTGACCCAGACCATCGAAGGCGGCCAGTCGTCGACTACCGCGCTGAAGGGTTCGACCGAAGACGAGCAGTTCTTCGAAGACAAGAAAGTGGCCTGACTCTCCTGGTCACTCCGCCGGCTAGTGGGTCCGGCGGATCGGGGGGCGTGCGATCATCACGTCCTCCTTTTTAGGCGACGCGCCGTTCTCTCTCAGGGACGGCGCGCTTTTTTTTAACGCCCCATGCGGTGATCGTAGCTGCTAGAAATGCGCGCCATCAGCGCTGGATCGTTTTCGCCCATGCTGTCGAATGTCACCCGCACGTGGCCGTCTGGCAGCTGGTCCACACCCGCCATCACCGTCCGGCTTTCCAGGCTGCCGACCACCACGCCCCTGACCGGATCCGCGAGACTGATCGCCAGCCCCTGGTCATGCATTGCCCCCGCTGCCGCGGTGAAGGTGCGATCGAAGCTGGCCGGCGTCATCACCGTAAAAGAGCCTCTGTCATCGGAGGTCGAGGCACATGCCGAAAGCGCCAGGATGCCGACGCAGGCTATGAGTGAAAGTCGCATGATCACACCTTCCGTCTGCCCCCGACCGAAAATGTACGCGTTGCGACTTGGTGCGAATTTCCACTCGCTGATCGCCCTCCCACAAGCTTAGGTGACCTTGGCGAAGATTCCATCCGAGGTCGGTCGATGCGCCGCGGAGTGCCGGGGCGGAAATCAGTGCCAAATGCAATAAATTGTTATATCTGACGATTTATTGCATTTGGGTGATGCCGTCAGCAAGTGGATGCCATAAAGTGCCCGGGCCTTTGTCGGCACATTCTGAGCCTCCACCAAGAACAACATCATGAAAGCATCATTCTCTCTCGCTACCTGCGCCGTCGCGGCCGCACTGCTGGCCGGCTGTTCCGGCGGCATGCCCACCAACATCGACGGCATGGTGTCCGCCGGCTCCTCGCTGGCCAAGGCCGCGACGCTGAGCGACGCGGACGTCAAGAGCCTGTCCGACCAGGCCTGCGCCGAATCGGACAAGACCAACAGGATCGCCGGCGCCAATACCACCTACGGCAAGCGCCTGGCCAAGATCATGAGCGGCCTGAACGGCAGCAACGTGCCCAACGTCAACGCCAAGGTGTACATGACCAAGGACGTCAACGCCTGGGCCATGGCCAACGGCTGCGTGCGCGTCTACAGCGGCCTGATGGACATGATGACCGACGATGAAGTGCGGGGCGTGCTGGGCCACGAGCTGGGCCATGTCGCGCTGGGCCACACCAAAAAGGCCATGCAGGTCGCCTACACGGCAACCGCCGCGCGTGGCGCGGCCGCGTCGGCCGGCAACGGCGCGGTGGCCGCGCTGTCGTCGTCGCAACTGGGCGAACTGGGCGAGAAGCTGGTCAACGCGCAGTTCTCGCAGTCGCAGGAAAGCGCGGCGGATGACTACTCGCTCGACCTGCTGACCAAAAACAAGGCCAACACGCGCGGACTGGTGACGGCGTTCCAGAAGCTGGCCAGGCTCGATGGCGGCAAGTCGAGCATGTTCTCGTCGCACCCGGGTTCGGATGACCGCGCCAGGCATATGGAGGAGCGGATCCGCAAGGCTTCGTAAGCTACCGGCCGCACCCATGACAACGCCCGCACCGGGGAGCCCGGTGCGGGCGTTGTGCCTTCTGCCGAAGCAGGCCGGGGGTCACCGATACACGATCACCGGGATGTCGGTATGCGTCAGCACCTTCTGCGTTTCGCTGCCGAGCAGCAGGCCGGACAGCCCGCGCCGGCCATGCGACGCCATGAAGATCACGTCGCAGCCATGGCGCTCGGCCGCGTCAATGATGCCGAGGTAGGGCACCGCGAAAGTCGACATGTCGGCGTCGAAGACGACGCCGGCCGCGCTCGCCAGGTTCTCGACTTCCTTCAGGTAGAGCTTGGCCTGGTTCTCGATGCGGTCCTTGAAGGCCTGCGGCGCCTCGACCACGATTTCGCTGAACGGGGTGTAGGGATACTCCTCCAGGCAGACATAGGCCGTGACGCGCGCGCCGATGGCCTTGGCGAGTTCCAGCCCGCCGTTGATGGCTTTCTTGGAGAGTTCCGAGCCGTCGGTGGGTAGCAGGATGTGTTGGAACATGCGGGGCTCCTTTTCTGACTAGGGAATAGGGAAGGGGGCAGGGCGGCCGCCCGGCGCCGGGGGGCGATGCCGGGGCAGTGAAAGCGCCTGTCTGAATCCATTGTAGTCAGGGTGCCGAGTACGGCATTGTGCAAAATCAATTGCAACAAAAGCGCCTCAGCCTGAGCCTTGCGCTGCCGGTCAGCCTGCCAGCGCCGCTGCCGCCGGCATGGATGCCGCCTGCTCCGCCCGTCGCCAGTAAGCCGGGTTGCCGTAGGTGTTCTTCAGGTGATCGATAAACAGCCGCACCCGCAGCGGCAGGTGCTTGCGCTGCGGGAACACCGCATGGATGCCGATCGGCGGCGCCTGGAACTCGTCCAGCACCGTGACCAGCCGGCCGCTGGCGATTTCGTTGCCGACTTCCCACCACGACCGCCACGCCAGGCCGTTGCCCTGCAGGCACCACTCGTGCAGCACCGCGCCGTCGGTGCATTCCATGGTGCCGCCCACCTTGACCGTCACCGAGCGCCCGTCTTCGGTGAAGACCCAGCCGCGCTGCACGTTGGCGCTGGCGCCGAAGGCCAGGCAGTTGTGCCGCTGCAGTTCGTCCGGCGTGCCGGGCCGGCCGGCGCGGGCCAGGTAGTCGGGCGAGGCCACCACCACGCGCCGGGTCTCGGCCAGCCGGATTGAAACGAGGCTGGAGTCGGGCAGGTCGCCCAGCCGGATCGCGCAGTCGAAGCCTTCATTGACCAGGTCGACCACGCGGTCGGACAGGTCCAGCGTGATCGATACGTCAGGGTGCGATTCAATGAACAGCGGCACCAGCGGCGCCACGTGCTTGCGGCCATAGCCGGCCGGCGCTGTCACGCGCAGGTGGCCGCTGGCCTTGACGCCGCCGGCCGAAACGCTGGCCTCGGCGTTGTGCAGGTCGTTCAGGATGCGCTGGCAGTCCTCCAGGAAGGCCGAGCCTTCGAAGGTCAGGCTGATCTTGCGCGTGGTACGTACCAGCAACTTGACGCCCAGCCGCTCTTCCAGCGCATCGATGCGGCGCCCGATGATGGCCGGCGCCACGCCTTCCGCCGCTGCTGCCGCCGACAGGCTGCCGCGCGAGGCGACGGATACAAAAGTCTCCAGCTGTTTGAAATGGTCCACAAATGTTCGCCGAGTAGTGCCCGAGTAATACGCACTCGCGCGCTTTGTGCCGGCCCGGTCACGCCCAATGCGTTGCAGGGTGCTGCCGGCGGCCAATGCGCAAGGATTTAGTGCGGAGTATCGTTTTAGTCAGCCAAGATTAGTGGCCGAAAAGTAAAAGATCAAGTGACCCGGGGCACCTTTGCCGCAGTGCAGCGTCTCCCTACAATGCGATGCATTCATCGGTGTACAGGGCCACGCAGTTGTGGTCCGGCACCGACACACTTTGCAGAGTCAGGTTGCCAGCGCCCACATGAACAAGATCCGCGCAGTCGTCTTCGATGCCTACGGCACGCTGTTCGACGTGTATTCCGTCACCGCGCGCGCGGAACAGCTGTTCCCGGGCCGCGGCGAGGCGCTGGCGCTGCTGTGGCGCGACCGCCAGATCGACTACACCCGCATCCGCACCATGGCCGGGCACGACGGCGCGCACTACAAGCCGTTCTGGGCCATCACCGTGGACGCGCTGCGCTATGCCGCCGAGCGCCTGGGTCTGGCGCTGGATGAAGCGACGGAAGCCCAGCTGCTCAAGGAATACGCCTGCCTGTCGGCCTTCCCGGAAAACCTGGGTGCGCTCAAGCGCCTGCGCAAGGCGGGGCTGCCGCTGGGCATCCTGTCCAACGGCAATGCCGAGATGCTCGACATCTCGGTCAAGAGTGCCGGCATGCATGGCCTGTTCGACCACGTGCTGTCGGTCGATGCGGTGCGCCAGTACAAGACCGCGCCCGCCGCCTATGCACTGGGGCCGCTGGCCTTCGGGCTGGACGCGCAGGAGATGCTGTTCGTCTCGTCCAACGGCTGGGACGCCTGCGGCGCCACCTGGTTTGGCTACACCACCTTCTGGATCAACCGTGCCGGCCACCCGGCGGAGCGGCTCGACGTAGCCCCCTCCGGCACCGGGCACGACATGAACGACCTGCTCGAATTCGTCCGCGCCCATGGCGTGGCGGCATAGCAGGGCGCCCAACAACCAAAGCTATCGCTATCGTTTAACAGGAGAACACTGATGGCTATCACGCTGCCCGCGGGCATGAAGATTACCGGCGAAATCCTGCCGGCCTACGAAGATATCCTCACGCCGGAAGCCCTGGCCCTGGTAGACAAGCTGCACCGCGCCTTCGAGCCGCGCCGTCAGGAACTGCTGGCCGCGCGCGTGGAGCGCGCCAAGCGCCTGGACGCCGGCGAAGTCCCTGATTTCCTGCCGGAAACCAAGAGCATCCGCGAAGGCGACTGGAAGGTTGCGCCGGTGCCCAAGGCGCTGGAATGCCGCCGCGTGGAAATCACCGGCCCGGTCGAAGCCAAGATGGTGATCAACGCCTTCAACTCGGGCGCTGACAGCTACATGACCGACTTCGAGGATTCCAACACCCCCAACTGGCACAACCAGCTGCAGGGCCAGGTCAACCTGAAGGCCGCCGTGCGCCGCACGCTGACCCTGGAATCGAAGGGCAAGCAATACAAGCTGAACGACAAGATCGCCACGCTGCAGGTGCGTCCGCGCGGCTGGCACCTGGACGAAAAGCACGTCACCATCGACGGCAAGCGCGTCTCGGGCGGCATCTTCGACTTCGCGCTGTTCCTGTTCCACAACGCCAAGGAACAGATCGCGCGCGGCGCCGGCCCGTTCTTCTACCTGCCGAAGATGGAAAGCCATCGGGAAGCGCGCCTGTGGAACGACATCTTCGTGATGGCGCAGAACGAAATCGGCCTGCCGCAAGGCACCATCAAGGCCACCGTGCTGATCGAGACCATCCTCGCCGCGTTCGAGATGGAAGAAATCCTGTATGAGCTGCGCGAGCACAGCGCCGGCCTGAACGCCGGCCGCTGGGACTACATCTTCTCGTGCATCAAGAAGTTCAAGAACGACAAGGACTTCTGCCTGGCCGACCGCGCCAAGGTCACCATGACCGCGCCGTTCATGCGTGCCTACGCGCTGCTGCTGCTGAAGACCTGCCACTCGCGCGGCGCCCCCGCCATCGGCGGCATGAGCGCGCTGATCCCGATCAAGAACGATCCGGAGAAGAACGCCATCGCCATGGAAGGCATCATCAGCGACAAGCGCCGCGATGCCACCGACGGCTACGACGGCGGCTGGGTGGCACACCCGGGCCTGGTCGAGCCGGCCATGAAGGAATTCGTGGCAGTGCTGGGCGACAAGCCGAACCAGTTCGAGAAGCAGCGTCCGGACGTGCAGGTGAAGGGCGCCGACCTGCTCGACTTCAAGCCGGAAACGCCGATCACCGAGCACGGCCTGCGCATGAACATCAACGTCGGCATCCACTACCTGGGCGCCTGGCTGGCCGGCAACGGCTGCGTGCCGATCCACAACCTGATGGAAGACGCCGCCACCGCCGAGATCTCGCGCTCGCAGGTGTGGCAGTGGATCCGCTCGCCGAAGGGCAAGCTGGAAGACGGCACCAAGGTCACGGCCGAGCTGGTGCGCAAGCTGATCCCGGAAGAACTGGCCAAGGTGAAGGAACTGGTCGGTGGCGACACCAAGACCTATGACCGCGCTGCCGAGATCTTCGAGCAGATGTCGACATCGGAGGATTTCGCCGAGTTCCTGACGCTGCCGCTGTACGAAGAAGTCTGAGCGGGGCGCACTGCTCCGGCATGACCAGGAACCGCAGCCTGATGGCTGCGGTTTTTTTGTCTTCGTTTTACAGCGGCCCGGGCAGCCTCTTCAGCCCGATCCAGACCACCATGATGACCACATTGACCGGCACGCTGAGCGCGCCCGGCACGTAGAACAGCGCCGACAGCACGGGCGCGCACAGCACGCCTTCCACTACGCTGCCCGCGGCATAGAAGAAGACCCCGCACCACAGCCAGCGCCGCATATACGTCGGCAGCCAGTGCGCACGCGCCTTGTTGAAATGCCAGGCGTGGGCCCGTTCGGCCCGGCTTCCCTGGCTGGCGTCGCGGAACAGCCAGTTGAAGAAAAAGTAGCGGTACAGCAGGGTGCGGAAGGCCAGCTCTTGCATGATCACTCCTTTGGCCGTGCCGGGCAGATAGCGCGCAATGTTCATACCAGCGTGGGCATGCAGGGGCGGCGGCTTACCTAGCAGCGTAGCAAGAAGTCGCCGGGACAGACCAGCCGCCGGCCGCAATCCGGATCCGCGTCATGCTGGAAAACCCCGCATGTCCCGCGCGGCAACACTCTCTAATATGAAGTACCCGCCGCCAGCGCGGACCACAACATCAAAGCGGAGACTTCAGATATGGACCGTCGACAGTTCCTGGGCACCGCCGCCGTTGCCGCAGCCGTTGCCGCAACCGCCGGCGTGGCGCCGTACGCCATGGCGCAGCAGTGGCCCGCGCGGCCGATCCGGCTGGTGGTGGCGTATCCGCCCGGCGGCGGTACGGACGTGGTGGCGCGGCTGTTTGCCGACTATCTTGGCCGCGTGACGGGCCAGTCGGTGGTGGTGGAGAACAAGCCGGGCGGCGCCACCGTTCCCGCCACGCAGGACGTGATCCGCGCCAGGAACGACGGCCAGACACTGCTGGTGACGCTGGGATCGTCCGCCACCTCGGGCGCGCATATCAACCGCGTGCCCTACGATCCGCTGACCGACCTGACTGCGCTGGCCGAACTCGGCCGCGCCCCGGTGCTGCTTGCCGCCAACAAGGACGCCCCGTATTCCACGCTGAAGGAACTGATCGCCTATTCCAAGGCCAACCCGGGCAAGCCGATCCATTCCGCCTCTTATGGCCCGGGCACGTCGTCGCACTTTGGCCCGCTGCTGTTCAACCGGCTGGCAGGCACCAACCTGGAGCCGGTGCTGTACAAGGGCTCGGCGCCCGCCACGCAGGACCTGGTGGGCGGCGTGGTGCCGCTGATGATCGACGGCCTGACCACCGGCGTGCCGCTGTACCAGGCCGGCAAGACCAAGGTGCTGGCGACCACCATGCCGGAGCGGTCGGACATGGCGCCCGGCGCTCCAACATTCCGTGAGCTCGGTTTCCAGGAAATGGAGCAACTTAGCGGATATTTTGCGCTGTTCGGGCCCAAGGCCATGCCCAAGGCAACGGTCGATGCCGTCTCGGAGGCCGTGCGCAAGGTGCTGGCCGATCCCGCGTACCAGAAGCGGCTGGCCGGCGTTGGCGTGCTGCCGGCGCAGGCGGTCACGCCGGAAGCATTTGCCGCGCAGATCCGGACCGATCATGCGCGCTGGGGCCAATTTATCAAGGACATCGGCTTCAAGATCGAGAATTGAGCCTGCCAGGCCGGTCCCGGAGACGGTCAACGCTGCCGGAGCTGAACGCCGGGATCTGCCGCCAGGCGATTTCTTGTCCATACTGGACTTGTTGCGGCGCCATGCCGCGGCAATCAAGAATCAGCAGCCTATGGAGGGAATCGTGTTCAAGCACATCTTGCTGGCCACCGATGGCTCGGAGCTTTCCAAGGTCGCCATGGCGGCCGCGATCAATTTCGTCAAGGCGGGCGGCGCGAAGCTGACGGCGTATACGTGCATGGAGGAATATCCCTACCTGTCCTCGGGGGATGCCGGCCATCCGCGGCGAAAGGCGTATGAGGAACATGAGGCCGAGCGGGCCAGCGCGGTGCTGGCCGAGGTTGTCGCGGCGGCCACCGAGGCGGGCGTGACCTGCCAGACCGACATGAGCACGTCGGTGCCGTACAAGGGCATCATCGATGCCGCCGCCAAGCACGGCTGCGACGTGATCTTCATGGCGTCGCACGGACGGCGCGGGCTGGAGGGGCTGCTGGTCGGGAGCGAAACGCAGAAGGTGCTGACCCACTGCAGGATCCCCGTGCTGGTCTATCGCTGAGCTTGCGCAATCCGCCAGCGGATCAGAAGCGGTAGCCCCGGCTTGGATTCACTTTCCAGCCGCCGGCGCCATCGAGTTCCAGCACCTGGTGGTGGTACTTGAGCAGCGAGGGGCGGTGGCTGACGCTGACCAGCGTCGCGTCCATGCCGGCCAGCAACCGGTACATGCCTTCCTCGTTGGCGATATCGAGCGCGCTGGTGGCCTCGTCAAGCATCACATAGCGGGGCCGCGACAGCAGCACGCGCCCGATCGTCAGCCGCTGCTGCTCGCCCAGCGACAGCACCTTGCCCCAGTCCACTTCGGTATCGAGGCCGCCGAAGCGGTCGACAATGCCGCCAAGATTCACCAGCTCGAGCAGCCGGATCAGCTCGTCGTCGGCGATGTGCTGCCCGATGTGGTTGGGGTAGAGCAGCTGGCCGCGCAGGCTGCCGACCACCATGTACGGGTGCTGTGGCAGGAACAGCATGTCCTGCGGCCTGGGGCGCATGATGCAGCCGGTGCCGCTGGTCCACAAACCGGCGATGGCGCGCATCAGCGAGCTCTTGCCGCCGCCGCTGGCGCCGACGATCAGCAGCCCTTCGCCGGGATCGGCCGACACCGTCAGGTCGCGCACCAGCGTGCGTTCCAGGTTCGGCGTGTGCAGCGTCACATGCAGCAGCGACAGGCGCGAGTCCTGCACGGACTCGATCTTGTGCGCCGGCTCGGCGAGTTTGTCCGGTTTGGCCGGCGTGTCGGCCAGCGTGCTGGCGAAGGTATCCAGCCGGTCCAGCCCGGCGACAAAGCGGGCCAGCTCTTCGAAGTTGTCGACAATCACCGTCAGCGCATTCAACACTGCGGCGAACGCCCCCGCAGCCTGGATCGCGCGCCCGACCTCCATTTCACCGGACAGCACATGCGAGGCGACGATGGCGCTGGGCAGCAGGATGGTCAGGAAGCCGTAGCCGTACTGGAACGTGTTCAGGCTGAGCTGCCACTTGATGAGCTTGTCGAAGTTGCGGAAGGCCTGCTCGAAGCGGCCGCTGACATGCGACGATTCCAGCGCCTCGCCGCGGTAGAAGGCGATCGATTCGGCGTTCTCGCGCACACGGATCAGGCTGAAGCGGAAATCCGCCTCGCGCTTGAGCTGGAAGAAATTCAACCCGATCAGCACGCGCCCGAAGAAGTACATCGAGACGAAACTCCCGGCGATGGCGTAGACCACCAGGAAGTAGACCAGCATCTGGGAAATCGACCACAGCACGGCGCTGAAGGCGATCAGCTGCAGCAGCGCGCCGATGCCGATCGACAGGAAATACAGCGATTGCTTGGTAAAGGTGTTGATGTCTTCGGTGATGCGCTGGTCCGGATTGTCGATCGCCGCGTTGGCGTTGAGCTTGTAATAGGTCCGGTCCCTGAAGTACCCGTCGAGGTAGTGACGGGTGAGCCATCGTCGCCACAGCAGGCCCAGCTTGTTGCGCAGGAAGTAGTAGGAGGAATAGATGGGAACGGCGCCGAGCAGGATGTAGAGGCACTTCTGGATCGAGCCCCAGAAGCGGTCGGCATCTTGCGCCGCCAGGGCCGAAGTGAATTCGCCGGTCTGTTCGTTGATCCAGACTTCGGCCTGCGTCTGGCCGAGCAGCAGCAGGATCAGCAGGAGCAGCAGGCCGGACGCCTTCCATCGCTCACGCGAAAACCAGTAGGGGCGGGCAATGGCCCAGTAACGGGTCCACACGTGGCGCGTGGGGACGCCCGGACGTTTCTTGCGGGCCGAAGTGGTGCCGGCAATCCTTGGCTCGGGCACGACGCTCATCTGACTCTCCAGCGCAGACGGATTCCCCGCCGCCACGCACATTCGTCGTGCTGCAACGAAGCGGACCAGCAGGAGAATCTCTGGATGAAATATAGGCCAGCAATATCCACGCCTGACCAGAAATCATCCGCCCGGCCCTCGTTTTTTTCGTGCCCGCGCGCGGTGTGCGGTGTTGGCGGCAACGTCGAACCAGGTTGCGGCTGGAGGGTGACCGAGCCGCTACAGGCGAACCCTGCAAGCTTTTTCAAAGGTACCTGCAGTTTCAGGCGCGGCTGCGGCGGCGGGGCGTGCCCGCCGGTCGCGGCCGCAGCGCCGGCCTCAGTCGAGGGTAATCTTTCCCGCCTTGACGATCTGGCCATAGCGAGCGATGTCGCGCTCGATCACCTTGCGGAATTCCTCGGAGGAACCGCCTACCGGCACGAAGCCCAGGTCGGTCAGCCTCTTGGCCACTTCGGGGCTGCGCGTTGCCGCGGCGATTTCCTTTGCCATGCGGTCAACCACAGGCGCGGGCGTGCCGGCAGGCGCCAGCAGGCCGGTCCAGGAACTCATCACGAAGCCCGGGAAGCCCGACTCTTCCATGGTCGGGATATTCGGCTCGCCCGGCCAGCGCTTGGCCGAGGCGACGGCCAGCACATTGATCTTGCCCGACTTCACGTGCGGCATCGGCACCAGCAGCGGATCGAATGCGACCGACACCTCGCCGGAAACGAGCGCCGGCAGGATCGGTGCGCTGCCGTTGTACGGCACGTGGGTCATCTTGACCTTGGACTCCATCGCCAGCCGCTCGCCCGTCAGGTGCGCCGAGCTACCCACGCCGCTCGAGCCGAATGTCAGCGTGTTGGGATGCTTCTTGCCATAGTCGATCAGTTCGGCAACAGTCTTCGCGGGCACCTTCTTGCTCGCGAACAGGAACAGCGGCAGCTCCGCCATCTCCGCCACCGGCACGAGGTCCGAAGGCTTGTAGCTCAGCTTGGAATACAGCGACATGTTGGCGCTGTAGGCCGCGAGAACCGAGACAAAGGTATAGCCGTCCGCCGCCGAGCGCGCGGCCACGCCAACGCCAAGCGTGCTGTTCGCGCCCGGCTTGTTCTCGATGATGATGGGCTGCCCGAGGCTTTGCGAGACCTTTTCGAACACGACCCGGGATACCGTGTCGGTGGACCCGCCGGGGGTATAGGGAACGATGACCTTGATCGGCCTGGTCGGCCAGGCATCGGCCGCCAATGCTGCATGGCCGAAAACGACACTCGTGATGGCGAGCGTCACCAGTCGTGCGCTGCGCGCCGCGCGATTCGAAATGCTCAACTACGTCTCCTGCTTTGGCAAATTTTCCTCCCGCCTTTGCGGCGGGTTCCAGCGGTGATTCCGCCGGGTGATTATGCCGGAGCGGTCGAAGCGGGTACGTGCCAAGAGGCTGCGGTAGGGCGCTTTCCGTGAAGTCAGTGTGCGATAAGCGGTCGGGCACTGAGTGGCGCGCGGTCTTCTTTCAGGCCCGGTATTTCTCCCACAGTTCGCGCAGAACCGATTCCGGCGGCGGCGCCGGTGCGAAGCCCGCGACATTGCCGAACATGCCAAGAATGCGGCGCCTGAAGGCATTGAGGTCCATCGTCGGTTCAGGCGATGCACTGGCGGTATCGATGATCGTATGCAGCTGCTCGGCGGAGAGGCCGGCGATGGCAGACCACAGGTCGTCGGGGCTGGCGCAGGTGCACGGCAAAGATCGGGCAAACATCGGTCATCCTCAACGTGGATCCATGATCGCTAACGCACCGCCGCGCCGCGCTTGCTGCCGTCCGGGTACACGGCCGCCTGGAACGGCTCGAGGCCGATCCGCGCGACCACGTCGACGAAGCGCTCGGCTTCGCTGTCGCGGTGCGCGAGGTAGGTGCCGATCAGCCGCTCGACCACGTCCGGCACCTGCTCCTGCGCGAACGACGGGCCGATGATGCGGCCGATCGCCGCGCCGCCGCCGGCGCCGTGGCTGTCCTGGCTGTCTGCGCCGTTCTGCCGCCCGCCGATGGTGACCTGGTACCAGGCTTCACCCGCCTTGTCGACACCGAGGATGCCGATATGGCCGACATGGTGGTGCCCGCAGGAGTTGATGCAGCCCGAGATGTTCAGGTCTAGCTCGCCGATGTCGTGCACGTGGTCGAGGTCTTCGAACCGTTCCTGGATCGCCTGGGCCAGCGGTATCGACACGGCGTTGGCGAGCGAGCAGAAATCGCCGCCGGGGCAGGCGATGATATTAGTGATCCTGCCGACGTTGGGCGTGGCGAGGCCGGCCGCATCCAGCGCGCGCCACAGCGCGGGCAGGCCGCTGCGCCGCACGTCGGCGAGGATCAGGTTCTGTTCGTGCGAGACCCGCAACTCGCCAAAGCCGTGGCGCTCGGCGAGGTCGGCCATCAGCTCCATCTGGTCGGCGGTAATGTCGCCGGGCGCGCGGCCGGTTGCCTTGAGCGATGCGGTCACCGCGGCGTAGCCCGGTACGCGGTGCGGATGGACGTTGCTGCGCAGCCAGAGCCGGAATGCGCGGTCGGTCCGCGCGAGTTCGGCGCTTTCATCGACGCTTTCATCGGCATCCTGCGCCGCGGCGGGGTCATAAGGCGGCACCGTGAAGCGCGCGGCCACCGACGCGACGAAGTCTTCGGTGACGGTATCCGGGCCACCCCGGATGCGCTGCCACTGCTCCGCGACCTGTTCGCGGAATACCTCCGGGGTGAGGTCCTTCACCAGGATCTTGATGCGCGCCTTGTACTTGTTGTCGCGCCGGCCATGCAGGTTGTAGACGCGCAGCGTGGCCTGCAGGTAGGTCAGCAGGTCCTGCCAGGCCACGAAGGGATTGATCAGCTTGCCGACCATGGGCGTGCGCCCCATGCCGCCGCCGACCCACACGCGAAAGCCGACCTGGCCGTCTTCCTCGACCGCCTGCAGCCCGATGTCGTGCACGCCGACCGCGGCCCGGTCGGTGGTGGCGCCGCTGATCGCGATCTTGAACTTGCGCGGCAGGTAGGCGAACTCGGGGTGCAGCATCGACCATTGCCGCACGATCTCGCACCACACCAGCGGGTTCACCAGCTCGTCGGGCGCGATGCCGGCAAAGTGGTCGGTGGTGGTGTTGCGGATGCAGTTGCCGCTGGTCTGGATGGCATGCATCTGCACCGTGGCGAGTTCCGCCAGGATGGCAGGCGCGTCTTCCAGGCGCGGCCAGTTGAACTGCAGGTTCTGCCGCGTGCTGAAGTGCCCGTAGCCGCGGTCCCAGCGGCGCGCGATCCCGGCCAGCTTGCGCAGCTGCCTTGACGCCAGCATGCCGTAGGGGATGGCCACGCGCAGCATCGGGGCATGGCGCTGGATATACAGGCCATTCTGCAGCCGCAGCACGCGGAACTCTTCCTCGTCGAGCTCGCCGTCCAGGAAGCGGCGGGTCTGGTCGGTGAACTGCACGACCCGCTCGTCGACCAGCCTCTGGTCGATCTCGTCATAGACATACATGATGAAGGTCTCCTTGCGCGTAGCGCTAGTCTTTTGCCCGTGCCCGTTCGATGGACATGTCGGTCGGCATCATGTTGAGGTCGGCGTTGTGCATCACCCACAGCGAGCCGGCGACGACGATGACGATCAGGAAGCCGGTACAGGCGAAGATGGCGGTATTGCCGCGCTGGCCGGGACCGGTGCCCAGGTGCAGGAAGTACACCAGCTGCACCAGCAGTTGCGCGACGCAGAGGCCGACAACCAGCGCGATCGCGGCGTGGCTTTGCAACGTGCCGGTCATCACCGAGGCAAACGATGCCACGGTAAGCGCGACCGACAGCAGCAGGCCGATGGTGTAGCTGCGCACGCTGCCGTGGGTGGGGTGCTCACCCGGATGGACGGAGTGAAGATGGGACGGCTTCATGCGAACTCCCGCAGGTAGACGAAGGTAAAGACGCAGATCCAGACCAGGTCCAGGAAGTGCCAGAACAGGCTCAGGCACGCCAGCCGGCGGCGCACGATGTCATCGAGGCCGAAACGCCGGACCTGGTGGATCATCACCGCCAGCCAGCACAGGCCCGCGGTGACGTGCAGGCCGTGGGTGCCGACCAGCGTGAAAAACGCCGACAGGTAGGCGCTTACGCCGGGCCCGGCGCCCTGGTGCAGCAGGTGGGCGAACTCGTAGACCTCCATGGCGACGAACACGGCGCCCAGCACGAAGGTGGCCGCCAGCCAGCGGATCATGCGCGGCGCGGCATTCGCGTCCTGCCGCAGCATGGCCAGGCCGAAGGTGTAGCTGCTGAGCAGCAGCACCATGGTCTCGGTGAACACGAACGGCAGCTCGAACAGTTGCTGCCCGCCCGGCCCGCCCGCCGTGTTGCCCGACAGCACGCCGAAGGTTGCGAACAGCACCGCGAAGATCAGGCAGTCGCTCATCAGGTAGAGCCAGAAGCCCAGCGTGGTATGGGCGGCGGCATCGTGATGGCCGTGGTCGGCGGCGTGCGGCACCGGATGTGCGGCGTGCGGGCCTGGATGGTGCAGGGTAGGGGATAGCGTCGGGTTCATGGTTCAGGCAGCTTGTTGCAGTTGGGCGTAGCGGGCGCGCTCGATGCGCTCGACTTCGGCGGCCGGGACGTAGTAGTCGACATCGCGGTCGTAGCTGCGCCGCACGAAGGTTGCGATCGCGCCAACCAGCCCGGCCACGGCGACCAGCCACATGTGCCAGACCAGCGCGAAGCAGGACACCAGCCCGAACACTGACACGAGGAAGCCGGCCGCGGTGGGGCGTGGCATGTGGATGTCCTCGTAGCGGGCCGGCTGGCGCCAGGCGCGGCCGGCTTCCTTGTCGTCCCAGTGCTGCTCCAGGGAGGTGATGTGCGGCACCAGGGCGAAGTTGTAGAACGGCGCCGGCGATGCGGTCGACCATTCCAGGCTGCGGCCGTCCCACGGGTCGCCGGTCAGGTCCTGGTTCTGCTTGCGGTCGCGGATGCTGACGGCCAGTTGCACGATCATCGCCAGGATGCCGGCGCCGATGACGAAGGCGCCGATCATCGCCACCACCAGGTAGGGATGCCAGTCGACGTTGGCGTAGTGGTTCATCCGGCGGGTCATGCCCTTGAAGCCCAGCACGTAGAGCGGCATGAAGGCCAGGAAGAAGCCGGTCAGCCAGCACCAGAACGACACCTTGCCCCAGAACTCGTTCAGCTTGAAGCCGAACACCTTCGGGAACCAGAAGCTGATCGCCGCCAGGCAGCCGAACAGCACGCCGCCGATGATCACGTTATGGAAGTGGGCCACCAGGAACAGGCTGTTGTGCAGCACGAAGTCGGCGCCCGGCACCGCCAGCAGCACGCCGGTCATGCCGCCGACCGCGAACGTCACCATGAAGCCGATGGTCCACATGGTCGAGGTATGGAAGCGGATCCGGCCGCGGTACATGGTGAACAGCCAGTTGAACAGCTTCACGCCGGTGGGGATCGAGATGATCGACGTCATGATGCCGAAGAAGGCGTTGACGTTGGCGCCCGAGCCCATGGTGAAGAAGTGGTGCAGCCAGACGAAGAACGACAGCACGCCGATCGACGAGGTGGCATAGACCATCGACTTGTAGCCGAACAGGGGCTTGCGCGAGAACGTGGCGATGATTTCCGAGAACGCGCCGAACGCGGGCAGGATCAGCACATAGACCTCGGGGTGCCCCCAGATCCAGATCAGGTTCACGTACATCATGGCGTTGCCGCCCAGCTCGTTGGTGAAGAAGTGCATGCCGAGGTAGCGGTCGGCGGTGAGCAGGGCCAGCGTGGCGGTCAGCACCGGAAAGATGGCGACGATCAGGATGTTGGTGATCAGCGCGGTCCAGGTGAACACCGGCATCTTCATCAGGGTCAGGCCCGGAGCGCGCATGCGCAGGATGGTGACGATGAAGTTGATGCCGGTCAGCGTGGTGCCGAGCCCGGATATCTGCAATGACCAGATGTAGTAGTCCACGCCGACGGTCGGGCTGTAGCCCAGCTCGGACAACGGCGGATAGGCCACCCAGCCGGTCGCGGCGAAGTCGCCGACGAACATCGACAGCATCACCAGCACCGCGCCCATGGCCGACAGCCAGAAGCTCAGCGAGTTGACGAACGGGAAGGCCACGTCGCGCGCGCCGATCTGCAGCGGCACGATCACGTTCATCAGCCCCACCACCAGCGGCGTGGCCACGTAGAAGATCATGATCACGCCGTGGGCGGTAAAGATCTGGTCGTAGTGGTGCGGCGGCAGGTAGCCGGCGGCATCGCCGTAGGCGACTGCCTGCTGCGTGCGCATCAGGATCGCGTCGGCGAAGCCGCGCAGCAGCATGACAAGGGCCAGGATGATGTACATCACGCCGACCTTCTTGTGGTCGACCGAGCAGATCCATTCGGTCCACAGGTATTTCCACTTGCCGTACCTGGTGATCGCGCCGAGCAGCGCGGCGCCCAGCACCAGCACCACGGCCAGCGTCCCCATGATGATCGGCTCGTGGTAGGGGATGGCCTCGAGATTGAGTTTTCCTAGCATGTCATTGCTCCATGCGGCCGGGGAGCGCCGACGGGACGCGTTGGAAGGCCTGCAGTGATTCGGGGGTGTTCGCGCGGCAGATCGCGCCGTTGGCCAGCATGTACTTGTCAACCACCTGGTCGAACAGCTTCGGCGTCACCGATGCGTAGAGCGCGACGGGGTCCCTGGTGCTGGGCTGCTCCAGTGTGCTGTAGGTGTTCGCGTCAAGCGTCCGGGCCGAGGCCCGCGCCTTGCTGATCCACGCGTCGAAGTCCTCGCGCGAGGTCGCCAGGGTCTTGAAATGCATGTCCGAGAAGCCCGCGCCACTGTACGCCGCGGACTGGCCGAGATAGACGCCCGGTGTGTCCGCGATCAGGTGCAGGCGGGTCTGCATGCCGGCCATGGTGTAGACCATGCTGCCAAGCTGCGGAATGAAGAACGCATTCATCATCGATTCCGCGGTCAGCCGGAAGTTGACCGGCGTGCCGACCGGGATGGCAAGCTGGTTCACCGAGGCGACGCCGTATTCGGGATAGATGAACAGCCATTTCCAGTTCAGCGCGATGACGTCGACCTGCAGCGGCCTGACCTCGGACTCCAGCGGCCGATAGGGGTCGAGCTTGTGCGTCGAATCCCAGATCAGCACGGCCAGGCAGGCCACGATCACGCACGGGATGCCCCACACCACGATCTCGATTTTGGTCGAGTGCGACCACTTGGGCGCGTAGGTCGCGCGCGTGTTGCTCTCGCGGTAGCGCCAGGCAAACCACAGCGTCAGGAAGATCACCGGGATGACGACCATCAGCATGACGAACAACGCGATCAGGATCAGCGATTTTTCCTGTGCGCCGATGCTGCCCTTGGGATTGAGCAGTTCGAGGTTGCAGCCGCTGAGCAGGGCGCTCAGCCCGGCGGCCAGCAGCAACGCGCCGATGCGGGGCGGCAGGGCGGGCGATGGGCTGAGGCTGGGGGAAGGGTGGGGCAACGGGCCTTGTCGATCTTTGTTTGCCAGCCCGGCGGTAGGTTTGAGCATGTCGGACACCTTGGTTACGGATTACCGAAGGCATCCGGTCCGCGCTCCGATTCAAGTGCTGCGTCAGCCCGCGGCTGCGGGCTTGTATGGATTCCCTCGACAATGTCTGGCATGCTAGTCGAAGACAAGACCCATACATCGAGGAAAGTTTTGGGGACAGAATCCATACAAGATAGCGAAAGCGCTGCCCGGATCACCGGCCAGTGGGATCTGCGGATCACTGCGTCCGGTGGGGTCCGGTACCTGCAGATCGTCGACTTCATCGAGCGGGCAATCGGCGAGGGCCGCCTCGTGGCCGGCGACCGCGTGCCGCCGCAGCGCAGCCTGGCGCAATCTCTCGGCGTGGACCTGACGACAGTGACGCGCGCCTATAACGAGGCGCGGCGAAGACAGCTGATCGAAGCGAGGGGCGCGCTCGGCACCTTCATTGCCGCGCCGCGTGCGGAACTCGCGCGCGTGGTCGACATGAGCATGAACGTGCCGCCGCCGCCGGCGGGCGTGGATTTCCCGGACCTGTTGCGGCGCGGCCTGAACCAGGTCCTGCTGCGCAGCGACCCGCACCTGCTGATGACCTACCAGCTTGGCGGCGGCAGTGCGTCGGACCGGGCGGCCGGGGCGCTCTGGCTTGCGCCGATCTTCGGGCAGGTCGACACGGCGCGGCTGGTGGTGTGCCCCGGCGCCCAGGCTGCGCTGGCCGCCGTGATCCTGAGCTGGACCCGGCCCGGCGAGGCAATCGTGACCGAGCCGCTGGCCTATCCGGGCATCCGCGCCGCGGCAGCGCAACTGGGCCGGCGCGTGGTGGTCGCACCGTGCGATGCGGACGGGATGCTGCCCGACGCGCTCGCCGCGGCCCGCGCCGCAGGCGCCACGCTGGCCTACCTCAACCCGACCGCGCAGAATCCGACCACGCACACCATGCCGGCCTCGCGCCGGGCAGAGATCGCCAGCGCCGCGCACCGATGCGATATCGCCTTGCTGGAGGACGACCCGTACTGGCTGCTGACGCCGTCGGCACCGCCGCCGCTCGCCACCTTTGCGCCCGAGCGCACCTGCTACGTCGCGACGCTGTCCAAGGCGCTCACGCCGGGCCTGCGCACCGCGTACGTCCTGTTGCCGGAGGGCAGGAGTGGCGACGACCTGCTGGCTTCGCTGCGCGCCTTCGCGCTGATGGCCGCGCCGATGACCGCGGCGCTGGCCACGCAATGGATCCATGACGGCTCGGCCATGCAGCTGCTCGACGGCATCCGCACCGAAGCGCTGGCGCGGTGCGCGCTGGCAAGCCGATGGCTGAGCGGGATCGGCCAGCTGCCGCCCAGCGCCATCCACGTCTGGCACCGCCTTCCCGCGCAGTGGTCGGCGCAGCAGCTCACCCGGGCCGCGCTGGCGGAAGACCTGCGGGTCACGCCTTCCGACGCGTTCTGGGACGGGCCCAATGCGCCCAATGCCATCCGCATCTCGCTGGGCGGCGTCGACAATCACGCGCAGCTGTCGCTGGCTCTGAGGAAGCTGGCGGCATTGCTCGAGCGCCGGCCAGCGTCTGGGGTCGAGATGGTGGTGTGAACCAGCCTCGCGCAAGCAGCGCCGGTATCAGGCCTCTGAAACGAAGTTGATCACCGCGTCGGAAAACTCCGCCGGCAATTCCCAGTTCGACAGATGCGCCGCATTGAGCGCGAGGTAATCGGCGTTGGCAATGCCTTCAGCCAGCTCGCGCCCCTGTTCCGGCGTGGTGGCGGCATCCTGGACGCCGGCGATCACCAGCACGCGCGCATCGATGCCGGGCAGCAGGCCGCGCAGGTCGGCATCGCGCACCGCGGCGCAATTGGCGACATAGCCGTCGGCATCGGTCGAGGCGAGCATCGACAGCACCGGTGCCATGCGCGCCGGATCGCCGGCGAGCGCCGCCGGGGTGAACCAGCGGGCCAGCACGCCCTCGGCGATGGCCGCCATGCCTTCGGCCCGCACGCGCTCGATGCGCGTGTTCCAGCCGGAAGCCGGGCCGATCAGCGCCGCGGTGTTGGCCAGCACAAAGCGGCCGAAGCGTCCGGGGTGATGACGTGCCAGCCAGATGCCGGTCATGCCGCCCATCGACAGGCCGCAGAAATGTGCGCGTTCGACGCCGGCATGGTCCATCACGGCCAGCACGTCGGCGCCCAGTTCGGCCATGCCGAACGGCGCGTCAGGCACGGCAGAGGCGCCGTGGCCGCGCGTGTCGTAGCGCAGCACGCGGAAGCGCTCCAGCAGCGCCGGCATCTGCGGGTCCCACATCGACAGGCTGGTGCCGAGCGAGTTGGACATGACCAGCGCCGGCGCGCCGGCCGGGCCCTGGAGTTCGTAGTGCAGGCGCAGCCCGTCACGGGTGGCAATGCTCATTAGGGCGGCCTCTCTCAGCGAATCGAAGACGGATGCGGCGCCAGCGGCGTGACGGCGATTTTCATGTACGGGAACAGCGGCAGGGCCGACAGCAGGTTGTGCAGCGCCTCGTTCGACTCGACGTCGAACACGCTGTAGTTGGCATACTCGCCGACCACGCGGTAAAGGTGCAGCCATTTGCCCTGGCGCTGCAGGTCCTGCGCGTAGGCCTTCTCGCGCGCCTTGATTTCGTCGGCCTGCGCGGCGGGCATGTCGTGCGGCAGGTTCACGTCCATTCGTACCAGATACAGCATCGGGTTCTCCTTGTTCCAGTCTGATGGTGATTTCAGGCGCGACGATAGTGCGCCAGCTTGTCTTCGTCGAGCGCGATCCCCAGCCCGGGCCCTTGCGGCAGGTGCAGCGCAAAGTCGCGGTACACCGGCCGCTCCAGCACGATATCGTCCTTCAGCAGCAGCGGGCCGAACAGCTCGGTGCCCCACGCCAGTTGCGGCAACGTGGCGAAGCCGTGGGCCGCGGCGATGGTGCCGACGCTGCCTTCCAGCATAGTGCCGCCATACAGCGCGATGCCGGCCGCGTCGCCGACCGCGGCGGTGCGCAACATGCCGAAGATGCCGCCGGACTTGGCGATCTTCAGCGCGAACACGTCGGCGGCGCCGAGGCGGGCCAGTTCCATCGCGTCCTCGGGACCGCACACGGCTTCGTCGGCCATGATGGGCACGATAAAGCGCGCCGCCAGCCGGGCCAGCGCGGCGCGCTGCTCGCGCGGCGTGGGCTGCTCGATCAGGTCGATGCCGGCGGCTTCCAGCATGGCGATGCCGGTGGCGGCATCCGCTTCGTTCCAGGCCTGGTTGACGTCGACGGTGACCCGGGCACGGTCGCCCAGCGCGCGCTTGATCGCCGACACATGGGCCACGTCCTCGCGCACGCTGCGCCGGCCGATCTTGAGCTTGAAGGTGTCGTGGCGGCGCTCGGCCAGCAGGCGCTCGGCCTCGTCGATGTCGCGCGCGGTATCGCCGCTGGCCAGCGTCCACAGCACCGGCAGCGTTTCACGCACGGCGCCGCCCAGCAGCGTCGCCAGCGGCACGCCCAGGCGCTTGCCCTGCGCGTCGAGCAGCGCGGTCTCCAGTGCCGACTTGGCGAAGCGGTTGCCGCGCGCCACCTTGTTCAGCCGCGCCATGGCGGCGTGCACGTTGGTGGCATCCTGCCCCAGCAACGCCGGCGCCAGGTAAGTGTCGATAGTCAGGTTGATGCCCTCGGGGCTTTCATCGCCGTAGGACAGGCCGCCGATGGTGGTGGCCTCGCCGATGCCTTCCACGCCGTCGGTGCAGCGCAGGCGCACGATCACGAGGGTCTGCCGCTGCATGGTCGCCATGGCGAGCTGGTGCGGGCGGATGGTCGGCAGGTCGACCAGGATGGCCTCGATCGACTCGATGGCCGTGGAACTGGATTGTGTCGCCACTTTCATACCTTCCTGATGCAGTTGAACGTTGCATCGGAGTATGGATGGCTATTTTTCAGCTGTCCAAGACCGTTGTCGTCTGATTTGATACCTCAAAAGTATGGATTGTAGACGGCGCCTTATTCCTTGGACGATTGGGTCGAGTGCTACCACCCGGACGTGAAGTTCTGGATGCCGTGCTGGGACGACGACGGCAAGCTGGTCACCGACCCGCAACGCGGCGTGACGAAGGAGGGCAACAACATGAGAAGCTCCGCACGATTCGCCGGGAAGGCAATGATCGTCACCGGCGCCGCGCCGGGCATCGGCCGCGGCGTGGCGCTGGCCGCCGCCGCAGAGGGCGCGTCGGTGGCGCTGGCCGACCGCTCGGCGCTGGTCGATGAAGTCGCCGCCGGGATCGTTGCCGCCGGCGGCAAGGCCATCGCCGTGCATGCCGACCTGGAAACGTTTGCCGGCGCCACGCAGATGGCGCAGGCCGCCGAAGCCGCCTACGGCCGCATCGACGTCCTCGTCAACAACGTCGGCGGCACGATCTGGGCCAAGCCCTACCAGTTCTACGAAGAGGACCAGGTCGAAGCCGAGATCCGGCGCTCGCTGTTTCCGACGCTGTGGTGCTGCCGCGCGGTGCTGCCGGGCATGGTCGAGCGCCGGCAGGGCGTGATCGTCAACGTGTCGTCGATCGCCACCCGCAGCATTCACCGCGTTCCTTATGCGGCGGCCAAGGGCGGCGTCAATGCGCTGACCGCCAGCCTGGCCTTCGAACACGCGCACGAAGGCATCCGCGTCAACGCCATCGCCACCGGCGGGACCGAGGCGCCGCCGCGCAGGATTCCGCGCAACACCGAAGCGCAGAGCGAGCAGGAGGCGGGCTGGTACCAGGCCATCGTCGACCAGACCCGCGAGAGCAGCCTGATGCACCGCTATGGCACGATCGACGAACAGGTGCATGCGATCCTGTTCCTGGCATCGGACGAAGCGTCCTACATCACCGGTACGGTCTTGCCGGTCGGTGGCGGCGACCAGGGCTGAGCGCGAGCGGTTGAGCCAGCCAGTCCGGCGCGGCTGGAGAACACGCGCTCGCCTATAGTGAACGCAGCCATGCAGCAGCCGGTCCTCGGGGGCTGCAGCGGCCACGGGAGGCGAGCCATGCGGATTGCGTCGATCGACACCATCGTGCTGCGCGTGCCATTCACGGTCGGCGGGGTCTCCGCCGCCGGCGTGTGGGGCGGGGCGGGTTTGCAGGCCGCCGATTCGCTGCTGGTCAAGGTGACCACGGACGACGGCATCGTGGGCTGGGGCGAAACCTTCGGCTTTATCGGCATCCCGATGGTCAAGGCGGCGCTCGACGAACTGCTGGCGCCCGCGTGCCTCGGCATGGATGCCACGCAGCCCGAGGCGCTAAGCCTGGACCTGCAGCGCCGGTTCCACGTCTTCGGGCGCAGCGGCGCCATCATGTACGGGCTGTCGGCGCTAGATATCGCGCTGTGGGACATCTGTGGCAAGGCCGCCGGCCTGCCGCTGTACCGGCTGCTGGGCGGAACGCGGCGGGAACAACTGCCGGCGTATGCCAGCCTGATCCGCTACGCCGACCGTGAGACGATCGCGGCCAACACGCAGCGCGCGATCGCCGACGGCTACCGCAGCATCAAGCTGCACGAGGTCGACCTCGCTGTCGTACAGGCCGCGCGCGAGACGGCCGGGCCCGATATCGAATTCACGCTCGATGCGAACTGTCCGTGGTCGCTGGCCGAGGCCATCGACATGGCGCGCGCGCTGGCGCCGCTGTCGCTGCGCTGGCTCGAGGAGCCGCTGTGGCCACCGGAGAACTACGCCGGCCTGGCCGCGTTGCGCCGGCAATGCGGCATTGCCGTGGCGGCGGGCGAGAACGCCTCGACGCTGATGGACTTCCACCAGATGCTCGGCGCCGGCGCGGTCGACGTCATCCAGCCGAGCCCGGCCAAGATGGGCGGCATCAGCCCGCTGCGCAAGGTGTTCGCGCTGGCCGAGGCGCACAACACGCAGGTGATGGTCCACACCTTCTACGACGGCCCCGGGCTGCTGGCCAGCATCCATGCCACGGCGGCGCTGGGCGATGCGCGTGCCATGATCGAATGGCGCTACTTCGACATGGAGGCCCGGGTGCTCGGCGATGCGGTGGTGCCGCGGGACGGGATGATTCGGGTGCCAGACGGGCCGGGTCTGGGCATCGATCCCGATCCGGAGGTGATCCGGCGCTACCGGGTCGGATGAAAGGCATCACCCCGAACAGCGCGTGCACCAGTTCCGTGCCTGTCCTGGGCTGGCGACGTCGGCAATCCAACGCAGGCAAAGTTGCCTGCGGCCCAACGGTCTCCGGGAAGTGCAGGGCCGGTACCAACACTACACCCATTCCGCCACACCGGCGTCCGCGAGTGGCTTGGCTAGCCGCCGGCGTCGATGCCCGCGCCGCACACCCAAAAATGTCATGCGAGGCAGGTACGCTGCACATCCCGCACGGCCTGGCAGCAAACTTGCTTGTTGATTGCATCTGGCCGACAGGGGACATCCATCCGTTGGGAGAAGCCATGCATCAAGCACGCATCACCGCGCACAAAGGGATTCTGGTCGTCGAACTGGTGCCTGACCCGGCAAACGGCGACGGCACCTCGACCGACAAGCTCCGCAACCTGGCCACGGTCATCCATGACACAGGACGGCACCTCGGCGTTTCAGAGGAAGCCCTGGCGCTGCTGAAGATGGTGAAGCGCGGCCTCGACCGCATCGGCGACTTTGCCTGGTTCAGCAGCGACGACGGCAAGGATCACTTCGCCTGGCTGGGCGGCCCGAAGCGGCTGGTGAGTCCGACGTCGGTGGCGGCTGCCCGCGACTACGCGATCCTTGCCCACCGGGTGATTCCGAACCAGGTGCCGGACGGCGCCAGGATGGCGATCGAGACGAACTTCTGAGTGCGCCGCCGCGCGCACCGGTGTCGAGACTGGCGTGAGGGGAAGCCATCACGGCCCAAAGCGCCGTGCTGTGGCTGGAATGCCAGCGGGTCCATTTGGTATACTTCAACGCAACTTCCTGGCCCTTTGCCGGGCCACAAATACCAACGACCCGCCATGACCCAACCGCAGAAGCAAAGCATGGCCGCCGAGATCCGGGCGGCCATCGAGGCCGAGATCGAAAGCGGTGCGTTGCCTCCCGGTACGCCGCTGGACGAGCGCAGCCTGGCAGAGCGCTTCGGCGTATCGCGCACGCCGGTGCGGGAGGCGCTGCAGCAACTCGCCGTGCAGAATCTCGTGCGCATCGCCCCGCGCGTAGGGGTCTTTGTCTCGCGCATGTCGATCACACAGTTGCGGGAAACGCTGGAACTGCTTGGCGAGCTGGAAGCGGTTGCCGCCAAGCTCGCCGCGCGCCGCATGGACGACGAGCAACGCCTCCAGCTCAAGGCCAGCATGCAGCAGTGCGCCGAGGCGTTCTCCCAGGAAGACGGCAAGAAATTCGCCGAGGCCAATGCCGGCTTTCATGACCTGGTCTACGCCGGCAGCCACAACGAATACCTGGTCGAGCAGATCCAGGGCATCCGCCGGCTGATGCAGCGCTACCGGCCGAAGATCTTCCTGACCCAGGGCCAGCGCCAGCGTGCGCTCGCGGACCACCAGCGCCTGGCCGATGCCATCCTGAGCGGCGACGAGGCCGCGGCGCATGCGGCCATGCTGGAACATGCGCCGGTCGGCACCACCGGGTTCTCGGAGTTCCTGTCGACGCTGCCGATGAGCTACCTCGAAACCGACAGCGGACCGGCCGCCGGCATGGCGCCCGCGACCGCCGGCAAGCGAGGCCGGCGCGCCGCGACGGAAGACGAGGGCGAAGCCAGGCCGCGCGCCCGGCGCATGCCGGGCCGCGTCAGCACGGCCTGACTGACGCGCCTCGCCGCCGCTCAGAAGCGGTGCCGTATGCCGGCGGCGACGCCGAACTGGCTGTCCTCGCTGGGCGCGATCCGGTAGGCCGCCGTGGCCCCGTTGAAGTTCTCGAAGTTGAGCGCCGCGTTCTTGGTGAAGGCTGCGCTGAGGTAGACGTCGGTGCGCTTGGACAAGCTGTAGTCGGCGATCATCGTGACCTGCCACGGGTTGGCCGGATCGCCCGCGGCGCCATAGACCGACCTGAGGTTGTCGTAGTAGACCGCGCCGGTCAGCTGCAGCGCCGGAGTGGCCTGGAAATTGAGGGCGAACCACCAGAGGTCGTCGCGCCCGATGGCGCCGGGCGTCGCGACATCGTTCTTGCCGTAGCGGTACGCGGCCTGGGCCAGCAACTGCGGCGTGACCTGGTAGCGCAGGCCCAGTGCTGCTTTCTGCGTCCGCTGGTAGTCGCCCGCCACCTTCGCGCTGTTCACATTGTCATAGGCCGCCGCAATGCCGAACGATCCGATGCGGTAGTCCACGCCGGCACCGTAGCCCGCGGATCCCGTCATCGAGCCCGGCTGCTCGCCAAAACTCCAGTGCAGTTCCGTGGACAGCGGGCCGAAGTCGCCGTGGTACTTCGCCATATTGTCCTGGCGCAGCCCGGCGCCGGCGATGGTGGTCACCGGTTCGTACAGGGTCGCATACGCGGTGGGCGAGTAGTTGGCCATGGTCAGGAACAGCGACGAGTATTGCCGGCCGAAGGTCAGCTTGTGCCCGCCGGCCGCGAGTCCGACCCAGGCCTGGCGCCCGAACAGCCGGCCGCCCTGCGTGGAAATGCCGGTGTCGACGCTGAAGCCGCTTTCCAGCGCGTAGATCGCCTGCTTGCCGCCGCCCAGGTCTTCCACCCCGCGCAGGCCCCAGCGGCTCGGCGACAGGCCGCCTGAGCTGAGCGCTACCTTTGACTTGCCGTCCGGCTGCCCCGTCGCGAGGTTGTTGTTGCTGTACTCGATGTTGGCATCGACCACGCCGTACAGCGTGACCGAAGCTTGCGCCGTGCCGGCCAGGCCGGCCAGGGCGCACGCGATGCCGATGGTGCTTTTTTTCATTGCTTTTCTCCTCCAGGATGAACGGATTGCGCGGCTGATCCCGCCGCTGCACCGGGGTGCCATTGCATCAACGGCATGAAAAAATGGCCGGAAACGGCGTTTTCCGGCGGCACGGACCCGCGCCCGAGGCGCAGCCCAGGCAGGGCTGCAATCCATCGGACGCATCGGACGGTGTCGGGGTGGCGAGGGGTGGAAAACTCAGGCCGGCACGAGGCCCGGCTCGAGGTCAGCGAAGCGACGGCCTTCGCGCGCCAGGCGTTGAAGCAGCGGGGACGGGGTCCACCAGTAGCCATGGCGGGCATGGAAGCGCTCGATATCCGCGCAGACGCTGGCCAGTCCCAGCTGGTCCGCCAGGTACATCGGTCCGCCGCGGTGCGCCGGGAAGCCGTAGCCGGTCACGTACACGATGTCGATATCGCTCGCGCGCAGCGCAACGCCCTGTTCGAGCAGTTTCGCGCCTTCATTGATCATGCCGTACAGGCAGCGCTTAAGGATCTCTTCCTCGTCAACCGGCTGGCGCGCGATGCCCAGCCTGGCGGATTCGTCGACGATAAACTGCTCGACCGCCGGGTCGCGTTGCGGCGTGCGGCTGCCTTGTTCGTAGCGATACCAGCCCGCACCGGACTTTTGGCCCAGGCGTCCCATCTCGGTCAGCTTCAGGATCAGGTCGTTCCAGCGCCGGTCGGTGGGGCGGGTGGCCAGCTGCGCCTTGCGGGTCTGGTAGCCCACGTCGTTGCCGGCCATGTCATGCACGGCGAAGATCCCCATCGCATAGCCGAAGCGTGTCAGCGCCTGGTCGACTTCATGCGGCAGCGCGCCTTCCTCCAGCAGGAAGTGCGCCTCGCGCGTGTAGTTGCGGAACAGCGCGTTGCCGATAAAGCCCGGATAGACGCGGGCGAGCACCGAGACCTTGCCCAGGCGGCGTCCCAGCTCCATCAGCGTCGCGATCACGTCCGGCGCAGTCTGCTGCGCGCGCACGACCTCAAGCAAACGCATGACATGGGCCGGGCTGAAGAAATGCGCGCCGACCACATCCTGCGGCCGCTGCGTGACCGCGGCGATGGCGTCCACATCCAGCCCCGAGGTATTGGTGGCCAGGATCGCACCGGGCTTGGCCAGCGCATCGAGCTTGCGGAAGATGTCCTGCTTGAGCGCCATGTCTTCGAACACGGCTTCCACGATCAGGTCGGCTCGTGCCACGTCGGCGAGCTCGACCGAGCCGCGGATCCGCGCAAGCCGCTCGTCCATCTGCGCCTGCTGCAGCCGGCCGCGCGCGACGCTGCCCGCATAGTTGTCGCGCACGCGCTGCAGGCCACGCTCCAGCGCGGCAGGCTCGGCATCGATCACCGTCACGGGAATGCCGGCATTGGCAAGCGCCATGGCGATGCCGCCGCCCATGGTGCCGGCGCCGATCACGGCCACGTGTTCTACCGGGCGCAGCGGCAGTTCCGCCGCAATGTCGGGAATCCTGGAGGCTTCCGCCTGCGCCAGGCGGATGTGGGTCTCGGCGGCGTCGCGTTCCGGCTGGGTCGCGGCGTTGCCGGCAAGGGCAGGGGTGGGGTTTGTCATGGCCTCAGTCCTGTTTGCCTGCCGGGGAGACCAGCGGCTGGGCCCGCCCTTCGACGAATTCGCGCAGCCGCTCGGCGGTTTCGGGGGAACGCTCCATGTTCGAGTTCAGGTACTCCATGAACAGGCCGTCGTCATGCGACAGGTCGTTGATGCGCGGCAGCACATTGGTGATGCGCCAGTTGGTGTCGGGCGTATTGCGGGCGATCCTGGCGGCCAGCTCGCGCGCCTTGTCCAGCGCCTGCCCGGCCGGCACAACGTAGCGCACGATGTGCTCGCGCTCGCCCTCGGCCGCCGACAGCAGGCGGCCGGTCAGCATCATGTCGGCCATCACGGTGTAGCCCACCACGCGCTGCACGCGCACCGTTCCGCCGCCGCCGACAAAGATGCCGCGCTGGCCTTCGGGCAGGCCGAAGAAGGCGGATTCATCCGCCACGCGCACGTGCGCCGCGGTGGCCAGCTCCAGCCCGCCGCCGACCACCGCGCCATGCAGTGCGGCCACGAACGGAATGGGACCGCGCGCGATGATGTCGAACACGGTGTGCCAGGAATGCCGCTGGCGCTTGCGTGGCCGCGGGGCGTTGGCGAGGGCGCCGGCCGCGCGCGCCAGCGCTTCCTTCAGGTCCAGGCCCGCGCAGAAGTTGCTGCCATGGCCAAACAGCACGCCGACGCTGGCTTCTTCGCCGGCGCGCACCACGGCATCGCGCAGCGCCCACACCACGTCTTCATTGATGGCGTTGCGCTTGTCGGGGCGGTTGAGGCCGATCAGCGCGACCGGCCCGTCGAGTTCATAGGTAACCAGTTCAGTGCTCATAATGGGAGTTCCAGTTGGCAGGAGCGGATATCGCTCGTTCGTTCATTCGATCGGTGGATGGGGGCGGTCACAGGTCCAGCACCAGCTTGCGGCTCCTGGCGCCGGAGCAGCAGATCATCATGCGTTGGTTCGCGGTCTTGTCCGCCTCGCTGAGCACCAGGTCGCGATGGTCCGGCACGCCGTCGAGCACGCGCACCTCGCAGGTGCCGCAGATGCCCTCCTGGCACGAATACGGCGGCTCGATGCCCTGACCGAGCAGGCAGTCCAGGATGGTCTGGCCCGCCTGCACTTCGACGCTGCGGCCGCTGCGGGCCAGCTCGACGGTGAAGCCGCCCTCGGTGGCGGCGCTCTCGCGCGCCGCGAAGTACTCGCGGTGGACCTGCGCGGGCGGCAGGCCGGTAGTGGCCTGCTCGAACGCTTCCAGCATCGGCAGCGGGCCGCAGCAATAGACATGGGCGCTGGCCGGCAGCGCACGGACGATGCCGGCGATATCCAGCATGCGCCCGCCGGGCTCGCGGTCGAAGCACAGCTGCACTTCGGCGTTGGCGTCATCGCGCAGCGCCTGCACGGCGTCGAGGAAGCCGGCATTGCGGCGCGTGCGCGCTGCGTAGTGCAGCTGCCAGTGCCGGCCGAGCGCCTGCAGGCGGCGGATCATGCCGAGGATCGGCGTAATGCCGATGCCGCCCGCGATAAACACACTCAGCGCGGCCGACTCCTCGAGCGGGAAGTTGTTGCGTGGGGCGCTGATCGCCAGCGTATCGCCGGGGCGCAGCACCTCGTGCAGGTAGCGCGAGCCGCCGCGGCTGTTCGGGTCCTTGTTCACGCCGATCACGTAGCGGTGCCGCTCGTGCGGCGCGTTGAGCAGCGAGTAGTTGCGGATCAGGCCATTGGGCAGGTGCACGTCGACATGGGAGCCGGCCGAGAACGGCGGCAGCGCCTTGCGCGGCGGCTCGGGCCACAGCTCGTAGCTCAGGATGCCGTCGGCCTCCCAGGCCATGGACTTGACCCTCACCTGCAGTGTTTCGGAATTGCTCATGGTGCTTCCTTCGGTTCTTCCTGTCGGAACGCTGTCATTCCGGGCTGAACCCGGACGACCTGATGATGGGTTCCCACGTCGCCAGTTCGGCGCGCTGCCGGCGGGCCATGTCCGCGGCGTTGAGGTAGTCGGGCACGACCGACAGGCGCTGCATCAGGAACGTCGCGGTCCCGGGTGCGGACAGGATCTTGCGCAGGGCTTGCTGCATGCGCTCAAGTTCGGCCGGCGGGGTCCGGGCGGGCGCCCACATCGCGGTCCAGCCTTCGGCGAACGGCATGTTCACGCCTTGCTCGGCCATGGTCGGGATCTCGGGCGCCAGCGGCGAGCGCTTCGGGCTGAAGATGCCGATCACGCGGACCTTGCCGCTGCGGTGGTACTTCATCATGTCGTCCAGCAGCGTGACGGCCGCGGGCACATGGCCGCCCACCAGGTCGGTGATCATCGGCGGGGTACCCTTGTAGGGCGCCGCGGTCAGCGTGATGCCGGCCGCCCGCGCGAACTGCATGCCGAGGAAGTGGTTCTGCCCGCCCAGCCCGGGCGTGCCGAAGGCCTCGGCTGGATGGCTTTTGGCCCAGCGGATGAACTCCTGCGCGTTCTTGCCGGTATCCGGGCGCACGGCCATGCCCAGCGGGTATGACACCAGCCCGGCCACCGGCGCGAAGTCGCGCCACAGGTCCCACTTGAGCTGCTTGCCGAACACCAGGGTCTGGAAGGTCGGCGTCGCGTTGGGGGCGATCATGTAGGTCAGGCCGTCGGGCCTGGCCGCCATCAGCATATCGGCCGCGATGCGGCCGCCCACGCCGACATGGCTTTCGATGATGACGGGCTGGTCCAGCAGCGCGGGCAGCCGGTCGGCGAAGTAGCGGGCGATCGCGTCGGTGCCGCCGCCGGGCGGCAGCCCGAGCAGAATACGGATCACGGGTCTGCCCTGCATGCCGGCATGCGCCGCCGCGGGGGCGGCTGGGGCGGCTGGGGCGGCTGGGGCGGCTGGGGCGGCTGGGGCGGCTGGGGCGGCTGGGGCGGCGATGGCGGCACAGGCCGCCAGCAACAGCCGGCGTCGGCACATGCTTGTCATGCTTGTCTCCGTTTCTCTTTGTCTTTGGTTTCCGTGCCGGCGCGCTTCAGCCCGCCTGGGTCAGCACGCGCCAGTCCGTGCCGGCGGGCAGCACGCCGCCCACCGATACCGCTTGCGCGTAGTCGAGCTCGGGGCTGTCCGCCAGCGTGGGGGTCTTGCCGGCCATGAACTCGCGCACGGACTTCAGCAGCGCCTGGCGCACGCGCAGCACGGCGCCGTCGGCCGAGCACAACTGTTCGGTGGTGCGGTCGGCGATCGGGCCCTGGCCCAGGAACATGGCGAAGTCTTCGGTCCCCAGGTGCTGCGGGAAGCCGGTGGCGTGGCCGCGCCGCATCAGGTCGCGGTTCTGTCCCCAGTTGTTGTCGGGGCCGCCCGGCGGCAGCGGCGGGAAGTCCCACACGTCCGGCGTGGCCGACATCACCGTCATGCCCAGCGGCCGGTGCGGATTGAAGTGGACGAACCAGGCGCGGTGCGTGACGTCGTCGACAGGCGTCGAGAAGAACACCGTGCCGGGACCCTTCGCGTCGGGGGCGCAGATGATCCCGTACCACGGCATCACGAAGTTGTTGACGCGGGCATAGACCTTGTCGTCGGCCAGGGGGCGGATGGCCGCATAACGGTAGCCGTAGGGCCGGTCCTCGAATTCCAGCCGCGGCGCCAGGGCCTGCGTCATGTGCAGGCGCTCGTTGCCGGAGCCGGCGGTGATCTGCGTGGTGGACTCGTGCAGCACGCCGACATGCGAAGAATCCATCGAGGCTTCCACGCCTTGGACCCAGTTGGTCGGCACTTCCTGGCTGGTGACCGAGCGCTGGTCTTCCGGCAGGGTGGTAAATGGCAGGTCGGGGAACTTCGGCGCTTGCTCGCCCTTGCCCAGCCACACCCAGACGATGCCGCCGCGCTCCTCCACCGCATAGCGGTTGACGCGCACGTGCTTGCAGAACTGCGCCTGCTCGCCGGTGTGGTTGGGCGCCTCCACTACCTCGCCGCGGGTGTTGAGCTTCCAGCCGTGGAAGATGCAGCGCAGGCCGTTGTCTTCGTTGCGGCCCATCAGCAACGAGGTCTTGCGGTGCGGGCACAATTCGTCGACCACGCCCACGCTGCCGTCGGTGGCGCGGAAGGCCGCATAGTTGCTGCCCAGCAGGCGCACGCGCACCGGCGCGCCGTCTGCCACCAGCTTGGCCGACGGCACCGCCGGCAGCCAGTAGTGCTGGCGGATCATCTCGCCCATCGGCGCGCCGCCCTCGACGCGGGTGAGCAGGTCGTTGTCTTCGCGGGTCATTGCCATGTCAGCACTCCTCGTCCTTGCGGAAGGCGCGTGAGTAGAGGCGGGTGCAGTTGCACTCGAAGATATTGCGGCGCTGTTCCTCGGTCAGCCAGTCGATGCTTTCGATCACCGGCTTCATGTCGTCGAAGTCGCGGCCCGAGACCGGGTCGCGCGCGCTACCCGTGCCGGGCTTCTCGGTGCCAAACAGCACGTTGTCGGTGCCGGCCACCTTGAGCAGCAGCTCGATCGCCTCGCGCGAGTAGTTGCAGGTGTCGAAGTACAGGTGCCTGAGCTGGTCGTCGAAACTGGTGGCTTCGCCCTTGCGCACGTTCCACGCGCGGAAGCGGCCCATCTGGTAGGGAATCGCGCCGCCGCCGTGTGCCACCACGATCTTCAGGTCCGGGTACTTGTCGAACACCTTGGCGCCCAGCAGCGAGACGATGGCGATGCTTTCCTCGTTGATGAACTTCAGCGTGTACGACTCGCGCGCGCTGCAGCTGCCCGCGGAGTGGATCAGGCCCGGCACGTCCAGTCGCGTCATGGCGTCGTAAAGCGGATGCCAGAACGGGTCGCCCAGCCCCGGCGGGGTCGGGCCTTCGCCTTCGGTGGGATCCGGATTGATCAGGCAGCCGACAAAGCCCAGTTCCTTGACGCAGCGTTCCAGCTCGGGCACCGCGCGCAGCGCCGGCGATTCGTCCATGTACTGGGGCAGGCCCGCCACGCCGCGGAAGCGGTCGGGGAACAGCTCGACGAAGCGCGCGATCAGGTCGTTGCAGTGGCGCGACCACAGTTCCGTGACGCGGCCGGGCTTGACCGAATGCATCTGCAGGTAGGGGCGTGGCGAGATGAACTGCACGTCGGTGCCGACGTTGTCCATGCTGCGCACCAGCTCCTCGGCGACCTTGCGCACCGATTCATCGGGGATGCGCGGCGTGGTCGAGGGGTTGGCGCGGCCGCCGACCAGTTCCGCCATGTAGCGGAAGCTTTCGGGGGGCATGACGATGTGGGCGTGGGAATCGATGATCATGGGTTTCAGCCTTGGGTATCGCTGGCCACCACGGCCAGGCATTCGAGTTGCAGCAACATGCCGTGCTGGAGGTCGTGCACGACGATGTGCCGCGCGGGGCGGTCGCGCGGGTCCGGGAAGCAGCGCAGCCATGCGCCGTTGATGGCATCGCGCACGCTGTCGTCCTTCACGTACACGGTGAGCTTGAGCACATCGGCGAGCGAGGCACCGCCGGCATCGAGCACGCCCTGCAGGTTGTGGAAGGCGAGCGCGGCCTGCGCGGCGGCGTCTGGCGGCAGCTCGCCGGTGCGCGCATCCTTGCCGGCGATCGCCGACGTGCAGATCAGGTTGCCCACGCGCGCGCCGACCGGGATCGGAGCCTTGTGCGCGAGGCCGGGAACATCGAGTGAGCGAGCCGGGCGGGTCATGGAGTCCTCTGTCAGGAGATGTCGGCGCCGTGGTCGCCGTCGAAGAAATGGCGGGGCACGGTGGCCAGGAATTCGGAAAAGCCGGTGGTGCCGGCCGGCACGTGCAGCAGCATCGCCTTGCCGGCCTGGGTTTCGTCGCCGGCCTGGATGGCGCGGGCGATCTGCTGGTGGTCGTGCAGCGACCTGGCGATCTGCGCCGGGCTGATGAAGTCGCGCGTGCGGTAGCGCTGCAGGCGCCGGCGCGCGTGGCGGATGTGGTCGGCCAGGAAGTCGTTGCGGCTGCCGGCATAGATGGCCTCGTGGAACACCACGTTGGCGGCCGCGTAGCCGGCGGCGTCGCCGCTGTCGGCGGCTGCCTGGCAGCAGCGCAGACCCTCGTCCAGCGCCGCCTGCACGGTTTCGTCGATGCGCCGCGCGGCCAGCCTGGCGCTCAGCGCCTCCAGTTCTCCCACGTACTCGAGCATCGCCCGCACCCTGGCGATCGACATGCGCGCCACCGTGGCGCCCTGGCGCGGCGACATGCATACCAGCTCGCGCGCGGCCAGTTGCTGCAGCGCCTCGCGCACCGGCGTGCGCGACACGCCGAAGCGGTCTGCCAGCGCGCGCTCGTCCAGCAGCGCGCCGGGCGTCAGCACACCCTTCTCGACCTCATCCTCGAGCGTGGCCCGTATGTCGTTGGCCAGGCCGGCACGTGCCGGGGCGTCAGCAGCGCCGGTGCCTGCCGTCGGGGCGGGCGTGTGCGGGTGAGGAGTGTGCGGAGTCATCGGCGTTTCTTTCTGTCGGGGCGAAGCCAGCTCTGTATGCGAAAAAATATACAACACATGATTTGTGGTATGCAAACAGAGATTTCAGGCATCCAGTTAGGTTGAGGCTGATACGCCGCTGGCAAAGTGCTGGTTTCGGGCCCATCGATGCATGCCGTCGCCGCCTCGGCAAGCTGTTGCTCCGGCTCGGAATTCGCAGCAAAGCCTTTGCTGGTGCGGAAAGCGCGTCCTAATCTGTTGCTGCGGAAGCGGCCTGGGAAGCAGTGCCTTCGGCGCCGCGCCGCGCTCGGGTGCGCAATCTTCGCCTAGGGAAAACACCGATCGGTGAATGCCAAGAAATTTATGTGGTGTGTTGAAATTGGTGTTCTGGTATGCCAGAATGAATTCAACCAACCCGGTCACGAACCAACCATGGCTGCGTGGGGCCTGTATGGCCCGGGCCGCACCATCCAACTGGAAGCTGCAATTCCATGAACAGTCACACTCCCGCCCCTGCATCCGAACTGGTGCCGGTGGATCGCATCCTGAAGCCGCGTTCGATCGCCATCGTCGGCGCCTCGGCGGACCCGAGGTCGTTTGGCGGCTTCGTGCTCGATAACCTGGAGCGCTTCGGCTATGCCGGCGCCATCCACCTGGTCAGCCGCAGCAGTACCGAGATCAACGGCCGTGCCTGCGTGAAGAGCGTGGATGAACTGCCGGAAGGCATCGACCTGGCCGTGCTGGCGATTCCCGAAGCCGGCGTGCTGGATGCCGTGCGGGCGCTGGCCGAGCGCCGTGCCAGCGCGGCGGTGTTGTTTGCCTCGGGCTATGCCGAGACCGGCGACGAAGGCCGTGCGAAGCAGGAGGAGCTGGCTGCCGCCGCGCGTGCGGCCGGCATCCTGCTGCTGGGCCCCAACTGCATGGGCTTCACCAACTTCGAGGCCGGCGTGCCGGTGACCTTCGAGCCGGTGCAGCCATATCCCTGCGGCGGCCGTCCCGGCATCGGCGTGGTGGCGCAGAGCGGCGCGATGGCGGCCAACCTGCGCGATGCCTTCATCGGCCGCGGGTTGCCGATGACCGCCACGGTGTCCACGGGCAACGAGGCGTCGGTCGGCATCGAGGACGTGCTCTCGTATTACATCGCCGATCCGCAGACGCGCGTCATCGCGGTCTACGCCGAGCAGGTGCGCAGGCCGGGCCTGTTCCTGCAGCTGGCGCGCACAGCCCGCGCCGCCGGCAAGCCCGTGGTGATGCTGATGCCGGGCCGCAGTGCGCGGGCGCGCGAGGCCGCGCAGTCGCATACCGGCGCGCTGGCCGGCGACCACGCCACGGCGTCGGTGCTGCTGGCGCGCGAGGCGGTGGTGCTGGTCGATGCGCTCGACGAACTGTTCGACACAGCGGCGATCCTGCTGCGTTTTCCGGTTCCGCCCAGCGGCGGGCCGGCCTTTATGACCGGATCGGGTGCGATGAAGAACATCGCGCTCGACTTCTGCGACGGACTCGGCCTGGAGCTGCCGGCGCTGACCGCGCCGACCACGCAGCGCCTTACCGAAATGCTGCCCGGCTATGCCGTCGCGGAGAATCCGCTGGACTACACCACCATCGGCGTGCGCCAGCCCGGCCTGATCGGCGACATCCTGCTGACCATGCTGGCCGATCCCAACATCGGCAGCATCGTGCTGGGCATTCCGGCCGGCCCGGAGGTGGCCCAGCGCGACAAGGCCGAGCACATCGTGCCGGCGCTGGCCCGCGCGGACAAGCCGGCGGTGCTGGTGGTGACCGGCGACAGCGGACCGATCGAACCGTTCTTCGTGGAGGCGATCCGCGCCAGCGGCGTGCCGTTCTTCCGTTCGCCGGACCGCGCGCTGCGCGCGCTGGCGCGCGTGGCCGCCTACGGCGAGGCGCTGCAGCGTGCGCACCGTGCCACGCAGGGCGCGCCACGGGCGCTGCCGCTGCCCGGCCCGGTGCCACCCTCGGGTGTGTTTGCCGAGTACCAGGGCAAGGCCTGGCTCGCCGGCGCCGGGCTGCCGGTGCCGCAGGGTGGCCTCGCCGCCACCGCGGACGAGGCCGTCGCAGTGGCCGCGCGCATCGGCTATCCGGTGGTGATCAAGGCGCAGGCCAGCGAGCTGCCGCACAAGAGCGACGTCGGCGGCGTGATCGTCGGGCTGGCGGGCGAGGCGGCCTTGCGTGCCGGCTGGCAGCAGCTGCACGACAACATCGGCAAGCACCGTCCCGGCCTGCGCCTGGACGGCGTGCTGGTCGAGGCCATGGGCCCGCGCGGGCTCGAACTGGTGGTTGGCGCGCGGCGCGATGCCGACTGGGGGCCGGTGGTGCTGGTGGGCCTGGGCGGCATCTGGATCGAGGCGCTGAAGGACGTGCGGCTACTGCCGGCCGACCTGGCCGAGGCCGACATCCTGCAGGAACTCGGCCGGCTGAAGGCGGCATCGCTGCTGCGCGGCATCCGTGGCGCGGCTGCGGTCGACACCGCGGCCATCGCCAAAGTGGTCGCGCTGATCGGCGAGCAGATGCGGGCCAATCCCGGGCTTGCGGAGATCGACATCAATCCGCTGGTGGCCTACCCGGACCGCGTGCTGGCGCTGGATGCGCTGGTGGTCCTGCAGCCGCAGGCGGTGGTCATGAAGCCGCACGCATGAGGCAAGCACGATGAGACTGACATTTTCCCCCGCAGAAGAAGCCTTTCGCCAGGAAGTGCGCGCCTTCGTGAAGGCGCACCTGCCGGCCGCCATCAAGCGCAAGGTCGAACTCGGCCTGCGCCTCGAACACGCCGACTACGTGACCTGGTTCCGCATCCTGGAAGCGCGCGGCTGGCTCACGCCGGGCTGGCCGGTCGAGCACGGCGGCCCGGGCTGGACCCACGTGCAGCGCTACCTGTTCGACGAAGAGACCATGCTCGGCGGCGCGCCGCGCATCATCGCCAGCGGTATCCAGATGCTGGGCCCGGTGCTGATTGCCTTCGGCACGCCCGAGCAAAAGGCCAGATACCTGCCGGACATCCGGCAGAGCAATACCTGGTGGGCGCAGGGTTTCTCAGAGCCGGGAGCCGGTTCGGACCTGGCAGCGGTGCGCACGACGGCGGTGCTGGAATCCGACGGCAAGCATTTCGTCGTGAACGGGCACAAGGTGTGGACCTCCTACGCGCACTGGTGCTCGATGATGTTCGCGCTGGTCCGCACCGATCCCGATGCCGCCAAGCCGCAGGAGGGCATCTCCTTCCTGCTGATCGACATGAAGTCGCCCGGCGTGGAAGTGCGCCCGATCCGCATGCTCGAAGGCGGCACCGACCTCAACGAGTGCTACCTGGACAACGTGCGCGTGCCGGTCGAGAACCTGGTCGGCGAGCTGCACAAGGGCTGGTCCTACGGCAAGTACCTGCTGGGCCATGAGCGCACCGGCATCGCCGGCATCGGCTCGTGCAAGCAGCAGCTCGAGCGGGCACGTGCGCTGGCGGTGCAGCAGGGACTGGAGCACGACGCGGTGCTGCAGTCGCGGCTCGCGCAGTTCGAGATCGAGCTGATGGCGCTTGAATTCACCGCGCTGCGCCTGCTGAGCCCGAACCAGCAAAGCCGCGTGCCGGCCGTCGAGGCCTCTATGCTGAAGGTGCGCGGCACCGAATTGCGCCAGGCCATCTATGAGCTGCTGGTGGAAATCGCCGGCCCGCATGCGGTGCCGTTCGACGAGGCCGCGCTGCTGGGTGGTGCCGGTGATGGCGCGGACGCAGCCAGTCCGCCGGAGCTCGCCGCGCTGGCGGCCAACTACCTCGATGCGCGCAAGCTGTCGATCTACGGCGGCGTCAATGAAGTGCAGCGCAACCTGATCAGCAAGGCCTTCCTTTCGGCCTGACACCGTACCCGACCATGGATTTTTCTCTTAGCGACGAACACCTGGCGCTGCGCGATGCGGTGCGCCGATTCTGCGACGGCGAGTATCCCGCCCACCAACGCGGCGAGGCCGAGCCGGCGGAACTGGCCGCCGCGCGCTGGGCCGGCATGGCCGATCTGGGCCTGCTCGGGCTGCCGCTGGCCGACGATGTCGGCGGCAGTGCGCAGGGCCCCGTGGAAATGATGCTGGTGGCGCAGGAACTCGGCCGCGCGCTGGGTGGCGCGGGCTGGCTCTCCAGCGTGGTGCTGGCCGGCCAGCTGCTGGACGAGGCGGGCAGCCAGGCCCAGCGACAACGCTGGCTGCCGGCCCTCGCCGGAGGCGAAGCGCGCATGGCGCTGGCATGCAGTGAAGCCGATGCGCGCTACGACCTGTCCCGCGTCACCACGCTGGCGCGGCGCGATGGCGCTGGCTGGGTGCTGGACGGCACCAAGACCCTGGTGCTGGAGGCCGGCAGCGCGGACGTGTTTCTGGTTGTCGCGCGCACCGCCGGCGATGCCGACGATGCTGCGGGCCTCTCGCTCTTTCTGGTCGAGGCGGGCACTTCGGGCCTTTCGCTCAGGGAATTCAGCACGCTCGACGGGCGCCGCGCCGCACACCTGACGCTGCGTGGCGTGCGCGTAGCGGCCGATGCCCTGGTGGGAGAGGCCGGCGCAGCGCTGCCACTGGTCGAGGCCGCCACCGACCGCGCCAGCGCCATGCTGTGCGCGGAGGCGGTGGGCGCGCTGGAAGCGCTGATCGAGCTGACTGCCGAGCAGCTCAAGACCCGCAAGCAGTTCGGCTCCACGCTGGCCAAGTTCCAGGTGCTGCAGCACCGCATCGCCGACATGCTGATCGCGCTGGAGCAGGGCAAGTCGATGGCCTGCGCGGCCGCCATGGCGGTGCAGGAAGGCGAGCCGGCACAACGGCGCCGGCTGGTGTCCGCGGCCAAGGTGCTGGCCGGCCAGGCCGGCCGCCAGCTCGGGCAGTGGGCCATCCAGATGCACGGTGCCATGGGCATGACCGACGAATGCCGCGTGGGGCACTACGCCAAGCGGCTGATGGTGATCAACCAGCTGTTCGGCGACGCCTCGCATCACCTGCGCCGCTTCGGCGGACAAGCGTAGCCGCCCGGACGGCGCATCCATAAAGATAAAAGGAGACAAGGCATGGCCATTTTCAAGACCCTCAGGACGGTGTGCTGCGCGCTGGCGCTGGGCTTCTGCCTCGCGGCCCACGCCCAGGAAAAGCCGCCGATCCGGCTGCTGGTGGGCTTTCCGCCGGGCGGCTCCACCGATACCGTCGCCCGCGTGCTGGCAGACAAGCTGCAAGGCGTGCTCGGCCAGGTGGTGATCGTCGACAACAAGCCCGGCGCGGGCGGCCGCATCGCCACCGGCATGCTCAAGCACAGCGCGCCCGATGGGCTGACCTATATGGTCGCGCCGAATGCCACCGCGATCTTCCCGACGCTGCTCTATCCGCCGGCAACGCTCAAGTACGACCTGCTGACCGACCTGAGCCCCGTCGCCGTGGTGATTTCCTACCCGCTGGCGCTGGTGGTGAGCAGCCAGACCGGCGTGACCAACGTCAGGGAATACGTGGCCTGGCTCAAGGCGCATCCCAAGGAAACCGTGTTCGGCAGCGCCGGCCTTGGCGGCCAGACGCACTTTACCGGGCTGCAGTTCGGCAAGGCAGCCGGCGTGCCGCTGAACGTGGTGCCGTACAAGGGCAACGGGCCGCTGGCGACAGACCTGATCGGCGGCCAGCTGGCCGCCGCGGTGATGACCGCCGGCGACATCCTGCCGCACACGCGCGGCGGCAAGGTGCGCATCATCGGCGTGTTCGGCGCCAGGCGCTCGCCGTTGCTGCCCGACGTGCCCACGGTGGCCGAGCAGGGCGTCAAGGTAGATGCCGGCGAGGCCTGGACCGGCGTCTGGGCGCCGGCGAAGACGCCCAAGGCCGAACTCGAACGCATGCAGACGGCGCTCGGCAAGGTGCTGGCCATGCCCGACGTGCGCAGCATGCTGGAAGAAAAGGCGGTGCTGCAGCCGGACTACCGCGACGCCGCGGACCTGGACCGCCTGCAGCGCAAAGAGCTGGCCTACTGGGGCCCCGTCATCAAGGCCAGCGGCTTCAAGCCCGAACAGTGACCCCTCCATCCATCCCGCTATGACTCTGAACGGATCCGCATACATCGTGGGGGCCTACGAGCACCCCACCCGCAAGGCCGACGATCTTTCCGTTGCCCGCCTGCACGCCGACGTCGCCCTCGGGGCGCTGGCCGATGCCGGCCTCTCGGCGAGCGATATCGACGGCTACTTCTGCGCCGGCGATGCGCCGGGGCTCGGCACCACCACCATCGTCGAATACCTCGGCCTGCGCCCGCGCCACGTCGATTCCACCGAATGCGGCGGCTCGGCGCCGATCCTGCACGTGGCCCACGCCGCCGAGGCGATTGCCGCGGGGCGCTGCAACGTGGCGCTGATCACGCTGGCCGGGCGCCCCCGCGCGGCGGGCGCGGCGCTCTCGCTCAAGGCGCCGGACCCGGACGCGCCGGAGCTGGCCTTCGAGTTGCCGTTCGGGCCGGCCACGCAGAATCTGTATGGCCTGGTGGCCCGGCGCCACATGCACGAATTCGGCACCACCAGCGAGCAGCTGGCGTGGATCAAGGTTGCCGCCTCGCACCATGCCCGGCACAACCCGCACGCGATGCTGCGCAATGTGGTGACGGTGGAAGACGTGGTGAATTCGCCCATGGTCTCGGATCCGCTGCACCGGCTCGACTGCTGCGTGATGAGCGACGGCGGCGGCGCGCTGATCGTGGCGCGTCCCGAGATCGCCAGGCAGCTCAAGCGCCCGCTGGTCAAGGTGAAGGGCGCTGGCGAGGCACCCAAGCACGCCATGGGCGGCAAGATCGACCTGACCTGGTCCGCGGCCGCGTGGTCCGGCCCCGCGGCATTCGCCGAAGCCGGGGTGACGCCGGCCGACATCAAGTACGCATCGCTCTACGACAGCTTCACCATCACCGTGCTGATGCAGCTGGAAGACCTCGGCTTCTGCAAGAAGGGCGAGGGTGGCAAATTCGTCGCCGACGGCGGCCTGATCTCCGGCGTGGGCAGGCTGCCTTTCAACACCGACGGCGGCGGGCTGTGCAACAACCACCCGGCCAATCGCGGCGGCGTTACCAAGGTGATCGAGGCCGTCCGCCAGCTGCGCGGCGAAGCGCATCCCGCCGTGCAGGTCAAGAACTGCGACCTGGCGCTGGCCAGCGGCATCGGCGGCGCGCTTGCCTCGCGCCACACCGCGGCCACGCTCATCCTGGAAAGGGTTTGAAACCATGAGCACCACGACTACCAACACCGCCGCGCGCAGGATCCCCGCGCCGCGCACGCTGGCAGAGAGCCTTCCTTTCTGGGAGGCCGCCGACCAGGGCCGCCTGCTGGTCAAGTTCTGCCTGGACTGCGGCGAGGCGCATCACTACCCGCGCGACGTCTGTCCGCACTGCCAGTCCCTGCGCACCGAATGGCGCGAGGCCAGCGGCCACGGCACGGTCTATTCGTACAGCACCATGGGGCGGGCCGAGGCGGCCTACACGCTGGCCTTCATCCAGCTCGACGAGGGCGTGACCATGATGAGCAACCTGGTGGACTGCGATCCGCGCGAGCTGGCCATCGGCCAGCGCGTGCGGGTGGTGTTCAGGGCGAGCGATGGCGGCCACGCGGTGCCAATGTTCACACCCGCATGACCTGGGAGAGCTTGAAGATGGAAGACAACGCAACCAATCCCCGGCAGGCGGAGCCGAAGCGCCACGGCCCCTTGTCGCGCTTCACCGTGATCGACGCCTCGCGCGTGCGGGCCGGCCCCACCGCGGTGCGGCTGTTCGCCGACATGGGCGCGCGCGTGATCAAGCTGGAGATCCCGCCCGGCGCACCCGGCGGCGACGACATGATCGGCGGGCGCGACCACAACCGTGCCGACTACGAGAACCTGCACCGCAACAAGGAAAGCCTGACGCTCAACATGAAGTCGCCGCAGGGCGTGGCGATCCTGCATGACCTGGTCCGGCGCGCCGATGTCTTCATCGAGAACTACCGGCCGGACGTGAAGCATCGCCTTGGCATCGGGCCCGATGCGCTGCGCGAGATCAATCCGCGCCTGGTCTACGCCAGCATCTCCGGCTTTGGCCAGGACGGCCCCTATGCGGGCTGGCCGGGCTTTGACTCCATCGCGCAGGGCATGGGCGGCCTGATGAGCGTGACCGGCAAGCCGGGCGAAGGGCCGATGCGGGTAGGCATTCCCATTGCCGACCTGTGCGCGGGCCACTTCTGCGCCATGGGCATCCTGACCGCGCTGCTCGAACGCGAAGCGTCGGGCCAGGGGCAGTGGGTGCAGACCTCGCTGCTGGAAGCGCAGATCGCCATGCTGGACTTCCAGGCCGCGCAATGGCTGATCGACGGCAAGGTGCCGGCGCAGAGCGGCAACGAGCATCCGCTCACCGTGCCCACCGGCGTGTTTGCCACGCGGGACGGCTACCTCAATATCGCCGCGATCGGGCAGACCATGTGGAAGCGGCTGTGCGAGGCACTCGACGTGCCGCATCTCGTCGACGAGCCGGGCATGGGCTCGGACCCGGAACGCGTGCGCAACCGCGACCAGGTCAATGCGGCAGTCGCCGCCGCGCTGCGCGGGCGCACCACCGCGGAATGGACCGAGCGCCTGCTCAAGGCCGGCGTGCCGTGCGGGCCGATCCACGGCATCGACCAGGTATTCGCCGACGCGCAGGTGCGCCACCTGGGCATGGCATGGCCGATGCGGCATGCGGAACTGGGCGAGGTCTCGCTGGTGGGCCAGCCCATGCGCCTGTCGCGCTATCCGCGCGAAGCGCCGCCGCGCATGGCGCCCGAACAGGGCGGCGACACCGACACCATTCTCGCGGAGCTTGGCTACAGCGCGGCGCGCATCGCCGAACTGCGCGCGGCATTCATCGTCTGATCGAAGGACATTTCCATGGCAAAAATCGTTGCCGCATTCGGCTCTTCACACAGCATCATGCTGGCCGCCCAGCGCGAGGACTGGCAATACGGCTTCCCGCAGGTCGATCCCAAGAACCCGTATTACTTCGACCGCGCGGGCGAGCCCACCACCTACGAGAAGCTGCTTGCCGCGGCGCCGGCCGAGGCCGAGTCCATGGTTACGCCCGGTCGCATGGGCGAGCGCTACGACCGCGCCGAGGCCGCCATGGACGAGCTGCGCGAGCGTATCCACGCCGCCCGGCTGGACGTGCTGCTGGTGGTCGGCGACGACCAGACCGAGTTGTTCCGCACCACCAACAACCCGGCCTTCGCGATCTACTACGGCGACACCATCCGCAACGCCAGGCGCGACGTGGGCGCGAACGACGGCTGGTACAAGAAGGCCCGCATGGCGCGGCAAGAGCCCGACGCCGACCGCGACTACCCCGTGCATGCGCCGCTGGCGCGCTGGCTGATCCGCGCGCTGTGCGACCGCGATTTCGACATCACCGCAATGGACGGCCTGGAGCGCGGGCAGTTCGAGGGCCATGCCTTCTCGTTTATCCACCGCCGCTACCTGCAGGACATTGACCGGCCAGTGGTGCCGATCGTGCCGGTGATCGTCAACACCTTCGATCCGCCCAACCAGCCCACGCCGCGGCGCTGCATCCAGCTCGGCACCGCGCTGCGCGAGCTGATCGCCAGCTACCCGGAAGACCTGCGCGTGGGCGTGCTGGCCTCCGGCGGCCTGAGCCACTTCGTGGTGGACGAAACGCTGGACGAAGCCATCATCGCCGCCATCCGCAACAAGGACACCGCCTTCCTGGCTTCGCTCGATCCGAAGCAGCTGCAGGCCGGCAGCTCAGAGATCCGCAACTGGCTGATCGCCGTGGAAGCGGTGCGCGAGCTGGACCTGGAATGGGTCAGCTACGTGCCGGGCTACCGCACCCCCGCGCTGACCGGCACCGGCCTGTGCTTCGCCGCCTGGCGCACGCTGGGCTGACCGCATCCCGCCACACAAGACAAGCCAAGACAACACCATGACGCAACCTGATTCCTACGTACAACGCCTGCGCCGGCTCGATTGCTGCGCCGTCTCGGACGCGCTCGACAAGCTGCAACTGCCCGGCGTGGTCACGGGCCTGCCGCAGCGCAGCGGCGCCGGCCGCATTGCCGGCCGCGCCATCACCGTCAAGCTCGGCACCGGCGCGCCGCCGGCGGGGCCGGTGCGGCACCTGGGCTGCACCGCCATCGAAGCGGCCGGCCCCGACCACATCATCGTGGTCGAGCAGCGCAGCGGCGTCGAAGCCGGCAGCTGGGGCGGCCTGCTGTCGCTGGGCGCCAAGGTGCGCGGCGTGGCCGGCGTGGTCGCCGATGGCCCCGTGCGCGATATCGACGAGGCCATCGCCTTTGATTTCCCGGTGTTCAGCCGGGGCCTGACGTCCTTCACCGCACGCGGCCGCGTGGTGGAGAAGGGCACCAACGTGCCGGTCGAGATCGCGGACGTGACCGTGGCCGGCGGCGACTACGTGCTTGCCGACCGCAGCGCGGTGATCTTCATCGCGGCGGGCGATATCGAGCGCGTGCTCGACACCGCCGAGGCCATCGTCCTCAAGGAGTCCGCCATGTCGAAGGCCATCCTGGCCGGCACGCCGATCGGGCAGGTGATGGGCGGCAACTACGAACACATGCTGAAGGATTGACGACCATGAGCGAATCAACGGACATCAACGTGGGCCGCGCGGCGCGGCTCGATACCGCCACCCTGAGCGACGCGCTCGACAAGCTCGGCATCGCCGGGCAGTGCTACCGCATCAAGCCGCGCGGCGACAGCTTTGCCATGGCGGGGCGCGCGTGGACGCTGCTGTACGGCCCGGCTTCCAACCCGCCGGGCACGGTGGGCGACTACATCGACGACGTGCCGCCGGGCAGCGTGCTGGTACTCGACAACGGCGGGCGCGACAACGCCACCGTGTGGGGCGACATCCTGACCGAGATCGCGCACCGCCGCGGCATCGCCGGCACCGTGATCGACGGCGTGTGCCGCGACGTGGCGCTGTGCCGCCAGCTCGGCTACCCGGTCTTCAGCAAGGACCACTGGATGCGCACCGGCAAGGACCGCGTGCAGGTGGAAGCCACCAATATCCCCGTCAATATCGGTGATGCGCGCGTGCAGCCCGGCGATATCGTGCGCGGCGATGCCGATGGGGTGGTGGTGATCCCGCGCGAGCATGAAGCGGCGGTGCTGGACACGGCCGAGGCCGTCGAGCATGCCGAGAACGCGATCCGCGAAGCCGTGCGCGGCGGCATGCGCCTGGACGAGGCGCGCCGCCAGTTCCGCTATCACCAGTTGCAGACGAAAGGGGCATGAGCATGAAGGAACATGACGCAGCCAGCACCACGCGTGCGGATTTCGAACGCGTGCCGGCGGAGGTCGTCGTGGCCGCGGCGACGCTGCCAACCGCCACGCTGCACGAGGCAGGCGGCAAGATCGGCGTGCTGCCGCCGGTGATCAAGCCGGTGGCGCCCCGCTTCCGCCTGTGCGGCCCGGCGCTGACCGTGCATTCGCCCGGTGGCGACAACCTGTGGCTGCATCGCGCCATCGAAGCCGCCCGGCCCGGCGATGTGCTGGTGGTCCATGTCGGCGGCGCCTACGAGCACGGCTATTGGGGCGAGATCATGACCACTGCCGCCAAGGTGAAGGGCCTGGCGGGACTGGTAATCGACGGCTGCGTGCGCGACGGCGTGCTGCTCGACGAGATCGGCCTCCCCGTCTTTGCGCGCGGGCTGTGCATACGCGGCACCGGCAAGGACTATGGCGCCATCGGCTGGCTCAACGAGCCGGTGCTGTTCGGCGAAACCCGCGTGGAAGCCGGCGACCTGATCGTGGGCGACGCGGATGGCGTGGTGGTCGTGCCGCGGCGGAGCGCGGCCGACGTGGTGGCGCGCGCGCAGCAGCGCGAAGCTGCCGAAGCCGCCATCCTCGGCCGCGTGCGCGCGGGCGAATCGACCATGCAGATCTATGGCTTCCACTGACGGTAAGGCCAGCGCGACCGCGCCGGGGCAGCCGCCGGCGCTTGCCATCGACGGTGCGGTGGCGGTCATCACGCTGCGCCGGCCCGAGGTCGCGAACCGCCTCGAGCCGGAAGACCTCGACCTGATGCGCGAGCACATCGCCGCCATCAATGCCCGCGACGAAGTGCTGGTGCTGCGGATCGAGGCGCAGGGCAAGCATTTCTGCAGCGGCTTCCATATCGGAAAGGTCGGTGGCAGCAACGCCGGCGAGCGCTTCGAAGCCCTCGCCAACGCGCTCGAAGCGGCACGGCCCGTCACCATCGCGGTGATCCAGGGCGGCCTGTACGGGGGCGCTACCGACCTCGCGCTGGCCTGCGATTTCCGGCTGGGCGCGCAGGGCGTCGACATGTTCGTGCCGGCGGCGCGGCTGGGGCTGCTGTTCTATCGCGGCGGGCTGGAGCGCTACGTGGCCCGGCTGGGCCTGGCCACGGCCAAGCGCGTGCTGCTGGCGGCCGACAGGCTTGATGCGGCGCAGATGCTGGCATGCGGCTTCCTTGACCGCGTGGCGGCGGATGCGCAAGCGCTGCAGGTGCAGGCCGCCGGGTTGAGCGAAAAGCTGGCCGGCATGGCGCCGCTGGCCCTGCTTGGCATGAAGCGATACCTGAACCGGATCGCGGCCGGCACGCTCGATCCGGCGGAGATTGCCGCCGACATTGCGCGCGCCGATGCGTCCGCAGACCTGCGCGAAGGCGCGCAGGCCTGGCTGGAAAAGCGCGCGCCGCGCTTTCGCGGCTGCTGAGAAGAGAGGATAGAGAATGACATCGTTGTCGACATCGTTGGAAAAAGCCTCGGACAACTACTTTGCCAGGATGCGGCGCGGGCAGGTGCCGCCACCGCCGATCTGCGCATTGCTTGGCGGCAATATCGGCGCGGTCGACCTGCAAGCGGGAACGCTGGAATCCGCCTATCAGGCCACGCCGGCTTTCCTGAACCCGGCCGGCCAGGTGCAGGGCGGCATGCTGGGAGCGATGCTCGACGACGTGACTGCCATGCTGGTGACGGCTACGCTGGGCGCTGAGGAATTCTGTGCAACGCTGAACCTCAACCTCTCCTTCCTGCGGCCGGCCAGAGCAGGCGAATTGCTCGGGCGCGCCAGGCTGGAGCGCCGCGGCAAGAACGTCTGTTACGTTGCGGCGGAGCTGCTGCAGGACGGCCGGGCGGTCGCCACCGCGACGGCAACGTGCATGCTCGTCAGCCGGGCATCGGGCTGACCGGACGCGGCAGCCTTCAGCGCTTGCCGCCCGCTTGCGCCGCGAACGTCCGCCATTCGCGGAACACGGCGTCGAGGCATGCCGCCGTCTCGCAGCCGTCACGCTTCTTGCGGAACGCGGCAACCTCGGCCTCCGTGATCGTGCCGGCCTTCAGCTGCCGCTGCTGGTCGGCATAAATGCGCTGATAGCCCATCGAAAACAGCGCCGACTCGCAGATCAGCCGCTGCGAGGGCGCGCGGCCCGCGGGCGCGGCCGACGGGTCGCAGTCGATATCGGTCGCAGCATGGGCGGTGCCGGCGAGCGCAACGGCAATGGCGGCAATGCAGCAGCGCACAAAGCGGGAGCGGAAAAAGCGGAAGCGGAGAAAGCGGGTCATGACGGGTTATGCAGCGGCACGGCCTGACGGCGCTGTGGTGCCGAACTGCTTGCGGTAGGCGGAAGGTGAAATGGCAAAGGTCTGGGCAAAGTGCTGGCGCAACGAAACCGCCGAGCCGAACCCGACTAGGCCGGCGATCACGTCGATGCTCTTGCTGGTGGTCTCCAGCAGCCGCTGCGCCGCGGTGAGCCGGTGGTTCAGCACCCACTGCGTCACCGTGGTGCCGGTCTTGGCCTTGAAGCGCCGCGTGAAATTGCGCCGGCTCATGCCCGCCTTGTCGGCCAGCAGGTCAAGCGTCAGCGGCTGTTCCAGGTGCTCGATGGCCCAATCGAGCGTGGTGCTCAGCTTGTCGGCGCCGGCCGTCTGCGGCAGCGGCTGCTCGATGTACTGCGCCTGCCCGCCATGCCGGTGCGGCGCCACCACCATGCGGCGGGCCACGCGGTTGGCGACGTCCGCGCCATGGTCGCGGCGCACCAGGTGCAGGCAGCAGTCCAGCGCGGCGGCGGTGCCCGCCGACGTGAGGATGCTGTCATCGTCGATATAGAGCGAACGGCGGTCGAGCCGGACCCTGGGATAGCGCGCGGCGAAGTCATCGGCCCAGACCCAGTGGGTGGCCGCCGGCCGGCCGTCGAGCAGGCCGGCCTCGGCGACCACGAAGGTGCCCAGGCACAGCCCGGCGATGCGCGCGCCGCGGGCGCTGGCGGCCTGCAGCGCCGCCAGCAGGGCCGGCGACGGACGTTCCGCCGGGTCGCGCCAGGCCGGCATGATGACGGTATCGGCCTGTTCCAGCGCGCAGAGGTCGTGCTCGACCTCGATGCGGAAGCCCGACATGGTCCGGATCAGGCCGGTCTGCTCGCCGCAGATCAGCAGTCGGTAGCGCGGCACGCCCAGATTGGCGAGATCGTCGCCGAACACGATGCAGGGCACGGACAGGTGGAACGGGCTGATGCCTTCGAAGGCAATCACGGCGACGGTGTGCATCGCTTCCTCGCAGGCAGGGGGGCGTCTGAAGTTGGCCCGATTCTAGCGGATGTTGTCCATCGGGACGCTTTCGGGGCGGCGGCGGTCGTTGGAAACTGCGTGCAGCGATGTGCCATGGCGGCAATCCCGCCAGGCAGGCGCGCTCCCTTCCATCACGATGAAGACAGCGAGGACAACGATGACACACCCGACGATCCGCACCCTGGCCGGTGCCAGCGCCCCCACCGCGATCGCAGCCGCCAGCACGGCGCTGCTGGTGATCGATTTCCAGAACGAATACTTCGACGGCAAGCTGCCGATCCCGGATGGCGCGGCCGCGCTCGGCAACGCGCGGCGCCTGGTGGCGCATGCGGACGCCGCCGGCATTCCCGTGTTCCACGTCCAGCACCTGGCGCCGGCGGGCAGCCCCGTCTTTGCGGAGCAGGGCGCCAGCGCGGCGTTCCACCAGGACCTGCAGCCCGCAGGCCACCATACGGTGGTGCAGAAGACTTCGGTCAGCGTGTTTCCGACCACCGACCTGGACCAGCGCCTCAAGGCCGCCGGCATCAGGACGCTGGTCATCACCGGGTTGATGACGCACGCCTGCGTCGCTGGCGCCGCGCGCGACGCGGTGCCGCTGGGCTATGGCGTGATCGTGGCGGAAGACGCCTGCGCGACGCGCGACCTGGACCGGCGCGGCGGCGTGGTGCGGCATCCTGACCTTCACCAGGCGGCGCTGGCGAGCATCGAGGATACCTTTGGCGATGTGCTGACGACGGAGCAGGTGCTGAAGCTGCCGGTGGTCTGACCGCGGCGCTGCGCGGTCGCCAGCCTACTGTTGCCCCGTGGCGTGTCCCTTTGCCAACCGCACCGGATCCACGAGTCGGTCGAATGCCTCGCCGCTCAGCAATCCCAGCGCAATCGCCGCTTCCCGCGGCGAGACGCCTTGTGCCAGCGCGACTTTGGTGATCTGCGCCGCGCGGTCATAGCCCAGCACCGGGTTGAGCGCGGTGACCGCCAGCAGCGGGTTGTCCAGGTTGCGCGCCAGCCGTTCGGCGTTGACCGCCAGCCCCTGCACCAGCCGCAGGGCGAATACGCGCGCACCATCGGCCAGCACGCGGATCGACTGCAGCACGTTGTAGATCAGCACCGGCTTGGCCACGTTCAGTTCGAAGCTGCCGGAGGCGCCCGCCATGGTCACGGTGACGTGGTTGCCGGCCACCTGCATGGCGGCCTGCGCCACGACCTCGGCGATGGTCGGGTTGCGCTTGCCGGGCATGATCGACGAAGTCAGGCCATCGTCCGGCAGCACCAGCTCGCCCAGCCCGCAGCGCGGGCCCGAGCCCAGCCAGCGCAGGTCGTTGGCGATCTTGGTGAGGGAGACGGCGATCACGTTGAGCACGCCCGACAGCTCGACCAGCGCATCGTGCGCGGCCATGCCCTCGACCTTGCAGGGATTGGAGCGGAAGGAATGGCCGGTGAGCTGACTGGCTTCCTCGCAGAAGGCCTCGGCAAAACCCGCCGGGGCGTTCAGGCCGGTGCCGGCCGCGGTGCCGCCTTGCGGCAGCACCAGCAGGCGCGGCAGGGCGCCGCGCACGCGTTCGATGGCGTTGTCTACCTGCGCGGCAAAGCCGTCGAACGCCTGCCCCATGGTCATGGGCACGGCGTCCATCAGGTGCGTGCGCGCAATCTTGAGCATATCGGCAAAGGCCAGGGCGCGCTCGCGCAGGGTGTCGCGCAGCATCACCAGGGCAGGTAGCAGCCGGTCTTCCAGTTCCAGCACCGCGCTCAGGTGCATGACCGTCGGAAAGCTGTCGTTGGACGACTGCGACGCGTTGACGTGGTCGTTCGGGTGCACCGGCGCGCGCGTGCCCAGGGGTTGGCCCAGCCGCTCGTTGGCGCGGTTGGCGATGACCTCGTTGGCATTCATGTTGGTCTGCGTGCCCGATCCGGTCTGCCAGATCGTCAGCGGGAAATGGCTGTCGAAGCGGCCACAGCGCAGCTCGGCGGCGGCGTCGACGATCGCCTCGGCAATGGCGGCGTCGAGCGCGCCGCAACGCAGGTTGGCCCTGGCCGCCGCCATCTTGTGCACGCCGAAGGCATGGACCAGGCAGTCGGGAAAACGCTCTTCGCCGATCTCGAAGATCGCCAGCGCCCGCTGCGTCTGGGCGCCCCAGTAGCGGTCGGCGGGGATGTCGAGCGGACCGAAGGCGTCGTGTTCTACGCGATATGCTGTCATGGTTGCTCAGTCCAGCGCTCAGTCCAGCGAGATATTGGCCCTGGCCGCCACTGCCTTCCAGCGCGTGATCTCGGCCTGGGTGTGCTTGCCGAGCGCGCCGGCGGTGTATTGCTCAGGCGGCAGCATCTGGATCGCCTGCGCGGTCATCTTGCCGGTGAAGGCCTTGTCGGCAATGACCTTCAGGTAGGCCTGCTGCATCTTGTCGATGACGGCCTGCGGCGTGCCCCTGGGCGCGTAGATGCCGTACCACGTGCTGGCCTCGAAGCCGGCCAGTCCCGATTCGGCCAGCGTGGGTACGTCCTTGAGCTGCGCCACGCGGGTCGCGGAGGTGACCGCCAGCGGCCGCACCTTGGATTCGGTGATCTGCGGCAGCGCCGTATTGGTCTGGTCGAACATGCCGTCGACCTGCCCGCCGATCACGTCGATCAGCGCCGGGCCGGCCCCCTTGTACGGCACCAGCGATACCTGCATGCCCGCCGACGCCGCGAACAGCGCCGCCACCAGGTGCGAGGTGGAGCCCATGCCGGCATTGCTCAGGTTGAGCTTGCCGGGGTTCTTCTTGCCGAACTCGACCAGGTCGCGCACGTTTTTCGCGGGATGGTCCTTGCGCACCATCAGCACCATCGGCGTATCCGGGAAGCGGAACACCGGCGCGAAGTCCTTGACCGGGTCGTAGGACAGTTTCTTGTACAACGCCGGCGCGGCGCCCATGTAGCCCATGTGCCCGACCAGCATGGTGTAGCCGTCAGCCGGCGCGCGCGCCGCCTTGGCCGTGCCGACGGTGCCGCCGGCGCCCGGCGAGTTGTCGATGATGATCGACTGGCCGACCTCGCGCGAGACCCGCTCGGCAATGGTGCGCGCCAGCGCATCGGTGGGGCCGCCGGCCGCGAACGGGACGATCCAGGTGATCGGCTTGCTGGGCCAGGCCTGTGCCAGTGCCGGGGTTGCGGCCACGGCCGTGGCGAGTGCCAGTGCCGCGCAGGCGGCCACTTTGCGGATGGGGTTCATGGCTTTGTCTCCTTGGATTGATTGGTAATGCGGGTCGGCCTGCTGCCTCAGGCCGCGGATTGCTTTCGGGACAGCGCGACGGCGCGGTCGACCATCTGCGGCGCGAGGCCGAGGTAGTTGGCCGGATCGGTCATCCGGTCGATGGCGGCGCGGTCGAAGTGCTTCGTCACGGCCGGCAGCGCGGCCAGCGCGTCGGCCAGCGTGCCGCCGTGCTCGTTGACCGTGCGGCAGGCGTCGTAGACCACGTCGTGGGCCTGCTGGCGGCCGATATGCGGGGCCATCCCCATCATCACAGCCTCGGCCACGATCAGGCCGTTGGTGATACCCAGGTTGTGCTTCATGCGGGCTTCGTCGACGACCAGGTCGCCCAGCGCGAACTTCGCCTGGTGCAGCGCGCCGGCGGTCAGGATGAAGCTCTCGGGGATGGCAATCCATTCCGCATGCCAGGGTCCGGTGGCGCGCTCGAAGTCCTGCACCATCGCGTCGACCATCAGCCCGGCGTGCTGGCGCACCGCCTTGGATGCGGCCAGCATCAGCTCGCTGGAAATCGGGTTGCGCTTCTGCGGCATGGTGCTGCTGGCACCGCGGCCCTTGACGAAGGGCTCGTACACCTCGGCGAATTCGGTCGACGCCATGATCATGATGTCGAGCGCGATCTTGCCCAGCGAGCCGGTGATGAGCGCGAGCAGGTTGACCGCTTCGGCAAAGCCGTCGCGTGCCACGTGCCAGGTGGTGGCCGGCACGCCGAGGCCCAGCTCCTGCGCCAGCGCTTCCTGCACTGCGAAGCCCTTGTTGCCATCTTGTCGGCCGAGCGATGCCAGCGTGCCGGCCGCGCCCGCGAACTCGACCACGGCCACACGCGGACGCAGTTCGGCCAGGCGCTGCTGGTGGCGGTCGAACATGGCCAGCCAGATCGCCGCCTTATAGCCGAAGGTCACCGGCAGCGCCTGCTGCAGGTGGGTGCGGCCGGCCATCGGCGTGTCGCGGTGCCTGACCGCCAGGTCGGCCAGGATGCCGCGCAGCGCGCGGATATCGGCGTCGATGCTGTCGAGCGCGTCGCGCACCTGCAGCGCGACCGCGGTGTCCATGATGTCCTGCGTGGTGGCGCCCCAGTGCACATAGCGTCCGGCGTCGCCGCACATCGCCACCAGCTGGTGTACCAGGGGCAGGATCGGATAGCCGACAATGTCGGTTTCCTCGCGCATGTGGTCGAAGTCGATGCGCTCCAGGCGCGACTCGCGGGCGATGACCTCGGCCGCTTCCGCGGGGATGATGCCGACCCTGGCCTCGGCCTTGGCCAGCGCGACCTCGACGTCGATATAGCGCTGGATCAGGGCCACATCGGAGAAAATCTGGCGCATCCCGGCGGTGCCGAAGGCATCGCGGAACAGGATCGAGTCAACGACAGTACTGGCCGTAGGGGCAAGGAACAGGGTCATGGGGCTACCTTGAGGAAAAGAGGGTAGTTCGTTAATATGTTCGAACATATCCACCATTAAATATGTTCGAACATATTTAGGAAAGGAGGGTAAACCCGTGTCCTACGAGGCCGCGGGCAGGCGGTCATGAGCAAAACCAATCCGGCAGAGATCAGCAAACAACTTATCGAGGGCATCACCTCCGGCCGCTACGCGGTCGGATCGCTGCTGCCCACCGAATTCGAGCTGTGCGAGCAGTACCAGGCCAGCCGCTACACCATCCGCGCGGTGTTGCAGGAACTGCAGCAGCTGGGGCTGGTGTCGCGGCGCAAGAACGTGGGCACGCGCGTGGAATCGGCGCGGCCGCGGCCGGTGTTCCGGCCCTCGCTGGCGTCGGTGGACGACCTGATGCAGTTCGCCGCCGAGCACCTGCGCGTGGTGCAGTCGGTGGATGAGGTCGCGGTGACCGCCGAGGTGGCGGCCGAGATCGGCTGCGAGCCGGGTGCGCGCTGGCTGCGGATTTCCAGCCTGCGGATGGATGGCGGCGAGGGCGGCACGCCGATGGCATGGACCGACATCTACGTGGATCCTGCCTATGCCGAGCTTGGCGAACTGGTGCGCGCGTCGCCGGACATGCTGGTCAGCACGCTGATGGAGTCGCGCTATGACCGGCAGATCGCGGAGATCCGCCAGGACGTGCGCGCGTTTGCGCTCGGTGAGGGGCGCATCGCCGAAGCGCTCAGGCTGGAACCTGGCGCGGCCGCGTTGAAGATCGTGCGGCGCTACCTGGACGCCGCCGGCGAGACCTTCGAAGTCTCGGTTACGGTACACCCCGCCGACAGTTTTTCTGTTTCGATGCGCTTGCAGCGCTCGGCGGGGTAGGGATTGCCGCAGCCGCCGTGCGGCGGCTCTATGCTGAAGTGGGAGCGCCAGCGGACATGCACCATCCACACCTTCAGCCAGGCACACTTTGGCCGGCCATTGTCCGACGGACAGCGCACGCCCTGCAGAGCGGCGCATTATGTCCGATCGAGACCATCCAGACGGTAATCGAGGACGGCGGCGTGCGCTTCCTGGTGCGCGAGGTGTCGAGCCTGCGGAGCAAGGACAAGGCTCGCAAGGGGGGCAGTGCCGGCGGCAATCCGTTCCTGCCCTATGACGCTGAACTGTTTGTCACGGATATCTCCGACGGCCATGTGGCCCTGCTGAACAAGTTCTACGTCATCGAACATCACCTGCTGATCGTCACCCGCTGCTTCGAACCGCAGGAATCACTACTGACCCTCCCGGACTTTGCCGCACTGCTTGCTTGCATGGCGGAGTTCCCAAGCCTGGGCTTCTACAACGGCGGGGCGGCCGCCGGTGCGAGCCAGGCCCACAAGCACCTGCAGCTCGTGCCGCTGCCTCTGGCCGCAGGCAGTCCATTGCCGATCGATACCCTGCTGCAGCCGGCGCGGATCAGCGGCGACCCAGGCGCCATCCGCGCCGTCCCGGGCCTTCCGTTTGCGCACGCATTCGCACCACTGGACCTGGTTGCGGCGCCCCCGCACGAGCTGGCGTGCACGGCCTGCGAGCGCTACCGCGCATTGCTCGATTCGGTTGGCGTACGGACGCTGCATGTCGATGGCACATTGCTTCAGTCGGCGCCATACAACCTGCTGGTCATGCCTGCCGGGCTGCTGCTGGTGCGCAGGGCCAGGGAATGCGTGGAAGGCATCGCGCTCAATGCCCTCGCATTTGCCGGCTCGTTGTTTGTCCGGGATGCAGCGCAGAGACGCACGGTTGAGAGGCTTGGCCCGATGAGTCTCCTCCGGCGCGCCGCGGCAGACGGTGAGACGGGTGGGGAGGGGTAGCCATGCAATGCCCGACAGGACACGCCTGTCCGCCTGCCAACGCAACGCCATTATGTAAGCAAATGTTATATACATGACGTTTAATGCACATTAAGGCGTGGGCTTCACTTCACCTCTGGTAAGTCCCTAGGGACGAAATTAGAGCAAGTCCTCTAATCTTTGCGTTGGTCTTTGTGCAGTGCACCAAGGCCCATAACCGTTTGGAAAACCACGCTCGACCGGTGCGTTGTAGCCTTGCGGCAGGCGACACCCGGCGACTACAAGAGGCATACCCAATCCATGTCCTTTTTTACGTCCGATCAGTTTGCGGCAGTCCATAAGAACAACCTGACCAACCTGGCCAAGCTGTCGAACTCCACCCTCGAAGGGATCCAGAAGCTGACGGAACTGAACCTGCAGGCGGCCAAGGCAGCCATGGCTGAAGGGCAGGTAATCCTGCAGGCCGTGTCGGCCAACCAAGATCCGGGGTTGTCAGTTCAAGGCAATGTGCCGCAATCTGCTGCGGACAAAGCCATCGAGTATGCGCGCCACGTGTGCGAGATCGCATCGCAGGCCCAGGCCGACCTGGCCAGGGCCGTTGAAGAGCAATACGAGCAGCAGCAGCGCAATGTGCAGGCCTTCGTCGATGCCTTCGTGAAAAATGCCCCGGCCGGTTCCGAAGCCATTTCCGCCACGCTGCAGGCGACATTAGATAACGCCACGCAATCCTACCGCGCCGCGCAAGCCCTGAGCCAGCAGCTGGCCGGCCTGGCTTCCGCCACGTTTACCGCAACCCCCGGCGCGGCTACGGGCCCGGATCGCCAGCCAACGCAGCGCTAGTCCGCCGGATCGAGCGGCGCGCGCCGGCCTGGCCGGTATCCATCCAAGAAGAAACTCGGTCATCGATCGGCTCCCCCCTTGCCGCATGGCGCCGGCAGGGGCTGCAGCCGTTGCGGTAAGCCGTTAAGTCGGCCTGCCATTCCCGGCAGGTCAGGGGTCTTTTACTTTGCAAGAAGAGAGAATCAGCATGACGAAGAAAATCGCATTGGTTACCGGCGGCATGGGTGGCCTGGGAGAGGCCATTTCCATCCGCTTGCATGACGCGGGCTATACGGTGGTGGTTACGCATTCGCCGGGCAACACCAAGGTCCAGGAATGGCTGGCATCCATGGCCGCCGGCGGCCGCGAGATCCGCGCATACGAGGTCGATGTGGCGGACTACGAGAGCTGCCAGGCAGGCATGGCACGGATCCTGGCCGAGTTCGGCCGCGTCGACATCCTGGTGAACAACGCCGGCATCACGCGGGACATGGCGTTCAGGAAGATGGACAAGCCAAACTGGGATGCGGTGATCAGGACCAATCTCGACTCCGTGTTCAATGTCACCAAGCCCCTCTGCGAGGGCATGGTGGAGCGCGGGTGGGGCCGGATCATCAACATCTCGTCAGTCAACGCTTCCAAGGGCGCCTTTGGCCAGACCAACTATTCCGCGGCCAAGGCCGGCATGCATGGCTTCACCAAGGCCCTGGCCCTGGAGGTCGCCAGGAAAGGCGTGACGGTCAACACGGTATCGCCGGGCTACCTGGCCACCAAGATGGTGACGGCCGTGCCGAAGGAGATCATGGACAGCAAGATCCTGCCGCAGATTCCGATGGGGCGCCTGGGCAAGCCCGAGGAAGTGGCGGGACTGGTCGCTTTCCTTTGCTCGGAGGATGCGGCTTACCTGACTGGTGCGAATCTCGCCATCAACGGCGGTCAGCATATGGACTGACGTAGGGATGGGCGGTCGGGGCGCCGTCAATGGCTATATCGCCGGCTATGCGGCAGCCGTGATTGCCGGCCTCGGATTCCAAAGAAAATGCCCGCCGTGATCCGCGGCGGGCATTCCTTGGCAACGAACCCGGTGGCGGCGCGCCGGCCTTACTCCAGCTTCGCGCCCGAACGCTCGACGATGTCCTTCCACTTCTTGTAGTCCGACTGCACCAGCTCGGAGAACTCCCTGGTCGTCATCAGCTTGGCTTCCGCGCCTTGCTCCTGGATCGCCTGGATCATCGCCGGCGTGGCCAGGACCTTGTTCACTTCGGCATGGATGCGGTTGACCACCTCGGGCGGCGTCCTGGCCGGGGCGAACAGGCCGTACCAGGTGCTGACGTCCACCTGCTTGTAGCCGCTTTCCGCCACGGTGGGCACGTCAGGCAGCGACGTGCTGCGCGTGGCCGAGGTCACGGCCAGCGCGCGCAGCTTGCCCGCCTTGACCTGCGCCAGCGCCGACGGCACCGATGCCACCATCAGGTCGACGTTGCCGGCCAGCGCGTCCATCATCGCCGCGTTGGAGCCCTTGTAGGGCACGTGCAGCAGCTTGATCCCCGCCGCATGGCTGAAGATCTCGGCAGCCAGGTGGATGGTGGTGCCGTTGCCGGGCGAACCATACTTGACTGCGCCCGGTGCGCTGCGCGCGGCGGTGACCACGTCGGCCAGCGTCTTGAAGCGCGAATTGGCCGACGTGACGATCACGATCGGGGTGTAGGCGACATGGCTGATCGCGACCAGGTCGCGGTTCGGCACATAAGTGACCGACTTGTACAGCCACGGCGCGACCACCAGATTGTCCTTCTGGCCCATCACCAGCTCATAACCGGTCGGCGCTGCCCGGACCGCCTCGGCGATGCCCAGCGTGCCGCCGGCGCCCGGCTTGTTGTCCGGCACGAAATTCCACTTGGTGGCCTGGCCGACCTGCGTTGCCACCAGGCGGGACAGGATGTCGGTGCCGCCGCCGGGCGGGAACGGGATCACTAGCCGGATCGGCTTGGTCGGAAAGCTGGCCGGGGTCTGCGCGTGGGCGCTCGTCAGTCCGCATGCCACCAGCAGGGTGGCAAAGAGGGCCTTCAACATCTTGTTTCTCCTCGATCGAAATCTTGCGGGGCGGACCCTGGCTTGCTGCCTGTGAACCTGTCGGATTGCGGCGGTGTCGGGCACTGGAACGGCCCGGAGCGGATGGCGGGGAACGTCTGGATCGTGCGGTGGCGAGGCAAGCGCAGGGGTCTCGGCCCTGGTCGCGAGCCGACATTTTCGCATATTAGGTATGCGTTGGCCCGATATCGCCTTCGGGCAGCGTGGGTCCTGTTGCGTTGGCGCGCTCAGCCGGCCAGCGCGCGGCAGAGCGATGGCAGGTCGCTGAGGATCAGGTGCGGGCGCGCGCCGCCGCGTTGCCATTGCGCCGTGTGCGGGCCGTCCGGGCGCACCAGCCACGCGGCCTGCAGCCCCGCGCCGAGTGCGCCGACGATGTCGAGGTCGGGATCGTCGCCGACATGCAGCATCTGTTCCGGCGGCGTGTCGACTGCCGCGGCCGCCGCATGGAAGATCGCCGCCGCCGGCTTGGCCGTGCCGAACGTTCCGGCGCTGAGCGCCGCGCGGAAGAAGTGATGGCCGCCGGTGACCTTCAGGTCGGCGTTGCCGTTGGACACGGCCACCAGCGGGAAGCGTTCGCTGAGCCATTCCAGCGCGGGCAGCGCGTCCTCGAAGAATTCGACCTGCTGCCGCGCGGCAAAGAAGGCGTCGTATGCGTCTTCTGCCAGGCTAGCGTCCTCGCCGGCCATCTCCAGCGCCAGCAGGATCGAGCCGAGGCGCAGCGCACGGTAGTCATGCGCAAGGTGCGGGTTGCGGCCTTCATAGCTCGCGCGCAGGTCGCGCAGCACCGCGGGCGAGGTCAGCACCCCGGCTGTCTTCGGCGCGTGCTGCAGCAGCCAGGCCAGCAGCGTCGCCTCGGCGCGGGCCACGGCGGGGCCGAACGGCCACAGGGTGTCGTCGAGATCGAAGGAGATGGCGGAGACCTTGGACAGGCGCATGGGGCGGGGACGCTGCGGATTGGCGAGGGCGATGGGGTCTGGTAGCTTACCACCGCACGGGCCCCGTTTCCGTCGCTCGTTTCCGCCGGCCATTTCCGCCGGCCGTTTCCGATGTGCCGGCCGCGCCATAATCTCGCACCGCCCGCATCTTGTGGCGGGAATCCGCCAGCGTGTTCGAGCCCGATTATGCGACCGAGGCGTCGCGGCGCGGCGACTCCACCGTGCGCGTGCACCTGCGCAACTACGATGCCGCGCGCCTGCAGCGCTTCTGGCATGCGTGGTGCGCAGATACGACGTACAACCTGACCTACCGGAATTGCGCCGTCAGCGTGGCGCGCGCGCTCGAAGCCGCGGTGGAAGGCGCCTTGATGCGCAGGCGAGGGCAGCGGCAGTCGTGGACGCTGCTGCTGCAGACGCTGTGCATGCCGGAGCTATGGCTGGCCGCACAGATCCGCAAGCGCGGCAAGACCATGGCGTGGACGCCGGGGCTGGTGCGTGACTACGCGCGTGCACTGAGCCTGCTGGTCGATCCGCATCCGCACCCGCATGCGCACCCGCGCCGGTTGTGGCGGCTCGGCATCGCTGCGATGAATCGCTGGCGCCGGCAGCGGCGGCAATGGCGCGCGGCCGACCACCGCGTGCACGCGGAATAGCGCGCGTACGCGTGGTCGTCTTCAATGCAAGCGCTGGCTACTTGCCCTGCCGCTGACCCGGCTTGCGGCTTGCATCGCCCTGGTGTTGCCTGCTTGGGTCCTGGTTCTTGAAGCCGCCATAGCTGCTCTGGCCCGGATCTTCGCTGCGGCTCTTGATGTCGCGCGCGTCGCGGTCGGTCCTGACGCCCGGATTGGGCTGGGCCCCAGGCGCATTCCGCTGTTCCTTCTGCGTTGCCATATCGCTCTCCTGTGGGTTGGCCGGAACCGATGGAGTTGCAACATCCATGCCGTGGCGGGCAGGGCGCTGCAGACTCCGGCAGAGCTGTGCCGGAGGGCGTTGCGCCCTGGGTTTCCGTGCCTCCCGCTGAACATCTTGCCGCCCGTTGTAGAAATGAAACCCGTCGCGGGCGATGCGGTAACAGGCGTGTTCTAACATCTCTGTTCCCGCGCTCCGGTGACGTGGCACGAGCCGAACTTTCGCGCCGCCGGGGTGTCGTTAGCTCCATAACCGTGCAACCCGCAATGAACAGGACGACGCATGAACCTTGACCTCCTCCTCGATCATCCCTGGTTCGGCACGTGGACCGCCGCGCTGGTCGCCGTCATCGTCGCGCTGATCGCGCATCGCCTTGGCGGCCTGGTGCTGTTGCGCATTACGCGCGCCACGCCGGTGCTGCATGCCATCGCGATCAAGTCGCGCGCGCCGGCCAAGGCGGTGCTGCCGCTGCTGGCGTTGCAGGCAGTTTGGCAGGCGGCGCCGGACGACCTGCGCTGGATCGACAACGTGCGTCATCTGAACGGCCTGCTGATGATCATCGCCATGACCTGGCTGGCGGCGCGCGTCATTGCGGGCTTTGCGCAGGGCGTGCTGGAACGGCACCCGGTCGATGTGGCGGACAACATGGGCGCGCGGCGCATCCACACGCAGACTCGGGTGCTTTCGCGCATCGCCATGTCGCTGGTGATCGTGATCGGCGCGTCGATGGTGCTGATGACCTTCCCCGGCGCTCGGCAGGTCGGCGCCAGCCTGCTGGCCTCGGCCGGCGTGGTCGGCCTGATCGCGGGCTTTGCCGCCAAGCCGGTGTTCAGCAACCTGATCGCCGGCCTGCAGCTGGCGCTGACCCAGCCGATCCGGCTGGACGATGTGCTGATCGTCGAGGGCGAGTGGGGCCGCGTGGAGGAGATCACCGGCACTTACGTGGTGCTGCGGATCTGGGACGATCGCCGCCTCATCATTCCGCTGCAGTACTTCATCGAGAAGCCGTTCCAGAACTGGACCCGCAGCAGCGCGGAGCTGCTGGGCTCGGTGTTCTTCCACGTGGACTACGGCATGCCGCTGGCACCGCTGCGCAAGGAGCTGGAGCGCATCGTCCACGCGGCGCCCGAATGGGACCGGCGCTTCTTCAACCTGGTGGTGACCGATGCGACCGAGCGCACCATGCAGCTGCGCGTGCTGTGCACCGCGGCGTCATCCGGCCTGGCGTGGGACTTGCGCTGCGTCGTGCGCGAAGGGCTGATCGACTTCATGCAGCGCGAGTATCCGCAGTTCCTGCCTCGCCTTCGCATTGAAGGGGAGGGTGAGGGCAAGGGAGATGCCGCGGTTCGCGGCGCCGCCGTGCACATGGCGTAAAGCGGTGTGCACGGCAACGACCCTTGCCGTGCGGATCAGAAATCTACCTTTTCTCCCGGCTGCGGCACGATCACGCGCGTGACCGCGCCGGCGCCCAGCGCGGTGGTGAATTCCTCCGGCGTGCCGCGCAGCTGCGGTGAAGTCTGATAGTGGATCGGGATGGCAAAGCGAGGCCGGATCATGTCGCGCACCGCGATCGCCGCGTCCTGCGGCCCCATGGTGAAGTGGTCGCCGATCGGGATCAGCACCAGGTCGGGGCGGTAGCGGTCGCCGATCAGCCGCATGTCGCCGAACAGGCCGGTATCGCCCATGTGCCAGATGCGGAAGCCGTTCTCCATCTCGACGATGTAGCCGACCGGTTCGCCGCCATAGTGGGTTTCGTCCTTGCCGGTGGCCGGGTTCTTCATCACCAGTTCGGACGAGTGCTCGGCGTGTACCGCGGTGATCTTGGGTCCGGTCTGGCCGAACGGCATCACGGTGCCGCTCTTGCCAAAGCGCTGCACCAGCGCGGCCGGGACCATGCCGAGGTTGATCAGTGCCTGCCCCATGCCGCCTGCGTTGTAGATCGGCGCGTTGTTGAGCTGCGCGAGCGCGGGGGCGTCGCCAAGATGGTCGCTATGCGCATGGGTGACCAGGATCAGGTCGACCTTGCCCAGCGACGTCAGCTGCTTGAATCCTGCAGGGGTCTTTGGGTTGGTGGTGAGCCACGGATCGATGACGATGACCTTGCCGCCCGGCGAGGTGATGCGGATCGCGGACTGGCCGAGCCACAGGACTTCAGTCTTGCCGGCGGCGGTGGTGGGGGTGGGTACCTGCGTAACCGCGGTCGGTGTCGGCGTGGGCGTGCCGCAGGCGGCGAGTGTGGCGACGGCGGCGGTGAGTACGACTGCGCGGAATCTGATCATGGTCATTCCTTCCGTGGCGGAGTCATGGGTTTGCGGCAAGGCTTAGCGGACGAAAACGCCGAGCCCTTCGTGGTCGTAATACTCCAGCCATACCCGGTCGCTGGAGAATTCTGCCCGGGAGATGGTGCCGGGATTGGCGTTCTCGTTATTTAGCGTGAATGTAAAGACATCTCCGTCCCAGTGCGTCAGCGGCAGGACCAGCGGTTTCGCGCCCAGCGTCATCACCAGCGCGCCGCCCTGCTCGGCGACCACTAGCGGGCCGTAATAGTCGTTGCGATAGGTGCCGGCATAGGTTGACAACGCCCGCGCGGGCAACGGGCTTGCCGGCGGCGACTGCCCGACCAGCCTGCCTTCGGGCAGCAGCAAGGGCGCGAAGGCCTCGGCAAAGATCGCGCCCCAGTCGCGGCGGAAGGTGCCGTACTGGACCAGATCGAAGAACTGCGCATTCAATGTTTCCGGGATGCCGATGGGGTAGCCGTTGGTCAGCGTGACGATGGCCAGGTTCAGCGACGGCACCGCGGTAAAGCTGGTCGCCGCGCCGACCGCGAAGGCCCCGGAATGGTTGTAGTTGGTCAGCCCCAGTTCGGTCGTGCCGATATTGAAGCCGTAGCCGTAGTAGCTCGCAGGGCGGCCTTGCACGGGCGGGCCGCTTTGCATCTGCTGCGACAGCGCCGGCGCAAGGGCCGCCGCATCGACGATGCGCTGGCCGGCGAACTCGCCCTTGGCCAGCACCATGATCAGCCATTTCGCCAGGTCGTTGACCGAGGCGCTGACGCCGCCCGCGGGCGATTGCGCATCGGGCATGGTGCCCATGCCCTGCACCCAGGTGCCGTTGACCTTGACGTGGCCGAGCGCGCGGTTGTCGCGCGCGGCAAAGTCGGCGTAGCGCGAGCTGGTGCGGGTCATGCCCAGCGGCTGGTAGATGGCCTGCTCGGACAGCGTGGCCCAGTCGATGCCCGCGGCGCTGGCCACCGCATCGGCGGCGGCGGTCATGCCGAAGTTGGTGTACTCGTAGACCGCGCCCAGCGGATGCAGCGGCAGGAAGCGCAGGCGCGTCAGCACTTCGCGGCGGTCGTAGCCCATGTCCTCGAGGCGGTCGCCGGCATGGTCGGGCAGGCCGGAGCGATGCGCATAAAGGTCGCCGATGGTGACGGCTTCTGTCGTTTCCGCATCGGCCAGCGCGAACCATGGCAGGTGCTGAATGACCGGGGTGTCCCAGCCGATGCTGCCGCGCCCCACCTGCCGCGCCACCACCGTGGCGCCGATGGACTTCGACACGGACGCCAGCTGGAACACGGTATCGGCATCGACTGGCGCGGGATCGGTGACCAGCCGGCGGCCGAAGCCCCTGGCGTAGACGACCCGGTTGCCGCGCACCACCGCGATGGCCATGCCGGGCACGCCCGAGCTGGCCATCAGGTTGGCGGCCAGCGTATCGACCTGCGCGATGGCGGCGGTGATCTGCGCTTCGGGAACCGGATCCGGCGGCGGCGCGGGATCGTCATCGCCGCCGCAGGCGGGCAGGGCCGGTGCGAGCAGGCCGCTCAGCGCGGCTCCCAGGAAACGGCGACGCTCTTTCAGTTTGCCCACGGCAGGTCTCCCGACGGCGGCGCTATGGCGCCTGTCGGATTTACTGTAGGCGATGGATGCGGGCAATGAATGCGAAGCGTCTCATGTACGCCCTGACGGCAGGGCGGGAGACTGGAAGCCTCACCGAGGGGTTCGGTGAGGCGGGCGCGACAACCCGAAGGAACCAAGGGAGTTTGGTAAGAATCGCGCGAGCAAGCCGTTTCCACGGCGGGCCGGGCGGGGCAGCCGCATGGCTGGCCGGTTTTCCCTCGGTTCACCGGTTGTCACCCCCGTTGTCAGGCCCGCCACCTCCTGTCTGAACCAGATCGGCGGCGTTTCTCTTGTCGGAGGAAGAATGCTATGCATACGCGCAGTTATCACACCACAGACGTACTCAACATTGTCCCGCCCGGGACGGCGGAATCGCTGGAGCGAATTAGCGCCGGATTGAGCGCCATCTTGTTGTTGCTGGAGAAGGAGAGCGAGCGATCAGAGTCGACGCATGATATCCATTGCCTGTTGGCAATGGTCAAGTCGCAATGGACTTGGCGGCGTCGGAGCTTTGCTCGGCGGATTGATTGACAGGTTCCGGAAAAACAAAAAGCCCGCACATTCGTGCGGGCTTCTCGCTTGAAACCTTTGGTGCCCAGGAGAGGACTCGAACCTCCACAGTGTTGCCACCGCTAGGACCTGAACCTAGTGCGTCTACCAATTCCGCCACCTGGGCAAGGTGAGCGCCGCATTCTACACGGCGCGTCGGAATTTGCAAGGCCCGGAAGCACCGTGTCCAAAATTCATATCAGTCGGCGCAAAAACAAAAAGCCCGCACATTCGTGCGGGCTTCTCGCTTGAAACCTTCTGGTGCCCAGGAGAGGACTCGAACCTCCACAGTGTTGCCACCGCTAGGACCTGAACCTAGTGCGTCTACCAATTCCGCCACCTGGGCAAGGTGAGCGCCGCATTCTACCGAAGGCGGCGGAATTTGCAAGCACGAAGTTGCAGAGCCAGGCGCGTCCGGTCAGAACGACGGCACCATCGCGCCCTTGAACTGGGCCTTCATGAACTGGCGCACGTCTTCCGACTGGTAGGCGGCAACCAGCTTCTTGACCCACGGCTTGTCCTTGTCCTGCGTGCGCACCACGATGATGTTGGCGTACGGGCTGTGGATGTCTTCCAGTGCGATCGCATCCTTGGTCGGCTGCAGGCCGGCGGCCAGCGCGTAGTTGGTGTTGATCACCGCGGCGCCGACATCGGGCAGGGCGCGCGCCAATTGCGCAGCGTCCAGTTCCACGATCTTCAGCTTCCTGGGATTCTCGGCCACGTCCAGCGGCGTGGCGTTGTTGCCATTGGTGCCGGCACCGGCCTTGAGCTTGATCACGCCCTGCGACTGCAGCAGCAGCAGCGCGCGGTTTTCATTGGACGGGTCGTTGGGCACCGCCACCTTGGCACCCTGCGGCAGGTCCTTGGGCGACTTCAGGTTCTTCGAGTAGATGCCCAGCGGCGAGATATAGGTGTAGCCGACGCTCTGCATCTTGTAGCCACGCTGCTTGACCTGGCTGTCCAGGTAGGGCTGGTGCTGGAAGCTGTTGGCATCCAGGTCGCCCGCATCCAGCGCAGCGTTGGGTTGCACGTAGTCGTTGAATTCCACGACCTTGACGTTCAGGCCGTTGCGCTTGGCGACCTTCTGTACGACTTGCCAGACTTCCGCGTCCGGACCGCTGACCGTGCCGACGCGTATGGTCTGTTCCTGGGCCGAGGCGCTGCCGGCGGCGATAAAGCCGATTGCGGAGATGGCAACCGCCAGGCGCTTGATAAGGGAGGTGCTGCGCATAGGAGTTCTGTATGTTTTGATTATGTGGCGAGAGAGACAGGTACGCCTTGGCAGGGATTGTCTACGTAGGCGAGGCCACAGATTAACGCAATTGCGCTAAAACCGCGCAACAGGAACGGATCTGGCGTCTATTTCTTTTTCATATGCTTATGAATCCTACCTAAAGGCGAATGCCGGCATTAAATGGCGCTATGCTGGGCGCGGCGTCCTGTCACACTAGGGACGGCGCGCAGCGCAGCCGAAGGCGTCCCACCGATAACGCATTTAGCAGGCGGCCTACGCCCTGCATGGGGATCGTCCAATAGTGGGACGACGTAGCCACTATCCCAAACTCACCTGGCGTAGCAGGTTCGAACCACCATCCACATCGAACGGAAATCACCACCGCCCGAACCACGCACGCAGCTAAATTGATAGCCAGCCGCTCAGGCGACGCGTTTTTTGGTTACTTTTTGTCGCTTGGACAAAAAGTGACCCGCCCAGGAGGGCGGAACCAGGCGGTTCAATGGCCGACAACATGTCACCAGCCGCGACAAGGCCAGGCTTTGATAGCGGCAAACCGGTCATTCAGCCCGCCACCACCCCATACCCCTCACCCCTCCACTCAACAAAACAAAGCCCATGCCCAAACGGATCCGACAACGTAGCCTGCCTGCCCCAGTCGAAATCCTGCGGCCAGTCCTCGATCTCGGCCCCGGCTTCCAGCGCCCGTTCGATCGCGGCTTCGAGGTCGGCCACGACAAAGTCGAGATGCACCGGCGTCCAATGCCGCCGGTAATCGCGCCGGGTATCCGAACGACTGGTAGGGCGGGTGCCGGCGGGTTTGGCGAGCAGGTAAATCGGCGTATTGCCGCCCAGCATTTCAGCGACGGTGCCATCAAACAGCCGACGCTGCAGCTTCAGCCCCAGGCCTTGCTCGTAGAAGGCGATGCCGCGCGCGAGGTCGTCGACATCGATATTGATCAGCAACTCCATGACAGCCTCCTTGCGGCGTTCCGTGTGAAAGCGGCCGCATTGTGCGCCGGCCCTCCTGACAACTGCTGTCAGGAGTGATGTTTCAGCCGGCCGCTGAAGGAGTGCCGAGACGCGGGGGTCAGCGCGGCAGCAGTTCGCGAACGACAGGATGCAATGCGTCGCCAAGCGCCACGTGGGCGTCCGCGTCAAGATGCACGCCGTCGACGGCGCTGCTGTGGATGACCGTGCCGGCATCGAACATCGGGCAATCCAGCTGCGCGCAGAGTTCGGCAACCGCCTGCGGCAGGCCGGTCCATTTATGCTCGCCACCGGCAAACTTGGGCGCCAGCGGCCCGCGCGGCGTGCGGATCGGCGGCGGCACCACCACCAGCACGGATGGCACCGGCATGCCCGGTTCGATCGGTGCGCTGCGGATGGCCTGCACCAGGGCGCCGATGCCCTGGGAGGCGTGCCAGGCATTGTGCGGATGCATCGACTGGAAATCGTTGTTGCCCAGCATCAAGACCACCAGTGCCAGCGGCGAGTGGATCTCGATACGCTGCGCCAGCCCCTGCAGCCCGTTGCGTCCCGGCTTGAAGGGATCGTCCCAGACCGTGCGGCGGCCGTTCAGGCAGTCTTCGATGATGCGCACCGGCGTGCCGCGGTCGGCATTCAGCGCCAGTTCCAGGCGGCCCGGCCAGCGCACCGGGAACGGCAGCCGCTGGCGCGTGCCGGGGACGATCCCCCAGGACAGTGAATCGGCATAGACAAGGACTTGCAGCGGATCGGTGTCTGCTAGCGACGCGGCAGGCATGCGCGGTACTCCAGTCAACATGATGATCGGTCGATATCCGGCGAGAGGGCTGCCTCGGCAATGTTGCACCGCGCAGACAAAAACGTCTTCCGAACACGCGGAGACTTCATAATATCGACTTATTGAAGACAGGGAGAGAGAAGTTGCGTTTCGAGCACTTGGTGGAAATCAATGATCCCGGCAACCCCCAGCTGGATCCGCTGACACCCGACCAGCTTTGGCAAGGCCTGGTGTTGCGCGCCGAGTCTCCCGAACTGTTCGTGCTGGGCCTGGACAGTGCCGAAGTGGTGGCGCGCGGCGACAACTGGATCGACCGCGTGCTGCATTTCGGCGAGGCGTCCATCCATGACCGCGTCGTGTTCGAGCCGCGCCGCCAGGTGCGCTACGAAACCGCAGCCACTGCCGAGCACGCCGGGGGCACGCTGACCATGGTGATCGAGACCCCCGGCCCGGGCGCGCTGCTGCTGCGCTTCACCTACGACACCACCATGCCGGCCGTCGATGCCAGCGGCGACGACCGCTACGCCGAGATCGTCAAGTCCGCCTATCACGAGGCCGACCTCGACACCGTCCGCAAGATCCGCGAGATCGCCGACACCGGGCGGCTGGGGTGAGCGAGGGCCCCGTCGCGCCGGAGACGTCCGGCAAGCAGCCGGGCGGGCCGACCCGGGCGGCGCTGCGTGAGCGCTATGGCGACCGCCTGCGCTGGCTGGTGCTGATGACACTGATGCTGGGCACGGTCTCGTCGATCGTCTCGTCCACCATCATCAACGTTGCCATCCCCGACCTGAGCCGGCACTTCGTGCTGGGGCAGGAGCGCGCGCAATGGGTCGCGGCCAGCTTCATGATCGCGATGACGCTGTCGATGCTGCTGACGCCGTGGCTGCTCAACCGCTACGGGCTGCGCCGCACCTTCCTGGGGTCGCTGCTGCTGCTGGGCGCGGGCGGACTGTTCGGCGGGTTCTCGCCGACCTACGGCGTGATGATCGCCATGCGCGTGGCCGAAGGCGCCGCCGCCGGCATCATGCAGCCGCTGCCCAATATCCTGATCCTGCGTGTGTTCGAGGAGCGCGAGCAGGGCAAGGCCATCAGCATGTTCGGCTTCGGCGTGGTGCTGGCGCCGGCGCTGGGGCCGAGCCTGGGCGGCTTCCTGGTCGAGGCGTTCGGCTGGCGCTCGATCTTCTTCGTGGTGGTGCCGCTGACGCTGCTCGGCGCGGCGATGGCGCGGCGCTTCATGGCGGTGGATTCGATCATGATGGGCGAGCGCGAGCCGCTGGACTGGCGCGGCCTGGCGCTGGCCGGCGTGGCGACCGTGAGCCTGCTCAACGGCGTGGTCGAAATGCGCGAAAGCGTGGCCGCGGGCATGGCGCTGGCCGGCTTCGGCGTGCTGATGCTGGCGGCGTTCGTGCTGTGGCAGCTGCGCGCGCCCCATCCGCTAATGAACATGCGGCTGTACAGCTACCGGCAGTTCGCGGCGGGCGCGGTAGTGGCATTTATCTACGGTGCGGGCCTGTTCGGCTCGACCTACCTGCTGCCGGTCTACATGCAGATGGCGCTGGAGTACACGCCCTCGCGCGCGGGCCTGGTGCTGCTGCCGGCGGGCGTGATGCTGGCGCTGACCATCGCCGTGGCGGGCCGCTTCACGCACCGGATCTCGCCGCATGTCCAGGTATCGTTCGGGCTGGCGCTGCTGGCGCTGTCGTTCCTGCTGATGGCGCTGGGGTCGCCTTCTACGCCGTATCTGCTGCTGGTCGCGCTGGCGGTGCTGGGGCGGATCGGGCTCGGCTGCATCTTGCCGTCGCTGACGCTGGGATCGATGCGGGGCGTGGATTTCTCGCTGATCGCGCAGGGGTCGAGCTGCATCAACTTTATCCGTCAGCTGGGCGGCGCGATCGGCGTGAGCCTTGCCGGCGTGGGGCTGCAGTGGCGGCTGACGCAGCACGGCGCGGTGCTGGACCAGGCGGGCGACGCCGCGCTGCAGGCGGCGCGCATCCGCGCCTTCGATGAGACTTTCCTGGCGGTCGGGGTGGTGATCGCCAGTGCGATCTTCGCGGCCTGGCGTATCCGGCCAAGGCCGCTGCCGGCGGGCTGAGGCCGCCGGCTGGCGTGGCAGGGCTTAGCTGGCCGCCGCTGCGCAGTTCTTCCACCAGCGCGATGTACTGCTCCATCGCCTGCTCGCGCGCGGTGCCGCGCAGCGCTTCCCAGGCTTCGAACTTGTAGCGGCCGACAAAGTCGGTCATGCCCGGCTTGTCGCCGTGCGCGTCGCCTTCGCTGCCTTGCTTGAACAGGGCGTACAGGCGCAGCAGGGTCATGTTGCTGGGGCGCTCGCTCAGTTGCTTGACGTCGATCTGGGACTGGTCGAAGCGTGCCTGCAGGTCGCTCATGGGTTTCTCCGTGGGAGTTTGTGAAAGTGCTGCCGATGATAGCCGCGCCGGTGCGCCAGACCGCGCGTCTAAAACCGAAGAAGCCCTCGGTTCCGGGCGCCAGCGGCTACAATCGCGCCATGTCCTGGATTCTTGCTGTTGAAACTTCTACGGAGTGGTGCTCGGTCGCGCTCGGACGTGCCGTGGCCGGCGCCGGCATTGAGTGCCTGGTGCGCCATGAGCACACCGGCGCACGCTCCTCCGCGCGCGTGCTGCCCGCCGCCGGCGAGCTGCTGGCCGAGGCCGGCATCGCACTGGCCGATTGCGCCGCGATCGCCTTCGGCGCCGGTCCCGGCTCGTTTACCGGCCTGCGTACCGCGTGTGGCGTGGCGCAGGGACTGGCCTTCGGTGCCGGCCTGCCGGTGGTGCCGGTCAATACCTTGCTGGCTTGCGCCGAGCGCGTGCGCGCCGCCGAGCCGGCGCTGCCCGCGGATATCTCGGTGCTGGTCGCGCTTGACGCACGCATGGACGAGGCCTATGCCGGCGCCTTCGGCTGGGATGCCGCCGCGCAGGAGTGGGTGGAGCGCACGCCGATGCTGGTAAGCGCGCCGGAAACCGTGCAGCTGCCCGGTGGCGAATTCTGGCTGGCGGGCAATGCCGCCACGGTCTTCGGCGAACGCCTCGCCGGCCTGGCGCGCGCGCAGCGCGTGCTGCCGGAGGCGATGCCCCATGCGCAGCCGATGGTCGCCATCGCACTGCGCGCGCTGGCGCGTGGCGAGGCCATCGACGCCGACCGTGCCATGCCGATCTACCTGCGCGACAAGGTCGCGCGAACCGTCGCCGAACGCGAAGCCGCCGCCGCCGCGCGCGCCGCGGCCACGGCCGGGAGTGCATCGTGAGCGCCGCCTACCCGCTGGAAGAGCGTGCCGACTGGCCGGCCGTGCCCGCCATGCCGCCGCTGCCGCCGGGCTTTGCGCTGGGCCGGATGAGCGCGCTCGACCTGGAGGCGGTGGCCGGGATCGAGGCGCGCGCCTACAGCCATCCGTGGACGCGCGGCAATTTCGAGAACTCGGTCAAGGCCGGGCATCTCGGCCTGACGCTGCGCGATCCCGCCGGCACGCTGGTGGCCTATGCAGTGCTGATGCCGGTGGTCGACGAGATGCACCTGCTCAATATCACCGTCGACCCGCCGCGCCAGCGCCAGGGGCTGGGGCGGCTGATGCTGTCGATCGTGCTGGCGACCTCGCACGCGCATCGCATCCATACCATGCTGCTGGAGGTGCGCCCGTCCAATGCCGGCGCGATCGCGCTGTACCAGGCCGCCGGGTTTGCCGAGATCGGCCGCCGCAAAGGCTATTACCCGGCGGTGGGCCGGAACCGCGAAGACGCGCTGGTGCTGCGCCGGAGCTGGCCTGACAAGGTGGCCGGGAAGTCCAGGGAAGGCGGGGAGGGCCGCGCATGAGCCGCCGCGCGCGTTTCCTCGAGGCATTGGGCATCACGGCCGAATGGCTGCCGCGGGCACGCGCTGACGCGCCGCAGGCGGTCGTGGTGTCCGAAGCCGTTGCGCTTGCCGTGCCCGTTGCCGAGGCCATTGCCGAGGCCATTGCCGAGCCTGTCACGGTGGCCGCGCCGGCCGTTGCGCCCCTCGTGGAAGCCGCGCCTGCGCTCGAAATGGCTACCCCGGTGGTGCCTGCCGTCCCCGTGGCGGCGCCTGTCTCGCGTGCGCCAGCCGAGCCCTCGCTGGTACCGGCCGGCCCCGAGCCCGACTCGGCGCAGGCCGCGCGCGAGGCTGCCATCGCCGCCATGGCATGGCCCGCGCTGGATGCCGCCGTGGCCGGCTGCACCGCTTGCGGACTGTGCCAGACCCGCACCAATACCGTCTTCGGCGTCGGCGACCGGCAGGCGGAATGGATGCTGGTAGGCGAGGCCCCGGGCGAGAACGAAGACCTGCAGGGCGAGCCTTTCGTCGGCCAGGCCGGCAAGCTGCTCGACAATATGCTGGGCGCGCTCGGCCTGGCGCGCGGGCGCAACGTCTTTATCGCCAACGTGCTCAAGTGCCGCCCGCCGGGCAACCGCAACCCCGAGCCGGCCGAGGTGGCGCAGTGCGAGCCCTTCCTGCGCCGGCAGATCGCGCTGGTTCGCCCGAAGGTGATCGTGGTGCTGGGCCGCTTCGCCGCGCAGTCGCTGCTGCGCACCACCACGCCGATCGGCAAGCTGCGCGGCACCGTGCATACCTATGAAGGCATCCCCGTGGTGGTGACTTACCACCCGGCCTACCTGCTGCGCACGCTGACCGACAAGGCGCGCGCATGGGAAGACCTGTGCCTGGCCCGCGAGGTACATGACCGTGCGGGAGCTGGGGCCTGACCTCTCGCTGCATCGCGGCGGCGACGGCAACCTGCCGCCGGAGCCGCCGCTGTGGCGCCGCGCCTTGTCGCCGCGCACGCGCGACCTGGCCTGGACCACGCTGTCGCCGCCGCTGCTGTCCGCGGTAGCGGGCGCCGCTGCGGCGCGCTGGCCCGCCGGTACGCTGGCGGCGTGGCGGCACTGGCTGGAAGCCGCCGACCCGGCGGCGCTGCCGGCCACCATCGACGAACTGGCCGCCGGCCATGCCGCCTTTCCTTCCGATCCCGCTCCCGGCTCCGCCGCCGCGCTGCAGCCGCAGGATCCCGCCAGCCGCAGCCTGCGGCTGGGGCGCCATGCCGAACGGCTGCTGCATTTCGCGCTGCGCCGGATGGAGGGGCTGACGCTGCTGGCGGCCAACGTCCCGGTACGGCGCGCCGGTGCGCATGGCATCCGCACGCTGGGCGAGCTGGACTTCGTCTGGCGCGAGCAGGCCTCCGGCGACGTGGTCCATTGGGAAATGGCCGCCAAGTTCTACCTGATGGCAGGCGCCGTGGCGGCGCCGACCCTGCTCGATTTCGTCGGGCCCAACATGGTCGACCGGCTCGGCGACAAGCTCGGGCATGTAGTCGGGCGCCAGCTGCCGCTCGGGCGCACGCCGGAAGCGCGCGCGCTGCTCGGCCATGTGGTCGACCGCAGCGAAGTCTACCTGCTGGGCTGGCTGTTCTACCCGGACGGGCAAGTGCCGGCGGGACTCGACCAGCTGGGCATCGCGCCGGACCACCTGCAAGGCTGGTGGTCGACGCTCGACGGCTGGCGTGCGCGCGCGGCGGCGCGGCCGGGCCTGCGCTGGTGCCGGCTGCCACGTTCGGAATGGTTGTCGGGGGCGCTGGTGCCTGCCAGCGGCACGGAGGAGGTCGACGCCCTGTACGCCACGCTGGCGCAGCGCTTTGCCGACCCGCGCCACGACCACGGCTGGCGCCGCGAAGCGCCGGTGATGCTGTGCGAGCTGGAGCTGGCCGGCCACGGCTGGTGGCGCGAATGCTCGCGCGGGTTCGTGGTGCCGCCGGGATGGGAGGCGCGCGCCATGGCGCGGGCGGCGGAGCCGACCCGGCAGGGCGCGCAGGCGCTGGCCGACGGACCCTGAACGGGGCGCCGGCCTGGGGAGGTCAGGAGGTCAGTGGTGCTTGTCCTCGCCGATCATCGCCAGCGAGTTGAAGGCGCGCATGTTGTACTTGTGCAGCTTGATCACCAGCATCATGGTCACGCAGATGAACAGGCCCAGCGCGATGATGACCACGCCGATCGGCACGTTCAGCTTGATCAGCAGCGCGTACAGGCACAGCATCAGCAGCACCGATACATTCTCATTGAAGTTCTGCACCGCGATCGAGTGGCCCGCCGACAGCAGCACGTGGCCGCGATGCTGCAGCAGCGCGTTCATCGGCACCACGAAGTAGCCCGACATCGCGCCCACCAGCATCAGGAACACGTAGGCGATGGCCATGTACAGCGGCATGTTCATGCCCAGGATGCTCAGCGTCACCTGGGGCATGGCGTCCTTGGTGTAGAAAGCCATGATCATCACGGTCGCGCCCATCGCCACACCGAACGGCAGCACCGACAGCGACTTGCGTAGCGGAATGCGCGCGGCGGCGGCGATTGCGCCCACGGCCACGCCGACGGCCACTACCGCCTGCAGCAGTGCGCCCTGCGACAGGTTCAGGCCCAGCGACTTCTCCGCCCACTTCAGCACGATGAACTGCAGCGTCGCGCCCACGCCCCAGAACAGGGTCGTAACCGCCAGCGAGATCTGGCCCAGCTTGTCGCGCCACAGCGCCAGGAAGCAGTCGCCGAATTCGGCGATCAGCTTGATCGGGTTCTTTTCCTGCTGCGGATAGCGGGCGCCGGTATCGGGAATGAACAGGTTGAACACCGACGCGATCACGTAGAACAGCATGATCACGACCATCGCGGCCTCGGCCGGCGTGTCGATGCCGGTGTCGATGAAGGGCAGGTCGAGCCGCATCAGGATGTCCGACACATGCACGGAAATCAGCGCGCCCCCCACCACGGTGCCCAGGATGATCGAGCCCACGGTCAGCCCCTCGATCCAGCCGTTGGCCAGCACCAGTTTCTCCGGCGGCAGCAGCTCGGTCAGGATGCCGTACTTGGCCGGGGAATAGGCCGCCGCGCCGAAGCCCACCACGCCGTAGGCGAGCAGCGGGTGGAAGCCGAACATCATGATCGCGCAGCCGACCACCTTGATGGCATTGGTGATGAGCATCACCCGCCCCTTGGGCATCGAGTCGGCAAAGGCGCCGACGAAGGCGGCGAGGATGACGTAGGAGAGAACGAAGAACAGCTTGAGCAGCGGGGTCATCCACTGCGGTGAATGCAATTCGGTGAGAAGGGCGATGGCGGCGATCAGCAACGCATTGTCGGCCAGCGACGAAAAAAATTGCGCGGCCATGATGGTGTAAAAACCCTTCTTCATGCTTTCGACTTTGTCTCCATCGCGGACTTCCGTCACGCCGGTCAGGGCGGCACCGGCTGGGGAGGCTATGGTTTGCAGGGAACCTTGCGCCGCGGCCGTGTCGAATTGTCTTTGTTGCACTGCGCTGCGGCGCCGTGCGGTTTGCCTGACAGTCATTGACATAATGCTTCGCTTTTAGAACATGGCCGGAGCGTCCGGCTTTATATCACGAAAACATGACATTCCCGAACCCCGGCAAGGTGCCTTTTTGACTGCAAATTGCCGCGCCGATTCCCCAATGACCCCCGGCAGCGGCTCCCGGATGTGTTCAAATAACGGCTGCGATCCCGGCCAGACGACGGGTGTACCGCTGACTGGTGCAGCGGCAAGACAATATCGCAGCCGGACGCCCACGTGACCAGGCAAACGCAAATTTCCCATGGCCGCTCACCTTAGCGCGACATGCCCGCAATATGAAGCACTTCGCATCTACGTGCCGTCGCCCACTGACAGGTGACCCTCGCGCCATTAAAGCTGAGACAGAGCCGTCCTTCCAGTCCCCGCAGTGACGTGAGCGATGCGCCACCGCGCTGCCCGCACTGCCTGATTCCCGAGATGTGACTCCATGCCAAGACCCATCCACGCCGTCATCCACCAACCCGCCCTGGCCAACAACCTCGACGTCGTCCGCCGCAGCGCCCCCGCTTCGCGCATCTGGGCCGTCGTCAAGGCCAATGCCTACGGCCACGGCATCCGCCGCGTCTTTGCCGCGCTGCGCGGCGCCGACGGCTTTGGCCTGCTGGACCTGAATGAAGCCGTGCTGCTGCGCGACCTGGGCTGGCAGGGCCCCATTTTGCTGCTGGAGGGCTTTTTCCAGCCGCAGGACATCGCCCTGATCGAGCAATACCGCCTGACCACCGCGATCCACTGCGACGAACAGCTGCGCATGCTGGAAAGCGCGCGCCCCAGGGGCCCGCTGGCGATCCAGCTCAAGCTGAACACCGGCATGAACCGGCTCGGCTTCCATCCAGCCCAGTATCGCGCCGCCTGGGAGCGCGCCCGCGCCATGCCCTGCGTAGGCAGTATCGTCCATATGACGCATTTTTCCGATGCGGATAGTCCCCGAGGCATCGCCCACCAGGTCGAGGCCTTCGACGCCGCCACCGCCAACCTGCCGGGCGAGGCGAGCCTGTCGAACTCGGCCGCGGTGCTGTGGCATCCGCAGGCGCACCGGGCCTGGGTGCGTCCCGGCATTATCCTGTACGGCGCCTCGCCGACCGGCCGCGATGCCGATATCGCCGGCACCGGCCTGCAGCCGGCCATGTCGCTGCACAGCGAGCTGATCTCGGTGCAGGACCTGCAGCCGGGCGAGACGGTGGGTTATGGCTCCTTGTTTACCGCCGACCGCCCGATGCGCATCGGCGTGGTCGCCTGCGGCTATGCCGACGGCTACCCGCGCCATGCCTCCGGCTGGGGCGCGCAGCGCGCGCCGGTGCTGGTCGACGGCGTGCGTACGGAACTGGTCGGCCGTGTCTCGATGGACATGCTGTGCGTGGACCTGACGCCGTGCCCGAAGGCGCGGGTCGGCAGCCCGGTGACGCTGTGGGGCCAGGGCCTGCCGATCGACGAGGTGGCACAGGCCAGCGGCACGGTCGGCTACGAGCTGATGTGCGCGCTGGCGCCGCGCGTGCCGACCACGGTGGCAACCATCACGGCATCCGACAGCGCCGCGCCGGCCGTGGTGTAGAAGGTTGCAAACGAGAGGTTGCAAACGAGAGCTGGCGGCAGCGCCTGCCGCCGGCTAGTGTGAGGGCCGGGCCACTTCTGCGCCCGGCCTGTTCTTTCCCGCAAGGATTTTCCGTTGGCCAAGACCAAGACCGTCTACACCTGTACCGAATGCGGCGGCACCGCGCCGCGCTGGGCCGGCCAGTGCCCGCATTGCCAGCAATGGAACACGCTGGTGGAAACGGTGGCCGAGACGGCCGCGTCCAAGCGCTTCCAGCCGCTGGCGGCATCGGCCATGGTGCGCAAGCTGTCCGAGATCGAGGCCGCGGACGTGCCGCGCTTCTCCAGCGGCATCGACGAGTTCGACCGCGTGCTGGGCGGCGGACTGGTGGCGGGCGGCGTGGTGCTGATCGGCGGCGATCCCGGTATCGGCAAGTCCACGCTGCTGCTGCAGGCGCTGGCCAACCTGGCCGGGCAGCGCCGCGTGCTCTATGTCAGCGGCGAGGAATCGGGCGCGCAGATCGCCCTGCGCGCGCAGCGGCTGGGCGTGGAAAGCCCGGCGCTGGGGCTGCTCGCCGAAATCCAGCTAGAGAAGATCCAGGCCACGCTCGAAACCGAGAAGCCGGAAGTGGCGGTGATCGACTCGATCCAGACGCTGTACTCGGAGGCGCTGACGTCGGCGCCGGGCTCGGTCGCGCAGGTGCGCGAGTGCGCGGCGCAGCTCACGCGCATCGCCAAGAGCAGCGGCATCACCATCATCCTGGTCGGCCACGTCACCAAGGAAGGCAGCCTGGCCGGGCCGCGCGTGCTGGAGCATATCGTCGACACGGTGCTGTACTTCGAGGGCGATACGCATTCTTCGCACCGGCTGATCCGCGCCTTCAAGAACCGCTTCGGCGCGGTCAACGAGCTGGGCGTGTTCGCCATGACCGAGCGCGGGCTGCGTGGCATCAGCAACCCCTCGGCGCTGTTCCTGTCGCAGCATGAAGAGACCGTGCCCGGCTCGTGCGTGCTGGTGACGCAGGAAGGCACGCGCCCGCTGCTGGTGGAGATCCAGGCGCTGGTCGACACCGCCCACGTGCCCAACCCGCGCCGGCTGGCGGTGGGCCTGGAGCAGAACCGGCTGGCGCTGCTGCTGGCGGTGCTGCACCGGCATGCGGGCATTGCCTGCTTCGACCAGGATGTGTTCCTGAACGCGGTAGGCGGGGTCAAGATCACCGAGCCGGCCGCCGACCTGGCGGTGCTGCTGTCGATCCATTCGTCGATGCGCAACAAGCCGCTGCCGCGCGGGCTGGTGGTCTTTGGCGAAGTCGGCCTGGCCGGCGAAATCCGGCCCAGCCCGCGCGGCCAGGAACGGCTGAAGGAAGCGGCCAAGCTGGGGTTCACGCTGGCCGTGATCCCCAAGGCCAATGCGCCCAAGCAGAAGATCGACGGCCTGGAAGTGATCGCGGTGGAGCGCATCGAGCAGGCAATCGACCGGGTGCGCCACCTGGACTGAGGCATGGGCGCCGGCGGCTTGCTTATGGAAACTCGCGCAGGCGTTGCGCAGCCGATGTGGCGTCCAAGGCGGGGGCGGAAAAATCGGTAATAATGCGCAGCAATGCCGCGCCCCCGAACTAAACACACCTGACGGCACCCGTTTGCCGGATCACCCCGGATCACCACGGATCACCATTTATCACCGCTATGCAAGCCAATTCCCGCGCCTATTTCCTGCTGATCGCCCTGGTTTCCTTCGGCCTGGTCGGCGTTGCGCTCTACCTGCAGTTTGAAAAGGGCTACCAGCCCTGTCCGCTTTGCGTGATGCAGCGCTTTGCGTTTATCGGCATCGGCATCTTCTCGCTGCTCGCCGTGGTGGCGCAGAACACGCGCTCTTTGTGGCAGGGCCTGGGCATGCTGTCCGGCATCGCCGGCATTGCCGTGGCGGTGTATCACGTGTCGCTGTTGCTCAACCCGAAGGCGACCTGCGGCATCGATCCGCTGGAGAACTGGGTCAACGCGCTGCCGACCGCCAAGGTGCTGCCGCAGGTGTTCTACGCCGATGGCCTGTGCGCGGCGCCGCTGCCGCCGGTGCTGGGCCTGTCGGTGCCGGCGTGGTCGCTGATCTGGCTGTTTATCCTGACGCTGACGCTGGCGGTGGGGTTGATCCGGCGGGAGAAGAATTTCCGTTGAGTGGTAAGGGCAAACAAAAACCGGCCTAAGGCGCTGCGCTAAGGCGCCGTTTTTTTACTACGGGAAGGTTGAAGTCCAGCGGGTTTGCTGCCCTCTCCCACTTCGCGGGAGAGGGCAGCGTCCGCAAGGGGTGTAAGGCTATGCAGGCGCTGTTGGCGTTGAGGGGCTCCTCACGCAATCTGCTCGATTTGCTCCTGTAACTCCAGCCACTTCTCTTCCAGCGTCTCCAGCTCGCCATTGACCTCGCCCTGGCGCTTCAGCATCTCCATCAGCTTCGCCTTGCTGGCTTCGGCATAGCTCGATTCATCGGCCATGAATCGGTCGATCTCCTCCTTGGCGGTTTGCAGCACTGCCATCCGCTTCTCGACCTTCTCCAGCTCCTTCGTCAGCGGCTTGCGCAGCGCCGACAGGCGCTGGCGCTCGTCGGCCTCGGCGCGGCGCTGGTCCTTGCGGTTGATCGTGGCGGCGCCATCGCCGCCATTCTCTGCCAGGTGCGCGGCCGCGGCGGCGTTGCGCTTGGCGGCGGCCTGCTGCAGCAGCCAGTCGCGGTAGTCGTCCAGGTCGCCGTCGAAAGGCTTGATGGTGCCGTCGGCAACCAGCATGAACTGGTCGGCGGTGGCGCGCAGCAGGTGGCGGTCGTGCGAGACCAGGATCAGCGTGCCTTCGAACTGCGCCAGCGCCATGGTCAACGCCTCGCGGGTATCGAGGTCGAGGTGGTTGGTCGGTTCGTCGAGCAGCAGCAGGTTGGGCTTCTGCCAGACGATCAGCGACAGCGCCAGCCGCGCCTTTTCGCCGCCGGAGAAAGGCTCGATCGGCGAGGTGGCCATGTCGCCGCGGAAATTGAAGCTGCCGAGGAAGTCGCGCAGCTCCTGCTCGCGCACGTCGGGCGCGAGCCGCGCGAGGTGCTGCAGCGGCGAGTCGTGGTCGCGCAGCGTCTCGAGCTGGTGCTGGGCGAAGTAGCCGATCTGCAGGCCCTTGCCCAGGCGCAGCGTGCCGGTCAGCGGATCCTGCGTGCCGGCCAGCGTCTTGACCAGCGTCGACTTGCCCTGGCCGTTGGCGCCCAGCAGGCCGATGCGCTGGCCGTTCTGGATCGACAGCGCCAGGTTGTGCAGGATGGTGACCGGCGGCTCGGCCTCGGCGTAGCCGCAATCGACGCCGTCGAGCACCATCATCGGATTGGGCGCGGCGTCGGGCTCGCGGAATTCAAAGGCAAAGCCGGCGGCGACGTGCACCGGCGCGAGCCGCTCCATCTTCTCCAGCGCCTTGACGCGGCTCTGCGCCTGGCGCGCCTTGGTCGCCTTGGCCTTGAAACGCGTAATGAACGACTCCAGGTGCGCGATTTCCTTCTGCTGGCGCACATAGGCGGACTGTTGCTGCGCCATCTGCTGCAGCCGCAGGGTCTCGAACAGCGTGTAGTTGCCGCCGTAGCGGCGCACCTGCTGGTTCTCGATATGCACGGTGACGTTGCAGATCGCATCGAGGAATTCGCGGTCGTGCGAAATCATCACCAGCGTGCCTGGGTAGCGCGCCAGCCAGTCTTCCAGCCAGACGATGGCGTCCAGGTCCAGGTGGTTGGTCGGCTCGTCGAGCAGCAGCAGGTCGGAGGGGCACATCAGCGCCTGCGCCAGGTTCAGGCGCATGCGCCAGCCGCCGGAGAACGACGATACCGGCTGCGTGACCTGGGGCAGCGTAAAGCCGAGGCCGAGCAGCAGCGCCTCGGCGCGCGCGGGGGCGGTGTAGCCGTCGGCGTCGGCATAAGCGGCGTGGGCTTCGCCTTCGGCGGTGCCGTCGCCGCTGGCCTGCGCGGCCGTGATGGCGGCTTCGATCTCGCGCAGCCGGGTGTCGCCGTCGATCACGTACTCGACCGCGCTGCGGCTGACCGCCGGCGTTTCCTGCGCCACATGCGCCACGCGCCATTGGGCCGGCACGCTGACATCCCCGCCGTCCGGATGCAATTCGCCGCGCAGCAGCGCGAACAGCGTCGACTTGCCGCTGCCGTTGGCGCCGACTAGGCCCACGCGCTCGCCCGGGTTGAGCGTCACGCTGGTGTGGTCGAACAGCACCTTGGTGCCGCGCTGGAGGACAAGCTGGTCGATTCGGATCACGTGCGGGGAAACTTCTGAACGGGGTACTGGCAACTACGCGGAAAAGCCGGCCAAGGCGGGTTGGCGGCGCTGGCCGGCATTGTAGCGTTTCCGGTGCGGGGCATGCCCGCGAATGGCGAAACACCAGAAATGCCAGGGCATTGCGCACCGCCCCGGTGCCCCGCATGGCGGCGGGTCCTAGGGATTACCCTCGAACTGCGAAAACTCTATTTTCTTTGTGGGTGGGTTGCGTGTAAATTCATTTTCATTCGTTTTTCAGGATGTAACCGGCAGCGTCGCCCATGCGCATGCCGTCCCGACCCGACATGACCCAAGGCCATTCGATCTCCGACCGCATCGCGCGCAGCCTGCCCACGCTGACGCCGGCGCACCGCCGCATGGCGGAATACGTGCTGGCCAACCTGTTCCGCGCGGCCACGATGCGCATCGACGAGTTTGCCGCGGCGGTGGACGTGTCGGTGGCCACCGCCAACCGCTTCGCGCGGGCGCTGGGCTTCGACGGCTATCCGCAATTCCGTACCGAGCTGGTGCGCGGCTTTGAGGCCACGCTGGCGCCGGTCGAGCGGCTGCGCAGCGAACTGGAGCGGCCCGCCACCGTGGCCGAAGTGTTCGCCGCCTCGCTCGAGGATGCGGCCGCCAATGCCGAAGCCACCCGGCGCGGCATCGACGCGCAGGCGTGCGAGCGCGCGGTCGCGGCGATCCTGGGTGCGCAGCGCGTCTACGTGGCGGGCTTCGGCGCCAGCGGCTTCCTGGCCGGCCTGCTGCAGCACGGGCTGGAAATGCATTGCCGCATGGTGACCTCGGTCGCCGGCGCCGGCGGCGCCTCGCACGCGGCGCGCCAGCTGTTCAAGCTGCAGCCGAGCGACCTGCTGATCGTGATTGCCTTCCCGCGCTATGTGACCGACAGCATCGAACTGGCGGAGCGCGTCAAGGCGCACGGCGGCCGGGTGCTGGCGCTGACCGACGGGCCGACCTCGCCGCTGGCGCCGCTGGCCGATATCGCGCTGTACGCGCAGGCCGCCAACCGGCTCTCGGCCAACTCCGACGCGACCGTGCTGGCGCTGATCGAAGCGCTGTGCGGCGCGGTCGCGCATCGCGCCGAGCGGCCGGTCAAGGCCGCCGCCGAAATGACCGAATTCCTGCTGCCGTGGCTCTATGGCGCGCCAGGCGCGGACCGCGCCGGCCGTGCCGGGCCAGCCGAGCCGCAGGCTACCGAAGAGCAGGCGGCGGGCACCACGCGCCGCCGCGCCTCCAACCTCAAGAAGCCCTGAGCTATCCCATGCAACAAGCAGTCATTGCCATCCACGGCGGCGCCGGCACCATCACCCGCGAGGCGATGGATCCCGCGCGCGAACGCGAATACACGGAAGCGCTGGAACACGTGCTGCGGGCCGGCCAGCGCATCCTGGCCAACGGCGGCAGCGCGCTCGACGCGGTGACCGAAGCCGTGCGCCTGCTGGAGGAATGTCCGCTGTTCAACGCGGGCAAGGGCGCCGTGCTGACCCACGCCGGCACCTATGAACTCGACGCGGCCGTGATGGACGGCGCCACCCGCGATGCCGGCGCGGTCGCCTGCGTCACGCGGCTGCGCAATCCGGTGCTGGCGGCGCGCGCGGTGCTCGACCACAGCGAGCATGTGCTGTTTGCCGGCACAGGCGCCGAAGAATTCGCCGCCGCCCAGGGGCTGGAGCTGGTGGAGCAGGACTACTACTTCACGCAGGCACGCCATGAGCAATGGCAGCGCGCCCGCGGTGCCGCCGGCATGGCGCTGCTCGACCATGATGCCGCCGCACTGGCGGCACGCAACAACCCGGCCGACCCGATCGACCCCGACAGCAAGTTCGGCACCGTCGGCGCGGTGGCATGCGACAGCCGTGGCAACCTCGCCGCGGCAACTTCCACCGGCGGCGTGACCAACAAGCGGGTGGGGCGCGTCGGCGATACCCCCGTGATCGGTGCGGGCTGCTATGCCGACGACGTGGTGGCGGTGTCGGCCACCGGCACCGGCGAGATGTTTATCCGCACCGTGGCCGCTCACGATGTCTCGGCGCAGATGCGCTATGCCGGCCTGCCGCTGGAGGAATCGGCACGGCGCGTGGTGATGGAAAAGCTGGTCGCCATCGAAGGCCGCGGCGGCCTGATTGCGGTAGACCGCGACGGCAACGTCACGCTGCCGTTCAACACCGAAGGCATGTACCGCGGCTTTGCCCGCGTGGGCGAGGCCGTCAGCGTCTCGATCTACGGCTGACCCGCGCCGCACCGGCAAGTCTCAGCACTCGCAGCAAACAAGGAGTACCTAGTGGCCACTACCCCTGCGCAATCGCGCGCTTCCGCCTCCGGCATCATCCTGCCGCCCGAGCGCGTCGTCTCGGTCGACGGCCTGAGCGTGCGCTTTGCCACGTCCGAACGTACCGTCGAGGCCGTGCGCAACCTGTCGTTCCATGTCGACCGCGGCGAGACGCTGGCGGTGGTGGGCGAGTCGGGCTCGGGCAAGTCGGTCACGTCGCTGGCGCTGATGCGGCTGGTCGAGCATGGCGGCGGCAAGATCGCCAGCGGCAGCATGCTGCTGCGCCGGCGCGGCGGCGAGGTGATCGACCTGGCGCGCGCGGATAACGCGACCCTGCGCAGCGTGCGCGGCGCCGACGTGGCGATGATCTTCCAGGAGCCGATGACCTCGCTCAACCCGGTGTTCCCGGTGGGCGAGCAGATCGCCGAATCGATCCGGCTGCACCAGGGCAAGAGCCGCGCCGCGGCGCGCGCCGAAGCGCTGCGCATGCTGGAACTGGTGCGCATCCCCGAGGCGCGCCGCGTGCTGGAGCGCTATCCGCACCAGCTCTCCGGCGGCATGCGCCAGCGCGTGATGATCGCGATGGCGCTGTCATGCAAGCCGGCGCTGCTGATCGCCGACGAGCCCACTACCGCGCTGGACGTGACCATCCAGGCCGAGATCCTGCAACTGGTGCGCAGCCTGCAGGCCGAGATGCACATGGGCGTGGTCTTCATCACCCACGACATGGGCGTGGTGGCCGAGGTGGCCGATCGCGTGCTGGTGATGTACCGCGGCGAGAAGGTGGAAGAGGGCAGTTCCGACGACGTGTTCCGCGCGCCGGCGCATCCGTATACGCGCGCACTGCTGTCGGCCGTGCCGCGCCTGGGCGCCATGAGCGGCACCGACCTCCCGGCCAAGTTCCCGCTGCTGCGGCTGGACAGCGCCAGGGCGGAGCAGGCCGCGCCGCAGGACACGGTCAAGCCCGGCATCGCGCCGATCCTGCGCGTGCAGGACCTGGTCACGCGTTTCGACGTGCCCGGCGGCCTGTTCGGCCGTGTCACGCGCCGCGTGCATGCGGTGGAGAAGGTCAGCTTCGATCTCTATCCCGGCGAAACGCTGGCACTGGTGGGCGAGTCCGGCTGCGGCAAGTCCACCACGGGGCGTTCGCTGCTGCGCCTGGTGGAAAGCCAGAGCGGCACCATCGAGTTCAACGGCCAGAACATCAGCAAGCTGGAAGGGCCGGCGCTGCAGACGCTGCGCCGCAATATCCAGTTCATCTTCCAGGACCCGTTCGCGTCGCTCGATCCGCGCGTGCCGGTGGGCTATTCGATCATGGAGCCGCTGCTGGTGCACAAGGCGGCCAGCGGCAAGGAGGCCGAGCAGCGCGTGGCCTGGCTGCTCGACAAGGTGGGGCTGGATCCGTCGCACGCGGCGCGCTATCCGCACGAGTTCTCCGGCGGCCAGCGCCAGCGCATCTGCATTGCGCGCGCGCTGGCGCTGAACCCCAAGGTGGTGGTGGCCGACGAGTCGGTGTCGGCGCTGGACGTGTCGATCCAGGCGCAGATCGTCAACCTGATGCTCGACCTGCAGCGCGAGCTGGGCATCGCCTTCCTGTTTATCTCGCACGACATGGCGGTGGTCGAGCGCGTCAGCCACCGCGTGGCGGTGATGTACCTGGGCCAGATCGTCGAGATCGGCCCGCGCCGCGCGATCTTCGAGAACCCGCAGCACCCGTACACGCGCAAGCTGATGTCGGCGGTGCCGATCGCCGATCCGGCGCGGCGCCACCTGCGGCGCGAGCCGCTGAACGATGAGATTCCCAGCCCGATCCGCGCGGTCGGCGACGAGCCGGTGGTGCAGCCGCTGGTGCAGGTCGCCGGCAGCGGCGCGCTTGGCCACTATGTCGCCCGGCATGCCGTCGGCGGCGCCTATTGAAGTCCTGGAAATAACGAAGCTACCAAGGAGAATCGACGATGTCTGCACGTATGGTTTCGCCCCGATGGATGGCCGGCGCCTTTGCCGCCGGCACGCTCGGCATGCTGGCCGCCGCGCCGGCCTTCGCGGCCAAGGATGCGGTGATGGCGGTGTATTCCACCTTCACCACGCTGGACCCGTACGACGCCAACGACACGCTGTCGCAGGCAGCCAGCAAGTCCTTCTACCAGGGCCTGTTCGGCATGGACAAGGACATGAAGCTGGTCAACGTGCTGGCCGACAGCTATGACGTCAGCAAGGATGGCCTGGTCTACACCATCAAGCTGAAGAAGGGCATCAAGTTCCACGACGGCACTACCTTCGATGCCGCCGCCGTCAAGGCCAACCTGGACCGCGTCACCAACCCGGCCAACAAGCTCAAGCGCTATACGCTGTTCAACCGTGTCGCCAAGACCGACGTGGTCGATGCCAATACCGTCAAGGTCACGCTGAAGGAGCCGTTCTCGCCGTTCATCAACGTGCTGGGGCATCCGTCGGCGGTGATGATCTCGCCGGCCGCGCTGCAGAAGTACGGCAAGGAAATTGCCTTCCATCCGGTCGGCACCGGCCCGTTCGAGTTCGTCGAATGGAAACAACCCGATCACCTGAAGGGCAAGAAGTTCGCCGGCTACTGGAAGACCGGCTACCCGAAGATCGATTCCATCACCTGGAAGCCGGTGGTCGACAACAACACCCGCGCCGCCATCATGCAGACCGGCGAGGCGGACTTTGCCTTCAGCATCCCGTTCGAGCAGGCCGCGGTGCTGAAGAGCAGCGCCAAGGTCGATCTGATCTCGTCGCCGTCGATCATCCAGCGCTACCTGAGCCTGAATACCACGGTCAAGCCGTTCAACGACCCGAAGGTGCGCCAGGCCATCAACTACGCCATCAACAAGGACGCACTCGCCAAGGTGGCGTTCGCCGGCTATGCCGTGCCGGCCGAAGGCGTGGTGCCCCCGGGCGTGGACTTTGCCGAGAAGCTGGGCCCGTGGCCGTATGACCCGGCCAAGGCGCGCGCGCTGCTGAAGGAAGCCGGCTACCCGAACGGCTTCGAGACCACGCTGTGGTCGGCGTACAACCACACCACCGCGCAGAAGGTGATCCAGTTCGTGCAGCAGCAGCTGCAGCAGGTCGGCATCAAGGCGCAGGTGCAGGCGCTGGAAGCGGGCCAGCGCGTCGAAAAGGTCGAGAGCGTGCAGAAGCCGGAAGACGCCGGCGTGCGCATCTACTACGTGGGCTGGTCGTCGTCGACCGGTGAATCGGACTGGGCGCTGCGTCCGCTGCTGGCTTCCGAGTCGATGCCGCCCAAGCTGCTGAACACCGCCTACTACAAGAACGACCAGGTCGATGCGGATATCGCCGGCGCGCTGCGCACCACCGACCGCAGCGAGAAGGCCCGCCTGTACAAGGACGCCCAGGAACGCATCTGGAAGGATGCGCCGTGGGCCTTCCTGGTGACGGAGAAGGTGCTGTTCGCGCGCAGCAAGCGGCTGACCGGGGCGTATGTGATGCCGGACGGGTCGTTTAATTTTGATGAGATTGATATCAAGCAGTGAGGGGTGTGAGGGCAGGCGCTTGCAGCACCGCGAAGCCGCGCTCTGCCACAACCCACCCAACCTAGCAGTAAAGCAGTAAGCCGATGGTGGCCGCCTGCCCGCGTCGCGGGGTCGCAGGCAGGCGGCCTGCGGCCTTTCTTCATGGTGTGCAATGCTGAACTACTTCCTCAAACGAGTGCTGGGCGTGATCCCCACGCTGCTGATCGTGGCAGTGCTGGTGTTCCTGTTCGTCCACCTGCTGCCGGGCGATCCCGCGCGGCTGGCGGCGGGCCCCGAGGCCGACTCGGCTACGGTCGAGCTGGTGCGCAAGGACCTGGGCCTGGACCGGCCGCTGCCCGAGCAGTTCGTCAACTTTTTCTCCAATGCGATCCGCGGCGAGTTCGGCAATTCGCTGCGCACCAAGCGCCCGGTGAGCGAAGAGATCGGCGACCGCTTCATGCCCACGCTGCTGCTGACGGTGGCGTCGATGGCGTGGGCGGTGGTGTTCGGCATGGTGATCGGCATCGGCTCGGCGGTATGGCGTAACCGCTGGCCGGACCGGCTGGGCATGACGCTGGCGGTCTCGGGCATCTCCTTCCCGGCCTTTGCGCTCGGCATGCTGCTGATGGAGGTGTTCTCCGTGCAGTTGGGCTGGCTGCCGTCGATCGGCGCCGACACCTGGAAACACTACGTGCTGCCGTCGATCACGCTCGGCGCCGCGGTGGCGGCGGTGATGGCGCGCTTTACCCGCGCCTCGTTCGTCGAGGTGCTGCAGGAAGACTTTATCCGCACCGCCCGCGCCAAGGGCGTGCGCGAGACGGCGGTGGTGGCCAAGCATGGCCTGCGCAACGCGATGATCCCGGTGGTGACGATGATGGGCCTGCAGTTCGGCTTCCTGCTGGGCGGCTCGATCGTGGTCGAGAAAGTGTTCAACTGGCCCGGCCTCGGCCGCCTGCTGGTCGATGCCGTCGAGATGCGCGACTACCCGGTGATCCAGGCCGAGGTGCTGCTGTTCTCGCTCGAATTCATCCTGATCAACCTGGTGGTGGACATGCTCTACACCGTGATCAATCCCACCATCCGCTACAAGTGAGGCCGGCATGACTGAGCTTTCCACGCCCGCCGCAAGCGAAGCGGCACCCGCAACGGCCCCGGTGCCGGAGGCCGTGCGCACGCCCTGGACCGAGTTCTGGCGCAAATTCCGCAAGCAGCACCTGGCGCTCGGCGCCGGCGTGTTCGTGCTGCTGCTGGTGCTGGTCGCCGTCCTGGCGCCGCATATCGTGCCATACGACCCGGAGAATTTCTTTGACTACGACGCGCTCAACGCCGGCCCGTCGGCTGCGCACTGGATGGGCGTCGATTCGCTCGGGCGCGATATCTTCAGCCGCATCCTGGCCGGGGCGCGCATCTCGCTGGCAGCGGGTTTCCTGTCGGTGATCATCGGCGCGGTGATCGGCACCGTGCTGGGCCTGCTGGCCGGCTACTACGAGGGCTGGTGGGACCGCATCGTGATGCGGATCTCCGACGTGCTGTTCGCCTTCCCGGGCATCCTGCTGGCGATCGGCATCGTCGCCATCCTCGGCAACGGCATGACCAACGTGATCTTTGCCGTGGCGATCTTCAGCATCCCGGCGTTCGCGCGGCTGGTGCGCGGCAATACGCTGATGCTGAAGCGGCTGACTTACGTCGAGGCCGCACGCAGCATCGGCGCGTCGGACTGGACCATCCTGATGCGCCATATCCTGCCGGGCACGGTGTCGTCGATCGTGGTGTATTTCTCGATGCGGATCGGCACCTCGATCATCACCGCGGCCAGCCTGTCGTTCCTGGGGCTGGGCGCGCAGCCGCCCACGCCGGAGTGGGGCGCGATGCTGAACGAGGCCCGCGCGGACATGGTGACCGCGCCGCACGTGGCGATCTTCCCGAGCCTGGCGATCTTCCTGACCGTGCTCGCGTTCAACCTGCTTGGCGACGGCCTGCGCGACGCGCTGGATCCCAAGATCGACCGCCGCTAAAGCCATGCAGACATCGACGCAGGGCGTGCCGCGCATCGGCAATCTGCCGGCGGGACCGCGCGACAGCATCGCCGACGTGCCGGGCGTGACCGTGGGCCACTGCACGCTGGCGCAGGATGCAGTGCAAACGGGCGTCACCGTGATCCGCCCGCATGGCGGCGATGTGTATCGCGACAAGGTGCCCGCTGCGGCTACCGTGCTGAACGGCTTCGGCAAGAGCGTGGGGCTGGTGCAGGTGGAGGAACTGGGCGTGCTGGAGACGCCGGTCGCGTTGACCAACACCTTCTCGGTCGGCGCCGTGGCGCAGGCGCAGATCCGCGCCGCCGTCGCCGCCAACCCGGAGATCGGGCGCGCGTGGCCGACCATCAATCCGCTGGTGTTCGAATGCAATGACGGCTACCTGAACGATATCCAGCGCATGGTGGTGGACGGCAGCCACTATGACGCGGCGCTGGCCGCTGCCGGCCAGGAGGTGGCGCAGGGTGCGATCGGCGCCGGGCGCGGCATGTCGTCGTTCGGCGTCAAGGGCGGCATCGGCACGGCCTCGCGCATGGTGTCGTGCGTCGCGTCGGGCTATTGCGTCGGCGCGCTGGTGCTGGCCAACTTCGGCACGCCGGAATCGCTGACGCTGGCGGGCAAGCTGCTCGGGCCGCAGCTGGTGCAGCGGCTGGCGCAGCCCGACGCTGGGGCACAGCCTGAAAAGGGCTCGATCATCATGGTCGTGGCCACCGACGCGCCGCTGGACGCGCGCCAGCTGCGCCGGCTGTCGCTGCGCGCGGGTGCGGGGCTGGCGCGCACGGGGTCGGTGTTCGGGCATGGCTCGGGTGATATCGCGCTGGCCTTCTCGACCGCCTATACCGTCCCGCACCAGGCGGACCGTGCGATGCCATCGGTCGCCATGCTCCACGAAACGCTGCTCGACCCGCTGTTCCGCGCCGCCGCGGACAGTGTCGAGCAGGCCATCGTCCATGCGCTCTGGCATGCGGCGACGGTGCAGGGCCGCGACGGCCATGCCCGCCGCGCCTTGCTGGAGGCCATGCCAGAACTGCGCCAGTCGGCCTGATGAAGATCCTGATTTCCACCGATATCGAAGGCGTCGCCGGCGTCTTCCACGCCGAGCAGACCCGCCCCGGCAACGGCGAGTACGAACGCGCCCGCGCCTGGATGACCGCCGAGGCCAATGCCGCCGTCGCCGGCGCCTTTGCCGGCGGCGCCACCGAAGTGCTGGTCAACGACTCGCATGGCGGCTTCCGCAACCTGTTGCCAGACCAGCTCGACCCGCGCGCGCGGCTGGTGCTCGGCAAGCCGCGCTACCTCGGCATGATGGCCGGCATCGAGGACGGCGCCGACGGCGTGCTGATGATCGGCTACCACGGCCGCGCGCAGAGCCGCGGCGTGCTGGCGCACACCATCAACAGCAGCGCCTTTGCCCGGGTCTGGCTCAACGGCATGGAACTGGGCGAGGCGGGACTCTACGGCGCGATGGCCGGGGAGCTGGGCGTGCCGGTGCTGATGGCCAGCGGCGACGATGTCTTCGTGCACGAGACCCGGCCGCTGATGCCGTGGGTGCGCTTTGCCGAGACCAAGCGCGCCGGCGGCTTCGGCAGCGGCACCACGCTGTCGCCGGCGGCGGCGCGCGAGGCGATCCAGGCGGCCGCGGCCGACGGCGTGCGCGCCGCGGCACAGGCGCAATGCCTGCGGCTCGACACGCCGGCCGACGCGCGGGTGAGTGCCCGGCTGCAGACCCTGACGCCGGCGCATGCCGACCTGTTTTGCCAGTGGCCGACGCTGGAGCGCCTGGACGGCGTGACCCTGGGCTTCCACGCCGATTCCGTGCAGGCCGCCGTGCGCATGCTCAACTGCCTGTCGGCGATGTCGTTCATGCTGAAGTAGCGCCTGCTCGGCAGCGGATCGTGCGGATCGCGCGGATCGGCGACAATAGCGGGTCCGCAGCCAACCCAGCCAACCGGCGCTACGCATTCGCATGACCCAGGCACACGACGGGGGCTGGATCCCCGTACGCAAGGACTTCGTCGACGTGGACACCCGCTGCCAGGCGCGCGGCAACAGCCGCCGGCACCACGGTTTCCCGCACGGGCAGGCCTATATCCTGCGCGACGCCGCCGGGCACGAGTACCCGTTCGGCGAGGACTGCGCCCGCGCCGCGGTGGCGCATCCCGGGTTGCTGCTGCAGGTGCCGGACTACACCGAGCGCGACGTGGTGCCCCGCACAGCCTTGCCCGATCCTGTCCCCGCCGGCGCCCGGCGCGGAGGGGGCGGACGGCGCAGCGCGGCGGAAACCGCGGCGGCCGAGCGCCTGGCCGCCATCCGCTACCTCGTGCTGCGCATGGAAAAAGTGGCCGCCGTGCCTCGCGTGCAGCCCACCGTGCGCTTTCCCGCGCTGGACCCCGTCTACGAGCAATACCTGCGCACCGGCGACGTGGCCACCGCGCAGGTGCGCCGGATCCTGGCAATCGAGCGTGCGCCCAGCACGCCGCCGCGGCTGCGCGCCACCAACCTGCTCGACGTCTATACCGCCCACGTCAAGCTGGAGCGCCTGATCGCCGCGTCCAACAGCGTCGACAACATCCGCTTCCTGCGCGGCCTGCACGACTGGCTGGCGCGCCACCTGGTGCTGACCGCCGGCCAGCTGGCCGCGGCAGGGATCGAGATGCATCCGCAGGCCTTCACCTCGCCCGGCATCTGGGGCGCGGGGACGGAAGCGGCCGGCCCGGCAGTCCCGGCACACTCGGCGCCGGCCGACCCGAACGGCTCGCTGTTCTAGCCACGGCTGGCAGAACCGGCGGAAAAGGCGTCTAATCTCCAGCATCGCCATCCGCCGGTGACGCCATGAGCCCTTTTTCGCGCAGCTACGCCGAAGCCCGCCAGAAATTCCTCGATGCCGCGCGCGCGGCCGGGGCCGACCTGGCGCAGTTCCCGCATCCGACCCGCCGCGGCAGCGCCGGCGAGGACCTGGCGATCGACGTGGCGCAGGTGGGCGCGCCCGGTGCGCGGCAGTGCCTGATGGTGACGTCCGGCACCCATGGCGCCGAGGGCTTCGCCGGCTCCGGCGCGCAGATTGCGATGCTGAACGACACCGCGCTGCTGGCCGATTGCGCCGCGGCCGGCACCAGCCTGCTGCTGGTCCATGCCATCAATCCCTACGGTTTCTCGCACCTGCGCCGGGTCAACGAAGACAACGTCGACCTGAACCGCAACTTCATGGATTTCTCGCAGCCGCTGCCGCACAACGGGCCCTATGCGGAGATCGCGCCGCTGCTGCTGCCGGCGCAATGGCCGCCGTCGGACGCCGACCAGGCGCAGCTGATGAAGACCGTCGCCGAGCGCGGCATGGCGTGGTACCAGGCCGCGCTGAGCGGCGGCCAGTACCAGGACCCGGACGGCATGTTCTTCGGCGGCAACAAGGCGACCTGGAGCAACTACACGCTGTGCCGCATCCTGGCGCGCTTCGGCGCCGGGCGCGGGGCGCTGCGCTGGATCGACGTGCACACCGGCCTGGGGCCGTGGGGCTACGGCGAGCCGATCCACATGGGCCCGGACACGCCCGAGTCGCTGACGCGCACGCGCGCGATCTGGGGCAGCCGGGTGACGTCGATCTATGATGGCTCGTCGACCTCGGCCAACCTGACCGGGCTGGCCTGGCATGCGGTGCCGCAGACGCTGCCGGGGATCGACTATGCCGGCATCGCGCTGGAGTTCGGCACGCTGCCGGTGGGCGAGGTGCTGGACGCGCTGCGCGGCGACCACTGGCTGCACCAGCACCCCGAGGCGGACGAGAACCAGCGCGCGCTGGTGCGCCGGGCGATGTGGCAGGCCTTCTACGGCGATGCCGACGACTGGCGCGACGGCGTGGTGGCGCAGGTGACCGACGCCGTGCGCAGCACGCTGGCCGCGGCTTGATCGTGGCTAGAGCGCGGCCGGATGGCACTCAGCCTGCGCATTCGAAATCCTTCACTACAGGGCGTAAGCCGCTTCTGGTAATGTCTCGGACTTGGCTGTAGAGTGCCGCCAAAGGCACCGCTGGCGGGTCGCGTCAGCGCGGGCCGGGCAGTCACGACGAAACGCCACAAGAAACGCCACAAGAACAAGACGGAAGGGGTTCCCGGCCTGCCAGCGGCGCCGCTTCCGGCATCAGCTCGGCGGGAGGCCGGCGCGATGACGCTCTACGAACTCAAGCCCAGGTTCCAGGCATGGCTGCGCCCGGTGGTGCAGGACCTGGCCGATCGCGGCGCCACCGCCAACCAGGTCACGGTCGCCGCGGCCGCCGGTTCCCTCGCGGTCGGCGTGCTGGCCGCCATCGGCATGCTGGTGAGCGAGAGCCCGGCGCTGTTCCTGCTGTTTCCCCTCTGGCTGTTCCTGCGCATGGCGCTCAATGCCATCGACGGCATGCTCGCGCGCGAGCACGGCCAGCAGAGCGCGCTCGGTGCCTACCTCAACGAACTCGGTGACATCGTCTCGGACCTGGCGCTGATCCTGCCGCTGGCGGCGCTGCCGGACTTCGGGCTGGCGCAGGTCGGCACCTTTGCGCTGCTGGCGGTGATGGTCGAGGCCGCCGGCCTGGTCGGCCCGCTTGCCGGCGCCAGCCGGCGCTACGACGGCCCGCTCGGCAAGAGCGACCGTGCCTTCGCGGTCGGGGCCATCGCGCTGTGGGCGGGGCTCGGCCTGGGTTTCGGCGGTGCCGCTTCGTGGCTGTGGCTCGCGCTGTCCTTGCTGTCGCTGTACACCATCACCAATCGCGTGCGCCGCGGCGTTGCCGAGGCGCGTGCCCGCACCGCAGGCTGAGCCCATGGACCGAGCCGCTATCCGCCAGCCGCAGGAGCGGCATTTCCAGACCCATGACGGCCAGGCGCTGTTCTACCGCCACTGGCCGGCGGTGGAGGGCCCGGCGCGCGGCGCCGTGGTGCTGTTCCACCGCGGCCACGAGCATTCCGGCCGGGTCGCCCACCTGGCCGACGAGCTGAACCTGCCGGGCTACGACATCTTTGCCTGGGACGCGCGCGGCCACGGCCGCTCGCCAGGCGAGCGTGGCTACAGCCCCAGCCTGGCGGACTCGGTGCGCGACATCCAGACATTTACCCACCATATCGCCGAGGCGCACGGCATCCCGCTGGAGCGCACCGCGGTCATCGCGCAAAGCGTCGGTGCAGTGCTGGCCGCCACCTGGGTGCACGATTACGCGCCGCCGATCCGCGCGCTGGTGCTGGCCTCGCCGGCGTTCAAGGTCAAGCTGTACGTGCCGTTCGCGCGGCCGGGGCTGAAGCTGATGCACCGGCTGCGCGGCAGGTTCTTTGTCAACAGCTACGTCAAGGCGAAGTTCCTGACGCACGATCCCGAACGCATCGCCAGCTACGACACCGACCCGCTGATCACACGGCCGATCGCGGTCAATATCCTGCTCGACCTGTACGAGACCGCCGAGCGCATCGTCGCCGATGCCGCCGCGATCACGGTGCCGACGCAGCTGCTGATCTCCGGCGCGGACTGGGTGGTGCACCACGGGCCGCAGGACCGCTTCTACGAGCGGCTGGGCGCGCGCACCAAGGAACGCATCGTGCTGGACGGGTTCTTCCACGACACGCTGGGCGAGCGCGACCGCAAGCTGGCGGTGGACGCGGCGCGGCGATTTATCGTGCGCGAGTTCGACACGCCGTCGGCGCCGCGCTCGCTGCTCGATGCCGACCAGATCGGCCCGTTCCGGGAGGAGTCGGACCGGCTGGCGTCGGCGCCGGGCGGGCTGGCGGCGTGGTACTGGCGCGCGGCGCGCGCCAGCCTGAAGCTCGGCGGGATGCTGTCGGACGGCGTGCGGCTTGGGCACGAGACCGGTTTCGACTCGGGCTCGACGCTCGACTACGTTTACCGCAATACGCCGTCGGGACGCGGCCCACTGGGCCGGCTGGCCGACGAGCAATACCTCGGCGCCATCGGCTGGCGCGGGATCCGCCAGCGCAAGGTCCACGCCGAAGCGCTGATCGCCCAGGCTGTGCGGCGGCTGCATGCGGCCGGCATGCCGGTGCGCATGGTCGACATCGCCGCCGGGCACGGTCGCTATGTGCTGGAGGCGCTGGGCGCGCTGGACGGCGGTGCGGCCGAGGTGGAATCGATCCTGCTGCGCGACTACAGCCAGCTCAACGTCGACCAGGGCAGGGCGCTGATCGCGGCCAAGGGACTGCAGGGAGTCGCCCGCTTCGAACAGGGCGATGCCTTCGACGGCGACGGCCTGGCCGCGCTGACGCCGGCACCGACGCTGGCCGTGGTATCGGGCCTGTACGAGCTGTTCCCGGAAAACGCGATGGTGCGCCGCTCGCTGGAAGGCCTGGCGCGCGCGTTGCCGCCGGGCGGCTATCTGGTCTACACCGGCCAGCCCTGGCATCCGCAGCTTGAATTCATCGCCCGCGCGCTGACCAGCCACCGCGGCGGCGCAGCGTGGGTGATGCGGCGCCGCTCGCAGGCCGAGATGGACGAACTGGTGCGCGCCGCCGGCTTCGACAAGGTGACCCAGCGTATCGACCCGTGGGGCATCTTCACCGTCAGCCTGGCGCGCAGGCGCGCAGCATGAGCACGCTGCCCGCTGGCGCGGCTGAGGCGGCTGCCGCGGCATCCCGCGGCGAACGTCCGTGGCGGCTGGCCTGCCTGCTGCTGGCGCTGGCCGGCGCGTTTTTCTTTTCCAGCTACGGCTTTGCCAACTGGCTTGCGAGCCAGCGCGCGCAGGTGCCGTCAGTCTATTTCGGCTGGGAGCGCGGCATCCCGTTCCTGCCGTGGACCATCATCCCGTATTGGTCGATCGATCTGCTGTACGGCATCTCCTTTTTCCTGTGGCGCACGCGCGCTGCGCTGGTCGTGCACGTCAGGCGGCTGGTGCTGGCGCAGCTGGTCTCGGTGGCGTGCTTTATCGCGTTCCCGCTGCGCTTCAGCTTCGAGCGGCCGCAGGCGGAGGGGCTGCCGGGGCAGCTGTTCGCGCTGCTGGGCGGCTTCGACCTGCCGTTCAACCAGGCGCCGTCGCTGCATATCAGCCTGCTGGTGATCCTGTGGGTCGCGTACGCGGCGCACCTGCGCGGCGGCTGGCGCTGGCTGCTCCATGGCTGGTTCGCGCTGATCGGCGTGTCGGTGCTGACCACGTGGCAGCACCACGTGATCGACGTGCCGACCGGGGCGCTGGCCGGCTGGCTGTGCGTTTACCTGTTCCCGATGCGGCTGCCGGGCGTTGCGATGGGAGTGCCCGATGCGCGCACGCGCCAGCTTTCGCGGCGCTATGGGATTGGCGCAGTCATGGCACTGCTGTGCGCGGTGCTGGCGGTGGGAGCCTCCGTGATGCTGGCGTTCCTGCTGCTGTGGGCGGCGCTGGCGCTGGCCTGCGTTGCCCGCATCTACGCGCTGGCCGCGCCGGCCTGGTTCCAGAAGCATGCCGACGGCACGATGGCGCAGGCGGCATGCTGGGTGCTGGCGCCATACCTGCTCGGCGCGTTCCTGAATTCGCGCTGGTGGACGCGGCGCGCGCCGCAGGCCAGCCGCATCGCAGACGGCGTCTGGGTCGGCCGCTTCCCGACCGATGCCGAACTTCGCGCACTGGGCGCTGACGCCGTGCTGGACCTGAGCGCCGAATTGCCGCGCGCCGCAACCGAGCCGGGGCTGGCCTATCGCTGCGTGCCGGTGCTGGACCTGACCGTGCCGACCGCGCAGCAACTGGAGCAGGCCGTGGCGCAACTCGACGCGTGGCACGCGCAAGCGCGCCGGATACTGGTGAGCTGTGCGCTGGGCTATTCGCGCAGCGCGCTGGTGGCGGCTGCATGGATGGCGCGCCGGCAGGGACTGCGCGGCGCCCCGGCGGCACTGGCCGCATTACGTGCACACCGACCCGCGGTGGTGCTGGGGCGCGAGCACGCCGAGGCGCTGCAGGCGTGGCTCGACCAATATCCGACCCCGGAGGCTGCCGATGGCCACTGACGCCGCACACAGTGGTTCCTCCGAGGCCTGGATCGCGCACGCCGTCACCGGCGCGCTGTCCGGTGCGCTATGGATCGGCGTGGCCGGACTGGCCTTCGCGCTGGCTTCCGCCTGGCTGTCTGCCGGCCCCGCACTGTCTGCACTGCCGTTGCTGGTGGCACCGGCCCAACTCTGGCTGCTGCTGCGCGTGGCGATCGACCGGCGCCTGTTCGATGCGCTGGCCGCTTCGGCCGACCGCGAGGGCCAGGCGGACCTGGCCGGACTCGACGGCGCGCTGACCGGACTGGGCTGGATCACACCCGGCCGCACTGGCCGTTCGCTGCCCGAACGCGCGCGCGGCGCGATGCGGCTGGTGCGCGCCAGCGTGGCACTGGCCGCAGTCCAGCTGTGCCTGTCCCTGCTGATCTTGCTGCTGAGGTAAACAACACCATGTGGATCGCCCGCGCCACCGCGCGCGCCATCATCGCTTTCGCCCGCCTGCTGACCGGCATGCGCGCCAACTGGCAGGGCTGCTTTCCCGCCGCGGTGCAACGCGTGTACTTTGCCAACCACAGCAGCCATGGCGACTTCGTGCTGATCTGGGGCTGCCTGCCGCCCGACCTGCGCGCCGGCACGCGGCCCGTGGCCGGCGCCGACTATTGGGACTGTTCGCCGCTGCGGCGCTTTATCGGCCGCGACGTATTCCGCGCGCTGCTGATCGACCGCACGCACAGTGATCCCGGCAGCGATCCGGTGGCACTGATGCGCGGCGCACTGGAAGGCGGCGATTCGCTGATCCTGTTCCCCGAGGGCACGCGCAATACCACCGATGCACGGCTGCTGCCGTTCAAGAGCGGCATCTACCACCTGGCGCGCGCGTGCCCGGCGGTGGAGTTCGTGCCGGTCTGGATCGACAACCTCAACCGCGTGATGCCCAAGGGCGAAGTGGTGCCGGTGCCGCTGCTGTGCACCGTGACTTTCGGCCAGCCGCTGCTGGTGGCCGACGGCGAGGACAAGGAGAGCTTCCTGTCCCGCTGCCGCGACGGCCTGCTCGCGCTAGCCCCCGAACTGGACTGATGACCATGCCGACCACGCCAACGTTGCATTGGAGCCATGAAACCTGGCTGCTGTTCGGCGGCCTGTTTGCGGTGCTGCTGCTCGCCTCCACCGTGACCGCGCTGCTGCGCTGGCGCGTGGCCGGCGGCGGGCAGCACGCGGTGATCGACAACCTCGCGCAGCGCGTCAATGCCTGGTGGTGGATGATCGGCGTCATGGGGGCGGCCTTCGCGCTGGGCCGCACCGCGGTGATCGTGCTGTTCTTCCTGCTGTCGTTCTTCGCGCTGCGCGAGTTCGTCACCATCACCACCACGCGCCGCGGCGACCATCGCGCCATCGCCGCCGCCTTCTTCGTGTTCCTGCCGCTGCAGTACGTGCTGGTCTACACCGGCTGGTATGGCATGTTCTCGATCCTGATCCCGGTCTATGCCTTCCTGTTCCTGCCGATCCTGGCGGCGCTGTCGTCCGAGACCACGCGCTTCCTGGAGCGCTGCGCCGGGGTGCAGTGGGCGGTGATGATCTGCGTGTTCTGCATCTCGCACGTGCCGGCGCTGCTGACGCTGCCGATCCCGGGCTTCGAGGGCCGCAACCTGCTGCTGATCGCCTTCCTGGTGATCGTGGTGCAGGGCAGCGACGTGCTGCAGTACGTGTGGGGCAAGCTGTGCGGCAAGCGCAAGATCGCGCCGCTGCTGTCGCCGTCAAAGACGGTGGAAGGGTTTGTCGGCGGCGTGGCCAGCGCCACCGCACTGGGCGCGGCGCTGTGGTGGATCACGCCGTTCACGCCGTGGCAGGCCGGGCTGATCGCGCTGGCGATCGCGCTGATGGGGTTCCTGGGCGGGCTGGTGATGTCGGCGATCAAGCGCGACCGCGGCATCAAGGACTGGGGCCACATGATCCAGGGCCACGGCGGCATGCTCGACCGGCTCGACTCGGTGGTGTTCGCCGCGCCGGTGTTCTTCCATATCACCCGCTACTGGTGGGTGCCCTGAGCCGCGCCTTCAGATCTCCATTTCCTCGCACCACTTGACCACCGCGTCGCGGAAGTCCTGGCAGATCGGCGACAGGTAGCCGCCGGCGCGCCACAGCACCGCCAGTTCATGCTGCCACGACATGCCCGGCCCGGCGATCGCCTGCAATCCCTGTCCCTCGGCCTGCTTCAGGATGCGCGGCGGCATGATGCCGAGCAGGTCCGAGTGCCGCAGCAACTCGCCGAACGCGACCGGCGAGGCCGTGCTTTCCACCGCGACGCGCGGCGGCGGCAGGCCCACCGAGGTGAATCGTTCTTCCAGCCACTGGCGCAGGTACAGCGAACTGGCCGGCACGGCCCAGCGCTCTTCGGTCAGGTCGGCCAGCGTACGGAAGCTGTCGCGGCGCGGATGCGCCGCGCGGCAGACGATCTGCATGGTCAGCGGCCCCAGTGGCAGCCAGTCGATGTCCTCAGGCACGCTGGCCGGGCGCGCGGCCAGGATCAGGTCCGCGTCACCGTTCTGCAGCACCGCCATCAGGCGCGCGCTCAGGTGTGTCTCGATCGAGAACACCGCCAGCGGGCGGCTGACGAAGAACTGCGCCAGCAGCGGCGACAGCAGCGACGGCACCAGGTACGGGATGGCGCCGAGCCGCACGGTGCCGGCGCGCGCCAGGCGTTGCTCGGCCAGTTCGTTGCGCAGGTCGGTCGCCGCCAGCGAAATCTTGCGCGCATGGGCCAGCAGCGTCTTGCCGACGCTGGTCGGCACCAGCCCGCGCGGAGTGCGCTCGAACAGCGGCATGCCGGCCTCGGCCTCCAGCCGCGCCAGCGTCTTGGACAGGCCGGACTGGGTCATGCCGAGCGTGTCGGCCGCGCGATGCAGGTTGCCGTGTTCGCTGACTACCAGGAAGGCTTCTAGATCCTCGAATCGCATGGGATAGGTGCCGGCCTGGCAGCGTGCGGAGAGTGCCGGCCATTGTAGCGCGGCGAGGGGGCCGCGCCGCGGCATTGACGCACTGCGCCATGCCTGGCAGGACTCGAACTGTGCCGCGCAGGAATCGATCGTGCCGCGCTGGTGCCCTAGACTGCGCTGGCATCCCTCGCATCGCCAGCGGCTGGCGGGCAACACAGAAGGGAGCCACGACAGGAGACACCGACCATGCCGACTCTTCGCTCGCGGCTGCGCGCCGCCATGCCCGCCATCGTGCTGGCCACGTTCGCAGTCTCTGCGCACGCGGCCGATGCACCCGATGCCGATCCCTATCCGTCGCGGCCGCTGACCATCGTCGTGCCGTCCGTGGCCGGCAATGTGAACGATGCCGTGGCGCGGCTGATTGGCCAGGAGCTGACCAGGACCTGGGGCCAGCCGGTCATCGTCGACAACAAGCCGGGCGCGGGCACCACCACCGGCACCAAGCACGTCGCGCGCGCCGCGAAGGACGGCTATACCGCGCTGCTGACCTTCACCGCGCACGTGCAGAACCCGTCGCTGTACCCGCGCATCGGCTATGACCCGATCACCGATTTCACGCCAGTCAGCGAGGTCGCGATCTCGTCGACCATCCTCGCCGTGTCGCCGGATTTCCCGGCGCGCACGCTGCCGGAGCTGGTGGCGCTGGTCAAGGCCAATCCCAACAAGTACCCGTACGGCTCGTACGGTGCCGGCACCACTGGCCATATCCTGGGCGAACTGTTCAAGCGCGAGGCCGGGCTGCAGATGGATCACGTGGCCTACAAGGGCGGTGTGCCGCTGGTCACGGACCTGGCCGCCGGGCATGTGAAGATCGGCTTTGTGCCGGTGGGCACGGCGATGGCGCTGCTGCAGGGCGGCAAGCTGATCCCGGTGGCCATGGCCGGGGCCGAACGTTCGGCGCTGCTGCCCGGGGTGCCGACCTTCCGCGAGGCGGGCTACAAGGGCTTCGAGCCGGATGCGTGGATGGGCCTGCTGTTCCCGGCGGGCGTGCCGAAGGCGCGGGTCGAGGCGCTGTCGCGCGAAGTGGCGCGCATCGTGCGCATGCCGGAGATCGCAAAGAAAATGCAGGACCTGAACCTGGTGCCGGTCGGCGGCACGCCGGAAGCCTTTGCCACGGTGCTGAAGAGCGACCGCGACAAATGGAGCCGCATCATCCGCGATGTCGGCATTACGCTGGAATGACAGGACTGACGATGCAAGAGGACGATTACCTGGGGCTGGTCTGCTCGCGCTGGTGCCACTGGAGCGAACTCGAACTGCAGCGCATCCCGCGCCGGCCGCTCGGGCGGGGGCAGGTGCGCATCCGCGTGCGGCATGCGGGCGTCGGGTTTGCGCTGAGCCTGTTCGTGTCGGGCAAGTACCAGCGCAAGCCGCCGCTGCCGTTCACGCCGGGCACCGAGGCGGCGGGCGAGATCCTGGAGGTGGCGCCGGACGTGACGCGGCTGCGCGTGGGCCAGCGCGTGGCGGCGGCGCTGGACTGGGGCGGCTTTGCCGAAGAAGTGGTGACGACTGCCGACACGGTCTATCCGGTGCCGGACGGGCTTGAACTGGCGCACGCCGCGGCGTTGCCGGTCACCTACGGCACAGTGTGGGCCGCGCTGGCGTGGCGCGCCGCGTTGCACCCCGGCGAGACCATGCTGGTGCACGGCGCCAGCGGCGCGCTCGGCACGGCTGCCGTGCAGGTGGGCAAGCTGATGGGCGCGCGCGTGATTGCCACCGCCAGCACCGATGCCAAGCGCGAGGCGGCACTGGCCAACGGCGCGGCGCACGCGCTGCCTGCCGATGCGGCCACGCTGGCGGCCTCGGTCAAGGCGCTGTGCCCGGCGGGCGGGGCCGACGTGGTGTTCGATCCGGTCGGCGGCGACCTGTTCGATGCCTCGCTGCGCTGCGCGGCACCGGGCGCGCGGCTGCTGTCGATCGGCTATGCCAGCGGTCGCATCCCGGAAGTGCCTGCGAACCTGCTGCTGGTCAAGAACCTGTCGATGATCGGCTTCAACTACGGCTACTACATCGGCTGGGGACTGACCGACGAGCGCCAGCGCTTCGCGCCGCGCGTGCAGCAGGTGGTCGAACAGATCATGCAGGCGGTGGCGAGCGGCAAGCTGGCGCCGCCGGTGCTGCAGCACTTCCCGCTGCGCGACTGGCTGGCGGCGGTCGACACCACGATGTCGCGCCGCGCCATCGGCAAGGTCATGCTGGATATCTGAAACGCGGAGGAAGGACCAGATGCAATCCGAACAAGACGCCGCGCTGCTCGACGGCCTGACGGTGCTCGACCTGAGCCAGGGGATCGCCGGGCCGTATTGCGGGCTGGTGCTGCGCCAGCAGGGCGCGCGCGTGATCAAGGTGGAACCGCCGGGCGGCGACTGGTCGCGCAATATGGGCCGCATCCGCGCCGGCCAGACCGCGATCGCGGTCGCGTGCAATGCCGGCAAGCAAAGCGTGCTGCTGGATGCGCGCACCGACAGCGGCCGCGCCGCCATCGCACGGCTGGCCGCACGTGCCGACGTGGTGATCCAGAACTTCCGCCCCGGCGTGGCCGAGCGCATGGGCGTGGGCTACGAGGCGCTGGCGGCGCGCAACCCGGCGCTGGTCTATGTGTCGATCACCGGCTACGGCCATGCCGGCCCGATGGCGGCGCTGCCCGCGGTCGATACCACCGTGCAGGCGGTCAGCGGACTGATGCACCTGAACCGCGACGGCGCGGGCCAGCCGCGCCGTATCCCGTTCTTCCTGATCGATCTCAGCACCGGGCTCTATGCCGCCCAGCATGCCTGCGCGGCATTGTTCAGGGCCGCGCGCCATGGCAAGGGACGCCATGTGAAGCTGTCGCTGCTGGAGACCAGCGCTGCGCTTCAGTCGTACCTGCTGGTGGACGATGCCATGTTTCCCGACGCGGAAATGGCCGCGGCCAATGCGCCGACGGGATTGTTCGCCGCAACGGACGGCATGCTCTATATCAGCATGCTCAACGACGCGATGTTCGTGCGGCTGGCACGCCTGCTGGGCTTTGACGACTGGCTCGGCGATGCCGCGCTGCGCACCTGTGCCGGCCGGTTGCCGCGCGCGGCGGAACTGAACCGGCGCGTGGCGCAGGCGGTGGCCGCGCAGCCGCTCGCGCACTGGGAAGCGCAGCTGACCGAGCATGACGTGCTGTTCGGCCGCGTCAGCCACGCCAGCGATTTCCTGGGGAGCGAGCAATGCCGGCAGGCAGGGGTCTTCGGCCGCCTGGCGCTAGAGGGGATTGGCGAGGTGCCCTGGGCCAACCTGCCGGGGATGGCAGGCATGGTGCGGCCCGAGGGCAATGCGCCCACGCTGGGGCAGCACACCGAAGCGGTGCTGGCGGAGTTCGGCATCAGCGCCTGAACCTCAGCGACTGACATTGCCGCGCGGAAAAAGAAAAACGGACGGTGCGCGATTGCGTACCGTCCGTTTCCTTTGTGCGTTGGTAGGCTCGATTGGACTCGAACCAACGACCCCCACCATGTCAAGGTGGTGCTCTAACCAGCTGAGCTACGAGCCTAGCGAAGCCGCAGATTATAGGTATGCCTCCGCGATTGCGCAAGCACCTTCGCAAACTTTCTGCGATTGTGCTGCGCGCACCGCGTCAGCATGCTTTGCATCGAGAGCTCAGGCCTGCGTCAGCCGGTCGCGCAATTCGCGCTTGAGCACCTTGCCGATGGCACTGCGCGGCAGGCTGTCGACCACGTGCAGTTCGGCCAGCCGCTGGGTCTTGCCCAGCCGCTCGTTGGCCCAGGCCAGCACGTCCTGCGCCGTGGCGCCGCTGCCCGCGCGCAGCGCGACGAAGCCCACCGGCGTCTCGCCCCAGCGCTCCGACGGCACGCCGACCACCGACACCTCGGCGACCGCCGGGTGCTCGCGCACCACCGCCTCGATATCGCTGGGATAGATATTGAAGCCGCCCGAGATGATCATGTCCTTCTTGCGGTCGAGCAGCACCAGGAAGCCGTCTTCATCGAAGCGGCCGATATCGCCGGTGCGGATAAAGCGATTGCCCTGCGCATCGTGCCATTCGGTCTCGGCGGTCTTTTCCGGCTGGTTGTGGTAGCCGTTCATCATCGCCGGCGAACGGCCGACCACTTCGCCGGTGCTGCCCGGCGGCAGCTCGCGGCCTTCGTCGTCGATGATGCGGATGTCGGCGTTCGGCGCAGGGCGGCCCACCGTGTGCAGCTTGTCGGGGAACTGGTGCGCGTGCAGCAGGCAGCTGCCGCCGCCTTCGGTCATGCCGTACAGCTCGGTCAGCCCGCCGGGCCAGCGGCGCAGCACCTCGGCCTTCAGCGCCGGGCTGAACGGCGCGCTGGTGCAGAACTTCTGCCGGAAGGACGACAGGTCGTGGCGGTCGAAGTCCGGATGCGCCAGCAGGCGCTGGTACTGCACCGGCACCAGCATGGTGTGCGTGACGCGGTGCTGCTGCGCCAGCGCCAGGTACTTGCCCGCATCGAACTTGGCCATCAGGATCGCCGTGCCGCCCAGGCCGATGGTCGGGAAGAAGCTGGCCAGCGTGGTGTTGGAGTACAGCGGCGTCGACAGCAGCGTGACCGCGTCGGTGCCGTAGCCCGTGGCCGCGCCGCGCGACACGTGCGCCCAGCGCATGCCGTGCGACTGCACGATGCCCTTGGGCTTGCCGGTGGTGCCGGACGAATAGATGATGTTCAGCGGCATTTCCGCGCGGATCTCGGGCTCCTGCACCGGCGTGCCGGCGGGGGCGAGCCAGTCCGCATACGGCTGGCCGCCATCGCTGCCATCGAGCGTGACGAGGGGCGTGCCCGCCAGTTGCGCGCGTACCGGCTGCAACGCGGCAGCGACCGCGGCATCGGTGAAGAGGATGCGCGCGCCGGAGTCCGCGACCATGCCGGCCAGGCTCTCCGCCGTGGACGATGGCGCCAGCGGTGCCACCACCACGCCTGCGCGCACCGCGCCGAGATAGACCGCGGCGTATTCGATCGACGAGTTCGCGCAGATCGCGATGGCCTCGCCCGGGCGCACGTTGTCGCGCGCCAGCGCCGCGGCGATGCGGTCCATGGCGGCGTCCAGCCCGGCGTAGTCGAGCACGCGCCCGTCATGCATCAGCGCGCGCTGCGTGGGGCGTTCGGTGGCATGCTCGCGCACGAGCACGGACATGGTGGTGAAGGGGCGGGCAAGCGGCGCGGGCTGGGTGGGCTGCGTGGGCTGGTTGGGCGTCTGGGTCATGTCGGCAAGTTCATGTCGCAAGAACGGAGCGGGCGCCGGCATCGCGGCGCCCGCCGGGAAGCGGTTACTGTATCTGCGCGCCGGAGTCCTTTACCACTTTGCTCCAGCGGTTGATCTCGGCATCGATATGCGTGCGCAGCGCCGCCGGCGTGGAGCCGACCGGTTCATAGCCATTGGTTGCCAGCGAGGCCTTCAGTTCGGGCTGGCGCAGCACGGTGGCGATCTCGGTGCTGAGGCGGTCGACCACCGGCTGCGGCGTGCCGGCCGGCGCCAGTACCGCATACCAGCCGGTGATGCTGATGCCCGGCACGCCGGCTTCGGCCAGCGTCGGCACGTCGGGCGCGACCGCGGCGCGCTGGCTGCCGGTCACCGCCAGCGCGCGCAGCTTGCCGCTCTTCACGTGCGGCAGCGTGGTGGAGATGCTGTCGAAGGTCAGCTGGACCTCGCCCGACAGCATCGCCGTCACCACCTGGGCGCTGCCCTTGTACGGGACATGGGTCATCTTGATGCCCGCGACGGAATCGAACAACTCGCCCGCCAGGTGCCCGGTGTTGCCGTTGCCGGCCGAAGCAAAGGTCAGCTTGCCGGGGTTGGCCCTGGCCTCCGCGATCAGCTCCTGCACGTTGTTCGCGCGCAGCGACGAGCTGCCGGCCAGGATCATCGGCAGGTTGGCCACCAGCGACACCGGCGCGAAGTCCTTGCGGGTGTCGTACGGCAGCTTGGGATAGAGGCTGGCATTGATGGCATGCGCGGCCAGGACCATGATCAGCGTGTACCCGTCCGGCTTGGCGCGCGCCAGCGCCTGCGTGGCGATGGTGCCGCCGGCGCCGGGCCGGTAGTCGAGCACCACCGGCTGGCCCAGCTTTTCCTGCAGCCTGGCGGCCACCGGGCGCGCCAGCAGGTCGGCGCTGCCGCCGGGCGGGTAGGGGATCAGCAGCTGGATCGGTCGCGCGGGCCAGGTCTCGGCGCCGGCGGTGAACGGCACGGCCAGCGAGCCGGCGGCCAGCATGCCGGCCAGGCCTTGCACGAGCCATGCACGGCGGCCCCGGACGGGGCGCAGGGATGATGCCATCGATGTGTCTCCTTGTTGTGCGGCCGCGGGCGCGGCCGCCGTCCCATGTTGCGGGCTGGGACGCCGGTGTCACAAACGGTAAAGCGGGATGCGCGGCAGCGGAATTCTTAAATTGATAAGTCTGGCTTTTTGTAGGCGAAGCCCGGGGCGATCGTCCTGGTGATCCGCGCGCCGCGCGGCTGCATCAAGGACGCCGTACGACATGGCGCTCAGTTGGTCGGATGCGGCGGACTGAAGAAATACGGGATCAGCGACACCGCGACCAGCACCGCCGCGGACACAAAGATCGCCGCATAAGTCGATGCCACCGGCCATTGCCGCACATGCCCCGCATTGGCGATCAGCCCGAACGCCCACGATGTCAGCGCCGAGCCGAGGAACACGAAGGTATTGAGCAGCCCCAGCCCGCGCCCGCGCTGCGATGGCGGGATCAGGCCGCGGCCCTGCGCCATTACCAGCGGATGCAGCATGCCAATGGTCGACAGCAGCGCCATCATCGCCACGGCGTAGCCGATGCCGGTGTCCGGCCACAGCGCCAGCAGGATCGCCCCCGACATGGCAAAGCAGGACCAGCCGGCGATGGCGGTCTTGAGCGTGCTGCGGCGGACCAGCACCGGCAGCAGGAATGCCGTCAGGAAGCCGGCCAGGCTCAGCAGCGTCAGCGCCACGCCGCGCGGTGCCGAGCCCAGGCCGAATACCTCGGCCAGGTAGGGCCCGCTCCAGGCATTGCGGAAGGCGGTGCCGGCGGCCATGGCCACGCACAGCGGGATCAGCGTCCACAGCGGCGCCAGTTTCAGCAGCTGCGTGCTTTCCGACAGCATCGCCGGCCACGAGGCGCCGCGGGCCTCGGCATGGCCATGGTCGCGCACGAAGCGCCACACGCCATAGCAGGCCGCAACCATGCCCAGCGCCGATACCGCCATCGACGGCCGCCAGCCGATCAGCGAGATGGCCCAGCCCAGCGGCGCGGTCGCGCACAGCGAGCCGATCATGCCGGTGGCGTTGGAGCGGCTGACCACGCGGGTGTAATCGCGCTCCGAGAGCTGTTCCGAGGCGAAATGCAGCAGGCCCATGAACACGGGCGCGCACGCCAGCCCCAGCCCCACCTGCGCCAGCGTGGCTGCGGTGCCGTTGGGCGCCAGCACGAATACGATCGACGACAGCGCGCCCACGGCCAGCAGCAGCGCGGTCGGGCGGCCGACACCGTAGCGGTCGAACGCAATGCCCACGGGGATCTGCGCCACGGCGAAGGCCAGGAAGAACGACGAAGAGAGTGCGCCGTACCCCGCCGGCGACAGGCCGAAATCGTGCTGCAGCTCCGGCGCCATCACTGCCAGGCAGGAGCGGAAAAACTGGCTGAGCGCGAACGCGAAGGTCAGGATGGCAATGCCGCGCACGGCGTGCGTGGTTGCGGCCCGGGCGGGCAGGGCGTTGGCACCGGGTGGGGACCCGGGGAGGGGGGAGTTGCTGGCGGTCACGGCGTCAGTGGCGCAATATCTGCAGCGAGTGTAGAGCCTGCGCGCGTTGCCTGATCAACGGGTGGCCGGTGTTCGCCCAGATTGCGCGGGTGTCCCGTGCCGAATGTGTGCTCCCTCTCCCGCTTGCGGGAGAGGGAGCACACATTTGGTGAGCTGATTTACCCCGGCAGCGCGTCGTATGTCAGCAAGAACACCTGCTCCTCGCCCGCGCTGACCGGCAGCCAGACGATTTCCAGGTCAGGGAAGGCGGCCTCCACATTGGCATGCTCGTTGCCGATTTCGACCACCAGCACGCCACCGGGATTCAGCCGCGCCTTGGCCCCGGCGATGATCCGCCGCACCACGTCCATGCCATCGTCACCGCCGGCCAGCGCGATGCGCGGCTCGGCCTGGTATTCCGCCGGCAGTGCCTGCATCGAGGCCTCGTTGACGTACGGCGGGTTGGTCAGGATCACGTCGTAGGTCGCGCCATGCGGCAGCGGCGCGTACAGGTCGCCTTCGTAGAGACGGATGCGGTCGTCCATCTTGTAGTCGGCGACGTTGCGGCGCGCCACGGCCAGCGCATCGGGCGAGATGTCGACGGTATCGATCTTCGCATTCGGCCACACGTGCGCGGCCAGGATCGGCAGGCAGCCCGAGCCGGTGCACAGCTCCAGCACCGGGCCGATCTGTCCGGTCTCGCCGACCCACGGCTCCAGCCCTTCCTGCAGCAGTTCGCCGATAAAGCTGCGCGGCACGATCACGCGCGAGTCCACGTAGAAGCGCAGGCCATGCATATAGGCTTCGTGCGTGATGTACGCGGCCGGCACGCGCTCGTTGACGCGGCGGTCGATCACCTTCAGCACGGCGTCGATTTCCTCGGGCAGCAGGCGCGCGTCGAGGAACGGGTCGAGCGTGTCGAGCGGCAGGTTCAGCGTGTGCAGCACCAGGTAGGCCGCCTCGTCATAGGCGTTGGCGCTGCCGTGGCCGAAGGACAGGCGCGCGGCGGTAAAGCGCGAGACCGCGAGGCGCAGCAGGTCGCGCACGGTGCGCAAGGGAGAGGGTGTTGCCATGTCAGTGTCTTTCGGCGAAAAAAATCAGGCGATCAGGCGTTCCAGCACGCCGCGATAAACATTCTTCAGCGGGTCGATGAAGCGCACCTCGACGTGCTCGTCGATCTTGTGGATGCTGGCATTGGGCGGGCCGAACTCGATCACCTGCGGGCAGATCTTGGCGATAAAGCGGCCGTCGGACGTGCCGCCGGTGGTCGACAGCTCGGTGTCGAAGCCGGTTTCTGCCTTGATTGCGGACGACAGCGCGTCGGACAGGTCGCCGCGCGGCGTCAGGAAGGGCTCTCCGCCCAGGGTCCAGTCCAGCGTGTATTCGAGGCTGTGGTGATCCAGGATCGCATGCACGCGCGCCTTCAGGCCTTCGGGCGTGCTCGCGGTCGAGAAGCGGAAATTGAAGTCGATGGTGACGTGGCCCGGGATCACGTTGGTGGCGCCGGTGCCGCCGTGGATATTCGACATCTGCCAGCTGGTCGGCGGGAAGTACTCGTTGCCTTCGTCCCAGACTTCGGCGGCGAGTGCGGCCAGCGCCGGGGCGGCGTCATGGATCGGGTTGCGGCCCAGGTGCGGGTAGGCGATATGGCACTGGATGCCCTTGACCGTCAGCTTGCCCGACAGCGAGCCGCGGCGGCCGTTCTTGACCATGTCGCCGAGCGCGTTGACCGAGGTCGGCTCGCCGATCACGCAGTAGTCCAGGCGCTCGCCGCGCGCGGTCAGCGCTTCGACGACCTTGATGGTGCCGTCATGCGCCGGGCCCTCTTCGTCGCTGGTGATCAGGAAACCGATCGAGCCGGCATGCGCGGGATGCGCCTTGACGAATTCCTCCACCGCCACCACGAAGCCGGCGATCGAGGTCTTCATGTCGGCCGCGCCGCGGCCGTACAGCTTGCCGTCGCGATGGGTCGGCTCGAACGGGTCGGAGTGCCACTGCTCCAGCGGGCCGGTCGGCACCACGTCGGTATGGCCGGCGAACACCAGCAGCTTGCCCGCCGTGCCCTGCGTGCCGCGCCGGACCGCCCACAGGTTGGTCACGCGGAAATCGTCCGGACCGCTGACGATGGCTTCGCAGTCGAAGCCAAGCGCCTTCAGGCGGGTTTCCAGGATGGCCTGGCAGCCTTCGTCGGCGGGCGTGACGGAGCGGCGGCGGATCAGGTCTTCGGTGAGGGCGAGGGTGGCGGTCATGTGACGGCGGCGAAAATCAGGGAAATCGGCAGGGGAATCGGGGGAAATCAGAACTGGCTGGCGTACTGGTCGGCGGAGAAACCCACCATCACCTTGCCAGCATGGGCCAGCACCGGTCGCTTGATCAGCGACGGGCTCTGCTGCATCAGCGCGATCGCGCCGGCTTCTTCCTCGGCGCGGGCCTTGTCCGCATCCGACAGCGCCCGATACGTGGTGCCCTTGCGGTTCAGCAGCGTGGCCAGCGGCACGTGCCTGAGCCAGCCGCGCAGCATGGCTTCATCCACGCCCTGCTTCTTGAAGTCGTGGAAGGTGTAGGCCACGCCGTTGGCGTCCAGCCAGGTGCGGGCTTTCTTGACGGTATCGCAGTTGGGAATGCCGTAGAGCAGGACGGTCATGGCTTGGTCTTTGTTGAATTCGGGCTCAGCGGAACAGCAGGTTCAGCGCAATCACCAGGCTGCCCAGGCCGAGCGCCACGCCACCCATGGCAACGGCGGTCATCAGGCGCAGGCGGCGGTCCAGCCGCGCGGCTTCCTTGCGCAGCGCTTCGATGGTGATGGCGTGCTGCTCGGCCAGCAGCTTGACCGCTTCGGCCTGCTGCACGGCGGCGGCTTCCAGTTCGGCAATGCGGGCGGCGGGATCGCGCGTCTCGGCCACGGCGCCTTCCGGCGCATCGTCCTTGCGCTTGCCTTTCTTGATCTTCTCGATGGTCTTGTTGGCCTGCTCGAGAATGGTGGGCAACAGGGAGAGCACGGTACTGACGGTGGCGGGATCCAGGGCCATGAGTCGCTTGCGGAGGGAAGGCATGTTGAGCCTGGCCAGGCGGGAGGTGACAGCGGGAACAGCGGTAACACGGGTATTGCGGTCCCGGGGACCGGCCCCGGGACGGGCTGGCGCAGCGAGGCCGCGCCAGCGCGGTCAGACCGATCAGACGCGATCAGACGCGATCAGTCACGCAGCAGGTCGTTCAGGCTGGTCTTGGCGCGGGTCTGCGCGTCGACCTTCTTCACGATCACGGCGCAGTACAGGCTGTACTTGCCATCCTTGGACGGCAGGTTGCCCGCCACCACCACCGAACCGGCCGGCACGCGGCCATAGTGGATCTCGCCGGTTTCGCGGTCGTAGATCTTGGTCGATTGGCCCAGGTACACGCCCATCGAGATCACCGAGTTCTCTTCGACGATCACGCCTTCCACGACTTCCGAACGGGCGCCGATGAAGCAGTTGTCTTCGATGATGACCGGGTTGGCCTGCAGCGGCTCCAGCACGCCACCGATGCCAACGCCGCCCGACAGGTGCACGTTCTTGCCGATCTGCGCGCACGAACCGACGGTGGCCCAGGTGTCGACCATGGTGCCCTCATCGACATAGGCGCCGATGTTGACGTACGACGGCATCAGCACCGCGTTCTTCGCGATGAACGAACCGCGGCGGGCCACTGCGGGCGGCACCACGCGGAAGCCAGCCTTGGCGAAGTCGTCGCCGCTCCAGTTGGCGAACTTGGTCGGCACCTTGTCGTAGAACTGGGCGAAGCCGCCGGCGCTCATCGGCGCGTTGTCTTCCAGGCGGAACGACAGCAGCACGGCCTTCTTGACCCACTGGTTGACGATCCAGTCCTTGCCTTGCTTCTCGGCCACGCGCAGCGTGCCGGCATCCAGCTGGGCGATGACGTTGGCAACGGCTTCGCGGATATCGTTGGGGGCGGACTTGGGCGACAGGCTGGTGCGGTCTTCCCAGGCCTGGTCGATCAGGGCTTGCAGTGCTTGCGTCATGTTCGTTTTCTCAGGGTTGAATATTGATGCTTGGGTCTGGCCAATGCGGCGGGCGAGGCAGCGCCTCAGCCCAGCGACTTGCAGAATTCGACGATGCGGCGCGCGCCTTCGAGGCATTCCTCCGGCGTAGCCACCAGCGCCATGCGCACGCGGTTGGCACCCGGGTTGATGCCGTCGGCTTCGCGCGCCAGGTAGCTGCCGGGCAGCACGGTCACGTTCTGCCCGGCCAGCAGGCGCGCGGCGAACTCGGTATCGCTCAGGCCGGTGCGCGAGACATCGGCCCACAGGTAGAAGCCGGCGTCGGGCAGCGCCACATCCAGCACCTCGGCCAGCATCGGCGTCACTTCGCTGAACTTGCGCACGTAGGCCGCGCGGTTCTCGCGCACGTGACCCTCATCGTTCCAGGCGGCGATGCTGGCGCTCTGCACCGCCGGGTTCATCGCGCCGCCGTGGTAGGTACGGTATAGCAGGAATTTCTTCAGCAGCGCGGCGTCGCCGGCGACAAAGCCGGAGCGCAGCCCCGGCACGTTGGAGCGCTTGGACAGGCTGGAGAACATCACCAATCGCTCGAAGCTCCGGCCAAGCCTGTGCGCGGCTTCCAGTGCACCCAGCGGCGCGCGGCCTTCGTCGAAATAGATCTCCGAGTAGCACTCGTCCGACGCGATCACGAAGCCGTAGCGGTCCGACAGCGCGAACAGCTGCTGCCAGTCATCCAGCGACAGCACGGCGCCGGTCGGGTTGCCCGGGGTGCAGACGAACAGCAGCTGGACCTTCTTCCAGACGTCGTCGCTAATACGGCCGAACGCCGGGGCGAAGTTGCGCGCCGGGTCGCTGTTGGCGAACACGGGCGTGGCGCCGGCCAGCAGCGCGCCGCCTTCATAGATCTGGTAGAACGGGTTCGGGCACATCACCAGCGCGCCCGGCCGGGTGCCATCGACCACGGTCTGGGCGAAGGCGAACAGTGCCTCGCGCGAGCCGGTCACCGGCAGCACCTCGGTGGCGGCATTGACCTTGGGCAGCCCGTAGCGGCGTTCCAGCCAGCCGGCGATGCACTGTCGGAGTGCATCGGAACCAGCGGTGGTGGGATAATTCGCCAGCCCCGAAAGCGACTCGGCCAGCGCTTGCTTGATGAATTCGGGCGTCGGGTGCTTGGGTTCGCCGATGCCGAAGCTGATCGCCGGCTTGTCCGCCGCAGGCGTCACCTGCGAAAAGAGTACCCGCAGTTTCTCGAACGGGTAGGGCTGGAGCAGGTCGAGGCGCGGATTCACGGTAGCAGTCGGGGCCGGTTAAAACGACGCATTATAGAGGAACGGCGCGGGTTACCGTGCACCGGAGCCGCCCGCGCGGCCGGCCGGGGCGCGGATGGCGGGAATCACTTCGCAGTGATGCCGCCGGCGCCGTCCGGACTTGTCTGCTCGCCCGTCTCCGCATTACGGCAGCAGGCGCCGGCTCGCCTCAAACAGAATTCCCTTCATGAGCACGAAAACCATTACACCCATTACGGCGCAGGCTGCGCCGGCCGACCGCCATGCGGTCAAGGCGTCTCTTTCCATCCTGCTGGGGGCCTCGGTCTGGGGCATCGCCTGGTTTCCGTACCGCGTGCTGGCCGGCTGGGGGCTGGGTGGCATGCACGCCGCCGCGCTGGTCAGCGCGGTCGCCGCGGTGCTGTCGCTGCTGGCATTCCGCCGCCAGCTGGCCGGGCTGCGCCCGCACTGGCTCTTTGTCGCGGTCGGGCTGGCAGCCGGCGTGACCAACGCCGGCTTTGTCTGGGGCAGCGTCAACGGCCATGTCATGCGCGTGCTGCTCCTGTTCTACCTGACGCCAGTCTGGACCGCGCTGTTCGCCCGGCTGTTCCTGGGCGAGCGGCTCTCGCCGGCGGGGCTGGGCCTGGTGGCGCTGGCCCTGTTTGGCGCCGGGCTGATGCTGTGGACGCCCGAAGTCGGCGTGCCGCTGCCGGGCAACGCCGCGGAATGGTCGGGGCTGATCGGCGGCATTGGCTTTGCCGTCAACAACGTGCTGTCGCGCCGGGCCGGCCAGCGCTTTCCCGACATGGATGCGCGCGTGCGTACCGTGGTGGTGTACCTCGGCTGCACCGTGATCGGCGTGCCGGCGGCACTGTTGCTTGACGGTACCTCGGTGGCGATCGTGCCGGGCGCGCAGGTCAGCGTCGCCATGCTGGTGCTGGGCCTGGCCGCGGTGCTGGTGGTCAGCAACTCGGTGGTGCAATACGGCCTGCAGCGGCTGCCGGCCAACCGGGTGTCGCTGCTGATGCTGTTCGAGGTCGTGATCGCGGCGGTATCGGCGTGGTGGCTGGCGACCGAGGTGCTGAGCTGGAAGGAAGCGGCCGGCGGGCTGTGCATCATCGCTGCCGGCGCCCTGTCGGGGCTGGTGCACCGCAGCCGGCCGGCGCGTGCTTCGGCAGTGGCTGACGCCGGGCTGGCAGCTTAAGCCGTCGCCTTTGCGGCGTATGAATCACTTGCGCACGCGTGCTTTCAGATAGGCGGCAGTCAGCAGCGGCACGTCGAACGGCGGCAGGAACTGTCCGCGTACCGTGGCATCCGGCCCGACCAGGATCAGCGACCCGGGATAGGCTGCGTTGGCGGCAGGCGGCACGCCCGGCCTGGCGCCGAGATCGTCGATCATTCGCGCCAGCGTCTGCGGGCTGCCGGTGGCGCCCATGAAGCGGGCGTCGTACGGGGCAAGGTAGCGCCGCAGGGCGCCCGGGGTATCGCGCTGCGGGTCCAGCGAGATGAACAGCACCTGCGTGGTGGCAAGCTTCTGCGTCGTGCTGATGCGCTGGTACAACCCGGTCAGCGCCGTCAGCGCAGCGCCGCACGGTGCTCCGCAATGGGTGTCGCCCAGCAGCACGAGGGTCCAGCGGCCTTGCAGCTGCGCCTGGGTAAATGCGCGGCCATTCTGGTCGGTGAGGCTGAAATCGCCCACCGGCCAGCCGCGCGACGACAGGTCGGTGTGCTGGGTCTCGTTGTGCGTGGCCGGCGCAAGGCCCGGCAGTGCGACGGCGAAAAGGCACGCGGCCAGCCTGGCCAGCCATCGGTTCATGGTGAAACTCCCTGTCCGGATCGCAATGCAGCGGGATGGCCCGGTGCCGTGGCGCCTGCGCGCTCGGCAGTGCCTGCATTCGCTTCGGCAGTTGCGCTGGCACGCCACGAGCGCATCGCCACGAGCACGCTGGAACCGGCCATCAGCACCGCCGCGAGCACCGGTTGCAGCAGCCCGCCGGCGGCCAGCGCCAGCGCGATCGCGTTGTAGCCGAAGGCCCAGGCCAGGTTGGCCCGGACCGTGCGGCGTACCTGGCGCGCCTGCTGCAACAGCCACGGCAGGCTGGCCAGGCCCGAGCGCGGCAGCACGACGTCCGCGCTTTCGCGCGCCAGGTCGGAGGCGTTGCCCACGGCGATGCCGACGGAGGCAGCCGCCAGCACCGGGCTGTCGTTAAGGCCATCGCCGACCATGGCGACCAGCCCTGTGCCGGCAGCCCAGTCGCGCAGGGCAAGCACCTTGTCCTGCGGCAGCAGCCTGGCCCGCCACGCATCGATATGCAAATCGCCGGCCAGTGCCGCCACCGCGTGCGGATTGTCGCCGCTCAGCAGCAGCGTGCCCAGGCCCTGGCGCTGCATTTCGCCGATCACGTCGCCAACATGCGGCATCGGCAGCGTGCGCAGCGCGATCAGTCCGTGCGCCTGGCCCTCCCAGCCAACCAGTACCAGCGTGCATCCCAGTGGCGCCGTAGCCAGCAGGGCAGGTGGCACGTGCCAACCGAGCGTGCCGAGGAACGCGGGCGATCCCAGCGCGCAGTCCATGCCATCGAATCGACCGCACAGGCCCTCGCCGGCATTGGCCTCGACTTCGTTGGAGGCCACGGGCGGCGATGCCGCGGCGCGGGCCATGGCGGCAATCGCGCGGGCCGCCGGATGGTCCGAAGCCTGCGCCAGCGCAGCCGCCACGCGCAGGACTTCCGCATGGCTGGCGCCTGCTGTCTGCATGCCGACAGGGTGCAGCGTGTCGGCCGTCAGCGTGCCGGTCTTGTCGAAGGCAATGCCCTTGAGCCGTGCCAGCCGTTCCAGCACGTCGCCGCCGCGCACGAGAATGCCGCGTTGTGCAGCCAGTCCGATCGCCAACGCATGCGTGAGGGGGGCTGCGAGTCCCAGCGAGCACGGGCACGCGACCACCAGCACGGCCAGTCCGGCCAGCATCGCGGCGTCCGCCACCTGCGCCGGAGCGCCTGCCCGGCTGCCCCAGAACCACGCGCTGGCCGCGGCCAGCGCCAGCACGCCCGGGATGAACACGGCAATGGTGCGGTCGACGGTGTCGCCCGCCAGCGATTTGCGCACCAGCGCTTCACGCACCTGCCGGCCGATCTGCTGCCACCGGGTCTGCGAGCCGGCCACCGTGGCACGGACCAGCAGCGGGCGGCTGCCGTTGATGCTGCCGGCGTGCACCAGCGCCCCCGGTGGCTTGAACTGCGGCTCGCTCTGCCCGGTCAGGACGGCTTCGTCGCACTCCGAGCGGCCATCGACGACGATGCCGTCGACGGGCACGCGTTCGCCCGGCAGTATCCGCACCAGTTCGCCCGGCCGGATGTCGACGACGGCGCGCCAGCCTTCGGTGCCGCCCTCGACCACGCGCGCCTCGGCGCGTTCAGCCGCCAGCATCGGCGCGAGGCGGCGCGCGGTGCGTACGCGCACCTGCGCCTCAAGCAGGCGGCCCAGCGTAAACAGCAGCAGCACCATGGCGGCGGTGTCGAAATAGACAAGGCTCGAACCGCGCGATACCTGCCAACCTGAGTAGCAGTAGGCGGCGAGCACGCCGATGCAGACCAGGGTGTCGGTCGACAGCCGTCCCTGCCGCATGGCCTGCCACGCGCCTTCGGCAAATGGCCGCCCGAGCAGCAGCACCAGCGGCGTCGCCAGCGCCCACAGCAGCCAGTGAACCGGGCCACGCAGCCACGCTTCGTCGCCGGTAAACGCATCGGCGTAGAGCAGCCAGCTGAACAACATGACGTTCATGGCGAGAAACCCGCCGACGCCGAACCGGATCAGCGCGGCGGCGGCCTGCGGTTCCTCGTGCTCGCCATGGTGAACCTGATAAGCCAGGCAGCAGCCATAGCAGCAGAACCAGTGCGCTTCACCGTCCAGCTCGCGCAGCTGGCCCAGCCGTCCGACCGGCAACTGGCAGTGACTGCAGGCGTGCGAGGTTTCGATGGGCATAGGCGGCCTGTCTAATGCAGGTGGGCGCTCATCGGCACCACGCCGCGCGCGAGCGTGATCAGGCCGAGCAGGACGATGAACGCGCCGGCGGCGCGCACACCCTGCATGCGCCAGCCCGGGCGCGCCGCAGGCGCAGGCAGGAAGCTGGCGATGACGGGCTGCACCGGGATGCCCGCAGGCCGATGCCGCGCGCGCCACCAGAGCCCGAGGCCACCCATCGCCAGCATGGTGGGCAAGGTGCCGAGCCCGAACGCGAGCATGATCTGCAGGCCGCCCAGTGCGGTTCCGCTGGCCGCCGCCTGCGCGGCAAAGGCGTAGACCAGCGGGCAGGGGAGAAAGCCGTTCAGCACGCCAAATGCCAGCGGCGCGCCAGGTCCGGGCCGGCGCAGCAAGGTGCGCAGCGATTGCGCCAGCCACTGCGCGCCCCCACCGCCCAGCGCATGGCCGCCTCGGCCAATGAGCCCGGCCAGGTTCAGCCCGATCAGCAGCATCAGCAGCCCGGACAGGATGGCCAGCCCGCGCTGCACCATGCTGGCCATGCTGCTTTCACCGGAGTGCCCGACGAGCAGCATGCCGAGATAGCCGGCCAGCGTGCCAAGGAACGCATAGCTGCCGATGCGGCCCAGGTTGTAGCCCAGGTGCCGCAGCAAGGTGGCAACGCGTCCGCCGGGCGCGGGGCCCAGGCCGCAGGCAAAGCCGCCGCACATGCCGGCGCAGTGCATGCTGCCGGCGACGCCTGCCAGGAAGACCAGCCACAGGTCGCTCATGGCCTCTCCCGCTACTTGCGTAACGCCAGGTAGGCCACCCAGGCAAAGAAGCCAACCGTCATGATGACGAAGATCCAGAAGGCGATCGCTTCGGCAAGGGTCATGACCGGCTCCGCTTATAGGAACTGCAGGCCGAGCACGTTCAGCGCGAGTTCGCCGAACAGGAAGGCCAGGTTCAGCAGGGCCAGCGCGAGCAGCAGTCTCGGTATCATGGTCGGCTCCGATGGTATGGCGGACGGTCGGCGGGCGGTTGGCTTAGCGCGTCAGGTCCAGCCCTGGCCCGAGCCCGCCCCAGTAGGCATAGCCGTAGTACAACGCCCAGACGAACAACACCAGGTAGACCACCAGCAGCCACACATTGATGCGGCCATGCCGCGCCTGGATATGGCCGCCGCCGTAGTCTTGGGTCTGCCGGTGATGCGGCTCTTCCGGCACGGCGGGCGGGCTGTCGCGTTCATCATTCATGGCCGGATGCCTCCGCTTCGTCGTCCTTGACTTCGGCCCGGTAGGCCTTGTACTTGATGGCTTCGACGTCTTCGAACAGCCCCGACAGCACGGCCCAGATAAACACGCAGACCGCGCCGAGGCTCATGAAGAAGGCCACCACGAATTGCAGCAAGGTGAGTTCTGCCATGCTCGTTCCCTCTGGCTAGCGCTCGTCGGCAAATGCGAAACCATGCCGCCTGGCCCACGCCTCGCCGGCATAGGTGCTTGGCTGGCCGGGCTGTCCCGGTTGGCCCGCCGCCGGCGCGCGATAGGCGTGGCGCGATTCGTCGGCGCGCAGGCCGGGGTCGTTCAGCGCGGCTTTCTGCCCGGGCGGGATCGGCAGCGGCTGGCCGGTCAGGGGATCGGTGTAGGCCGACAGCGACAGGACAAAGTAGGCCAACGCCCAGCGATCGTCTTCGGACACCGTGTCGCTGAACGACGGCATCGGCGTGCCGGACAGCCCCGTGCTCATGGTGCGGAAGATGTCCTTCACCGATGCCCCGGACTTGAACTGCCCGGTGGTCAGGTTGGCCGGCGGGATCGGGAAGCCGAAATCGTCCTCGAGTCCGGCCGCCTTTTCGCCATCGCCCTTGCCGGTGCGCCCGTGGCATTCCCAGCATTTGGCGCGGTCCCAGGCCTGCTTGCCGCGCTGGATCATTTCGGCCGAGGGCTTGGGCGGCACGCCGATAAAGATCGGCGCGAGCGGCGGCTCTTCGAGGAAGTAGAAGTAGGGCTTGTCGGGATTGCTGCGGTCGGCCGCCAGTACGTACTTGATGTACTGGATCACCGCCAGCCGGTCTTTTTCCGGAAGTTCGTGCCAGCTCGGCATCGCGGTGCCGCGCACGCCGCGCGTGATGGTGCGCAGCAGGTCGCCGTCATCCGGCATGGAGCCCGACGGCGTGAGGCGGAACTTGAACACGCCCAGCGTGAAATTGCGCGGGCGGTCCTTCTGCATGAACGCGGCGGCCGGTCCGTTGCCATCGCCCTTGACGCCATGGCAGCCCAGGCAGCGACGCTCATACACGTTCTTGCCGTGCGCGATCCACTCCTCCGAACGCGGGATGCTCGTCTGCGAGGCCTCCATCTGCTGCGGCTCGAAGCGGTCGCGCCACTTGCCGCGGTTGGTGCCCAGCTTTTGCAGGTAGGCCACCAGCGCGCGCAGGTCTTCCGTGTCGGCGATCAGGATCACGGTCTCGCCTGTGAATTCCTTGTTGGGGGTCAGGATCACGGGGTACTTCCCCCGCTCCGGGACATAGAGCAGGCCGGCCTGGTTGGGCGTCAGCGTGATGGTCTCGCTGCTGCCGAAATCGAACAGCTGCCGGGTCGCGGGCGTGTTCTCGACGGTGCGGCGCCCCTGCTGGTCGGTCACCAGCCGTGCGGTGTGCGGCTCGGAGAACAGCGCGGTGAAGCGCGGCATGATCGAGTCGGGCGACAACATGCGCGGATCCCAGAAGTGCGCCAGGTGCCAGGCATCGCTGAACTTCAGGCCGACGCGCGAGAGATCCGGGCCGATGCGCCGCGTCGAGAACAGGTGCGGCAGGTCAAACGCGTATTCGCCGGCCTGGGAGACCGGGCCCCAGCGCCGGGTCTCGCCGGTGACCGGGCGCACGAACTGCGAGTGGCAGTACCAGCAGCCTTCGCGCGTATAGACCTCGCGGCCCCGCAACTGCAGCGGCGTGTAGTCGGTGGCGCGTGCTTCCGTCCATTTCAGTTCGCCCAGGTCGGTGCGCACCACCTGGGTGACCTTGTCGGTGCGCGACTGCGGCTCCAGCATCGGCAGCACGCCCTGCACGAAGGCGGCCAGCGAGAGGCAGCCGAACCCCGCGATCAGTGCATAGAAGCGCAGGCCATAGCGGCCATCGGGGCGGCGCGGGGTCATGTTGACGCTCCGCGTGCGGCGCCCGTGGCGCTCGGTGCCGTGGCGGGCTCGGCCGCCATCACGGTGCGCATCAGGTTGTAGACCAGCAGCGACATGCCGATGTCCATCGAGATGCCGGCAGTCGTGCGCACCAGCCAGTAGGGCCGGATGGCTACCAGCGAGTCCAGCCATTCCACGCCCGCCATCAGCATGTAGCCCTGCTGCAGGCCGGCCATGGTCAGGTCCAGTCCCATCAGGCTGATGCCGAAGGTGATCAGCCAGAACGACCAGTTGCCGAGCCGCGCCGACCATAGCGGCCGCGCCACCAGCCTGGGTATCACGTAGACCGTGCCGCCGATGGCCCACACCACGAAGGTGCCGAATACCGTCAGGTGCGAGTGCGAGATGACGAAATCGCTGAAATGCGTTGGCTGCTGGATCGCGCGCAGGGCCTCGGTCGAGCCCTGGAAGCAGCCCGCGAGGTACATCAGCGAACCCATGATCAGGAATTTGGCGGTCAGGTTCTGGGTAAAGGTGTGCCAGCGGCCCATCATGGTGCCGAAGAAATTCTGCAATACCGTCCAGACCGGCACGATCAGCAGCATCGAGGTGATGATCGCCAGCGTCTCGGCCCAGTCGGCGATGGGGCTGTACAGGTAATGGTGGATGCCGACGAAGGGATAGAACAGCGCCAGCGACCAGAACCCCACCAGCGACAGCTTGTGGCTGTAGACCGGGTTCTGCACGCTCGCCGGCAGGAAATAGTAGATCAGCACGTAGCCGGCAGGCGTGATCCACAGCCCCACGATGTAGTGGATGAACAGGCCGTGGAAGGCGGCGCTGTTGATGCCGGTGATGGTGTACGGCAGGATAAAGCTGCCGAGTACCAGGTTCATCACGGTCCAGACAAAGGCGCCGATCAGGTACCACACTGCCACATAGAGTTGCGGCTCGCGCCGGTGCGCGATCGTCATCAGGAACTGCACGGTGGTGACCGTCACCACGAAGAAGATGATGGCGTCGATCGCAAGCGGGAATTCGCCGGCCTCCAGGCCCTGGTTGTAGCCGAGCATCAGCGACGCCATGCCGGCAACCAGGCCCAGGTTCCACACCCATACCAGCCAGTGTCCCCACCGGCCTTTCCATACCGGCACGCCGCACAGGCGCGGCAGCAGGTAGTAGCACAAGCCGATGAACAGCGTGGAGAAGGCGCCGAAGATCACGCCATTGACATGCATCGGCCGCAAGCGGCCGAAAGTCAGGTATTGCGAGGTCCCCAGGTAGTCTGGGAAGTTGAACAGGCTGGAGATGGTCACGCCGATGCTGGGCGTGAACATCAGCCAGAACAATCCCCAGTAGAGCCACTTGAGAATAAGCCCGCGGTCGATCAGCGAATCCAGGTCAGGAAATGCTTCGGATGGGTCCGATGTCGCGCGGGCGGCAGTCATATGCTTTTATCTCCCTTCGTTATCGCAGCCGGCCACGCGCTCAGTGCCTGCCTGGATCGAGCTTGCTGTTGCGGTTCGAGTAGTAGATGTACGCCTCGAGCGCTTTCATGGCGGGCCCGTTGGGGTCGATCTTCTCGCCTTCGTTGGGTTTCTCGATGCACCAGTTGATCATGTCCCGCAGCGTGGCGAACTCGTTCATCTGTTCCTGGAACTTGGGAAACTCATGCGGATGGGTGTCCGACGCATACGGGTGGCACATGGCGCAGGCAACACCGGTGTTCGACAGCTTGACGTTCAGCCGCTGCTGCGCACCGGAATCGCCGTGGAACAGCTGGTCGCCGACCTTCACCTGTTCCATGAACACCTCTTCAAACGCTTTCAGCTGATCTGCCGTGTGGGGTTCCTTGTGCGCCATCGGCTGGTCGCTGTCGTAGCCGAGCAGCAGCAACACGGCTACCCCAGCCGCCAGGGCCCGGGCATGCCATTTGTCGTTCTTCATCATTCGCTCCTCACGCATTTCTGCGCCGGATCAGGGGTGCCGGCCGGGCTAGATCCGGTCGGCCACGCGCGGGCTGAGCACCTGGTTGCGGTTGTCCTCAGTGCCGGAATCCGCCGGCTGGTCGGCGAAGACCGTCTTGCGCCACATCTTGTATTCGTTCTCCACCCGTCCCTGCGGGGTCATGGTCAGCGTGCTCCAGCCCACGCCGTCGAAGTGATCGCCCGGATCGGCGCGAATCATCGGCTTGGTCAGCAGCGGCACGCCTTCCGGCGCGTAGGGCCATGGCCACGACGTGGCCAGCATGCCGATCGAGCGCACCTTGCCGATCTCGTTGTAGAGCACCTGGTGCGTATGACCGTGGATATTGGTGACGTTGGCGTAGGGCTTGAGGATTTCATGCGCCTCGCGCCAGTCGCGGATCCAGAAATTCCAAGGCGGGTAGTACTCGTACAGCGGCGTATGCGTGAACAGGATGACCGGGCTGCTCTTGGGCCAGTTCGACAGCGTGCTGTTGAGCCAGCGCATTTGCTTTTCGCCGATCGCCGACCAGGCACCACCCAGAGTGCCGTCGAGCGTGGCCATATGTCCCATGCGCTCTTTCGGCGTCATCTTGCGTGCCGTCCAGAAGTCAGGTGCGGCAGCGACCGTATTCAGGCCGATCACGCGCACGCCTTTGTGGTCGAAGGTCCAGGGCGTGTTGCCGAAGGTCTTGTTCCAGGTCGACCCCATGTCGAGGTACCAGTCGTGCTCGCCCGGGATGAAGACCTTGCGGACCTTCACTTCCTTCAGCAGTTCGGCGCCGAGTTGCAGCTCGACAGGATCGCCCAGCTGCGCCAGGTCGCCGCCGAAGATCATGAAGTCAGCCGGCGGATTCATCGCCTGCACTTCCTTGAAGGCGCGCACCGTCTTTTCCACGAAGCGGGAGTTGAGCTCCCTCGGATAAAGGTGCGTGTCGGAGACCCAGGCAAAGCGGAAGCTCTGCCCGGTTTGCCCGTAGGCCACCTCAAGAGTGTTCAGGAGCGGGAAGAACCCGCATGCGGCGGCGCCCGCAACGCCTTTGAGCAGCGCCTGGTGCAGGAATGTGCGGCGCGTCCATACTGCTGCGCCTTCCGGGCGATCGCCCGGACCGGCCAGGGTCCGGTGCAACTCGCGTCGTTCGAGTTGGAATGAGTTCATCTGGCGGTCCTCCGCCCCCCGGGGGATGATGAAGTTGGCAGCGGCGAAACTGAACGCGCTATTTCTTTTTCAGTTCGATCGAGAGTTTCGCGGTCTGGCCGCCGGCTACCGTGACTGGCGTCTCGGTATCGCCGGTGTAGTACTGCGTGGCAACCAGGGTGTAATTGCCTGGTGGAACGTCGTCGATGCGGAAGCTGCCGTCTTCGCCGGTCAGCGCGTAGTACGGGCTATCGGCGACATAGATGTGGGCCAGCATCCAGCCGTGCGCGTCGCACTCGACCCGGACCAGCCCGGGCCGCGGAAGTTCGCGCGTGATCTTGACCCCTTTCTCGGGTAGCGCAAGGTTGAATGCCGTGCGCTGTCCGTAGAAGCCGTGGGTATTGTGCAGTATCGGATCAGAGCTGGTGACTTCAAGCTTGCCGGCTCGGATCACCTGCACGGCAGGCTTGAAAATGCAGTGTTCCTGGTCGAGCACCGGGATCTTGTCGGGGGTACCCCAGGCCTTCCCTTTGGGCACTTCCTTCAGGTACACGACGGCATCCTGGACGCCTTTGCCGGCGCCCACGCGGATCTGTGGTTCATCGCGCGGGCCGCCGCAGACTTCGCGGTCCTTGGTGGGGATGATCTTGCGGATCGGGACGGTGCCCTGGAAAGTGACCTTGCCTTCGATCTTGCCGCCCCCGCTGACCGGGGCGACTTCATAGGCAAAGGTGGGGACGCTGAACAGGCTGAGTACTGCCAGTTGCATGCAGCAAGCTTTGCGAAGAAAGAAACACATGCTGTTTCCCCGCCTTTCAGCGCCATGCGGTGCGCTCACTCTTGTTGTTCCCCCCGGACATGCAAGGCGCAGCAGGATGCTATGGGTTGTCGCTGAAGCATAGTACGCAGGCTGCCCAATGCAAAGCGCAACGGACATTTGGTGCGGCAGCACGTGATGGGACGGACGCAGCCAGCCAGCGTGCGCTTGACAGTGCGTACTACCGTGGCCCGCTGTAGCTGCTGCAAGTCGCGTACAGCCACCTCAAGGCCTACGAGGCCCATCGGAGCCACTTTCGATAAACGAGGCAGACACCAGCAGGGTAGAACAGGCGGCGGTCACCGCGGACGCGCTCTAGCTCGATTGCCGGTTATTGATGTCGCTGATGGACCACGCCCGGGCGGCCGCCGACAGTTCACGCATGCTTGGTCCTCCTGGAAATTGCCGCAAGGGCAGGGCTTCGGGGGGGGCTTTCATGGTGCGCGGCTCCCGGAGCGAATCCGGGATCACGCCGACAGTGCAGAGACTAGCATTTACCCTAATTAGTTTCCCGGCCACGTCACAGGCGTGCCGGCCGGGCACGCCGCCGATGAATGCCAAAGTGCTTGCGGAATCCCCTGTAAGGGACGGAAAAGCAAGGGAAATCGGGGTAGGAATATGGCGCCGGGGCAACCGCCAAACGGGCCGGCGAAGGCATCTGCGATGGTATGATTAGCCCCAATTCTCGGGCCCGGGGGGTATTTTGAGGCGCAGGCGGCACGCCGCGCCGGCTCCCGCGCAGCCCGGCTTCTGAACATTGCTATAGCCCCGATACCAGGCTGCGCGCGGTACCCAAGACGGACCGCTGGCGGCCGATACCACACGAGAAACCGTGCGACTATCCTCGATCAAGCTGGCGGGCTTCAAGTCATTCGTCGATCCCACCAATTTCCAGGTGCCGGGCCAACTGGTCGGCATCGTCGGTCCCAACGGCTGCGGCAAATCCAACATCATCGACGCGGTGCGCTGGGTGCTGGGCGAGTCACGCGCTTCGGAGCTGCGCGGCGAGTCCATGCAGGACGTGATCTTCAACGGTTCCACCGCGCGCAAGCAGGCCGGCCGGGCCAGCGTCGAACTGGTGTTCGACAACGCCGAAGGCCGCGCCGCCGGCCAGTGGAGCCAGTACGCCGAAGTGGCGGTCAAGCGCGTGCTGACCCGCGACGGCACCTCGTCCTACTACATCAACAACCAGCCGGTGCGCCGGCGCGACATCCAGGACATTTTCCTGGGCACGGGCCTGGGCCCGCGCGCCTACGCCATCATCGGGCAGGGCATGATCTCGCGCATCATCGAGGCCAAGCCCGATGACATGCGCATCTTCCTGGAAGAAGCCGCGGGGGTGTCCAAGTACAAGGAGCGCCGGCGCGAGACCGAGAACCGCCTGTCCGACACGCGCGAAAACCTGACCCGCGTCGAGGACATCCTGCGCGAACTCGGCACCAACCTGGAAAAGCTGGAAGGCCAGGCCGAAGTCGCCCAGCGCTTCAAGACGCTGCAGTCCGATGGCGAAGAAAAGCAGCACCTGCTGTGGCTGCTGCGCAAGCGCGAGGCGCAGGTCGAGCAGGAACGCCACCAGCGCGCCATCGAGCAGGCCCAGATCGACCTGGAAGCGCAGACCGCGCAGCTGCGCCATGTCGAGGCCGAGCTGGAAACCATGCGCGCCGCGCACTATGCCGCATCCGACGGCATGCATGCGGCGCAGGGCGCGCTGTACGAAGCCAATGCCGAGGTCAGCAAGCTCGAGGCCGAGATCCGCTACGTGGTGGAGTCGCGCAACCGCGTGCAGGCCCAGATTGCCGCGCTGACGGCGCAACGCGAGCAGTGGCAGGGCAAGGCCGAGCAGGCCACCGACGAACTGGCGCAGGCCGAAGAGAACCTGGCCGTGGCCGAGGGCCGCACGGTCGAGGCGCAGGAGGCGGTGGCGCACAAAAACGACGAGCTGCCGACGCTGGAAGGCCTGTGGCGCGATGCCCAGCAGCTGCTCAACGAGCAGCGCGCCGGCATCATGCAGGCCGAGCAGGCGCTCAAGCTCGAAGCCGCGCAGCAGCGCAGCGCCGACCAGATGCTGCAGCAGCTGGAGCAGCGCCGCGAGCGCCTGTCGGCCGAGGAAAAGGGCCTGGACCGTCCGGATGAAACCCGGCTGGAACAGGGCCGCGCCGAGCTGGCCGAGCAGGAGGCGCTGGTCGAGGAAGCCCAGGCCGTGCTGGCCGATGCCGAAGAAAGCGTGCCGCGCCTCGATGAAGAGCGCCGCGCCGCGCAGGCGCGCGTGCATAGTGAAGCCGCCGCGATCGCGTCGCTGGAAGCGCGCCTGCATGCGCTGCGCCAGCTGCAGGAGAACGTGCAGACCGACGGCAAGGTGCAGCCCTGGCTGGCGAAGCACGAGCTGGCCGAGCTGCCGCGCCTGTGGAAGAAGGTCCATATCGAGGCGGGCTGGGAAAACGCGCTGGAATCCGTGCTGCGCGAGAAGCTGAACGCGCTGGAAATTTCCAACCTGGACTGGGTCAAGGCCTTCCTGACCGACGCGCCGCCGGCCAAGCTCGCGTTCTACTCGCCCCCGGCCGCGGCCCGTCCGCTCGAAACGCCGGCGGGGCTGCGTCCGCTGATGTCGCTGGTGCAGATCACCGAGCCGGGCATCCGCGCAGTGATGCAGGACTGGCTGGCCGATATCTTCGTCGCCACCGACATGGCGCAGGCGCTGGCCACGCGCGGCACGCTGCCCGAAGGCGCGTCGTTCGTGGTGGCCCAAGGCCACCTGGTGGGCCGCAACGCGATCCAGATCTACGCCGCCGATTCCGAACAGGCCGGCATGCTGGCGCGCGAGCAGGAAATCGAAAACCTGCAGAAGCAGGCGCGTGCGCAGGCGCTGCTGTCTGACGAAGCCAAGACCCAGGCAGTACGTGCCGAGGCTGCGTACACGCAGGCCAGCCAGGCGCTGGGCGAGGCCCGCACGCGCGCCGAGCAGGCCACGCGCCGCGTGCATGCGCTGCAGATGGACGTGCTCAAGCTGTCGCAGGCGATGGAGCGCTATTCCGCGCGCAGCGGCCAGATCCGCGAGGAGCTGGAAGAAATCCACGCGCAGATCGAAGAGCAGCGCGCGATCCGTGCAGAATCCGAAGCCAGCTTCGAGCAGCACGACGCCGCGCTGGCCGAGATGCAGGCCTCGCACGAAGACCAGCAGATGGCCTTCGAGGCGCTGGACAGCAAGCTGTCGGCCGCGCGCCACCAGCTGCGTGACTTCGAGCGCGCGGCGCAGGAAGCGCTCTTTGCCGAGCGCAACCTGTCCAGCCGCATCGACGAACTGCGCCGCAATATCCAGGTCGCGGCGGACCAGGCCGAGCGCATCGCCGAATCGCTGGAGAACGCCCGCGCCGAGCTTGAAACCATCAACGAGCAGACCGCGCATACCGGCCTGCAGGATGCGCTGGAACTGCGCGCCGAGAAGGAAGCCAGGCTCACCGTCGCGCGCACCGAACTCGATGCGCTGTCGGCGCAGCTGCGCCAGTTCGACGAGCAGCGCCTGGCCGCCGAGCGCAGCCTGCAGCCGCTGCGCGACCGCATCACCGAGCTGCAGCTCAAGGAGCAGGCCGCGCGCCTGAACCAGGAGCAGTTCAGCGAGCAGCTGACCACGGCGCAGGTCGACGAAGCCGGGCTGGCGCACAAGCTCACCGGCGACCTGAAGCCGTCGTACCTGCAGGGCGAAGTCACGCGCATCAACAACGCCATCAACGCGCTGGGCCCGGTCAACATGGCCGCGCTCGAGGAACTGGCGGCGGCGCGCGAGCGCAAGACCTTCCTCGATGCGCAGTCGGCCGACCTGAACGACGCCATCAACACGCTGGAAGACGCGATCGCCAAGATCGACCAGGAAACCCGTGCGTTGCTGCAGGGCACCTTCGACCAGGTCAACCACCATTTCGGCGAGCTGTTCCCGTCGCTGTTCGGTGGCGGCCAGGCGCGCCTGATCATGACCGGCGAGGAAATCCTCGACGCCGGCGTGCAGGTGATGGCGCAGCCCCCGGGCAAGAAGAACTCGACCATCCACCTGCTGTCGGGCGGCGAGAAGGCGCTGACCGCGATTGCGCTGGTGTTTGCGATGTTCCAGCTCAACCCGGCGCCGTTCTGCCTGCTGGACGAGGTGGACGCGCCGCTGGACGATGCCAACACCGAGCGCTACGCCAACATGGTGGCGCGCATGTCGGACAAGACTCAATTCGTTTTCATCTCACATAACAAGATCGCCATGGAAATGGCTCATCAACTCATTGGCGTGACCATGCAGGAGCAAGGCGTTTCGCGGATCGTGGCCGTGGATATGGACGCGGCGGTTTCGATGGCGGAGGCAGCATGAGCCGTAAGCAGGAGCCCCGAGACCACAATGCTGTGACCAACATGGGCGCTTTGGAGATTGCAGCATGAAGCTGAACATGGACCTGCAGACCGCGCTGATCGTCGCGGGTTTGGTATTCCTGGTGCTGCTGTTTGGCTACAACCAGTGGCAGATCCGCAAGGCGCGCCGTCCGCGCGAGCTGAGCCCCGAGGACGACCTGCCGCCGATGCGCGAGCCGGTGGTCGGCCAGGCCACTGCCCCGGAGACCGCGGCGCGGCTGCACGAGGCCAACGCCGAGTCGGTGCAGCGGCGCGAGCCGACGCTGGCGCCGGGCACGCCGGCAGCATCGTCGCAGCCCAACCACGTGGCCGCCGCGGCCGCGGCCGCGGCCAGCACCGCCGATGCTGACGAGGCCGTGGCCGAGGAAGTCGCGGTGGCTGCCGGCGTGGTGCAGGCCGAGCCCGGCGCCGCGGCCGGCGACGCCGAGGCCGAATCCGCCCCGGCGACGGGCCCCGCGGTGGCCGATGCGCCGGCACCCGCTGCGGCGCCCGTACCCGCCCCAGCGCCGGCACCGATCCCGGCCCCGGTTCCGGCCCCGCTCGCCGCCGTTCCCGACGGCCAGCCCGCGCCGGCCGTGGTCGATCCGCTGATCGACTGCATCGTGCCGCTGCACCTGGAGCGCAAGGCCTCCGGCGACCGCATCCTGCCGCTGACCGGGCGGCTGCGCCGTGCCGGCACCAAGCAGGTCCATATCGAGGGTCTGCGCGCCGAAGCCAATGCCTGGGAACCGGTCACCGCCGGCCACCAGTACGAAGACCTGCAGGTCGGCGTGCAGCTGGCCAACCGCAGCGGCCCGCTCAATGCGCTGGAGTTCTCCGAGTTCATCACCGCGGTGGAATCGCTGGCCGAGGCGCTCGACGCCTCCGCCGACCTGCCCGACATGAGCGAGACCGTGGCCAACGCGCGCGAACTGGATGGCTTTGCCGCCGGCAGCGACGTGCAGCTGGGCGTCAATGTGATTTCCGACGGCGCGCCGTGGTCGGCCGCCTACGTGCAGAACGTGGCCACGCAGGACGGGCTGGTGCTGTCGCGCGACGGCACGCGCTTTATCCGCTATCAGGCCAATGCCGAAGGCGTGCAGCGCCCGCTGTTCACGCTGCAGTTCGGCGATACCAACTTCCTGCGCGACGACCTGACCGTCAAGTCCGGGCGCCAGATCACGCTGCTGCTCGACGTGCCGCTGGCGGACCAGGGCGCCAGGCCGTTCAAGACGGTTTGCGAATACGGCAACACGCTGGCCCAGCGCATGGGCGCGCAACTGGTCGACGACAATATGCGCCCGCTGACCGAAGCCTCGTTCATCGCCATCTTCAGCCAGCTGGAAACGCTGTACCAGAAGCTGGAAGCGCGCGGCATGCCGGCCGGCTCGCCGGTGGCGCTGCGCTTGTTCAGCGTCTAGCCGGAGCCTGCCATGACCGCAAAACCACGCGGCGCGCAGGCTGAAGCCTCCGCGCCCGCCGGCGGCTTGCCGCCCGAAGCCGCGGCCAGGCGCGTCGCCTGGCTGCACGACGAGCTCAACCGCCACAGCTACCAGTACTACGTGCTGGACGCGCCCACCATCCCGGATGCCGAGTACGACGCGCTGTTCGCCGAACTGATGGCGCTCGAGCTGGAGCATCCCGAGCTGCAGTCGCCGGATTCGCCCACGCAGCGCGTCGGCGGCGAGGCGCTGGCCGCCTTCGACACGGTGCGCCACCGCGTGCCGATGCTGTCGCTGAACAACGGGTTCGCCGACGACGACGTGCTCAACTTCGACCGCCGCTGCGCGCAGGGCCTGGGCCGCACCGCACCCGCGGCGGGCGAGGCCGACCTGTTCAGCGCGGCTGACGCGGTGGAGTACTCCTGCGAGCTGAAGTTCGACGGGCTGGCCATGTCGCTGCGCTATGAAGACGGCCGGCTGGTGCAGGCCGCCACCCGCGGCGACGGCGAGACCGGCGAGGACGTGACCGTCAACGTGCGCACCATCAAGGCGATCCCGCTGAAGCTGCGCGGCCAGGCGCCGGCGGTACTGGAAGTGCGCGGCGAGGTCTTCATGTATCGCCGCGATTTCGCCAAGCTCAACGCGCGCCAGGCGGAAGCCGGCGAAAAGACCTTCGTCAATCCGCGCAACGCCGCTGCCGGCAGCCTGCGCCAGCTCGATCCGCGCATCACCGCGAAGCGGCCGCTGTCGTTCTTCGCCTATGGCCTGGGCGAGCTGCAGGGCGTGGACCGCCCGCCCACGCACAGCGCCATGCTCGACGGCTTCGATGCGCTGGGCCTGCCGGTGTGCAAGGAACGCGCCGTGGTCAAGGGGGCGCAGGGATTGCTCGGTTTCTACCGCGATATCGGCGAGCGCCGTGATGACCTGCCATACGATATCGACGGCGTGGTCTACAAGGTCAACGCGCTGGCCGAGCAGGACCGGCTGGGCTTTGTCTCGCGCGCGCCGCGCTTTGCGCTGGCGCACAAGTTCCCGGCGCAGGAAATGACCACCATCGTCGAGGACATCGAGGTGCAGGTCGGCCGTACCGGCGCGATCACGCCGGTGGCGCGGCTGCAGCCGGTGTTCGTCGGCGGCGTGACCGTGACCAATGCCACGCTGCATAACGAGGACGAGATCCGCCGCAAGGATGTCCATATCGGCGATACCGTGATCGTGCGCCGCGCCGGTGACGTGATCCCGGAGGTGGTGGCGGTGGTTGTTGAGCGCCGTCCGGCGGATGCGCGCGCCTTCGTGATGCCGACGGCCTGCCCGGTGTGCGGTTCGCATATCGAGCGGCTGGAAGACGAGGCGATCGCGCGCTGCACCGGCGGCCTGATCTGCGCGGCACAGCGCAAACAGGCGCTGCTGCATTTTGCGCAGCGCCGTGCCATGGATATCGAAGGGCTGGGCGACAAGGTGGTCGAGCAGCTGGTGGACCAGGGCATCGTGCGCACGCCGGCCGACCTGTACAAGCTTGGCGTGGCCAAGCTGGCGGCGCTGGAGCGCATGGCCGACAAGTCGGCGACCAACCTCGTCGCGGCGATCGAGGCGTCGCGCGAGACGACGCTGAACCGCTTTATCTTCGCGCTCGGCATCCGCCACGTGGGCGAGGCCACCGCCAAGGATCTCGCCAGGCATTTCGGCAAGCTCGACGGGCTGATGGCCGCCGACGAAGCCGCGCTGCTCGAGGTCAACGACGTCGGCCCGGTGGTGGCGCAGTCGATCGCGCACTTCTTTGGCGAGCCGCATAACGTCGAGGTCATCGAACAACTGCGCGCCGCAGGCGTACACTGGCCGGAGAGCGAGCCGGCCGCCAGGACGCCGGCGCCGCTGTCGGGCAAGACCTTCGTGCTGACCGGCACGCTGCCGACGATGTCGCGCGAGGACGCCAAGGAATTGCTAGAGGCCGCGGGCGCCAAGGTGGCGGGCTCGGTGTCGAAGAAGACCGACTATGTGGTCGCTGGCGCCGAAGCCGGCAGCAAGCTGGACAAGGCCGAGGCGCTGGGCGTGCCGGTGCTGGACGAGGCCGGCATGCTCGCGTTGCTGGCAGAAGCGGGCGCCGCGCCCGCGCAGGATTAGACCGGGGAAACAGCCATGATCCGCGAGATTCTCAAGATGGGCGATCCGCGCCTGCTGCAGGTGGCGCGGAAGGTCGAGCGTTTCAATACGCCCGAACTGCGCACGCTGATCGAAGACATGTTCGACACCATGGACCACGCCAACGGCGCGGGGCTGGCCGCGCCGCAGATCGGCGTGGACCTGCAGGTGGTGATCTTCGGCTTCGACCGCAACCCGCGCTATCCGGATGCGCCGATGGTGCCCAAGACGGTGCTGATGAACCCTGTGCTGGAGATGCTGTCGGACGAGCTGGAAGACGGCTGGGAAGGGTGCCTGTCGGTGCCCGGCCTGCGCGGGGTGGTGCCGCGGCATGTGCGGCTGAAATACAGCGGGTACGACCTCATGGGCAACCGGATCGAGCGGGTTGCCGAGGGCTTCCATGCGCGCGTGGTGCAGCATGAGTGCGACCACCTGCAGGGCATTCTTTACCCGATGCGGATCCGGGATTTTTCGCGGTTTGGGTTTACCGAGACCCTGTTTCCGGATTTGCCGGCCAATAGCGACGAGTGATCGCCTGCTGCCGGTTTGCTCCCTCTCCCGCAAGCGGGAGAGGGAGCACGCAATCGGTACAGACATGAGGCTGTGGCAATTTGCCAAAGTCTGTCAAAAAAAGCGGCCATCGCGGCCGCTTTTTTCACATCAGAACTTCTCGAACTGCCCCAGGAACCGCCACTTCCCCGGCGGCAGGTCGCCCAGCACCACGCGGCCCATGCGCACGCGCTTCAGGCCAACCACTTCCAGCCCGACCTGCTCGCACATCCGGCGGATCTGGCGCTTGCGGCCCTCGCGCAGCACGAAGCGCAGCTGTTCTTCGTTCTGCCAGCTGACCTTGGCCGGCTTGAGCAGCACGCCGTCCAGCGACAGGCCGTGGCGCAGCAGCTCGAGCTGGTCGGCGGGGAATGCCTCGCTGACATTGCGCTCGACCGCACCTTGCGGGCCGTGCCAGACCACGCGCACCAGGTACTCCTTCTCGACGTTCGAATCCTCGCCGATCAGCGCGCGCGCGACGCGGCCATCCTGCGTCAGCACCAGCAGGCCGGTTGAGTCGATATCGAGGCGGCCGGCGGGCGCCAGGCTCTTGCGTTGCCACGGCGCGAAACGCTTGCGCGACGGGTCGCCTTCCCACTGGTTCTCGGCGGTGAACAGCACCGCGGCGGGCTCGTAGCCGTCCTCGGCCTGGCCGGAGACGTATCCCACCGGCTTGTGCAGCAGCACGGTGACGCGCTCGCCCTGTTCGGAGCGCGCTTCCTGCAGGATCTCGATTTCGGCATCCGGGCGGATGCGGCTGCCCAGCTCGGTCACCGGCTTGCCGTCGACCAGCACCCAGCCGCGCGGAATCCATTCATCGGCTTCGCGGCGCGAGCACAAGCCGAGTTCGGACATGCGCTTGGACAGGCGCACCAGGCCGTCGTCATGGGTAGCCTCGGGCGCGGCATCGGCGCGGGCGGGCTGCTGCGGGCGCGGGGCCGGTGCCTGCGGCCGGGAGGTGCCGGCGGTGCGGATGCGGTCCGCGGCATCGCTGAAGCGGCGCGCCGGCGCCGAGCCTTCGTGGCGGCGTTCGCCGGTGGGGGCAGGGCGACGGGGACGGTTTTCGTCGTCGCCGTAGCGCCGCGGACGGTTGTCGTCATCGCCAAAGCGCCGCGGCGGACGCGACTCATTGCCTTCGAAGCGACGCGGGCGGGCTTCGCCGCGGTCGTCGCCATAGCGGCGCGGACGGTTGTCGTCGTCGCCGAAGCGCCGCGGCGGACGCGATTCATTGCCTTCGAAGCGGCGCGGGCGGGCTTCGCCGCGATCGTCGCCATAGCGGCGCGGACGGTTGTCGTCGTCGCCGAAGCGCCGCGGCGGACGCGATTCATTGCCTTCGAAGCGGCGCGGGCGGGCTTCGCCGCGATCGTCGCCATAGCGGCGCGGACGGTTGTCGTCGTCGCCGAAGCGCCGCGGCGGACGCGATTCATTGCCTTCGAAGCGGCGCGGGCGGGCTTCGCCGCGATCGTCGCCATAGCGGCGCGGACGGTTGTCGTCGTCGCCGAAGCGCCGCGGCGGACGCGATTCATTGCCTTCGAAGCGGCGCGGGCGCGCCTCGCCACGATCGTCGCCATAGCGGCGTGGACGTTTGTCGTCGTCGCCAAATCGCCGCGGCGGACGCGACTCATTGCCTTCGAAGCGGCGCGGACGAGCCTCACCACGATCGTCGCCGTAGCGGCGCGGACGATTGTCGTCGTCGCCAAAACGTCGAGGCGGGCGCGCTTCGCCTTCGGCACGGCGCGGCCGTGCCTGGCGCTCGCCGTCAGCGGGCCGCGGCGGACGCGGCTTGCGCACGTCGCCGCCCGATTGCGCTTCGCCTGGCGCGCGGCGGCCGGCACTCTTGCCGCCGTCATTCTGCTGCGCACGCTTGATGCCTTCGGTCACGGCCCGCACGCGGTTGCGGTTCAGGTCCGAAACCCGCACCGGGCGGTTGCCGGTCTTGCGCGCGGCCGTGCCGGTATCGCTTGCGGCCTTGATGCCTAGCGTCTTGCGCTTCGGCGAATTGCTGTCGGTCATATCGTTGATGCTGTCCGCCGCCTCAGATTGCGAGGGCGGCGAGCAAGTCCTGTTCAAGCTGAATCTGCAATCGGTTGTCGGCGGCCAGGCGGCTGCCGTCTACCAGGAACACGTCTTCGACGCGTTCGCCCAGGGTGTTGATGCGTGCCGAATGCACGGACACGCGATGCCGTGCCAGTACGCGGGCGATGGCGTACAGCAGGCCGGTGCGGTCGTTGGCGGAAAGCGACAGCAGGTAATACTGGCCGCGCTCGTCCGCGCGCAGGTCCACGCGCGGCTTGATCGGGAAGCTGCGCGACTGGCGCGACAGGCGTCCCTGCGTGGGCTCGGGCAGGGCGTCCTGCTGGCGCAGCTTTTCGCAAAGCTCGTGCTCCACCAGCGCGATGATGTCGCGGTAGTTGCCACGGTAGTTGTCATTTCCTGCCATGCCGGGGTCCGTGACCTGGAACGTGTCCAGCGCGTAGCCGTGCCGGGTGGTGTGGATCTTGGCGTCCTGGATCGAAAACGCCTTGCGCTCGAAATAGCCGCAGATGCGCGCGAACAGGTCGGGCTGGTCCTGCACGTAGACAGCCACCTGCAGGCCTTCGCCCGCAGGCGAGATGCGTGCCTTCACTACGGGTGCGGGGCTGTCGACCTTGTCGTACAGGTGCCGCGTGAGCCAGGCGATATCGCGCGCATCGTGGCGCAGGAAGAAGGCCACGTCGAGCTGCGCCCACAGCCGCTTGCCGAGCTCGGGATCGAACGCCTTGAGCCGCAGCGTCGAGATGGTTTCTTCCTTGCGCTGCGCCCACAGCGAGTGCGAATCGACCCTGGCGCCGCCGAGCACGCGCAGCGTGATCCGGTACAGGTCTTCCAGCAGCTTGCCCTTCCACGCGTTCCAGACCTTGGGGCTGGTGCCGCGGATATCGGCCACCGTCAGCAGGAACAGCGCGGTCAGGTAGCGTTCGCTGCCGACCACGCGCGCGAAGGCATGAACCACTTCCGGATCGGTCAGGTCCTGCTTCTGCGCCACGTGGCTCATGGTCAGGTGGTGCTCGACCAGCCAGCTGATCAGGTCGGCATCTTCGCGCGCGATGCCATGCTGCTTGCAGAAGCGGCGCGCGTCCTGCGTGCCGAGCTTGGAATGGTCGCCGCCGCGGCCCTTGGCGATGTCATGGAACAGCGCCGCCACCCACAGCACCCACGGCTTGTCGAAGCTCGCCATCAGCTGGCTGCAGAACGGGAACTCGTGCGTGTGCTCGACGATGGCGAAGCGGCGCATGTTGCGCACTACCATCAGGATGTGCTGGTCCACGGTGTAGACGTGGAACAGGTCGTGCTGCATCTGCCCGACGATGCGGCGGAAGTTGATCAGGTAGCGCCCCAGCACGCTGGTCTGGTTCATCAGCCGCAGCGCGTGAGTGATGCCTTGCGGCTCCTGCATGATGGCCAGGAACAGGCGGCGGTTTTCCGGGTCGTTGCGCCAGCTTGCGGTCATCACGGTGCGGGCGTTGTACAGCCCGCGCAGCGTGCGCGGCGACAGGCCCTTCACGCCGGGCGTGCGCTGGTACAGCAGGAAGGTTTCCAGGATCGCGTGCGGATCGCGCTCATACACGTCGTCGCTGGTGATCTCCAGCATGCCCTGGCGCTCGACAAAGCGTTCGTTGAGCACGCGCGTGACCTGCGACTCGCTCGGGAACAGCATCGCCTCGATGTTCAGCAGCAGCACGCTGTTGAGCTGCGTGACTGCCTTCGCCGCCCAGTAGTAGCGCCGCATCAGCTGCTCGCTGGCGCGCTTGTTGGTGGTCTGGCGGTAGCCGAAGGATTCCGCCAGCGCGGTCTGCAGGTCGAACACCAGCACGTCCTGGCGCCGGCCCGCCACCAGGTGCAGGCGCGCGCGGATGGTCTTGAGCAGGCGCTCGTTGCGCGCCAGTTCCTGCGCTTCGCGCTGCGTCAGCAGGCCGCGCTCGAACAGTTCTTTCCAGCTGTCGCCCAGGCCCGCGGCCTTGGTCATCCACAGGATCACCTGCAGGTCGCGCAGGCCGCCCGGGCTTTCCTTGCAGTTGGGCTCGAGCGCGTAGGGCGTGTCCTGGTACTTGGCGTGGCGCTGGCGCATTTCCAGCAGTTTGGCCTGGAAGAACGCGGCCGGGTCCAGGTCGGCGAGGTAGCGCGTGCGCATCGACTCGAACAGCTTGCGGCTCCCGGTCACCAGCCGCGCCTCCAGCAGCGAGGTCCGGATGGTGATGTCCTGGCGCGACTCGCCGATGCAATCGTCCACGGTGCGTACCGACGAGCCGATCTCCAGCCCCAGGTCCCAGCACAGGCCGATAAAGCGCTCCAGCCGCCCGGTGGTGTCCTGGTCGGGATCGGCGGGCAGCAGCAGCAGCACGTCGACGTCCGAATAGGGCAGCAGCTCGCCGCGGCCGTAGCCGCCCACCGCCACCAGCGCCGCACCCGCGGGCATCTGCAGCCCGCGCCACGCCTCTACCAGCGCGGCGTCGACGGCGCGGCGCAGCCGCGTGATCAGCGTGCCGACGTTGGCACTGGTATTGAAGTCGGCAAACAGGACCTGCTTGTCGGCTTTGAGCTGTTCGCGCACGCGCGTGGCCAGCAGAAGTTCCGGCGTGGTGTCCATGGAGAGGGCGGGGTGGTTCGTGGGCACGGCTGGAAAAATAAGGGCGCCGCTCAGGCGCCCTGGCTGGTGTGCGACCTCAGGCCGCGACGGATTCCGTAATGAAGGCCGGCGGCGCCGGTGTGCCGGCGGAGACCGTCAGCACTTCATACCCGGTCTCGGTGACCAGCACGGTGTGCTCCCACTGCGCCGACAGGCTGCGGTCGCGGGTCTTGACCGTCCACTGGTCGGGCATGGTGCGGATATCGCGCTTGCCGGCGTTGATCATCGGCTCCACGGTGAAGATCATGCCGGCCTTGATCTCGGCGCCGGTGCCGGCTCGGCCGTAGTGCAGGATCTGCGGGTCTTCGTGGAAGTTCTTGCCGATGCCGTGGCCGCAGTATTCGCGCACCACGCTGTAGCCGGCGGCTTCGGCGTGCACCTGGATGGCATGGCCGATGTCGCCGAGGCGCGCGCCATGGCGTACCTGGGCGATGCCCTTCCACATGCATTCGTATGTCACCTGCGCCAGGCGCTTGGCCAGGATCGAGCCCTCGCCGGCGATGAACATGCGGCTGGTGTCGCCGTAGTAGCCTTCCTTGGTGATGACGGTGATGTCCAGGTTGACCGCGTCGCCGCTCTTGAGCACGCGCTCGCCGGGAATGCCATGGCAGATCACGTCGTTGACCGAGGTGCAGATCGCGCCGGGGAAGGGCGGGTAGCCGGGGGGCGCATAGTTCAGTGGCGCCGGCACGGTGCCTTGCACGTCACGCATGTAGGCGTGGCACAGGCGGTCCAGCTCGCCCGTGGTGACGCCCGGCTGGACGAAGGGCGTGATGTAGTCGAGGACTTCGGAGGCAAGGCGGCAAGCCACGCGCATCTGGGCGATGTCTTCGGCGGTGTTCAGGTAAATGCTCATGCTGCGTCGCCAAAAGTGATGGCGGGGCCACTGGCCGCGCCGAATTCGAAAGGTCAATGTCGGATTATCGCACCATCGGAGCCTGATAGCAGCCTGTGCCGAGGCGCTTTTGGACGGCGCCTCTCCAACGCGGGTGCTGCGGTTGCGATCCGGGCGGCTTGAGCGCCCGATGCTTTTCTTGCTAGAATAGCGGGCTGACTTGATTGCGGCGCAGCATTGCATCCGCCAGGCCGGTATTTTGCAGCATCTGCTGCACGGTTTCTTGGAAATCGTTTTTGGAAATCGCTGGCCCGCCTATCCGGGGTGTTCCTTTTCAGGAATGTCGGGGCGGGCTTCAGACCTAACCCTTTGGAGAATCACATGTCCGTTACCATGCGCGAAATGCTGGAAGCCGGTTGCCACTTCGGCCACCAGACCCGCTTCTGGAACCCGAAGATGGCCCCCTTCATCTTCGGCCATCGCAACAAGATCCACATCATCAACCTCGAAAAGACGTTGCCGATGTTCCAGGACGCCATGAAGTACGTGCGTCAGCTGGCAGCCAATCGCGGCACCATCCTTTTCGTGGGCACCAAGCGCCAGTCGCGCGAAATCCTGGCTGAAGAAGCAGGCCGCGCCGGCATGCCCTACGTCGACGCCCGCTGGCTCGGCGGCATGCTGACCAACTTCAAGACGGTCAAGACCTCGATCAAGCGCCTGAAGGACATGGAAGCCGCCAAGGAAGCCGGCGCGCTGGAAACCATGAGCAAGAAGGAAGCGCTGATGTTCGAGCGCGAGATGATCAAGCTGGAAAAGTCGATCGGCGGCATCAAGGACATGGGCGGCGTGCCTGACGCCATCTTCGTGGTCGACGTCGGCTACCACAAGATTGCCGTGACCGAAGCCAACAAGCTGGGCATCCCCGTGATCGGCGTGGTCGATACCAACCACTCGCCGGACGGCATCGACTACGTGATCCCGGGCAACGACGACTCGAGCAAGGCTGTGGCCCTGTACGTGCGCGGCGTGGCTGACGCGATCCTGGAAGGCCGTGCCAACGCGGTGCAGGAAGTCGTTGAAGCCGCCCGCGGCGACGACGAATTCGTCGAAGTGCAGGAAGGCTGATAGCCTCCGGCCCGCTGTTTGAAAGGAACCCGATAGCGCGCACGTCAACATAAGACAGCAAGCATCGCTTGCCGCCCGGCATGCCGGGCAGCGCGCAGGGCGCAAGCCGGGGTACTTCGGCAGCAGGGCAAAAAAAGGGGGCACATCTGGCGCCCCCTTTTTTCGAATTTGAATTGTTGTCATCCGCCGCAGGCAATATCTGCCGCGGGTGCGCTGTAGACCCACCGACCGGGTGCCGCGGGCGACTGCCGGGGCCCGGCGCGAACCATTCAAGGAGTGACAAATGGCGGCAATTACCGCAAGCATGGTTGCAGAACTGCGCGCGAAGACCGACGCGCCGATGATGGAATGCAAGAAGGCCCTGACCGAGGCCGACGGCGACCTGAACAAGGCCGAAGAGCTGCTGCGCGTCAAGCTGGGCAACAAGGCCAGCAAGGCCGCATCGCGCGTGACCGCTGAAGGCGTGGTCGGTTCGTTCATCGACGGCACCACCGGCGCCCTGGTCGAACTGAACTGCGAGACCGATTTTGTCTCCAAGAACGACGACTTCCTGGCGTTCACGGCCAAGGTTGCCGAGCTGATCGCCAAGCAGAACCCGGCCGACGTGGCTGCGCTGTCGGCGCTGGAAATCGACGGCGTGAGCGTGGAAGCCACCCGTGCCGCCCTGATCGGCAAGATCGGCGAGAACATGACGATCCGCCGCTTTGTCCGTTACGCCAACGGCGGCAAGCTGGTTTCGTACCTGCACGGCACCCGTATCGGCGTGATGGTCGAGTTCGACGGCGACGAAGCCGCCGCCAAGGACGTGGCCATGCACGTGGCCGCCATGAAGCCGGTGTCGCTGTCGGCCGAGCAGGTCCCCGCCGACCTGATCGCCAAGGAGCGCAGCATCGCCGAGCAGAAGGCTGCCGAGTCGGGCAAGCCGGCCGAGATCGCCGCCAAGATGGTCGAGGGCTCGGTGCAGAAGTACCTGAAGGAGGTGTCGCTGTTCAACCAGCCGTTCGTGAAGAACGACAAGCAGACCGTCGAGCAGATGCTCAAGGCTGCCAACACGACCGTGAAGGGCTTCACCCTGTACGTCGTGGGCGAAGGCATCGAGAAGAAGCAGGACGACTTCGCCGCTGAAGTGGCCGCCCAGGTGGCCGCTGCCCAGAAGGGCTGATGTCAGGGGCGCGCCGGCCGGCCCTTATGGGACGGTCCGGGCGCCTATAATGCCGCAGGGGCGCCGCAAGGTGCCCCTCTGCATAAGTAGCGCAGTGATGCGTATTGCACTTTGCAGCACGTTGACTGCAGCAGTCAGTTTTCGCGGTCGTCTTCCTGTCGCCTGCCGCCAGGGCGGGGCGACCCCGAAAACCGGCTTTCTCCCGCCGGTGGCGCGCGATCCGCGCCGCCGGTGTCAAAAAATCAATCGTCTCATTTGTGTTCAGTCCCAAACGAGCGACTTGCTCCTGCCCGAGGGTAAACATGCCAGCCTACAAGCGCGTCCTTCTGAAACTGTCCGGTGAAGCCCTGATGGGCGACGATGCCTTTGGCATCAACCGCTCCACCATCGAGGCGATGGTGAACGACATTGCCGAGATCGTGAAGCTCGGCGTCCAGGTCGCGGTGGTCATCGGCGGCGGCAATATCTTCCGCGGTGTCGCGGGCGGCGCGGCCGGCATGGATCGCGCCACGGCCGACTACATGGGCATGCTGGCCACCATGATGAACGCGCTGGCCCTGCAGGACGCGATGCGCCACGCCAATATCGAAGGCCGCGTACAGTCCGCGCTGCGCATGGACCAGGTGGTCGAGCCGTACATCCGCCCGCGCGCGATTCGCCAGCTGGAAGAGGGCAAGGTGGTGATCTTCGCCGCCGGCACCGGCAACCCGTTCTTCACCACTGATACCGCCGCCGCGCTGCGCGGCTCGGAAATCGGTGCCGAGGTTGTGCTCAAGGCGACCAAGGTGGACGGCGTCTACACCGCCGACCCCAAGAAGGACCCGAGCGCCACGCGCTACACCACCATCAGCTTCGACGAGGCGATCTCGAAGAACCTGCAGGTGATGGACGCTACCGCCTTCGCCCTGTGCCGCGACCAGAAGCTGCCGATCCGCGTGTTCTCGATCGTCAAGCCGGGCGCGCTCAAGCGCGTGATCCTGGGCGAAGACGAGGGTACCCTGGTCCACGTCTGAGTCCGGCGCCCCCCGATGCCGCGCCACGGCGCTGGTGTCTGGCCGGGCAAAGAGTAGAATGATTCATTTTCGATCCCGCCCGGCGGGATCATGGTTGGCTGATTTCCGGAGGTTAACATGAGCGTCGCCGACACAAAGAAGAGCGTCGAGCAGAAAATGCAGAAGTCGATCGAAGCCTTCAAGGCCGATCTGGCGAAGATCCGCACTGGCCGTGCCCACACCGGCCTGCTCGACCACGTTCAGGTGGATTACTACGGTTCGATGGTGCCGATCAGCCAGGTCGCCAGCGTCGGCCTGGCCGATGCGCGTACGATCACGGTGCAGCCGTGGGAAAAGAAGATGGTGGGGGCGGTCGAGAAGGCCATCCGCGATTGCGACCTGGGCCTGAACCCGGCCACCATGGGCGACGTGATCCGCGTGCCGATGCCCGCGCTGACCGAAGAGCGCCGCAAGGAGCTGACCAAGGTCGTCAAGGGCGAGGCCGAGGGCGCCAAGGTTGCGGTGCGCAACCTGCGCCGCGATGCCAATGAGCAGTTCAAGAAGCTGGTCAAGGACAAGGCCATCTCGGAGGACGACGAGCGCCGCGGCCAGGACGAGGTGCAGAAGCTGACCGACAAGTACGTGGCCGAGATCGACAAGATGGTCGCCGAAAAAGAGAAGGAGATCATGACGGTCTGACGCCGTCCCGGCATTTGCCGGGGCTGCCGCGACCGTCTGCCATCATGCAGCACATCAGTTCAACACTCGCCGTACCCGATACCTCCTACGTGCCCGGTCACGTTGCCATCATCATGGACGGCAACGGCCGCTGGGCGACCCAGCGGCACCTGCCGCGCGTTGCCGGGCACTCCCGGGGGCTGGATGCTGTGCGCGCGGTGGTGGAAGCCTGCGCCGCGCGCGGCGTGCAGTACCTGACGCTGTTCGCGTTCAGTTCCGAGAACTGGCGCCGGCCGGCGGACGAGGTGTCGTTCCTGATGCGGCTGTTCATGATGTCGCTGCGGCGCGAAGTGGTGAAGATGCACGCCAACAACATCCGCCTGCGGGTGGTTGGCGATCTGGCCCGCTTCAGCCCGCGCATCCAGAAACTGATCAAGGACGCCGAGGCCCGCACCGCAGGCAACACCGGCCTGACCGTGACCATCGCCGCCAACTACGGTGGCCGCTGGGACCTGCTGCAGGCCATGCGCAAGATGCTGGCGCGCTCGCCGATGCTCGATCCGGAGTCGATCGACGAATCGATGCTCGCCCCGCACCTGGCCATGGCCTATGCGCCGGAGCCCGACCTGTTCATCCGCACCGGCGGCGAACAGCGCATCAGCAATTTCCTGTTGTGGCAGCTCGCGTATTCCGAGCTGTATTTCACCGACGTGTACTGGCCGGATTTCGACGCCGCCGAGCTGGACAAGGCCTTTGCCTCGTACCGCCAGCGCGAACGCCGTTTCGGCCGCACCAGCGCGCAACTGGTTGCGCCGGGACTATCGGGCACCGCCTGACACCCTGGCCGATCCGGGCTACTCCAATAACTACCACGGGACCGCAGCGCATGCTCCTCACCCGCGTCATCACCGCCCTGTGCCTGTTGCTGCTGATTCTTCCGATCCTGTTCCTGGCGCCGCCGGCCGGCCTGGCGGGCCTGCTCGGGGTGATCGTGCTGCTGGCGGGCTGGGAATTCGGACGCCTGATCGGACTGCGCGGGCCCTGGCCCTATGTCTATGCGCTGGCCTGCCTGATCGCCACCATCACCTGGCATGACATGCCGCTGCGCCACGCCACCACCTGGCTGCTGGAAGCGGCGGTGGTGTGCTGGGGCGTGGCGCTGGTCTTGCTGGCGCGCGGCGTGCGCACCGCCACGCCGGGCTTTGCCGTGCTGGGGGCCATACTGGGCCTGGTCATGCTGCCCGCGTTTGCCCATGCCACGATGATCCTGCGCGGCGCCGGCATCGGCGTGCTGCTGACGGCGGCCGTGCTGGTGTGGGCGGCCGACATCGGCGCCTATTTCACCGGCAAGGCCATCGGCCGGCGCAAGCTGGCACCGTCCATCAGCCCGGGCAAGTCCTGGGAGGGCGCCATCGGCGGCTGGCTGCTGGCGCTCGTCATCGGCCTGGCGCTGGCCGCCACCCATGCCTTCGCGCCGACGTGGTTCTCGGTGCTGGGCGACCGCGGCGGCCTGGGCTACGTGGCCGCGCTGACCACGCTGCTGGTCGCGGCGAGCGTGATCGGCGATCTGTTCGAGTCGCTGCTCAAGCGGCAGGTCGGCATGAAGGACAGCAGCCGGCTGCTGCCGGGCCATGGCGGCGTGCTGGACCGGATCGATGCCTTGCTGCCGGTGTTCCCGCTGGCGGCACTGATGCTGATTTTTCTCTGAAGCCTTCTCTGAAGCGGTCTGATATGCAGCGCATTACCATCCTTGGCGCCACCGGCTCGATCGGCGAAAGCACGCTCGATGTCGTCCGCCGCCATCCCGACCGCTACACCGTGCACGCGCTGACGGCGCATCGGCAAGTGCGCAAGCTGGCCGAGCAATGCATTGCGTTCCGCCCGGCCCGCGCCGTGGTAGGCAGTGCCGAGGCGGCCGGCGAGCTGCAGGCGCTGCTGCGCGATGCCGGTGTCGATACCGAAGTCAGCCACGGCGAGGCCGAGCTGGAATCGGTCGCCGCCGACGCGCAGACGGACGCCGTGATGGCCGCGATCGTCGGCGCCGCCGGCCTGCGCCCGACGCTGGCCGCTGCGCGTGCCGGCAAGCGCGTGCTGCTGGCCAACAAGGAAGCGCTGGTGATGTCCGGCCGCATCTTCATGGACGCGGTGCGCGAGCATGGCGCCACGCTGCTGCCGATCGACAGCGAGCACAACGCCATCTTCCAGTGCCTGCCTGCCGACGACCCGCGCTATGGCCGTGGCGTGGCCAAGGTGCTGCTGACCGCGTCGGGCGGGCCGTTCCGCACCCGCGATCCCGACACGCTGCATGACATTTCGCCGGACGAGGCCTGCGCCCACCCGAACTGGGTCATGGGCCGCAAGATCTCGGTCGACTCGGCCACCATGATGAACAAGGGCCTCGAGGTCATCGAGGCGCACTGGCTGTTCGGCGCGCCGGCCGAGCGCATCGAGGTGCTGATCCACCCGCAGAGCATCGTGCATTCGATGGTGGCCTACCACGACGGCTCGGTGCTGGCGCAGCTGGGCAACCCGGACATGCGCACGCCGATCGCCTACGGCCTCGCCTATCCCGAGCGCATCGATGCCGGCGTGACGCCGCTCGACCTGACGCTGGCCGGCGGGCTGCATTTCGAGAAGCCGGACCTGCAGCGCTTCCCGTGCCTGGGGCTGGCCTTCGACGCGCTGCGCGCCGGTGGCGTGGCGCCGACCGTGCTCAATGCCGCCAACGAGGTGGCGGTCGAAGCATTCCTGGGCGGAAAAGTGCGCTTCACGGACATTTCGCGTTTGGTGGCTCAGGTGCTCCAGGCGGCACCGGCCGGCGCGGCGGACACGCTAGACGCCATCCTCGATGCCGACCGCATGGCGCGCGCGGCTGCGCGCGCGGCCGTTGCCGGGCTGGCGCTGCGCCACTGATCCGACGGACCGGCCCGCCGCATCTGCGACAATAGCGGTTGCGGCGGCCCCGGACATGCCGGTACCCCCGGATCCGGCGCGCCAGTCCAGCCACTGTTACTGACGTCCCGACGCCATGCAAACCGTACTCGCTTTCATTGTTGCCTTGTGCGTACTCATCTACGTGCACGAGATGGGGCATTACCTCGCCGCGCGCGCCTGCGGCGTGAAGGTGTTGCGCTTTTCGATCGGCTTCGGGCGGCCGCTGCTACGCTGGATCTCGAAGAGCCGCGACCGCACCGAATGGACGGTGGCGGCCATCCCGCTGGGCGGCTACGTGAAGATGCTGGACGAGCGCGAGTTCGACCCCGAGCGCGACGCCCGGATCGATCCGGCCGACCTGCCGCGCGCGTTCAACCGCCAGCCGGTCGGCAAGCGCTTCATCATTGTCGCGGCCGGGCCGCTGGCCAATTTCCTGCTGGCGATCGTGCTGTACTTCGCGCTGTTCGCCGGCGGCATGCGCGAACCCGCGCCGATCGTCGCCGCGCCGGCGGCCGGCACCATGGCGCAGCAGGCCGGCGTGCGCGAAGGCGACCGGGTGCTGTCGCTGACCGCCAACGGCCATACCGAAGCGGTGCGTTCCTGGAACGACCTGCGCATGGCGGTCTTCGCCGGGGGCTTCGGCGATGCGCGCGCCGTGCTGCGCGTGCGCGCCGCCGATGGCACCGAGCGCGACGTCACGCTGGCGCGCCTGCCCAATACCGGCGGCAACCCGGAGCAGGATCCGCTCAGCACGCTGGGCCTGAATCTGAAAGGCGGGCCGGTCACGATCACCGAGGTATTGCCGGACTCGGCCGCCGAGCGCGCCGGGCTGAAGAAGGGCGACCGCATCGTCGCCTGGCAGGGCACCCCGATGACCCAGGCCAGCGCGCTGATCAAGGCGGTGCGCAGCCAGCCGGGCCAGACCGTGACGCTCGGCATCGAGCGCGACGGCAAGCGGCTGGACGTGCCGGTGACGCTGGACGCTGCCGCCCCGCGCGACGGCGAGAAGGATGCCAGCGGCGCGCCGGCGCCGCCCGCAGGCAAGCTGGGCGCGGCGCTCAGCCAGGCGGTGGAGATGGAGACGGTGCGCTACCGTCCGGACGAGGCGCTGGCGCGCGCGTTCGGCCAGGTGTGGGACACCAGCGCGCTGTCGCTGAAGCTGCTGGGCAAGATGCTGGTGGGGCAGGCGTCGCTGCAGAACCTGAGCGGACCGCTGACAGTGGCGGACTACGCCGGGCGTGCCGCAAACCTCGGCCTGCAGGCTTTTGTCAGCTTCCTGGCGCTGGTCAGCGTCAGCCTCGGTGTACTGAATTTGTTACCTATTCCGGTTCTGGATGGGGGGCATTTGCTGTATTATTGCGTGGAATTTTTGACTGGCCGGCCCGTACCAGACCACTGGCAGGCAATGCTGCAGAAGGTTGGCATTGCCTGCATCCTGCTCCTGACCTCGCTCGCTTTGTTCAATGACGTCAGCCGAATGTTTCTGGCGAACGGCTAGAAACGCTTGTCGGCAAGGGGGCGGTCGTGTCGTCGGACACCGTCGCCAGGGGGCGCCATTGCCATGCGCAGTCCCACGAGGCATGGAAAATCCTGGATGGAATCAAAGAGGGGATCAACATTGATCAGACATAAGCGCATTTCGCTGGGCTTGCTGGCGAGTGCCGTTATTGCAGCCTGGAGCCCGGCGGGCTGGGCTGCCGATCCGTTCGTCGTCAGGGACATCCGCGTTGAGGGCCTGCAGCGCGTCGAGCCGGGTACGGTGTTTGGCTACCTCCCCGTGCGCGTCGGTGAAACGTTCACCGACGACAAGGGCGCCGATGCGATCCGTGCCCTCTACAATACCGGCTTCTTCAAGGACGTGCAGATCCGCGCCGAAGACGGCGTGCTGGTCGTGCAGGTGGAAGAACGCCCGGCGATCTCGCAACTGGAATTCGTCGGCATCAAGGAATTCGACAAGGACACGCTGCGCCGCTCGCTGCGCGCGGTCGGCGTCGCCGAAGCGCGCTACTATGACAAGGCGCTGATCGACAAGGCGGAGCAGGAGCTCAAGCGCCAGTATGTCGCGCGCGGCTACTATGCCGCCGACGTGCAGACCACGGTTACGCCGGTGGACCGCAACCGCGTCTCGGTCGTGTTCAACGTCGAGGAAGGCCCGGTCGCCAAGATCCGCCAGATCAATATCGTCGGCAACAAGGCGTTCAAGGAAAGCACGCTGCGCGACGAGATGCAGCTGTCCACGCCGAACTGGCTGTCGTGGTACACCAAGAATGACCTGTACTCGAAGCAGAAGCTGACCGCCGACCTGGAGGCGCTGCGTTCCTACTACCTGAACCGCGGCTACCTCGAGTTCGCGATCGAATCGACCCAGGTCTCGATCACGCCGGACAAAAAGGACATCTACCTGACGCTGAACATCAAGGAAGGCGAGCAGTACAAGGTGTCCGACATCCGCCTGGCCGGCGAACTGCTGGGCAAGCAGGAGGAAATGGAAAAACTGCTGCAGCTGAAGAAGGGCGACATCTTCTCGTCCGAAAAGCTGACCGCCAGCACCAAGGCCATTACCGACCTGCTCGGCACCTATGGCTACGCCTTCACCACGATCAACCCGCAGCCGAACATCGACCAGGAAAAGCGCGAGGTCGCGCTGACGCTGATGGTCGACCCGGGACGGCGCGTCTATGTGCGCCGCGTCAACGTGGTGGGCAACAGCAAGACCCGCGACGAAGTGGTGCGCCGCGAGATGCGCCAAATGGAAAGCTCGTGGTTCGACAGCGAGAAGCTGCAGCAGTCGCAGGCGCGTATCAACCGGACCGGCTACTTCACCGACACCAACATCACCACCGAGGACGTGGCCGGCGCGCCCGACCAGGTCGATGTGAACGTCAACGTGACCGAAAAACCGACCGGGCAGATCAGCCTGGGCGTGGGCTTCTCGTCCACCGACAAGCTGGTGCTGCAGGCCGGCCTGCGCCAGGACAACGTGTTCGGCTCCGGTACCAGCCTGGGCCTGGACGTGAACACCGCCAAGTCGTTCCGTACCATCGCGCTGACGCAGTACGACCCGTATTTCACGGTGGACGGTATCAGCCGCTCGACCGATATCTACTACCGCACTTCGCGTCCGCTGTACTACACCGGCGACCAGGACTACAAGATCGTCTCCGCCGGCGGCGGCTTCAAGTTCGGCGTGCCGTTCTCGGAAGTCGACACCGTGTTCTTCGGTATCGGCTACGAGCGCACCCAGGTCTATACCTCGGTCAACACGCCGAGCCAGTACACGGCGTGGCTGAACGCGATCGGCAAGAACAGCGGCGACGGCATCAACAACTTCCCGTTTACGATCGGCTGGGCACGTGACCGCCGCGACAGCGCGCTGGTCCCGACCAAGGGCCCGTACACCCAGGCCAACCTGGAAGTGGGCCTGCCGGGCGGCGATACGCAGTACTACCGCGCCAGCGTGCAGCAGCAGTACTTCTATCCGATCTCGAAGTCGTTCACGCTGGCGCTGAACGGTGAAGTCGCTTACGGCCACGGCTACGGCAACACGCCGTTCCCGGTGTTCAAGTACTTCTACGCCGGCGGTATCGGCTCGGTGCGCGGCTACCAGACCAGCACGCTGGGTCCTAAGGACCAGAACGGCAACCCGGTGGGCGGTGCATCCAAGATGATCGGTAACGTGGAATTCATCTTCCCGCTGCCGGGCTCGGGTGTCGACCGCACGCTGCGCCTGTTCACGTTCTTCGACTTCGGTAACGTCTACCAGGAAGGCGCGCCGATTTCGTTCAGCGACCTCAAGTACTCGACCGGCTTCGGCATGTCGTGGCTGTCGCCGATCGGCCCGCTGAAGATCAGCATGGGCTTCCCGCTCAACCGGGAAGAAACTGACAAGGTCCAGCGCTTCCAGTTCCAGATCGGGACGGCATTCTGATTCTGTAAAAGGATCTGTTTTCATGATGACAATATCCAAACTGGTCAAATCCCTGGGCGCCGCCGCATTCGCCACCGCCGCGCTGTGCACCGCGATGCCGGCCATGGCCCAGGAGGCGCGCATTGCCGCCGTCAATTCCGAGCGCATCCTGCGCGATTCGCAGCCGGCCAAGCAGGCCCAGGTGAAGCTCGAGCAGGAGTTCTCCAAGCGCGACCGCGAGCTGCAGGACATGGCCCAGAAGATCAAGGGCATGGCCGACAAGCTCGACAAGGACACCGCCGTGCTGGCCGACTCCGACCGCCAGCGCCGCCAGCGCGAGGTGGCCGACCTCGATCGCGAGTTCCAGCGCAAGCAGCGCGAGTTCCGCGAGGACCTGAACCAGCGCCGTAATGAAGAGCTGGCGCAGGTGCTCGAGCGCGCCAACCGCGTGATCCGCCAGCTGGCGGAGCAGCGCAAGTACGACCTGATCGTGCAGGAAGCCGTGTACGTGAACCCGCGTATCGACATCACCGACGACGTGATGAAGGCGCTGAACGCCGGCGCCCGCTAAGCCGCCGCTGTTCGTTTCGTCCCTTTTTTCAGGAAGTACCGCCATGCAGACACCCACACTGGGTCAGCTCGCCACCGAGAACGGCGCGCAGGTTGTGGGTGATCCCGACCTGGCGATCGTTGGCCTGGCTCCCCTTGACCAGGCTTCGGCGGGCGAGCTCTCGTTCCTGTCCAATCCGCTCTACCTGCAGCAGGCGCTGGATTCGCAAGCCGGCGCCGTGATCGTGTCGCCGGCCGACCTCGAGCGCATCCGCGCCGAGGGCCGGGCCGACGGCCGCAACTGGCTGGTGGCGCGCAATCCCTACGTCTGCTTTGCCCGCGTGGCGCAGCGCTTCGATCGCGAAGCCAACCACGATCCCCGCGTCGGCATCGACCCGCGTGCCAGCGTGTCGCCCGACGCGGTGGTGCCGGCGTCGTGCTTCATCGGCCCGAACGTGGTGATCGAGCGCGGCGCGCGGCTGGGCGAGCGCGTCCGCATCCTGGCCAACGGCTACGTCGGTGCCGGTGCCGAGATCGGCGACGATTCGCTGCTGTACGCCAATGTTTCGATCTACCACCACTGCGTGGTCGGCGCGCGCGCCATCCTGCACAGCGGCGTGGTGATCGGCGCCGATGGCTTCGGTTTCGCTCCCGATATCAGCGCCACCGGCGTCGAATACGTGAAGATCCCGCAAACGGGACGCGCGGTGCTGGGTCATGACGTGGAGGTCGGCGCCAATACGGCGATCGATCGCGGCGCCATGGCCGACACCGTGGTCGAGGACGGCTGCAAGATCGACAACCAGGTCCAGATCGCGCACAACGTACGGGTCGGCGCCCATACGGTCATTGCCGGCTGCGCCGCGGTATCGGGCAGCACGCGCATCGGCCGCTTCTGCGTGATCGGGGGCGCCGCCAATTTTGCCGGCCACCTGACCATCGCCGACCGGACCACAGTGTCCGGCGGTACGTCGATTACCAAATCCATTACCAAGCCCGGGGGCCATTTCACCAGCGTCTTCCCGTTCCTGCCGCACGGCGAGTGGGAACGCAACGCAGCCATCGTGCGCGGCCTGAGCAAGCTGCGCGAACGCGTGGTGGCGCTGGAACGTCGCCTGCGCGGCCAGTCCGCCGGGTCCCAACCCACACAAGACTAAGAGAAATCATCATGAGCGCGGCCGAAATCGATATCCGCAAGATCCTCAAGCTGCTGCCGCACCGGTACCCGTTCCTGCTGGTCGACCGCGTGCTGGAGTTCGAAGCGCAGAAGCGGATCAAGACGCTGAAGAACGTCACCATCAACGAGCCTTACTTCCAGGGCCATTTCCCGGAACAGCCGGTGATGCCGGGCGTGATGATCCTGGAAGCGCTGGCGCAGTCGGCCGGCCTGCTGACCTTCGGCGCCGACATGGAGCGCAAGGAAGGCGCGCTGTACTACTTTGTCGGCATCGACGGCGCCCGCTTCAAGCAGGTGGTGTACCCGGGCGACCAGCTGCACATGAATGTGACGGTCGAGCGCTATATCCGCGGCATCTGGAAATTCAAGGCGTTCGCCACCGTGGACGACAAGGTCGCCTGCGAGGCGGAACTGATGTGCACCGTGAAGCAGGCCGAGTGAGGCCGGCTGCCGCGCTCCCGGACGGGCGCGCGGCGCGGACGGGAACCTTTGCCGCGCGCAGGGGCCCATTCTTCACCAGACACACCACAGGACAGGACGTATGACGCAAATCCACCCCACCGCCCTGGTTGACCCGAAGGCAGAGCTTGCAGCCGACGTGACCGTCGGGCCGTTCTCCATCGTCGGCCCCAATGTGCGGATCGGCAGCGGCACCCGGATCGGCTCGCATACGACGGTCGAGGGCCATACCACGATCGGCGAGGGCAACAACATCGGTCCCTATGCCTCGGTCGGCGGCGTGCCGCAGGACATGAAGTACCGCAACGAGCCGACCCGGCTCGAGATCGGCGACCGCAACACCATCCGCGAATTCACCACGATCCACACCGGCACGGTGCAGGACCGCGGCCTGACCAGCATCGGCAGCGACAACTGGATCATGGCCTACGTGCATATCGCGCATGACTGCTCGGTCGGCAACCACACCGTGTTTTCCAGCAACGCGCAGATCGCCGGCCACGTCGACGTGGGCGACTGGGCCATCCTGGGCGGCATGAGCGGCGTGCACCAGTTCGTGCGCATCGGTGCCCACGCGATGCTGGGCGGTGCCTCGGCGCTGGTGCAGGACGTGCCGCCGTTCGTGATCGCCGCCAGCGACAAGGGCGGCAACAAGGCGACGCCGCATGGCGTCAACGTGGAGGGGCTGCGCCGCCGCGGCTTCGATGCGGCCCAGATCGCCGCGCTGCGCCAGGCCTACAAGCTGCTTTACAAGTCCGACCTCAGCTTCGACGAGGCCCGCAACGAGATCGCCGCCTTGCTGGCCCAGTCGGATGCCGGCACCGCGGCGCCGCTGCAGTCGTTCGTCGACTTCCTTGCCGCCACCCAGCGCGGCATCGTGCGCTGAGACCGGGCTGCACATGGTCGACGCCGCGATTCGGGGTGGCCTGCCCACGGGCAACGGTTCTGCCGCCGCCAGGCGCGGCACCATCGCCATGGTGGCCGGAGAGGCCTCCGGCGACCTGCTGGCATCGCTGATGATGGGCGGGCTCAAGGCCCGCCTGGGCGATACCATGGCGTACGCCGGGATCGGCGGCAAGCGCATGATGGCGCAGGGCTTCGTCTCGCGCTGGCCGATGGAAACGCTGTCGGTCAACGGCTATGTCGAGGTGCTGGGCTCGCTGCGCGAGATCCTGCGCACCCGGCGCGAGGTGCGAGACTGGCTGCTGGCCGAGCCGCCGCAGTGCTTTATCGGGGTCGACGCCCCGGATTTCAATTTCGGCCTGGAAGTGCCGCTGCGCCGCGCCGGCATCCCGGTGGTGCATTTCGTCAGCCCGTCGATCTGGGCCTGGCGCGGCGGGCGCATCCGCACCATCGCGCGCGCGGTGGACCACATCCTGTGCCTGTTCCCGTTTGAGCCCGAGATCTACGCCAAGGCCGGCATTCCCGCCACCTACGTCGGGCACCCGCTCGCCGACGTGATCCCGATGGTGCCTGACGTGGCCGGCGCGCGCGCCGAGCTGGGGCTGCCTGCCGGCCACCGCGTGGTCGCGGTGCTGCCTGGCAGCCGGCAGTCCGAGGTGCGCAACCTTGGCGCCACCTTCTTTGCCGCGATGGCGCAGATGCAGCGCATGGACCCGAACCTGGCGTTCGTGCTGCCGGCGGCAAGCGCGCCGCTGCGCGCCATCGTCGAAGACCTGCACCGGCAGTATCCGGAACTGCGCCTGACCATTGTCGACGGCAAGTCGCACCAGGCCATGGAAGCCGCTGACGTGGTGCTGCTGGCCAGCGGTACCGCGACGCTGGAGGCGGCGCTGTACAAGAAGCCGATGGTGATCTCGTACAAGGTGCCCTGGCTGACCGCGCAGATCATGAAGCGGCAGGGTTACCTGCCGTACGTGGGATTGCCTAATATCCTTTCAGGGCGCTTTGTCGTGCCCGAGCTGCTGCAGGACGATGCCACGCCCGAGGCGCTGGCCCGCGAAACGCTGCTGCAGCTCAACGACGAGGGCAATACCGCCTTCCTGTACGAGCATTTCACCCGCATGCACGAGACGCTCAAGTGCAACACCGCGCAGATTGCCGCCGATGTGGTGGTCGATTTGATGCATAGCCGGGGCAAAGTCTGATGGCCCGCCGCAATGCCGTATCCCTGCAGATGGGACTGGACCTGGCTCCTTCCGCATCCGCTGTGCAACGTTTGTGCGGCGTGGACGAGGCGGGCAGGGGGCCGTTGGCAGGCCCGGTCTATGCCGCCGCCGTGGTGCTGGACCCCAAGCGCCAGATCCGCGGGCTGGCCGATTCCAAGATCCTGACCGCCGCCAAGCGCGAGGCGCTGTACGAGAAGATCTGCGAGCGAGCGCTGGGTTGGCATATCGCCTTCGCCACGGTCGAGGAAATCGACACCATCAATATCTTCCACGCCAGCATGCTGGCGATGCAGCGCGCCGTGCAGGGCCTGGCCGCCAAGGGAATCGTGCCGGACCTGGTGCAGGTCGATGGCAACCGCTGCCCGCAGGTGCCGTTCCCGGTCGAGGCCATCGTCAAGGGCGACGCGCTGGTCAAGGCGATTTCCGCAGCGTCGATCCTGGCCAAGGTGGCGCGCGACCGTGCCCTGATGGAGCTGCACGCAACCTACCCGCAGTACGGCTTCGACTCGCACGTCGGCTACGCCACGCCGCAGCACATGGCCGCGCTGGCCGAGTTCGGCGCCACGCCGCATCACCGCCGCTCGTTCGCGCCGGTGCGCGAGGCGCTGGCACAGCGTCCGCTGTTTACCGCGGTGACGGCAGTTGCTGCCGGGGGCATTGACGGCATCGAAGTCGCCGAACTCACCACCCCGATCCAGGCCGCGCCCCCAGGCACCCTGCAAACCGACGCACCGTGAAGCACGTCACCTCGCGCGACAACGCGCTGTTCAAGCACCTGAAGGCGCTGGCCACCTCCACCCACCAGCGCCGCAAGGCCGGGCAGTCGCTGCTCGACGGCGTGCACCTGGCCCAGGCCTATGTGGATGCACTGGGCCAGCCAGTCACCTGCGTGGTGTCCGAGCGCCACTACGACCATGCCGAGGTTGCGCCGCTGCTGGCGCGCGTCGACGCGGAGCGGCTGGTAGTGCTGGCCGATACGCTGTTCACGCAGATTTCCGGCGTGGTCAACGGCATCGACCTGATGCTGGTGATCGAAACGCCTGCTGGCCACCTGCCGGCGCGCATCGAAGAGGACTGCATCATCCTCGACGGCGTGCAGGACGCCGGCAATGTCGGCTCGATCCTGCGCAGCGCCGCCGCGGCGGGCATTCGCCATGCCTTCCTGGCAACGGGATGCGCGTTCGCCTGGTCGGTGAAGACGCTGCGCGCCAGCATGGGCGCCAACTTCCACCTGAACATCGTCGAGCACTGCACCGTGGAGTCGCTGGCACCGCGGCTGGCGCTGCCATTGCTGGCGACGTCGTCGCATGCCGACGCCGCGGTGTTCGATACGGACCTGCGCGCGCCGGTGGCCTGGGTGGTCGGCAATGAAGGCGCCGGCGTCAGCGACGCGTGGATGCAGCACGTCAAGCGCAAGGTCGGCATTCCACAGCCGGGCGGCCTGGAGTCGCTGAACGTGGCGGCCGCCACCGCGATCTGCCTGTTCGAGGCGGTGCGGCAGCGGCGATGAAAAAAGCGGCCGGGCGGCCGCTTTTTGTTTGTGCCTAGTAGTTGTCGCGATCGACCTTGATCTCCTGCAGGATCGTGGTCGCAATCTCTTCGATCGACTTGTGCGTCGACGACAGCCACTTGATGCCTTCGCGCCGCATCATCGCCTCGGCCTCATTGACCTCGTAGCGGCAGTTCTCCACCGCCGCGTACTTGCTGCCGGGGCGGCGCTCGTTGCGGATCTCGGTCAGGCGCTGCGGGTCGATCGACAGCCCGAAGATCTTGCTCTTGAACGCGTACAGCGCCGACGGCAGCTTGCCGCGCTCGAAATCGTCCGGGATCAGCGGGTAATTGGCCGCCTTCAGCCCGTATTGCATCGCCAGGTAGAGGCTGGTCGGGGTCTTGCCGCTGCGCGACACGCCCACCAGGATCACATCGGCTTCTTCGAGGTTCTTGTGCGACTGGCCGTCGTCGTGCGCCAGCGAGAAGTTGATCGCCTCGATCCGGTTCTTGTACGCCTCGGTATCGGCATTCTGGTGGAAGCGGCCGATGGCGTGGGTGGACTTGAGCCCCAGTTCCTTCTCGAGCGGCTCGATGAAGGTCTGGAACATGTCCAGGATCATCGCCTTGGCACGGCGCAGTGCCTTGTTCGCTTCCTGGTTGACCAGCGTGGTGAAGACGATCGGCGGCACGCCTTCGTTGTGGAAGGCCTCGTTGATCTTGCCGACCGCGATATGTGCCTTTTCCGGGGTATCGACGAAGGGCATCCGCACCTTGCGGAAGCGCATTTCGAACTGCGCCAGGATCGAGTGACTGAACGTTTCCGCAGTGATCCCGGTGCCATCCGAGACGATAAAGACGGTACGCACCGGCGGCCGGTCGCCGGTCTGGGCGGCTGCAGCGGGCGTTATCGCAGGTCTTGTCGCGGTCGCTTGGGTGGACGGGGAGGCGGGCTGCGTTCCAGGCTGGGTCCCGGAATCCGCTGTACCGGGCGCTTCTGGCTGGGACATGGGGTTGCGCAAATAAATAGATTCAATCTTCCGCAGAAAAGTGCGGCGCAGCACGGTAGAATAGCGGCGATCTTTTCGCTAAGCAATTCCGCGAGGGGCCCGCTTTGCATCAATCCAGGCCCGGAATTGTCGACAATGTGCGCTGCGCGATGAGAGCCGTAGCGCCGTGTCCGCAACATTGCAGCACCATGAGCATGGGGTTGCTTAGCCAAGCGATCGGTCCGGGAACAGAACGCGAACAACATACCGGGCATGCGCAACAAGTTTTCTACTTTGTTTTGAGGCTCTCATGACTAACCAGGCAGATAACGGCGCCTACGTGTTGCCGTTCGAGCAGTTGCGCATGGCTGACGTGGAAATCGTCGGCGGCAAGAATTCGTCGCTGGGCGAGATGATCTCCCAGCTGGCGGAGGCCGGCGTGCGCGTTCCCGGCGGTTTTGCCACCACCGCGCTTGCCTTCCGCGACTTCCTCGCCCACAACAACCTGACCGAGCGCATCTCCCAGCGCCTGAAGACGCTCGACGTCGACGACGTCAAGGCCCTGGCCGAGGCCGGTGCCGAGATCCGCGACTGGGTCGCCACCGCTCCGTTCCAGCCGCGCCTGGAACAGGAAATCCGTGAGTTCTATGCCCGCGTGTCCGAGCGCGAAGGCGCCGAGGCTTCGTTCGCGGTGCGTTCGTCGGCCACGGCCGAAGACCTGCCCGACGCCTCGTTCGCCGGCCAGCAGGAGTCCTACCTGAACGTCAGCGGCATCGACGACGTGCTGGACAAGATCAAGCACGTGTTCGCCTCGCTGTACAACGACCGCGCTATCTCCTACCGCGTGCACAAGGGTTTTGCCCATGACGTGGTGGCACTGTCCGCCGGTATCCAGCGCATGGTCCGTTCGGACCTGGCCGCTTCCGGCGTGATGTTCACCATCGACACCGAATCCGGCTTCCCCGACGTGGTTTTTATTACCTCCAGCTACGGCCTGGGCGAAACGGTGGTGCAGGGCGCGGTCAACCCGGACGAGTTCTACGTCTTCAAGCCGACGCTGCAAGCCGGCCAGTACCCGATCATCCGCCGCTCGATCGGCTCCAAGCTGATCAAGATGGAATTCACCAAGCCGGGCGAAGCCGGCCGCGTGAAGACCGTCGATGTGCCGGCCGAGCTGCGCAACCGCTACTCGATCACCGACGAAGACGTGACCGAGCTGGCCCGGTACGCGGTGATCATCGAGAAGCACTATGGCCGCCCGATGGACATCGAGTGGGGCAAGGACGGCAAGGACGGCAAGATCTACATCCTGCAGGCCCGCCCGGAAACGGTGAAGAGCCAGTCGGCCGGCAAGGCCGAGCAGCGCTTCAAGCTCAAGGGCACCGCCCCCGTGCTGACCAGCGGCCGCGCCATCGGCCAGAAGATCGGCACCGGCCCGGTCCGCGTCATCAACGATCCGTCCGAGATGGAACGCGTGCAGCCCGGCGACGTGCTGGTCGCCGACATGACCGACCCGAACTGGGAGCCGGTGATGAAGCGCGCTTCGGCGATCGTCACCAACCGTGGCGGCCGTACCTGCCACGCGGCCATCATCGCGCGTGAACTGGGCGTGCCGGCCGTGGTCGGCTGCGGCGATGCCACCGACATCCTGAAGGATGGCACGCTGGTAACCGTGTCGTGCGCCGAGGGCGACGAAGGCCGCATCTACGACGGCCTGCTCGAAACGGAAGTGACCGAAGTCCAGCGTGGCGACATGCCGGAAATCGACGTCAAGCTGATGATGAACGTGGGCAACCCGCAGCTGGCCTTCGACTTCGCGCAGATCCCGAACTGCGGCGTCGGACTGGCCCGCCTGGAATTCATCATCAACAACAACATCGGGGTCCACCCGAAGGCCATCCTCGACTATCCGCAGGTCGATGCCGACCTGAAGAAGGCCGTGGAAAGCGTGGCCCGCGGCCACGCCAGCCCGCGCGCGTTCTACGTTGACAAGCTGGCCGAGGGCATCGCCACCATCGGCGCGGCCTTCTACCCGAAGCCCGTGATCGTGCGCCTGTCGGACTTCAAGTCCAACGAGTACAAGAAGCTGATCGGCGGTTCGCGCTACGAGCCGGACGAGGAAAACCCGATGCTGGGCTTCCGCGGCGCCTCGCGCTACATCGCCGAAGACTTCGCCGAAGCGTTCGAGATGGAATGCAAGGCCATGAAGCGCGTGCGCGATGAAATGGGCCTGACCAACGTCGAGATCATGGTGCCGTTCGTGCGTACGCTGGGCCAGGCCGAGAAGGTCATCGGCCTGCTGGCCAAGCACGGCCTGAAGCGCGGCGAGAATGGCCTGCGCATCATCATGATGTGCGAAGTGCCGTCCAACGCGATCCTGGCCGAAGAGTTCCTGCAGTACTTCGACGGCTTCTCGATCGGCTCGAACGACCTGACGCAGCTGACGCTGGGCCTGGACCGCGACTCGGGCATGGAGCTGCTGGCCAAGGACTTCGACGAACGCGATCCGGCGGTGTGCTTCATGCTGTCGCGCGCCATTTCGGCGTGCATCCGCCTGGACAAGTACGTCGGCATCTGCGGCCAGGGTCCTTCGGACCACCCGGACTTTGCCGAATGGCTGACCAGGGAAGGCATCAAGTCGATCTCGCTGAACCCCGATTCGGTGGTCGACACCTGGCAGAAGCTGGCTTCCTGAGGCTTTTGACGTCACAATAACGACATTCGCCGGCGCGCCTTCGGCAGCCGGCTGGCACCGGCCCCTGCGTCAGGTGTTGCATCGGCCCCGCAGGCGCCCCTGGCGCTGCGGGGTTTTTGTTTTTCGGGAATCGATTCCGGGCATTCGCTGCCGGGAACCGATCGGACGGGGGGATTTCGGATGGCGTACTACATCTGGTTCGTGGCGGCGGTCGCGCTGGTGATCGTCGAACTGAATACCGGCACGTTCTACCTGCTGATGGTGGCCGTCGGGCTGGCCGCCGGCGGCGTCGCGGCCTTGCTGGGCCTGTCGCCCGCCGCGCAGACGGTGACCGCGGCGCTGGTCGCCGCGGTGCTGATCGCCGGGCTGCGCCGTACCCGTTTCGGCAAGCTGCGGCGCGGCAATGCCGCCGCCGATCCCAACGTCAATCTCGACATCGGCCAGGAACTCGACGTTGCAGCGTGGGACGCCAACGGCCGTGCGCGCGTGCCGTACCGGGGCGCAGACTGGACCGTCGAGCTTGCGCCGAACTGCGCCGCGGCGCCGGGCCGCTACCGTATCGTCGAAGTGCGCGGCAGCACGCTGGTGGTTTCGCCGCGCTGAGCCGCATCCAAGGGTTGCCCGGTGCCAGCCGCGCAACCATCCGCCTGCCGCCGTTCCGGCGGCGCCGTACCGCTGTTTCCTGACCGGAGGGTTGTTACATGCTCGCTTTTCAGCTTGGCCTGTTGCCGCTGATCATCCTTATTGCCGTGATCGTGCTGATCGCCAGGGGCATCAAGATCGTGCCGCAGCAGCACGCCTGGGTGCTGGAGCGCCTGGGCCGCTACCATGCGACGCTGACGCCGGGGCTGTCGATCGTGGTGCCGTTCGTCGACCGCGTTGCCTACAAGCACGTGCTCAAGGAAATCCCGCTGGACGTGCCCAGCCAGGTCTGCATCACCAAGGACAATACGCAGCTGCAGGTGGACGGCGTGCTGTACTTCCAGGTGACCGACCCGATGAAGGCGTCCTACGGCTCGAGCAACTTCGTGGTGGCGATCACGCAGCTGTCGCAGACCACGCTGCGCTCGGTGATCGGCAAGCTTGAGCTGGACAAGACCTTCGAGGAGCGCGAGTTCATCAACCACAGCGTGGTGAACGCGCTCGATGAGGCCGCCGCCAACTGGGGCGTCAAGGTGCTGCGCTACGAGATCAAGGACCTGACGCCGCCGAAGGAAATCCTGCATGCGATGCAGGCGCAGATCACCGCCGAGCGCGAGAAGCGCGCGCTGATCGCCGCGTCGGAGGGCAAGCGCCAGGAACAGATCAACCTGGCCACGGGTGCGCGGGAAGCGGCCATCCAGAAGTCGGAAGGCGAGAAACAGGCCGCCATCAACAAGGCGCAGGGCGAGGCGGCGGCGATCCTGGCGGTGGCGGACGCCAATGCCCAGGCGATCCAGAAGGTGGGCAACGCGATCCGCACCGAAGGCGGCATGGACGCGGTCAACCTGAAGGTGGCCGAGGAATACGTGGCTGCGTTCGGCAACCTGGCCAAGCAGGGCAATACGCTGATCGTGCCCGGGAATATGAGCGAGATGAGCAGCATGATCGCGTCAGCGCTGCAGATCGTGAAGGGGCAGAAGGCCGGCGCCTGAGCACGCAGGCGCCGCCGGGCGGCATTATCCCTTGGTGTCGCCCTTCATGATGCGCGCCTTCTCGCGCTGCCAGTCGCGCTGCTTTTCGGTCTCGCGCTTGTCGAACTGCTTCTTGCCCTTGGCCAGGCCGATCTCGCATTTCACTCTGCCACGCGTGTAATGCAGGTTCAGCGGCACCAGCGTGTAGCCGCGCTGCTCGACCTTGCCGATCAGCTTCTTGATCTCGTCGGCCTTCAGCAGCAGCTTGCGCGTGCGCACCGGATCGGGGTTGACGTGGGTGGAGGCGCTCTGCAGCGGGCTGATATGGGCGCCGATCAGGAACATCTCGGCGTCGCGCACCACCACGTAGCCTTCCTTGATCTGTACTCGGTTCGCGCGGATCGCCTTCACTTCCCAGCCTTCCAGCACGATCCCGGCCTCATATCGCTCTTCGATGAAGTAGTCGAAAAAGGCCTTCTTGTTGTCTGCGATGGTCATGCGTGCGGGTAGGGGAACAATGTGGTGAAAGCGGGCCGGATCGCTGCAGCGCCGCATGGCGAAGTGCCGCCAGCGACCAGCGTCGGCTAAAATTGGGATTTTAGCAAACCAGCCCCGGTACCGGCTTGTGTCCTGGCGCAATGCGCCAGGCATGGCCGGGAGCCAGATTTTCCAATACATGGCAGACGTCCATAAATCCGTGCTGCTCGGCTATTCCGCCGCGCAGATGTACGACCTGGTCACGCGCGTGGAGGACTATCCCAAGTTCCTGCCATGGTGCGGCGGCGTGGAGGTGTTCGAGCAGACCGAAACCACGCTCGACGCCAAGATCCATATCCATTTCAAGGGGATCCAGCAGTTCTTCCACACCCGCAATACGCAGGAGCGCCCGACCCGCATCGACATGACCTTCGCCGACGGGCCCTTCAAGACCTTTAATGGCGCGTGGCGCTTTACGCCGCTGCGCGTGGACGCCTGCAAGATCGAATTCCACCTGCACTATGAGTTTTCGAGCCTGCTGCTGGAAAAGCTCATCGGCCCGGTGTTCAGCATGATCGCGAATACCTTCGTCGATGCCTTCGTCAAGCGCGCCGAGGTGGTCTATGGCGCCAGTTGAAGGCGCGGGCACCGTGCATGTCACGGTGTGCTATGCGCGGCCCGATGCGGTATTCCTGAAGGAGATCGACGTGCCCGCGGGCACCACGATCGCTGCGGCCATCGTCGGCTCGGGGCTGCAGCAGGCGTGCCCGGAAGTGGATCCGTCGACCATGCGGGTGGGCATCTTCGGCAAGCTCAAGACGCCCGATACCGTGGTGCGCGAGGGCGACCGCGTGGAGGTGTACCGGCCGCTGACTGCCGACCCTAAGCAGGCGCGGCGCAAGCGCGTGCAGAAGCTGCGCGAGGGCGGGGCGCGGGAAGGCCAGAAATGGCTGCGTGGCAATGGCTGAGCCGCAAGGCTTGCGCCACCGGCCGCAGCACTGACCGCGAAACGGGGCGTGATGCCCCGTTTTTGCTTATGTTCAGTTGCAGTTCTTTTCGAGGCTGGCGCTGGTCTTGACCAGTTCGGCCTGGCGCTGCTCGCTGTTCAGGTGCTGCAGCGAGCCGTCCTGACCCGCTACCGCCGCGCGCATCCCTTGCTGCAGGCCGGTGGCGTAGTTGCGCAGCTGGGCGCAGCGGGCCTCGCGGTCGGCAGCCTCGGCTTCCTTGCGCGCCTCTTCCGCGGCGGCTTTCAGGCGCGAGTCGCGGCGCTTCTGGAAGGCCTCTTCGGCCGTGGGCGGCGGGGCCTCCTTCGCCTTGCCCGCGGCCCTGGCAGGGGCCGGTGCAGCCACGGGGGCGTTGGCGGTCTCCGCGTTGGCGGCCTCCACCGGCTGGTACTCGCCGGCGCTGCGGCCAGGGGCACGCAGCACCCTGGCGGCGGCGCCGGAGGGCGGCACGTCGCTGTAGACCATGCGGCCGTTGGCATCGCGCCATTGCCAGTAGGCATGGGCGTGGGCCGAGGCGGCAGCGGTGACGGCAGCGGCAAGCAGGCACAGCACGGACGATCGTTTCATGGCGCGGCGTCTCAAAGTGGCTGGTAAGGAACGGATGCGGCTGGAGAACTGCTGGGCCGCCGGCTGCGCGCGAGGCAATGCCGCGGCAGGCCTGCCGCGGGCGATGGCTTGGCGCCAGGGCATGGCGCCGGTTTGACCCTGGTACTTCAGTTCTGATGTGGCGCGTGTGACCCCCGCGCCATCGTCCGCTAGTCTACGCAGACTTGTCGCTGGCGTGCAAGCGCACCGACCAGGCCACGCCGACCATCAGCAACACAATGGCGGCAATTTCCAGCGGCCGCGGCCAGCGGTGGTCGAAGACAAAGCCGTATGCCAGCGCGAACAGCGTCTCGAACACGATCATCTGGCCCGACAGCGTCAGCGGCAGGCGCCGGCTGGCGATGTTCCACAGGTTATTGCCGATCAGCGACGCGCCCAGCGCCACCGCGGCGTTGACCATCCAGAACCACTGCCAGTCGCGGCCGCTGTCGCCGGAAGTGAGGGCATCGCCCGCCACCAGCCAGCCGACTATGGCCAGCACGGCCGATACCGCGCCGGTCGACAGCCCATAGAGCGCCGACCATTCATTGCCGCTGTAGTGCGGGTTGCGCTGCAGGTAGCGCGCGTTGTCGACCGCATAGAGCGTCCAGCAGACCAGCGCGCCGGCGGCACAGCAGACGCCGGCAATCTTCTGCCAGACCGGCCGCACGGCGTCACCGGCCGCGGCGGCGTGTGCGCTCTGGCCGCCGCCGAACAGGTCGATGTTGATGCAGGCGATGCCCGCGGCCACCACCACCAGCGGCCACAGCAGCCGCGACAGCGGCACCGCACCGTGGTCGCGCCGGCCCATGATGGTGACCGTGATCGGCAGGATGCCGATAATCAGCGAAGTCGGCCCGACCCCGGCCAGCTGCACGCCGAAGGCCAGCAGCACGTAGTAGAGCAGGTTGCCGGTAAAGGCCTGGCGCAGCAGCGCCACGCAATCGGCGCGGGTCAGCTTGCGGGCGATGCGCTTGATCAGCGGCAGGGCGGCAACCAGCGCGACCAGGCCATACGCCAGGTAGCGCCCGATCGCCAGCTCCCACGGCGAGAACACGGGCAGCAGCTTGGGCGCGATAAAGACCATGCCCCAGAACGCGCCCGCCAGCAGCCCGCACAATACGCCGATCCCCATGCTTTTCAACGCCCGGTTAAAAGGACGACGAGCATAGCAGACGACACGCCGGAAAACCCGTTGCCGTTCATCAGCCAGCCGCGCATTCCTGTATAATTCGCTTTTGCGCCTAGAGGATTTGCTATGCGTCTTGTCCAGAAAGCACTCACATTCGATGACGTGCTGCTCGTCCCGGCCTATTCGGCCGTCCTTCCCCGGGATGTTTCCCTCCGCACTCGCCTGTCCCGTTCGATCGAACTGAACATTCCGCTGGTGTCCGCTGCCATGGACACGGTGACGGAGGCGCGCCTGGCGATCTCCATGGCGCAAGCCGGTGGCATCGGCATCGTCCACAAGAACCTGAAGCCCGCCGACCAGGCCCGCGAAGTGTCGCGCGTCAAGCGCTACGAGTCGGGCGTGCTGCGTGATCCGATCACCATTTCGCCGGACGCGAAGATCCGCGATGTGATCGCGCTGTCGCAGCAGCATGGCATTTCGGGCTTCCCGGTGCTGGAAGGCAAGATCGTCGTCGGCATCATCACCAACCGCGACCTGCGCTTCGAGGAAGAACTCGACGCCCCGGTGCGCGCCAAGATGACCCCGCGCGAGAAGCTGGTGACGGTGGCCGAAGGCGCGCCGCTGGAAGAAGCCAAGCGCCTGATGAACCGCCACCGCCTGGAGCGCGTGCTGGTGGTCAACCAGGCCTTCGAGCTGCGCGGCCTGATCACGGTGAAGGACATCCAGAAGGCGGTCGAGAACCCGCTGGCGAGCAAGGATGACCACGGCCAGCTGCGCGTAGGCGCCGCGGTCGGCGTGGGTCCGGACAACGACGAGCGTGTCGAGCTGCTGGTCAAGGCCGGCGTCGACGTGATTGTGGTCGATACGGCGCATGGCCACAGCCAGGGCGTGCTGGATCGCGTGCGCTGGGTCAAGCAGAACTTCCCGCAAGTGCAGGTGATCGGCGGCAATATCGCCACCGGCGACGCCGCCCGTGCGCTGGTCGAGCATGGCGCCGACGGCGTCAAGGTCGGCATCGGCCCCGGCTCGATCTGCACCACCCGTATCGTGGCTGGCGTGGGCGTGCCGCAGATCACCGCCGTTTCCAACGTGGCCGAGGCGCTCAAGGGCACCGGCGTGCCGCTGATCGCCGACGGCGGCATCCGCTATTCGGGTGACGTGGCCAAGGCCCTGGCGGCCGGCGCCCACACCGTGATGATGGGCGGGATGTTCTCAGGCACCGAAGAAGCGCCGGGCGAAGTGTTCCTGTACCAGGGCCGCTCGTTCAAGAGCTACCGCGGCATGGGTTCGGTAGGCGCGATGAAGGACGGCGCGGCTGACCGCTACTTCCAGGAAGACAACACCGCCAACGTCGACAAGCTGGTCCCCGAGGGGATTGAAGGCCGCGTGCCGTACAAGGGTTCGGTGATGGCCATCATCCACCAGCTGACGGGCGGCGTGCGTGCCTCGATGGGCTACTGCGGCAGCAAGTCGATCGCCGACTGGCATGAGAGTGCCCAGTTCGTCCAGATCACGGCAGCCGGCATGCGTGAATCGCACGTGCACGACGTGCAGATCACCAAGGAAGCGCCGAACTACCATATCGACTGACGCGCAGCGGTCGCGCCCGCCGTCCGCAGTGGCGGCGGTGCGCTACCCGCGATCAGCGGGACGAGGGCGTGCGAGGTTTGGTGCGAGGTGCGCAGCGCCGCCCTGGTCCGACCGGATTCCAATCCGGCCCCGACCGTGGCCCCGGCCGCGCGCCACGCCGGTGTTGCCTGTCCCGGCGTGCCTTGCTGCCAGCCGCATCACCGGCGGGGCCCAGACGAGGAGCGCCAATGAAGGTGTTGCTGCGAGCCGTGCTGTTTTTCGATGCCCTGGTGGACCTGCTGCTGGGCGTCCTGCTGTTGATGTCCCCATTCACCACGCTGTACGCGGCGCTGCAATTGCCGCAGCCACAACCCGCGCTGTTCGGGCAACTGCTGGGCGTGGCGCTGGCCGGCCTGTCGGTGCTGCTGTGGCAGGCCGCGTTCAACGGCCAGCTGACGGTACCGGTGGCACGCACGGCCGGCTATGTGAACCTCGCCAGCGCGATGCTGATCATTGCCTGGATGGTGTTCCTTGAGCTGCCGCTCGAAGGCGCCGGCAAGATCTGGCTGCCGACCATGGCCGTGGTGCTGCTGTTTTTTGCCGCGGTGCAGATCCCCGCGGCGAAACGCGTGCGCGTGCGCGAGCAGCAGCTGAAGATGGAACGCGCGCTGAAGGAGCAGGAAACCCGGAAGGAACCCGGCGTCGCCCCCGCGGCACGCCCAACGAATACCCCAGAATACCGGCGCGAGCCGGTCATCACGCCGCCGCCGGGCTATGGCCCCGGCACGGAAGTGACCGAGCCCGCAACGGAAGACACGCCATCGGCCCATCATGCACGACAAAATCCTCATTCTTGATTTCGGCTCGCAGGTCACGCAGCTGATCGCCCGCCGCGTCCGCGAGGCGCACGTCTACTGCGAAATCCACCCGAACGACGTCTCCGACGACTTCGTGCGCGAGTACGCGCCCAAGGCCGTCATCCTGTCGGGCAGCCACGCCAGCACCTATGAAGACCACCAGCTGCGCGCGCCGCAGGCGGTGTGGGACCTCGGCGTGCCGGTGCTCGGCATCTGCTACGGCATGCAGACCATGGCCGTGCAGCTCGGCGGCAAGGTCGAGTGGAGCGACCAGCGCGAGTTCGGCTACGCCGAGATGCGCGCCCACGGCCATACCGCGCTACTCAAGGACATCGAGGATTTCCGCACCGCGGAAGGCCACGGCATGCTCAAGGTCTGGATGAGCCACGGCGACAAGGTCACCGGCCTGCCGCCGGGCTTCAAGCTGATGGCGTCCACCCCGAGCTGCCCGATCGCCGGCATGGCCGACGAAGCGCGCGGCTACTATGCCGTGCAGTTCCATCCCGAGGTCACGCATACCGTCAAGGGCCGGCAGATGCTCGAGCGCTTCGTGCTCGGGATCGCCGGCTGCAAGGCAGACTGGGTCATGCGCGACCACATCGAAGAAGCCGTCGCCAAGATCCGCGAACAGGTCGGCGACGAAGAGGTGATCCTGGGCCTGTCGGGCGGCGTCGATTCGTCGGTGGCCGCGGCGCTGATCCACCGCGCCATCGGCGACCAGCTCACCTGCGTCTTCGTCGACCACGGCCTGCTGCGCCTCGACGAAGGCAAGATGGTAATGGAAATGTTCGCCGGCCGCCTGCACGCCAAGGTCGTGCACATCGACGCTTCCGAGCAGTTCCTCGGCCACCTGGCCGGCGTGACCGACCCCGAGCAGAAGCGCAAGATCATCGGCCGCGAGTTCGTCGAGGTGTTCCAGGCCGAGGCGAAGAAACTGAGCAAGGCCAAGTGGCTGGCGCAGGGCACGATCTACCCCGACGTGGTGGAATCGGGCGGCACCAAGACCAAGAAGGCCACCACCATCAAGAGCCACCACAACGTCGGCGGCCTGCCCGAAACGCTGGGCCTGAAGCTGCTCGAGCCGCTGCGCGACCTGTTCAAGGACGAAGTGCGCGAACTCGGCGTGGAACTGGGCCTGCCGCCGGAAATGGTCTACCGCCATCCGTTCCCGGGCCCGGGCCTGGGCGTGCGCATCCTCGGCGAAGTCAAGCGCGACTATGCCGACCTGCTGCGCCGTGCCGATGCCATCTTCATTGAAGAACTGCGCAAGACCATCGCCACCGAGCAGGACGCTGCCGCTGGCCTGTGCGAGCCGAACCAGGTCGGCAAGAGCTGGTACGACCTGACCAGCCAGGCATTTGCCGTGTTCCTGCCGGTCAAGTCGGTGGGCGTGATGGGCGACGGCCGCACCTACGACTACGTCGTGGCGCTGCGCGCTGTGCAGACCACCGACTTCATGACGGCGCATTGGGCGCACCTGCCGTACGCGCTGCTCGGCCGCTGCTCGAACCGCATCATCAACGAAGTGCGCGGCCTGAATCGGGTGGTGTATGACGTGTCGGGCAAGCCGCCGGCGACGATCGAGTGGGAGTGATTTGACGTCCTCCGAAGTCTATCGCTGACGATCGGAAATCTCCCGGAAACCCGCGCCGCTGCGCGGGTTTCGTGTTTTTGGCTATCGATGGCTATCGACTGAAATCGGACTCTGGGGTCGGTAGCAAGGCCGCCAGTGTGGCCGTTCCTATCAACTTCGGGATGGCTCTACCGGGCGATTCGGGATCAAATGCAGCGCCCCACGTGATAGACCTCTTTCGCGGTGTTCCTCACCATGACCATCCCTTGCGGACTGCGCTAGAGAAAAAAACTGGAGACAGGCGAAGGTGGTTTCCATGCCGTTCGCCAGCACGACAAATCCGGCAAGCGGCAAATGGTGCTAGTCTTTCACGTTCTGTCCCTGACAGTGCCCCAATGCTTGCAATGCCGCCGGCTAGCTAAACGTGTGAGTCATAGATGCGACTACCCCGCAAGCACCTTCAAACAGCTTTATTGCTGGCCGCTCAACTGGCCGGATTCCTTGCCGCAGTTCCCGTGATGGGCCAGACGACTGCGGCGACTTACCCGAGTCACGCTGTCGAACTGGTGGTGCCAAGCTCAGCGGGCGGTGGTACTGATACGGTTGCGCGAGCCTTCAGCGAAGCCATGCGAAAGTACCTGCCGCAGCCGCTGACCGTGGTGAACAAGCCAGGCGCCAGTGGCGCAATCGGCATGACGGAAGTGGCCCGCGCCAGGCCGGATGGCTACAAGCTCGGCATAATCATCGCGGAAGCCGTGATCGTCCCGCATGTCGGGCCGACCACGTTCGACCCCGCCCAGCTGGTGCCGATCGCACGCCTGAATGCCGATCCGTCCGCGATCACGGTGAGGGCCGATTCGCGCTGGAATACCATCGAGGCGTTCCTGGCATTCGCCAAGGCGCACCCCGGTGAGGTGCAGCTCGGGAATTCCGGTCCGGGTTCGATCTGGCACCTGGCGGCGACGGCGTTGGAGGACAAGTCGCACGTCAAGTTTAATCACGTGCCGTTCACCGGCGCGGCGCCGGCGTTGGTGGCGTTGATGGGCGGGCATATCGACGCGGTGGCTGTCAGTCCCGCGGAGGTATCGGCCTATGTGGCCGCGGGCAAGGTGAAGACGCTCGCGGTGATGGCCGACCAGCGTGTCAGCGGTTTCGAGAATGTGCCGACGCTTCGTGAGCGGGGTATCGCCCTCTCGATCGGCACATGGCGCGGGCTGGCCGCGCCCAAAGGCACGCCACCCGAGGTGCTCGAAACCCTTGCGGCCGCCAGCCGCAAGGCGGTGGCGGATCCAGTCTTTGTGGCGGCGCTGAGCCGGCAGAACCTGGGCATTGCCTATGCCGACGCAGCGACCTTCAAGGCGATGATCGCGGCTGACAACGCGGTGATGAAGGCGCTGGTGGCCAGGACCAACCTGAAGAAGTGAGGCAGCGCATTCGCTGGTCCCGATGATGCTGACGGGGGCTTATGACAGGCGGGCAATCTCCTCAAGCAGCGCCGCCTCCATCGCCTCGATCGGCGCGCGCGCGCAGCCGGTGTAGAACTCGACCTGGGCGCACGCCTGGTGCAGCATCATGCGCGTGCCGTCGATGGTGCGGCAGCCGAGCGCTGCGGCATCGCGGATCAGCTTGCTCCTGACCGGGATGAAGGCGGCGTCCATGACGATCAGGTGCGCGGCGAGCTGTCCGGCGACCGGGTTGACATCGGGGGCGCGAAAGCCCGCCGCGGTCGCGTTGGCGAGCATGTCGAAATCCGCCGCGCGGAAGTCCGTCAACCCGCCGCCAAAGCGCAGGCCGAGCGAGCCGGCCAGTTCTTCGCCGCGCGCCGCGGTGCGGTTGAACACGGTCACGCTGGCGCCGGCCTCGCGCAAGCCATAGGCCATCGCCCGCGCCGCGCCGCCCGCGCCCAGCAGCGCAATGCGCTGGCCGGCCACACCCGTCACCTCCTGGAACGCCCGGACGGCGCCGATGCAGTCGGTGTTGTAGCCGGTCAGCACGCCATCGAGATTGTTGATGGTGTTGACCGCGCCGATGGCGCGCGCGGTCTCGTCGAGATGGTCGAGGTGGGGGATCACGGCCTGCTTGTGCGGCATCGAGACATTCATGCCGCGCACGCCGAGCGTGCGGATCGACTGCACGGCGCCGGGCACGTCCTGCACCCCGAAGCACACAAAGGTGTAGTCGATCCCGAGCGCCCGATAGGCGGCATTGTGGATGCGCACATTGAAGGTGAAGGGCTCGCCCATGATCGAGCCGCACAGCGTGGGAATGGAACCGGGCATTGCGGGGTGTCCTTGCGAGGAAAATCAGGCGGCTGCCTGGGCGGCAAAGGCCGCCAGGTCGAAGCGCGCGGCAGGTTGCCGCCCGGCGAGCGCGTCCAGCAGGTTGCGCGTGGCCAGTTCGGCCATGGCACGACGGGTCTCATGCGTGGCCGAGCCGATATGGGGCAGGGCGGTCACCCTGGGATGGCGGCGCAGCGGCGAATCCTGAGGCAGCGGCTCGGTGGCGAAGACGTCCAGCCCGGCCGCGCGCAGGTGGCCGCTTGCCAGCGCCGCGAGCAGCGCGTCTTCCTGCACGATCTGGCCGCGCGCGCCATTGACGAAGATGGCGCCCGGCTTCATCAGCGCGAACTCGCGCGGGCCCATCAGGCCTCGGGTGCTGTCTGTCAGGGGCAGCGTGATGGCGACGATATCGGCGCGGCGCAAGGCGTCGTCGAGTTCCGTCCGGGTGGCGCGCCCCACCAGGTCGGGCGGCTCCATGGCAGTCTCGTTGACGTAGAGCACCTCCATGCCGAAGCCGAGCGCCGCGCGCCGCGCCACGGCCTGGCCGATACGCCCGAAACCCAGGATCGCCAGCGTCTTGCCGTGCACGTCCCAGCCGAACAGGCTGTCGCCGATATTGGCGGTCCAGCGGCCTTCGCTGACGTGGGCCGCCAGCTCGATCAGGCGGCGGCTCGTGGCCATGATGAGGGCGAAGACGGTGTCGGCCGTGGTCTCGGTAAGTACGCCCGGCGTATGGCACAGCGTGATGCCGCGCTGGTGCAGGCAGGGGAGGTCATAGTTGTCGACGCCCACCGAAATACTCGAGATCACTTCCAGCCGGCCGGCTTCGGCCAGTTCCGCCGCGCCCAGCTTCACGCTGGAGCCGATCAGGCCGTGGGCGGATGCCAGCGCGGCGCGGAAGGCCGGCCGTTGTGCCGGCTGGCGCGGGTCAGCCACGATCACGTCATGCTCCGACTCGATCCTGGCGAGCAGGTCGTCAGGAATCGGCCGGAACACCAGTACATTCTTGCGCATGGGTAGTCCTTGCTGCGGCTTCACAGGCTGGCGGCCGCCAGCTGGGCATGGGTCGGCAGGCCTTCGGTATCGCCGCGCACCTGCACCGCCCGGGCGCCGATCCAGGCACCGCGCCGGACGGCTTCGCCCACCGGGCGGCCCTCCAGCAGCGCGCTGATCACGCCCACGGCAAAGCCGTCGCCGGCGCCAACGGTATCGACGACGCGCTCGACGCTGAAGGCCTCGACATGGCCGCTGCCGGCCTCGCCATCGAAGTAGGCGCCGTCGGCACCGAGCTTCACCACCACCAGCTTCGCGCCGCGGGCACGGTAGAAGGCGGCAATGCGTTCCGGCTCGGCGTGGCCGGTGAGGAAGCGGCCTTCCTCGATGCCGGGCAGTACCCAGTCGCTTTGCTGCGCGAGGTCGTTCAGCGTCTCCCGCATCAGCTCGGGCGTGGCCCACAGCGTGGGCCGAAGGTTGGGATCGAACGAGATCGTGCGGCCGGCGGCGCGCATGGTGGCGATGGCCTGGCGCGTGGCGGCCTGCGTGCCTGCCGCCAGCGCGGGGAACACGCCGGTGACGTGCAGGTGCCGCGAGCGCCGCAGCCATTTGTCGTCCAGGTGCTCCGGGTTCATGCGGCTCGCCGCCGAGCCGCGGCGGTGGTATTCGACGGGCGGATCGCTGCCGTCGTCGACCCGGCCCTTGAACTGGAAGCCGGTGCGCTCGCCGGGCTCGCATACCACCTGGCTGCAATCCACGCCTTCGCGCTGCATTTCGCCGAGCAGGTAGCGGGCCATCGAGTCGTCGCCCAGCCGGCTGGCCCAGCCGACCTTCAGGCCCAGGCGCGACAGGCCGATGGCCACGTTGGTCTCGGCGCCGGCGGTGCGCTTGTGGAAGGTCTGCGCGCCTTCGAGCGGCCCGGCTTCGCCGGCGACCAGCATCAGCATGGCCTCGCCCAGCGTGACCACGTCAAGATCGGGACTCATGCGGGGACCTCCACCGAACGCAGCAGTTCGACATGATGGCGCGTGACCTGTACCAGGTCTTCGCCTTGCAGCGGGAATTCGATCGCACGCGCAACTTGCGTGGGCAGGCGGCGCAAGACGCCGCGCCAGGGTGCCGCCGACTGGTCGAGCGGTACCGCGATCCATTTGGCGGGCGTGCGCTGCACGCCCTTGCAGTGCACGTAGCCGACGTTGGCGCCGAAGACTTGCGCGGCGTCGAGCGGGTCTTCGCCGGTCCAGTGCCAGTTGCCCATGTCGAAGGTCATCGGCACGGTCTCGCCGAGCGCCGCGATACGCGCGAAGAAGTCGCGCAGCGGCGGTACGGTGCCGGCGCGGGCGGTCTGGTCGTTTTCCACGACGAGTTCGATGCCGTCGTGCCGCAGCCAGGGAAGCAGCGCTGCCAGTGCCGTGCCTGCCCGATAGCCGCCAAGCGACATCTTGACCCGGCTCGCACCGAGCGCCAGCGCGGTCGTGAAGGCACGGTCGAGCGCGGCGGCATCGAGGCTGCCTGCGTCATTCCAGAGGCCTTCCGGGCTGGACCAGACCACGTCCAGTCCATGCTCCCCAGCAACCTCGCGCTGTTCGATGACTTCCTCCTTGTGCCCGCGCTGGAGTTCGCCGCGGAATTCCACGCCATCCGCGCCCGCTGCCGCGGCAATCCGCGCCAGCGCCGCCTGGCCGTCGCGCAGCGCGAGGTCGGCACCATAGGCGGTCAGCGAGATAAGGACCGGCGGGCGCGAGGCTCCATTTGCGCCTTCTGGTTGCCACTGGCTCATTTCAGTGCTCCCGCGCTGAGGAATTGCTGCAGTTCCGGCGTCCGTGGCTGCGCGAACAGCGCCTTCGACGGGCCCGCCTCGTGGACCTTGCCCTGGTGCATGAAGATGGTGGTATGCGCCATGCGGCGCGCGAATTCCATCTCATGCGTGACCAGCACCATGGTCATGCCGGAGGCAGCGAGGTTCTCCATGACACGAAGCACTTCCGCCGTCAGCTCGGGGTCGAGCGCAGAGGTGACTTCGTCGAACAGCATCACCTTGGGTTCCATCGCCAGCGAACGGGCGATGGCCACGCGCTGCTGCTGGCCGCCCGAGAGTTGCTCGGGGTAGCAGTCCTTCTTGTCGAGCAGGCCGACCTGGGTCAGCACCTGGGCGACGATGCCGTCGATCCGGCTTGCGGCCATCTTCTTCACGATGGCCGGCGCCAGCGCGATGTTCTGGCCCACGGTCAGGTGCGGAAACAGGTTGTAGCTCTGGAACACCATGCCCACGTCGCGGCGCAGGTCGAGCAAGCGCTTGCGGTCGTGATCCAGCTTGTGGCCGGCGACGGTGATATTGCCGGCATTGATCGTCTCCAGTCCGTTCAGGCAGCGCAGCATGGTGCTCTTGCCGGAGCCGCTGCGGCCGATGATGGCGACTACCTGGCCCGGCTCGATGGCAAACGACACGCCTTTCAGGACTTCGACGCAGCCATACGATTTGTGCACGCCTTGTGCTTCAACGATTGACATGGAGCCTCCTTTCCATGCGCCGGGCCGCCGCGGACAGCGGGAAGCAGAGCGCGAAGTAGATAAGTGCGACGACGACAAAGACCGCAAAGGGCTGGAAGGTCGCGTTGTTGATCAGTTGGCCGGCGCGGGTCAGCTCGATGACGCCGATGATGGAAGTGATCGAGGTGTTCTTGACCAGCTGGACCGAGAACCCCACGGTGGGCGGCAAGGCCAGCCGCACCGCCTGCGGCAGCACCACGTAGCGCAGCTGCTGCCAGCGGGTGAGGGCAAGCGCCTCGCTGGCTTCCCACTGTCCTTGCGGCACGGCCTCGATGCAGCCGCGCCAGATCTCGCCAAGATAGGCGCTGGCGTAGATCGACATCGCCAGCATGGCCGCGACCATCGGCGACAGCTTGAGCCCGAGCACGGACAGGCCGTAGTAGCTCAGGAACAGCACGATCAGCACCGGCGTGCCTTGCACGACCTGGATATAGACCGTGCTGGCCAGGCGCAGCAGCGGGCTTCTGGAGGTACGCGCCAGCGCGACCAGGAAACCGGCCAGCGTGCCGCCGACGAAGGCCAGCAAGGTCACCCACAGCGTCCAGCGTGCGGCCAGCAGCAGGATTTCAAGATGATTCCAGGAAAACTCGGTGATCATTTCGTGCTCCCAGCAACCGCTGCCGTCAGTTCGGCGCGCGCCAGCGGCACGACCGGCGCCGTGCGGGCCAGCTTTCGTGCGCGCGCCACCACGCGGCGCCGCTTGAACACCAGGTTGCCGATCAGGGCGAACATGGCGCGCAGCAGTAGTGCCAGCCCGATATAGAGGAACATGACGAGGATGTAGCTCTCGAAGGTGCGGAAGGTCTGCGAATCGACCTGGCTGGCGACCGCCGTCAGCTCTTCCACCGAGATCGTCGACACCACGCTCGAGGTCAGCATCATCAGCGTGAACTGGCTGGTCAGGGCGGGATAGACCTTTTCGAAGGCCGGTACCAGCGCGACGTGGCGGATCAGCTGCCAGCGCGTCATGCCCAGCGCGGCGGCGGCTTCGAGCTGCGAGCGGTGTACCGCCTGCAATCCGGCACGGATGATTTCAGTCGAGTAGGCGCCGAGGTTGACGGTCATCGCAATCACCGCGGCAGTGACGGCATCGATCTGCAGGCCCACGGTCGGCAAGCCGAAGAAGATGATGAAGAGCTGGATCAGGAAGGGCGTGTTGCGGATCGCCTCGACATAGGCCCTGGTGACGCGCTGCAGCCACGGGCCGCCAAAAGCGGCGGCAATGGCGCCGGCGGTGCCGATCAGGGTGCCAAGCAGGATCGAGCCGAAGCTGAGTGCCAGCGTCATCGCGGCGCCTTCCGCGAAGCGATCCAGCTGCGACAGCACCGGGGTCCATTCGAATTGGTAGTGCATGCGGGTCTCCTGGCACGCCGGCGGGGCGCCGGCGCGCAACCTCAGACGGCCTGGTTCAGAACGTTTGCAGCGCGGGCAGCGCCTTGCCGGTCCACTTCTGCGCAATGGCATCGAGTTCGCCATTGAGCTTGACGTAGGAGATGGTGGTGTTGAGCCACTGGCGCAGCTCGAAGGCGTCGCGGCGCACGGCCATCGAATTCGGCTGCACCGAGAACGCGAACTTGGCGTCGAACTTGCCGGCGCCGCGCGCCTTCATGATTTCGTTGCCGGTGGTGTTGGGCAGCGCAATGGCGTCGACCTGGTTGCTGATCAGCGCCTGCGCGCAGGTGGCATCGTCCTCGAAGCGGACGATATTCATGCCGGGCACCGCCAGGCGGGTCAGCGCGGTGTCCTGCGTGGTGCCGCGCGTCACGCCCACCTTCTTCTTGCCGAGCTCAGTCAGCTTGGCGTACTTGGCAGCGGTAGGCGCAAAGATGGTCAGCTCGAATGCGCTGTAGGGCGAGCTGAACATGATGGCACGCGCCCGCTCCGGCGTCGGCGCCAGCGTCGCGACCAGGAAGTCGACCTTGCCCGCTTCCAGCGCCGGAATCCGGCTGGGCGAGGTGAGCGGAACGATATCGACCGGCACGCCCAGGTACTTGCCGAGCAGGTTGGCCACGTCGACGTCATAGCCGGCGGGTTTGCCGGTGGCGTCCGCGGTGCCGAAAGGCGGAGCACCGGTCACCACGCCGATGGTGACCTTGCCCTTCTTGACGATCTCGGCGACGGTCTGGGCTTGGGCGGTAACAGCGGCGCTGGCCAGGATCAGCAAAGCCAGTACGGGCGTGGCAAAGCGGCGCAACAGGTGTTGGGCGTTCATTGGATGTCTCCTGCACGGATATGAAAGGTGTCGCTGGCGGCAGCGATCTGCATGCCGGATTTGAAACCGGTTTCAGGATTATAGGAAACCGGTTTCAGAGATACAGCAGTGGAAACCCTTACGGGCGCGCCGAGGTTGTTCCGACGGGGAAATGGGTGCGCTTGCGCACCCGCTACGCTGGTGCGGCGGCTCTATGCGTGGCTTGCGCGCGCACGCCGGACGGCGGCGGGGGAGTGATCAGCCGCGGCGGGTGGAACCGCGTGTGACCAGCGTGCCGGGCAACAGCACCCGCCGCGGCGGCAGCTGGCCGCCTTGCAGGCGCTCGATCAGGCAATTGGTGGCAACGCGCCCGATATCGTCGGTCGGCTGGGAAATGGCGCTGAGGCCCGGGCCGACCAACGCGGCCCATTCGGGGTCATCGAAGCCTATCAGGCCAAGGTCGGTACCGAGTTGCCACCCCAGTCGGGCGGCCGACGCGGCCACGCGCAGCGAGATCACTGCGTTGGCTGCCAGCACGGCAACGGGCGCCTGGCCGGCACGCCGGCGCAGCTCGCGCAGCGCTTCATCGAGGGCATCGTCGTCACCTCTGTGGGCTTCAAAAGCAGATCCGCTGACCGTGTCCGCGTGTTCGGCGATAAAGCTTCGAAATGCGCGGGCGCGCTCGTTGCGCGAGCTGATGGCCTTGATCGGCTCGCTGATAAAGAGGATGTGCCGATAACCGGCTTCGACAAGGTGGCCGGCCGCTTCATGGACGGCAGTCAGGTTGTCCAGGGCGACAAGATCGACTTCCGCATCGCCGACCTTGCGATCAACCAGGACGACGGGCTTGCCCAGCTGCGCGGCATCGGTCAGGGCACCGGCGTCGTGGCCCAGTGTATGCAGAATGAAACCCTCCACGCGGTAAGCCGAGAGCGAGCGAATGGCTTCGCGCTCCAGTTGCTCGTCGTTGCCCAGGTTGAACAGCATCACCATATAGCCGGCATCGCGACAGGCCTTCTCAACGCCACGCAGCACTGCTACCGAGAACGAATTGGACACGTCCGCCACCACCAGCCCAATCAGGCGAGACTTGCCGCGTTTGAGTCCCTGCGCCATGGGACTGGGACTATAGCCAAGTGTGCGGATGGCCGATGCCACGCGCTCCTCCACCTCCGTGGACAATTGCTGGCCACCCCGGTTCAGGTAGCGCGATACCGTTGCCTTGGAAACGCCCGCATAGTCGGCTACATCCTGGATGGTGAGCTTTTCTGCGGGATTCGGGTTGGACTTCGGTCGGGTCACGGGCGGCGGCATAAAGTTGGATGAAACCAGTTTCACGATTATGCCTCGCGACTGCCACGATCGCCAGCACGCCGGGCTCAGTAGTGTAGTAGTGCACAAGTCGTCACTTAACGGCAGGGACGATGGGCACTGGACGGCCCTGAGGAGTGGGAAGCGCAGGTACGGCATCACCCCCGCTACATCACCGACGATATGACGGCGTTGTGTCGAGCGGCAAGGCATGGCGTAGGTATCGTTCAGTTATCGAGTATGTGTTTTTGTCTTTAGCTTTGTCATCACAGAATGCGATGGCACGATAACTATTGATTGCTTTACACGGCCGGAAAGGAGGTAGTAGTCGGCCATGCCGGCTCCGGTCGGGGCGGTGTTAAGCGAGAGAACAAAGGAATCGCGCCCCGTCGTGGCGCGGGGCGCGTGGCGCATGAAGTTGGGGGCGGGCATGCCGGCCCGCCCGCATCTCAGGTGCGGTCGTAGGAGAACTGGATGCCAGCCGTGCCGCCGGTCTGGATGAAGAGATCCATGAAGGCCGGGACGGTGTCGCTGCGGGCCCAGTCGCGCTGCAGTTCGCAGAACAGCTGAGCCACGCTGATCAGCTTGCCGCCAGCCTGTTCGATGCGGCGCAGCGCGGCCTCGTGCGCCGCCACGGAAGTACCGCCTACGGCGTCGGCCACGACATAGACCTCATAGCCTTCCTTGAGCGCGTCCAGCGCCGGGAAGGTCAGGCACGCTTCCGTCCACAGGGCAGTCATGATCAGCTTCTTGCGCCCCGTCGCCTCCACTGCCGCGCGGAACTCCACGTCTTCCCAGGAGTTGATCGAGGTGCGGTCATAGGTGGGGAAGTCGCCCAGCACCTTCTGCAGCTGCGGGATTGGCGGCTTGTTCAGGCCCGTCTTCACATTGACCGTGGAATGCACGATCGGCAGCTTGTACGCAACCGCGGCACGCGAAACGCCGACGATGTTATTGATCAGCAACTGCCGGTCCATGGAGGCGATGGAGTTCACCTGGACCGGTTGGTAGTCGATGATCACGAAGGCTGCGTTCTGCGGAGTCAGCAGGTGGTCGTTTGCGGGATCGCGAATGGGTTCGCTCGCCATGGTTATCTCCAGAACAATGGGTGGGTTTCTGCTACTCGGCGTTCCCGGGCCGGCGCTGCATGTACTGTGCGCGACGCTGGCCCGACTGCCCCGCGACGGTACCGGCATTGCCGGACACTGCAAACCGGAAATGCGGTTCTGATGCCGTCCCGCATGCGTTGCGGTCGGCCGTCGCAACGAGCCTTTGCAGCATAAGCCATGCATTGGGGCGAGCGTGATAGCCATCTGCCAAACATGCTGTTCGCGCTGATAGAACGATCCGCGCGCCCTCCGTGTCCTGCTTGCTTGCGCCGTGGTATTTGCCTAGTCTTTGCTGACACCATATGTGCGGAGGACACGAACGATGGACGATTTCTATGTGCTGGTGATCCTGTATGCCAAGCCCGGGCGCGAGGCGGAGCTACGGGAAAAACTGCGGGCCGTGGTGGCGCCTTCCCGCCGCGATGCCGGCAACCTGCGCTACGAGATGTTCGAGCAACAGGATGATCCGCGGCGCTTTGTCTTCGTCGAGCACTGGGACAGTCCCGCCGCGCAGGAGGCGCACCATACGCAGACCGAGCACATCCGCCGCTTCCAGGAAGATGGCAGCGATGCGGTGGAAAGGATGGAGTTGTTCTACCGGATGAAGCTTGTGGCCTGAGTGGCAGCGTTCTTCATGCAGGGAGGCTATGGCGGCGATAACGACCACGGCGTGGAAAAGTATGAAATCGCCGCGCGCTGGGACGACATCGTGCAATGGCAGCTGTCCAGCCGCTTCACGCTCTCGCTGGATGGGGAGGTCAATGTCGCGAACTGGCGCGCATTGTCTAACCGGCCGTCCAGCCAGCTGATGGAGTACGGCATCTCGCCAATCTTTCGCCTGGGTTATGCCGCGGAATTTGCCACGCCGTTTATCGAGGCGTCAGTGGGTTTGCGCGTGCTCAGCCACACCGAGATCGCCGGCGGCCACCGCATGGGATCGGCGTTCCAGTTCTCAGACATGGTCGGCGTCGGGGTTGCCTTCGGCGAGGCGCGGCGCCTGACCATCGGCTACCGCTTCCAGCACCTGTCCAACGCCGGCATTCAGGAGCCGAATCCGGGCGTCAACTTCAGCATGGGCTACATCCGCTATCGCTTCTGACGCGCTTCTGAGGGCGTGCCGGCATCAAGGGCCGGCACGATCACCGCGATCGCGTCGCGGACCAGCGCATCGATCTCGGCGTCGTCCGGACGGACGCCGGTAGCCAGCGCACGGTGCAGGACGCTGGCCAGCACCATGCCGTGGAACAGCCTGGCACTGACCTCAGGGCTTGCCGAGAGCCGCGTGCCTCTCGCCTGCTGGCTGCCAAGGAAGGCCGCAACATAGGCGCAGGTCGCCGCCGGGCCGCGCGTATACCAGGCGTTCCCCAACGCGGGGAAGCGCCGCGATTCCGCGAAGATCAGCCGCAGGAACGCCAGGTGGCGTTCCTCCAGCAGCGACTGCAGAAAACTGTGCGCGATCTTGCCGAGTCCCTGCGCCGCATCGCAGCGCGACACATCCACGCCCTTCTCGGTCTTTTCCAGGAAGCGGTCGCACAGCCGCTCCACCACCGCCACGAACAAACCGTCCTTGCCGCCGAAATAGCTGTAGACGTTGGTCTTGGAGCCCCCGCACGCCTTGACGATGTCGTCCAGGCTGACGCCGTCATAGCCGTGCTCGAGGAACATGTCGGCGGCGGTGCTCAGGATCAGGGCGCGCTTCTCTTCGCCACGGCGTGTGATGCGCTGCGGCGGGCGGTGCAGGGGAGTGTCGGTAACGCTCACGGGTGATGCCATCGGTAGCGAGGAGTAACAGGGGACAAGGGGCGCTGGCGCCCCGCGCAGTCTACCAAATGCTTGCGTGATCCAAGTGGCAGCCCAGGCGTCGCCCCTTTCTTCAAAAAATTCGAGTGAGGTTTTTCAATTTATTTAGTACCATACGGTACGGTTTGATCATATTTGGATCGTGAGACGTGCGGGGCAGATTGCCCCGGTCGACACAAGGTTCTTCCTGGTAGGAAAGGAGCAAGTGATGAAAAAGGCATCGATTGGCGCAATACTGATGGTGGTGATGGCGGCCGGGGCGCAAGCCGCGGTGCGCCCCGCGGACGTCTATACAGACGGGGCGCATGTTGCCGAGGCCCTGCAGCGTTCGCAATCCGGCCGCCTGGCCGATGAGCAATTCCGCCGGATTGCCGTGCGCAAGGCGGATCCGTTCACCGACGGCGGACTGCGGCAGGTAGATCTGTTCACCGACGGCGCACTGCGCCAGGTGGATCCGTTCGCCGACGGCGCACTCGCGAGAATTGGGAGTGCCGACCGGTTCACGGATGGCGTCTGAACGGCAAGCCGGTCCTGCGCCACATGCAGTGCCGGCCGCAAGTTGACGTCGGGGTGCGGGTTTACCGTTCTTGCAGAGGCTCGCACCCCCACCTAAAATAATTCGCATATCGCATTAGATTGCGCGTAGCGCAAAAACGGAGACAACGTGACGGAAGCGAAACACCCCCGGGCTGCCGGTCAGACCAGCATCGCGCATGTGGATATCCACGGCGTGTCGGTGCATGGCAAAGACCTGAGCGAGGCCTTGATCGGCAAGGCCGGCTTCACCGCCTACTTCCTGTTCCTGCTGACCGGCCGCGAGCCCGGCGCAAAGCTGGTGGCGATCACCGATGCCTGCCTCGTGGCGATCGCGGAGCATGGCCTGGTCCCCTCGGTGCAGGCAGCGCGCATGACGCTGGCCGCCGCGCCGGATGCGTTGCAAGGCGCCGTGGCGGCTGGCGTGCTGGGTTGCGGCTCGGTGATCCTGGGCGCATCGGAAACCGCGGGCCAGCTGCTGGCGGAAGTGCTCGCCGGGCGGGAACACGGCACGCTGGCCGAGAGCGCGAACTCGGTGGTCCGGGCCGTGCGGCAGGCGCGCAAGCCACTGCCAGGCTTTGGCCATCCCACGCACAAGCTGGGGGATCCGCGCGCGCACCGGCTGCTGGCCATCGCGCGGGAGCTGGGCGTTGCCGGCGACCACGTGGCCGCGCTGGAAGCGGTAGCCGCCGCAGTGCCCGAGCATTACAGCAAGCCCTTGCCGCTGAACGTTTCGGGCGCAATCCCCGCCGTCCTGCTCGACGCTGGCTATCCCGCCACCGCGCTCAAGGGGGTGCCGCTGCTGGCGCGCGTGGCGAGCCTGATCGCCCACCTGCAGGAGGAACGCCGCCAGCCGATTGGCTTCATCCTGGCCGATGCCGCCGAACAGGCCATCGCCTACAGCGCCGCGCCGGCGCAAGCATCATGAGCGCGCCGGCCACCTGCACCGGCACGATGGCGCCGCTCGACGTGCTCAGGCAGTATCCGGCGCATGACTTCACGCTGACCGGTTTCCTCGCGGCCCGCGTGGCGGCGCATCCGGACAAGCCGGCGTTGCTTTTCGAGGGCGAGACCTGGAGCTATCGCGAGCTCGAGGGACGGATCGCGCAAGCCGCGCAATGGCTGGCGCAGGCCATGCACGTGCGCCGCGGCGACCGCGTCGGCGTGCTGTCCCCCAACCATCCGTCCACGGTCGTGCTGATGTTTGCGCTGGCGCGCATCGGCGCGACCATGGTGCCGGCCAACCCGGAATACCGGCTGGACGAGGCGCTGTACGTGTTCGACCATGCGCAGGTGTGCGGGCTGGTATGTGCGCCGGCCACGCTGGAAACCGGTGCGGCCATCGCACGGGCGCTCGGCGGCGGGGTCTGGCTGCGCGCCAACGAGCCTGGCGACCACGGTGTGCCGACGCTGGAGCAGTCGATGGCGGCGGCCACCGGTGAGTTTGCCAACGAATCTGCCAACGATGGCGGCGACCGGGATACCGCGCTGATCATCTACACGTCCGGCACCACGGGCTTTCCCAAGGGCGCGATGCACAGCCACCGCGGCTACGTGCTGACTGCCGAAGCCTTCGTCGGCCGGCTCCAGCTGCAGCCGGACGAGCGTGTGATGTGCGTGATGCCGCTGTTCCATATCAATGCGCTGATGTATTCGGTGGGCGGGTCGCTGGCTTGCGGCGGCTGCCTGGTGCTGATGCGCAGGTTCTCGGCGTCGTCGTTCTGGCGGTTCGCCGCCGAGACCGGTGCCACGGAGGTGAACCTGGTGGCGGCGGCCGGCAGCATCCTGGCCCGGCGCCCGCGTGCGGAGTTCGTGCCTGGCCACCGCATCACCAAGATGTTCATCGCGCCGCAGACCCAGGAAATGGTGCGTGTGATGAAGCAGGAGTTCCACGTGCCGCGGCTGATCGAATGCTATGGCATGACGGAAATCCCGGGCGTGATTGCCAACCCGTTCGACGGCCCGCACAAGCTTGGCACCATGGGCCTGATCTCGCCCCACCCGGATCCGGCGGTGCCGGTGCCGCAGGCCCGCATCGTCGACGACGAAGGCAGCGACGTGGCCCCGGGCGGCGAGGGCGAACTGCTGATCCGCACGCCTACGCTGATGCAAGGCTACTACCGTGACCCGGCCCAGACCGAGGCGGCGTTCCGCGACGGCTGGTTCGCCACCGGCGACCTGGTGCGCCAGGACGAGGACGGCTACTACGTCTTTGTTGCGCGCAAGAAAGATGTGATCCGGCGCAAGGGCGAGAACGTGTCGGGCGCCGAGCTCGATCGCATCTTCGGCGAACACCCGGCGGTGGAAGAAGCGGCGGCCATCGGCGTGCCCGCGGAACTTGGCGAGGAGGAAATCCTGCTGGCGGTGCAGTTCCGCGCGGGCCAGTCGGCCGATGCGGCCGAGCTGCTCGCCTGGGCGCGCGGCCGCCTGGCCGTGCACAAGCTGCCGCGTTATATCGCCACCGTCGACGCAATCCCGCACACACCGACGCACAAGCCTGCCAAGCACAAGCTGAAGGCTGACCGGACACTGCTGGCGCGCGCGGTCGACCTGTCGGCCGCCAGCCAATAAGCCAGAACAAAAGGAGACAACCATGAGCACCCAGGACAACTACACCCTCCAGCGCGCGCTGGACGCCATGTGCGCCGGCGCACCCGGCTCGGACGAGACCTTGCAGGCGCAATTCGGCGTGGCGCTGCGGCATTTCCACGCCATGCTGGACGAGCTGCAGCTGACCGATGCGCAGCTCTATCGCATTGCCGCCTGGCTGGGCCGGGTGGCCGCGCAGGATGAACTGATCATGCTGTGCGACATGATGGGCCTGACCATGCGCGCGCTGGACCTGGCGCGCACCGGCGAGCAAGCCACGCCGCAGAACGTGACCGGCCCGTTCCCCAAGGACCAGGTGGCCGAAGGCAGCAACCCCTGCCACCTGGCGACGGCGGAGGAGCCCGGGCAGCGGCTCGAGGTGCGCGGCCGCGTGCTGGATGCGCGCACGGGCCAGCCGGTGCCGGGCGCAACGCTGATCGTGTGGCAGCCCAACCAGTTCGGCCGCTACGAGAACGAAGACGACTCCCAGTCCGAAGACAACCTGCGCGGCAAGCTGCGCTGCGATGTGGAGGGCGGCTTCCAGATCTTTACGGTGCGGCCGGGCGGCTACATCATCGGGCGCGAGGACACGGAGGTGGGCGTGCTGATGAGGCGCCTGGGCCGCAACCGCCAGCGCGCGCCGCATATCCACTACCGGGTGGTGCAGCCGGGATACCGCACGCTGACCTCTCAGATCTATTTCAAGGGCGACCCCGCCAACCCGGTCGACTGCATCTTCTCGACCATCGATGACCACATCGTCGAGGTGGGGCCACATCCGCAGCGTGACGGCTACCAGCTGCTGACGCTGGATGTGGTGATCGAGCCCGAGGCGGCGCCAGTGGCGGCCTGAGCCCCGCGCAGCTCAGGAGGCCGCCAGGATCGAATGCGCCAGCGTGGGCGCCCGCCGGATGGCGGCCTCGATCATCGCGGCCGCCTCGCGCAGTGCCGGCAGCCGTGTGGCGACAAGTTCTTCGGGGCTGGCGCGCTCGGTCTCGGTGGAGCAGTTGATGGCGGCGATCACGCGCTGCTGGGGGTCGCGCACGGGCACGGCGATAGACAGGACGTTGAGCTCGAGCTGGCCGTGCTGGATCGCATAGCCCTGTTCAAGCGTGCGTGCCAGCGCGGCGCGCAGCGCATCAGCATCGCTGAGCGTCATCGGCGTGAATTTCTGGAACGGTGCCTTGTCCAGGACCTTGTTCTGCTGGGCCTTGGTCGCATGCGCCAGCAAGGCGAGGCCGAGCGAGGTGCAATGCACCGGCAGCCGGTAGCCGACCGAGGCGCGGAACGCGATGCGCCGCTGGCTGGGCACATGCGCGAGGTAGACCACACTGTCGCCGTCGAGGATGGCGAGCGAGACCGAATCGCGGAAGCGCTCGGCCACTTCCTGCAGGAAGGGCTGGACGATGTCGCGCAGGTTCATCGAGCTGAGGAATGCGGCGCCCAGCGACAGGACCTTGGGCAGCAGCACGAAGCGCCGCCCGTTGGCGCCGATGTAGCCCAGCGCCTGCAGCGTCAGCAAGGCACGGCGCGCGGTGGCGGGCGTCATGCCGGTGGCCTGGGCGACTTCGCTCAGCGTCATTTCCGGCGTGGTGTCGGTGAACGCCTGGATCACCGCCAGGCCGCGCGCCAGCGCCGCGACGTAGTCGCGGTGGCCTTCTTCGAGCTTGGGCGGGGCGTCCTGGTCGACGGGGGCGGTGGGTTTGGCGGCGGAGGTCATGCACGCATTTTATCCGCAACGCCCAGGCTGGAACAGAAAGGAGGGCGCCATGGCCGGCGCCCGGGAGACATAGCAACATGAGACTCGATCCTACCTCGCTGCGGCTCTTTGTCTGCGTGGCGGAAGAGGGCTCCATCGCAGCCGCCGCCGAGCGTGCGCACCTGGCCGCCGCCGCGGTCAGCAAGCGCATCAGCGAGCTGGAGCAAGGCCTGGGCACGGCCCTGCTCCGGCGCAGCAACAAGGGCGTGGAGCCGACCACGGCCGGCATCGAGCTGGTGCACCTGGCGCGCGGCGTGCTGCACGACCTTGACGACATCGTGACGCGCATGCGCGACTTCGGCGGAGGCCTGCGCGGCCAGGTCAGGGTATTCGCCAACGTCTCCGCCATTACGCAGTTCCTGCCGGCGCAGCTCAAGTCGTTCCTGGCGGACTATCCGCGTGTCGACGTGCGCCTTGATGAGCGCGTCTCCACCGCCATCGTGCGCGCCGTGGCCGAGAACGCCGCGGATATCGGCATCTTCACCGCGTGCGCGGTAGGGGCGGAACTCGAGACCTTTCCCTACCGGTGCGACGAACTGGTGGTGGCGGTGCCAGACGGCCACCCGCTGGCAGCGCGGCAGTCGGTGTCGATCCGCGAGGCGCTGGACTTTGATCTGGTCAGCATGCATGCCGGCAGCCAGATTCATCTGCAGCTGGTGCGGGCCGCCAGCGAGGCCGGCCTCGTGTTCAAGCCGCGCATACACGTGCCTGGCTATGACGCGCTGTGCCTGATGGTGCAGGCGGGGATGGGGCTGGGCATCCTGCCGAGGTCCAGCGCGGCGCCTTACCAGGACACCCTCGGCATCCGTACCGTCAGGCTGGACGAGCCCTGGGCCGCGCGGCAACTGGTGATCGGCGTGCGCGCCTACGACAGCCTCTCGGCGGTGGCGCGGCTGCTGGTCGACCGCCTGCTCGACGCCGCGTAGCACAGACGCGCCTGCCATCGCGCTATGCGATGGCAGGCTCGCCAATCACTGCTTTACCACGCGCGCCGGTTCTTCCAATCTTGCATGGCAGTCACCGTATTTCGACAGGAGCAGCAAACCGTCATGGTCAACGAAGCGAACAAGGAAAAGATGCCGCTGCAAGGCGTGCGCGTGTTGGAGCTGGGATCGCTGATCGCCGGCCCGTATGCCGGCGGCCTGCTCGCCCAGTTCGGCGCCGAGGTGCTGAAGATCGAAGCGCCGGGCGAAGGCGATCCGCTGCGCAAATGGCGCAAGCTGTATGAGGGCACCTCGCTGTGGTGGTATAGCCAGAGCCGCAACAAGAAGTCGCTGACGCTGGACCTGCGCAGCCCGGAAGGCCAGGACATCGTGCGCAAGCTGGTCGCCGGCGCCGATATCGTGATCGAGAACTTCCGCCCCGGCACGCTGGAGAAATGGGGCCTGGGCTGGGAAGACCTGCGCAAGGTGAGTCCGGCCCTGGTCATGGTGCGCATTTCCGGCTATGGCCAGACCGGCCCCTACAAGGACCGCCCGGGGTTTGCCGCGATCGCGGAATCGATGGGCGGGCTGCGCTATGTCAGCGGCTACCCCGACCGGCCGCCGGTGCGGTCCGGCGTGAGCATCGGCGACACGCTGGCGTCGCTGTACGGCGTGATCGGCGCGCTGCTGGCCATGCACCACCTGCGCAACAACAACGGCGAAGGGCAGTATGTGGACGTGGCCCTGTACGAGTCCGTCTTTGCCGTGATGGAGAGCCTGGTGCCGGAGTTCGACAAGTTCGGCCACGTGCGCGAGCGTTCCGGCGCCAGCCTGCCCGGCATTTCGCCGTCGAACACGTATCCCTGCAAGGACGGGCAGTACGTGATCATCGCGGGCAACGGCGACGCCATCTTCCGGCGCTTCATGACGGCGATCGGCCGCGACGACCTCGGCCAGGATCCGCGCCTGGCTCACAACGATGGCCGCGTGCAGCACAACACCATGCTCGACGACGCCATCGCCGCATGGACCGCCGCGCACGACCTCGACACCGTGCTGGCGACGCTGGAAGCCGCGGCGGTGCCTTGCGGGCGCATCTACACCGCTCAGGACATCTGCAGCGACCCCCACTACAGTGCGCGCGGCATGATCGAGCCGCACCAGCTTCCCGATGGCTCGCCGCTGGCGCTGTCGGGCATCGTGCCCAGGCTCAGCGCCACCCCGGGGCGAACCAACTGGATCGGGCCGGCGCTGGGCGAGCACACCGAAGAGATCCTGGCGGGCATCGGCATTGCCGGCGCCGAATTCCGCGCGCTGCGCGAGGCCGGCGTGGTCTGAGCCCGCGGCGCCAAACCGAAGGACAGAAAATGAACACGACCATGTGGCTTCCCCATGCCCCGCGGCGAGTCCGCATCAATGAAGTGTCCGTGCGCGACGGCTTCCAGATCGAGCCGGAATTCGTCCCCACCGAAGAGAAGATCGCGTTGATCGACCGGTTATCCGAAACCGGGCTCGCCCGGATCGAGATCACCTCGTTCGTGTCGCCCAAGGCGATTCCGAACCTGCGCGATGCCGAAGCCGTGGCCAGGCAGATCCGCCGCCATCCCGAGGTCATCTATACGGCCCTGGTGCCGAACGTGCGCGGATGCGAGCGCGCGCTCGAGTGCGACCTGGATGAGATCAACCTCGTCATGTCCGCCAGCGAGACCCACAACCTGGCAAACATGCGCATGACGTGCGAGCAGTCGCTGGCGCAGTTCCGCGATGTGACGGCGCTGGCCCGCTCCGGTGACCTGGTCGTCAGCGGCTGCGTGGCGACGGCGTTCGGCTGCCCGTTCGAAGGCGCGGTGGCGCCAGAGCGCGTGCGGTGGGCCGCGGGGCGATACCTGGCGCTGGGCATGGACAGCATCACGCTGGCCGACACCACCGGCATGGCAGACCCGCGCCAGGTGAGCGACCTGGTCGAGACCTTCCGCCAGTGGTTCCCGGGCGTGCCGCTGACACTGCATTTCCACAACACCCGCGGCATGGGCCTGGCCAACGTGCTGGCTGCGCTGGCCGCGGGCGTGGACAGCTTCGATGCCTCGCTGGGCGGGCTCGGCGGCTGCCCGTTCGCGCCCGGCGCCACCGGCAACATCTGCACGGAGGACCTGGTGCACATGCTCGAGTCGGCCGGCATCGACACCGGCGTTGACCTGGACCGGCTGCTGGGCGCCGCGCGCGACCTGCCGGCGCTGGTCGGGCACGATATTTCCGGGCAGGTCGTCAAGGCGGGCAAGCGCACCGAACTGTATCCGGTGCCGGAATGGGTGGGCGCGCGCCAGCACTGAAGCAAAGCATAAGCAAGGAGACATCATCATGACCGAGCCTAACCGCCCCGCGAGCCTGCTCGACAAGCTCTGGGCCAGCCACGTGATCCACCAGGAGACCGACGGCCCCGCGCTGATCTATATCGATCGCCACTTGGTCAACGAAGTGACCAGCCCGCAGGCCTTCGAAGGGCTGCGCCTGAACGGGCGCAAGGTGTGGCGTGCCGCCTCGGTGCTGGCCACTGCCGACCACAATGTGCCCACCACCGCGCGCAGCCAGGGCATCGCAGATCCGGTGAGCCGCGCGCAGGTTGACGCGCTCGACCGCAACTGCGAAGAGAACGGCATCGTCAATTTCGGCATGGACGATCCGCGCCAGGGCATCCTGCACGTGGTGGGGCCGGAGCGCGGCGCGACCTTGCCCGGCATGACCATTGCCTGCGGCGATTCGCATACCTCCACGCACGGCGCGTTCGCGGCGTTCGCATTCGGCATCGGTACCTCGGAAGTGGAGCAGGTGCTGGCCGCGCAATGCCTGTGGATGAAGAAGCCCAAGTCGATGCTGGTACGCGTTGAGGGCGAGCTGGGCAGGGGCGTTGCCGCCAAGGACATTGCGCTCGCGCTGATCGGGCGCATCGGCACGGCTGGCGCGACCGGCCACGTGATCGAGTTCGCCGGCAGCACCATCCGCGGCCTGAGCATGGAGGCGCGCATGACCGTGTGCAACATGGCGATCGAGGCCGGTGCGCGCACGGGCATGGTGGCCGTTGACGAGACCACGCTGGAATATCTGGGAGGACGGCCGCAGGCGCCGCAGGGCCGGATGTGGGACGTGGCCGTCGAATACTGGCGCACGCTGCACAGCGATCCGGGCGCGACCTTCGATGCCGTGGTGGACCTCGACGCCGCGACCATCCGCCCGCACGTGACCTGGGGGACGTCGCCGGAGATGGTGGTGCCCGTCGGCGAGCGCATTCCCGATCCGCGGGACGAGCGCGACCCGGTGCGGCGCAAGAGCATCGAGGCGGCGCTGCGCTACATGGGCCTGCTGCCGAATACGCCGATCGAAGCGGTCGCGGTCGACAAGGTCTTTATCGGGTCATGCACCAACGCGCGCATCGAAGACCTGCGCGCCGCGGCGGAGGTCGTGCGCGGCCGGCATGTCTCGCCGCGCATCCGGCAGGCACTGGTGGTGCCGGGCTCGGGCCTGGTCAAGTCCCAGGCCGAGGCCGAGGGCCTTGACCAGGTATTTATCGCGGCCGGCTTCGAATGGCGCGAGCCCGGCTGCTCGATGTGCCTGGGGATGAACGACGACCGCCTCGCGGCGGGCGAACGCTGCGCATCCACGTCCAACCGCAATTTCGAAGGCAGGCAGGGACCGGGCGGGCGTACCCACCTGGTGAGCCCGCAGATGGCAGCCGCGGCCGCCGTGGCGGGGCACTTCGTCGATGTCCGCGCGTTGTAACACCGGAGGAAGCCGAGCAATGAAAGCCTTTACCACCCTGGATGGACTGGTCGCGCCGCTGGATCGCGCCAATGTCGATACCGATGCCATCCTGCCCAAGCAGTTCCTGAAATCCATCCGGCGCAGCGGCTTCGGCCCCTACCTGTTCGACGAATGGCGCTACCTTGACCATGGCGAGCCCGGGCAGGACTGCAGCACCCGGCCGCTGAACCCGGACTTCGTGCTGAACCAGCCGCGCTACCGCGGCGCGTCGATCCTGCTGGCGCGCGAGAACTTCGGCTGCGGCTCCTCGCGCGAGCATGCGCCGTGGGCGCTGGAAGACTTCGGCCTGCGCGCGCTGATCGCGCCAGGTTTCGCGGACATCTTTTACAACAACTGCCTGAAGAACGGCCTGCTGCCGATCGTGGCGGCGCCGGAGGTGGCCGACCGCCTGTTTGCCGAGGTCGCTGCCACGCCGGGCTACCGGCTGCAGGTGGACCTGGCCGCGCAGCAGGTGGTCACGCCGGCCGGGGAGGTGATCGCTTTCACGCTCGACCCGTTCAAGCAGCATTGCCTGCTCAACGGGCTGGACGATATCGCGCTGGCACTGCGCCACGCCGCGCAGATAGACGCCTACGAACAAGTGCGGCGGCAGCGCGAACCCTGGTTGTTCAACTGACTGGACATCCGGCCGCACGAGCCGGAAAGCCCGACAACGATAGATGGAGACATGATGGACTGGAACACTCACACCCCTCGCGCGCTGTGTGCCGCGGCGCTCGGCCTGGCCTGCTTTGCCGGCGCAAGCGCCGCCCTGGCACAAGCCTATCCCGCACAACCGATCCGCATGGTGGTGCCGTACGCACCCGGCGGCACGACCGACATCATCGCCCGGCAACTGGCCCAGCGCATGTCCGAGAAGCTGCACCAGCCGGTGGTGGTGGAGAACAAGAGCGGCGCCAACACCGTGATCGGGGCCGACGCGGTTGCCAAGGCGCAGCCCGACGGCTACACGCTGCTGCTGACCAACGACGCCACGTTCGTGCTCAATCCGGTGGTGCTGCCATCGGTGTCCTACAACGTCGCGCGCGACTTTGCGCCGGTGGCGGCGATCGGCTATGTGCCGCTGGTCATGGCGGTATCGGGCAGCCTGCCGGTGGACAGCGTCAAGGACCTGGCGGCCTATGCGAAAGCCCGCCCGCAGGCGCTCAGCTACGGTTCGTTCGGCGCTGGCAGCCAGCCGCACCTGATGGGCGCGCTGTTCAACAAGCTGGCCGGCACCGACCTCGTGCACGTGCCCTACAAGGGCTCGGCGCCTGCCGTGGCCGATGTCGTCGGCGGGCAGATCCTGATGACCTTCCCGGCGCTGCCGACGATCCAGAGCTTTGTCACAGCGAAGAAGCTCAAGGTGCTGGCGGTCAGCGGCGACAAGCGCACGCGCGCATTGCCCCAGGTCCCGACCTTCGAAGAGGCCGGCTACAAGGAAATGAATATTTCGGCGGTCTACGGTGTGCTGGCGCCGGCCAAGGTGCCGCGCGCGGTGGTCGACAAGCTCAATGCCACGATCCGCGAGATCCTCGACGAACAGGACTTTGTCGAGAAGCACTTTGCGGCGCAGGGCATGGTGCCGATGAAGCTGACGCCGGAACAGTTTGCGCGCTACATCGAAACGCAGACGCAGCAGACACGCAAGGTCGTTGCGCTGTCGGGCGTCAAGGTCGAGTAGGCCGGAAGGCAAGGACATGAAAGACGTGAATCACGAACGCACCTCGTCATCGCCGCGCATCGGCTGGATCGGAATCGGCGCCATGGGCAGGCCGATGTGCCTGAACCTGCTGAAGGCCGGCCACGCGCTGACGGTGTTCGACAAGGTGCCCACCCAGTGCGAGCCGGTCGTTGCCGCGGGTGCCCACGCCGGGCCGTCCGCGCGGGATGCGGTAGCGCAATCCGATGTGGTGTTCTCTACCGTCTTCGATGACAGCAGCTTGCGCGCGCTGTTCCTGTCCGACGGCGGCATTGCCGCTGCGGCGGCTGCGGGCCAGGTCTTTGTCGACATGAGCACGGTATCGCCGGAAGCCTCGGCTGAGGTGGCCGAGGCACTGGCACAGCGCGGCGCCAGCTGGCTGCGCGCGCCGGTGTCCGGCACGGTGTCGCTGGCCGCGAGTGCGCAGCTGAGTTGCTTTGTGTCCGGGCCACGCGAGGCGTTCGCCGCGGTGCAGCCGCTGCTGGCCTGCCTGACCGCGCGCCAGTCTTATGTCGGCGGCGCCGACGAGGCGCGCGTGATCAAGCTGATGATCAACATGATGGTGTTCATGAGCACCGCGGTCATCGGCGAAGGGCTGGCCTTCGGCGAGCGCGCCGGGCTGGACCGCGCGCTGATGGTCGATGCGATCAACGACAGCATCGTCGGCAGCGCGCACTACCGCACCAAGGCCGACAAGCTCAAGCAGCGCGAATACGGCGCCGCGGGGCCGATCTCGCTGGTGGTGAAGGACCTGGACCTGGCACTTGCCGTGGCGCGCGACAACGCCGTGGCGCTGCCGATCTCGTCGCTGGTGCGGCAGTACCTGGCGATGATGCAGCAGCGCGACCTGGGCCATCTCGACATTGCCGCGCTGGCCGATGTGCCGGCCTGGAGCAGTGCGCCGGGCGGGGAGGTGCGCTAGCCGCCGTCAACTGAGGCGCGCCGCGAGAGCGCGCCCAAGACCCATGAACCATGACAAAAAGGATGGAGACATGAACCTCAAGCAAATCATCCGGACGCCGCACGGCGTCCTGTGCGCGGCTGTCGCCGGAGTGATGTTCGGGCTGGCGCAGCAGCCGGTGCTGGCCCAGGCCAGGCCCGGCGCGGAGCCGGTGCGCATCGGCGGCCTGTTTTCAACCACCGGCGGCCTCGCCGCCGTGGGGCTGGCCGAGCGCGAAGGCGCGCTGCTGGCGCAGAAAGTCATCAATGCCGGCGGCGGCATCGGCGGGCGGCCGCTGGAGCTGGTCGTCGAGGACGACGGCTCCAGCCCGGATACCGCCGTGGCCAAGGCCAACGCACTGCTGCACACGCACAGGGTGCGCGCCATCGTCGGCCCGTCCGGGATCGCGCAGACCGTGGCCATCGGCGGCATCACGCAGGCGCAGAAGGTGCCGCTGTTTGCGTTCTCCGGACTCGGGCCGGCGGTGGAACGCGAGCGTACCTGCGTCTTCCACCTGACGCCCTCGCAGGAACTGAATGCGCGCGCGGTGCTGTCCTATGCGCGCGACAACGGGCTCAAGCGCATCGGCGTGCTGCACGATTCGGGCTACGGGCAGGTGGTGTGGAGCAGCATGAAGACGCTGGACCGCCAATACGGCGTCACCTTCGTGCAGGTCGAGAAATTCGAGATCGCCGCCACCGACGTCACCACGCAGGCTGCCAAGCTCAAGGCCGCCACGCCGGACGCGATCGTCGTCATCTCTACCTCGCCCGCGCCGTTCCGCAATGTGCGCCAGCTGAAGGTCGGCGCACCGATCATCTCAGTGCACGGCACCGCCACCTACGAGACCGTCAAGGGCATGGGCGAGGCCGCCGACAACATCATCCATCCCGAGTTCATCGTTTCCGAGGATCCGCTGCCGGGGCAGAAGGAGTTTGTCGAGGCTTACCGCAAGGAGTACGGCAAGCTGCCCAAGCATTTCGCCGCCGTGGGCTGGGATGCGGTGATGGCGCTGGCCAGCGGCCTGAAGGCGGCGGGCGCCGATGTGGCCGGCGACAAGCTCTGCAGCGCGCTGCGCCGGCCTTACCAGGGCGTCACGATGGGCTATGACTTTTCTGCGCCCGATATGGGCGGCATGACGCTGGCCGGCTTTACTTACTCGAAGCTGCAGAAGGGCCAGTTCGTGCGGCTGGACTACAAGGCCCGGCCCTAGCCGGTGTAGCGGCAAAACGCATCGGCAAAAGGATCGGCAATGTCTGACACCCTAGTTATCCAGGCGGTCCTGTCCGGGATCACCAACGGCTTCGTCTACGCGCTGATCGGCGTGGGCATATCGATCATCTTCAAGGGCACGCGCATCGTCAATGCGATGCAGGGAGAGTTCGCGGTAATCGGCGCGCTGGTTGCGGTATTCGCGCTCAAGACGCTGGGCCTGCCTTATCCGGTGGCGATTGCCGGCGGCATTGCCGCCGGCGCCGCCAGCGGCCTGGCCATCGACACGTTGTTCGTACGCCCGATGATGCGGCGCGGCGCCGGCGAAGAGAGCTTCCTGCTGCTGACCATCGGCCTGGCGTTCGCGCTGTCCGCCGCGGCACTGTACTTCGGCGGGCGCGATTCGCACCTGCTGCCGGCCATCGGCGGCGAGGGTGTGGTGGAGCTGCTGGGGGCGACCGCGCCCGTGCACGCACTGGCGCTGGTGGTCATTGCGGTGCTGCTGGTGGCGGCGTTGCGGTTGTTCTACACGAAGACCCTGGTCGGTCTGGCCATGACGGCGGCGTCGCTGGACCCCGACGGGGCCACCACCACCGGCATCAACGTGCGCCGCATGCGCACGCTGACGTTCCTGCTCGGCGGCGGCTTCGGCGCGGTAGCGGGGGTGCTGGTGACACCGCTGCTGTCGATGAACTACCAGATGGGTATCGGCCTGACGCTGAAGGGCTTTGCCGCGGCCATCCTCGGCGGGCTGGGCAATCCGCTGGGCGCGGTGGTGGGCGGGTTGCTGCTGGGCCTGACCGAATCGCTGGCGGTGGTGGGCTTTCCGTCGGGCTATCGCGACGTGGTCGCGCTGTCGATCCTGGTCGTCATCATGATTCTGCTCCCCAACGGCGTGCTGGGCCGCGCGGGGCGCAAGGGAGGATAAGCATGAATGCATCATCCAACGCCACGCGCTGGCTGGTGGTGGCCGCGGTGGTAGTGTGGGCGCTGGCCGGGCAACTGCTGTCGCGCCACCACATCGACCTGCTCAACTTCGCCGCCATCCTGGCCGTGGGCGGCCTGGGCGTCGGCCTGCTGCTGGGGCAGTGCGGCATCGTCAACCTGGCGCAGGCCTCGTTCTACGGCATCGGCGCCTATGCCTCGGCCTACTGCACCACGGTGCTGGGATGGCCGGCGCTGGCCGGTGCCGCGGCGGGCCTGCTGGCCAGCGCGGCGCTGGCGGCGGCGATCGGCGTGCCGGTGCTGCGCCTGGGCGGCTTCTTCCTGGCGCTGGCGACGCTGGCGGTCGGCAGCATCGCCAATGTGCTGTTCTTCGAATGGGACTGGCTGACCGGCGGCACGCTGGGCATCGGTGGCATCCCCAAGCTGTCGCTGTTCGGTTTCCTGCTGGATACGCCGGAGCGCTATTACTACTTTGCCTGGCCGCTGGTAGGGCTGCTGCTCTGGCTGGTGGACAACCTGGTCAAGGGCCGCCCCGGCCTGGCCATGCGGGCCATGCGCGACGCGGCGCCGGCAGCGCAGGTGCTCGGCATCGACATGCACCGGCTGAAGACCGCGATGTTCGTGCTGTCGGCCATGCTCGGCTCGCTGGCGGGAAGCCTGTTTGCGCACTACGTGTCGTTCGTCAGCGTGCAGAGCTTTACGGTGGAGCGCTCGATCGTATTCCTGCTGGTGCCGGTGGTGGCAGGCGCGCGCTCCACCTGCGGCGTGGTGATCGGCGCATTGTTTGTGTCGCTGGTGCCGGAGCTGCTGAGCGGATTGGGGGATTTCCACCAGGTGTTGTTTGGCGCGGTGCTGGTGCTGGTGGTCACGTTGATGCCCGGCGGGATCATGGGTGGGCTCGCGGGCATGGTTGGCCGCATGCATCGGCGCACGTTCGGCCGCACGCAGAACCCCGCATTGAAGGAGGTCCGATGAAATCCGCCATCGCTGAATCCGGCACCAGTGCCGCGGGCGCGGCAGGCGCGCAGGCCCTGCTGCGGGTCGAAGCGGTCGCGCACAGCTTTGGCGGCCTTGACGTGCTGCGCAATGTTGCGTTCGATGTGCCGGCCGGCGGCATCGTCGGCCTGATCGGCCCCAACGGCAGTGGCAAGACCACCTGCTTCAACATCATCTCCGGCTTTCTGCGGCCCAAGGGCGGCAAGGTGCTGCTGGCGGGGCGCGACATCACCGCCGACAGCGTGCAGCAGCGCAGCCGCGCCGGGCTGGTGCGCACATTCCAGACGCCACAGGTGTTCGAGCACATGACGGTGCTGGAAAACCTGATGGCCGGCAGCCACAAGGCCACGCGCTCGGGCGTGGTGCATGCGATGCTGCGTTCGCCGCTGTCGCGGCGCGAGCTGCAGTCGATGCACGAAGCCGCGCTGGGATGCGCACGGAAGTTCGGTCTGGAAGGCCTGCTGCAGCACCGCGCCGGCGCGCTGCCCGCGGGCCAGCGCCGCATCGTCGAGCTGGCGCGCGCCTGCATCGGCGAACCCCGCCTGCTGTTGCTCGATGAACCGTCCTCGGGGCTGAACAGCGAGGAAATCGAACTGCTGCGCGCGTGGATCCTGCGCCTGAACGGCGAAGGCATGACCATCCTGCTGGTGTCGCACGACATGGGGCTGATGACGATCTGCGGCACCGCCCACGTGCTGTATTACGGGGAAATCATTGCCAGCGGCACGCTGCAAGCCGTGCAGGCGGATCCGCGCGTGCGCGAAGCCTATATGGGAGTCTGACCATGCTGAAAGTGAAAGGCCTGTATGCCGGCTACAGCCCGGTGCCGGTGCTGCATGATATCGACATGGAGGTCGGGCCGGGCGAGGCGGTGGCCGTGGTCGGCGCCAACGGCGCGGGCAAGACCGCGCTGGTGCGCACGCTGTCGGGGCTGGTGCGGCCGATGGCGGGCAGCATCGTCAAGGACGGGGTGGAAATCGGCCACGTGCCGGGGCATCGCCGCTTCGAGCATGGCATTGCCGTAGTGCTGGAGAACCGCAACCTGTTCGGCGAGCTGTCGGTGCGCGACAACCTGCGGCTGGCCGAGCAGGCCGGCAGGCGCGCGCGCGGCGGCGCGATGCGCTTCACGCACGACGAAGTCTGCGAACTGTTCCCGCTGCTGCGCGAGCGCGGCAGCGGCCAGGTTGGCCTGCTCTCGGGCGGGCAGCAGCAGATGGTGGCGATCGCCCGCGCGCTGCTGCTGCAGCCCGACCTGCTGATCATGGACGAGCTGACCACGGGCCTGGCGCCGCGCATTGTCAAGGAAATCCTGGCCGTGCTCAACCGGCTGCGCGAGCGCGGGCTGAGCATCGTGCTGGTGGAACAGAGCGTGGCGATTGCCGCGGAGATGACCGACCGCGCCTATGTGCTTTCGGTGGGACGGGTGATCCACGAAGTGCGGCGCGGAGAGTGGCAGGCGCTGCTGAACGACAAGACGCTGGTGAAAGCGTATCTGCATGGCTGAGGGCACCGGCATGGGCAAAACGGACACAAAGACCGGAGGGTATATGGAAGATCTCGCTGCGCTCAGGCAGGCGGATGCCGCGCGATACCGCGCGATGCTCGCCGCCGATATTGCGGGGCTGGAAGGCCTGCTTGCGGATGAACTCAGCTATACCCACTCCTCGGCGTTGCGCGAAGACAAGCAGGCATACCTGGCATCGCTGCGCAGCGGACGGGTGCGCTACCTGCAGGCGTCGGTACGAGAGGTTGGGCAGGAAATCTACAACGACATCGCCGTGATGCAGGGCAAGGGCCTGCTGGTTGCCGTGGTCGACGGCGTGGAACGCACGCTGGACAACCGCTTCCTCAGCGTGTGGAAGCGGCGGGAGGGCGCGTGGCAGATGCTGGCGTGGGCCTCGACGCCGATCCCCGCGCCGGCTGCTGCTGTCCCAGGCCAGGCATTTCAATAGATATATTGATATGGACTTCATCATTCATTGCCTTGACCACGCCGATGCGCAGCAGCGCCGGCTCGACAGCTACGACGCACATCGCGCCTACCTGGCTGCCGCGGAGGTCCGGTGCGTCATGTGCGGGCCGTTGATGTCCGATGACGGCGACCGCATGATCGGCAGCCTGTTCCTGGTGCGTGCGCTGGACAAGCGGCAGGTCATCGACTTCACCACGGGCGATCCCTTCCAGCAGGCCGGTGTGTGGAAGGAGGTGCAGATTCATCCGTTCCTGCTGCGGGTAGACAACCGCGATCCCGACTGAACGGACGCGATGATAACTGCATCAGCTATGACCCGACCTTTGCCTACGAGCTCGCCGTGATCATCCAGGACGGCCTGCGCCGCATGATGCAGGAGCAGGAGGATGTGTACTACCTCACGGTGATGAATGACCGCGGCTCAACCGTGCCGCAGCAGGGGCGCCGGCTCAGGCACCTGGCTGCCGCCCGCGGCGCGGGCCTCCCACGGCGGCGGTGACATTGCCTGCTGCAGGTATTGCACCAGCGTCCGCACTTTCTGCGAGGTGAAGTTGCTGCGCGGATAGATCGCGAAGATGCCGTCGTCGAGCGGAACCTCGTGCGGCAGCACCTGGACCAGGCGGCCCGCCGCCAGGTCCGCCGAGATAATGAACAAGGGCAATACCGTAATGCCATGGCCGGCCAGCGCCGCGTCGCGCAGCACTTCGCCGTTGTTGGCGGTGAAGACCCCGCGCGGGGCGATGACCTTCGGCGCGGCCTGCGGGGTCGCGCCACGGAACGCCCACACCTGGCCGGGCGCGGAGTTGCTGTACGACAGGCAGGCATGCTGCGAGATGTCGGCGAGGCTGGCCGGCAGCCCGGCGCGCGCAGCGTAGGCCGGGCTGCAGCATGCGATGCGCCGGCTCACCGCCAGCCGGCGCGCGATCAGCGCGCTGTCGCCCAGCCGGGTGATGCGGATGGCAACGTCGTAGCGCTCATGGCCGGTATCGGCCAAGCGGTCATCCAGCTCCATCACGACATGCAGGCGCGGGTGGGCGCTGGCAAACTCGGCGATCAGCGGCGACAGCCAGAGCGTGCCGAAGCTCATCGGCGCCAGGATGCGCAACTCGCCGCATAGCTGCTGCGATGTCTCGGAAATGCTTTCCGCCGCATGCGTCAGTTGCGCCATCGCAGCACGGGCCTGTTCGTAGAAATGCCTGCCGCTTTCGGTGGGCTGCACGCTGCGCGTGGAACGCTGCAGCAAGGTCACGCCAAGGCTGCGCTCCAGGTCGCTGATACGTTTGCTGACAACGGACTTCGACAGTGCCAGGTGGCGCGCGGCACCGCTCACGCTCCCTGACTCCACCACCAGCAGGTATGCCTCGATCTCCTCGGTCTTGAGTTGCATGCTGGTCTTCCATATTTCGTTGCTCTCGGCACGAAGGATACCGGGCGGTACTGTACAGGAGCAATGGTTGGAAGCCTTGTCAGGGCCCTTCCAGTTGGCGGGAGTACAAAGCCCCATATCCGCTTGCCGCTTATGCCGTTCCGCTAGGCTCGAACGGGGGCGAAAACTATCCTGGCTTCGCGCCCGAGCCGATGATGAGTTCAAGCTCGGTCTTGAAGCCTTCACCGACGTCGAACTGCTTTAGGCATTCATGAACATCGTTCCAGGCCCTCACCCTGGCCGCGACGTCGAGGTCCGCTACCACCGCCCGGTATGCCCCGGCGGCTTCCTGCATCAGTTGCAGCGCATCGGACGCGCTCGGCAAGACGAGCTGCGCTCGGACGTGGCGTGTTCTCACATCGCCAAGACCGCTGTCGTGCATCAGGCGTTCCAGCACGCCATCGCCTCCCAGTGCAAAGATTCCGGGTTGTCCGGGCGCGGGAGGAGACTTGCCCGCGTGGCGTAGAAGGATCGCCATCGGCTGAGCCATAAAGGGATTGGCGGCCGGCGTCGTGAAGACCAGCGCCGCGAAGCGCGCGCCAGGCTTGAGTGCGCGCTGGACAGATTTCAATGCCTCACCAGGTGACGGAAAAAGCATCAATCCCAATCGGCACATCGCCGCGTCGAACGGGGCCAGTGTCTCGACCAATTCGTCTGCTGCGCATTCCAGCGTTTCGATATTCTGAAGGCCGGCACGGGCGGCATTTCGGCGGACATGCTCCAGCATGGTGCCCGATATATCACTGGCGACCACTTCGCCGTCGGCACCCACTCGCATCGCTGCCTGGATGCTCTGGCTGCCGGCACCGCAAGCCAGATCGAGAACGCGCATGCCCGGCCGGACACCGGCCATATCAATGAGCGTGTCCGTGGCGCCAGAAAGAGTGGTGGCGAACACATTCTCCCACTTCGCCCAGCCGGGTGCTGCCGACTCCCACGTATTGCGAAGACTGGATTTCACTCTGTTGTCGGTCATCTGGAGACTCCCTCAGGTTCCACCGCCGCCTGTACAGAAGCATTGTATTTCCATCACTCATGAGCCGACGGATCCTTGTCATAAAGAGAAAAGTTAAAGGCACGCAAGGGAAAGCGGAAAGCGGCGCCAGGCTCGATGATTCGGTCATGCAAAGTGCACTCGGACATCAACCCGTCTGAGTCACACCAGCACCGGCTTGTCCATTTTGTCCATCGGCGAGCCCAGGCGGCAAGCCCCAGGCAAGCCGTGACATCTACTCAAGAACAGGAGACCACATGGCGAAAGTCGTTAAGATTTACGAGACAGGCGGACCCGACGTCCTTCGTTTTGAGGACGCGCATGTGGGTGATCCGGGGCCAGGGGAGGTTCGCGTCCGTCACGTGGCCGTAGGTCTGAATTTTGCCGACACTTACTTCCGCAGCGGTACCTATAAGGTCCCGCTGCCCAGCGGCATCGGCAACGAAGCCGCCGGCGTTATCCAGGCCGTCGGTGCCGGCGTCACCCATCTGGCGGTCGGCGACCGTGTGACCTATACGGGCTTTACCAACACGCTGGGCGCCTACAGCACGGAGCGGTTGATCTCCGCCGCACCGCTGATCAAGCTGCCGGAGACGATCAGTTGCGAAATCGCGGCTGCCATGACCATGCGGGGCCTGTCAGCGGCCTACCTGATGCGCCGGATCTACCCCTTCAAGGCGGGCGACTCCATCCTGCTGCATGCCGCGGCAGGCGGTGTCGGCCTGATCATTTCGCAATGGGCCAAGCTGCAGGGACTGACGGTGATCGGAACGGTTTCTACCGATGCCAAGGCCGAAATCGCGCGCGCCCATGGCTGCGACCACACGATCAATTACAGCCATGAGGACGTGGCCACGCGCGTGCGGGAGTTGACGGATGGCGTGGGCGTGAACGTGGTCTTCGACAGCGTGGGCAAGGACACCTTCATGGCCTCGCTGGACTCCCTCAAGCGCCGCGGCCTGCTGGTGTGCGTGGGTTTCGCCTCCGGCCCGGTCACCGGGTTCGATCCTGCGATCCTGGCCCGCAAAGGCTCGGCATTCCTGACGCGCCCGGGCCTGGCCGACTATATCGCCGATCCTGCCGAGAAGGCGGAACTGGTGAGCGAGCTGTTCGGCCACGTGGCGGCGGGCCGCATCCACATCGGGATCAATCAGCGCTATGCCCTGGAAGATGCCACGCAGGCACATCGGGACCTCGAGTCCCGAAAGACCACCGGCTCGTCCATTTTCGTGATTTGACAGCGCGAAGCAGCCTTCCCATCTAGTTCGACGTTCCCAAGATTCAAACCTCAACCCGGAGATCCATCGATATGAACTTCCTTGACGGCCACCTGTATCCCGAGAACCAGCAGCCCCTGATCATCACCGCCGCTCCCTATGCGCCAGGCTGGATCCCGTCAGACTTCCCGGAAGACATCCCTGTCACCATGGCGGATCAGATTCAGAAGGCGGTGGATTGCTACGAAGCTGGTGCGAGAGTGCTGCATCTGCACGTGCGCGAAGAGGATGGCAAGGGCAGCAAGCGGCTGTCCAAGTTCAACGAACTGATCGCCGGCGTGCGCAAGGCCTGTCCGGAAATGGTCATCCAGGTGGGCGGCTCTATCAGCTTCGCGCCTGAAGAGGGACAGGCCGCCAAATGGCTTAGCGATGACACGCGGCACATGCTGGCCGAACTTGATCCGAAGCCGGACCAGGTGACGGTGACCGTCAACACTTCGCAGATGAATGTGACGGAGCACGCCAGTGTGGATGATTTCAAGGGAGTTTCGCGGGGGTTCGCGCACCTCTACGAAACCTACAAGGACATGGTCGTTCCCTCGAATCCCAGCTGGTTCGAGGAGCACGTTCGACGCCTGACGGCCGCCGGTATTCAAAGCGAGTTTCAATGCTACAACATCAACAGCTTTGAAACGATTGAGCGGATGATTCGCCGCGGTGTCTACAAGGGCCCGCTGGTGATGAACTGGGTGGCGATCAGCGGCGGCATGGATCAGGCGAACATCTACAACCTGGCCAACATTCTGCGTGCCGTGCCGGACGGAGCCGTGGTAACGGTGGAGAGTTCGGTGCTGAACGTGCTGCCCATCAACATGATCGGCATGGCTTTGGGCCTGCATGTGCGGTGCGGCATCGAGGACGTACTCTGGAACCAGACCCGCACCGGAAAGATGAGCACGGTCGAGCAGATCAAGCAATTGGTGCGTATTGCCGGCGAATTTGGTCGGCCCATCGCGACCGCGCAGCAGACCCGCGAGATCTTGCAGCTTGGGGTCTTCTACGACACGGTGGAAGAGACGCTGCAGAAGAATGGCTTTGCCCCCAATCGTAACGGTGGCCACCAGGGCTTCCTGCGCAAGGCCGAATGCATGTAAGTAGCCCTTGGGGGAACTTGACAGCATTTGCGGTATTGGCGATGCCAGCGTTGCTCATGCCGCCATGTGCGTCGCGCCTGCTGCCAGGGCGACGCACATGGAAGGCGCGCAGCTTGACCAATCGTCAACAAAACAAGTACATGGAGGTAGACAATGGCATTGCGAATTCAAAAGCTGGTTGCGGTCACGCTGGGCACCGCAGCGCTTCTGGCGTTGTGCGCTTCAGGGCAGGCGCAGGAAGCCTGGCCCGCGCGCCCGATTCAGATGATCGTGGCCTCGTCGGCAGGATCAGGAACCGATGCCCTGGCACGGGTGATGGCGCAACGCCTGTCGGCATCCCTGAAGCAGCCAGTCGTTGTTGAAAACCGGCCGGGCGGCAGTGGAGTCATTGGGACAAGCGCTGTAGTCAAGGCGCCGGCCGACGGATACACGATTCTTTACACCACGGCATCGAACCAGGTCATCGCCCCGGCCGTTCTGAAGACCATCCCGTATGATCCTAAGAAGAGCCTTGTCCCAATCGCCGAGACGGCCGAGGGTGGCGTGATGTTGCTGGTGAGCAATGATCTGCCGGTCCACAACCTGCAGGAGCTTATCCAGTTGGTGAAGGCGAATCCGGACAAATACAGCTACGCTTCCTGGGCCACCGGCTCTTCAGGGCAGCTGACGATGGAATGGCTCAAGAAGCAGACCGGCATGAAGACCGATCACGTCGCATATCGGACCTCGAATCAGCTATTGACTGACCTTTCCTCAGGTGTCGTGAAAATCGGCTGGACCGATCCGGCCGCGCCCGTTCCCTTCCTGCGTTCCGGAAAGGTCCGCGCCATTGCCATTACCGGCAATGTGCGTGCGCCGCAGCTGCCTGATGTCAAGACCATGGGTGAACAGGGCTATAAGTTCGATATGGTGGGGTGGTTCGGCATGTTTGCGCCAGCGGGAACCAACCCGGCGATCGTGAAGAGGCTGGCCGATGAAGTCAACAAGGTGCAGGCGTCCCCTGATCTCGCAGCGATGATGAAGAGCATGAACTTTGGGCCGCCGCCGGTGAAGACCTCGGTGCAGTTCGGCGAGACTGTCAGCAACGATCTACAAGCCTGGTCGAAGATCGCGGTCGATGCAAAGATCCGGCTCGATGAATGAAACGTGTTGTGACCGGGGGCGTTCTCACTTTGCCGGTGGCGAGGCAAGGCTGCAGCAGGTGAGGCTCCCCCGGGATCCGTGCCAGGTCGGAATCATGAACAAATCCGGTCGGCAGCGCTTGCCTGCGAAGGGGCTGCCTGTCGGCGCACGCTGCCGCTTGCGGCCCGGCTCTCCTTGGGGCTGCAACCGAATTGCACGTGATACCAGCGCGAGAATCCGCTTAGCGCGGAAAAGCCGAGCAGTGTCGCCACTTCAGTCAACGGACGATCGCTCTCGATGACATGACGGGTCGCGAGCTCCGTGCGGACTTCGTTCACGATCGACGAGAAGCTCTGACCCTCTTCCGCCAGCCGGCGCTGGACCGTGCGGCACACCACGCCCAGGCTATCAGCTACCCGTTCGATGCTGCAGCGCCCACTGGGCAATAGCAGCAGGATGGTGCGCCGCACGTCCTCATGCATTGTCGCCCGATGCGGCATGGCGGACTTGTCGACCAGCTGCTGCGCATAGCGCACCATGGCCGGATCGGCCCACGGATTGCGCGCATCGAGGTCGGCCCGCGCGCAGAGGATCCCGTTGAAGTCACAATCGAATTCGATGCGAGGGCCAAAAAACCGCTGGTGTGCGCTCAGGTCGCGCGGCGCCGGGTGCTCGAAGCATACGCGCTGCGGCTGCCAGTCGGGCTTGAGAAGCTGGCGTATCAACCGCACCATGACCCCCAGGGCCAGTTCAACCCTTTGGCGGGTTGGCTGATGCGCGCTGCCGGCGATCAGCGCCTCGCGGATGATGACCAGTTCGCCGCATTCCTCGACTGCCAGTGACTGCGCACCGTTGAGCATCGGCTGGTAGCGCATCAGCGTGCCAAGCGAGTCGCGCAGCGTCGCCTGGTCGCGGATCAGCATGCCTACCGCCCCGAGATTGGACAACTGGCGTGACTCGGCCATGCACAACCCGAAACTCTCGTTGCCCGACAGGTCTGCGGAGGCCTGGAGCAGGCGTCCGAAACGCTCGACTGGAATCATGAGGTCCGGCTCGCGAAGTACGCTCGGACTAATTCCTGCGTCAGACATCAGCCGCACAGGATCCAGTCCGGCGGCACGAGCGACCTCGCTGTAGTTGGTCAGGGCTGCAGCGCGGACAAGTAACGACATCGGGAAATGAGGCTGAAAATGGACAGCTCATGATAAATCGCTGTCACGTACTGTCAAGCGAGAATGACCCGCGACGTTCATCCTCTCAAGGTTGCGGAGAAGCGTTGAATCCTCTGGCTTCCTGTGCAATCGGATGGTTGTCGTCAATTGCCAAGTTCAAGGCGCGCAAGGCAAAGCGGGAAGTGTCGCCAGGCACGATGATATGCGTCAGCGGTCATTATCGAGAATTGTCACGTGAACGCGACTTGACTTCCTTCGCGACGGCGCCGCCGGAAAGCCTGGAACGCCGGATGCTCATCCGCAAGCAGCCGGACTCTGAACCCGTTCGCAGATTCATCCACCTGCAGGAGACGTAGAAATAATGAAGATCAGGCAAATCACCCCCGCCATCGGGGCCGAGATTTCTGGCGTCAACCTTGGCGAGGCGGCGCGCGATCCTGCGCGCTTCGCCGAGATCCGCGCGGCGCTGCTCAAGCACAGAGTGCTCTTCTTTCGCAAGCAGGAGATCACGCGCGCCGATCACGTGGCCTTCGCCAGCGGCTTCGGCAAGCTGGAAGACCATCCGGTGGTCGGCAGTGTTCCCGGGTATCCGGGCCTCGTGAAGGTCTACCGCAGCGACAACCCGCACAGCTACGAGAACAGCTACCACTGCGACGGCCTGTGGCGTCCCAATCCGGCCATGGGCGCAGTCCTGCGCTGCATCGAATGCCCGGAGATCGGCGGCGACACCATCTGGGTCAACATGGTCAAGGCATACGAAGAGCTGCCGGAGGAGATCAAAAGGAAGATCGACGGCCTGCGCGCCAGGGCCAGCATCGAGCACAGCTTCGGTGCGGTCATGACCCCGGAAGACCGCGCAAAGCTGGCCCAGGATCATCCGCCGGTGGAGCATCCGGTGGTACGCACCCACCCTGAGACCGGCGAGAAGATCCTGTTCGTCGGCGCCTCGTTCACGACGCACTTCACCAATTACAGCACCCCGGACAACGTGCGCTACGGCATCGACAAGTCGCCCGGCGCCTCGCTGCTGCTCAATTACCTGACCAGCCGCGCCACCATTCCCGAATACCAGGTGCGCTGGGCATGGCAGGAGGGCGACGTTGCGGTCTGGGACAACCGCAGCACGCAGCACTACGCCGTCAACGACTACTACCCGGCACCGCGCAAGCTCGAGCGCGCCGGCATCGTGGGCGATATCCCCTGCTAAGCCGCAAGCGGGCCGGGAGAATCACTTCCGACCATCGGCCGTACTCGCCGACGGACCAGGCTGCGCTGGCGAATCATCAAATCAAGCGAGGAGAATGAATCCCATGACATCCGGAAATCAGCCAACGGTTGTGATCGTTCCCGGTTTTCGCGATCACATGCCGGAGCACTGGCAATCGCTGCTGGCAGAGCGTTTGCAGCAGCAGGGACGAGCGGTGCGCATTGTGCCCCAGATTGATCAGGACAAGCGGTTGCGCAGTGCCAGGGTGGCCAACCTTGACCGTGTCGTAAGCAGCATTGCAGGGCCGGTCATCCTGGTTGCACATAGTGTTGGCTGCCTGATCACGGTTCACTGGGCACAGGAGACGGCGCGCGCCGTGCAGGGCGTGCTACTTGCCGGGCCGACCGACTACGACAGTCCGTTGCCGGCCGGATACAAGGATCCGCAGGCGCTGGCAGAGGAAGGATGGATCCCTATCCCGCGGCGGCCTCTGCAATTCCCGAGCATCGTAGTGGCGAGCCAAAATGATCCGCTCGGGAAGTTCGAACGAATCCGCGACCTGGCGCAGGCCTGGGGCAGCCGTTTCGTCGATGCCGGGGAAGTGGGCCATCTCGGACCGGCAGATGGCTATGGACCGTGGCCGCTGGCAGAGGAACTGATTCAGCAACTCTGAGTGGCTACGTCTCCTGCCGGCTTCCACGCATATCTTGCCGGAACATCTACTTTCCAATTGGCGACATTCAGGGCGTGGTCACAGCCGGCGACGGCAAAGTTCCCGAGCATTTGCGGCGTCGCATGAAGCAGTTCATTCCCCAGCCAGAGAACGAAGGAAATCTACCATGGCAGCTCCCCAGAGCAAGGTTATTGTCACGTGCGCCGTGACCGGTGGCATCCACACTCCGACGATGTCGCCTTATCTCCCCATTACCGCGCAGGAAATCGAAGACGAGGCTGTTGCCGCGGCCGAGGCAGGCGCCTCGATCGTCCATCTGCATGCCCGCAAGCCGGAGAATGGCCAGCCGTCCCAGGACCCCGCGCTCTTTCGTGAATTCCTTCCGCGCATCGCGGCGCGCTCCGACGTGGTGATCAACCTCACGACCGGCGGCGCCCCCAACATGCTGGTCGAGGAGCGCCTCCAGCCGGCGTTGCAGCTCAAGCCGGAAGTGGCCTCGCTGAACATGGGTTCAATGAACTTCGGCTTGTACCCGATGCTCGCCCGGCACAAGGAGTTCAAGCACGACTGGGAGCGTCCTTACCTGGAGGGTTCCGAGGACCGCGTCTTCCGCAACACGTTCAAGGAGATCCGCTACATCCTGGAGTCGTGCGCCGACAATGGCACTCGCTTCGAAGTCGAATGCTACGACACCAGTCATCTCTATACCGCCGCCCACTTCGCTGACCGCGGCATACTCAAGGCGCCGTTCTTCATCCAGTCGGTGTTCGGCCTGCTCGGCGGCATCGGCTCGCATCCCGAGGACGTCATGCACATGCGCCGCACCGCCGAGCGGCTGTTCGGCAAGGACTACTACTGGTCGGTGCTCGGCGCCGGCCGCAGCCAGATGCCGATTGCCTCGATGGCCGCCGCCATGGGCGGAAACGTCCGCGTGGGGCTGGAGGACTCGCTCTGGGACGGCCCGGGCCGCCTGTCGAAGAGCAATGCCGACCAGGTCAGGCGCGTCGTTGGTGTTCTGGAATCGCTGAACCTCGAGGTGGCTACGCCGGACGAGGCGCGTGACATGCTTCAACTGAAGGGCAGGAACGCTGTCGCATTCTGACAGTGCGAATGTTGTGCCGGCCAGTTGAGCATCCGGGCATGCGCGCGTCTTGAACATCTTCCCCAGGCTCTCGAATAGCTCCTCTTCACTCCCCCGAAGGAAATTCTCATGTCTCATGCTGTTGTCTTGATTACCGGTGCGACGGCAGGCATCGGCCGCGCGACGGCGCTTGCCTTTGCAGCCAAAGGTGCACGACTGGTCTGCTCGGGTCGGAACGCCGCTGCCGGAGATGCCCTCATCTCGGAACTTCGGCAGATGGGCGCGGAAGCGGACTTCGTCGCGGCCGATATCAGCCGTGAAGACGATGTCATCCGTCTTGTCGGCCATGCCGTCGAGCGCTTTGGATGCCTTGATATCGCAGTGAACAGTGCCGGAACGGAAGGAACCCCGGGATCGATCGTCGAGCAGACCGTCGAGTCGTACACGACGATTTTCGATGCGAATGTCCTTGGGACATTCCTTTGCATGAAGCACGAGCTGCGCGCGATGATCTCGCAGAAGCGTGGGGCGGTCGTCAACCTCTCTTCCACGATGGGCAGCCGCGGTAACCCGCGCAATCCCATGTATGTGGCAAGCAAGCACGCGATCGAGGGCTTCACCAAGTCGGCGGCGCTGGATGCCATCAAATCGAATGTCCGCGTCAACGCCGTGGCGCCGGGCCCGATTGAAACGGAAATGCTCGGACGCATTGCCGGCGGCGCGGATCGGGTCGCAGCCGTCGCCGCAACGATCCCAGCCGGACGCGTCGGCACACCGGAAGAAGTCGCTGAGGCGATCATCTTCCTGGCATCCGGCCAGTCCACGTACATCACGGGCCAGATCCTTCACGTGAACGGCGGGAAGACAGCCGCGTAGCTTTCATGGCATTCCTGCGCTCCCCCAGGCGCGGCTGTAGTCGCGCCACTTGATCCGGTTCAGGCGCGGGAGGGGGGCGACAGGGGGGCGACGTGCCACCCATCACTTCGACAGAAGCATGACACGTCGCCACTATGCGGGCCTCAGAAGACGTGACGGATACCCACGGCAACGCCAAACATCGAGGTCTGGCCATTGGGGAGCGCGTAACTATTCAACGTAAGGCTGGTGGCGAAATTGCTTGCCGCCGATTCCATGGCCAGGCCAGCGTTCTTTGAATAGGCCGTGGTCAGGTAGATGTCGGTACGCTTGGAGAGCACGTAGTCTGCAATCAGCGCAATCTGCCAGGGGTTGGCAATGTGAGTGTTCCCTCCCAGGTTCTTCACGTCCTGGTAGTTGTACTCGAGCGTGAAATCGAGAGTCGGTGAGAACCGGTATTGACCGCCAATCCAGTAGAAATCGTCACGTTGAATCAACGTGCCATTTTGATTCTTGTTCTGACCCCAGCGATAACCGCCCATTACCTTCGCCGTTCCATTGAGAGCGTAGCTGGCCATGACAGCAGCCTTCTTATAGGTACCGTGGCCAGTGCCGATCGTCGGATTCCATTGGTCATAGCCGACGCCCACCCCGAAAGGCCCGGCAAGATAGTTCAGCCCTGCTCCATAGCTTGTGTCCCGGCGGAACTGCCCTGGCACTTCACCGTTGCCACCAGCAGTCGGGAGGGCGGGAGCGACTTGCGGAAGTGTTGTGCCCACGCCAAACGACCAGTTTGCCATGGCCGTGAGCCCCCCGAACACGCCGGTGTACTTCACCGCGTTGTCCTGGCGGAAGTTGGCACCGGCAATCACGCCGGTAGGCTCATACTGGCTGGCATATCGCGCCGGGACAAAGTTGGCTAGCGTGGAGAACAACGAATGGTATTGCCGGCCGAAAGTAATCTGGCCATATGGCGACTCAACGCCAACAAAGGCCTGGCGGCCAAATATCCGGCCACCCTGTTGCAGGGTACCGGTATCGCTCGAGAAGCCGCTCTCCAGAACGAAAACCGATTTCAGCCCGCCGCCCAGGTCTTCCTTGCCGCGAAGGCCCCAGCGCGAGCCGGAGTAGCCGCCGGCGTCCTGTCTGAATGCTTTGCCGCCCGTGCCCGGATTGAATCCGTTACTCGCCTGCGGCACGGCACCAACGTGATTAACGTACTCGACGTTCACGTCCATCACGCCGTAGAGCGTTACGCTGGATTGCGCTTTGACTGCGCCACACGCAACCATCGCGGCGAGGGCGATCATCGTTCTTTTCATCTACTCGTTCCTCCTTGGCCCATGTTCTGGTTTCATTCTTGTGATGCTCGGCAACCCTGACATGCAGGATCAGGGTGCTGGGCGAGTGTCTGATGCCTTGGGCGCGTCGCGCTTGTGTTGCTGCGACTTTGAATTGCTGATTGGCGACACGTTGGGGCATACCCCTACCCGGCAAGCGGCAGACGTTGCGGACGCTGATGCGGGGCGTGTGACTGGCGAGTTCACAAGGGCCTGGCGCTGACGCATAATCCCAGGGCATACGGATAGCACGGCAGCGGCGGTTGAAGCCGCGCCGCATCGAATCCGGCCCCGGCGAAGCGCCGGGATAACAAGAAATCGGAGTCGCCTTGTCAGAAGATCAGGTGCAACGGGGTCCTGACGGGAACTGGATAGTTCCTATCCCCGGTCACAGTCCTTACACGTTCACCCGCATGAAATGCGGTTTCGATGCCCCCGACTCGCGCCACAAGGTGGTCGTGATCAACCTGGCGAAACTGCTCGCCTGCGCCGACCGCGATACCACGGACTATGTCCTTCAGGCTGCGCAGTACTGGCATGCGGGCATGGTGCGCGGCATTTGCGAGTTCCTGGCGCCCGGCCAGGAGCGGATTCCGGAAGTCCCCTATGTAACGTTCACAACCCGGCGCCGCCGTACGCTATCCGGGCTGATCGGCATTGCCAGTGAAGGCGTGGTGTCGTTTCGAAACGGCCAGCATCGCGCCCGCTATCTGGCGTTTGCCGGCGCAAGCAGCCTGCCGGTTGAAGTCCATGAAACCGAGGCGGAACTGCTCGAGCGATTCTGCGGGTGGGGTCGTTAGCCAGCGCCTGGATGCCTGGCGGGCGCGTAAGCCTTGCCGTGGATGAAATTGTGCGGTAAATGGCATTTGCCGGTTACCCGGTCTGATCGCTCGGGGATCCGGTCCGCCCGGGAAGCTACAGTAGTAACATCGTCCTACCCACGCGCCAAGGAGCAGGGCATGCAGTTTCTCTGGCCGCAAATGCTATGGCTGCTGCTCTTGCTCCCACTGCTGGCAGCCGCCTACCTGTACCTGCTTGCGCGGCGCAAGAAAATCGCCCTGTTGTATTCCAGCCTTGCGCTGCCGCGCGCCGCGCTGGGCCGCAGGCAACGGCTGCGGCGTCATATCCCGCCGCTGCTCTTCCTGCTCGCGCTGGGCGCGGCGCTGCTGGCTTGCGCCCGTCCTACGGCGACCGTCACGCTGCCGTCCGACACCATCACCCTGGTGCTGGCCATGGATACTTCCCGCAGCATGGAGGCCACCGATGTCGCGCCCACCCGGATCAGCGCGGCCCAGCAGGCTGCGCGGGATCTTATCGTCGGGCTGCCGGCCAGCGTGCGCCTGGGCATTGTCTCTTTTGCCGCCACGGCGACCGTGGTGCTGCCCCCGACCGACAACCGGCAGGACATGATCGACGCGATCGACCGCTTCCAGCTCCAGCGCGGCACGGCGACAGGCAGCGGGCTGATCCAGGCGCTGGCGATGCTGTTTCCCGACGATGGCATCGACCTGGAAGCGATCCTCTTCAGTGGCGAGTCGCTCGCCCCCGGGCCGGGTGGCAGATCGATGACAGAGGCCGCGGCGGCGGACGCCGTCCGCAAGCGCGACCTGGAGCAGCCGGCGGCGCTGCCGGGCTCTTACCGGCACGGTGCGGTGATCCTCCTCAGCGACGGCCGCCGCACCACCGGCCCGGACCCCCTGGACGCCGCGCGCATGGCGGCCCAGCGCGGCGTTCGCGTCTACACCGTGGGCTTCGGCATGCCGCAGGACGGGGGTGCGGCAGTGTCTGGCCTGTCTTTCTACATGCAGCTGGACGAGCCCACCTTGCGCGCGGTCGCGGCGCTCACTGACGGCGAGTACTTCCAGGCAGGCTCGGCCGCGGACCTGACGCAGGTGTATCGCCGGCTGAGCGCCCGTTTCGTGCTCGAGCGCAGGGCAATCGAGATCGGCGCCTTGCTGGCGGCGGCCTCGGCCGTGCTGCTGGCGGCGGCGTGCGGGCTGTCGCTGCTGTGGTTCCGGCGCTGAACTGAAAGACCTCTGCCGGCGCCGGGATGGCGCCGGGGCGACAACAGCGGTCGTGGACGACTTCGTTGGGCGGCATCGGCACCCGCTACCAGTGGGCGCATCAGGCCCAGGCCAGATCAGGACCTGACAGCGATTTTGTATGTCTTTGTATTGCGCAGCCGGGGCGATACGCTTGGTGACAGCATCGGCCTCCCTGCACTACACGCGCGATACACCGGTCTCCTTAAATACGTTCCGTGGCCCGGCGCCGAAATCCAGCGAAAGCAAGCACCGGGCGCTCACAGTTCAACGTCGATTCTTGAGGAAACCAATCATGACTACCAACATCGCCCGCCGTTTCGTACTGGCCATCGCCTTGACCGCCGCAGCGGCAGGTGCCCAGGCCGCGAGCCTGTCCCATGTGGGCGCGCGTGACCCGTACACCGACGGCGCCCGCTCGGTGCTGGATGCGCGCGACCCGTACAGCGAAGGGGCGCGTTCGGTGCAGGAGCCGCGCAGCGCGTACAGCGACGGCGCCCGCAGCTTCGATCCCTTCACCGATGGCGCACGGATGCTGGCCGGCCTGGACCGCACCGGCGTCTCCGCGGCACCGGCGCGCAGTGCCGACCCCTATCTCGACGGCGCACACGCCTGACCCACGCCATCACCGTCTATCAAGGAGCAAATCATGACCCGCATCGAAAATGTGCTGTACACCGGCAAGGTCCATATCACCGCGGGTGGCCGCAACGGCGAAGCCCGTAGCGATGACGGCCGCCTGAACCTGCAGTTGTCGTCGCCGGGGTCCAGCGGATCCGGCACGAACCCGGAGCAATTGCTGGCGACGGGATGGTCGGCATGCTTTATCGGCGCGATCGGACTGGCTGCCGGCAAGATGAAGGTCAGGCTGCCGTCGGACCTGTCCGTCGACGCGGAAGTCGACCTGGGCACGGCCGGCGAAGCCTACCTGCTGCAGGCCCGCCTCAATGTCCGGATTCCCGGCATCGAGCGCGACGTGGCCCAGGCACTGGTGGATACCGCGCACCAGACTTGCCCGTATTCGAAGGCCCTGCGCGGCAACATCCATGTCGAAACCAAACTGATCTGAAGACCCGGGGATCCGCCTGCGTTCGCCAGGCGGTCCCACTCACCGAAGGAGGAAATCCATGTCGAACACCAGCACTCCTGCCGCCATGGCAATTTCGCCGGGCACGTTCCATGGCATTACGCTGGTCGGGGCCGTGGTGGCCGCAGTGACAACTTTCGTGACGCTTGCCGCGGCGTTGCCGGCCTGGGCCATGTTCCTTGGCTGGGTCGGCTACAACTCGCGCGGCCAGACGGTGCGCGAAGGCCTGGCGAATCTTGTGGCACTCCTGCTCGGCATCGTGTTTGGCGCCGGGACGGCACTGCTGATCGGATGGCTGTCCCCGCACGTCGGGAACCTTGCTACGCCGCTTGCTGTATTCGCCGATGTGGTGCTCGTGCTCAGCTTGCGGGCCTTGCCCGGCATCAACAACCCGCTTGCCTACTTTCTGGGGCTGATCAGCTTCTTTGCCGCGAGCCAGCCTCCGACTCCGTCGTTGCTGGCCGGACTGGTCGCGGCGGGGGTGCTCGGCGCGCTGGGCGGTGGCATCAGCAATGTGCTGCAGGGACGCCTGGCGCGCTAGCGCTGCTACCCGCAATCACGGCGAGTGCGGAAATGCCGTGATGGCATCGCAATCGCATCCGATCGTATCCGGTTTGCGCCGGATGCGGTCGCGTGCGCCTTCCGGCCGGCTACGCCGTTGCCGGGCGGGCCCATGATATATTCGCATGCGAACAAATTCACAATGCCGCCGAACACATGGAACCTCGCCTCGTCTACCTGTTGAACGTGGGCCAGCGGCGCCTGCAGCGGTGGTCTCAAGCGCGCATTGCCTCCGGTGGCGTGACATCCGCCCAGGCCGGGCTGCTGTTCTTTCTGGGCAGGAATGATGGCGCGCTGATGAGCGAGGCCGCCGCGGCACTCGATCTGGGCGCACCCGGGATGAGCGGGCTGGCCGACCGGACCGAACGGGCCGGCCTGATCGAGCGCCGGCCGGACGATAGCGATCGCCGTGCATCGCGCCTGTGGCTGACGGAAGCGGGGCGCAAGGCGCGCCTGCGCTCCAAGGCCAGCATGAAGGTATTGAATGCCAGGCTGACCGAGGGCTTCACCCCGGACGAGATCGACGTAGTGGCGCGCTGGCTGGGCAGTTTGCAGACGAAATTTCCGGCCGCCGACGAGCATCAGGAGTAACCCGGGGCAGCGGCGCCGAATCGAGGACGCGAGGCAGCCGGCTTACTGCCCGTCGAGCCTGGTGAAGTCCGGCTTGCGCTTTTCGGCGAAAGCCTGGAAGGCTTCCCTGGCTTCCGCACTGGCCAGCCGCTCCTCGAACCTGGCGCTTTCGCTGTGCATCTGCGACACCAGTTTTTCCGCATCGCGCATCAATTTTTTCATGGCGCTCAGCGAGCCCGGCGGCCGGGTGGCAAGCTTCTCGGCCATGCGGCGCGCCTCCGGCCGCAACTGGTCATTGCCGACGACCTTGTTCGCGATGCCCCAGGCCACCGCGGTCTGCGCGTCGAGCGGCTCGCCCAGCGCGAACATCTCGAAGGCCCTGACGTGGCCGATCCGCAGCGGGAGCAGATGGCTCGATGCCGCCTCGGGAACCAGCGCCAGGTTGACGAAAGGCGTGATCAACTGCGAATCCTGGCCGAGCACGACGTAGTCGCAATGCAGCAGCATGGTAGTTCCGACGCCGACGGCCTTGCCGTTGACGGCGGCGACAGTCGGTACCGTCGAGTTGGCAAGGGCGTGCAGGAAGCGATGCACGTGGCGTTCGCCGCCGTGCTTTCCCGCCGCGATCGCGGCGAATTCGCCGATGTCGTTGCCGGCGGTGAACATGTCCCCGTCTCCCTGGACCAGCAGGACCCGGATACGCCGGTCCTGTTGCGCCTGCTCGATCGTGTCGGCGAGTGCGCCATACATGTCGTTCGTCAGGGCGTTCTTCTTGTCGGGCCGGGCAAGCGTCATGGTCAGCACGCCGCCGGTGAGGTCAATGCGGATTTCGGGGGTCATTGGTCGGTCTCCGGGTGAGTTGCGGGATGGCAGGATGCCGTGCAAGCATCGGAATGAAGTTCGCGTGCGAAGTATATATATAATTCGCATGCGAAGTAAACGGATGAAGGATAGGTGCGCTGTCCATAACCGCAAGCCCTGGGCGCCGTGCGTCGCAGGCTCACCGAGCCGTGGCGGTCGCCTGTTCGGCCTGAAGGCGCTGATACAGCGCGAGGCGCTTCTGATACTCGGCGTTTTCGAAGTTGGAAGCGCGGTCGCCAAGCCGGTACTCCGACAGCCCGGCGCGGTGCCAGGCTTCGAGATCGGCGCGCACGGCTTCGCGGGTCAGGGCGCGGCTGGTGGCGTTCGTATCGGCTGCTTGCGCATGCGTCGGGAAAGCGAGGCTCGAAGCCATCAGCGCTGCAGCGAGCAAAGAAATCGTGATGAGTTTCATAGCATTTGAGACCTGTTCAAACGTACCGGGCGTCGCCTGTGACACCCGCCTCCAGCCTTCTCAGCCGGGGAGCGCCGATCCGGCGCCCCGGGATAACTGCCAGAGAACTGCCAGTGAACTACCGCGCCACGCCGTACCGGGCCGCGGGCCGGTCACGTGACAGATTGGGACCGAGCGCGGCACGTGCAGCCTCGAACGCCTTCCAGTCCGCGTCGTCGGGCAGCGATGGCACGGTAATCACTTCACCCAGGTCAAGCCCGGCCAGCGCGGCATCGACCAGGTCGTCGCCGCTCATCACGATGCCTTGCGGCAGGTTTTCGACCGAATGGCCGGCGGTGTCCCAGAACTCGGTCCGCGTGGCGCCGGGAAGCACGGCCTGCACGCGCACGCCCTTGCCGGCAAGCTCATGCTGCAACGACTGGGTAAAGGCCAGCACGAACGCTTTCGTGCCGCCATAGACGCCATTCAGGATCTCGGGCGCCACCGCGACGATCGACGCGATATTGATGATGGTGCCTTCGCCGCGCGCCACGAATGCCGGCGCGGCGGCATAAGTCAGGCGGGTCAGGGCCGTGACGTTGAGCTCGATCATCGCCTGCATCTTGTCGACGTCCGAGACCTCCAGCGGTGCCGCGGCGCCGACGCCGGCATTGTTGACCAGGGTGGTGATGCTGGCATCGCTGCGCAACAGTTCTTCGATGCGGCGGACATCGGCAGCCTGGCCAAGGTCCGCGGTCACGATCTCGACCGAGCGGCCGGTATCGTCGCTGATGCGGCGGGCCAGCGCTTCGAGGCGGGAGCGATTGCGCGCCACCAGGATGAGATCGTGGCCGCGGCGCGCGAGGCGATCCGCATAGATCGCGCCGATGCCGGACGAGGCGCCGGTGATGACGGCGGTGCCGGCGTGGATGTGAGTCGTCATGTCTGAGCTCCGGGGTGCTGGGGAGGAGGGTGGAAGCCGTGGCCGGAATGGCCGGCTGCGTGAACTGAAGAGTAGGGGCACAATGGCATGGCGCCAATGTCGTAGATGCAACCTTTTCTGCCATCGCCACCGGCGGCGCGCTCATGCAGGGAGGGAGGGTGCGGTACGGGAGGCAACGGGATATGTACCGGATTGTGGCGTGTGCTGCGCCGGATACAGTGAGATACACGGAGAATTGCCGCCACCCATACAATGGCGTCGACGCAGACTGGCGGTTCACCTGACTTTTCTGAGGGGATAGAGATGGATGCACACGTCGACCATGTCCTGGTTGTCGATGACGACCGGGAAATCCGCGAGCTGGTATCGACCTACCTGACCAAGAATGGCCTGCGCGTGACCGTAGCGCAGGATGGCCGGCAAATGCGCTCGATCCTGGAAGCCAACGCCGTCGACCTGATCGTGCTGGACGTGATGATGCCCGGCGACGATGGCCTGGTGCTGTGTCGTGAACTGCGAGCCGGCAAGCACAAGACCACCCCGATCCTGATGCTGACCGCGCGCAGCGACGAGACCGATCGCATTCTCGGCCTCGAAATGGGTGCCGACGACTATCTCCCCAAGCCTTTCGCGGCGCGCGAGTTGCTGGCCCGCATCAAGGCGGTGCTGCGCAGGACGCGCATGCTGCCGCCCAACCTGCAGATCACCGAAGCGGGCCAGCTGCTGGCGTTCGGCGACTGGCAGCTGGACACCACGGCGCGGCACTTGATCGACCGCGATGGCATCATCGTCGCGCTCAGTGGCGCGGAATACCGCTTGCTGCGCGTGTTTGTCGACCATCCGCAGCGCGTGCTCAACCGCGACCAGCTGCTCAGCCTCACGCAAGGCCGCGAGGCGGAAATGTTCGAACGCTCGGTCGACCTGCTGGTCAGCCGCTTGCGCCAGCATCTCCGGGACGATGCGCGCGAGCCCCGCTACATCAAGACCGTGCGCAGCGAGGGCTACGTGTTCTCGGTGCCGGTCGAGATCCGGGAGGCCCGGCAGTGAATCTCCGCGCCTTGCCGTGGCCCCGCACGCTGGGCTCGCGGCTGTTCCTGATCTTGCTGGCCGGGCTCGTGGTGGCCCATGGGCTGTCGTTCGGCGTGCTGTTTGGGGAGCGCTACATCACCGCGCGCCAGGTGATGCTCGGCACGCTGGAAACCGACGTGTCCACGTCGATCGCCATCCTCGACCGCTTGCCCGCGGCGGAGCGGCCGCAGTGGCTACGGTACGTCAATCGCGGCAACTACCAATATGTGTTGGGGCCGGGTCTGCCAGGCATGCCGGAGATGAGCGAGCAGGCCCAGGAGATCGCCGATCGCATCACCGAGGCGAGCGGCGGCCGCTTTCCCGTCAGGGTCGAGTCGATCCCGGGGCAAGGCAAACGCCTGCAGGCGCACCTCACCCTCAGCGATGGCAGCCCCCTGACCATCGACGTGCATCCGAAGCCGCCACCCGTCGCGCAATGGCTGCCCTATGTGCTGGTGCTGCAGCTCTTGCTGCTGGTGCTGTGCTGCTGGCTGGCCGTACGGCTGTCGCTGCGTCCCGTGGTGGCGCTGGCCAATGCCGCCGACGCGCTCGACCCGAACGCCGCGGGCAAGCCGCTGGCCGAGACCGGTCCGACGGAACTGGTGCGTGCGGCGCGCGCGTTCAACGCCATGCGCGAGCGCATCGCACGCTTTGTCGAGGAACGCGTGCAGATCCTGGCGGCGATCTCGCACGACCTGCAGACGCCGATCACGCGCATGAGGCTGCGCGCCGAGATGGCGGAGGACTCCGAAGACAAGCGCAAGCTGGTGCACGACCTCGCCGAGATCGAGACGCTGGTGAAAGAGGGGCTGGCCTATGCGCGCGCCATGCATGGCGACGGCGAGAAGGCATCGCGGATCGACATCGGGTCATTTGTCGAGAGCCTGGTCTACGACTACCAGGACACCGGCAAGGCCGTCACGATCCTGCAGAACATCGGCGGCGCCATCATGACGCGGCCGCATGCGCTGCGCCGCATCCTGACCAACCTGACCGACAACGCGATCAAGTTCGGCGGGGCGGCGGAGCTGAGCGTGCGGCGCGATGGCGCGGTGGTGGTGATCGGCGTGCTCGATCGCGGCCCCGGCATCCCGGCGGAGAAGCTTGAATCCGTGGTGCAGCCGTTTGTCAGGCTCGAGGAATCGCGCAACCGCGAGACCGGCGGCACCGGCCTGGGCCTGGCCATTGCGCACCAGCTGGCGCTGGCGATCGGCGGTTCGCTGACGCTGCGCAATCGCGAGGGCGGCGGGCTGGAGGCGCAGCTCAGGCTCGGCTGAGGCGGTGAGGCCGGGACATGCAAACTACCAGCCGCCACCCAGCGCGCGGAACGTTGCCACCGCCGCGCGGGCATTGTCGGCGCGCACACGCGCCTGCTGGTCGCGCGCGGCCAGCAGCAGGCGATCTTCTTCGAGCACTTCGAACAGGCTGACGGCGCCGCCCTTGTAGGCATCCTCGGCCGCGCCGCGGGCGCGCGCGTGCGCGGCCACTTCCACGGCTAGGTCCTTGCTCTGCAATTCCAGCTGGGTCAGGGCGATGATCGCGTTTTCCACGTCCTCGGTGGCGCGCAGCATCGCCTTGCGGTAGGTGGCCAGCGCCTCGGCGTTGGCGCCCCTGGCCTGCGCTACCTCGGCGTCCACCCGCCCGAAGTCGAACAGCCGCCAGCGCAGCCCCGCGGCAGCGGCAGGCTGGAACGCGGCGGCGGTGAACAGCTTGCCGGCGGAAAGGCTTTCGAACCCGAGCAGCGCCGACAGCGACAGCTTCGGGTAGTACTCGGCAGTGGCCACGCCGATGCGGGCGCTCGATGCTGCCAGCCGGCGTTCGGCGGCAATCACGTCGGGGCGGCGTTGCAGCAGGTTGGCGGGGCCTTGCGCCACGGAAATCTGCGGGACCGTGGCGCGTTCGACGGGCGCGAGCAGTTCGGCTGCATACGTGCCCGGATGCGCGCCCATCAGTACGTCGAGGCGGTTCAGCTGCGTCTCCAGCTCGATCTGCAGCGGCGGGATGGTCACGCGGGTCTGTGCGAGCTGTGCTTCGGCCTGCGCTCGTTCGCGTTCCGCGCCAACGCCGTCGGCGAGACGGAACTGCACCAGTTCCAGCAGCCTGGCATTGGTCCGCACCTGCTGCTGCGCGATCGCGATGCGCTGCTGCGCGCCGCGCACGCGGAAGTACGCATCGGCGGCTTCCGCGGCCACCAGCACGCGCACGCCCATGTGCTCGGCTTCGGCGGCCTGCGCTTCCGCGCTGGCCGCCTCGGCGCCGCGCCGCAGGCCGCCCGCCACATCGATCTCCCAGCTCGCACCGGCGCCCACGCTGTACACCGTGCTGTTGCGGTCAAAGCCCGGCCGGCTGTTGGCAAGGCTGCCCAGCGGTCCTTCCAGCGATTGGTGCTGTTTGACAACGCTGCCCGACAGCGACCCTTCGGGCAGCAGCGCGGCGCCGGCGTACTGCGCCGCCGCGCGCGCCTGGTCGACGCGCGCGATGGCGGCTGCCAGGTCGAGGTTCTGTTCCAGCGCACGCCGGATCACCCGGGTCAGCGCGGGGTCGTCAAAGCCCTGCCACCAACTGTCGAGCGCCGGCGCTTCGCGGGTGGCTTCGCGGGCTTCCAATGCCGCGGCGTGCGGGTAGGCGGCCGGCAGATCCGACGACGGAGTCTGGTAGTCGGGCCCCACCGCGCAGGCGGCGAGCGCGGCCGCCAGCAGCAGCGGCACGGCGCGGGGGGCGATGCCGGCGCCGGGGCGCTGCAGACGGGAGCGCGTGGTGGGATGGAGGGCAGAACGGGAGGGATCTTGCGGCATTGCTAACACCTTTCAACGGCGACCTTCAACGACTCGACAGCGGCGGATACTGCACAACCGAAAAACTAACTTGCATGATGATAGTGACTACTCTAGACTAACTTTCAAATTGAAAGCAACTAGATTCTCAGAGGACGCCGATCATGCCGAAAAAGCCCCTTGATCAAATGCCATGTCCCATTGCACGCACCGTGGCCCGCGTTGCCGACAGCTGGAGCGTGCTGATCCTGCGCGAGGCCTTCTATGGCGTGACCCGTTTTGACGAGTTCCAGCAGAACCTGGCGATCGCTCCCAATATGCTCACGCGCCGGCTGAACTCGCTGGTCGAGGAAGGGATGCTGGAGCGTCGCCAGTACTGCGACCGGCCGCCGCGTTCCGAATACATCCTGACCGAACGCGGGCGTGATTTCCGCCAGGTGCTGCTGGCCATGCTGGCGTGGGGTAACAAGCATCTCGCGCCCGAAGGCGAAAGCGTGCAGCTGGCGGACCGGCGCACCGGCGCTCGCGTGGAACCGGTGCTGGTGGACCCTGCCACCGGCAGCCCGGTCACCGGCGCCGACTACCACATCACGCCCGGCCCCGCCGCCAGCGAGCGCGTGCGCCAGCGGCTGTGCCGCTCGGCCGAAGCCTGATCCCGTTTTCCTTTCCAGATTTACCGACCACCCGATTTCCCGACCCAGCCGCGCCACAGGCGGCGCAGATCCCCGAAAGCCAAGCGCAGCAAGCAGAAAGGAAGTGCCATGAGTAGCAATACGCTGACCGAACGGACAGGTACCGAACCCGTTCCCCAGTCGAAATCCAGGACCAGTCCCAAACGGCTGCTGGTGGCCGGCGCGCTGGTTGTCGCGGGCCTGGCGGCCATCGGCTATGGCCACCACTGGTGGACGTCGGGCCGTTACCTGCAAAGCACCGACGATGCCTACGTCGGCGGCGATGTCACGGTGATCGGTGCCAAGGTCGGCGGCTACATCGCCGAAGTCGCGGTGACCGACAACCAGTCGGTCCACGCCGGCGACGTGCTGGTGCGCATCGACGACCGCGACTATCGCGCGGCGCTGGCCAGGGCCGAAGGCGCCGTGGCAGCACAGAAGGCGCTGCTGGCTAACCTGGATGCCACCGCGCGGCTGCAGGAGGCGGTGATCGCGCAGGCCAGGGCGGGCATCACGGCGGCCAATGCCGACACGGTGCGGGCGCACGACGACCAGGTCCGCTACGCCAGCCTGGTGGCCAAGGCAGCCGTCTCGATCCAGAGCTCGCAGAAAGCCGACTCCGACTACAAGCAGGCGCAGGCCAATGGCGACAAGGCGCGCGCTGCGCTGCTGGCGGCCCAGCGCCAGCTTGAGGTCATCGGCACGCAGAAGCAGCAGGCCGAGGCCGCGCTGGCGCAGGCGAGCGCCGAGCGCGATATCGCCAGGCTCAATCTCAGCTATACGGAGCTGCGCGCCCCGGTGGACGGCACCGTCGGCAACCGCCGCGCACGTGTCGGTGCCTTTGCCGGTGCGGGCAGCCAGCTGCTTTCCATCGTTCCGGCCAACGGGCTGTGGGTGGACGCGAACTTCAAGGAAGGGCAGCTGGCCCATATGCGCCCTGGCATGCCGGTCGAAGTGGAGGCCGATATCCTGCCCGGACGCGTCTTCCATGGCCGGGTCGCGAGCCTGGCGCCCGCCACCGGAGCGCAGTTCAGCGTGCTGCCGGCGGAGAACGCTACGGGCAACTTCACCAAGATCGTCCAGCGCGTACCGGTGCGGATCCGCCTCGACGACCAGGACGCCCGGCTGGGGGTCTTGCGCCCGGGCCTGTCGGTCATCGCGCAGGTCGATACCAATCCCGCCAATCCCGCCACGCAGACCACCCCGCGGGTGCAGTGATGACGACGGCCAGCGTGACCACCCCTGCGGCCGCCGTGGCGACGACGCCGGACGCGATGTCCACCGGCGCCAAGGTCTTCGCCTTCGGCACCATGTGCGTGGGCATGTTTATCGCCTTGCTGGACATCCAGATCGTTTCCGCGTCGCTGCGCGATATCGGCGGCGCGTTGTCGGCCGGCGCCGATGAAACGGTATGGGTGCAGACCAGCTACCTGATCGCCGAGATCATCGTCATTCCGCTGTCCGGCTGGCTGTCGCGCGTGATGTCGACGCGCTGGCTGTTCGCCGCCTCGGCGGCCGGCTTCACCGTGACCAGCCTGCTGTGCGGGGTGGCGTGGGATATCCACAGCATGATCGTGTTCCGCGCGTTGCAGGGGTTCCTGGGCGGCTCGATGATCCCGATGGTGTTCACCACGGCTTTCGCGTTCTTCACCGGCCCGCAGCGCGTGATCGCCGCGGCCACCGTCGGCGGGCTGGCTTCGCTGGCGCCCACGCTCGGGCCCACGGTGGGCGGCTGGATCACCGATCATTTCTCGTGGCACTGGCTGTTCTTCATCAACCTGGTGCCGGGCATCTTCGTCACCATCGCGGTGCCGCTGCTGGTCAAGGTCGACCGGCCGAACTGGTCGCTGGTGCGCGGAGCCGATTACCTTGGCATCGTGATGATGGCGCTGTTCCTGGGCTGCCTGGAATACACGCTGGAGGAAGGCCCGCGCTGGGACTGGTTCGACGATGACGTGATCCTGACGACGGCGTGGATCGCCGGCGTGTCGGGCGTGGCCTTCATCTGGCGCACGCTGACCTACGCCAACCCGATCGTCGACCTGCGGGCGCTCAAGGATCGCAACTTCGCACTTGGCTGCTTCTTTTCCTTCGTTACCGGCATCGGCATCTTTGCCACCATCTACCTGACGCCGCTGTTCCTGGGGCGGGTGCGCGGCTTCAGCGCGCTGGACATCGGGCTGGCGGTGTTCTCCACCGGCGTGTTCCAGATGGCTTCGATCCCGTTCTATGCCTTCCTCGCCAACCGCGTCGACCTGCGCTGGCTGATGATGGCCGGGCTGGCGATGTTCGCGGTATCGATGTGGTTCTTTGCGCCCATCACCCACGACTGGGGCGCCGCGCAGCTACTGCTGCCGCAGGCGCTGCGCGGCATGGCACAGCAATTTGCCGTGGCGCCCACCGTGACCCTGACGCTGGGCAGCCTGCCGCCGGAGCGGCTCAAGCTGGCCTCCGGCCTGTTCAACCTGATGCGCAACCTGGGCGGCGCCATCGGCATCGCGGCGTGCGCGACCGTGCTCAACGACCGCGGCAACATGCATTTCCTGCGCGAGGCGGAGCACCTGAATATCCGCAATGAAGCCATGGGCAGCGTGCTGCAAGGGCTCACCGACCAGTTCGTGGCGGCCGGGCACGACGCCCTCGATGCGCATACCGCCGCGCTCAGGCAACTGTGGGGGCTGGCCTGGCGCGAGGCCCAGACGCAGACCTTCGGCGATGCGTTCCTGGTGATCCTGGTCTGCTTCGTCATCGCCACGGCGATGGTGCCGCTGATGCGCAAGGTCGGGGCGCCGAAGGGCCCGTCGGCGGATGCGCATTGATGGGGGCAGCGATGAAAGCCGTTCTGTTCAGACGAGTGCTGTGTGCCGCGCTGATCGCGGGCGGGGCGACGTTGGCCTACGCTGGCAATGAGCGCCCGCGTGACACCGGCGTGGCCTGTTCGCGGGCAGGCAATACGTATTGCAACCTTCAGGAGCCGGCCGCCGGGCGTTTGCCGCAGGGCGCCACGACTGAAGCGCGTGTGACCGATTGATCATTGGTTTTTTGGCAGGGAGAAAGCAATGCATGCAAGAGATGTCGTGCTGTGTCAGCCGGTGCGGACCGCCATTGGCGCCTACAACGGCTCATTGAAGTCCATTGCGGCAACCGAACTCGGCGCCGCGGCGATCCGGGCCAGCGTGGAACGCGCGGGTATCGATCCGGGCGAGGTCGGCAGCGTGGTGTTCGGCAATGTGATCCAGGCCGGCAACCGGATGAATCCGGCACGGCAGGCCGCCATCGGCGCGGGGCTGCCGGTGTCGGTTCCGGCGATGACCGTGAACCGCGTCTGCGGCTCGGGCGCGCAGGCGATCGCCACGGCCGCCGACGAGGTGCGCCTCGGCTATGTCGACATCGCCGTCGCCGGCGGCATGGAGAACATGGACCGCGCGCCTTACCTGATGACGTCCGGCCGCTGGGGCCAGCGCATGGGCGATGCCGTGCTGCGTGACAGCATGCTGTACGACGGACTGCACGACGCCTTCTCGGGCGAGCATTCCGGATGGCATACCGAGGACCTTGCCGCCCGCTATGAGCTCAGCCGCGAGGCGCAGGATCGCTGGGCCGAACGTTCGCAGCGCAATTTCGCGCGGGCACAGGCGAACGGCCGGTTCGCCGGCCAGATCGCCGGCGTGGCGGTCAAGGGCAAGGGCGGTACGACGTCTTTCGAGGTGGATGAAGCCAACCGGCCCGATACCACGCTGGAGGCGCTCGGCCGGCTCAAGCCGGCGTTCCGCCCCGACGGCACCATCACCGCCGGCAATGCTCCCGGGCTCAACAGCGGCGCCGCGGCCATGATCGTGGCGGAGCGTTCGCTGGCCGAAGCCCGCGGGCTGGAGCCGCTTGGCCGGCTGGTGGCCTACGGGGTCGGCGCCGTCGAGCCCGGCATGTTCGGCCTGGGTCCCGTCCCGGCGGTGCGGCAGGCGTTGCAGCGCGCCGGCTGGGCGCTGGGCGACATCGAGCGCATCGAGATCAACGAAGCCTTTGCCGCCGTGCCGCTGGCCGTGGCGGCGGAACTGGGCTTGCCCCACGACATTATCAATGTCGACGGCGGCGCGATCGCCCACGGCCACCCGATCGGCGCGACCGGCGCGGTGCTGACGACGCGCCTGCTGCATGCGATGCGCGCGGACGGCATCCGGCGCGGCATCGTCACGCTGTGCATCGGCGGAGGACAAGGAATCGCGCTGGCGCTCGAGGCCCTGGCCTGATCCGTCGGTTGCCGTCGCAATCAACACCTGGAGGAGCAAACCATGAACATCCAATTTATCGAGGATCTGGCGCCAGGCCAGAAATATGGTTCGGGGCGGCTGACCGTCGAGCCCGAGCGGATCAAGTCCTTCGCTGCCGAGTTCGACCCGCAGCCGTTCCACCTCGATGAAGCCGCTGCCCGCGACACGCTGTTCCGCGGCCTGGCCGCGAGCGGCTGGCACACGGCGGCGCTGACCATGCGCCTGCTGGTCGACGGCGAGCTCCGGCCCGCGGGCGGCATCATCGGCGCGGGCTTCGAGGAGCTGCGCTGGCCCAGGCCGGTGCGGCCCGGCGATGCACTGCGTGTCGAGAGCGAGATCCTGGAGGTGCGGACGTCCAAATCGCGTCCTGACCAGGGCATCGTCAAGGTGCGCATCACGACCTTCAACCAGCATGACGAAGCGGTGCAGGCCGGCGTCGTCAACCTGGTGGTGCAGTGCCGTCCCGGCGGCACGGCGTAGTCGGGAGGCACCATGAAGATACTGGTACTCGGCGCCGGCGCCATGGGCGGCTACTACGGCGCGCGGCTGATCGAGGCGGGCGCGGACGTCACCTTCCTGGTGCGGCCCGGCCGCGCACAGGCGCTGGAACGCCACGGCCTTGCCATACGCAGCGAACTCGGCGACTTCCATCGCCCGGTCAGGACCGCGCTGGCGGGCCAGGTAGACGCGCAGTACGACCTCATCCTGCTGGCATGCAAGACCTACGACCTGGCCGACGCGATCCGGGCGGTCAGTCCCGCCGTGGGCCGGGACACCGCGGTGCTGCCCTTGCTCAACGGGCTCGGCGCCTATGACTCGCTCGACCAGTGCTTTGGCAGGGAACGCGTGCTGGGTGGGGTCGCCTACATTGCGACCACGCTGGCGGCGGACGGAACCGTCATGCACGCCGGCCGCATGGACCGGCTCGTGATCGGGTCGCGTGCCGCGCAGGCGTCGGCAATTGCCGCGGAATTCCACGCGCTGCTGTCGCGAGCGGCGGGCACGCGTGAAATATCGGGCGCCATCGGGCAGGAACTCTGGAACAAATGGGCCATGATCGCCGCCGGGGCAGTGATGACATGCCTGATGCGCGGCTCGGTGGCGGACATCATGAAGACGCAGGATGGCCGCCGGCTGATGCTCGATGCAATGGCCGAATGCCGCACGGTGGCGCGACTGTGCGGCCATGCCATTCCCGAACCCGTTGCGGCCGCCATGCAGTCACGGCTGCTGGACGAAACCTCGACCTGGGCCGCGTCGATGATGCGGGACATTGCGCAGGGCGCGCCACGCATCGAAGCCGACGCCATCGTCGGCGACCTGATCCGGCGCGCCGCCGCCCACGGGAACGAGCTGCCGTTGAGCCGCACGGCCTATTGCCACCTCCAGGTCTACGAGCGCCAGCGCGCTGCCAGCCAGGCTACTGCCTGAACCGCGTCCGCCCACTCAAGCCATCAAGAATCACGACATGACGAATTTTTCCTCCCTGTTGCAACGCACCGAAGGCAGCGTGCGCGTGCTCACCATCAACAATCCGGGCAAGCGCAACGCCATCGCGGCGGATCTTTATGACAACATCCGCGCCGCTCTGGCCGCCGCCGCGGACGATCCGGCGATCGGCGCTATCGTGCTGACCGGCGCCGGCGACTACTTCTGTGCGGGCGGCGACCTGACATTGATCAGCAAGCGGCGCGAACTGACTTACGACGAGCGCATCGCGAAGCTGGGGCACCTGCACGACGTCGTATGCAAGCTGCGCGACTTTCCCAAGCCGATCGTCGCAGCGGTGGAGGGCGGCGCGGCGGGCGCGGGCTTCTCGCTGGCACTGGCCTGCGACCTGCTGGTGGCATCCGCCGGCGCGGCCTTCTCGATTGCCTATGTAAAAGTGGGGCTGACACCCGATGGCGGCATCACGGGCCTGCTGGCGCAGAGCCTGTCGCGGCAGGTGCTGACGCAGCTCGCGTTGAGCGGCGACCGGATCACGGCCGAGCAGTTGCAGCAGTTCGGCGTGGTCAACCAGCTGGTGGAGGCGGGGCAGGCCGGCGCGGCGGCGATCGCGCTGGCGGCGCGGCTTGCCCAGGGCCCGCAGCAGGCGCTGGCTTCGATCAAGGCGCTGTGCCGGCATGCGCACGAACGCACGCTCGATGACCAGCTCGAAGCGGAACGGGTATCGATGGCCGTGGCCCAGGGCGGCGCAGAAGCCGCGGAGGGCATCGCCGCCTTCCTGGAGAAGCGTCCCGTGGACTTTGCCCGCTTGCGCCGCGGCGATCCGGCATAGCCGCGGCGCGCGGCTGCCCGGCATTGCCGCCGGGCATTACTGTCCGACCTACTGGCCGGCGAGCTTCAGGCTCCTGGCGATACGGGTCAGCTTGGCGTGTTCGGTGCTCAGGAAGGCTTGTGCCTGCGCCATCGTCATCGGCTCGATCGCGCGCTGCAGGTTGACGGAGCGCCGGGTGCGGTTTTCCGGGCTGCCCACCCAGGCATTCATGGCTTCCACCAGCCGTGCCGCCACGGGGTCCGGGGTGTCCGGCGGCGCCAGCACCCCTGCCCACTGGCTGTACTCGAAGTCGGCAAGTCCGCTGGTTTCGGCTAGCGCCGGCACATCGGGCAGCGACGGATGCCGTGCCTTGCTGGCGACGCCGATCGGCCGGAAGCGGCCGGACTTGATCATGCCGTAGGTCGGGCCGCCCATCGGAATGAAGGTCAGGTCTACCTGCGCACCCGCGATATCGCTGGTGACCGGTGCCGCGCCCTTGTACGGGACTTCCAGGAAGCGCACGCCGGTACGGGCCTGGAAGTCGGCGCCGACCAGGTGGGGTGCCGAGCCTGGGCCCCAGTGCGCCAGTGACAACGGGCGGTTCTTCGGGTTCTTCGCGTAGGCGATGACCTCGTCGACGTTTTTGAACGACAACGTGGGATTCGACACCAGGATGAAGTCGGAAATCCCGCTGAAGCCCGCCAGCTTGAACTTCTCCGGCGCATACCTGGCCGATGCGATGGTCAGCGGCGCGACCAGGAAGTCGATGCCGGTCGTTCCCAGCAGGGTGTAGCCGTCGTTGGCGGCGCGCAGCACGTTCATGGCACAGATAGAGCCGCTCGCCCCCGGCAGGTTGTCGGCAATGACGTTCTGCCCAAGGCTTCGCTTCATCACGACGGCTGCCGCGCGGATCGACTCATCGGCCGGCCCGCCGGCGGGAAATGCGACCTTGACCACAACCGGCTTGCCCGGATAGGTCCCTTCGGCGCGCAGCCAGGATGGCGCGAGCATGGCCGGCACGGCGCCGCAGGCCGTTTGCAGCAGGCGCCGGCGCGATAGCTGGATAGTCATGGTTGTCTCCTCTATGGATTGTGCTGGCCGGCAGCGCATCCCGCGATGGGGCGGCTGCCGGCAGGCACTGCTTCTGGTGAGAGCTGCCGGGCGGACTGCGGACTATTCGTAGACCACCGCGTACTTGATCGTCAGCGTCGTGAAGGCCTTGTCGATGCTCGCGACCGCGGCCTCCCGCTCTTCGGCGCTCAGCGCGGACGGCAGCACCAGCGTGGACAGCAGCCCCTGATCGCCCCGGTCGTCGATGCGGATATCGACAAGCGGCACGGGCGACTGCGCATTGACCTCGGCAAGCATCTGCCGTTGCGCCCGCAGCACGGCGTCGCTGCGCAGCGCATTCTTCTGGATCTTGCCGACCGCGGTCTTGGGAATGGCATCGACCAGGTAGAACTGCTTGGGCACGGCGGCGCGTTCCGGGATCACCTCATAGGCGTAGTGCTTGATCCGGCCGAGCGGGTAGGTGCTGCCCGGCTTGAGCGCGACATACGCCACCGGCAGCTCCCCGGCGTGTGCGTCAGGCAGGCCGACCGCGGCGGCATCGAAGACCTCGGGATGGCGATACAGCGCCTCTTCGATCATGCGCGGGTCGATATTGTTGCCCCCGCGGATGATCAGGTCCTTGGCCCGCCCGGTCAGCCAGAAGTAGCCGTCCTCGTCCGCATAACCCAGGTCGCCGGTATTGAACCAGCCGCCGTCGAACCAGATGCCCTTGTTCTGCTCGGGATTCAGGTAGCCCGCGAAGATGTTGGGACCGCGCACCACCACGATACCGGGTTCCCCCGGCGCGCAGTCGCGCTGGATGCGCCCGTCCACCACCTTGACGACCTTCATCTCCTGGTAGGCCATCGGCAGGCCGATGGAGCCGATGCGGCGCTGGCCATAGCGCGGGTTGGTGGCGCTGAGCGCGGTCCCTTCGGTCAGGCCGTAGCCCTCGAAGATCAGCGCGCCGGTCAGTCGTTCGAAGGCTTCGGCAACGGCCACCGACAACGGCGCGGTGCCGCAGCTGGCCGCCTTGAGCGAGCTGATGTCGGCGTCGCCGACCGGGATATTCAGCGCCATGTTGACCACGCTCGGCACCATGCCGAGCGCGGTGACGCCGAAGTGCTCGACGATCTGCCAGAGGTTGCGGATGACAGAGGGATCGCGCCAGCCGCTGGACGTCAGCATCACCACCGAGGCGCCGCGGGCCAGCGGCATCAGGCAATTGGTCAGCACGCCGGTGACGTGGAACATCGGCACGCCGCAGACGCGGACATCCTCGGGCTGCACGTCGATCTGCATCGCGCTGATCCACGCCATCGCCACTTCATTGCCATGGGTGTGCAGCGCCAGCTTGGGCGTGCCGGTGGTGCCGCCGGTATGGAACATCGAAGCGGTGTCGCCCGGGGAGAACACGCGCTGGCTGTCGAGCGACTCGGCGTCGAAGCGCTCGAGCGCGGCGTCCAGGTCGACGATGCCCGGCTCGCTCGCCTTGCCGCCGCCCGCCTTGATCCAGTGCTGCACGCCGGGCAATTCGCGGCGCACCAGCATGGCCTTGTTCCAGGCTTCGATATCCGGGTCGGGACCGTAGGCGATCACCGCCTTGGCGCCGGCGTTGCGCAGCAGCGCCGCGATGATCTCGGGCTCGAGCATCCAGTTGACCGGGCAGGCAATGCCGGTGGCCTCGCTGCCCCAGATCGCGTACTGCGATTCCGGCGTCACCGGCATCAGCACCCCGATCACGTCACCGGCGCCGAGGCCGAGCGAGTGCAGCAGGTTGGCGGTCTGCGTGATGCGCCCGAACATCTGCGCATGGGTGATGGTGACCGACTTCGCCAGTTCGTCGCCGGAGGTGAAATAGTGCAGGGCGGGCGCCTCCGGCGCGCGGTCGCGCGCCAGCCGCAGCAACTCATAGGTGCTGTCGGGCAGGCGGCGCTCGGCCAGCGGTGTCTGCTCGAAGCGGCGGATATCGGCAAGCGCCGTCACCGTCAGCCTCGGCCGGTAGGGGTCTGGCTGCACCAGGTCGGCGGCTGCCTGCACGCGTGTAGTGAGCTGCGTCATGATCAGACTCCGCGATAGACCGGACGGCGCTTGTTGAGGAATGCTTCGCCGCCTTCATGCATGTCTTCGGTGCTGAACAGCGTGGCAAAGGCCAGCTGTTCCAGCATCAGCGCGGTATCCAGCGTGGCGTCCTGGCCGTTGTTGATCATCAGCTTGGCCATCGCGATCGAGTGCGGCGACTTCTCGGCAATGCGGTGCACGTAGGCTTTGGCTTCCGCCAGCAGTTCGTCCGCGGGCACCACCTTGTTGACCAGGCCGATGCGGTAGGCCTCGTCGGGCTTGATGATTTCGCCGGTAAAGATCATTTCCTTGGCGCGTGTCGCGCCGACCAGCCGGGTCAGCCGCTGCGTGCCCCCACGCCCCGGGATCAGGCCGACGTTGGTTTCGGTCTGGCCCATCAGGGCATTGTCCGCGGCGACGCGCAGGTCGCACGCCATCGCGAGCTCCAGGCCGCCGCCAAAGCACGGTCCGGCGATGGCCGCGATCACGGGGATGGTGCTGTGATGGATCAGCGCCCACAGGTCGGGCGCGCCGCTGGTCGGCACGAAGGCTTCGATCGGCCGGCGCGCGAGCATTTCGGGAATGTCGCCGCCCGCCACGAAGGCCTTGGTGCCGCCCCAGAGGACGATGCCGCGGACCGTCCGGTCCGCCATCAGCGACGACAGTGCCGCGTAAAGGTCGCTGCGCAGTCCCGTGTTCAGCGCGTTGTACTTCTCCAGCCGGTTCATGGTGACGACGGCGCAGGGGCCGTCGCGGTCGATGAAGACGGTGTCGTACTCGGTGATGTCGGTCATCGGTGTCTCCGTTATTGCTATGGGGTGCTTAGTGGATGAACTCGAACAGGCCGGCTGCGCCCATGCCGCCGGCGGCGCACATGGTCACCACGCCATACCTGGCCTTGCGGCGGCGGCCTTCGAGCAGGATGTGGCCGGTCTGGCGCGCGCCGGTCATGCCATAGGGGTGGCCGATGGCGATGGCGCCGCCATTGACGTTGACGCGCTCCAGCGGCAGGCCGAGCTTGTCGATGCAGTACAGCGCCTGGCAGGCAAAGGCTTCGTTGAGCTCCCACAGGTCGATGTCGTCGATGGAAAGCTCGTTGCGCTCCAGCAGGCGCGGCACCGCGCGCACCGGGCCGACGCCCATTTCGTCCGGTTCCACGCCGGCGGTGGCCAGGCTGACAAAGTAGCCGAGCGGTTCCAGGCCGCGGCGTTCGGCCTCACGCTCGGACATCACCACCAGCGCCGCGGCGCCGTCGGACAGCTGGCTGGAGTTGCCGGCCGTCACCTGGTAGCCCTCGCCCTTCACGGCGGGCAGCGCACCCAGGCCCGCCACCGTGGTGTCGGGACGGACCCCTTCGTCGGCCTCGAGCAGGCATTCCACCGTCGACGTCTCGCCGGTCACCTTGTCCTTCACCGCCTTCACCGTTGCCAGCGGGACGATTTCGTCGGCGTAGCGGCCTGCCTTTTGTGCTTCGACGGTGAGCCGCTGGCTGCGCAGGGCGAACTCGTCGGAGCGCTCGCGCGACATGCCATAGCGCTCGGCCAGGATTTCGGCCGTATCGATCATATGCAGGTAGACGTCGGGGCGATGCTTCGCCAGCCACGCCTCCTGCTGGGCGACCTTCAGCGTGACCGGCTGCGACAGGCTGATGGATTCGACGCCGCCCGCCACCATCACCGGCACCTTGTCGATCAGCACGCGCTGCGCGGCAAACGCGACCGCCTGCAGGCCGGAGGCGCAGAAGCGGGTCAGGGTGGTGCCGCTGACGGAGACCGGCAGGCCGGCGCGGATGCCGCCTTGCCGGGCAACGTTGCCGCCGGTTGCGGCGATGGGCTGGCCGCAGCCGAAGATGATGTCCTCGACTTCAGCGCCGTCGATTCCCGCGCGCTGGACGGCATGCTGGATGGCATGGCCCGCCATGGTTGCGCCATGGGTCATGTTGAATGCGCCCCGGGTGGCTTTGCCGATCGGGGTGCGGGCAAACGAAACGATCACTGCACGCGACATGGATTCTCCTTTGGAGTGGATGGAAGGGGGCGTTGACGGCCCGCCGGATCGAATATAGACAGTGGATAGATTTAGGCGCCTGTGGTTGCGTCGGACCGCAATCGGAAGCGTGAGAGGCCGGATGCTTCGCTTGCCTGGTTGCGCCAGTGCGGTCAGGCGCGGGCACCCAGTGTATCCACTGTCTACATCCTAGGATTGCCGTTGCAACGGCGTCAAGGAGTCGTTGGGCAAGGTCGGGTTTACCACCCCGTCAAAGCGTTGGCATCGCGGCGCCAGCCGATTGGGAGCGCTAGGGGTTAGCACTAGGGGCAAATGGCGTCCCGTTCCTTGACGCTGGCCGATGCGCTCCCTACGATATAGACGCTGGATACATTGAGCGTCCGGCCATGCGGTGACGACATCGCAGCAGCCGAAAGGAGCAGATATTGGAGTTCACTGGCACACAGGTAATCAATGCTTCCAGGGCAGAGGTCTGGAAGCGGTTGAATGATCCCGCGACGTTGCAGCAGTGCCTGCCGGGATGCGAGCAGTACGGGCAAGCGGAGGATGGCAGCTATGACGCGGTCATCGTCGCGGCAGTCGGGCCGATCAAGGCCCGCTTCAAGGGAACCGTCCGCTTTTCCGGCCACGAAGAAGGCATCGGCTATCACATCGAAGGCAACGGCAGCGGTGGCGTCGCGGGATACGGCAAGCTGGGCGCCGATGTCCGGCTGGAAGACGCCGATGGCGGGACCTCGCTGCACTACGTGGCCGTCGCCCAGATCGGCGGAAAGCTCGCACAGATCGGATCCCGCCTGGTGGGTTCCGTGGCGAACAAGTTCCTCGCGGAGTTCTTTTCCCGCTTTGAGCGGCTGGTCACGCAGGAGATGGAGCGAAGTGCCTCCCTTGAAGCGTCTTCCTGAGCAAGCTTCCGGATGGAGCGTAGTGCACCAAAAATTTTTTGACCTTTAGTATGATGATCGTAATACTATACGCATCGCGTCGACTGATGCTGAAGGTGATAACGGAGACACAGAGGCGACCGTGAAAATTGAAAACACCATCAATGGCGTGACCGGTGTGACCGAGATCGAGCCAAGGCGGCTGCTGGTGCATATGCTGCGGGACCAGAAGCACCTGACCGGCGTCCATATCGGTTGCGATACGTCGCAATGCGGCGCCTGCACGGTCCTGCTGGACGGCTCGACCGTGAAGTCATGCACGGTGCTGGCCGCGCAAACCGACGGCTGTGAACTGCGCACGATCGAGGGAATGGAGCATGACCGCACGACCGACGCCCTCAAGCAGGCCTTCAACGAACTGCATGGCTTGCAGTGCGGTTTCTGCACGCCGGGAATGCTGCTGGCGGCGCGCGCGCTGCTCGGGCACCAGCCGGAGCCGGCCGAGGCCGATGTCAGGGAGGCGCTGCATGGCAACCTGTGCCGCTGCACCGGGTACCAGAACATCGTCGATGCGGTGCTGCTCGCCGCGACCAGGCTGCGGGAAGCGCAGGCCGTGATGCAAGCGGAGGCCTCCAGATGAGCGAAGCACTGAACGGCAGCACGACCCGGTATATCGGCAAGTCGGTCACGCGACGGGAAGACAAGCGGCTGATGAGTGGCCAGGGCAGGTTTACCGACGACCACCGGTTCCCTGGCATGGTCTACGCCGCCTTTGTCAGGTCGCCATATGCCCACGCCAGCGTCACCGGCATCGACACCTCGGCCGCGCGCGCGCTTCCCGGCGTGGTTGGCGTGCTGACCTACGCGGATATCGAGGGCAAGGTCGGCGACATCCGGCCGAACTGGGTGGTGGGCAATTCCAGGGTGCCGCCTCATCCGGCCCTCGCGGCGGAGCGCGTGCGGTACGTCGGCGAAGCCGTGGCGATGGTGGTTGCCGGGAGCCGGGAAATCGCGGCGGATGCGGCCGAACTCGTCTCGGTGAGCTACGAGGAATTGCCGCCGGTCGTCGATGCGGAAGCCGCGCTGGCGGACTCCGCGCCCCAGCTCCACGATAACGTGCCGGGCAATCACATCGGCACTTTCCGGCTCAAGGGCGGCAGCTACGAGGACGCATTGAAACGGGCCGACCGCGTCGTATCGATCCGGCTGGTCAACCAGCGGCTGATACCCAGCCCGCTCGAACCCCGCGCCCTGTGCGCAAACTTCGACCCGGCCGACGAGCGCCTCACGTTTATCGTCCCGACCCAGGTCCCGCACATGTCGCGACGCTGGCTGGCGGAAACCCTGCGCTGGCCCGAGCACCGGGTCCGGATCGTGGCACCCGATATCGGCGGCGGATTCGGCGCGAAGATGCACTTCTATGCGGAAGAGGTGCTGGTGGCGTTCGCTTCCAGGCATTTCGGGCTCCCGGTGAGCTGGACCGAGACGCGCAGCGAGAACTTCGTCGCGACCACCCATGGCCGTGCGCATACCGAGTATGTGGAAGCCCCCGTCACCAGCGACGGCAAGGTGCTGGGGATCCGCTTGCGCTCGTACGCCAACCTCGGCGCCTACCTGTCGAACATGGCGACGGGCATCCCTACCGTCAACACGGCCAACTACATCACGGGAAACTACCGGATTACCTCGGTCGACGTGGAAGTGAACCTGGTGACGACCAATACCACGCCGGTCGACGCCTACCGCGGCGCCGGCCGGCCGGAAGCCGCATACATCATCGAGCGGCTGATGGACGCCGTGGCGGGCGAACTGGACCTGGACCCGGTCGAGCTGCGGCGCCGCAACCTGGTGCAACCCGACCAGTTCCCATATCTGCCGCACGACGGCGCGCGCGGCAAATGGGACTCCGGCGATTACGAAGCCTGCCTGAACCAGGCAACCGAGCTGATCGGCTACCGGCGCTGGCGCGAGCAGCAGGCGGCGCTGCGCGAGCAGGGCAGATATATCGGCATTGGCGTGATCTGCTATCTGGAGCTGGTCGGCATGGGCATTTCGCCGATGCTGGAAAAGGTCGGGTTCAACCGCGGCGGCTGGGAAAGCGCGCATATCCGCGTGCACTCCGATGGCAAGGTCACGCTGTTCAGCGGCTCGATGCCGCAGGGCCACGGCCATGCCACCAGTTTCGCGCAGATCGTCGCGGATGCCTTGCAGCTGCCGATGGCAGATATCGACGTCGTGCAGGGCGACACCGACCGCGTGCTGGCTGGCCACGGCACGTTCAACTCACGCTCGATGCCCGTGGGCGGCAGTGCCGCCTACATGGCAGCGGGCAAGATCCTGGCCAGGGCCAGGCGCATCGCCGCCTTCATGCTGGAAGTCCCGGAAGAGGAAGTGAACTATGCAGATGGCCGTTTCTCGAGCGCAGCCAATCCCACCGTTATCCCGTTCTCGCAGGTTGCAAGAATGGCATACCTTGCGCACAAGCTGCCCCGCGATTTTGAAGCAGGGCTGGATGAACGCGTCTTCTATGAGCCGGTCGCCCTGGGAGCGCCGAATGGCTGCCATGCCGTGGTTGTGGAAGTCGATGCCGAGACGGGCGTCGTGACGATCCTCGACTATGTGGCGGTCGACGACGTCGGGGTCCTGATCAATCCGATGCTTTGCCACGGCCAGATGCACGGCGGCATCGCACAGGGTATCGGCCAGGCGCTGTATGAGGAAGCCAGCTACGACGATGCCGGGCAGTTGCTGTCCGGTTCGCTGCTCGACTACGGCTTTCCGCGCATCGAGCAGATCCCCCGCATGCGCACCGGCTTCCATGTCTCGCCGGCGCCGTCGAATCCGATCGGCGTCAAGGGCATCGGCGAGGCGGGCTGCGTCGGTGCGCCGCCCGCGGTGGTGGCGGCGGTTTGCGATGCACTGAAGCCATTCGGCATATCCCATCTCGATATGCCGCTGACGCCGCCGAAGGTCTGGCGTGCCATCCAACAAAGCCGGAGCGCGACATGATTCCCTACGAAGTCGAATACCTCAGGGCCGGCAGCGTGCAGCAGGCACTCTCCCTGCTGGTCCAGAATCCCGAGGCGAAGATCCTGGCCGGAGGCCACACGCTGCTGCCGATGATGAAGCTCAGGCTGGCGCGGCCCGCACTGCTGGTGGACATCGGCCGACTGCCCGAGCTGCGTGGGATCGCGGTCCATGAGGAAACCATTTCCATCGGCAGCGCCACGACGCACGCCGAACTCGAGGCGAGCGCGGAACTGAAGCAGCTGGCGCCGTTGTTCCCGCTGGCCGCCGCGGTGATAGCCGATCCGACCGTCAGGAACCGCGGCACCATCGGCGGCGCGCTGGTGCACGCGGATCCGTCGGCGGACTGGCCGGCTGTCGTGCTTGCCATGGACGCCGAGATGGAAGTCGTCGGCGCACACGGGAGCCGGCGCATTCCGGCGCCGGAGTTCTTTGCCGGCTTCATGGCGACTGCGGTCGCGCCGGACGAAATCCTGACGCGCATCCATGTGCCATTGCCGGCGCCGGCACGGGTTGGCTACCGCAAATTCCGCCATCCGTCGTCGGGCTATGCGGTGGCCGCGGCGGCCGTTGCGATCAACATCGGCAAGGACGGCTATACCTGGGGGAGGATTGCCATCACCGGCGTTGCCGATACCGCATTCCGCGCCTGGGAGGCCGGGGCGTTGCTGGAAGGCAGCTTCGCGGACCTGCCGGACAAGGTCGACGACATCGTCGAAGCCGCGTTCGCCAACGTGCCCCCGCTGGAGGACAACTTTGCCGATGGGGCATACCGGCTGCAACTGGGCCGGGTGATGCTGAAGCGCGCGCTTGCCGATGCGCTGAAGGCGCCGGGCACAACCTGAGTCTCCCGAGGGAGAGGTCACGTCTGCGCGGCGCTGCGTGACCTCGCCTTCGGTTTGCTTGCGGCGGCCTCGTCGGCCGCCGCGGCTTTTTTCTTATGGCCCGCTGCCAGCAGGCCGGTCAGCACGAACTGCTGCACGCTCTGCCGCCATTGGGCCAGCGCCACGCGCGGGCGCGGGCTGGGCCCCGTTGGCCTGGCACTGAAGAACATGCTGACGCCATGCATGGCCGACCAGGCGCAGCGCACCATCATGTCGTCGAACTGCTCGGCAAGACCGTTCTCGCGGAAGTAGTCCTGGACGGCTCCCGACAACAACTGGTAAGAAGCGCTGCCTGCTTCCAGCAGTTCCGGATACCGCTCCTTATCCTCGATCTGCGGCCCGAACATCAGGTAGAACAGCGCGGGATGCTTGACGGCGAACTCGATGTAGCCATCCATGATCGTCAGCAGCCGGGCCTCGGCGCCCATCTCGGGCGACAGGCGGGCGCGCCGCACCGCGACCAGCTCCCGGAACCCTTCTGTAGCGATCGCGGCCAGCAGGCCCTCCTTGTCGGAAAACTGGTTGCGCGGCGCGCCGTGCGAGACCCCGGCGAGCTTGGCCGCGGAGCGAAGCGTCAATCCATGGACGCCCTGGCTGGCGAGGATCTCGCGGCCGCAACGGATCATTTCTTCCCGCAGGTTGCCATGGTGATAGCTCTGGCGGGCCGGGCGCTTGGTGGTGGTGGTCATGAAAATGCGGGTCGCGGTTTCGTCAGGCCTCAATATTAGCGCCAACCCGTCGCGTGTTCGCTTGTTGCGGCGCGCAGGCGTGCCAGCTACCGGGCGGGCTGCAAAAGGACCGCAGAGGGGCCGCTAACGTACCTGGGCGTCGATGACCTGGATGTCATCGAAGACGATCGGCGAGCCATCGGCGCGCGACAACGGCGGCGCCACGATCTCGCTGCCGGTCTGCTTGTCGACGAAGCGCTTGGCGCGCCGCTTGGGTTCCGCGACCCATCGCTCCGCCCACGCCTTGAGGCTCAGGTACGTCGGCAGGAAATCGCGCGCGCTGTCGGTCAGGAAATAGGCGCAACGCGTGCTGCCCTCGAGCCTCCTGCGCTCCAGCAGGCCATGATCGGTCATCGCCTGCAGCCTGGCGCTCAGGATGTTGGAAGCGATGCCGAGCCGGCGCTGGAACTCCTCGAACCGTGTCGACCCGTAATACGCTTCGCGCAGGATCAGGATGACCCAGCGCTCGCCCAATACTGCCGATGCATGTGCCACGGGACAGGGCATCGCGAGGAAGCGGGCTTGGCTCATGTCGGCTCGGGTGCTGTAGGCGCTCGCCTACAGGCCGGCGTGGAGCCCGGCCTGGACTGCATCCAGGATTTCGCCGGACAGCGCTTGCGACCTGACCGAACGCGCCAGCACCATCCCGCCGACCATGGCCGCCAGCGTAACGATGGCGTCCTTGCGCGCAGCTTCGTCATCGCTCCCGGCGATGGCATCGACCAGCGCTGTCACGCGCGCCTCGAAGCGCTTGCGCGTCTTCGCGTCAAGCCGCGACACATCGGCACCGAGTGCCGCGATGGCGCAGCCCGCTCCGGGGTTGTCGCGGTGCTTCCTGTTCACATACGCCTGGACGACGGCTTGCCTGCGCTGCCGGGAAGAGGCCACCGAGGTCGCATCCTTCAGGAAATCCATGGTCTGGTCGAAGGCCGCGTCGATGGCCTCGGCCACCAGCGCGTCCTTGGATTCGAAGTGCGCGTAGAAGCCGCCATGCGTGAGGCCGGCGCTTTTCATCAGCTGCGCAACGCCGATGCCGTTGACGCCATGCTTGCGGAATTGCGTCGAGGCGGCCTTCACGATGTGCTTGTGGGTTTCAGCTTTCTGGTCGAGCGAGTAGCGCATGATCGGGAGACGGCAACGGCAGGTGAGTCTCTGCAATATATAGCATTACGATCGTCATTGCATCGGGCGCTTCCCGAAGTCTGCCCGCCGCGCCGGGAAATGTGGCTGCCGAGGGACTCACGCCACCTCCTTCACTAGGGATAGCACCAACGCCGTGGCGGGGTGATCGTCCTTGACCCTGCCGCATCGCCTGACTAGCATGTAGACGCTGGATACATCAGCGGGGGCATTGCAGGAATCGCGCGGCGAGCGGCGTGGGGAACGTCATGGCCGCTGCGATCGTTCGCCCTTTGATATGACGATCATCATTGCATGACAGACAATGGAGACAACGCGCATGAAACCACAGCAATCCAGCTCGCCGGGGACGGTTGACGTCCAGGCGTTCATCGACAGCCAGAGATTCTCTCCCTACCAATGGATGATTCTTATCGTCTGCTTCCTGGTGGTGGTGGCGGATGGCTTCGACACCGCCGCGATCGGCTATGTGGCGCCGTCGCTGACCAGGGAGTGGGGCGTTTCAAAGCTGGCGATGGGCAATGTGCTGAGCGCTTCGCTGGTTGGGCTTGCGCTTGGCGCGCTGATCGCCGGGCCCTTTGCCGACCGGTTCGGGCGCAAGCCCGTGCTGGGCGTATCGGTGGCGGTCTTCGGCCTGTTCAGCCTGGCCACCGCGACGGCGGCTTCCGCGGTCGAGCTGTCCGGCTGGCGCTTCCTGACGGGCATGGGGCTGGGCGCAGCCATTCCCAACGCGACGACACTGCTGGCCGAATATGCGCCCGCCAGGCGCCGCGCATTCCTGGTGAACAGCATGTTTTGCGGGTTCACGCTGGGTGCTGCGGGCGGCGGCTTCCTTGCCGCGGTGATGATTCCGGAATTCGGCTGGCGCAGCGTCTTTGTCGTTGGCGGCGTGGTGCCGCTGGTCCTTGCCGTCATGGTGCTGGCGTTGCCGGAATCGATCCGGTTCATGGTGCTGCGCGACTGGCCGGCGCAGCGCATCGGTTCGGTGTTGCGGCGCATCGCAGGTTCCGCGCAATTCCAGGCATCGCGCTTCACCTTGCCGGATGACCACGCCGACAAGCTGCGCTCGCCGCTCGGGCTGATCCTGTCGCAGAAATACCGGATGGGCACCTTCATGCTCTGGACGACCTATTTCATGGGCGTGCTGGTCTTCTACCTGGTGACGAGCTGGATGCCGACGCTGGTCAACGAAACCGGCGCGACCCCGGCCGAGGCGGCGCTGATCGCGGCACTGTTTCCGCTGGGTGGCACGCTGGGCGCCATGGCATGTGGCTGGCTGATGGACCGCATCGATCCGCACCGCGTGATCGGTGTGGCCTATTTTTTTGCCGGCGTGTTTACGCTGGCAATGGGCCACGCCAGCAGTGGCTCATACCTGACGATGCTGACGCCGGTCGCCGGGCTGTTCATGGGGGCGGGCCTGGTTTCGATGCCGGCGCTGGCCGCCTCGTTCTATCCAACGCAGGGCCGCGCCTGCGGCGTCGGCTGGATGCTCGGCATCGGGCGCTTTGGCGGCATCCTCGGCGCCGTTGCCGGCGGCACGCTGTTGCAGCTGGGCCTGGGCATGAGCGCGATCCTGAGCATCCTGGCCGTGCCATCCGTGCTCGCGGCCATCGCCGTCGCGGCCAAGGGCATGGCGGCGGACGCGAAGCCATCGCAGCAGGCGGCTGTTGCCAACGAGGCATGACCCATCTGTTGGCCCCCGGGTATTGATCCAGGCATGACAGACATGGGCCTGCCCCGCTTGCCCGGGGGCGGCGGGCGCGGGCTCCCGGCCCTGCGGCCGCGCCATGACGGTCGCGGCCGCCCGGGTCATGCGGTGCTCGCGGGAGTGCCCGCGCCACCGTCGTCAGTATCCGCGCGATGCAGCGCGATCGCAGGCTTGCCGGGATCCCTCTCGCTGGCATCGGCAGGCACCCTGATCCGGTACCAGATGGCATACATCGCCGGCAGGAACACCAGCGTCAGCGCCGTGCCGGCAAAGGTGCCGCCGATCAGCGTGTAGGCCAGCGTTCCCCAGAACACCGACTGGGTCAGCGGAATGAAGGCCAGGATTGCGGCCAGCGCGGTCAAAAGCACCGGACGGGTACGCTGCACCGTCGCTTCGACGACCGCGTCGAACGGCGCCATGCCCGCCTGCTTGTTCTGGTGGATCTGTCCGATCAGGATCAGCGTGTTGCGCATCAGGATGCCGGACAGCGCGATCAGCCCCACCAGGGCGTTGATCCCGAACGGCTGCCGGAACAGCAGCAAGGTCGGCACGACGCCGATCAGTCCGAGCGGGCTGGTGGCAAGCACCATGACCATGGCGGAGATCGAACGCACCTGCAGGATGATGATCAGCAAGGTCAGGGCCAGCATGATGGGGAACAGCGGCAGCAACGCCTTGGTGGCCTTGTCGGATTCCTCGATGGCGCCTGCCTGCTCGATCCGGTAGCCTGCCGGCAGCTTTGCGAGGATCGGCTCCAGTTGCTGCCGGATCGACGCGGACACATCGGGCGGCTGCAATCCCTCGGCGATATCGCCGCGTACCGTGATCGTCGGCGTACGGTCGCGGCGGCGCAGGATCGGATCTTCCATGCGCACGTCGACGGTGCCAACCTGGGACAGCGGAATGCGCTGTCCTGCCGCGCCGGTCAGCGTGAAGCCGGAGATCTTCGCCGGATCCAGGCGTATGTCTCCCGCGGCGCGCGCCAGCACCTGCACCGAGCGGATGTCCTCGCGCACTTCAGTGACCGGCAAGCCGTTGAGGAGAAGCTGCAATTGCTGCGCGACGCCGCTGGAAGTCAGGCCTACGGCCTGCAAGCGATCCTGCTGCAGCGTGAAGTGCAAGGCCGGCGCACGCGATCCCCAGTCGGTATTGACGGTTCTCATCTGCGGACTGTTCTCCATCACGCGGCGCACGTCCGCCGCAATCGCACGCAGCTTGTCCGGATCCGGCCCTGCGACGCGGAATGCCACCGGGAAGGGCGAGTAAGGGCCGAATACCAACTGGCTGACGCGCACGCGCGCCTCGGGGGCCAGCCCGTCGGCAATGGCCTGGCGCAGGCGGGCCTTCAGCGCTTCGCGTTCGGCCTGGCTGTCGGTCCGCACCACGAGCTTTGCAAAGGAGGGATCCGGCAGTTCCGGCGACATGGCGAGATAGAAGCGGGGCGCGCCCTGGCCCACGTAGGCCGTCACGATCTTCGCCTCCGGCTGGCGGGCGAGCCAGGCTTCCACCTTGGCCGTGGCCGCGCTGGTCCGGGCAATCGCGCTGCCATAGGGCATCTGTACTTCGACCAGCACCTCGGGGCGGTCGGAGGTCGGGAAGAACTGTTTCTTCACGATGTCCATGCCCAGCACCGACACTACGAAGCCGCCCACCACCACCGCGGCCACGATCCACTTGCGCCGGATGACGCGCCCCAGCAGGCGCCGGAAACGGTTGTAGTTCGGCGTGCCATAGATGGCATCGTGGCCGCCTTCGGCCTTGCCGATCTCGGGCAGCAGCTTGACGCCCAGGTAGGGCGTAAAGGCGACGGCGACGATCCAGGACACGACCAGGGCAATGCCCACGATCCAGAACATGTTGCTGGTGTATTCGCCGGCCGTGGAGCGCGCAAAGCCGTTGGGCATGAAGCCCACCGCCGTGACCAGCGTGCCGGACAGCATCGGCGCGGCGGTGTGGCTCCAGGCATAGGCGGAGGCGGCAATGCGGCTGTAGCCTTCCTCCATCTTGACCACCATCATCTCGATCGCGATGATGGCGTCGTCCACCAGCAGGCCCAGCGCCAGGATCAGCGCGCCCAGGGTAATGCGGTCGAAGTTCTTGCCCGTGGCCGCCATGACGACGAACACCGCGGCCAGCGTCAGCGGCACGGCGGCCGCCACGACGATGCCGACGCGCCAGCCCATGCTCGCGAAGCACACTACCAGCACCACCAGCAGCGCGACGAAGAACTTGACCATGAACTCGTCGACCGATGCGCTGATGTTGACGGACTGGTCGGTCACCTTGGCCAGGCTCATGCCCAGCGGCAAGGCTTCATTGATCGCCGACACTTCCGCATCCAGCGCCTTGCCGAGGTCCAGGCCGTTCCAGCCGTCGCGCATCACGACGCCCAGCAGCAGCGCGGGTTCGCCGTTGTTGCGGACGAGGAAGGTCGCCGGGTCCTCATAGCCGCGTTCCACCGTGGCGACATCCGAAAGCTTGAGGGTGCGGCCCTGCGCCACCACCGGCGTGTCGCGGATCTTCTGCAGCTTGTCGAAGGCGCCGTCGAGGCGGATGAAGACCTGCGGACCCGCGGTGTCGATCGACCCGGCGGGGGTAAGCGCGTTCTGGCTGTTCAGCGCCGCGAAGATGTCCTGCGGCGAGATGCCCAGCGTGGCCAGGCGGTCATGGGAAAAGCTGACGAAGATGCGCTCGGACTGTTCGCCGATGATGTTCACCTTCTTCACGCCCGCGACATGCAGCAGGCGCTGGCGCAAGGCTTCGGCGTCGCGCACCAGGGCCCGCTGCGGTTCGCCCTTCGCCTTCAATGCGAACAGCGCGAAGGTCACGTCCGAATATTCGTCGTTGACGAGCGGGCCGATCACGCCGGCAGGCAGTGCGGCTGACTCATCCCGGATTTTCTTGCGCGCCTGGTAAAACTCTTCCTGGACCTCCGCTGGCGGGGTGCTGTCGAGCAGCGTTACGGTGGTGAACGCCAGGCCGGGCCGCGTGTAGGTCTCCGTGCGGTCGTACCAGCGCAATTCCTGCATGCGCTTTTCCAGCCGTTCGGCCACCTGGTCCTGCATCTCCTGCGCCGTCGCTCCCGGCCACGCCGTGATGACGGTCATGGTCTTCACCGTGAAGGCGGGATCTTCCGCGCGGCCGAGCTGGAAAAAGGCGATGACGCCTGCCACCGACACAAGGATGATCAGGAACAGCGTGACCGATCGCTCGCGCACCGCGAGCGCAGAAAGGTTGAAGCCACTCATTGCTGCGCTCCCTCGCCCGAAGCCTGCGTGGCGCGGGGCCCGATTGCCGCGATCCGTACCTGCTCGCCCTCGCGCAGCAGGTGGGCACCCAGCGCAATGATCCGGTCGCCAGCCCGGAGGTCGCCCGCCACGCGCGCGGCATCGTCGTCCAGGCTGCGTACCTTGACCGGGCGCCAGCTGACGCGATTGGACTTTCCGTTCAGCACCCACACGCCCGGGCCCTTGCCCGGATCGAAGATCGCGCCGATCGGTACCTGCAGGTCGGCCTGCGTCGCAGCGCGGCGGACTTCCGGGATCCGGAGGATCACGGTCGCTCCGAGCGGGGCCTCGGCCAGCGCGCCTTCGAGCACGTACCTCGCTTCGTAGGTGCGGGTTTGCCGGTCCGCCGCGCTGGAAAGCTGCCGCAGCCTTGCCGGCACCGTCAGCGTGTCATTGCCGTAGAGGGTCGCCTCGCCGACCGAGCCCACCGGCGGCAGCAGGGTTTCCGGGAGGTGGACGACGGCCTCGCGCCGCCCCGCATGCGCCACGCGCACCACCACCTGGCCGGCATTGACGACCTGCCCGGCATCGGCCAGCGTTTCCACGACAACGCCGTCGGCGTCAGCGGCCAGGACCGCGTAGCCGGTGGCATTCCTTGCCACGTCGGCCTGGGCTTCCGCTGCCTTGAGCTGGGCCTTGGCCGATTCCGCCGCGGCCCTGATCTGGTCGTAGGCCGAGGCCGATACCGCGCCGGTCCCGACCAGGTCGCGATAGCGGGCTTCGTCCTCCGCCGTTTGCCTGGCCCGTGCGCGCGCGGCAACTACCGTCTCCTGCTGCGCGTGTGCTGCCAGCTTCAGGTCGTTCGGGTCGATGCGCATCAGCGGCTGGCCGCGCTTGACGGCCTGACCCGTATCGACAAGCCGCTCCAGGACTTTGCCGGAGACTCGAAAGCCCAGGTCGCCCTGGACCCGCGCGGCAACGGTCCCGGTGAAAGAACGCGTCGCGGCGGCCGGGTCCTGGACGACTCCGACCCGGACCAGCGGGGGCTGGACGCGGGGATCGGGCGCCGGCGGCCCGCCGCAAGCAGCTAGAACAAGTGGCAACACGCACGCGGCGGCGGATGAAGCGATTCGGCGCTGAAGCATAAGGTCCTCTCTACGCGAGACTGGACCTGAATTATTGGTCGTGTGACCATTTTAGTCAATGGTCACAAAGCGGTCGCAATGATGGAGCGGCGACGACGCCGCTTGGGGAGTTTTTTTTACGCCACTTACGGAGCCAGGCTGCGCAGTATCAGGCTGGAAAGCTGCGCGTGAGCCTCTGCGGCAACGTCGAGGTTGTGCTGCAGCAGCAGCGGATCGATGTAGGGACGCATGACGAGGTAGATGCCGTTGACGGTCTCGTCCAGCGGTGTCTTGCGCTCGAACTCCCCGGATTTCCGCCCCTCCAGGATGATCCGCATCACGAGAGCCCGGATGTGGTCCTCATAGGCGAGAACCGGCTGCCACCGCTCCTGCGCGGCCGCCGCGGCAATCGCGTAGAGCTTGCGGTCCTGGAAGAACAGGCGCACGCCGGCATCGACCAGCGTCTTGAACAGCCGCCGCAAGCATTCCGACGCTGTCGGCACGGCAGCAAGGGTCTCGTCGACCTCGGTGGTGATCGCGCCCAGGCAGTTGGCGCAGATCACTTCACCGATCGCCTGCTTGGAACCGAAGAACTTGTAGATGTATGCCTTGGAGAACCCGATCGCCTTGGCGAGGTCGGAAACCGTCGTCTTCTCGTAGCCATAGAGGCTGAAGTGCTCGGTAGCCGCCTCAAGGATCTGGGAGCGGACATTGTGGTCTGCGGGGCCGCGGGAAGGCAGGGCAGAGGGTGTGGTTTCGGTCATTCGGTCAGCTTACCGTGGCAGATCATCATTGACAACTAGTGACCATTTTATAATATAGTCACACATCCGATCGTTTCCGAGTACTCAACCTCCATGCTTTTTCCTCGCTCTCTAACCCTGCTGCTGAGTGCCGGCGTCATGGCGGGTTGCGCTGTCGGCCCTGACTATAGAAAGCCGGACGTGCCGGTTTCGGAACGCTACCTGGGAAAGCCCGGCGTCGAACAGAGGCAGGCCTCGCCGCCGGCCGAGCTGACGACGTGGTGGGAAGGTTTCGGCGACCCCGTGCTGACCCGCCTGGTGTCGCTGGCGTTAGCGCAGAACCTGGACCTGGCGCAGGCGTCGGCGCGCGTCGCCCAGGCACGCGCGGGACTCGGCACGGCCACTGCGGCCTTGCTGCCGTCCGGCAGCGTCAGCGCGCAGGCGGGGCGGAGCTACCAGTCGGTCGAGACGCCGCTTGGCAAGCTGCTGAATGCCACGCCGGGCTTTGACAGGTATGGCAACCTCTACGAGGCAAACCTCGGCGCCGGCTGGGAACTGGACGTCTTCGGCGGACTGCGCCGCGGGCGCGAAGCCGCGCTGGCGGAGTACCAGGCCTCGACCGCGGGCGCGGCCGCGACGCGCCTCGCGGTAGCCGCGCAGACGGCGGATCTCTACATCACTGTGCGTGGATTGCAGACCCGTCTCGGCATCGCCAGGCGGCAAATGGAGACCCAGCAGAAATTGCTCTCCACGGTTGGGCTGCTGTTCGGCAAGGGCCTTGCCGCCGAGCTGGAAGTCCGGCAGGCCGAAGGCGCGCTGGCCCAGGTCAGCGCCACCGTGCCGGTGCTGGAAACAGGGCTCGATGCGGCGTTGAACGCGCTCGACGTGATGCTGGGTGTTCCGCCGGGCACGTACCGCGCCGAACTCGGCGGTGCCGGAACGATTCCCGCAGCGCCGCAGCTCGCCGGTACGGGTTCGCCGGCGGACCTGCTGCGACGCAGGCCGGATCTCATTGTCGCGGAGCGCCGGCTGGCGGCGGCCAACGCTCGCATCGGTGTCGCCATTGCCGAGTACTACCCCAAGTTCTCGCTCAGCGCCCTGTTGGGCAGCGCCACGACCGTGGCCGGCGGCAACCTGTTTTCCGCGGGCGCCAGCCAGGCGGCGGGCGTGCTGGGCTTGCGCTGGCGCCTGTTCGATTTCGGCCGCATCAACGCCCAGATCGACCTGGCCCGCGGCCAGGAGGCGGAAGCGCTGGCGGCATACCGGCAGGCCGTGCTGCGTGCGACCGAAGATGTCGAAAATGCCTTCTCCGCCCTGGTCAGGCGTGAAGACCAGGCCGGCACGCTGGCGCAGGGCGAAGCCTCGCTGACGCAGGCGCGAAACGCCTCGCTTGCCGCCTACCAGAAGGGTGTCGTACGCCTGATCGAGGTGCTGCTAGCCGACGAGAGCCTGCTGCGGACGTCCGATGCCAGGGCGCAGGCGCAGACCGAATCCGCCCGCGCCGCCGTGGCGGCATTCAAGGCGCTGGGCGGCGGTTGGGAGCCGGCAACCGCCTTGTAAGGCATAACTGCAGCACGGATTCCGGCAAGCAGGCAACGCCTGGGATTCCTGAATTAACAACATAATAAAAAGCCCCGGCGAAATCATTAATACGGCCGCTAGTGAGAAGCCGGACTCGCGCCCTCAGTTTCACGCAACTTTTGCAAGGACCTGGTCAGCCTGGCGCCATGCCCGCTGTCCGCGGCCAGCAGCAGCGTTTCGATGCTCGACTCGAGGTCTGCCAGTTCAGTAGCTCCCGGCCTGGCGGCCTTCATCTCCTGAAACTCCTTGCAGATCCGCTTGGCCAGTTTGTGGACAAACTCGGGGTCAAGATCACCTTGCCCCACGGCATGCCTGATGTGCTCGATTAATCTCGCCAGGCCTTCTGGCGTGGTCTCGCTCGCATATGATATTTCCTGTGTCATTGGCAACTCCATTGGGCAGGTCGGATTATTCTAGGACGAGGCTGCTGCGCAGGGATTGCATTTTTCGCGAACGCCAGAATCAGAATCGCGCCGATATGCGCGATACGCCAGCTAGAATCTGGAAAGAACTCTCTTCGGCACGGAATCATGAAACGCGAATCCAGCTTCATGCAGCACGGATCGCCGGGTGCTCGGGGCGCGGGGCGCCCGGGCCCTCTGGTGGATGAGGAGAGCTTGCCCAATGGCAATGAGTTCTATATCAACCGCGAACTCAGCCAGCTGGAATTTTTCAGCCGCGTCCTGCAACAGGCGGCTGATCCCGCCATTCCGCTGCTCGAGCGCCTGCGTGCGCTGTGCACCTTCAGCAGCAACCTGGATGAGTTCTACGAAATCCGCGTGGCGGGCCTGAAGGAACAGTGCGCGCTTCAGTCGCCGGTAGTCGGCCCCGACGGGCTTACGCCGCAGGTCGTCTATGCCGCGGTCAACCAGCGGGTGCGTGAATTGGTCGATCAGCAGTATCGCCTATTCAATGACGTGTTGATCCCAGCCATGGCAGAGCAGCAGATCTGCTTTTTGCGACGGCCATCGTGGAACGCCGTGCAGCAGGCCTGGATTCGCGATTTCTTCTTCGCCGAGCTGATGCCGGTCCTGACACCCATCGGGCTGGATCCCGCGCATCCGTTCCCGCGCATTCTCAACAAGAGCCTGAACTTCGCGGTTGAGCTGGAGGGCAAGGATGCGTTCGGCCGCAACTCCGGCAATGCGATCGTGCAGGCGCCACGGGCGCTGCCACGTGTCATCGCACTGCCCGCTGACGTTTCGGGGTGCGAGCATGGCTTCGTCTTTCTCTCGTCCATCCTTCACGCCCATGTCGGCGAGCTTTTCAGCGGTATGTCGATACGGGGCTGCTATCAGTTCCGTGTGACCCGGAACAGCGAATTGTTCGTGGACGAGGAAGAAGTCAAGAACCTGCGCGAGGCGCTGCAAGGCGAACTGCCGCACCGCCATCTTGGCGACGCGGTCCGGCTGGAAGTCGCGGACAACTGCACCCCGGCAATGACGACATTCCTGCAGGAACAGTTCGGGCTGGCGCCGGGCGAAGTATTTTCGGTCAACGGGCCGGTCAACCTGGTTCGCCTGATGCAGGTGCCGGACCAGGTCGACAGGCCGGAGCTGAAATACACGCCTTTCCGGCCCGGCGTGCCGAAGATATTGAGGGAGCATGCCGACGTCTTCCGCGCCATGCGCGACGGCGACATCCTGCTGCACCATCCGTTCCAGTCATTTGCACCGGTTGTCGATTTCGTCAGGCAGGCGGCACAGGATCCCGATGTCGTGGCGATCAGCCACACCGTGTATCGCGCCGGGCACGACTCGGTCCTGTTGTCGGCACTCATCGAGGCTGCGCGCAACGGCAAGGAAGTCACCGCCGTGGTGGAATTGCTGGCCCGCTTCGACGAGGAGGCGAATATCGGCTGGGCGGCTCAACTGGAGGCAGTCGGCGCGCATGTCGTCTATGGCGTCGTCGGTTTCAAGGCACACGCCAAGATGGTCATGGTGTTGCGCCGGGAGGGGGGGAAGCTCAGGCGCTATGTCCATCTCGGCACGGGAAACTATCACCTCGAGACCTCGCGCGCTTATACGGATTTTGGATTGCTGACCTGCAACGAAGCGCTGACGCAGGACGTGGCACAAGTCTTCAGCCAGCTGACCGGGCGCGGGCAGACGCACAGCATGACCCATATCTGGCAATCGCCGTTTACCATGAAGAAGCAGTTGCTGGCGGCGATCCGATGCGAAGCCGAGCACGCCAAGGCCGGGCGCAAGGGAAGGATTATCGCCAAGATGAATGCACTGCTGGAGCCGGAACTGATCCAGGCGCTATACGATGCCTCGCGTGAAGGCGTGCGTATCGACCTGATCGTCAGGGGCGCCTGCGCACTGCGGCCGGGCGTTGCCGGCCTGTCGGAGCACATCGCAGTGAAATCGGTCATGGGCCGGTTTCTCGAGCACTCGCGCATCTTCTACTTTCACGACGGCGGGGCGGAGAAGGTCATGCTGTCCAGCGGCGAATGGATGGAACGAAGCCTGTCCCGGCGGATCGAGATCTGTTTTCCCATCCTGGATCCCCGGCTGAAGGGGAGGGTCATTGCCGAAGGGCTGAAGCCGTACCTTTCCGACCGGCGCGACACGTGGGTGATGACGCCTGGCGGGACCTATGAACGTCAGCTTGCACAGGACGGCGAGGCAGCGCAGAACATGTTGCTGTCGGCGCTGACCTGAGTGCCCCTTCGACGGTTCGACGAACAGGGCGGGGTGAAATGGGGCGTCCCGCGCGCTTCAGGCCCCACCCAGCAGGTCGTGCGCATCGACGATCGCATAGGCGATCTCCGGATGCTGCTCCATGCTGCGCCGGATGGCCGCGGGAATGGACTGGCGGATCTTGCGGCACAGGCCCGGCTGTTCCTGCACCTGGATATTGATGCCGCGCACCGTCTTTACGCCGCGCGCGCTGGGCGTGATCGTCAGCACGATATTCAGCTGGGCCTGCATCAGGCCCTCCATGCGGCGCAGTTCGGCCAGGCTGGTCAGGTTCTCGAGCCGCTCGACCAGGCGCTTTTCCTCGGCGCGGGTGAGCCGCAGCACGCGCAGGTCGGCGCCGGGATCACTCAACAGCGCTTCGCGCCCGCAGATGCAGGCGCCCGGCGGGCACTCCGTGCGAAGGGGGAACGACGCGTTCATGGGGGCGCGGCGGTGGCTCCGCCGGATTCCGGGGCGATGGCCAGATATGTTAAATCAGGTTGCCCGCCTGCGGCGCTCGAACCGTTGCGTTGCCCTCGGATGCGGCAAGAGACGCCGGCACTGCTGCAAGAATCGGTGGCAGGTTCTGCGGCAAAGGCCAATCCGTTCTATGCTCGCGGCAGGTTGCCAGGACAGCCTGCCGACCCCCGGCAATCACTACAACCGCGACCACACACGCCACACCAGGAGACCCCATGGCACTTTCGATGTACGACGTATCGATCCCGCCGTTTATCCGCGCCCTCGGCAACCTTGCCGCGATCCTCGACAAGGGCGCCGCGCACGCGCAGGCGCAGGGCATGGATCCGGCCGACTTGATCCAGACCCGGCTGATCGCCGACATGGATCCGCTGTCGGCGCAGGTCCAGCGCGCCAGCGACGCCGCCAAGGGAGCCGCGGCGCGGCTGGCGGGGATCGAGGTGCCATCGTTCGCCGACACCGAAACCTCGTTCGCCGAGCTGCAGGACCGCATCGCGCGCACCATCGTGTTCCTGGAGCAGATCACGCCGGCGCAGCTCGAGGGCAGCGAACAGCGCGTGATCGAACTGAAATTGCGGCAGGGGCCGGTGACGTTCGACGGCAAGTCGTACCTGCTGGGGTTTGCGCTGCCCAACTTCTATTTCCACGTGACCACGGGCTACGACATCCTGCGCCACAAGGGCGTGCAGATCGGCAAGCGCGACTACCTCGGGCTCAAGTAAGGTGCGGCCGGCGGGCGACGCGCGCGTCACGCCGGCCCTAGGCAAAAACCCTTAGCCCTCTGGTATACTTAGATGTTGTCCGAGCCGTGTCCGGAGCGGCCGGACGCAGCCTGCGACAGGCCACGGGGCGGATTCGACCCCTGCGCCGGAACCCGGTGCTTCCCGCCCGCGCTGCCAGCGATAGCCACGATCGTGCGCCCGCCCTGGACGGCATCGGTCCCGCCGATCGATCCGCCAAGACTGGCCCCTGGCCGAGCCCAACCATACCAATACACCCGGCCAGCCCGAAGGCTGCCGATATTCCGCTGCCATAATCCGTTTACGGTCCCAGAGAGACCTCACGCATGACTTACGCCGTCAAGGAAATCTTCTATACGCTGCAGGGCGAGGGCGCCAACGCCGGCCGCGCCGCGGTGTTCTGCCGCTTTGCCGGCTGCAACCTGTGGAGCGGCCGCGAAGAGGATCGCGCCAGCGCGGTATGCCAGTTCTGCGACACCGATTTCGTCGGCACCGATGGCACCCGCGGCGGCAAGTACCGCACCGCCGGGGAACTGGCCGCGGTGGTCGCCTCGGAATGGCCGCAGGGCGCTGGTGGCAAGCCGCTGGGCAAGCCGCTGGTGGTGTGCACCGGGGGCGAGCCGCTGCTGCAGCTCGACGCGCCGCTGATCGATGCGCTGCATGAGCAGGGCTTCGAGATCGCGATCGAGACCAACGGCACCATCGCCGTGCCGCCCGGCATCGACTGGGTTTGCGTGAGTCCCAAGATGGGTTCCGAGCTGGTGGTCAGGGGCGGTGACGAGCTCAAGGTCGTGATCCCGCAGGCGGGCCAGGACTTTGCCGCATACGAGCAGCTTGATTTCGAGCATTTCCTGGTGCAGCCCATGGACGGCCCGCTGCAGCGCGAAAATACGGCCGCCGCGGTGGACTTCTGCCAGCGCCATCCGCGCTGGCGGCTGTCGTTGCAGACCCACAAGCTGCTGGGCATTCGTTGAGCGCGGCTCCGGGGTTTTGCCCCGGGTTTTGCTCAACGCTGGGCAAACGTACACAATAGAGGCTTCGGGCGCACGCGCGGCGCCCGTCCAACGCAGGCGGCCTGGACCACGGAAAGGGCGCCGCTACACATGAGCAAACAAGTTTCCATTACCCGCCGGCTGGAGTTCGACTCCGGCCACCGCATCCCGAACCACGGCGGCCAGTGCCGCAATATCCACGGCCACCGCTACCGGCTGGACCTGACGCTGTCGGGCGAGGTGCTGCATCGCGAAGGTGCCTCGGATGACGGCATGATCCTGGACTTCGGCGATATCAAGGCGCTCGCCAACGAGCACCTGGTCAACAAGTGGGACCACGCCTTCCTGATCTACCGCGGCGACACCGCGCTGCTGAACTTCCTGCAATCGATGGAAGGGCACAAGACAGTGGTGCTGGATGCCATCCCCACCGTCGAGAACCTGGCCCAGGTCGCCTTCGATATCCTGGCGCCGGTGTTCAAGGATTGCTTCGGCCACCACCTGCAGTTGACCAGGCTGGTGCTGTTCGAAACCCCCAATTGCTGGGCCGAAGTCAGCGCCCCGGCAGTGCTGCCGGCGCAAGACTGAGCCAGCCGATGCCAGAGACGCCGCCGCTGCCGCCGATGCCACTGAGGGCCCCGCGCGCGCTGCCGGACGATCCGGCCGAGGCTGCCGCGCGCGATGCCCGCTACATGCGCGCCGCGCTGGAGGAGGCGCGCCTGGCCGAGGCCGCCGGCGAAGTGCCGGTCGGCGCGGTGGTGGTCTGGAACGACACCATCATCGCGCGCGGCCACAACCTGCCGATCCGCTCGGTCGATCCTTCCGCGCATGCCGAAATGCAGGCGCTGCGCGCCGCCGCGCAGGTGATCGGCAACTACCGCATGCCCGAGTGCGAGCTATACGTGACGCTGGAACCGTGCGCGATGTGCAGCGGCGCGATCCTGCATGCGCGGCTGCGCCACGTGGTATTCGGCGCCACGGATCCGAAGACCGGTGCCGCCGGCAGCGTGCTCAACCTGTTCGAGCACGCGCAGCTCAACCACCAGACCACCATCACGGGCGGCGTGCTGGCCGACACCTGCGGGCAGATGCTGAAGGATTTCTTCGGGGCCAGGCGCCGCGCACAGAGGGCTGCCCGCGGTGTTGCCGGCGGTGTCGGCGCCGATGTCGAGGCAGGCAGCGAGGCCGGAACCGACGCAGCCTGCGCCTGTCCGACCCGTCCCGAACCGAATACACAGAACAAAGCCAACGACGCATGAGCACGCCGAACAGCAGGCCGCCGCATACCGAAGTCCGACTGATTGCCTCGTCCGGCTATCCGCACGACGTCGCCGTTGCCGCGCGCGGCGTTGCCTGGCTCAAGCAGCACGGCTACCACACCACCAACCCCGACGTGCTGGCCCGGCGCTACCTGCGCTTCGGCGGCACCGACGCGGAGCGGCTGGCCGACCTGCATGCCATCGGCACCGGCGCGCCGCATGAGCTGACGCTGGCGGTGCGCGGCGGCTACGGCATCGCCCGGCTGCTGGCGCAGGTGGACTTCGCGCGCATCGCCGAACAGGCGCGCGCCAGCGCCACGCCCATCGTCGGGCACAGCGACTTCACGGCGTTCCAGCTCGCTTACCTGGCCGCGGCCGGCGGCATCAGCTTTTCCGGACCGATGCTGCTGGCGGACTTTGGCGCGGACAGCGTCGATCCGTACATGTGGGAGCACTTCGAAGGCATCCTGCGCGATCCGGCCTACCGGGTCGACGTGGCGGCGCCGCAGGCCGGCGGGCAGCCGTTCAGCGGCGAAGTGTCCGGCACGCTGTGGGGCGGCAACCTGGCCATGCTGTGCAGCCTGCTCGGCACGCCCTTCATGCCGCGGGTCGAGGGCGGGGTGCTGTTCCTGGAAGACATCAACGAGCCGCCGTACCGGGTCGAACGCATGCTGCTCCAGTTGCAGCAGGCCGGCGTGCTCGACACCCAGCGCGCCATCGTGCTGGGCGACTTCTCCAACTATCGCGTCACCGACTACGACAACGGCTACGACATGGACGCCGTGGTGGCCTACCTGCGCGACCAGCTGCCGATGCCGGTGCTGACCGGCCTGCCGTTCGGCCATTGCGCGCGCAAGCTGACGCTGCCGGTGGGCGCGCAGGTGCGGCTGGCCGCACGTGCCGACGGGTTTTCGATGGCGTTTTCCGGCTATCCGGTGCTGCCGCCGGTGGCCTGAGCGCTGCACGCGAAGCGCGGCCGCCACATGCAGGCCGCCAGGCGTTCATCGTCCCGCCTACGGATGCAAGGAACGCATCCGGATGGTAGAATATGCGGTTATTTCCTGACTTCCTGCCGGGTTCTCGCAAGAACCGGGCGCGGTCCCTGCCGCATCGCCAGCCATGGCTCCGGAATGCTCCGGACGGCGCGATGCCTGCCGGCAGGGCCGGCCCCTGAACGGCATGGGGTGCACCCCGGTGCAACAACCTGCGCAAGGCGGCCAGTGCCGCGGCGCCACATTCTCCAGACAAGGTTCCAGACGTGCTTTCTACCGCAAACATCACCATGCAGTTCGGCCCCAAGCCGTTGTTCGAGAATATCTCGGTCAAGTTCGGCGAGGGCAACCGCTACGGCCTGATCGGCGCGAACGGCTGCGGCAAGTCCACCTTCATGAAGATCCTGGGCGGCGACCTCGAGCCGTCGTCGGGCAACGTCATGCTGGAGCCCGGCATCCGCCTGGGCAAGCTGCGCCAGGACCAGTTCGCCTATGAAGACATGCGCGTGCTGGACGTGGTGATGATGGGCCACACCGAGATGTGGGCCGCCGCGCAGGAGCGCGACGCCATCTACGCCAACCCGGAAGCGACCGACGAAGACTACATGAAGGCCGCCGAGCTGGAAGCCAAGTACGCCGAGTACGACGGCTACACCGCCGAGGCGCGCGCCGGCGAACTGCTGCTGGGCGTGGGCATCCCCACCGCGCAGCACCAGGGCCCGATGAGCGACGTCGCACCGGGCTGGAAGCTGCGCGTGCTGCTGGCGCAGGCACTGTTCTCGAACCCGGACGTGCTGCTGCTGGACGAACCGACCAACAACCTGGACATCAACACGATCCGCTGGCTGGAGACCGTGCTCAACGAGCGCAACTCCACCATGATCATCATCTCGCACGATCGCCACTTCCTGAACTCGGTCTGCACGCACATGGCCGACATGGACTACGGCACGCTCAAGGTCTACCCGGGCAACTACGACGACTACATGGAAGCGTCGATGCAGGCCCGCGAGCGCCAGATGGCCGCCAACGCGCGCGCCAAGGAGCGCATCTCCGAACTGCAGGACTTCGTGCGCCGCTTCTCGGCCAACAAGTCCAAGGCACGCCAGGCCACCTCGCGGGCCAAGCAGATCGAGAAGATCAAGGTCGAGGACATCAAGCCGTCGTCGCGCCAGAACCCGTTCATCCGCTTCGAGTTCGAGAAGAAGCTGCACAACCTGGCGGTCGAGGTGGAGAACGTCACCAAGAGCTACGACCGCAAGATCATCGACAGCCTGTCGATGGCGATCCAGGCCGGCGAGCGCGTGGCGATCATCGGCGAAAACGGTGCGGGCAAGACCACGCTGCTGCGCAGCCTGCTCAACGGCGCGGTGCAGACCGGCGTGCAGCGTGGCGTCGAGGTGGATCGCGGCTCGGTCAAGTGGGCCGAGAACGCCAATGTCGGCTACATGCCGCAGGACACGTACGAGGAATTCCCGGCGGATCGCGACGTGATGGACTGGATGAGCCAGTGGACGCAGGCCGGCGATGACGAAACCTCGCTGCGCGGCACGCTGGGCCGGCTGCTGTTCTCCGCCGACGACATCAAGAAGAACGTCAAGGTGCTGTCCGGCGGCGAGAAGGGCCGCATGATCTGGGGCAAGCTGATGCTGGGCCGCCATAACGTGCTGGCGCTGGACGAGCCGACCAACCACATGGACATGGAGTCGATCGAGTCGATGCAGATCGCGCTGGACAAGTTCCAGGGCACGCTGATCTTCGTGTCGCACGACCGCGAGTTCGTGAGCGGCCTGGCGACGCGCGTGATCGAAGTGCGCACCGACGGCACGCTGACCGACTACCTGGGCACGTATGACGAGTACCTGCAGTCGCAGGGGATCGACGGCTGAGTCTGCCTCATGCCGATGAAGAAGGGCCGCCTTCCGAGGCGGCCTTTTTGCTGTCTGGCGCGGGGATCGCCGCTTATCCGGCCACTGCCGGGAGGTCCTGTGCGATGGAGTCCAGCTCACGCAGGATCGCATGCGCCGTGATTTCGCCTTTGGCCCTGAGCAGCGCCGCGTGCAGCGGCTCGCGCAGGGTCAGCAGCGCGGGCAGGTCCTGCGCTTTTTCCACCTTTACCTGCAGCATGTAGCCGCGCAGGCCCAGGTGCTGGCCGATGACGTCGGTATAGAAGTGGTAGAGGCGCTGGAACGCGTCGATCTCGGCGGCAGAGTGCGTCGGATGGGTCGTCTGTGCCGCGTCGGGCGTTGCCGCCGGCCCGTGCCGCATGGCGTACACCGAAAACAGGTTGGTATCCGCCGCCGCGGCCGAAGTGCGTGCCGGGGCATCCGGCGCCGCAGCTGCAGCCGCTAGCGCCGGTGCCGCCTCATGCACTGGCTCGACCAGCCCCTGGGCGGCCAGCATGTCGAGGGCATCGGGCCCGACCCCCATGCCTGCCACCTGCGCCAGCAGGTCCTGCCCGCGGCGCTCACCGTTGACCATTAACAGCAGCGCGCGCAGCTTGTGGTCCAGCTTGCGCGCGCGCGTCCTGATCTCGTCCTGTCCCGCATCCGTCTTGCGGTAGATCGGATCGACCATGTGTCTCGCTCCCTTGTTATGCCGGCCGTCCGTGCGAGCATCCCGTATCCGGGTGCGGCCGATTATCGCCATTTGAAGAGACGCGCCCGGCGCGGGGGCTGCCAGGGCTGGAAACATAGTCTCCAAACCGCTCTACAATGTGCGTGCACCATAAAAGTAACAAAAAATTGCGGTTGCTCATCCGTCAAACTCAGCACCAACCGAGAACTGTGGCCATGCAACAACGAGACAAACTGTTTATCAACGGCAAGTGGGTCGTGCCCCACGGTACCGGCACCATCGACGTCATTCATTCCAGCACCGAAGCGGTGATGGGGACCATTCCCGAAGGCTCGCCGCGCGACGCGGAAGACGCCATCCAGGCCGCGCGCGCTGCCTTTGACGGCTGGGCGTCGACGCCCGCGTCGGTGCGCGCTGGCTATATCGCCAAAATCGCCGAAGGGCTGAAGGCGCGCAGCGAAGAACTGGCCCAGATGATCGCCGGCGAAGTCGGCATGCCGATCAAGCTGGCGCGCGCGATCCAGGTGGGCGGCCCGGTCTACAACTGGGGGCAGGCCGCCAAGCTGCTCGATACCTTCCCCTTCGAGGAAGAAGTCGGCAATTCGCTGGTGGTGCGCGAGCCGGTGGGCGTGGTGGCGGCGATCACGCCGTGGAACTACCCGCTCAACCAGATCACGCTGAAGGTTGCGCCGGCGCTGGCCGCGGGCTGCACGGTGGTGCTCAAGCCGTCGGAAGTGGCGCCGCTGAACGCCTTCGTGCTGGCCGAGGTGATCGAGGCCGCGGGCCTGCCGCCGGGTGTGTTCAACCTGGTGACGGGGTTTGGCCCGGTGGTGGGCGAGGTGCTGGCGAGCTATCCGGAGGTCGACATGGTGTCGTTCACCGGTTCGACCCGCGCCGGCAAGCGCGTGTCGGAGCTGGCGTCGCAGACGGTCAAGCGCGTTGCGCTGGAGCTGGGCGGCAAGTCTGCCTCGGTGGTGCTGGACGATGCCGACCTGCCGGCGGCGGTCAAGGGCACGATCAGCGCCTGCTTCCTCAACTCCGGCCAGACCTGCTCGGCGCATACCCGCATGCTGGTACCGCGCGCCCGCTACGACGAAGTGAAAGCGATCGCGCAGAAGGTGGTGGCCGGCTTTACCGTGGGCGATCCGCTGCAGGAAACCACCAGGCTCGGACCGCTGATTTCCGCCGTGCAGAAGGAGCGCGTCACCGGCTATATCCGCCGCGGGCTGGAAGAGGGCGCCGAACTGGTGGCCGGCGGCCCCGAGGCGCCGGAAGGGCTGGACCAGGGCTTCTTCGTCAAGCCGACCGTGCTCGGCAATGTCGAGCCGCGTGCCACCGTGGCGCAGGAGGAGATCTTCGGGCCGGTGCTGACGATCATCTGCTACGACACCGAGGAAGACGCGGTCCGCATTGCCAACGACAGCATCTATGGGCTGGGCGGCGGCGTCTGGTCCGGCGACGAGGCGCGTGCGATCCGCGTGGCGCGGCGCATCCGCACCGGCCAGGTCGACATCAACGGCGGGCCGTTCAACATGGCCGCTCCGTTCGGCGGCTACAAGCAGTCCGGCAACGGGCGCGAAGCCGGCAAGTACGGGCTGGAGGAATTCCTCGAATACAAGGCCCTGCAGTTGAGGAAGCCGGCCTGAGGCCTGCGCGACATGGGAAAATGCCCGGCCGGTCCGGGCATTTTTTGCATTGCCGCCGGGGTCACGCAACGATAACGATAAGAGGGGAGCAACATGCGCTGGTTCGGTCGTCTGGCCAGGCTTGTGGGATGGCTGCTGGTGCTGGCGCTAGCCGGCACGGCGGGGGCCTTCATCTGGTATCGCCAGGCGGCCCAGCCGCCCGCATCCGGCACGGTCGCGCTGCCCGGCCTGCGTGGCCAGGTCACGGTGGTGCGCGATGGCAACGGCGTGCCGCAGATCCGTGCCGCCAGCAAGGCCGACGCATGGTTCGCGCTGGGCTATGTCCACGCGCAGGACCGGCTGTGGCAGATGCAGATGAACAAGCGCGTGGTGGCCGGCCGGCTCGCCGAGATCCTGGGGCCCTCCGCGCTCGATACCGACAGGTTCCTGCGCACGCTGGGCGTGAGGCGCAATGCCGAAGCGATCCTTGCGCAGGCCTCGCCGGAGACGCGGGCGGCACTGCAGGCGTACGCCGACGGCGTCAATGCGTGGATCGACCATCGGCAGGGACCGCTGCCGCCTGAATTCCTGTTGCTGCGCACGCAGCCGGAGCAATGGGAGCCGGCCGATACGCTCGGCTGGCAGACCATGATGGCCTGGGACCTGGGCGGCAACTGGAACCAGGAGACGCTGCGCATGCGACTGGCGCAGGTGCTGCCGGTGGCGCGCATCAGCGAACTGCTGGCGCCGTACCCGGACGAGCAGCCGGTGCGCACCATGGACTACGGCCACCTGTACAAGCAACTGGCGCCGCTGGCGAATGCCATGGCCAGCGTCGGCGACAAGGCGCCGCCGGGCTATGTCGAGGGCATGGGCTCGAACAACTGGGTGGTCTCCGGCGCGCACACGCAATCAGGCAAGCCGATGCTGGCCAACGATCCGCACCTCGGCTTGCAGGCGCCGGCGCTGTGGTACTTCGCCCGCATGACCGCCCCGGGGCTCGACGTGGCCGGCGCCACGCTGCCCGGCATCCCGGTGGTCGTGCTCGGGCACAACGACCGCATCGCCTGGGGCCTGACCAATACCGCGCCGGACGTGCAGGACCTGTTTATCGAACGGCTGCGCCCCGGCAGCGAAACCCAGTACCAGACGCCGGACGGCTGGGCCACCTTCGAGACCCGCACCGAGACCATCCGCGTCAAGGGCGCGCCCGACGTGACGCTGAAGGTCCGCAGCACGCGCCACGGGCCGGTCATCTCGGACGTGGCCGAGCCGCTGTCCGCCGCGGCCGGGCCGCTTGGCGCGCAATACGTGGTTGCGTTCCAGTGGACCGCGCTGCGTCCGGACGACCGCACCTTCCAGGCCGGCATGAAGATGAACGAGGCGCGCGACTGGGCCAGCTTCACCGCCGCGCTGCGCGACTTCCATTCTCCGCAGCAGAACATCGTCTACGCCGATGTCGACGGCAATATCGGCTTTTTCGCGCCGGGCCGGGTGCCGCTGCGCCGCGCCGACAACGACCTGAAGGGCCTGGCGCCCGCGCCGGGCTGGGATGCGCGCTATGACTGGGCCGGCTTTATCCCGTTCGAGTCGCTGCCGCAGCGCTACAACCCGGCGGAAGGCGTGATCGTGACCGCCAACCAGCGCATCGTGCCGCCGGACTACCCCTACTTCATCACCAGCGAATGGACGGTGCCGTACCGCCATGACCGCATCCAGGCGTTGCTGGCGGCCACGCCCAGGCACACGTTCGACACCTTCGCCGGGATCCAGAAAGACGTGCTGTCGCTGGCGGTGCGCGACGTCTTGCCGCTGCTGCTGGCCGCACCGGTCAGCCACGACGGCGCACGGCCGGAGCGCGAGCGCGCGCTGCTCGATGCGCTGCGCAAGTGGGACGGCACCATGGACGCCGATCGCGCCGAGCCGCTGGTGGTCACCGCATGGCTGCGCGAGCTGTCGCGGCGGCTGTTCGAGGAAAAGGTCGGCGAAGCGATCTTTGTCCGGCTGTGGGACCAGCGCAACGTGCAACAGCCGATGATGAATATCCTGCGCGATCCCGGCAAGCTCGGGGCGTTCTGGTGCGACCGTCCGCATACGGGCCCCGCGGAAAGCTGCAACGACGCGATTGCCGATGCCTGGACCCAGGCGATGGCCGACCTGTCGCGCCGCTATGGCGAGGACCCGAAACGCTGGCGCTGGGGCGAAGCGCATACGGCCCGCTCCGAGCACAAGCCGTTCGGCAAGGTTGCGTACCTGTCGCCGCTGTTCAACCTGCGCGTGCCGACCGGCGGCGACACGTATACCGTCAATGTCGGCCGCCACAACCTGCGCGACGAGAAGGCGCCGTTCGAGAATACCCATGCCGCCAGCGTGCGGGCGCTATACGACCTGGCCGACCTGCCGGGATCGCGCTTCATGGATTCGACCGGGCAGTCCGGCAACGCGTTGCTGCCGCGCTACCGCGACTGGACCGGCAAATGGGCGGCGGTGGAGTACGTGACCATGCCCCTGGCACCCGCGCAGGCCGGCGCCCTGACACTGGTCCCGGCTGCGACAAATTAGCGCACGGTGGCGGCATGCCGTGCCGGGATGCCGCCCCGACAGGCAGTAAGCCGCCGTGGATTTCTCGCGGCGTAGCCATTGGCGCTACCATGGGGGCCCTTTTCGATCGGCAGGAGCCGCCCATGGCCACGCGCACCACCCATGTAATCCAGCACCTAGCGTTCGAGCATGCGGGCGTGATCGGCAACGCGCTGCGCGCGCGCGGCCATGCGCTGCGGGCATTCCAGGCGGGCGTCGACGACCTGCGCCCCATCGTCGATGACCCGGCCGACCTGCTGCTGATCCTGGGCGGCCCGATCGGCGTCTATGAGACCGACGCCTATCCGTGGCTGGAAGGCGAAATCGCGCTGATCCGCCAGCGGCTGGCCGCCGGCGGCAAGATGATCGGGGTTTGCCTGGGAGCGCAGCTGATTGCGCGTGCCGCCGGTGCGCGCGTGTATCCCGGCACGCGCGAAATCGGCTGGGCGCCGATCGTGCCGACGCCGGCCGGACGGGATTCGGTGCTTGGCGAACTGGTTGGGGCCAACTGGGAAGTGCTGCACTGGCACGGCGATACCTTCGACCTGCCGCCCGGCGCCGAACTGCTGGCGTCCACCGCCGCGGTAGCTAACCAGGCGTATGCCATCGGCAACCAGGTGCTGGCGCTGCAGTTCCATCCCGAAGTGATGCCGGCGGACATCGAGGCCTGGCTGGTCGGCCATACCGTCGAACTCGGCAAGGCCGGCATCGACCCGCGCACCATCCGTGCGCGAACGGCGGAAGTCGGCGCAAAGGTGGCGGCGGCGGGCGAACGGATGTTTGCCCGCTGGCTGGAGCAGGCGGGGCTATGAGCACGGCAGCATTGCCGGTGCCGCCTGTGTGCCGGCCGTGATCGGCGCGGTGCTTGTCGCGAAGCGCGGCCGCCCCGGGGAGGTACGTTTCAGCCCTGCCGGAAGCGGCGGGCCGTGCCCTCGCGCGTGATGCGCTCCCACACCACCTGCTTTTCCTCATCGCTGAAGAAAACCCAGTTGCTGACCTCGGCCGCGGTGCGCCCGCAGCCCTGGCAGATCTCGTCGAACAGCGTGGAGCAGATGCCGATGCATGGGCTGTCCGGGCGGTCGGACAACGTGGAATCCGTGGCGCCGGTGTCCGGTTGGGGGCGGAACGGGGCGGATTCGGGAGACTGCGGCATGTTAACGGGCGGGTTGGGCTCAAACGGGGGGACATTATACGGGGTGGGACCGGCCGCCACCGGTCCCACCGTCCAATCCCGCAGCCCGTCAGTGGCTATCGCGCAGTCCCAGCACGTTCGCGCCGATCTTCGGGTCGATGCCGCGTTCCAGTTGCTGCGGATAAGCCGTCACCGTCACTTCCAGTGATCCGGTGCCGACCTCCATCGACAGGATATGGCCGCCGTACGTGTCGAAGCTGCTGTCACCGGCCACGCCATGCGCATGGATCGACGGCTTGCCTTCCTTCCACGCCAGGCTGCCGACGATGCTGGCCATCTCCACGTTGCGGAAGGTGCGCGGGTTGAACTGCTTCTTCGCGGCATCCCAGAAGCCGAACGTGACATTGGCGAAGCCGATCGCGGACAGGCTCGCGCTGGGCACCTTCTCGCAGATGGCAAAGGCTTCGATCTGCTCGAACACGTTGTCGCCCATGCGCAGCACCAGCAGGTAGCCGGTGGGGGTCTTGATGTAGCGCGGCACGCTGTCGCGGGGGTAGTTGGGGTTCTGGGCACGGGCGTCCAGTGCCGCCTTGCATTCGGCGGATGGCGCGGGCTGCGCCGCGGCTGCCGCGGGCATCAGGGCGACGGCGCCGACGGCGGTGGCTGCTGCGAACGTGGCGAGCGCCTGGCGGGCGCGCAGGGTTTTGCGAAGGATCATCATCTGTTGTCTCCTGTCTGGTTTGATTGCGTCTGGGTTTGTGGCTACGGCAAGAAAACTACGAGGCGGGCGGATGCGGCGGCAGCAGGATGTCCGTGCCGACCGCGCGGATGTCGGTGTGGCCGCAGAAGGCCATGGTCAGGTCGAGTTCCTTGCGGATGATCTCAAGCGCCCGCGTCACGCCGGCCTGTCCCATGGCGCCCAGCCCATACAGCATCGGCCGGCCGATATAGACGCCCCGGGCGCCGAGCGCGACCGCCTTCAGCACGTCCTGCCCGGAGCGGATGCCGCCGTCCATATGGACTTCGATGCGCTCGCCCACGGCTTGCGCGATGGCGGGCAGGGCGCGGATCGATGCCGGCGCGCCGTCGAGCTGCCGGCCGCCGTGGTTTGACACGATCAGCGCGTCCGCGCCCGACTGGCACGCGAGCCGCGCATCCTCGACATCCTGGATGCCCTTGAGCACCAGCTTGCCGGGCCAGCGGCGGCGGATCCACGCCACGTCGTCCCAGTCCAGCGTCGGGTCGTACTGGCGGCTCGACCAGTCGGCCAGCGAGGTCATGTCGTCGACGCCCTGCACATGGCCGATGATGTTGCCGAAGCTGCGGCGGCGCGTGCCCAGCATGCCCAGGCACCAGCGCGGCTTGCCCATCATGTCGAGCAGGTTCCACGGCGTCAGGCGCGGCGGAGCCGACAGGCCGTTGCGCAGGTCCTTGTGGCGTTGCGCGCTGACCGGCAGGTCCAGCGTCAGCACCAGCGCCGGGCAGCCCGCGGCGCGGGCGCGGTCCATCAGGCGTTCGACGAAGGCGCGGTCGCGCATCACATAGAGCTGGAACCAGAACGGATGCCCGCCGGTGGCCTCGGCCACGTCTTCGATCGAACAGATGCTGACCGTGGGCAGCGTGAACGGCACGCCGAAATCGCGCGCGGCGCGGGCGGCCAGGATCTCGCCGTCGGCGTGCTGCATGCCGGCCAGCCCGGTCGGGGCGATCGCCACCGGCATGGCGACGTCCTGGTCCAGCATGCGTGTGGCGACGCGGCGCTCGCCGATATCCACGGCCACGCGCTGGCGCAGCAGGATGTTGCCGAACTCGCGCTGGTTGGCGCGGTACGTGGACTCGGTCCACGAACCGGAGTCGGCGTATTCATAGAACATGCGCGGCACCCGCTGCCGGGCGAGCCGGCGCAGGTCCTCGATCTCGTTGATGGATGGCATCTTGTGTCCTGCAAGGAAGAAAGATGGAGCGCGCCTGGCCTTAGTGCAGCCATGCGGCCGGCACCAGGATCAGCTGCGGGAACAGCACGAACAGGAACATCAGCGCGGTCAGGCTCAGCAGGAACGGCCAGACGCCGCCGATCACGCTGTCCAGGCTGCAGCGCGAAGTGCCCGCCACGACGTTGAGCACCGTGCCCACCGGCGGCGTCAGCAGGCCGATGGCGTTGTTGAGCACGAACATCACGCCGAAGTACACCGGGTCGATGCCCGCCTTGGTGATCACCGGCATCAGGATCGGGGTCATGATCAGCACCGTCGGCATCAGGTCGAGCGCGGTGCCCACCACGATCACCAGGATCATGATGACGAACATCAGCAGGATCTTGTTGTCGATGAAGGGTTCGAGCAGGTCGGTCACCTGCGCCGGGATATTGGCGATGGTGATCAGCCATGCCGACACCAGCGCGCAGGCCACCAGGAACAGCACCGTGGCGGAGGTCTTGGCCGCGGTGACGATCAGTTCCGGCAGCGCGCGCAGCTTCAGTTCGCCGTAGACGAAGCGGCCGACCACCATGGCGTAGACCACGGCGACCACCGCCGCTTCGGTCGGCGTGAACGCGCCGATCTTCATGCCGCCGATGATCACCACCGGCAGCACCAGGGCCCAGATGCCGTCGAGCGCGGCCCTGGCCAGGCGGCGGGCATTGAAGGGCTCGGTGGGCGCGAGCTTTTCCTTGCGCGCACAGAAGTGCCAGGTGACGGCGAGGGTCAGGGCCATCATCGCGCCCGGCGCGATGCCGGCGAGGAACAGCTTGGTGATCGACACCTGCGCGACCACGCCAAACACCACGATGGCGATCGACGGCGGGATCACCGGCGCGATGATGCCACCCGCCGCGATCAGTCCCGCCGCGCGCGGCACGTTGTAGCCGGCGTTGCGCATCATCGGGATCAGCAGCGCGGCGACCGCGGCGGTATCGGCCACGGCCGAGCCGGAGATGCTGGCCACCACCGTCGCCGCGATGATCGCCACGTAGCCCAGCCCGCCACGGACGTGCCCGACCGCCGCGTCGGCGACGCGCACGATGCGCCGCGACAGGCCGCCGGCGTTCATCAGCTCGCCCGCCAGCATGAAGAACGGCACCGCCATCAGCGGATAGTTGTTGACGCCCTCGAGCATGTTCTGCGCGAGGATCTGCGTATCGAAGTTACCCAGGTGCAGCATCAGCGCGACCCCGGAAGCCAGCAGCGCAAAACAGATGGGCATGCCGAGCGACATTGCGCCCAGCAGCGAGCCGACAAAGACAAAGATGGTCATGGCAGGCTCCTTGCGCTTATTCGCCGGAGGCGCCGGACTGCGGCACCAGTTCATGCTGCGCCATGCGGCCGCTGGCGAGGCGCCACAGCCCGTGCAGCAGCATCGCCGCCATGCCGACGCTGCACACCAGCAGGCAGGCATAGACCACGCCCAGCGGCACGCCGGTGACGGGTGCGCGGTCGTCCATGCCGATCGCCACCAGCTGCCAGGCGCCATGGGCCAGCAGCAGGCAGCAGCCCAGCGCGCCCGCGTCGGCGAGAAGGCGGCAGGCACGCTGCCCGGTCTCGCCCAGCCGCGATACCACGGTGGACATCCCCAGGTGGGCCTTGTCATGCATCACCAGCAGGGCGCCGGTCAGCGTCAGCCACATGAAGATGAAGCGCGAGGCTTCCTCGGAGAAGGCAATGCCGGAATTGAAGACGTAGCGCAGCACCACGTTGCCAAAGACCAGCACGATCATGGCGGCCATCATGGCGACCATCGCGCCCTGGATCAGGCGCAGCGTAATTCGGTTCATGATTGAGGACTCCTGGGTGGACGGGGGTCAGCGCAGGCGTCGCGCGGTTGCCCCGATCCGGTAAAAGCGCATGGCGTTGTCGTGCCAAACCGCCTGCGCGGCGGCGTCGGGCAGGCCTTCCAGCGCCGCGGCGACGGTATTGACGATTTCATGCAGCGATGCGCGCAGCCCCGACACGGGCAGGTTGCTGGCGAACATGCAGCGCTGCCAGCCGAAGATCTCCAGCGCCTGGCGGATGACGCCGACATTGCCGGCGCGATCCCATGCCGCGCCCGGCAAGCCGAACTCGGACAGCTTCAGGTGCACCCCGGGCAGGCTGGCCAGCGCCGCCAGCCCGCGGCGCCAGCCGGACAGGCCCGCTTCAGTGCGGTCCCACGGCAGGCCGGTGTGTTCCACCACCACGGCAAGCCCCGGCACCGCGGCGATCGCCTCGGCGGCTTCCTCCAGATGCCACCACGGCACCCGCAGGTCCCACGCCAGGCCATGCCCGGCCAGCCGCTGCAGCCCGGAGAGCCAGCGCGGGTCCTGCAGCGTGCCGGGCTGGCCGCGCACGCTGGCATCCGCTGACTGGCTGGTGCGCGGCTTGCACCGCACGCCCCGCACCAGCGGGAAGGCCTGGTGCGCGCGCAGCTGTGCCGCCAGCGTGTCGCTGTTGAAGTCGGCATGCGCGACTACCGCATTGGGAAAGCCGTGGCGCGCGTGGACCTGATGCAGCCACGCGGTCTCGGCCACCGATTCGTCGGCATGCCGCTCGGCTTCCACGTGGACGCTGGCGGCCAGGGGCAGGCCGTCCCACTGGCGCAGGTAGTCGGCCGGTTCGAAGTCCTGCCGCAGCGCGGCGTAGTCGCCAAGAAAAAACGCTGCGGCGTCGTACCGCTCCTGCAGCCAGGGATAGCGTGCCGGGCCGAGCCGCCACAGGTGGTGGTGGGCGTCGACGATGGCAGCTGGCAATGCGGACATGGCCGGCCTCCTAGCGCTGGGCGTCCATGGCGCGCAGCACGGCGTCGCCGTTCTTCTGCACGAACAGCTGGCGCGTCTCCTCGCGCACCACCTTGCGGATGCCGGCGTTGTCGGGATGCTCGTTGACCTGCACGCCCCTGGCACGCAGCGTGGCGATAGCCGCAGCCTCGTTGTCGGCGTTGAGCTTGCGCTGGTAGGTGGCGGCGGCAGCGGCCTCTTCCAGCAGCACCTTCTGGTACTCGGGCCTGAGCCCGTCGAACTTCGCCTTGTTCATCAGCACCACCAGCGCGGTATAGGCGTGGCGCGTCATCGACACGTACTTCTGCACCTCGTACATCTTGGCCGAGACCATCAGCGTGGGCGGATTCTCCTGGCCGTCGACCGCGCCGGATTCCAGCGCGCCGAAGACCTCGGCGAACGGCATCGGCTGCGGGCTCGCGCCCAGCAGCTGGAAGGCCTTGATATGCGACGGGTTGGGCGTGGTGCGGATCTTCAGGCCGCGGATGTCCTCGGCCTTGCTGACCGGTCGCTTGTTGTTGCCCAGGCTGCGGAAGCCGATCTCCCAGAAGGCCAGGCCCTTGATGCGGTGGGCGCCCAGTTCTTCCAGCAATGAACGGCCGACCGGGCCGTCCAGCACCTTGTAGGCCGAGGGGCCGTCCTCGAACTGGTAGGGCAGGTCGAGCACGTTCAGGCGTGGCGCCAGGCCGGTGACAAAGGGATTGCCGGTGGCGCCGATATCGATGGTGCCGCTGCGCACGCCGGTGACCAGGGTGGTGTCGTTGCCGAGCTGGCTGTTGGCAAAGACCTGGATCTCGACGCCGCCCTGGGTGCGCTCCCTGACCTTCTTGCTGAAGGCGAGTGCGGCCAGGTGCTGCGAATCGGTTTCCGGAACGGTATGGGCGAAGCGCAGCTTTACCGGTGCCGGTGTCTGTGCGTGTGCCTGTGCCACGCCGGCAACGGACAATAGCGCTGCCAGCACGATATGCGGGATAACGTGTTTCATGGTGTCTCCTGGGTTTTGTGATGCGGCCTGGTCGATGTGCGCCGGGCTCTCGGTGCCCCCATACAGGGGCGGATCAGGGGCGGGAGGCGATCAGGGCGGCGGATGCAGCAGGCCACGCCGGGCGAGGCTGTCCATCAGCGCGCCGATGCCGAAGGTCCACGGCGGCAGCGCGTCGCTGGTGCGGACCCAGTTCACCAGGCCGCCGAAGTGCGCCGCCGAAATGCTGACGCGGTCGCCCGGGTGATGGGTAAAGCCGGCGCCAGCTGCGTCGCGATCCTGCACCGGCGCGAACAGCGTGCCGCAGAACAGCATCATGCCGTCGGGGTATTGGTGGTGCGCGCCCATCGCATGCGCCACCAGTTCCTGCGGCGAACGGCTGATCTGCGTCATCGCGCTGGCGCCATGCAGCACGAAGCCATCCTCGCCTTCGATGGTCAGGCCGATCTCGGTCCGCGCGATCTCGTCGATGCCGAAATGCGCATCGCACAGCCGGATCCACGGGCCGATGCCGCAGGACGCGTTGTTGTCCTTGGCCTTGCCCAGCAGCAGTGCGCTGCGGCCTTCGAAGTCGCGCAGGTTGACGTCGTTGCCCAGCGCCGCGCCGACGATCTCGCCGCGCGGCGAGACCGCCAGCACCACCTCCGGCTCGGGGTTGTTCCAGGTCGATGCCGGATGCAGGCCCACATCCACGCCGGTGCCCACCGATGACAGCGGCGCGGCCTTGGTGAAGATCTCCGCGTCCGGGCCGATGCCGACTTCCAGGTATTGCGACCACAACCCCTGCGCGACCAGCACATCCTTGATGCGCATGGCTTCGGGCGAACCCGGGCGAATGGCGGCAAGGCCCGTGCCGATGATGGCGCTGACGCTCTCGCGCACCGCGGCGGCGCTGGCCGCGTCGCCGCGCGCGCGCTCCTCGATCACGCGCTCGACCAGGCTGGCGGCAAAGGTCACGCCGGCGGCCTTGACCACCTGCAGGTCGTTCGGCGCCAGCAGGTGGCGATGCTCCGGGTCCGGCCCGTGCGCGCAGGTCGAGTCGAGCCAGTCCTGCAGCAGCCCCAGCGAAGGCCCGGTGGCCTGCCGCACGCGTTCGGCGCAGTCAGGCAGCGCCAGCAGGCCGGCAATCGTGGGCGCGGTGGCCGTGATATCGAACAATTCCGCGCCGCGCACGACTACCGTCACGGGGCCCCCGCGCGGGCCGGGCAGCCACGCGCGTCCCACCAGCAAGGCGTGGTCCGCGTCGCGCGGCAGGGTTTCCTCAACCGAGATGCGTCGTGTCATGTCACACCTTCACGTTAGCGTCCTTGACCACGCGCGCCCACTTGGCGCGCTCCGTGGCGATGAACTGCGCGAAGCGCGCCGCGCTGCCGCCGCCGTCCTCGGCACCGAAGCCGGCGAGCTTGCCCGCCACGTCGGGCATCGCCAGCACCTTGTTCAGGTCCGCGTTCATGCGCTGGACCATGGGCGCGGGCAGCCCGGCGGGGCCGACCAGCCCGTACCAGGTGCCGGCATCGAAGCCGGGAAAGCCCGATTCCGCCAGCGTCGGCACATTGGGATAACTGGCCGCGCGGCGCGTGCGCGTCTGCGCGATCGCCACCACCTTGCCGCCCTGGATCTGCGGCGTGGCGGAAGTCATGGTTTCGAAGCTGAAGTCGATCTGGCCGCCGATCAGGTCGGTCAGCATCGGCGCCGAGCCGCGATACGGCACGTGCAGCGCATCCACGCCGGCGCGCAGCTTGAACATCTCCAGCGCCAGGTGCTGCGCCGCGCCGGCGCCGGACGAGCCAAAGGTGATCTTGCCCGGCTGGCTGCGGCACAGCGCGACCACGTCGGCCACCGAGCGCGCGCGCCCGCCGGTATGGCAGATCAGCAGGTTGGGCGTGACGCCGACCAGCATGACCGGCGTGAAGTCCTTCTCCACCGAGTAGCCCAGCTTCGGGTACAGGCTGGGTGCGATGGCATGGTTGCTGATATTGGTCATCAGCAGCGTGGTGCCGTCCGGCGCCTGGCGCGCGGTGTACTCGGCGGCGACCACGCCGGCGGCGCCTGGCCGGTTCTCGACGATGACCGGCACCCGCCACAGCGCCGAGAGCTGCTGCGCGATCACGCGCGCCATCACGTCGGTGCCGCCGCCGGGCGGGAATCCCACGATGATGCGGATCGGGCCGGTCGGCAGTGCCTGGGACCAGGCTGCCAGCGGCGTGGCCAAGGCGGCCGCGCCCGCGCACAGCAATGTGCGACGTCGCATGCGTTGTCTCCTGATGTTGTTGTTGGTGTAGGGAAGTGCCGGCGCCTTACAAGGACGCCTGCAGCAGCGCCAGGTAGTCCTGGGCGCTGGCCTCGCGCGGGTTGGTCTTGTGGCAGTGGTCGGCCAGCGCGTAGTCGATGACGCGCGGGAACAGCGCCGCATCGACGCCCATCTCGCGCAGGCCCGCGGGCAGGCCCAGGCGCCGGTTCATGCCGGTGATGGCCGGGGCGACGGCGCTGGCATCGGGGAGTCCCATGGCCTGCGCGATGCGCCCAAGCTTGTCATCGGCCTGCATCGACGGCGCGTCGGCGTTGAAGCGGATCACCGCCGGCAGGAGTACGGCGTTCAGGGTGCCGTGGTGCAGCGTCGGCATCAGCCCGCCCAGCGCATGGCTCAGGCTGTGCACGCAGCCCAGCCCCTTCTGGAACGCGAGCGCGCCCTGCATCGATGCGCTCATCATGGCCAGGCGCGCGGCACGGTCCTGCGGATCGCGGCGCGCGCGCTCGATATGCAGCCAGGCGCGGCGCAGGCCATCGAGCGCGATGCCGTCGGCGGGCGGGTTGAAGGCCGGCGCCATGAACGTTTCCAGGCAATGCGCAATGGCATCCATGCCGGTGGCCGCCGTCAGCATCGGCGGCAGGCCCAGCGTCAGTTCCGGATCGCAGATCGCCACGCGCGGCACCAGGTAGGGCGACAGCACGCCGACCTTGCGTCCGTCGTCGAGGATCAGCACGGCGCCGCGGCCGACTTCGCTGCCGGTGCCGGCCGTGGTGGGGATCGCGATCACCGGTGCGGTGGACGCCGTGATCCGCGCCACGCCGCCCTCGATCGCGGCGAACTGGCGCAGCGGGCCGTCGTGGGTGGCGCAGACCGCCACTCCCTTGGCCAGGTCGATCGGCGAGCCGCCGCCCACCGCGATGATGCCGTCGCAACGGTACTCGCCATAGAGGCGCATGGCCTCGCGCATGGCGGCTTCGGTCGGGTTGGACGGCGTGCCGTCGTAGATCACCGCCTCGCAGCCGGGGCGCAGCTGCTCCAGCACGCGCTGCACGATGCCGGCGGCCTTGACGCCGGCGTCGGTGACCACCAGCGGGCGCGTGATGCCGATGCGTTCGCATTCCTGGGCCAGCAGCCCGATCGCGCCGAAGTCGATCTGGATCTGGGTGATGTAGTGGATCAGGGCCATCTTGTCTCCATGCTGTGTGGGGTGGGCCGGACGCTGCGGGGCGGGCCGGCTGCATTGGTGACGAAGTCTAGGAACAAGGCGCGCGGGTCACAACGTGGATTTACTTGAAGCAACCCCAAGAAAAACTCACAGCACCGGACGCCTAGTTTTTCTTGAAGCGGCGCTGAGATTTTCTCGTTTTGCGGCGCGCGGCGCGGGCCCTAGACTGGCGCAGACCAGCCGGATTCCGGACCACCGCCCGCACCCGACGGGCCTCCTCCACACCAACGACAACCATGAGACAACCCATCCTGATCGAGCGCGACGCGCAGGTCGCCACCATCACGCTGAACAATCCGGACAAGCTCAATGCCATGGACCTGTCCATGTGGCAGGGCCTGACCGAAGCCATCCAGGGCCTGTCGGCCGACGACACGCTGCGCTGCGTGGTGCTGCGCGGCGCCGGCGACAAGGCCTTCGCCGCCGGCGCCGACATCGCCGAGTTCGACACCATGCGCGCCAACGCCGCGCAGGCGCAGCAGTACGGCGTGATCACCAACGCCACCATGCGCGCCATCGCCGAATGCCGGCACCCGACCATCGCGCTGATCCAGGGCGCCTGCGTCGGCGGCGGGCTGGAAATCGCGTCGATGTGCGACCTGCGCATCTGCGGCAGGTCGAGCCGCTTCGGCGTGCCGGTCAACCGGCTCGGGCTGGTGATGTCGTATGGCGAACTCGGCGGGCTGGTGGCGCTGGCGGGACCGGCGACCGCGCTGGAAATCGTCCTGGAGGGCCGCGTATTCGATGCCGACGAGGCCCTGCACAAGCGCCTGGTCAACCGCGTGGTGGCAGACGAGGCCGTGCCGGACGAAGCCTACGCGGCGGCACGGCGCATTGCCGCCGGCGCGCCGCTGGTGGCGCGCTGGCACAAGCAGTTCGTGCGCAGGCTGCTCGACCCCACGCCGCTGCGTCCGGAAGAGCATGCCGAGTCCTATGCCTGCTTCGATACCGAGGATTTCCGCATCGGCCACCGCGCCTTCATCGACAAGACCCGGCCGCAGTTCGTGGGCCGTTGAAAACACCTTCACTCCAAGCACCGCGGCGCCGCCATTTCCATGCGGCCGCTCCAACCTCAGGTGGTATCCATGAATTTGCCGTTATCGAAAATCAAGGTCCTGGACGTCAGCCAGATCATGGCGGGTCCGTTCTGCTGCATGCTGCTGGGCGACATGGGCGCCGACGTCATCAAGGTCGAAGCGCCGGGCGCCGGCGACCAGACCCGCAAGTCGATGGGCTTCCGGCTCAAGGGCGACGACAGCGGCGGCTTCCTGGCGCTGAACCGCAACAAGCGCAGTGTCGAGATCGACCTGAAGAACCCGGCCGGCCTCGAGGCCTTCTATGAACTGGTGCGCGGCGCCGACGTGCTGGTGGAGAACAACCGTCCGGGCGTGGCCGCTCGCCTGAAGATCGACTATGCGGTGCTGCGCGAGATCAACCCGCGCCTGGTCTATGCCAGCATCTCCGGCTTCGGCCAGACCGGGCCGTGGTCGCGGCGCCCGGGGCTGGACCTGATCGCGCAGGCCATGTCCGGCGTGATGAGCGTGATGGGCCACCCGGACGCGCCGCCGGTCAAGGCCAGCGTGCCGATCGCCGACCTGGGGGCCGGTCTGTTCACCGCCTATGGCGTGCTCAGCGCGCTGATGGGGCGCGAGCATACCGGGCAGGGGCAATACGTGGATGCATCGCTGTTCGAGACGGCGCTGGGGCTGTCGGTGTGGGAGTCGGCCGAGTTCTGGGGCACCGGCGACGTGCCGGTGCCGATCGGCAGCGCCAACCGCATGAGCGCGCCGTACCAGGCGGTGCGGGCCGCCGACCGGCATTTTGTCATCGGCGCGGCCAATCCCAAGCTGTGGGCCGCGCTGTGCGAGGTGATCGAGCGGCCCGACCTGCTTGCCGACCCGCGCTTTACCGACAACGCCGCCCGCATCCGCAACCGCGCCGCGCTGATCCCTGAAATTGAGGCAGAATTCGCGCGCAAGCCGGCGGCGCAGTGGGTCGATGCGCTGCTCGCGGCCGGTGTGCCGGCGGCGCCGATCTTCACCTACGACGAAGCGCTGGCCAGCGAACAGGCGGTGGCGCGGGACATGGTGCTGGAGATCGACCACCCGGTCGAAGGGCGGGTCAAGGCGCTGGGCTTTCCGGTCAAGCTGAGCGGCACGCCGCAGCAGGTGCGCTATCCGGCGCCGCTGCTGGGCCAGCATACCGATGAAGTGCTGGGGGAGTTCGGCCTGGACGCCGCCACCGTCACGCGGCTGCGGGCGCAGGGGGCGTTCGGCGCACCGGCCCGCGCACAGGAACTGGAACGCGGCGCCGCCTGAGCGCACCGCGGCCATCATCCATACCGATCATCTATACCGATAAAAGACAGGAGACAACCATGACGATTTCACGTTCGCTGATGCGGCGCTGGGCGATGCCCGTGGCCGTGGTGCTGGGGCTGCCGGCCCTGTTGGGCGGCGCGGCCACGGCGAGTGCGGAAACCTACCCCAGCCGGCGCATCGAGCTGATCGTGCCGTGGCAGGCAGGCGGCGGGGCGGACGTGGTAGCGCGCGCGCTGTCCGCCGCGGCCGCGAAACACCTGCCGCAGCCGATCGTCGTCATCAACAAGCCGGGTGCTACCGGCTCGGTAGGCCTGGGCGAAGTGGTCCACGCGAAGCCGGACGGCTACAAGCTGGTGCTGTCGTCCAGCGAGCTGACCTTCCTGAACTACCTCGGGCTGGCCAAGTTCACTTACCAGGACCTGGTCCCCATCGCACGCCTGAACGCGGACCCGGCCGCCGTGGCGGTCCGGGCCGAGGCGCCGTGGAGCACGATCGAGCAGTTTGTCGCCGATGCGCGCAAGCCGGACGCCAATATCCGCGTGGGTAATGCCGGGCAGGGCTCCGCATGGCATATGGCAGCCGCCGCGCTGGCAGACAAGACCGGCGCGAAGTTCAACCATATCCCCTATGCCGGCGGTGCTCCCGCCACGCTCGCGCTGCTGGGCGGGCATATCGACGCGGTCACGGTCAGCACGGCGGAGGTCTTCACGCATGTCGCCGCGGGCAAGCTCAAGGTGCTGGCGGTGATGGCCGACAAGCGGGTCAGCGGCTTCGAGAACGTGCCCACGCTGAAGGAGCGCAATATCGACCTGTCGATGGGGATCTGGCGCGGCATCTCGGCACCGAAGGGCACGCCGCCGGAGGTGATCGCGGTACTGAAGACGGCGATCGCGAAATCCGTGCAGGAGCCGGTGATGCGCCAGACGCTGGAGAAGCTGCATTTCAGCACCGATACCTATGCCGATGACGTGACGCTGCAGGCGGCCATGGTGAAGGAGTCGGCGCAGTTCAAGCAGCTCGCTAGCCGCATCAGCGTCAAGGAGTAGGCCCATGCGCGACACACCCGCGGCGGGCGCGGCGTCCGTCGAGCCCTTTATCGACGCGCACCAGCATTTCTGGAACCTGGCGATCAACCCGTACCCGTGGCTGCAGGGCGAAACGGTGCCGAACTTCCGCTATGGCGACTATTCGGCGCTGCGCAGGAGCTACCTTCCCGAGGATCTCGCCCGCGATACGGCTGGCTGCGCGCCGGTGAAGACGGTGCATGTCGAAGCCGAATGGGCGCGCGCCAATCCCGTCGACGAGACCGCCTGGCTGACGCAGCTCGCCGCGCAGACGGGACGGCCAACGGTGATCGTCGGCCATGCCCAGCTTGACCGCGGCGATGTCGAGGAAGTGCTGGCAGGCCATGCCGCCTGCGCGATGATGCGCGGCATCCGCAACAAGCCGGTGACCGCGGCGCGGCGCGAGGATGCGCGGCGCGGCGTGCCGGGCTCGATGGACGATGAGCGCTGGCGGCGTGGCTATGCGTTGCTGGCCCGGCATGGCATGTCCTTCGACCTGCAGGCGCCGTGGTGGGACCTGGATCAGGCGGCTGCGCTGGCACGGGATTTCCCGGGCACGCAGCTGATCCTGAACCATACCGGGCTGCCGGCCGACCGCACTGAAGCCGGCCTGGCCGGCTGGCGTGCCGCGATGGCCGAGCTGGCCGGGCAGCCCAATGTCGCCGTGAAGATCTCGGGCCTGGGATTGCCGGGAAAACCCTGGACGCAGGCCGACAATGTGCCGGTGATCCGCGACGCCATCGCCATCTTCGGCGCGCAACGCTGCATGTTCGCCAGCAACTATCCGGTGGACAGCCTGGTGGCAAGCTACGACACCATCGTGGCAGGCTTCCGCGCCGCCATCGCCATCTATCCGCCCGAACAGCAGCGCGCGCTGTGGCACGACAACGCCGCGCGCTGCTATCGCCTGTAGCCATGCAGTGCAAGGATCCGCCACCCGCACGGCTCGCGCCTTGGCGGCGCGGGCGGATTCGTCCCTACACTTGAAAGGACCACTTATGAAGAACGGATTGGAACCGGGCGCGACCTGCGCGCGCACGCTGACGGTCGACCGCCAGCGCACCATCGATTTCCTCGGCGAAAGCCTGCGCATCTACGCCACGCCCGAGCTGGTACGCGATATCGAACAGACTTGCCTCCATTTCCTGCAAGGCTTTCTCGATGACGGCGAAAGCTCGGTGGGCGCGGAAGTGTCGGTGCAACACACCGGGGCCACGCCGCTGGGCGGCGAGGTGCGCATCCACGCCGAGATCACGGCCATCGATGGCCGCAGTGTCACCTTCAGCGTGACCGCCGACGATGCGGTGGAGCGGGTTTGCAGCGGCACGCATCGCCGCTTCGTGGTCGATGTCGAGCGCCTGCGCGCACGCGTGCAGAAGAAGGCGGCATCGATGCCCGCCGCGGCCTGACCTCGCGCGGCCAGGCGCGTGCAGCTTGCGGGACGCGCCCCGCAAGCTGTGCTCAGACGGGGGCCGGCTGCTGCTGGTCCGCCGACACTTCCGCGCGGATCCAGTCGGTGAAGCTGCGGATGCGGCGATCCTCCAGCCGCTCCTTCGGGAACACCACGAAGTAAGAGAACTCGACCGGCAGCCGGATCGATTCGAACAGGCGCACCAGGCGGCCTTCAGCCAGGTCCTGCTCGATCCAGTTCTTCTTCACCAGCGCCACGCCCAGGCCATTGAGCGCGGCGTTGATGACCAGGTGGCTCGGCCAGAACGACGGCCCGCGGCTGGCGTCGACATCGGTCACGCCGGCGTGCTCCAGCCACATCGCCCAGTCAGGGTTGCTCACGTCCGTATACGTGCTGTCGTCGTGCAGCAGCGTATGGTGCTTCAGGTCGGACGGTGTCTCGAGCGGCTGCGAACCTTGCAGCAGCGCCGGACTGCACACGGGAATGACTTCGACCGCCATGCACAGCTCGCAGTGCAGGCCGGGGTAATCGCCGCGGCCATAGCGGATCGCCATGTCGAAATCGTCGCGCTCGAAGTCGATGCGATGGTTCGAGGTGGACACCTTCAGGTCGATGTCCGGGTGCGCCTTCATGAAGCGGTCCATGCGCGGGATCAGCCATTTGACCGCGAACGTAGGCGGCATGTTGACCTTCAGCGCCGGGCGGTCCTTGCTGTGCAGGCGGTGCGTGGCATCGGCGAGTTGCTTGAAGGCCAGCTGCACGCTGGGCAGGTAGGCGTTGCCGGCCGGTGTCAGCACCAGCGCCTTGGCCTCGCGGATAAACAGCTGCACGCCCAGGCTTTCTTCCAGTGCCTTGATCTGGTGGCTGACCGCCGACGGTGTGACGAACAATTCCTCCGCGGCCCGCGTGAAGCTCAGATGCCGGGCAGCCACTTCGAATGCCCTGAGCGGGTTGAGTGGGGGAATCTGTCTCGACATAGCGGGGGTACGCAATCCTGTAGATGCCTTGCCGGCATGCGGGGTGCTGAGGCACCGGCAAGCCGCTGCACGATAGCATTCGTGCCCGGGCATGGGAATAGGGGCCTGTCCCCGTGTAGGTGTATTCACAGCCGCTGCGTTTTCATCCGGCCGCGTAGCGGGGCAAATGCCCGGATCTGGCCGCTCCGTGATGTGCGCGATATGAGCCATGCTGCGCATCGGCGGCGCCATTGCCGCACAACTATGTGCGACGTAATTGAGCCGCTCGCAGCATTCCCCTACGCTGGCTGGCATAGCCTCGATCACTGACCACCTGAAGGAGCGCCCCATGCCGCAAGCCATCGCCACTCTCGCACCGTCGCGCCGCGATGCCATCGTCGACCCCCGCATGCACGCGATGATCGACAACATCCTGCTTGGCTCTCCGGTCGCGCGGGCGCTGGGCGTGCGGCTGGCGAGCCTGGCGCCTGAACACGTTGAGCTGGAGATGCCGTTCTTGCCGACCAACGTGACCCATGGCAGCACCGTGCACGGCGGGGTGATCGCCACGCTGATCGATATTGCCGGCGCGGCGGCGGCAGCGTCCGGCGCCAGTGCCGACGAAGTGAAGGGTGGGGCGACCAGTTCGCTGTCGATCCAGTACCTTGCGCCGGCGCAGGGGGCGGCATTGCGCGCCGTGGCAACCGTGGTGCGGCGCGGCCGGCGGCAGGTGGCGACAGAGGTGTCGGTCTACGCCGAGGCCGCTGACGAAGGCGTGCTGGTGGCTAAAGCGTTGATGAGCAGCGCCATGTTCTGAGTCGCCGGGCCAGCGCAAGAGCGCTGGCGCCTCCTTCAAAAACGCAATTAACCGCCAGAACTACTACTCCACACCAAGGCGCGCCAGTGCGCTGGCGCGATCCGCTTCCATCAAAAGCGGGCGGCTTGTGGAGGAATCGCTGCAGAGCAAGGCCCTGTCCCGCAAGCAGGAAAGGGCTCGCCGGAGAGGGCGGGGCGCGTAGGGTATCGACCCGGCCACGCCCACGCCGCCATCAATACTTCCAGAAAATCTGCTGCAGCGCCTTCGCGTCGTTAGTCTTGGTCAGCGCCAGCGCCATCAGGATGCGCGCCTTCTGCGGCAGCTGGTCGTCGGTGACGATCCAGTCGTACTTGTCGTCCGGCTGCTCCGCATTGCGGACCACCACGCCGCTGCCGGTGCGGGAGGCACGCACGATCTGCACGCCCTTGGCGCGCGCCGCCTTGAGCGGCTCGACCATGTAGTCGCCGACGCTGCCGTTGCCGGTGGCGGCGTAGACGATGGCCTTGGCGCCGTTCTTCACCGCGGCGTCGATGCTGGCCGGGTTGACGTTGCCGTAGGCGTAGACCACGGCCACTTCAGGCAGCTTGTCGATCTTGTCGATATCCCACTCGGTCTGCAGCGTGTGCGGGCGCGCCGGCAGGCGGTAGAACAGCGAGCGGCCTTCCACCACGTAGCCCAGCGGGCCGAACTGCGAGCGGAACGTCTCGGCCTTGAAGGTATTGCTCTTGGTGACGTCGCGGCCCGTGTGGATCTCGTCGTTCAGCACCACCAGCGTGCCCTTGCCCTTCGATGCCGGATTGGAGGCCACCAGCACCGCGTCATACAGGTTGAGCGCGCCGTCCGCGCCCAACGCCGTACCCGGGCGCATCGAGCCGACCACCACCACCGGCTTGTCGCTCTTCAGCGTCAGGTTGAGGAAGTACGCGGTTTCCTCGATGGTATCGGTGCCGTGCGTGATGACGATGCCGTCGACGTCAGGCTGCTTGAGCAGCTCCGACACGCGCTTGCCCAGCTTCAGCAGGCGTTCGTTGTTGAAGCTTTCCGAGCCGATCTGGAAGATCTGCTCGCCCTTGACGTTGGCGACCTTGGAGACTTCCGGGACCGAGGCGATGATCTTGTCGACCGGCACCACGGCGGACTGGTAGGCCGCGGTATTGATGGCCGAGGCGCCGGCGCCGGCAATGGTGCCGCCGGTACCGATGATGACGATATTGGCCTTGCGGGCTTCGGCCTGGGCCGTGGCCGGCGCGGCGGCCGTTGCCGGCTGTGCATGGGCCGTAGCGGTGATCAGGCTGGCGGAAAGCAGGGCAGCGGCCAGCGTAGTGGCGCGGGCAAAGTTCTTCATGGTTCTCCTCGGATGTTATACGGACGTGTAGGCACGTACAGGCACGATCGGAACGGCACTGCAGACCTTGTGGGTGGTGCGGTGCGGTCCGTCTTCCTTCGACGGCTTGCCGCCGCGGGCGCGAGAGCGCCGGGCGGGCAGCGGCTGAGACTATACGTTAGGAGAATCTTCAGGGGTTATGCCGATTCGGCATGAAACACCGTACCCGATAACCTAAATCGCATACATATCGAGGTAGTCGTTCACGGCTATCGCCTCCAAGCGAGCCTGGTCCAGCGATACCGCCAGGATCGCCTGCTGCTGCTTCGGCGGGAAACGCCGCGCCAGGTTGGTGCGGAATTTCTCCACCAGCAGCGGGATGCCTTCGGCGCGCCGGCGCTTGTGCCCGAGGGGATATTCGACCAGCACTTCGTCCAGCACGGTGCCGTCGTTCAGCGTGACGGTCAGTGCATTGGCGATCGAGCGCTTGTCCGGGTCGTGGTAGTCATGCGTCAGCGCGGGGTCTTCCCGGCAGACGATCCTGCCGCGCAGCGCGTCGATGCGCGGATCGGCCGCGACGTCATCCTCATAGTCCGCGGCGGTCAGGCGGCCGAACAGCAATGGCACCGCCACCATGTACTGGATGCAATGGTCGCGGTCGGCGGGATTGCTGAGCGGGCCCTTCTTGTCGATGATGCGCAGGCAGGCCTCGTGGGTGCGGATGGTGATGGCTGCAATATCCGCCGCCGAGCGCCCTGCGCGCGCGAGCGCCCCATGCAGCTGCATGGCGGCTTCCACCGCCGTCTGTGCATGAAACTCGGCGGGGAACGAGATCTTGAACAGCACGTTCTCCATCACGTACGAGCCGTAGGGCCGCTGGAACCTGAACGGCTGGCCCTTGAACAGCACGTCATAGAAGCCCCAGGTCTTTGCCGTCAGCGCCGACGGGTAGCCCATTTCCCCGGTGCGCGCGATCAGCGCCAGACGCACCGCGCGGCTGGTGGCATCGCCCGCGGCCCAGCTCTTGCGGCTGCCGGTATTGGGCGCATGGCGATAGGTGCGCAGGCTCTGGCCATCGACCCAGGCCAGCGAGACCGCATTGATGATCTCGTCGCGCGTCAGCCCCAGCATCTGCGCGACCACGGCAGTGGAGGCCACCTTGACCAGCACCACGTGGTCCAGCCCCACTTGGTTGAACGAGTTCTCCAGCGCGATGCAGCCCTGGATCTCATGCGCCTTGATCATGGCCGTGAGCACGGCCTTCATCGTCAGCGGCTTGCGGCCGGCGGCGAGGTTATTGCGCGAGATCCAGTCGGCGGTGGCCAGGATGCCGCCGAGGTTGTCGGACGGATGGCCCCATTCGGCCGCCAGCCAGGTGTCGTTGAAATCCAGCCAGCGGATCATCGTGCCGAGGTTGAACGCGGCCTGGACCGGGTCGAGCTGGAACTGGGTGCCGGGCACGCGCGCGCCGTTGGGCACGATCGTGCCCGGGACGATGGGGCCGAGCAGCTTGGTGCAGGCCGGGTAGGACAGGGCTTCGAGCCCGCAACCGAGCGTGTCGATCAGGCAGTTGCGGGCGGTATCGTAGGCGAGGCCGCTCTTGATCTCGTAGCGGGTGACATAGTCGGCGATGTCGACCAGCACCTGGTCCGGATCGGGGCGTTGCGCGGATGGCGTGCCGGTGGACATGAACGGCCTCGCGGGAGGGGCTCAGCTCAGAACGCGTCGCCCGGCACGCGCACCCAGCCTTCCATCAGCACGCGCGCGCTGCGGCTCATGATGGCCTTCTTTACGACCCATTCGCCATCGGCCTGCTGCGCCTCGGCGCCCACGCGCAGCGTGCCGGACGGGTGCCCGAAACGCACCGCGTTGCGTTCGCCACCGCCGGCAGCCAGGTTGACCAGCGTGCCGGGGATGGCCGCCGCGGTGCCGATGGCAACGGCTGCCGTGCCCATCATTGCGTGGTGCAGCTTGCCCATGGAGAGCGCGCGCACCAGCAGGTCCACGTCGGCCGCTGCCACCTTCTTGCCGCTGGAGGCGGTGTAGTCCACCGGCCTGGCCACGAAGGCCACCTTGGGCGTGTGCTGGCGCTTGGCGGCCTCGTCCACGTCCTTGATCAGGCCCATGCGCAGCGCGCCGTAGGCACGGATGGTCTCGAACATCGCCAGCGCCCTGGTGTCGCTGTTGATGGCGTCCTGCAGTTCGGTGCCCGTATAGCCGATGCTCTCCGCATTGACGAAGATGGTCGGGATGCCGGCGTTGATCATGGTCGCCTTGAGCGTGCCGACGCCCGGCACCTCCAGGTCGTCGACCACGTTGCCGGTCGGGAACATCGCGCCGCCGGCGCCTTCTTCCTCGGCGGCGGGGTCCATGAACTCGAGCTGCACTTCGGCGGCGGGGAAGGTCACGCCGTCGAGCTCGAAGTCACCGGTTTCCTGCACTTCACCGTTGGTGATGGGCACGTGGCCGATGATGGTCTTGCCGATATTGGCTTGCCAGATGCGCACGACAGCGATGCCATTCTGCGGGATGCGGCTGGGGTCGACCAGGCCGGCGCTGATGGCGAACGGGCCGACCGCTGCGGACAGGTTGCCGCAGTTGCCGCTCCAGTCGACGAAGGACTGGTCGATCGAGACCTGGCCGAACAGGTAGTCGACATCGTGGTCCGGGCGCGTGCTCTTCGACACGATCACGGTCTTGCTGGTGCTGGAGGTGGCACCGCCCATGCCGTCGATCTGCTTGCCGTACGGGTCGGGGCTGCCGATCACGCGCATCAGCAGCGCGTCGCGGGCAGGGCCGGGGACCTGCGCGGTCTCGGGCAGGTCTTGCAGGCGGAAGAACACGCCCTTGCTGGTGCCGCCACGGATGTAGGTGGCGGGGATCTTGATCTGGGGTACGTGGGCCATGGAGTCTTTAGTCCTGGTTAGGCCGGGGGCCTTTGCACAGCTTACGAATCGAATGCGGGGAAGCAAAGCGTAGCGCTTGTTTTCTCCCCTCTCCCGCAAGCGGGAGAGGGGAGAAAACCGGCAGCAGTGGTTTACGCCGCCGCCTTGCTCGACTCCAAAAAGTCCTGCGCAAACCGCTGCAGCACACCGCCAGCCTCATAGATCGACACTTCCTCGTCGCTGTCGAGACGGCACGTCACCGGCACTTCGATGCGCTCGCCATTCTTGCGATGCACCACCAGCGTCAGCGTGGCGCGCGGCTGGCGTTCGCCGATCACGTCATAGGTCTCGGTGCCGTCCAGCCCCAGCGTCAGGCGGTTCACGCCCGGCTTGAACTCCAGCGGCAGCACGCCCATGCCGATCAGGTTGGTGCGGTGGATGCGCTCGAAGCCCTCGGCCACGATCACTTCCACGCCGGCCAGGCGCACGCCCTTGGCGGCCCAGTCGCGCGACGAGCCCTGGCCATAGTCCGCGCCGGCGATGATGATCAGCGGCTGCTTGCGGTCCATGTAGGTCTCGATGGCTTCCCACATGCGCACGACCTTGCCTTCCGGCTCGATGCGCGCCAGCGAACCCTTCTTGACCTGGCCATCGACCACGGCCATTTCATTGATCAGCGTCGGGTTGGCGAAGGTGGCGCGCTGCGCGGTCAGGTGGTCGCCGCGGTGCGTCGCGTACGAGTTGAAGTCCTCTTCCGGCAGGCCCATCCTGGCCAGGTACTCGCCAGCCGCGCTGTTCAGCAGGATCGCGTTCGACGGCGACAGGTGGTCGGTGGTGATGTTGTCGCCCAGCACCGCCAGCGGACGCAGGCCCTGCAGCGTGCGCTCGCCGGCCAGCGCGCCTTCCCAGTACGGCGGGCGGCGGATATAGGTGCTTTGCGGGCGCCAGTCATACAGCGGCGCGGCGCTCTCGCCGGTTTCCGCGGTCAGCGCGAACATCGGCTCGTAGACCTTGCGGAACTGCTCGGGCTTGACGCTCTGCCTGACGATCGCGTCGATCTCTTCGTCGGTCGGCCAGATGTCCTTCAGGTAGACCGGCTTGCCGTCCTGGTCCGTGCCCAGCACATCCTTTTCGATATCGAAGCGGATGGTGCCGGCGATGGCGTAGGCGACCACCAGCGGCGGCGAGGCCAGGAAGGCCTGCTTGGCGTACGGGTGGATGCGGCCGTCGAAGTTGCGGTTGCCGGACAGCACCGCGGTGGCATACAGGTCGCGGTCGATGATTTCCTGCTGGATCTTCGGGTCGAGCGCGCCGGACATGCCGTTACAGGTGGTGCAGGCGAAGGCGACGATGCCGAAGCCGAGCTTTTCCAGGTCAGGCAGCAGGTTGGCTTCTTCCAGGTACAGCTCGACCGCCTTGGAGCCAGGCGCCAGCGACGACTTGACCCACGGCTTGCGCGTCAGGCCGCGCGCGTTGGCGTTACGTGCCAGCAGCGCGGCGGCGATCACGTTGCGCGGGTTGCTGGTGTTGGTGCAGCTGGTGATGGCGGCGATGATCACCGCGCCATCGGGCATCAGCCCTTCGGCTTCCTGCGCGCGGGCCTTGTCCAGGTCCACGGCGATGCCGCGCTCGGCCAGCGCCGAGGTCGGCAGGCGCTTGTGCGGGTTGGACGGGCCGGCCATGTTGCGCACCACGCTCGACAGGTCGAACTTCAGCACGCGCTCGTATTCGGCGTTCTGCAGCGAATCCGCCCACAGGCCCGCGGCCCTGGCGTACGTTTCGACCAGCTTGAGCTGCTCGTCGGTGCGGCCGGTCAGGCGCAGGTATTCGATGGTCTGCTCGTCGATGAAGAACATCGCCGCGGTGGCGCCGTATTCCGGCGCCATGTTGGAGATGGTGGCGCGGTCGCCGAGCGTCAGGCTGGAGGCGCCTTCGCCGCGGAATTCCAGGTAGGCGCCGACCACCTTTTCCTTGCGCAGGAATTCGGTCAGGGCCAGCACGATGTCGGTGGCGGTGATGCCGGGCTGGCGCTTGCCGGTCAGCTCGACGCCGACGATATCCGGCAGGCGCATCCACGAGGCGCGGCCGAGCATCACGTTCTCGGCTTCCAGGCCGCCCACGCCAATGGCGATCACGCCCAGCGCATCGACGTGCGGGGTGTGGCTGTCGGTGCCGACGCAGGTATCCGGATAGGCCACGCCATTGTCAGCGTGGATCACCGGCGACATCTTCTCCAGGTTGATCTGGTGCATGATGCCGTTGCCCGGCGGGATCACATCGACGTTCTTGAACGCCTTCTTGGTCCAGTCGATGAAATGGAAGCGGTCTTCGTTGCGGCGGTCTTCGATGGCGCGGTTCTTCTCGAACGCCTGCGGGTCGAAGCCACCGCATTCCACCGCCAGCGAGTGGTCGACGATCAGCTGCACCGGAACCACCGGGTTGACCTTGGCGGGGTCGCCGCCCTGGTCGGCAATGGCGTCGCGCAGGCCGGCCAGGTCCACCAGCGCGGTCTGGCCCAGGATGTCGTGGCACACCACGCGCGCCGGGAACCACGGGAAGTCGAGGTCGCGCTTGCGCTCGATCAGTTGCTTGAGCGAATCCGTCAGCGTGGCGGGGTCGCAGCGGCGCACCAGGTTTTCTGCCAGCACGCGCGACGTGTACGGCAGCTTGTCGTAGGCACCCGGCTGGATGGCCTCGACCGCGGCGCGCGCGTCGAAGTAATCCAGCTTGGTGCCCGGTAGCGGTTTGCGGTTTGCAGAATTCATGGTGTAGGGAAATCTATATAAGTATGAAAAAGGGGTAGTGGTCCCGTGTCAGCGACCAACTACCCCCTTTGCCCGCAGGCCCGGATCAATGCAACCCGACGCAGGGCAAACCGGCAGCCGGTCTTACTTGCGGTCCTTGATCGGCACGAACTTCAGGTTCTCCGGACCGGTGTAGTTGGCGCTCGGGCGGATGATCTTGTTGTCGATGCGTTGCTCGATGATGTGCGCGGCCCAGCCCGAGGTGCGCGCGATCACGAACAGCGGCGTGAACATCGCCGTCGGCACGCCCATCATGTGGTAGCTCACCGCGCTGAACCAGTCCAGGTTCGGGAACATCTTCTTGATGTCCCACATCACGGTTTCCAGGCGCTCGGCGATGTCGAACATCTTCATCGAGCCGGCATCCTTCGACAGCTTCTTCGCCACTTCCTTGATCACCTGGTTGCGCGGGTCGCTGATGGTATACACCGGGTGGCCAAAGCCGATCACGACTTCCTTGTTCTCGACGCGGCGGGTGATGTCGGCCTGGGCCTCGTCGGCGTTGTCGTAGCGCTTCTGGATTTCAAAAGCGACTTCGTTGGCGCCGCCGTGCTTGGGGCCGCGCAGCGCACCGATCGCGCCGGCGATCGACGAGTACATGTCCGAGCCCGTGCCGGCGATCACGCGCGCGGTGAAGGTCGAGGCGTTGAATTCGTGCTCGGCGTACAGGTTGAGCGACGTGTTCATGGCGCTTACCCACAGCGCCGACGGCTTTTCGCCGTGCAGCAGGTGCAGGAAGTGGCCGCCGATGGAGTCATCGTCGGTTTCCACTTCGATGCGCTTGCCGTTGTGGCTGTAGTGGTACCAGTACAGCAGCATCGAACCGAGGCTGGCCATCAGGCGGTCGGCGATATCGCGCGCGCCCGGGGTGTTGTGGTCGTCCTTTTCCGGCAGCACGGTGCCCAGCACCGACACGCCGGTGCGCATCACGTCCATCGGGTGGGCGCTGGCGGGGACCCACTCCAGCGCGGCCTTGACGTTGGCGGGCAGGCCGCGCAGGGACTTCAGCTTGGCCTTGTAGGCGGACAGTTCGGACTTGGTCGGCAGCTTGCCGTGCACCAGCAGGTGGGCGATTTCTTCGAACTCGCAGGTCTCGGCGATATCGAGGATGTCATAGCCGCGGTAGTGCAGGTCGTTGCCGGTACGGCCAACGGTGCACAGCGCGGTATTGCCGGCGGCAACGCCGGACAGCGCGACGGATTTCTTGGGCTTGGGAGTGACGAGCGGTTGCGCTTCGGACATCTGGGTCTCCTTGGTGTGATGCCTGGTGTTGCCTGTCTTTGTCAGGCGAACGGCCGGGAGGGGATCTGCCCCGGCCCGGCCGCGCCTGCCTCTATGGTGTCTTACTTGCCCTTGCCTTGTGCGAACAGGGCGTCGAGCTTCTGCTCGAAGTCATGGTAGCCGATGCTCTCGTAGAGCTCCGAGCGGGTCTGCATGGTATCGACCACGTTCTTCTGCGTGCCGTCGCGGCGGATGGCCGCGTACACGTTCTCCGCGGCCTTGTTCATGGCGCGGAAGGCCGACAGCGGGTACAGTACCATCGACACGCCGGCACCGCCCAGTTCGTCGGTGGTGAACAGCGGCGTGGCGCCGAACTCGGTGATGTTGGCCAGCACCGGCACCTTCACCGCGTCGACAAACTTGCGATACATGCCGAGGTCGGTCATGGCTTCCGGGAAGATGGCGTCGGCGCCGGCTTCCACGCAGGCCACGGCGCGCTCGATGGCGCTGTCCAGGCCTTCCACGGCCAGCGCGTCGGTGCGGGCCATGATGACGAAGTTCTCGTCGGTGCGGGCGTCGACGGCGGCCTTGATGCGGTCGACCATTTCACCCTGGGTGACGATTTCCTTGTTGGGGCGGTGGCCGCAGCGCTTGGCGCCGACCTGGTCCTCGATATGCATGGCCGCGGCGCCGAACTTGATCAGCGACTTGGTGGTGCGGGCCACGTTGAAGGCCGAAGCGCCGAAACCGGTGTCGACGTCCACCAGCAGCGGCGTGTCGCACACGTCGGTGATGCGGCGGATATCGGTCAGGACGTCGTCCAGGCTGGAGATGCCCAGGTCGGGCAGGCCGAGCGAGCCGGCCGCGACACCGCCGCCGGACAGATAGATGGCCCGGTAGCCGGCACGCTTGGCCAGCAGGGCGTGGTTGGCGTTGATGGTGCCGACCACCTGAAGCGGATGCTCTTCGGCAAGCGCCTGGCGGAAACGGGCGCCTGCGGAGCGCGCGAGGTCGGAAGCGGAGTAGGTCATGGCGTTTGCGTTTGAGGTGAACAAGACGGAGCCATAAGCGCAAGGGGTGTGCCAGCCTTTGCGGGCACGTCGCTGGAATCGCCGTAAAGCCTTGTCAGGACTGGCCTCGCGGGCAGCAGCGTGAAATCTTGCCGATGCCGGATGTCCTCATTTCAGCACATTTGAATTTCACATTCGCAAATCGCGAATTCAAAGTTGAAATCGGGGCTGGCATGACCGACAATGTGCCAGCACTCTACGCCTGTTCCGACGGGGTTTCACCCGCTCCCCAAGCCGCACCGCACCATGAGTCCTCCCGCCTCCACGCCCGCCCGCCCGCGCATCTGGGCCATCGGCATCAGCCGCCTGGCACGTGCCTTTGCCGACCTGATCCCGTCCTATGCCGCGCGCGCGGAATTCCGCATCGTCGGCAAGGGCTTCGAGGCCGCCGCCAGCGCGGTATCGCGTGAAGTGCGCGAAGGCCGGCTCGATGTGGTGGTCGCCGGCGGCTCCAACGGCGCCTACCTGCGGCAGCATGTGGACGTGCCGGTGGTGCTGGTCAAGGTGACGGGCTTCGACGTCATGAGCGCACTCGCCACCGCGCGCCGCATCTCGCCCCGGGTCGCGCTGGTCACGCATGCCTCCACCTATGCCGAGGTCGATGAATTCGTGCGCGCGTTCTCGCTGGCGATCCCGGCCTATACCTACCTGACCGAGGACGATGCCGTGGCGCGGGTCAAGGCGCTCAAGCAGGAGGGCATCCAGGTGGTGGTCGGCCCAGGGCTGGTCACCGACCTGGCCGACCGCTACGGCCTGACCGGCGTGTTCCTGTATTCAGGCAACTCGGTGCGCATGGCGCTGGAAGACGCGATCGAGGCCGCACGGCTGCGCCGCATTGAATCGACCCGGCGCGACTATGTCAACACTATCCTGGCGCACCTGAACGAGGGCGTGGCCGCCGTCGATGCGGAAGGGCGGATCCAGTCGTTCAATCCGGCCATGGAGCGATTCCTCGGTACCTCGGCCGCGGCCGCTGTGGGCCGCAAGCTGCAGACGCTGGCGCCCAACCTGTCGCTTGAAGGCGTGATGCAGAGCGGCGACAAGGAGCTGGAAGCGATCCACAAGCTCGGCGACAAGATGGTGGTGGTCAACCGCATCCCGATCGCCAGCGAAGCCGGCACCCTCGGCGCGGTGCTCACCATCCAGGACGCCAGCGCGATCCAGCGCGTCGACCGCAACCTGCGCTCGCGCAGCCGCGCCCGGCCCGCGGGCGTGCGCTACAGCCTCGACGACCTCGCCGGCACCTCCGCGGTGATGACCGAACTGCGCACGCTGGCGCGGCGCTACGCCGTGGTCGATTCCACCGTGCTGATCGGCGGCGAGAGCGGCACCGGCAAGGAAGTGCTGGCGCAGGGCATGCACGACGCCAGCCCGCGCCGCGCGTTCCCGTTCGTGGCGGTCAACTGCGCCGCGTTTCCGGAAGCGCTGCTGGAGAGCGAGCTGTTCGGCTACGAAGAGGGCGCCTTCACCGGCGCGCGCCGCGGGGGCAAGGCCGGCCTGTTCGAGTCGGCGCACAACGGGACACTGTTCCTCGACGAAGTGGGCGACATGCCGCCGACGCTGCAGACGCGCCTGCTGCGCGTGCTGCAGGAAAAACAGGTGCTGCCGATCGGCGGCCTCGACGCCGTGCCCGTCAACGTGCGCGTGATCGCGGCCACCCACCGCGACCTGCCCGCGATGGTGCGCGACGGCGGCTTCCGCCAGGACCTGTACTACCGCCTCAATATCCTGCGCATCGAGATGCCGCCGTTGCGCGAGCGCGCCGAAGACCTGGCCGAGCTCGCCGAGCTGCTGTACCGCCGCGCGCAGGAGCGCCTGGGCACCGAGCGTGCGCAGCGCTTGCCGGCCGTGGCGCGCTCGCGCCTGGCGCGCTACGCATGGCCGGGCAATATCCGCGAGCTGGAAAATGTCACGGAGCGCATCGCGGTGCTGGTGGCCGGCCGCAAGCTGGAAGCCGATGCACTGCTCCGAGAACTGCAGGCCGCCGTGCCGGAACTTTTTGGCGGCGAGGGCGTGGCGATGGCCGTGGCGGAAGCCCCAACGGAACCGGCCGCGCGCGCTGCAACGGCCGGCAGGCCCGGCCATTCGCTGGCGCGCGTCAAGCAGTCGAGCGAAGTCGAGCATATCCGCCGCGTGCTCGCCGAATGCGGCGGCGACCGGACCGCCGCGTGCCACATCCTGGGCATCAGCCCGACCACGCTGTGGCGGCGGCTGAAGGCGGCGTAGCCGCCGGCCGTGCCTATACCCCCGGGCCGACGCGCCGGAACGGAATCGGCTGCAGGTTCTTGCCGGCCAGCCACGCCTCGTTGAAGAGCCGGCCCATGTACAGGTCGCCGCGGTCGCAGAGCAGGGTCACGATGGTGTGGCCCGGTCCCATCTCGCGGGCCAGCGCCACGGCGGCGCCGACATTGATTCCTGAAGAGCCACCCAGGAACAGCCCTTCCTCGCGCAGCATCCGGTAGACCATGTCGACGCAGGTCTGGTCGTCGACCTGCACCGCATCGTCGATCGGCGTGTCCTGCAGGTTGGCGGTGACGCGGCTGGTGCCGATGCCTTCGGTGATCGAACTGCCCTCGGCCTTGAGTTCGCGGTGCTTGACGAAGTTATAGAGGGCGCTGCCGTGCGGGTCGGCCAGCACGATGCGCACGGCCGGCTTGTGCTCCTTCAGGCAACGCGCGATGCCCGCCAGCGACCCGCCGGTGCCGGTGGAGCAGGTGAAGGCATCGATGCGGCCAGCCGTGGCGTGCCAGATCTCGGGGCCGGTGGTTTCGTAGTGGGCCTGCCGGTTGGCGAGGTTGTCGAATTGGTTGGCCCAGATCGCATTATCGGTTTCCTCGGCCAGCCGGCAAGCGATCTTCTGGTAGTTGCCGGGATCGGCATAAGGCTTGGCGGGAACCGGCCGCACCTCGGCGCCGAGCATGCGCAGCCGTTCCATCTTCTCCGGCGACTGCGTGTCGGGGATCACCACGATGCAGCGATAGCCGCGCGCCGCGCACAGGTGGGCCAGGCCGATGCCGGTATTGCCCGCCGTGCCTTCGATCACGGTGCCGCCGGGCTTCAGCACGCCGCGGCGCTCGGCGTCGCGGATGATGTAGAGCGCGGCGCGGTCCTTGACCGAGCCGCCCGGGTTCAGGAATTCGGCCTTGCCGTAGATATCGCAGCCGGTCTCGGCGCTCAGCCCCGCCAACCGGATCAGCGGGGTGTGTCCGATGGTGCCGGCAAATCCGTCCCTGACTTCCATGATGCACTCCTGCCAGGCCGCGGCGGCCCGAGATGAGGGTCAATCTGATTGATAGACCGGGGCGGCGGGAATGACAAGCGGGGGGAAGAAGGCCGTGGGGCCGCGGAAGTGGCGCCGGTAACGCCTGGCGCGGTGGCTGGCCGTGTCAGGCTGCGTCAGGCCGCATTCAGCCAGCGGAAACTGAAGTCGCCTTCGACGAATTCCCGCCGCGACGCGTGGAAATCGCGCATATACGGCCGGTTCAGGTGCGATTCCAGCGCGTTCTTCGAGTCCCAGACCATATAGATCACGAAGACCTGAGCGTCCTCGGCATCCTGCCCGACATGGTAGTCCAGGCAGCCGGGCTCCTTCAGCCCGCGCGTTTGCAGCGTGGTGAGCTGGGATACCAGCGCCTCGCGGCGATGGGACTTGGCACGGGCGATGCCGACTAGCGTGTACGTTCCGGACATGGTTGAACGGGGGCGACTGGCTGGCGTCTGGTGAGCTCTGGGCGCGCCATTGTAGCGCCGGCGCCGGGGCCGCCTGGAATGCCTGACGGCGCCGTCCGGGCATTTGGCGCCCCCTTGACAACGCCGGCGCGGTTCCGGCGGGCAAAAAACAGGCCTCAAGTCTGGCGCCGGCCTGCCGATAGCCATTCCGACAAGAAAAAAACCAGCGTCCGGGGGACATCTCATGCTGAGACGAATCGGGTCGGAACAATTGCAGGTCGGGATGTTTGTCGCCAGGCTGGGTGGGCCGTGGATCAGCCACCCGTTCTGGCGCGCGAAGTTTCTGGTCAGCCACGAAGACCAGATTCGGCAGATCCAGTCCGCGGGCGTCCGCGAAGTCTGGATCGATATCCTCAAGGGGCGCAACCTGCCCGCACCAGCCGTGCCCGAGGCGCCGCCAGTGCCGGTTGCCGAGGCCGAGCCACCGGCGTGGGAGCCTGCGGCCGAGCAGCCGGTCGCTTCGCTCGAAGCCGAGCTCGGCCGGGCGCGCGACCTGCTCCAGTCCGGCAAGGCGGTGATCGGCTCCATGTTCGCCGACATCCGCATGGGCCGCGCGCTGGAGGTCGGACGCGCGCTGCCGCTGGTCGACGCCGCGTCGCGCTCGCTGTCGCGCCACGGGCAGGCGCTGCTGGCGCTGGCGCGGCTCAAGGCGCGCGACGACTACAGCTACCTGCACGCCTTTGCCGTCTGCGCGCTGATGATCGCGGTCGGGCGGACGCTGAGCCTGCCGGAGGACGAGGTGCGCGAACTCGGCCTCGCCGGCCTGGTGCACGACATCGGCAAGCTGACGTTGCCCGAATCCGTGCAGCACAAGGCCGTCGCACGCACGCCCGAGGAAGAGGAAAGCTACCGCCGCCATCCGTCGGCGGGCTACCGCATCCTCAACGAGGCGCGGCTGGTCTCCAATATCCCGCTCGATGTCTGTGTCCACCACCACGAACGCGTGGACGGCCGCGGCTACCCGTTCGGGCTGGCCGGCCACGAACTGAGCATCCACGCCAGGATTGCCGCGATCTGCGACGCCTACGATGCGCTGACCTCGGACCGTCCGGGCCACCAGCAATGGTCGCCGGCGCGCGCCATGGAATACATGGCCGTGCGCGTCGACACGCTGTTCGACCGCCGGGTGTTCAAGGCCTTCACGCGCACCGTCGGCATCTACCCGCTGGGCACCGTGCTGCGGCTGCGCTCCAACCGGCTGGCGGTGGTTTGCGGCCAGAACGAAGCCGACCCCTTGCGGCCGCTGGTGATGGCGTTCTATTCGGTGTCGCAGTCACGCCCGGTACCGACGGAACTGATCGACCTGCGGCACAGCGAGGAGACGGTGGTGGCGTTCGAGAATGCCGCCGAATGGGGTTACACGGACGAGCAACTGATGGCGATGTATACGAATACGAAAGCTTCATAGCGCCGGCGCCGGCTTCAGCCAGGGCGACGCACTGAGCCTGGCGTAGAGAAAGTCGTTGAACGCCCGGACCCGCGCGCTATGGCGCAGGTCGGGATGGGTCAGGATCCACAGCGGCGTGCCGAGCGCGGGGTCGGGCCGGGCCAGACGGACCAGGCCTGCGTCGTGCTCGGCCAGCAGGCACAGCAGCATGCCGATACCCATGCCATGCCTGACGGCATCGACCATGGCCACCAGGCTGTCTACGCTCACCAGCCGGCGCGCCGGCGGCACGTGCTCGGCCACCCAGCGAGCCTGCGCGAGATGCGCGAGCGCGTCGTCCGGGACCACCCAGTCGTGGCCGGCCCAGTCAGGCGCTGCGGTTCCACGGGCCGGGGCGTTGCCGGTTTGCGCCAGGTAGTCGCGCGATGCGTACGGCGCAGTTTCCAGCATCCCGACCTGGCGCCCGACCAGGTATTCCGGCGGCGCGCTGGCCGGACGTACCGCCACATCCGCCTCGCGCCGGCTCAGGCTCAGGAAGCTGTTGTTGACCACGATCTGCAACTGGATCCGCGGATGCAGCGCGCGAAATTCCGCGAACAGCGGCATCAGCAGCCCGGCCAGCAGCGTGTCCGTAGTGGTGACCCGCAGCGGCCCGCTCAGCTGGCTGTCCAGGCCGGACAACTGGCGTTGCGCGGCATCGATCTGTTCGCCGACGCCGGCAAGCCGCTGGGCCAGCGCTTCGCCCGCTGTGGTGAGGGCGTAGCCCGCCGGATGGCGCTCGAAGAGCAGGGTGCCCAGCACCTCTTCCAGCCGGGCGAGCCGGCGCAGCACGGTGGAGTGGTTGACGTGCAGCGTCCGGGCAGCGCCGGCCAGCGAGCCTGACTGGCTGACGGCAAGGAAGTACTTCAGGTCGTCCCAGTCCGCTTCCTGCATGTTTGCATAGCCCCTTTGCGAAAATAGCCAGTTCTCGTGCCGATTCGCACAGCCTACATTGGCCTGGCGGGCCCGGCAATGGTCGCCGGGCGGCAATCAGGGAACAGGAAAAGGCAATGGCGTGGATGCTGCTGGTGCTGGCGGGGCTGATCGAGATCGTGATGGCGCTCGCCTTGAAGTACACGGACGGATGGACGCGGCCGGGGCCGACGGTGCTGGGGATCGGGGCCGCCCTGGCCAGCATCTTCCTGCTCAGTGCGGCCTTGCGGCACCTGCCGGTGGGAACGGCGTACGCGGTATGGACCGGGATCGGGGCGATCGGGGTCACCGTGATCGGGATCCTGTTCCTTGGGGAGAGCGCCGCGCCGATGCGCCTGGCGCTGATCGCGCTGATTTTTGTCGGGATCGGGGGGCTGAAGCTGCTGCCTGCCTGAGCGAGGGCAGGGCCGCGGGACACAGGGGGGCCTGGTGGGTCCTGGTGGGTCCTGGGATCGCAGTTTTACGAAGGGGCGTGCACGTTTTGTACACTATCCGGCCGAACCACTGGCTTGACTTCGCCCCTTATGAGTTTCGATGCCCTGCTGGAGCTGTTCCAGCAACGTATTCCGGCCCATCCCTGGGCGCAGATCACGCTGTACCTGGTGGTGCTGGTGCTGATCGCGCTGGTCGCGCAATGGCTGTTCGGCCATGTGATGTCGCGCATCGCCCATCGCGTGCTGACGGTCTGGGGCAAGGGGCCCTGGAGCAAGGCGCTGACGCGCCATCGCGCGTACCGGCGCTTCGGCTATGCGGTGGGTTTTGCGGTGATCACCGTCGGCATCGGCGAGGTGCCGCACATGGGCCGCTATGCGCTGCTGGTGGAGCGCCTGGCCCATTCCAGCCTGTGGGTCTGCTTCTTCCTGATGCTGGGCGGCGTGCTGGGCGCGTGGCAGGACGTTTACGCCGGCAGCCGCCGCGCGCAGACGCGCTCGATCAAGGGTTATATCCAGGTGGGGCGGCTCGGGCTGGGGCTGGTGTGCGCGGTGCTGGTGCTGTCGATCCTGATCAACCGTTCGCCGCTGTGGATGCTGTCCGGCCTGGGGGCGTTGTCGGCGGTGCTGCTGCTGGTGTTCAAGGACACGCTGCTGTCGCTGGTGGCCAGCACGCAGCTGACCTCGAACGACATGCTGCGCATCGGCGACTGGATCGAAATGCCGCAATGCAATGCCGATGGCTACGTCAAGGACATCGCGCTGCATACGGTCAAGGTGCAGAACTGGGACAACACCGTGACCACGGTGCCGACCTACAAGCTGTTTTCGGAGAGCTACCGCAACTACCGCCAGATGTTCGAGTCCGGCGCGCGCCGTATCAAGCGGACGTTGCGCATCGACGCGAGCAGCGTGCGCTTCCTGGAAGACGACGAAGTGCATGCGCTGATGCGGTACCAGTTGCTGCACGACTACCTGGCCGAGAAGCAGGCCAAGGTCGACGAGGCCAACCGGCTGCTGATTGCCGCCGGCAATGACCCGGTGAACCGGCGGCGGCTGACCAATGTCGGCACCTTCCGCGCGTATGGCATCGCCTACCTGAAGGCGCATCCCGAAATCCACCACGACCTGCTGCTCAACGTGCGCATGATGGAGCCCGATTCGCAGGGCATCCCGGTGGAAATCTATTGCTTTACCGCGCTGACGGCGTGGATGGACTACGAGCGCATCCAGGGCGATGTGTTCGACCACCTGCTGGCGATCCTGCCGGAACTGGGCCTGCGGCTGTACCAGGCCCCGTCCGGTGCCGACCTGAGCGGCGTGCGCATGGCGCCGGTGCTGGCCGCGGCGCACGCTGCCGCGCAGGTGGCGGCACCGCACCCGCCCGCCCATGCCGCCGCGGGCAGTCACGTGCTGTAACGCCTTCCGCTCCTTCAGGTATCAGCCCACCGCGCGCGGACGCACGCGGCTTGCGGCTTCCTTGGCGCGGGTGCGGGCGGTGTCAACATCGTCCGCATAGGCCAGCGCCACGCCCATGCGGCGCTTGGTAAAGCTCTCGGGCTTGCCGAACAGGCGCACCTCGGTCTGCGGCACGCTCAGCGCCTGGTCCACGCCGTCGAACACCACGCCCTGCGCGTCCACGCCGCCGTAGATCACCGCGCTGGCGCCGGGGCTGCGCAGCGAGGTATCGACCGGCAGGCCAAGGATGGCACGCGCATGCAACTCGAATTCGTTCTGGTGCTGCGTGGCCATGGTCACCATGCCGGTATCGTGCGGGCGCGGGCTGACCTCGCTGAACCAGACCTGCTCGCCCTTGACGAACAGTTCCACGCCGAACAGGCCCATGCCGCCCAGGTCGGCGGTGACGGCCTGCGCGATCTGCTGGGCCTTCTGCAGCGCGGCGGGGTGCATCGGCTGCGGCTGCCAGCTTTCCACGTAGTCGCCGCTGACCTGGACGTGCCCGATCGGCGCGCAGAACTGCGTCTCGACCTGGCCGCTGGCGCCGATGGCGCGCACCGTCAGCAGCGTGATCTCGTAGTCGAAGTCGATAAAGCCTTCCACGATGATGCGGCCGTGGCTGACGCGGCCGCCGGCCATGGCGTAGTCCCACGCGGCCTGCACGCCCTCGGGGCCGTCGATCTTGCTCTGGCCCTTGCCGGAGCTGCTCATCACCGGCTTGACCACGCACGGATAGCCGATGCCGCCATCGATGGCGGCCTGCAGTTCTTCCAGCGAATCGCAGAACTTGTACGGGCTGGTGGGCAGGCCGAGCGACTCGGCGGCGAGGCGCCGGATGCCTTCGCGGTCCATGGTCAGGCGCGCGGCGCGCGCGGTGGGGATCACGCGCACGGTGCCGGCGGCTTCCAGCGTTTCCAGCATGGGGGTGGCGATGGCTTCGATCTCGGGCACCACCAGGTGAGGCTTCTCCGCTTCGATCAGCGCCCTGAGCTGGTCCGGGTCGCTCATGGCAATGGTGCGCGCGTGGTGGGCCACCTGCTGGCCCGGCGCATTGTCATAGCGGTCGACGGCGATGGTCTCGACGCCCAGGCGCTGCAGTGCGATCAGCACTTCCTTGCCCAGCTCGCCGGAGCCGAGCAGCATCACTTTGGTTGCAGAGGGGGAAAGGGGCGTTCCGAGGGTGGTCATGGCAGCAGGGCGGCGGGGCGAAGGGAAAACCAGGATTGTACGTGGTGCCGCCCGCCGTGGCGTCGCCCTGGCCTAGTCTTCGGCGTCGCGCGAGCCGGGGTGGCGCCGTGTCGCCTCGTCCTTGCGGTCGGCCGCCTCCGCCTCTGCCGGAGTGGACGCGACCCCGTACATGCCGTGGCGCGGCGTGCCTTCCGGCAGGTTGCCGAGATCAGTGGCCTGGTAAGGGTGCGGACCCGGCGGCGGCTGCGAGGTGTCGCTCGACGGATGCGCGCGGCCGGTCAGCTTCTCGTCCTGGGTCGCGCTGTGGCCGCCGTAGTGATAGTCGGTCAGCGATCCTCCATGCGCGGGGGCCGACGGTGCCGGCGCCCCGGAGATATCGGTCACGCGCACCGGAATCGACGGATAGACCTGCTGGGCGCCGGCGATGGCCATGTCGGGCGAATCGAACTCGCCGGCGAGCCGCTCCGGTGCGGCGTTGCCGGTGCGCATTTCGAGGTGCCAGCGGCCGTTTTCCGGGCCGCACACCAGGATTTCCTGTTCGGTCGAGATCATGGCAGGGCTCCTTGTGCAGGTTCCAGGGGGCCGGCACGCCATACCGGCCGCGTGGGCCGGCCGTGTGGTCGGTCCCCAGGCAGACAGGCAAGTTGCATTCCAGCGCCTCCGCGCTGGAACGGAACCTGCTGCTCCTGCGGGATTACGCCGTTAACTCTAAAAGAGGTTCGCCATGCACCCGACCCGACCGCTTACTGTTGTCATCACCGGCGCTTCCAGCGGCATCGGGCTGGCCACCGCGCTGGCGTTCGCGCGTGCCCAGGCGCGCGTGGTGCTGTGCGCGCGCGGCGAGGCGCCGCTGGCGCGCGCCGCCGCGGCGTGCCGCGAACTGGGCGCGCGGGCACTGGCCGTCCCGGGCGACGTCACGCAGCCGGCGGCCATGCACCGGCTGGCCGAGCGTGCGGCGGAGTTCGGCGACGGCGGCATCGATGTCTGGGTCAACAATGCCGGTGTCGGCGCGGTTGGGCTGTTCGACGAAACACCGGTGGCCGCGCATGAGCAGGTGGTACGCATCAACCTGCTGGGCTACCTGCACGGCGCGCATGCGGTGCTGCCGTTCTTCAAGGCGGCGCGCAAGGGCGTGCTGGTCAATATCGTGTCGCTGGGCGCATGGGCGCCGTCGCCATATGGCGTGTCGTATACGGCAAGCAAGTTCGGGCTGCGCGGCTTTTCGGAGGCGTTGCGCGCGGAGCTGGTCGACTATCCGCAGATCCGCATCTGCGACATCTTCCCGGCCACCGCCGACACGCCGGGCATGCGCCACAGTGCCAACTACACCGGCAAGGCACTGCGTCCGCCGCGGCCGCTGGTCGACGCCGGCGCGGTCGCGCGTGCGGTGCTGCGCGCGGTGCTGCGCGCGGTCGCGGCGCCGGCCTCGCAGGCGGTGACGGTAGGCGTGGTCGCAAGGCTGGCGCGCGTTGCCAACCTGCTGGCGCCAGGCCTGCTGCAACGGGCGTACGGCCGCATCCTGCATCGGCATTTCAGCGGGGCGCACGAGATACCGGTCACCGACGGCAACCTGTTCCATGCCTCGCTGGGACATATGGACGTCCAGGGCGGCTGGACCTCGCCGGAACAGATGCGCCAGCTTCGCATTGCCGGCGCGGCGGTGGCGGCCGGACTGGCCGGCCTCGCGCTGTGGCATTGGCGCCGCCACGCCCGCTGAGTGCCGGCAGGCACTGACAGGCAGACTGGCAGGCAGATTTACAACCGCGGGCGATTCTTACCTGCGCCGCGTGCGGCTGCCGGCCCATATAGAAAAAGGCCCGCGCGAACGCGGGCCGCAAAGGCCTGAGGATCCGCTAGAGGACCGCTCGGTATTTATCCTAATTGCCCGGCAGCGGCTGCACATCCCCCGTTCGGGGTGCAGGCCGCATTCGTGCGTGATCCCGCCTCGATACGGCGGCGGACGGAGCGGTGCCCTCAGGACGTCGCCATCAAAGGTGGCCGACGCTGCGTCGCCACCGCAAACACGATCTGCGCGATCCCGGCCGCCAGCCCCATCGCCACGCCCGCCTGCCAGGCTACGGTGTACGAGCCCAGCGCGTCATAGACCACCCCGCCGCCGAAGGCACCGGTAAAGCTGCCGATCTGGTGGCTGAAGAAGGCCACGCCGCCCAGCATCGCCTGCCAGCGCAGGCCGAAGGTCTCGGCGATCCAGCCCGACACCAGCGGCGCCACGCCCAGCCACAGGAAGCCCATCACCGCGGCAAACACCAGCGTGCTGCCCGGCGTGGGCGCCGACGAGAAATACCAGGTCAGCGCCAGCGAGCGCACGGTATAGATGCCGCCCAGCAGCATCAGCTTGTTGAAGCGCCCGCCGGCCCAGCCGAAGAAGATGCTGCCGAGCACGTTGAACCCGCCGATCACGCCCAGCGCCTGTGCGCTGAGCATCGGGTCCATGCCGCAGATGTCCAGGTACGACGGCAGGTGCGTGGTCAGGAAGACCAGTTGCATGCCGCAGACGAAATACGCCAGCGCCATGACGATGAACGGCGCGTGCCGCAGCGCCGTGCCCAGCGCCTGCCGCGCATTGCTCTGGTCGGCGCCGCCGAACGCGGGCAACGGCAGCTTGTCCACGCGCCCCGCCATCCAGGCCGCCGGCAGCATCACCAGCGCCAGCAGCACGAACGCGGCCAGCCCGGCGCGCCAGCCGTAAGCCTGCGTCACCATTTGCCCGATCGGCGCGGCCAGCAGCGCGCCGAGCGAGCCGGCCCCCGACACCAGCCCCAGCACCGTGCTGCGCAGCGCCGCCGGCACCGGCCGTGCCGCCACCGCCATCGCCAGCGCGCTGCCGGTGCAGGCCATCGAAGCGCCGATCGCCACGCCCGCGCCCAGTGTGACGCCGATCATGCCTTGCGCGGTCGCCAGCAGCACCAGCCCGGCCACATACGACAGCGAGCCGGCCAGCATCAGGGGCCGGAAGCCGATCCGCGTGGCCCATGCGCCAGCCAGCGGCTGCAGCAGGCCCCAGGCCAGGTTCTGCACGGCGATGGCGACCGTGAAGTCGGAGACCGAGATGCCGATGTCCCGCGTCAGCGGCGGCATGAAGATGCCCAGGCTCTGGCGCAGGCCCATGGCCAGACTGAGCATCAGGGAGGCGCCAAGCAGGATCGGCAGGGCCGGGCGGAGGCTTTCCAGGCGGGAAGGCGCGGTGGAGGCAGGCACGATGGTCGTCTCGCGGGATTGTCATTATCGTTATGTGCCCGCGGCGGCGCCTGGCATGTTAAGCATGCGCTGAATATACCGCAGGGTAGGCCGAGGGTAAGCGGCAGCCTGCATCGTGTCAATTTGGCTTTGGGCCGGGCCGCCTTCCGCTTTGCCGAAGGCGGCCCGGCGCCGCGCTAGTCCAGGCTGACCCGCCGGCTTGCGGCCGGCCGTCCAGGCGAAAGGCGCGACGACGGCATGGCTTGCTCCCGCCTTACTTGCCGGTCCACACCGGCTTGCGCTTCTCCGCAAACGCCGCGGCGCCTTCGCGCGCATCGGCCGAGGTGAACACCGGCGCCATCAGCGGGCGCTGGCGCTCGAACATCTCCTCGTTGCTCCAGTCCGCCGACTCGGCCACGATCTGCTTGCTCACCGCCACCGCCAGCGGGCCGTTGGCCCCGATTTCCCCGGCCAGCGCCAGCGCGCCCTGCAGCGCTTCGCCCGGTTCGGTCAGGCGGTTGATCAGGCCGTAGGCATGCGCCTGCTCGGCGCCCAGCATGTTGCCGGTCAGCGCATATTCCATGGCGATGTGGTACGGCACGCGGCGTGGCAGGCGCATCAGGCCGCCGGCACCGGCAACCAGGCCGCGCTTGACTTCGGGCAGGCCGAATTTGGCCGCCTTCGACGAGACGATCAGGTCGCAGGCCAGCGCCAGTTCGAAGCCGCCGGCGAGCGCATAGCCCTCCACCGCGGCGATCAGCACCTTGCGCGGCGGCTTCTCGGTCAGCCCGCCGAAGCCCCGGCCGGGCAGGCTGGGGCGCTTGCCTTCCAGGAAGCCCTTCAGGTCCATGCCCGAGCAGAAGGTGCCGCCGGCGCCGGTCAGGATGGCGACGGCGAGGTCGTCACGGCTTTCCAGCTGGTCGATCGCGGCGGCCAGCGCGGTCGCGGTCTCGAAGTCCATGGCGTTGCGCGCCTGGGGCCGGTTCATGGTGATCAGCAGCGTATTGCCGCGGGTCTCTAGTTGCAGCGTGTCGCTCATGCAGATGTCCTGGTCAAGAAGGCCATTGGGGAGTGCTGGATGGTGATCGAGGGCGGCTCAGCGCGGGGCCATGCGGATGGCGCCGTCCAGGCGGATGGTCTCGCCGTTGAGCATCGGGTTCTCCAGGATGTGCAGCGCGGTCGAGGCGTACTCGTCCGGCGCGCCCAGGCGTGCCGGGTGCGGCACCATCGCGCCCAGCGAGGTGCGCACGTTCTCCGGCAGCTTCGCCAGCAGTGGCGTGTCGAACAGGCCCGGGGCGATGGTGCAGACGCGGATGGCGCGCTGCGCCAGGTCGCGCGCGGCCACCAGCGTCATGCCGACGATGCCGGCCTTGGCCGAGCTGTAGGGGATCTGGCCGATCTGGCCTTCATAGGCGGCCACCGAGGCGGTCAGCACGCAGGCGCCGCGTTCGCCGTCCACCATTTCGTTCCTGGCCATGCGCGCGGCACCCAAACGCAGCGCGTTGAAGGTGCCGATCAGGTTGATGCGCACCACCGACTCGTACTTTTCCAGCGAGCCCGGCGAGCCGTCCTTTTCGACCACGCGCACCGGCGCGCCCAGGCCGGCGCAGTGGATCAGCGCGCGCAGCGGGGCGATGGCCTCGGCGGCGTCGTAGACCGCGTTCATCTGCTCTGTGTCGGTGACGTCGGCCTTGACGAAGCGGACCTTGCCGCCGAACTCGTCCACCACCGCGTTGCCGCGCTCTTCGTTCAGGTCGGCGATGACCACGCCGACGCCGCGCTCCACCAGGCGGCGGGTGCAGGCCAGGCCCAGGCCGGAAGCGCCGCCGGTGACGACGGCGGACATGTTTTCGAGTTTCATGGGTGTCTCCTAGGAAAAAGTCACTGGGTTCCCGCCTGCGCGGGAACGACGCAGGCGGTTACAGGCGTTCGATGATGGTGGCGTTGGCCATGCCGCCTGCCTCGCACATCGACTGCAGGCCGTAGCGCTGGCCGCTGTCTTCCAGCGCATGCAGCATGGTGGTCATCAGGCGCACGCCCGACGCACCCAGCGGATGGCCCAGCGCGATCGCGCCACCGCGCGGGTTCAGGCGCGCCGGGTCGGCGCCCAGCGCCTTCTGCCAGGCGAGCGGCACGCAGGCGAAGGCTTCGTTGATTTCGTAGTGGTCGATCTGGTCCAGCGCCAGGCCGCTCTTCCTGATGGCGCGCTGGCTGGCCGCGATCGGGGCAGTCAGCATCATCACCGGATCGTCGCCGCAGACGTCGAACGCGACAAAGCGCGCGCGCGGCTTCAGGCCCAGGCGCTGCGCCATGGCTTCGCTCATCAGCAGCATGGCCGAGGCGCCGTCACTGATCTGCGAGGCATTGCCCGCGGTGACGTTCCAGCCGATCTGCGGGAAGCGCTCGCTCAGTTCGTCGTTGCGGAACGAGGCCTGCAGCGTGCCGAGTTTTTCCACCGAGGTGCCGGGGCGGATGGTTTCGTCATGCTCGACCACGCCGTTGGGCGTGCTGATCGGCAGGATCTCGCGGCGGAAGGCGCCGCTCTCGCGGGCCGCGGCAGCCAGTTCGTGCGAGCGGGCCGAGTAGTTGTCCATGTCCTGGCGCGACAGCTCGTACTTGGCCGCGACCAGCTCCGCAGCAACGCCCTGCGACACCAGACCCGGCGCGTAGCGCGCTTCCATCGACGGGCCATATGGGTTCTGGCCGATGCGCGCCGAGCCCATCGGCACCCGGCTCATCGACTCGATGCCGCAGGCGATGACGATGTCGTAGGCGCCGGCCATGATGCCCTGCGCGGCAAAGTGCACCGCCTGCTGGCTCGAACCGCACTTGCGGTCGATGGTGGTGGCAGGCACGTGGTCGGGGAAGCCGGCCGCCAGCCAGGCCACGCGGCCCGGCCCGGCTGACTGCTCGCCCGCCTGCGTCACGCAACCGGTGATGACGTCGTCCACCAGGCCGGGATCGAGCTGGTTGCGTTCGACCAGGCCCCTGAGCACCTGGGCCAGCAGTTCGGTGGCATGCAGCTCGGTAAAGGCCGATCCCGGCTTGGAGCGGCCCATCGGGCTGCGGATGGCGTCGACGATGACGGCTTGTTGCATGAGGGTGTCTCCTGGTGCAGCGGTTGCGAGTCGTTGATGAATCGTTGAGTTGGGATATTGAGACGTCGGTTTCAAAAAGTGATCGTCCAATACGATGAATCGGAATTCTCGCGTCGGAAATTCGCCATGTAAACTCAAAATCCTGTGTTTGACTTCGGAATCAACGAAGGGCAACATCCGGGTTTTGAGACGCTGGTATCAAAAAAATCCAGACGAAGGCCCGGTTATGACCAATGAAGCACATGCCTCCCTGACCCCGCCGGCCGCCGATGCCGATGGCGAGTCGCGCCTCGTCAGCGCGCTGGCGCGGGGCGTTTCGATCCTCAACTGCTTCTCGCCAACGGTGCAGGAGCTGAGCAGCCGCGAGCTGATGGAGCGCACCGGGCTGGCCAAGCCGACGCTGTTCCGCCTGCTCGACACCCTGTGCGAACTGGGCCTGCTGCACTATTCGGATCGCCTGTCGCGCTACGTGCCGGGGGTCGGGCTGGTCAACCTGGCCGCGCCCGCGCTGGCGCGAATGACGGTGCGCCAGCTGGCGCGGCCGGCCATGCAGGAGCTGGCCGACCACATCGCCGGACAGGTCGAGCTGATCGTCGGCAACGGCAACGCCATGACCTACGTCGAGATCGCCCAGGGCGTGGGCAGCCATGTGTTCCGGCCCGAGGTCGGTACCCGGGTCTCGATCTCGCGCACCGGTTCGGGCCGCGGCTACCTGTTGCTGATGCCCGAGCCCGAGCGCGAGGCGTATCTGGCCCAGCTGCGCGCCGCCGATCCGGCCCGCGCTGACTGGCTGCAGCAGCGCCTAAAGGATGCCGCGCGCGACCTCCAGGAGCACGGCTTCTGCCGCGGCCATCGCGACCTGCATCGCGAGGTGGAATCCGTTGCCGTGCCGATGCGCGCACGGCGCGATGGCGAAGCGTGGATCTTTGCCGCGTCGGTGCCGGTGTTCAGCCCGCAGAGCAAGCAGATCGAGGAAGACATCGGCCCGCGGCTGGTCAGCCTGGTGCGCAACGTGGAGGGGGCCATCGGGGTGTCAGGCTGACGTTCCGGCGCCCCGCCAGGCGGGGTGACTTGTCTTGGCCCCGGGCGGGCTGGCGACTATCCTGAGTCACAAACAAGGACGTCGGGAACCCGTCGCAGCCAGCCTCCTGGGGGTGTGCCATGCAGCAGATACGCCTGGCGGCAATCGTCGCCGTGCTGGTACTCGTCGCCGGCGTGGTGTCGCGCTCGCTGGCGCATGCGTCGACCGAGGCCGTGCCGGTCTGGCTCGGCAGCGGCGTCACGTTTGCCGCGCTGCTGGTCTGTGCGCGCTGGTCATGGCCAGCGGTGCTGGCCGGGGCCGGGCTGGCGCTGGCAGGGTGGGGCATGGCCACGCACGGCCTGCCGCTGCGCGGGGCGGTCGCCTTCGGCCTGATCGAGGTCATCAGCCTGGGCACCGCCGGCTGGATCGCCACCTATGGCCGGCGCGATCCGCAAAGCCCGCCGGGAGCCACGCTGCTGATCGCGGGGGCGCTGGTCGGCTCGGCGCTGGGCGCTTCGCTGGCGGTCGAGCTGTGGCGCTGGCAGCGGCCCGGTCTGGACCTGCCGGTCGAATGGCGCGCCTGGGCCTTTTCCACCGCGGCCGGGCTGCTGCTGGTGGGGCCGCTGGCGGTGGCGTTCCGCGGCTTCCGCGTGCGGCGCTCGGGCGGCATGCCGATGCAGCAGTTCGCGGCCGGCGGGCTGGCCTTCGTGGTCTTTATCGTGGCGGTGCTGGCGGTGTTCTCGGACAACGCCGCGCAGCGCTTCGGCGGCCTTGCGCCCACGCTGGCCTACGTGCCGATGCCGCTGCTGCTTGCCACCGCGCTGCTGTGGGGACCGCGCGGCGGTGCCATTGCCACGCTGCTGGGCTGCCTGCTGATCATCCACCGCACCGCGGCCGGCGCCGGCCCGTTCAACGTCATCGAAGGCTTTCCGGGCGAAGCGGTGGTCGAGGTGCAAGGCTTTGTCATTGTCTGGGCGCTGGTGATGCTGCTCGGCCGCGCATTGTCCGAGGGCCGCCGCACCGCGCTGGAGGAAGCGCGTGCCTGGCGCCTGCGCTATGCGCGCACGCTGCAGGCGGTGGGCGTGGCCAGCGTCGAGTATGACGCGGTCACCGGCCGCGCTACATGGAGCGAGGGCGCGGCGGCGTTGCTCGGCGACACGATCCGCGACGTCAACAGCGTCGACGAATGGCTGGACCATATCGACGCCACCGACCGCGGGCTGGTGCAGGCCACCTGGTCCGCCGTGGCGCGCGGCGATGCGCCCGACAGCGTGCAGGAATACGCCGTGACGCTGCCGGGCAGCGGCCGCCTGCGCGTGCACGAGCGGCTGGCCGGCATCCGCGGCGCGGACGGCAAGGTAGAGCAGGTGGCGGCACTGCTGCGCCGTGCCGGCGCGGAGCCCGCGCATGTCTGACCCGGGCGTGTTCCTGATCCACGGCCTGGGCGGCACGCAGTATGACCTGGGCTCGATGCACAAGCGCCTCAAGCGCGCCGGCTTTGTCACGCACTCCCTGACGCTGCCGGGACACGGCACGCAACCCGAAGACCTGTGCGGCGTGCGCGCCGAGGACTGGCTCGAGGCGGTGCGCGCCAAATACCGCGAGATCATCGACCAGCATGAAACGCTGCACGTGATGGGCATGTGCATGGGCGCGCTGCTGGCGGTGGAAACGGTCAAGCGCGAGCAGCACACCAGGGGCCGGCTGGTGGCGCTGGCGCCGCCGGTCTATATCGACGGCTGGGCCACGCCATGGTATCGCAGCCTGCGCCCGCTGCTGTACCGGATTCCAGGCGTTCCCAACCGGATGAAGGTGGAAGAGGAAGAGCCGTTCGGCATCAAGAACGAACAGCTGCGCGAGATCGTCAAGGCCAAGTTCGCGCGCGGCGAGAACTTCCACTACCAGTGGGTGCCGCTGGCGTGCATCCGCGAAGTCGATCGCTTGCGCGGCTACGTGCGCAAGGGGCTGCAGCGCATTGCCTGCCCCACGCTGGTGGTCCACGCGCGGCTGGACGAGCTGACCAGCCTGCGCTCCGCCAACTTCCTGGTCGAGCAGATCGGGCAGGGCAAGCGTGCCGGGCAGGCGCGCATGCTGGTGCTGGAAGACAGCTACCACATGGTCTGCGTCGACAATGACCGCGAGCTGGTGGCGCGCAACGTGCTGGAATTCTTCGAGGCCAGCGTGGGCACGTCGCTTGGCATGGCGGGTGCGGAGCGCGACGATGCGCGCATGACGCCGGACCAGATGACCGGGCTGCTGGCGGCGGCGCGCGCGGACCTGGAGCAGGGCGACCTGGCCGCGCTGTATGCGCGCGGCAAGGGCGATTTTGCGTGGTTCCAGCCGGGCGCCAACCGGACCAGCGGGGTCTATCGTGGCGATCGTGGCCTGGCGCGGCTGCGCGAGTGGGCGGATGCGGGGCTGGCGTTCACCGCGTTCGGCGCGCCGGTGCTCAACACCGGCATGGCCGTGGTGGCTGCGACCTTGCGCAGCGGCACGCTGGCCTCGCAGGGCGTGCTGGCGTTTGCGCTGCGCGACGGCAAGCTGCTGGAGGGACGGTGGTTCCCGGACGAAGTGGTGCTGGAAGATGCGTACTTCGGCGGCACGCCGGCGCTGCAAGGGCCAAGCCCGGCCGAAAAGGCCTTCGAGGCTGCCGCCGCGTTGTCGAAGACGCTGCGCCAGGCGCCCGACAACGACACCCTGCTGTCGCTCTATGCGCTCTACAAGCAGGGCAGCGTCGGCGACGTCAGCGGCGACCGCCCGGGCATGATGGACATGGTCGGGCGCGCCAAGTACGACGCCTGGGCCGCCCGGCGCGGCTTGCAGCGCGAGCAGGCCATGCGCGACTATGTGGCGCTGGTCAACCAGCTCAAGGCGGCGGAAACGCAATCCGCCTGAAGCCGGGTTGCGTAGCTGCCGCGATCAGTTTCCGCTGAACACCGGCGTGCGCTTGTCCAGGAAAGCCTGCACCGCCTCGCGGTGGTCCGCAGTCTGGTGCGACAGGGCCTGGAAGCCGGCCGACAATTCCAGCAGCGTGTCGAGGCGGGTGTGCATGGCCTCGCGCATCAGCCGCTTGGCCAGCCGCACCGCGTGCGGCGGGTTGGCAGCGATGCGGCCGGCCAGCTCGTATGCGGTCGGCAGCAGCGCCTCGGGCGCCACCACGCGCGACACCAGGTTCCATTCCAGCGCGGTCTGCGCGTCGATCGCCTGCCCGGTAAAGGTCATCTCGGCGGCACGCGACAGCCCGATCACGCGCGGCAGCAGCCAGGCGCCGCCATCGCCGGGGATGATGCCCAGCTTGACGAAGGATTCGGCGAACTGCGCGCGCTCCGAAGCGATGCGGATATCGCACATGCAGGTCAGGTCCAGGCCCGCGCCCATGGCGGCGCCGTTGACGGCGGCGATCACCGGCACTTCCAGGTTGAACAGCGCCAGCGGCAGGCGCTGGATGCCGCAGCGGTAGTCCTGCCGGATCTCCATGCCCGGCACCTGGCCCGAGGCCTGGCGTTCCATGTCCTTGATGTTGCCGCCCGACGAGAACGCCGTGCCGGCGCCGGTGATGACCACGGCGCGCACGCTGCGGTCGGCATGGATGCGCTCGATCGCGGCCAGGAACTCAGCCACCGCGGTGTTGCCGGTCAGCGGGTTGCGGCGCTCGGGCTCGTTCATCGTCAGCGTGACGATGTGGCCGTCCTGTGCGTAGAGGAGGAAGTTGCTCATGGTGGGTGTCTCCGGGGGGGCATCGGGTTCAGTTGCTGCCGCCAAGGCTAAGTCAGCCGGGGCGGCCGCGTCCAATATTCATTTGTTGGCGGGCGATAGCGGGCATGTATCGATTGCCGGGGCGATTCTCGGGACTTCAGTATGTTATGCAGGGCGATGAATTCTTTCGTGCAGCCGGTAGCAGGCCACGCATGACTTGCGCAATACCCCCAGAATCCGGAAAGTAGGGGGCAGCCTGCCCGCTGCCTTGTTAATCCTGGATCCCTGCCCATGACAGTCGTCGTACTCGCGATGGACGGATCGCCCGACAGCGTTGCCGCCGCCCGCCGCCTGGCCAGCCGCCCGCTGCTGGCCGGGCCCTTGTCCGTGCATGTTGCCCATGTCTCGCCGGTGCCGGGCAGCCCCGGCCTGTCCCGGGCCGCGCAGGCGCGCGCGCCGGCCCGGGCCTGAGGCGGCGCCCATGGAACTGCCGCTGCTGCTCGCGCTGCCGCTGCTGGCCGCCGGACTGACCTGGGTGATCGGCATGCGCGCACCGCGGCTGGTGGCGCCCGTCATCGTCGGCCTGCCGCTGGTCGCGCTGGTACTGCTGCTGCAGCTGCGCGGCGCGGTCTTCGACCAGCCAGAGGACGGCCTTGCCTGGCGCGTGGGCTGGCTGCCCGCGCTGGGACTCGACCTGTCGCTGCGCCTGGACGGCCTGGCCTACCTGTTTGCGCTGCTGGTGGTCGGCGTGGGCCTGCTGGTGATCCTGTACGCGCGCTACTATCTGGCGCGCAATGAATCGGCGGTGCGCTTCTTCTGCCTGCTGCTGCTGTTCATGGCGGCCATGCTGGGCGTGGTGCTGGCCGGCAACCTGCTGTTGCTGGTGGTGTTCTGGGAGCTGACCAGCATCCTGTCGTTCCTGCTGATCGGCTTCTGGTCGTGGCGCGGCGATGCCCGCCAGGGCGCCCGCATGGCGCTGGCCGTCACCGGCGGCGGCGGGCTGGCGCTGCTGGCCGCGGTGCTGCTGCTGGGCCATATCTGCGGCAGCTTCGAACTGTCGGTGGTGCTGGCGCAGGCCGGCAACGTGCAGCGCCACCCGCTCTACATGCCGATGCTGGTGCTGATCCTGCTGGCGGTCTTTACCAAGTCGGCGCAGTTCCCGTTCAGCTTCTGGCTGCCGCAGGCGATGGCCGCGCCCACGCCGGTATCCGCGTACCTGCACTCCGCCACCATGGTCAAGGCCGGCGTGTTCCTGCTGGCGCGGCTGTACCCGGTGCTGGACGGGACCAACGGCTGGTTCTACCTGGTCAGCATGACGGGGCTGGCCACACTGATCTTCGGCGCGGCGATGGCGCTGCTGCAGCGCGACCTCAAGGGGCTGCTGGCGTATTCCACCATCAGCCACCTGGGACTGATCACGCTGCTGTTCGGGCTCGATACCCAGCTGAGCACGGTGGCGGCGATCTTCCACATCATCAACCACGCGGTGTTCAAGGCGTCGCTGTTCATGGCCGCCGGCATCATCGACCACGAGACCGGCACGCGCGACCTGGAACGGCTGCACGGGCTGGCGCGCTACATGCCGCATACGGCGGTGCTGGCGATCGTGGCGTCGCTGTCAATGGCGGGCGTGCCGCTGTTCAACGGCTTCCTCAGCAAGGAAATGTTCTTTGGCGAGACGCTGGCGCAGGGCCTGCTGGGCGAATTCAACTGGGTCATCCCGGCGGCGGCGACCATGGCCGGCGCGCTGACGATGGCGTATTCGCTGCGCTTTATCTACGGCGTGTTCTTTGGCGGCAGGCAGCCCGACGTTCCCAACTATCCGCCGCACGAGCCGCCGCGCTTCATGAAGGTGCCGGTGGAGTTCCTGGTCGTGATCTGCCTGGTGGTGGGACTGGTGCCGGCCTACACGGTAGGCACCCTGCTGGCGGCGGCGTCGCTGGCCACGCTGCGCGCGCCGCTGCCGCCGTACAGCCTGAACCTGTGGCATGGCGTCAACCTGCCGCTGCTGATGAGCCTGCTGTCCATGACCGGCGGCGCGGCGCTGTTCTTCCTGCGCCGCGATGCGCTGCGCCGCTGGCAGCAGTCGCTCGAGCACCTGAACGCGCGCCGCTCGTTCGAGAGCGGCATGCGCGCGCTGGAGCGCATTGCCACCGCGATCACGCGCGCGCTGGAGAGCGGCTCGTTGCCGGGCTATATCGCCTGGATGCTGCTGGCGCTGCTGGCGATTCCGGCGTGGTTCCTGGCCGATCTCGACACGCTCGCCGGCACCGTCCCGGCCGGCGCGCTCGACCCGATGGGCGCCGCGGCGCTGGCGATACTGGCGGTGCTGGCGCTTGCCGTGGTGGCCGCGCGCGGGCAGCGGCTGGCGGCGCTGGTGCTGCTCAGCGGCTGCGGGCTGATGGTGTCGCTGGTGTTCCTGCGCTTCTCGGCGCCGGACCTGGCGCTGACGCAGCTGTCGGTGGAAGTGGTGACGGTCTTGCTGCTGGTGCTGGCGTTGTTCTATCTGCCGCGCGAGACGGCCGAGCAGGGCGGCCCTGCGCGCCGCATCCGCGACGTGATGCTGGCACTGGGCGGCGGCACGCTGCTGGCGGTGGCAGCCTACGCGGTGATGACGCGCCCGTTCGACCCGGTATCGGCCTTCTATGTCGAGCAGGCGGTGCCGGGCGGCGGCGGCCACAACGTGGTCAACGTGCTGCTGGTGGACTTCCGCGGCTTCGATACCATGGGCGAGATCTGCGTGCTGCTGATTGCCGGCCTGGCGGTGCAGGCGCTGCTCAAGGGCATGCGCCTGCCGACGCCGTCGGCCGCGCCGGACGGGCTGCCGTGGACCAGCCAGGCGCATCCGCTGCTGCTCGCCATGCTGGCGCGGCTGATGCTGCCGCTGACGCTGCTGGTGGCGGTCTTTATCCTGCTGCGCGGGCACAACCTGCCCGGCGGCGGCTTTATCGCGGCGCTGGCCACGTCGGTGGCGCTGCTGCTGCAATACGTGGCCAACGGCGTGCGCTGGACCGAAGCGCGCATCGCGCCGGACTACCGCGCCATTGCCGGCGCCGGCATCGTGCTGGCGGGGCTGACCGGCCTCGGCAGCCTGGCCTTCGGCTACCCGTTCCTGACGACGGCGTTCGGGCATTTCCACCTGCCGGGCATCGGCGAAATCGAACTGGCTACGGCCATGATCTTTGACCTTGGGGTGTTCTGCACCGTGACCGGGACCACGCTGGTCATCGTCTCGCACCTTGGGGTGCGCAACCTGCCGCCCGCGCGCGCTACGGAGGACGACTGATGGCCGCCCTCTATGCCGTGACGATCGGCATCCTGGCTGCCTGTGGCATCTACCTGCTGCTGCGCGAGCGCGTCTTCACCGTGGTGCTGGGCCTGACGCTGCTGTCGTATGCGGTCAGCCTGTTCCTGCTCGGCATGGGCCGGCTGTCCATCGGCCGTCCGCCGGTGATCGTGCCCGGCGCCAGCTACGCCGATCCGCTGCCGCAGGCGCTGGTGCTGACCGCCATCGTGATCGCGTTCGGCATGACGGCGTTTGCCGTGGTGCTGGCACTGCGTTCGCTGGGACTGACCGGCAGCGACCATGTCGATGCCGCCGGCGAGCCGGAAGGCGCCCCGGTGCACGACCCGGACGGCGACGATCAAACGCGGGGGCCACGCCCATGAACCACGCCGTGCTGCTCCCCATCCTGTTGCCGATGTTCGCCGGCGCGCTGCTGACGGCGATGCCGGCGCAGGCGCTGCGCGCGCAGCGCGCCGTGTGCGCGGTAGCGACACTGTTGCTGCTGCCGGTGGCCATCATGCTGATGCAGCACGCGGCAGGCGGCGCCATCGAGGTCTATGCGATGGGCAACTGGGCCGCGCCGTTCGGCATCGTGCTGCAGCTGGACCGCACCGGCGCCATGATGCTGGCGCTGACCGCGGTGCTGGCCGTCGCGGCGCTGGCCGCGGCAGGCGACGGCACCGCGCGCCAGGGCCGGCATTTCCACGCGCTGTTCCAGTTCCAGCTGATGGGCCTCAACGGCGCCTTCCTGACTGGCGACCTGTTCAACCTGTTCGTCTTCTTCGAGATCCTGCTGATCGCCTCCTACGCGCTGCTGGTGCACGGCGCCGGGCGCGCGCGCATCGGCGCCGGGTTCCATTACGTGATCCTGAACCTGGTGGCGTCGTCGTTCTTCCTGGTGGCGATCGGCGTGCTGTACGGGCTCGGCGGCACGCTCAACATGGCGCACCTGGGCTTGCGGCTGGCCGGCCTGCCGGCGCAGGACCTGCCGCTCGCGGTAGCCGCCGGCGTCATGCTGATGCTCGTGTTCGCGCTCAAGGCGGCGCTGTTCCCGCTGTACTTCTGGCTGCCGCGCGCCTACGCCAGCGCCACCGGCCCGGTCGCCGCGCTGTTCGCCATCATGACCAAGGTGGGCATCTACGCCATGCTGCGCTGTGCCGCGCTGCTGTTCGGCGGCGCGCAGGGCTTGCTGGGGCCATTCCTGGATGACTGGGTGTTTCCGCTGGCGCTGGTGACGCTGGCGATCGGCGGCATCGGCGCGGTGGCCGCCCGCACGCTGCGCGCGATGACGAGCTACCTGGTGGTAGCGTCGGTGGGCTTGCTGTCGGCGTGCGTGGCGATGCAGACGCAAGCCGGCTGGGCCGCCGCGCTGTACTACCTGCCCAGCACCACGCTGTGCACGGCGGGGCTGTTCCTGCTGGCCGATGCGCTGGAGCCGGATCCCGCGCACGACGGCGCGCCGCCGGTGGCCTCGCGGCTGGCCGGGGTGCTGTACCTGGTCGGCGTGCTCGCGGCGGTGGGCCTGCCGCCGCTGTCGGGTTTCCTGGGCAAGGCCATGATCCTGCGCGCGACCCCGGCGCCGTGGATGCCGGTGCTGTGGCCGGTGGTGCTGCTGTCGAGCCTGCTGCTGCTGATCGCGGTGTCGCGCACCGGCACGCGGCTGCTGTGGCGCCTGCCGCATGAGGCGGCGCAGGTGCCGGAAGGCGCCGAGCATCTCGACGAGGACCATCCCAGCGCCGCGCGCGCTCGCGTGCGGCCGGACCCGCGCAAGCTGGCCTGCTGCGCACTGCTGCTGGCGGGCAACGTCGCGCTGACCGTGTACGCGCGGCCGGCCACCGAATATATGGCGGACGCCGCCGCGCAGCTGCTGGACCGCGCGGCCTACATGCGGGCCGTGCTGCCCGCGCAGAAGGAGTAGGCCATGCTGCACCGCCTGCTGCCGCATCCCTGGCTCAGCCTGATCCTGCTGCTGATGTGGCTGATGCTGGCCAACAGCATCGCCCCCGGGCATTGGCTGCTGGGCGCGCTGCTCGGCTGGGCCATCGGCCGGCTGGCCGACCGCTGGCTGGTGCTAAGCGCGTTCCGGCTGTCGCGTCCCGACCTGATCCTGCGCCTGAGCATCCATGTGCTGATCGACATCGTCATGGCCAATATCGAAGTGGCGATCCTGGTGCTGGGCCGCACCGCGCGGTTGCGGCCGGCCTTTATCGTGGTGCCGCTGGACGTGGAGCACGAACTGGCCACCACCGCGCTGATCAGCATCGTCTCGCTGAGCCCCGGCACGCTGTGCGCCGAACTGAGCGACGACCGGCGCGCGCTGCTGGTCCATGTGCTCGACCTGGAAGAAGAAGCGGCGCTGGTCGAACGCATCAAGTCGCGCTATGAAGTCCCGCTGAAGGAGATCTTCCAATGCTTGCCATCGTGATACCGGTGTGCCTGGTCATCCTCGGGCTGGCCTTCCTGCTGACCTTTGCGCGGCTGCTGCGCGGGCCCAGCCTGCCGGACCGCATCGTGGCGCTCGATACGCTCAATATCAATGCCATCGCGCTGATCGTGCTGCTGGGCATCAGGCTCGATTCGGCGATGTTCTTCGAGGCGGCGCTGCTGATCGCGGTGATGGGCTTCGTCGGCACGGTGGCGCTGGCCAAGTACCTGCAGCGCGGCGACATCATCGAATACTGAGGAGCCATGCCCATGCTGCATCCCGTTGCGGAGTTCGTTGTCTGCGCGCTGCTTGTGACCGGCAGCGTATTCATGCTGGTGGGGGCGATCGGGCTGTTCCGCCTGCCGGATTTCTTCATGCGGCTGCACGGGCCCACCAAGTCGACCACGCTGGGCGTGGGCGGGGTGGTGCTGGCGTCGGTGGCGTATTTCAGCTTCCGCGGCAATGCCAGCCTGCATGAGCTGCTGGTGACCGCATTTCTGTTCCTGACCGCGCCGATCAGTGCGCACATGCTGTCCAAGGCCGCGCTGCAGCGCCAGCTGCCGGTGGACCCGCGCACGCGCGGCAGCGGCTGGATGCCGCGCATCCGCGACTGAGGGCCTTCAGGCGTTCTGCAGCAGGCGCATCAGGCGCTGCGCGTCGAACGGCGCCTTGACCTTCTTGTCATTGTCGAAATAGCAATAGACGTCGCGGTGCGCCGCCTTGCGCGGGCGCCTGGGCGAGATCCGCTGCGCATCGGCCGGTTCATGGCCGCTGGCCCATTTTTCCAGCCGCGCGGCCCAGCGGTGCAGCGCCTTGTCGGAGTAGCTGCCACCGTACAGCGTCTGGCTGCCGTGCAGCCGCAGGTAGAGGAAATTGCTGGTGATGTCTTCGGCGTAGGGCCAGTCGGCGACGGCGTCGGAGATCACCAGCGCCACGCGGTGGCGTCGCAGCAGCGCCGGGAATTCGGGCGTGCAGAAGCTGTCGTGCCGGATCTCCACCGCGTGCCGGATCCGGCGACGGCGCCGCGTCTCGCACCAGGGTTGTTTGACCCGGCTGTCATGCTCGCGCGCCAGTTCGCGCGCGCTTTGGGTGTCATGCGGCAGCAGGGCAAGGAAGCGCTCCATCCGCTCGGGATCGAAGGCAAAGCTGGGCGGAAACTGCCACAGCATCGGGCCCAGCTTTTCCTCCAGCGCCAGCACGCCGGACGCCAGAAAGTTGGCCATGGCCGGGCGCGCCTTGTCGTCGCGGACGCGCAGCATGTGCGTCAGGTAGCGCGATCCCTTGACGCTGAAGACAAAATCGTCGGGCGTGGCGTCGTACCACGCGCGATAGCTGCGCAACGTCTGCAGCGCGTAGTGCGAGCCGTTGATCTCGATGGAATCGACCGCGCGCGAGGCGAACTCCAGCTCGCGCCGTTGCGCCAGCCCCTTGGGATAGAACACGCCGCGCCACCCGTCGTAGCGCCAGCCCGAGATGCCGATCCGGATCATTGCCTTGCCTGCGAGTGCCCTGTATTTTTTCCAATATGCACGCCACGCACGGCGCGCAGGCCTTGCCAACGCCTACAGGAGGAAAGGTTCCATGACTGCCACGCAAGTTTCGCGCCTTGATGCCTGCGCCTACCTGCTGCACCTGCTGCTGCAGCGCGCCGAGGCCAGCCAGCCCGGCTTCCTGGAAGACCTGATCCGGGGCGTTGCCGCCGACCGCGCCGCCATGCCCGAGGTGCCGGACCGGGAACACGCGCTGCCGGTATTCGACGAAGTACTGCGCATGCTCGAATTCGCCAACGCACAGATGAAGGAAGCGCAGGCACTGGGACGGCCCTGACGACGTTGCGCCACGGCAGGCAGCGCCGTCTGGTTTACTTTCGCGGCCAGGTGTCCTACACACACTGAGGCGATCCCGGGCTTCCAGCGCGCCGGGCAAGGGGACTTCCAATGGCTTTGCCGAATGCCGACCACCCGGATTTCGACCACATTTTTGCGGGTGCGATCCCCGACGTATACGCGTCGATGATGGTGCCGATGATCTTTGCGCCCTATGCCGCCGACCTGGCCGAACGCATCGCCGCGCTGCAACCGCGCCGGGTGCTGGAACTGGCTGCCGGCACCGGCGTGCTCACGCGCGAACTGGCGCGCCGGCTCGCGCCCGACGCCATCATCGTCGCCACCGACCTCAATGCGCCGATGCTGGCGCGGGCCCAGGCCGAGGGCACGGAGCGCCCCGTGACCTGGCGGGAGGCCGATGCGATGGCGCTGCCGTTCGGCGATGCCAGCTTCGACCTGGTGGCTTGCCAGTTCGGCGTGATGTTCTTCCCGGACAAGGCCAAGGCCTTCGCCGAGGCGCGCCGCGTGCTGGTGCCGGGCGGGACGCTGGCGTTCAACGTTTGGGACCGGATCGAATTCAACGCCTTTGCCCGCGATGTCACGGCGGCGCTGGCGCGCCTGTTCCCCGAATCGCCGCCGGATTTCATGGTGCGCACGCCACACGGCTATCACAGCCAGGTGGCGATCGAGCAGGACTTGCGCCAGGGCGGCTTTACCGCGCCGCCGCTGTTCGAGACCGTCACCGCCACCAGCCGCGCCGATGACGCCCGCATCCCCGCGGTGGCGTACTGCCAGGGCACGCCGCTGCGCGCGGACCTGGAGCGGCGCGGTCCCGACGCGCTGGCGCGGGCGACCGAGGCGTGCGCACGGGCGTTGGTGGCGGCATATGGGGACGGTCCGGTCTCCGGCCCGATGCAGGCGCACGTGGTGATGGCCGGCGCCGGCGCGTGACGGATGTCCGGGCATGGCGCCTGCGGCAAGCGCGCCATCGGTCCGCCCGTCAGGCCACGCGCCAGGCCACGCGCCGGGCTGCCGGAAAACGGCTTATTCCCTACACTGGATTGATACGGATCACCGCCCGCAGCACGGAGCCTGGCACACCCGCATGGCGCGCCAGGGAGGGAGCCTCGGATGCAGCCGGACCAGCCAGACCACAAACCCGTGTCGCTTGCCCTGCAGGGCGGCGGCATGCACGGCGCCTTCACCTGGGGCGTGCTCGACCGCCTGCTGGAGGACGGCAGGCTGGTGATCGAAGGCGTCAGCGCCACCAGCGCCGGCGCCATGAACGGCGCGGTGCTGGCCTATGGGCTGCTGCAAGGCGGCAGCGCCGGCGCGCGCGAGGCCTTGCACTCGTTCTGGCTGGCGATCTCGAACTCGGCCCAGCGCTACAGCCCGTTCCGCTGGATGCCCTGGTTCAAGACCGGCCATACGCTGGGGCTGAACCATTCGCCCCTGTACGCCATGGCCGACATTGCGCTGCGCCTGCTATCGCCGTACCAGTTCAATCCCAACAACCTGAACCCGCTGCGCGAAGTGCTCGGCACACAGGTGGACTTCGCCGCGCTGCGCGAGCATTGCCCGATCCAGCTCTACCTGTGCGCGACCAATATCGAGACCGGCCGCATACGCATCTTCCCGCCGGAGGAACTGAGCATCGATGCCGTGCTGGCGTCGGCCTGCGTTCCCACGCTGTTCCAGGCGGTGTGCATCGATGGCCAGTACTACTGGGACGGCGGCTATGTCGGCAACCCGGCGATCTTTCCGCTGATCTACCACTGCCAGACCCGCGACGTGGTCATCGTCCATATCAACCCCATCGTGCGCCGCGGCGTGCCGACCTCGGCGGCGGATATCCTCAACCGCGTCAATGAACTCAGCTTCAACTCATCGCTGATGCGCGAGATGCGCGCCATTGCCTTTGTCACGTCGCTGATCCAGCAGGGCAAGGTGGACGGGCGCGAGATGAAGGAGATGTGGATCCACTCGATCCGCTCCGACGAAACCATGGCGGCGCTCGGCGTGTCGACCAAGTACAACGCCGACTGGGGCTTCCTGTGCGCACTGCGCGACCAGGGCAGGGCGCAGGCCACGGCCTGGCTGGCGCAGCACTACGACAGCGTCGGCCGGCGCTCCAGCATCGACATCAGCGGCGAATTCCTGTGACGCCGGGAGGGCCCGGCTGCGCCAGCCGCCACGCCAGGTTGCCGCGCGCGCGCGCCTCGCAGCGCGCGTGGAACAGCTCGGTGTGGAAGATGCGCGGGCTGTCCAGCAGCGCGCGCAGGAAGGCACGCTCGGCGGCGTCGTAGGCCTGGTCGTCGAGGTCGGTGCGCTCGGCGCGCAGGCAGGCGCCGTTATGGCGGAAGCGCCTCCGGCCGCAGCCCAGCGCGGCCAGGTCGATATCCGCGGTAAAGCGGCCCGCCGTGCTGGCAGGAATGCCGTCGTGGACGGTTTCCAGCACCAGTGCGGCGATCCGGCCGGCCGTGGCCATGCCGGTCCCCCATTGCCGGATCCAGCCGGCGCTGCGCGCCTCGTTGTCGGTCGCACCGGGCACATAGATCACGTCATGGCACCACAGCGCCAGTTCCACCGCATCGGCATCGGCCGTGTCGATGGTGCTGCGTGCCCAGTCCAGGTCGCGCAGGCAGCGGCGGATGTGGTCGAGGGTGTGGTAATGGCGGCCCGGCTCGCCATAGCGGCCGGCAAGGTCGGCATAGGCGTCGCGCGCATGCGCGCCGCCCGCGCGCGTCCACACGGCATGGAAGCGGTCCTCGAGCTGGCGGGCCTGGAGCGGAGTCATTGGCGCACAGGGGTTGTGGTGTCGCTGGCAGTGCCGGATACTTCGCCTTCCAGCTGCGCCAGCAACGCTGCGGCCTCCTGCTGGTCGGCGGTGTCGGCGCCTTCGGTCAGCGGGGCCAGGTACCGGGCCAGCGTCTCGCGCGCCATTTCGGCCTTGCCTTGCGCGCGCCACAGCCTGGCCAGGCTGCGCGCGGCGCGCAGCGCCAGCAGCCGGGCGCCTTGCTCGCCGGCGATGCCGAGCGCCCGGTGGAAGCAGGCTTCCGCTTCCTCGAGTCCGGGCGGCTGCATCCGGCACAGCATGTCGCCGCGCAGCCGCCACAGCGTGGCTTCGTCCAGCCGCTCGCCGGTCTTTTCCGCCAGCGCCAGCCCGCGCGCTATCGCTTCCTGCGCGGCTTCCGGCTGTCCGGCCTTGCAACAGGCATCGGCCAGCAGCGACAGCAGGTTGGGCGTGCCGAGCACGGCGCCGGTGCCCTCGTAGGAAGCCAGGCCATGGCGGATCCGGGCGATCCCCGCCTCGGCCTCGCCAAGTTCGGCCATCGCCCAGCCTTGCACGACGGTTCCCCACGCGAGGTAGATCGGGAAACCCTGTTCGCCCGAAATCGCGATTGCTGCCTCCGCATACTCGCGTGCCAGCTTCGCTTCGCGCCGGCACTGGTGCACTTCCGCGGCGAAGACCAGGCACAGCGCCAGGTTGTAGGCATCGGGCCGCGCGCGCGCCATCACCAGTGCTTCCTGGCACAGCGCGCGGGCATGGTCGGGACAGCCGAGGTACCACAGGATCCAGCCCAGCGTGCTGGTCGCGTGCACGGCCGGATCGCGCCCGTAGCCCATCAGGAAGTCGTAAGCCTGCGAATCGGGGTGGGGCAGGCCGATCACCGTCTCCATATGCGAGCGCGCGGCGTCGAGCTTGCCCAGCCGGAACAGCGTGGCGCCCAGCACGCGATGGCCTTCGGCCAGTTGCTTGGGCCGCTGCGACTGCAGCGCCAGGCCGAGCAGCCGCTTGCCCAGCGGCAGCGCCACCTGGTATTGCGCGCGCAGCTGGTAGAAGGCCCACAGGCCGAGCTGCGCGGAAAAGACGTAAGGGGTCTGACGGCCCTGTTCGCACAGCGCCAGCGCGCGCCGGTAGTTGGCCTCGACTTCCTGCGACGCCTGCCCGCGCGCGGCCATCAGCGCCGGCCCCAGCGTCAGCAGCAGCGTCAGTTCCTGGCGCGCGCGCTCGGCGGTATCGGGCTGGCGCTTGAGCAGCTCGATGGCGGCGCTCAGGTGCCGGATCGCCTCGGCCTGCGCCGAGCGCTGCAGCGCCTGCTGGCCGGCGCAGTGCAGGTATTCGACCGCCTTGGGCACATTGCCGCTGAGGCTGTAGTGGTGCGCCAGCTCGCTGCAATAGTCCTTGAGCCGGCCCTGGAACAAGTCTTCGATCGCGCGCGCCGTGGCTTCATGCAAGGCGCTGCGGCGTTCCGTCAGCAGCGAGTTGCCCGCGACTTCCTGGGTCAGCGCGTGCTTGAAGACGTACTCGACCTCCGGGAATGCCGGGCGTTCATGGATGAAGTCCGCGGCCTGCAGGTCGGCCAGCAGCGGATGCAGCCTGTCGTCCTCGAGCCCCGCCACGCGCAGCACCAGGCTTTGCGGGAATTCCTTGCCGATCACCGCCAGCGTCTGCAGCAGTTCTTTCTGCGCCAGCGGCAGCCGGTCGATACGCGCGGCCAGCACGCCCTGGACCGTGGTCGGGATATGGAGCAGCGCCGGCGCCTGCTCGATGCGGTAGCAGCCGGGCTGGCCCAGCAGCGCGCCTTCCTCGGACAGGGTCTGGACCACTTCCTCCATGAAGAACGGGTTGCCTTCGGTCTTGTCGAGGATCAGCCGCTTCAGCGGCACCAGGCTCTGGTCGTCGCCCAGCAAAGCGGTCAGCAGGCCCTGCGCCTCGGCCGGGCCCAGCGGCTGCAGCCGCAGCTGCGAGTAATGCGGCCCCGCGTCCCAGCGATGGGTGTATTCGGGCCGGTAGTTGACCAGCAGCACCATGCGCGCGGCGGGCACATGGTCGACCATCATGTTGAGGAAGGCTTCGGTCTCGCCATCGAGCCATTGCAGGTCTTCGAAGATCAGCATCAGCGGCTGGTTGACGCTCTCGCGCACCAGCAGCCGGGCGATCGCGTCAAAGGTGCGCTGGCGCCGGATCGACGGATCCATGGTCGGCAGCGGCGAACCCGGTTCGGTGGTGCCGAGCAGGTAGAGCAGGTAGGGCAGGTTATCTTCCAGCGAACGGTCGAGCGTCAGCAGCCGGCCCGTCACCTTCTCGCGGCAGGCGCGGTCGCCGTCCTGCGCGGTGATCTGGAAGTAGTTCTTCAGCAGTTCGATCAGCGGCAGGTAGGCAAAGGCCTTGCCGTGCGAGACCGAGAACGTCTCCAGCGCCAGGCAGCCCTGTTGCGAGCGGGTCTTGAACTCATGGAACAACCGCGACTTGCCGACGCCCGCTTCGCCGACCACGGCGACAATGCGCCCGCTGCCCGCCTTGGCGTGCTCCAGCGCCTCATTCAGATGCTCCAGTTCCTGCTGGCGCCCGACGAAGCGCGCCAGCCCGCGGTGCGCCGCCACCTGCAGCCGCGTGCGCAACGCGCCCAGGCCCACCACCTCGTACACCGCCAGCGGCTCGCGCACGCCCTTGACATGGGTGGTGCCCAGCGCCGTGAACTCGAAATAGCCCTCGGCGAGCTTGTGTGTGGATTCGCTGACCAGGATCGATGCCGGGGTGGCAATCCCTTCCATGCGCGAGGCAATGTGGATAGTGTGGCCGACCGGATCGTAATCGGTATGCAGGTCGTCCTTGCGGATCGATCGCACCACCACCTCGCCGGTATGGATGCCGATGCGGATCTGGAGCGGGATGCCTTGCTCCAGCCGGACCCGGTCGCTGTGGCGATGCATCGCGCCCTGCATCCGCAGCGCGGCGTACAACGCGCGCAGGGCATGGTCCTCGTGCGCGATCGGCGCGCCGAACAGCGCCAGGATGCCGTCGCCGAGGAACTTGGCGACATAGCCTTCGTAGTGGTGGACCGCCTCCATCATCAGCGTCACGACCGGGTCGATCAGGCGGCGCGAGTCTTCCGGGTCCATGTCCTGCGTCAGCGCGGTCGAGCCGGCCATGTCAGCGAACAGGGCGGTGATGGTCTTGCGCTCGCCGGCGGCCTCGCCGCGGGCTTCCATCGCGGCCTGTTCGGCCAGGATGCGCTCGGCGAGGTGGGGCGGGGTGTAGTGCACGGGGGCGGTCGCCGGCGGCCGGGGCGGCTGGGGCGGCTGGGGCGCGGGTTGGGGCGCAGGTCGCGGCGCGGCTGTATCGCCGAGGGAAACACCGCAGGCGCGGCAGAACTTGGCCGCTGGCGTGGCTTCAGCGCCACACTGTGGGCAAATGCGGGCAAGCCTTGCCCCGCACTCCTCGCAGAAGTTGGCGCCCGCAAGGTTCGCGAAGCCGCAATGCGTGCAGCGCATTTCGCCTCCTGACCGGACCGGGTCATGCCGACCCGCCTGTTCAGACTATTAGAGGCAGATTTGGGCGGCGTGGCAAGGTGAGGGCGGTGGTGGCGCGGTGGTGGCGATACAGGGCCGGCTTCGGCACAATGCAGGGCCAGCCATGTGCCGCGGGCACGGTATCCGCTTGAGGAGAACCGCCATGAAAAAGAGCGAAGCGCAGGACAGCAGCCAGGACAGCATTCCGGCTTCCGAGCTGATCGATGCCAGGATCCGCGAGCTCGGCGACTGGCGCGGCCAGATGCTCGGCCGGCTGCGCGCGCTGGTCAGGGAAGCCGACCCCGAAGTCGTCGAGGAATGGAAATGGCGCGGCGTCCCGGTCTGGTCGCACGACGGCATCATTTGCACCGGCGAGACCTACAAGAACGTTGTCAAGATGACCTTCGCCAAGGGTGCGGCGCTGGACGATCCTGCCGGCCTGTTCAACGCCAGCCTGGAGGGCAACACCCGGCGCGCCATCGATTTCCAGGAAGGCGACAAGATCGACGAGAAAGCGCTGAAGACACTGGTCCGCGCCGCCGTGGCGCTGAACCAGTCCACGCGCAGGCGCTAGCCTCAGGCAGCAAGGCGCCGCTGCTGCCGGCGCATGCCGTCGAAGATCGCATCGGCCAGGTCCAGGGGGAATTCCGGCGGCAGCGCGGAAGCGGCGGCGTCGATGGCCCGGCCGGTCTGCGACACGACCTCGTCGAGCATCGACCCGACGTCGTCGGGCGAGAAGCCGATGCGCTGTCCCTGGGCAAACCAGTGTCGCCGCTGGATCTCCTGGATGGCGTAGTGCGAATTCTTGCCGTGCAACGCCATCGCCAGCCGGGCCCGTTGCGGCGCCACCTGGTTCTTGCCCCTGCCGATGATCGGATGCGCCGACAGGATGTCGTACAGCGGCGTTGCTTCATAGCGGCTGCCCGGCAGATGGCTGATGCTGAAGTTCTTGCCATGGCCATCAGTGGCGGCAAGCAGCCAGAACACGATCTGCGCGAGGAAGAAGTTGCGGCGATCGGACAGCGCCGAGCGCGAGCCGGAGAGGATGTCGGCGATCTGCTGGATGCCGGGCCCGCCGTCCGACTCGTACTTCTGCAATGCCGACGTCCCGGTGGCCTGGCACATGTCTTCCTGCGGCAGGCGCAGCAGCCAGGAACCGTCGGCCGAAGGCTTGCGGTCGAAGCGTTCGACCACCAGTGCCTTGACATCCCCGAAGCGCGCGATCTCGCAGGCAGCGACCGGCAGGCCAAAGGCGGCGACGATCCTGGCGCAGAGCCATTCGTTTTCCACCGAGGTCCGCATGTCGGCGCGCATATTGCCCACCAGTCCCATCGGCAGCTTGAAGATATGCGTGGTAGGCGTACTGCCTTGCGGCAACAGCCAGTGCCCGCCCCAGCGCAGCAGCGCGGTCTTCTCCTGCGCGCCGGCGATGGACAGGCGCAGGTCATCGATGGGCTCGCGCAGCCCGAGCACGGGCTCGGCCGTGGCCTCATGCAGCAGGGTGGCGATCTCGGTCTCCGACAGCGGGCGGCCCTGGACGCGCTTCAACGCCGTCGGTGCCTCCTGCGGCGGCAGCATCTGGAGGGCGCCGGCACAGTCGCGGCCGAGCTTGGCCAGCAGCGCGAAGGCGTCGGTCCCGCCGGTCCGGTACCGGGCCGCGATGCGCCGCCTGATGGCATCGCTGTCGGGCAGCAGGTTGTCGAAATAGTTGGCGACGACGGGCCCGCGGTGGGGCTGGTTGCCCGGCGTAAAGGGTAATGACAGGGACAGCGGCCGGCCTTGCGGGTCGGCAATCCAGTCCTCGCGATAGGCCAGCCGGTCGCCGGCGGGCGTGGTTTCCCAGTGACCCACCGGCAACCCGTTCATCCACAGATCGAGACGCCTCGCCTGCGTGCCGCGCGCCATGGCTACCAATCCTCCCGCTGTGGCCTGGTGCTCTTGCGGGCGGCGCGGCTTGCCTTGCCGCCAGCGGGCTTTTTCGGCTGTTCCGTTGTTGCCTTGCGGGCAGCCTTGCTTGCCGGCAGGGAGGCGGGACTTGTCTCTTGCACAGGTTCCGGCTGCACCTGGGGCACCTGGGACACCTGGGTATCCGGGGCAGGGGACAGCACCATCTCCACGCCGAGCACGCGCAGTGCCTTGAACAGCCGCTCGACGCTGGCCGCGGCGGGGTTGGCTTCCAGCTCGGCGTAGGTCTGCTGCCGGACGCCCAGGTAAGCCGCCATCCTGGCCTGCGTCAGGCCCCTGGACTTCCTGAAGCCCTGCAGGATCGGCCGCAGCTGGGTGAGGGTATGGATGGGATATTGCATGGCGCCGCCTGCCGTCCCGGATGGCAGGCCATGAGTTGCTGATGATGTACAGGATATAGCCTGTTTTGATGTTTTACAAGCTGTAGCCTGTATCTTGAAAATACAGGATTTGACCTGTGTATTGTGAAAACAGGGAATCGCCTGTATGGCCCCAGGGGTAGAACCCACGTACGGCGTTATCGCCGGACAAAAAAAACGCCAACCCGTTATGGGTTGGCGTTTTGCCCGGGGTATGACTGGTATCAGAACTGGTTCATGGTGTTGTCTTTACCCGCCGCTTTCAGGGCCGCTTCGCCGCTGAAATACTCCTTGTGGTCGTCACCGATGTCCGAGCCGGACATGTTCTGGTGCTTGACGCAGGCGATGCCCTGACGGATTTCCTTGCGCTGCACGCCAGCCACATAACCCAGCATGCCCTGGTCGCCGAAGTATTCCTTGGCCAGGTTGTCGGTCGACAGTGCGGCGGTGTGGTAGGTCGGCAGCGTGATGAGGTGGTGGAAAATGCCGGCTTCGCGCGACGCGTCTGCCTGGAAGGTGCGGATCTTTTCGTCGGCGAGCTTCGCCAGTTCGCTGTCATCGTATTCCACGCTCATCAGCTGGCTGCGATCGTAGGCCGACACATCCTTGCCCGCGGCCTTCATCGCGTCATACGCCTGCTGGCGGAAGTTCAGGGTCCAGTTGAACGACGGGCTGTTGTTGTAAACCAGCTTGGCGTTCGGGATGACCTTGCGAATCTCGCTGACCATGCCGCCGATCTGGGCGATATGCGGCTTTTCGGTTTCGATCCACAGCAGGTCGGCGCCGTTCTGCAGGGCGGTGACGCAATCCAGCACGCAGCGCGCTTCGCCCGTGCCGGCGCGGAACTGGAACAGGTTGCTCGGCAGGCGCTTGGGGCGCAGCAGCTTGCCGTCGCGCTTGATGATGACATCACCGTTGCCCAGTTGGTCGGCCGACAGTTCGTCGCAATCGAGGAAGGAGTTGTATTGGTCGCCCAGGTCGCCCGGCGTGTGGGTCACGGCGATCTGCTTGGTCAGGCCGGCACCCAGCGAGTCGGTACGGGCCACGATGATGCCGTCGTCCACGCCCAGTTCCAGGAAGGCGTAGCGGATGGCGCGGATCTTGGCCAGGAAGTCTTCGTGCGGCACGGTGACTTTGCCATCCTGGTGGCCGCATTGCTTCTCGTCGGACACCTGGTTCTCGATCTGGATGCAGCATGCACCCGCTTCGATGAACTGCTTGGCCAGCAGGTAAGTGGCTTCGGCGTTGCCGAAACCCGCGTCGATGTCGGCGATGATGGGCACGACGTGGGTGACGTGATTGTCGATTTTCGCCTGGATGGCGGCCTTGGCAGCGCCTTGGGCAGCATCCAGCTCGCGGAACAGGCCGCCCAGTTCACGCGCGTCGGCCTGGCGCAGGAAGGTGTACAGCTCGCGGATCAGCGCGCTGACGGAGGTTTTTTCGTGCATCGACTGGTCCGGCAGCGGGCCGAACTCGGAGCGCAGCGCGGCCACCATCCAGCCGGACAGGTACAGGTAGCGGCGCTCGGTGCTGTTGAAGTGCTTCTTGATGGAGATCATCTTCTGCTGGCCGATGAAGCCGTGCCAGCAGCCCAGCGACTGGGTGTACTTGGACGAGTCAGCATCGTAGGCGGCCATGTCGGCGCGCATGATCTTGGCGGTGTACTTGGCGATGTCCAGGCCCGTCTTGAACTTGTTCTGGGCACGCATGCGGGCGGCATACTCGGGATTGATGGCATTCCACGCGCTGCCGTGGTTCTCTTTCAAAGCAGCAACTGCCTTGATGTCGTCTTGATACTGGGCCATGTGAATTTCCTAGGGGTAGGGAGCGTTTGAAAAAATGGTCGAGTGTGCCGCTACGGATGTCGAAGCAAGCAGCGTGGACTTATTGTAGGGCGTACTTGATGCGTTGCGGCAAGGTCTTATATAAGACATAAGAGTTAGTTTTTCTTTATTTTTCAATGAGATAGGAAGTAAATTTTGCGATGTGGAACGGGTTTTCAAGCAACGAAAAGCAATGCTGTGAAAAACTGGCGTGGATTCCATAATGTGAAATCAGCTTTCAGTTCACGCATTCGGGCAACAGTGGCACGCCGCCCAAGTGCGATCTCGCTAGGTCCAAGGTCCCGCCTGTACTTGATGGCATCGGAAAGCAGGTTGAGGAGGAGTTGCGATGTGCAGGAGCCCGGCCAAGGCCGGGTCGAGCGAATGAACGCCACGCTGCAGAACCGGCTGGTCAAGGTTTGCATCGCAGCAGCCCAGCATCGCCATCGGATGCCCGTTTCAGGCGATATTCGATTTCGTACCGCCCATGCAGAGTAGATGGCCGGAAGACATTGCTTAAAGCGCTTCTGCCAACGTTATCGTAACGATGCCACGCGCTTTATACGGCCCGCTCGATCCTCTCCCAACTCATCGCCCAGCCATACAACGCAATGCATCCGAACACCAGCATCGTTGGCCCGAATACAAACGACAGGAGCGGCATCATCAGCAGCGAACAGGTCACCATCAGATAGACGTGTAGCGCTAGCTGCATCGGCACTGCGATCACCACGAACAAAAGCGTGAGTAGCGTCAGGAATATCTTCTTCGGCCAGGAGAAGTCAAAGATGTAGTAGACCAGCGCATGCCCCCATGGCAACAGGAACAGGAAGCTCGCGCAGGTCTTGACGCCGTTGTCCACATACCTGCTGGCAGTGTACGGAAAACTCTGTGGCGCCACCGCGAAAAACAACAGTGCTGTGGCCTGGATGAACACAGCGAACAGCAGGAAGTACCGCAGTGGCAGGTACTTGTCGCGTATCCGGAGCGCCATCAGGCAGACAACCAGCGTGGCGACCAGCGATACACACCAGGTCAGCACGTCCGGCGCAGGGGCCACGACATCGGTGTAGGGCAGGTTGAAGTCGAACCACGCTACCCGCGTCAGTTGTTCGATGACGCTGCCTTCGATCCCGAGCTTGTCAACCCAGAAGCGCAGCACGGCAGCCCAGAGCCCGCTGATACGGTCGCGCAGCAGCCATTCGCCCAAATTGAATGCCACCGGCACCAGCAGGATAGCCGCAAGGGAGGTGACGGACAGCGTCAGATGGTCCAGCGAGCGATGCCTGGCCAGACAGAGAATGCTCAGGCCGAGGGCGTCGCTTTGGTCGTGTGTGGCTGCAGTGTGGCCGGTAGGTTGTGCCATGGCTAGAACTCCGCGAAGACACCGATTTCCGCTTGCTTGCGCGTGTAGGACGGGTTGTCGTAGTAAATGGCTCGAAGGTTGATGCCGTAGCGCTTGGTGAACCATTTGCGCCACGTCAGCGACACTTCATGACTGTTGAAGTCACTCAGCAGGGCCTGCTCGCCGGTGAGCTGGTAGGCTTCACTACCGCCGTCGTATTTCAGGGTGATGAACTGGTCCTTGTCGCGTCCGTAAGTTACCGCGACGATGCCGCGATTCGAGCGGACATTGCCAGGATCGCTGCGATTGAGCCGTGCGTTAAGCTGGATGATCCACGGCGCGTCAAAATAGTAGATCAGGCCGAGCAGCAAGGTCTTGTCGGTATAGACTTCCTTGGCGCGGTAGTAGGTAAAACCGGCGTTGACCACCAGGTTCTTCTTCTCGAGCAGCTTGCGGAAGATAAGGCCATCGACCCGAACCTCGGGCAGGAAGAAGCCGCCCGCGCTGGTGCCGGCGCTCAGGAAGCCGTACCAGTCCTCGTTGAAGGTGCGGGTATAGCCCAGACCGAAGAATGTACCCTGGTCGCCAAAGTGGCTCTGGTGGCTGATTTCGCCAGTCACGTAATCCTTCGGGGTCAGGTTGACTCCGCCTCGCAGGTACTGGTCGTTCCAGCTGGCATTGTCGCCAGTGAGGTTGGCGTGCCCAAGACCACCTTCGATGAAACCCGTGAGCAAGGGCACGAAGGTCCGGGGAGGGGTGGCTTCAGCCTGCGCGCGAACATCGGTGGTGGCAAGCAGTGCGAGCATGCCCATCAAGGGCAGGGCTTGGGCGCCGTGAATTCTTGTATCCGGGGGTTTCGCCATGGGAATCCTGTGGATTTTCTGATCGATGTCGCCCGGAGGGGCCTGACAGGACCCTCCGGCCCGCAAGCTGCAGACACACCATACACCGCCTCGCGGCGATCGGTCGATAAAGTCCGGCTCATTTTGTCGCCTTCTTGCATGTCTGGTCCGGGGTGAGTCATCGACACCGCAGGCCCGGGGCAGGCGGAGCGATCGCCTGCTCAGGGGTCAGGCGCGATTCGAATGCCAGGTATAGCGCCTCTTCCAACACATTCCAGTGCTTGCCATGGCGGAACTGGATGGAACGCAGGCGCCAGCAAGTGATGGCATCCTTGTCTCCCATCCGGTCAGCTACCAGGGCCACCAGTCCCCAGGGGAAATCAACCTCTGACATCTGCAACCAGGCCCAGCGGTTCTCTTTCATCCACGACTGGTAAGCGACGACATGGGATCGGCCGGCGGGATGGATATCGCCCAGGATGGGGAAGATCTGCGCGACGGCGTCGGGATAGAACTCGAACTGTTCGCGCGGCTGGGTGCTGACGAGGTAGCGGCTAGCGCGCCAGAACACGCGCAGGATGTCCTTGTCCAGCTGCTCGGCCTTGCGCTGCCAGGCAGCGGCGCCCACGGCGTCTCCATGGCGCTGCCGATAGAGGCTGGCCGCCTTGAAGGCGCTTGAGACTTCGACGTTGTCCATCAGCAGGGCCACCGGAAGCCTGGCGGAGATGTGGTAGACGCCGGAGCCCGGGTCGCGCAGCCTGTCCAGGTAGCGGCTGGCCTTGTCGAAGCTGGCCTGCCACGCCGGCGGCATGCCCTTGGGCGGCGCGCTGCGGACCAGCAGTTCCATCCAGGCGGCCATCAGCGCATCGTCGGCGTCGGCCTCCTGGCAGGAGACGAAGCGTTGGCCCCGCTCGCAATAGCGGTCGAAGCGGCCATCGGCTTGCTGGCGCGGCAATAGCCATGCAATCCAGCGGGTCGCAGCAATTCGGGTGGTCATGCCGGCGTCCTGCGCGGCCAGCAGTGCCTTGGCCGCGAAGTAGGGATCGACCGAGTCGCCGGCGAAATAGGTGGTGATCGCCCCGTCGGGACGCTGGTAGTCTGTCAGCGTGAGCTCGACCGCGTCCGCCGGCCGGTGGACGTATGTGGCAAGGGCCAGGAGCAGGACAAGGAGGGTTTTCATGGCAGGTGGGGAGGTTTCATGGGGTGGCCACATCGGCCAGGACTCGTCCTTTCTCCGGGGCGCATGCCGCCCCATAGACCACCGTACCGACCCGTACGCGGAGCACCGGCGCCACCACGGTGGTGCGCTTGTTCGCCGCCCCGATAACGCTGCGCGCCCCCACTTCAATCTCGCGCTCGGCAGCCACCGGCCCGGCGATGGCACACTCGCGGGCAATGGAAATGGCGCCCCCGGCAATCAGTGCGCCGTCAATGCGCACCCGCGGGCCTAGCCAGATGCGGCCGTTTGCCTTGACGCTGCCGATCACGCGCGCGCCGGAGCCGATCCACAAGTCGCCTTGCACGATAAGGTCACCGCGATACAAGGTGCCGGCGGGAAATGTCATATCGTGCGTTACCAGCCAGCGGCCGTCCGAGGGCTCGGAGGGGGGATTCAGCACTTCATGCGCCCAGTCTCCGCCGGGTGGGGCGGTGGCGTCCATGTCGGGCGGCGCGGCCAGGTGACGGCCGCCGAAACCGATTTCCGCCGCGCTGACAGACGTGAATTCGCAGTCCTCTTCGAGCCGCATGGCGTAGAGGGCGGAGAGCGGTCCGAGCAAGCGGCAGCGTGGCTCGACATGGACAGTGCGGGCGTGCGCCCAGCGTTGCACCTCGCTATCGCTGCGCACCAGGATCTCGCCTTCGGACAGCAGGACCTGCATGCGATTCCTTCGGCCCGTGGAGATGCCACGCCGGCCGTAGATGTCCCTTGAAAACGTATAGCCGTCAGGAAGCACCAGTGAGCCGCTGGTGACAATGGTTCGCGCACAAGTGCCGATGAGCGCCTCCGCCGCCGTGGGCATGAAGGTGCCTGTCACCTGCACCAGGGGCCGCAATGCGTTGGCTGAGTAAAGTCGGCCACGCAAGCCTTGCCTTGCCCCCCCCCGCCCGACCATCGCACGAAAGTCCGCGGCGACGGCCGCGACATCCAGCGTGTGTTCGCTATCGATTGCCAGCGGCCGTACATCGAGCCGGCGTCGCCATTCAAGCACTGCGGGTATCAGCGGCAATCCGAAGAGCAGCATGGTGAGGATGCCAAGCAGCAGGGCCCACATGTTCAGCTCCTTGGGCGATAACGCGTGGTCTTGTCCCACCGCAACTCGCGGCGGAGCACATAGTCGAAGGCGAGCTGACCAAGAATGGCGCGCGACACGGTCAGCATGCTGACGAGGAAGCCGAAGTAGTTCATCGGCAGCAGGCGGATGCGCTCGCGGCTGCCGTCCAGATACACGGCGGCGGCGATTTCGAAGAAGGCGGCAAAGTTGCCCAGCGTCCCGTACGACATCAACGCAAACAGGATTACCGCTTCACCGAACAGCGGCAGGCCACCAGCGTAGTACAGCAGGATGGCCAGCAGCCAGCCGAACAACATCAGCGGCGCCATCATGTAGATGCCAAGCAGCGCCACACCGTCGATCTTCTCGAACAAACCGTGGTTGCGGCAGACGGCCATCTTCCAGCCGTGCCGATAGAGCGCCTGGTTGTGGCCCTTGGTCCAGCGCATGATCTGGCGCACCCGCACTGGCCAGGTCTCGGGCACTTCTTCATAGCACTCCGACCAGTTCTGGTAGACAGTCTTCCAGTTGGCCAGCAGCAGCCGGTAAGTCAGGTCGGTGTCTTCGGCCAGTACATCGTCGTGCCAGCCGCCGACGCTGCGTAACGCCCGCATCCTGACGCCGCCGACGGTGCCACCATACTGGGGGACGAGGCTCAGGTTCATGCGGGCCTGCTGGTCGACCTGATAGCCGCCGGAGCGCTCCAGATCGAGCAGCCGCGTCAGCAGGTTGCTACCGAGGTTCAACGGTACGACGCGGCCCATGGTCGCGCCGACTTCGGGGTCGAAGAACGGCGCCACCAGTTGCTTGAGCATGCTTACCGGCGGAAGGTAGTCGGCGTCGAACACGACGATGATGTCGCTGGCCACGGCGTCGCTGGCATCCTTGAGCGCGGCTGCCTTGCCGGGCTTGCCGTCGGCACGGTGAAACGGTGTGATGCGTCCCGGGTACTGCTTCACGAGGTCATCGATGATTTCGCGCGTACAGTCGCTGGATCGGTCGTTGACGGGCATGATGGTAAGCCGGTCGGCCGGATAGTCCGCGTGCAAGAGGCATAGCAGCGAGCCGGCGATCACTGCCTCTTCGTTATGCGCGGCGACCAGCACGGTGAGGCTGGGCCAGTGCGCGACGTCGATGTCCAGGTAAGGATGGCGTTGCCTGCCGAACAAGCGGTTTAGCGTGAACATGTAGTGGCGCACGGCATAGAAGATCACCAGGCCGACGATCAGCAGGAGCATGGCCGTCAGCGGCGGCACGATGGCCTGCACGTCCGCGCGTTCCGGCGGCGGCTCGATCGACGTTGGCTTGGTCAGGGCCGGCGGGCGCAGTGCCGGCGCCGTACCGGCGCGCTCTTCCAACGTGTCGGGCGACGTCATTGCCAGGTCCACCGCTGCGCCGGACGGTGCGACTGCATCGTGCGCAACGAGCCTGGGCAGCGGTTTGGTGGCATCTTCCGGGGTTCCTGGACCCCGGGAGAAAATCTTCCCGTGCTTGGGAACTTCCGTGGCTGCTGCTGCCATGGCGGGCGTCGCAAAAAAGAGCAGCCCGCTCAGTGAAATCACTACGCGATACGTCGCACACATGTCGACGACCTCCTCCGTTGCCTTCTCATCGCAGGGTGTTTATGCCGCGCGCCCGTCCCGGGGGGCAGGCGCGGTGAGTCCCTGTGCCTTTACTGCTTGCCGGCGACAAAGGCCAGCGAGGTCCCTCCCAAGGAAGTGACAATCCAGTTGTTGGTGTCCCATGTCACCAGCGCTAGCCCCTGCGTCACGACAGGTTGTGTGTATGCCGAACGCGGCAGCACCCAGGCCATGTCGGTCATGTCCGTCGGGTGCGTCGCCTGGAAAGCCCATGAATTGCCGTTATCGGTGGCTTGCCAGGCGGTCTGCTGGCGCCGCTGCGCGAACTGCGCCAGCGTATCCATCGTGTACCAGCTGAACTTGCCGTTTGCCTTCACGTTGTCCGCCTTGTTGAAGATGACGTTGAGCGTCCTCGGGTACTGGATGGCGCCCGCCGGATGCATGTAGATCAGCCGGCTGGTGCGATTCTTCGCCACGAAATCGATGAGCTGCCGGTACCAGGTGTTGACGTCGGTCACAGGCACGTTGAATTCCTGGAACTCCTCGAACGTCGCGTTCGGCCCGAACGGCATCACCGGAAAGGCGCGGATCGTGTTGTTCGACAGTACGCCATCGCGATAACTGCGCGTCGGCGCCATCCCGGTGTGACCCAGAAAGTAGTAGCCGGTGTTGCCGTTGGCTTCGATCCAGTTGACCGACCACTGGGGCGTATTCCCTTGCGGCGCGGAGTACTCGACCGCGGCGCGTCCGGCCACGCTTTCCACGCTCTGCTTGTTCAGCATCAGGTACTGCTCGAAGGAGGACTGGTTGGACTCGCTCGCATTGGCACCCCAGTAGTCATGGATCCATCCGCCATGGCTGCCGATCTTGTGCCCCTTCGATTGCAGCGACAGCAATAGATTCTTTGCCGAAGTGTTCTGCGACAGGTTGACGCCCTTGCCGTCGCCGAAGTCGATGTGGTCAGGACCCGCAGTCACGGAAATGGAGAACGGGCTATTGCTATTGTCGAAGGTGCCCCAGGTATTCATTTCCACCGCGGGTGCGATCTGGTCGCCGGCGCAGAGGTGCCAGTTCAGCACAAGCCCGCCAAGCGCCTTGGGCTGCGCGGACAGCCGCGGCATCTTCATCAGGTTGGTGCCGAAATAGCGCAGGAAGCCGTGCATCAGCATGCCGTCGGTCTGGCCCTTAAGGTAAGAGAGCGGCGTGTTGACGAACAGCACCCGCCCCGAGCCGAAATCGCGCAGGCCCGCCACCAGTCCAAAGTTGGGCGACGTGATCAGGGCAGAGCCCGGATAGGTTCCCTGCGTCACGAAGCTCGGATAAATCAGGAAGCCATAGACATAGCCCGAGACGCCTTCAACCGGGTCCGTCGCGCCTGCGTCCCACAGCATCGACTTGCCCGGCGGCACCTGCAGGGTCCGCAGCGTGCTGCCCAAACCGGTGATCGGCCCCACGCCGATCATGTTGCCGAGCAACTGGTCATAGAGGACGTAGTCGACCCCTGCGAGATTGCTGAGCCGGCTTTTCGGGACGGCATAGAAACCTGTGGTGGTGAGCGCGCCGAAGTCGTACACCAGCATCAGGCTGCCGCCCTGCGTGGTGTAGGTTTCGAGGGCGGCGATCAGCGCATCGCTGGCGTTGACGTGCACCTGGTCTGGCAGGATCACGCCGGAAAATTGTGCTGGGGTCGTGCCCTGCTGGAACTGGGTGTCGTTGATAACGGTGATCTTGAGGCCTTCCTCCTGCGCGGCGTCTAGCCATGCCGACACGCGCGGATCGGGAAGGGCAAAGCCATCGGGCACCAGCAGCGCGATCTGGTTGGTCGCGGCGTGCGTCATGGCCGGCACGGTAAGCGCCAGCGCGAATACCATCAGCAGGGCCCGGAGCGCCAGGCAACTGCTTCGCCGCAGAAGCGAATTGGATTTGTTGAACACGGTCTTCTCCCAGCGCGATGTATGTTGATTTGCCTCGCCGTGCATTGCGGCCACCGTGGGGAAAGCCCTTCCGGGCGACCGTTCTGGAGCCGATATGTCGTCAGGCATCATGTGCATGCGTGCGTCAATCCGGCTCGGCACCCGGGGCCGGCGCAAGCGTGTACGTGCCCGACTTCACCTTCGGCCCGGACACGGCCTTCTTTGGCTTGATCGCCTTCAGCTTGTCCTTTTGCTCCTTGTTCTTGCCTTTCCCTTGCGCTTCGTAGGCAAAGTCAATCTGGAAGCTATGGTTGTAGCCCTTCAACCCACCCGGATCCGCCGGACTCGCCGGCAGGTAGAGCGGGGCCTTGGCCGCGGTCGCTGCCGCTTCTTCGGTCAACGCGGCATGCGCAGGCGTCCATGCCAGGGCGACGGCGGCTACCACAACGATGGCTGTAGCGGACGTGCCCGCCGCTGCGACAGTCGTTGCGGTATTCGTTGCAGTACGTAAGCGCTTCATTTGCCTTGCTCCTCCTGCTTGCGGTGGCCATTCGGCTTCGGGGGCGTGGCGCCCGGCCGCCGGCTTCGTTGATGCTTCGCTTGACTACTGGGTGGCGACGTTGACGTTGACCGCTTCATCACCACCTTGCCGGTACGGCTCAGGTGACGCCGCCTGCAGCGCACCGACGATGCGTTCGCTGGCGCGGCCGTCGCCGAACGGGTTGTGCGCGCGCGCCATGCAGGCGTACTCCGTCGGGTCGTTCAGCAAGTGCTCCGCGGCCGCGATGATGCGAGCAGGGTCGGTACCGACCAGCCGAGCGGTACCGGCGGCCACGGCTTCCGGCCGCTCGGTGGTTTCCCGCGTTACCAGCACCGGCTTGCCCAAGGCCGGCGCCTCTTCCTGGATGCCGCCGGAGTCGGTGACGATCAGATAGGCGCGCGACATCAGGAACACAAAGGGCAGGTAGTCCTGCGGATCGATCAGGTGGATGCTGGGGTGCCCGCTCAGGATCGCCTGCACCGGACCCTGCACGCGCGGGTTCAGATGCACCGGATAGACGATCTGGATATCCGGATTGCGGTCCGCCAGCATGCGCAGCGCGCTGAACAGCCGCTCGAATGGTGTACCGAAGTTTTCGCGCCGGTGTCCGGTCACCAGCACCATTCGGCGCGTCTCATCCAGGAATGGGTACCGGCTCGCCAGCCGGCCGCGCATTTCGGCATCGGCGTCCAACCTGGCCTTGACCTGCAGCAGCGCGTCGATGCCGGTGTTGCCGGTCAGGCTGATGCGCGCCGGGTCGACGCCTTCGCGCAGCAAGGCTTCCTGCGCCTGTTGCGTCGGCGCGAAATGCCAGGACGCCATCACGTCGGTCACGCGCCGATTCATTTCTTCCGGCCAAGGAGCGCTGAGATTGCCAGTGCGCAGTCCCGCTTCGACGTGGCCGATCGCGACGTTTCGATAGAAGGCTGCAAGCGTGGCGGCCAGCGTGGTGGTGGTGTCGCCGTGGACAAGCAGGGCCTCAGGCAGGAAACGGTCCAGGACCATGTGCACGCCTGACAGTACGCGTGTCGTGATGTCGGACAGGCTTTGCCCGTGGCTGATGACGTTGAGGTCATAGTCCGGCACGATTTCGAAGAGGCGAAGTACCTGGTCCAGCATCAGACGGTGCTGGCCCGTGACGCAGACCCGCAACTCGAAATGGCTGGATTCCCGAAGCCGGTGAATCAACGGCGCCATCTTGATGGCCTCGGGTCGAGTTCCGAATACAGCAAGGACCTTCATCGGCATGTGATGTCTCTGGGTTACTTCGCCGGTCGGTTGGCGGACGATTTGCCTGGTCAGTCGTCCCGCCCGGCGTTGAACGCAAGGCTGAGCCGCGATGCGTAGACCTGAATCACTTTTTTGTTATGTCGGGATATGCATGCCGCGACATAACCGAGCGATGGTTGTGCCAGTCATTCGTAGCCTGATGAATTCATTACGAATTCTTGGGAGCAACAAACCGTGCCGACGACCGGAGCCGTCTGCATGGTTGCATTTTTGTTACAAGGGAATATCTGGATAGGAATCTAAGACGTTTGCATTGCTGCACGGCAGAGCGGGGCCAAACGTCAAGAGGTGATATCAACGGCGCGAGCTTGCCGCGCATGCCATCACTCACGGGGCATGTCGGGTGTGGGTACCACTACCCAATGTGCCTCAGAATTGTTTCAGAATTCGACCTTTGCAAATCCCAAAGCAGGTCCGCATGGCGTGCCCAAAGGCTGAAAAAACAATGCATGAGCACTCAGGCTAAGGCAAAGCGTGAATAGCTAATGCTACTCGCGTGTGCAGGGATGTCCGCAATCATATCTTTGCGGAGCACAAATCGAGCCCGACGCGGGACGGTCAAGTAGTTTCAAGAATGAAATTTTATGCAAGTTAGTTTTAAAACCTATTAATAACGGACACCGCCCCGTGGATTGGTTGACGCACGCCGAGCAGTCGAAGAGTCTCGCCAGCGCGTTCGCGTACAGATCACACATATCCGACATACTTAGGCAGAGCGTGGCAGCCTAGATACCGCAGAGAGGGTGCTTTATGCGAGGCCCTCCGCCTAAGTGCCCTACCGTACTCTTGAAATCTGACTTACTGCTTCTATTTCCGGCTCAAGCAGTCGCGACGTCGCGCTGCGTTTCTGTTTGTTTCGGCCGGCAAGGCAGGCGAACGGGAGCGCGCAAGCCCCTTCGCCTCCTTGCGGTTTGAAGGAGATAAGACCATGAGTCACGTAGTTTTCGGTGCCGATCTCTTCAGTGAACTCGACCGCCTGCAAAGGCAGATGGCGGACGTGTTTGGCGGCTTCCCCTCCAGTATCCGCTCCGGGCGCTTCGGCGCTTTCCCGCCGGTGAATATCGGGTCGACGGACGACACCATCGAGATCGTTGCGTTCGCGCCCGGGCTGAAACGGGAAAACCTTGAGGTCTCTATCGACAAGGGGCTACTGACGATCAGTGGGGAGCGCGGTCCTTCCTGTACGGACGACTCGCCGGATAGCAAGCGCTATGCGCGTGAGCGCTTCGTTGGCTCATTCAGGCGCGTCATCGAGCTGCCGCAAAGCGCCGACCCTGACAAGGTTCAGGCCCGCTACGCGAACGGCTGCCTGTCGATTAGCGTGGGCAAGAGGGAAGCGTCCAAGGCGCGCGCGATTACCGTCCAGTGAACCGGGGAGAATGCCATGTCAGAGGTGAAACAAGTCGTTGCACAGCCTCAAGGTGCTGTCGCACAAGCCCAGGATGAAAAGGCGGCACCTGCCGTCACGTTGCTCCCGCCGGTCGATATCGTCGAGGATGCGGGCGGCGTTACCTTGTGGGCGGACCTGCCTGGTGTGACCCGCGACCAGCTGGAAGTCAGCGTCCATGACGGGAACCTTCATATCGAGGCGCAGGCAATCGTATCGATGCCCTCGGGCCTGCGGGTACAACACGCTGAAATCCGGCAGCCGCGTTTCGCGAGAGCGTTCTCGCTGAGCCCCGATCTCGATTCGACGAAGATCGAGGCGAATCTGCAGGACGGCGTGCTGAGGCTGACGATTCCACGCCGTGAGGCCGCGCGTCCGCGACGCATCGACGTCAGTGTTTCCTGAGTCCGGGCCGAGATAAGCCAGGGAGAACGCGCCATGCCGCGTAGCGGCTGGAACTAGCCGCCAGCGGCTTGAACTAGACCCGCACTTCTCCTAAGCTTTGGCGCCTGAAGCCGATGCAACGGTCCTCCGCTTGCCATCTTTGGCCCGAGACGGGCCAAGGGTTTTCCAGAGACCGATGCGAGGGATAGCCGAGACGACTTCCAGAAGGTGGTCGAAGCCCAGTACGAAACGAGCAAGCACAGTTTGCAGGAGATTTTCGACAGGCTCATGCAAAGTGCGCCGGCCGGCTCGAAAGGCGCGCTGGACGCATGGCAGGCGGCCATGCTTTCCGGCGCCACCTTCTGCGAATCCTTGCGGCAATCCACGCGGCAAGCCGTCGAACTGGCGGAAAACCAGGTGGCCAGTGCCGCCGCTGTTGCTGCCAAGGCCGCGCACAAGCCAAACATCCCATCTGCCCGCGCTGCCGCGAAGCGTTAAAGTCTGGTGGGCTTTGCGCCATCGTGACGGATGGGAGAAACATGCCAACGACCACCGATCGCTCGGAAGATGACGACATGCAAGATTGGCATCTTCTCCCTTAGTGTTGCGTTGCGATGACCAAGCCAGTCTCATCTCTGGTGGCGCAGCCACTCCGGCAGACGGTCGGCAACCAGACGAGAGCAAGACCGCGAACCAGGAGAAGGGTGGTGAAGGCGACAGTGATGCCGCGAGCCAGTAGCCATTGCACCGGCCGGCTGGTGCGCGTCGTTCCCTGCGGCGGCCGCTAGACGAGCGATGGTCGATGCCACGCAAGCTGCCGCATGGCCTGATGCGCGTCCTGCGGGACCGTTTTAGCGTGAGCAGGCTGAGGGCGGGGCAGGGGGAAGTCATCGACAGCATGCGGCGCCACCTGGCACACTGGGCGCTCTTGGCCCCGCCGCCTCCCATCCAAGACCTGCTGTGCTGGTCTGTGCGCCACTGGCAGGGCATCACGCCGTCATGCTCCGCGAGGTCGTCGAAACCTTATTGGCAGAGCATATCGTCTATGTGACGGACTGGATCGATGCGCGCTGTGTGCCCGTGGTGGACGGGCCGTTTCACCTGGATGACTATGTCACCGAACTGCAGGCTTTTATCCGTCAGATTGGCACGGAGGACCCGCTGCACGTGATTGCCATCTGCCAGGCTACCGTACCGGCCCTGGCAGCTGTTTCGCTGTTGGCCAGCGCGGACGAGCCGGCTCCCCGCAGCCTCGTCCTAATGGGCGGGCCGATCGATGCGCGTCGCAGCCCTACCGCGGTGGGAAGGTTCGCCGCAGACCACTCCCTCATGTGGTTCCAACGGAATTTGATCTATACCGTGCCCGGTCGCTATGCCGGTGCCGGTCGCAAGGTGTACCCGAACTTCCTGCAGCTTGCCGGTTTGATGGCGGCACAGCCAGGTTTGTTGGCGGCGTCGCATTGGGACTATTATTTGGAACGCGCCGCAGGTGACTACGAGCGTGCCGAGGCCCTCCGGCGCGTTTGCGATGGCTACCACGCGGTGCTCGACATGGCGGCAGAGTTCTACCTGGATACCATCCAGATCGTGTTCCAGGAATTCCGTCTGGCGCGCGACAATTGGTTCGTGCAAGGACAGCTCGTGCGTCCGCAGGACATCCGCGCCACCAGGCTCTTGACCATAGAAGGCGAACACGACGCCATTTCCGGCTGCGGACAGACGCACGTGGCGCATGCTCTGTGTCGCGGCATTGCGGCACGCGACAAGCGGCATATGACGGCGCGCCACTGCGGCCACTATGATCTTTTCTCAGGCACCCGCTGGCGCTCAGAAATCTACCCTGGTATCCGCGCGGTGACTCGACAAGATACCTAGCCGCGATGCCCGCCGACGATGCGGCGAGGCGGGTATGTGGTCTCTGCCCGGCGGGCGGCCGAACAAAGACGAGTGAAAGGGGCAGGGCTGCCACGTTGCGCTCCTTCAAGCCCGTACGTGGCGTAAGATTCTAGTGCGCGGAAGTGCTTTTGACCTCCCTCGGTCCAAGGAGCGGGCATGCGTCTAGCTGACTTTATCTTGCGGGATATGAAGCAGATTCTGGCAGAGTGGGAGGCATTTTCTGCGACCCAGCTACCTGCTGCAAGGAGCCGGGATTCTCTGGCCCTGCGCGACCACGCGCCGCAGATCCTGCAAGCCATCGCTAAGGATTTGTCGACCCCGCAAACGAGCGAGGCGCAACGCGAAAAATCGTTGGGGCGAGCGCCCAAGGTGCCTGGCGCGCCGGAGACTGCGGCACAAATACACGCCGTCATTCGGGCACGCGGGGGATTCAATATCAATCAGTTGGTCGCTGAGTACCGGGCCCTGCGCGCCAGCGTGCTGCGTTTGTGGACGGGCGAATTTGAGTTGATCGCCGCGGATCTGGATGATGTGATGCGATTCAACGAGGCGATCGATCAAGCGGTCGCCGAATCAGTGGAGTTTTTCAATGCGGAGGTAGAGCAGTCTCGCAATCTGTTGCTGGGGATGCTTGGGCACGATTTGCGCAGTCCCCTGCAGACCATCCAGATGACTGCCTCATATCTGGCCGCGCTGAACGCCGGGGAGAAGGTGTCGGAAGCAGCAGGCCGACTAATTCGGAGCGGTGCCAGCATGAATTCTCTTCTGGATGATCTGTGCGATTTCAACCGAACGAAACTTGGCTTGGGTATTGACGTCGCGCCCAATGACGTCGATCTGGCTAACGTGGTTGGCGATACCGTGGACCAGTTGCGCGCAGCGCATCCGGACCGTTGCATCGATGTTGAGTTGAAGGGGAGCGTACAGGGTGTTTGGGACGGTTTGCGCCTGCAGCAACTGCTTTCTAACCTCGTCCTGAATGCGATCAGGTACGGCGCGCCGAACAGTCCGGTCCGCATTGTAGTAACCGGTGATGAGGCGGAAGTCCATCTCGAGGTTGTGAACAGCGGCCCCGCCATTGACCAGTTGACGCTGGAGCGGATCTTCGACCCGCTGAGCCGAGGCCCAGACCAGGAATACAAACACGCGGACGGCCTCGGGCTCGGGTTGTATATCGCGAGCGAAATTGCCAAAGCCCATCACGGGTCAATCGACGCCCGGTCCGACCAGGCAGAGACAGCGTTTGAGGTGCGTCTGCCGCGTCGCGCATAGTGGACGTCGGCATCATCCGCCAGCGTGGCCGCGGTGCTGAAGGTAGCGAGCGAATGCGGCTGCTCATATCGGGTGCCCCTGGGCACTGCGGCGATTTTGGCGCGGTTGGTGTTGTTTCGGCGGTCACAACGAAGCCTCTCACGGTCACGGTTATGAAAAGCGTGACATAAGAAGGGAAAAATGGGGCTTACGGAATACCCGCCTTTGTTTCGGCTTGCCGTGGCGCTCGACATAGGCGCGCGTGGCCGTGAAATAGGCTTGCGTGGATTCCGATCTATTTGGCTCTGACACGCAATGTCCAGCGGGTTTTGAAAGGTCGTCGCTTCCGCTAAATTCAAATGTCGGTGCGGGCGTGCTTTTTGTGCGGGGTTGGAGGCTTTTGCGGGGTGGTGGTGGGGCGGTGGCGCTGGCCTGAAGTGACTGAGTTCAGCTCAGGGTTGAGCGGTGGATTCACCATGGGCAAAGTTAAAAGGTCCGCGTTCCGCTGCAGCGGGGCTGCCGCCAGCGCGCGCTCCAGATCGAGCCGGTTGATCAGCCGCTGGCGCTTGGTGCTCGGCGATGGCCGCTGGCGGCGCGGTGGCTCGCCCACCAGCGTGCGCGACGGTCCCGCCTGCTGGCGGCTGTCGCGCTGCGCCTGCACCTGCGCCGTGACGGCCAGCACGTGCCCCAGCCGCTTGTGCTCGACGATCGCGCCCTGGTCGATCTCGCCGAGCCGGTCGTAGGTGGTGTAGGGCAGGGCAGCGCCGTCGGCCCACAACTCGATGCGCCCGTCCGGGTACTCGGCGACCTCGACATAGCGGTGGATCAGGCGCCGGTGCTCGGGCCGGTCCTCGAGCAGGTACATCACCTTGTCGTACTGCAGTGTGAGGCTCCGGGACACCTTGCGCCACTCGCGCCAGCTGAAGATCCGCGCCAGGTCCTCGTCGCCGCGCAACGGCCGGTGCGCATCGAAGTCGCGCTTGGGCACCTTGGCAAAGCGCGCGTTGAAGTCGGCCATGAAATGCGGCGCAAAGGCGTTGGCGGCGTCCATGCTGGAGATCCCGCGCAGCCGCAGCTCCTTGACCAGCCGGTCCTGCAGCGTGCCGTTCATCCGCTCGACCCGGCCCTTGGCCGGGCTCGAATTGGCGCACAGGATGTCGATGTTGAGTTCGAACAGCGCGCGCCCGAACTGGGTGTAGCCGCGGCCTTCGGCGCTGTCTTTGGCGTTGACGCGGAAGATGCCGGCCTTGTCGCTGTAGAACGCCATCGGCTTGCCGTGACGCTCGACATAGGCGCGCGTGCCGGTGAAATACGCTTGCGTCGATTCCGTTGGCACGAACCGCAGTTGCATCAGCCGCCCGGTGGCGTCGTCGACATAGACCAGCAACGTGCACGCCGGCGCCCGGTCCTCGAACCAGGCGTGGTCGCTGCCGTCGATCTGGACCAGCTCGCCCAGGCACGCGCGGCGATTGCGCGGCTGGTGCACCTTGGGCGGGCGCAGCTTCCTCGGCACCCAGAAACCGGCGTCGATCATGATCCGGCGCACGCATGCCGGCGAGATCTCGATGCCATGGCGCTCGCGCAGCTTCTCGCACGCCAGGGTCGGGCCGAAGTCGGCGTAGCTGTCGCGGATCAGGCCGCGGGCACGGGATTCGAGGCCGGGCGGCAACTGATTGTGGCCTGGCTGTCCCCATTTACGGGAGACGAGGCCCTGGGGACCGTCCTGCCGGTACTGGTGCATCAGCCGCTCGACCTGGCGCTTCGAAATGCCGAGCCTCTCCGCGGCGCGCCAGACCATCAGACCGTCTTCGACGACGGCCTGGATGACCCTGCAGCGGTCCAGTTCCCGCATGCTCATGGTAATCGTGTCGGGTCGTCCCATGATCGCGCTCCAGGCTAGACGGCAAAGCCGCCAGCTTGGCACGCTCCGGGACGGGGTACGACATTTCTATTTGGCTCAACTACGACATTACTATTTGGGTCTAACAACACAAAAACGCATAATAATCGTTATGTTAAATCATAGTTGCGGTCCATCCCGGCACGAAGGTCGTCAGGGTTCGGACTGCCGGCCGGCAAGGTGGCAAACCGCCCTCACCATCACAATATAGCTGCCGGGGCGGCCTAACCGCGCCCTGCCGCCAGCCGTTTCAGCGCGGCATCGATGGCCTCCACGGACGCGTGCAGGCCGGCCGCATGTGCTTCATCCCTGAGCTGGCGCAGGTTTTCGCGAAGCGCCGGGGTGCCGCTACCTTCTTTTTCCTGTCCGGCGCTGACCAGCGCGCGGCCCCTGCGGATCAGGAAGTCGCCCCACGGAAACGGCTCGGGCCGCATGTAATCCTGTAGCGCCGCGAGGTAGCGATCCGCTTCCTGCCAGTGCCGCAACGACACGGAAACGTCGATCGCGGCTTCCAGCAGGTCGACGTGGCAATGGCTCACGCAGCCCTGCGCCAGGATCGCCTCGGCCTGCCGCAAGGCGTGGAGCTGCCGGCCGGGATCGCGCGTGGTGCGTGCCAGGAACCCCAGCACGGTAGGGCCGGAGTAGCGCAGCCCGCTGGCGTGGCTCAGTTGCAGCGCCTCGTCGAGCAATGCCTCGGCTTCCTGCATCTGGCCAAGCGCGCCGAGCGCCAGGCCAAGCCGCGCCAACACCTCGGCCTCGAAGCGCCGCGCGCCCAGCCGGCGCGTCAGCGCCAGGGCCAGCCGCGCGTGCGCTTCGGCGTGCGGCCAGTCGCCGGCCAGCTGCGCGGTCGAGGTCATCACGTCGTAGGCCAGCATCTCGCTGCGCGCATCGCCGATGCGCTGCGCCAGGCGCAGCCCTTCCTCGCAATGGGCCCGCGCCGCATCGAGCTGGTTGAGGAACAGCTCCACCGCGCCCACCATCGGCAGGTTGGCACATTCGATGCGGACAAAGCCGTGCGTTCGCGCCAGCTCGACGCAACGGACAAAATGCGGATGGGCGGTAATCATGCGGCCTTGCTGGTAGTAGGCATCGCCGAGGCCGCCCAGCGCACGCGCTTCGCCCAGCACCGATCCGGCCGCGCGCGCATGGCCGAGGGCGCGCTGGTGGGCGGCCAGGCACCGGTCCATGTCTCCCATCGGGAAATACAGGTTGCCGCGCAGCGATTCGATCTCGGCCAGCCGCTCCGACTGGCCCAGCTTGGCGGCGGCCTGTTCGGCCTCGCGCAGCGCTGACAGGGCCTCTTCATGGCGGTCGAGCAGGCGCAAGGCAGCCGCCGTGCCCTGCCATGCCCGGGCCTGCTGCGCCGGCACGCTGGCAAGTGGCTGGGCCTGCCGGAACGCCTGCAGGGATTGCGCGGCCAGACCCAGGTCCAGCGCCAGCTCGCCGTGCAGGCAGGCAAGCGCCTGCCTGCAGTCATCGTCGCTGGGCAGCCGCTGCGCGCGCTCGACCAGGCGCAGCGCGCGCTCGCCGCGGAAGTGCGCCGCCTCATGCCGTGCCGCGGCGGCATAGGCCTCGGGCGCGCCGGGATCGCCCGCGGCATCCAGGTGCTCGGCCATCAGTGCGGGGTCCCTGCCCTCGTACCAGGCGGCCGCGCGCCGGTGCAGGTTCTGGCGGCGCGACTTGAGCAGCGATGCGTAGACTGCCTCATGGATCAGCGCGTGCATGAACAGGTAGTCCTCGCCTTCCGGCCGTGTCATGGCGGCCATGACCAGGCGCTCGCACGCATAGGCGGGATCCTGGAGCAGGTGCCGCAGCGCGGCGGGGCTGAAGCGCTGGCCCAGCACGGCAGCGGCCTGCAGCGCCTGCCGGTCGGCGCTGGAGAATCGGTCCAGCCGCGCCAGCACGATGCTCTGCAGCGTCCCGGGCAGCTCTTCCGTGCCAGCTTCCGCGCCCGCCTCGACGCCGCGCAGCAGTTGGTCGAGGAACAGCGGATTCCCTTCGGCCCGGCGGATGCAGGAAGCGGCGACTGCCGGATCGACCTGCCGGTAGCAGGCGGCCAGTTCGTGCGCTTCGGCATCGTCGAGCGGGCCGAGGTCGATGGTGGTCAGCGGCGCGCCCTGGCTGGTCGCGCGCCAGGCCGCATCGATCGGGTCGTGCTCGGGGCGCACGGTCAGCACCAGGACCAGCGCATGGCCGCGCGTTGCGGCCGCCAGCTGCGCCAGGCAATCGAGCACCGTGCGCTCGGCCCAGTGCACGTCTTCGACCACGATCAGCAGCGCTCGCGCGGCGCTGCGGCGGGTGGCCAGCGTCACCATCAGCCGCTGCGCGCCGCGCTGCCTGCTGGCGGGATCCATCGCGGCCAGCGCGGCGGCGTGCTCGGGGGACTGCGGCAGCTCCAGCATGTCGCGCACGAACATCAGCTCTTGCTCGGCAAGTTGCCAGGCGGCGAGCGTGCCTTCGATGGCAGCCACGTTACTGCCTTTCACGTCGGGACCCGGCGCGGCGCCCGTCAGTCTGTGCGCGAGCATGCGCATGGGATCGCCGCCGCTGCCCGCGCCGAAGTCGAGCACCAGGATCCGGTGCGCCTCCAGGCCGCGTTCGCGCGCCAGCGCGACAAAGCGCCCGGCCAGCCGGCTCTTGCCGATGCCGGCCTCGCCGCGGATCAGTACGACGCGGCCATGGCCCGAGCGCAGGCAGCTGTCGGCCACCCCGGCCAGCTGCGCCAGTTCCGCGTGCCTGCCGACGAAGGCATGCTCGGCCGGCGCCTGCTCCACGCCAAGGAAACGCCGCACGCACCACAGCGGGATCGGCTCGGCTACGCCGGGCAGCACGGCGCGGGCCACGCAATCGGCTACCAGGCGCCCGGGCAGCGCCTGGTAGACCCGGTTGGACACCATCGTGCCGCCAGCCTCGGCGGCCTCCATTGCCTGCAGGGCCACGCCGACCGGGCCGCCGGTCAGCGTCATGTCGCTGTCGCCATAGGCCGCCAGCACCTGCCCGCTTGCCAGGCCGACGCGGGCCTGCAGCCGCGATTCGGCGGCCCCGGCCACCCCGGCAACTCGCGCCAACGCTGCATGCAGCGCCCCGGCGGTGTGCAGCGCGCGCTCGGCGTCGTTGCCGTGCGCCACCGGGACCCCGAACACGATGGTCAGCCGGGTGCCGATCTCATCGGTAATGTGTCCGCCACAGGCGCCCGCCAGGGCGCGGGCCTGCTGGCGCCAGCAGCTCAGCGCCTGGTGCAGTTGCTCGGGCTCCAGCGGGCCGCCGGCGCCCTCCTGCAGGCTTGCCACCAGTACCACCGCGTGGCGCAGTTGCGGCTCGGGTGTCAGCGTGGCCGCGGGTGAAATCGCATCCGGTCCCGCAATTTGCCCGCCGCCGTCGTCACCGCCCAGGCTGCCTGGCGCCGGCTCGCGCCGCGCGCGCAGGATGGCCTGGTACAGCGCATCGGTCTCGGGCTCCGGCGACACACCGAGCTCGCGTTGCAACGCTGCCCGGCACAGCCGGTATTGCTTGAGTGCCAGGGCCTGCCTGCCCTGCCGTTCATAGAGCCGGATCAGCGCCCGGTGCACGCCTTCCTGCAGCGGGTCGAGCGCGAGCAGGCGCGTGGCACTGGCAATCGCAAGGTCTGTCGCGCCGGCCTGTTCGTGGTGCCCAAGCAACTTCGCCAGGGCGCCCAGCGCCACGCCGCGCAGGCGCTCGCGCTCGATCGCCAGCCAGTGGTCGAAGGCCGGCGCCGCGGCATGAAAGCCTTCCAGCAAGTCGCCACGGTACAGGTCCGCCGCCCGTGCCAGAGAGGACGGCGTGGCTTCACGGGCACACTGCTCGAACTCGCACACGTCGACCGAAATCTCGCCCAGCATCACGCAGTCGCCTTCCGCCATGAGCACGTGCTGGCCCTGCGTGCCCGCCTCGTCGAGCGCGCGGCGTGCCGCGCTCAGCGCCTGTCGCAGGCTGCTGCGCGCCTGCTCTGCATTGCTTTCCGCCCAGCACAGCGCGGCAAGCTTGTCGCGCGGCTGGGCCCGGCCATGGGCCAGTGCGAGGTAGGCCAGCACGGCGCGCGCCTTGCGCGCCGTCAGCGGAATCGGCGTGCCGTCGGCGGAGCTGAGCTGGAAACCGCCGAACAGGTCTAGACGGGCGCGGGTCATGGGAAGGAACCTGGCAGGCCCATCCGTTATAGGCGACGGCAATGGACTACGCTGCGGCTCCACGCCGCAAAGACAGGTAGCCGTTACTTTTCGGCCCGCGGCAACTTTCACGCTTCTTTCACGCCGGACCGCCGGGCCCGTTCACGGCCCCTGCCTACTATCAGGACAACCCCCGGGGCCGCGCGGCACTACCGTAGCGCGCAATAGCGGCATCAGCGGGCTGATTATCGAGACAAGGGCTGTCTCCATCACACTGGAAGGATTGCGTCATGGCACATACGGATTCGCGGAGTGTTTCGGTTTCAAGCACCAACGCCAGCTCGATCGAGCGCTTCGAGGCAGCACTGGAACTGCTGCACGGTTACTACGGCGACCCGCTCACCGTGATCGATCACGCCCTGGCGGAGGACCCCGGCTTCGTGATGGGGCATGCGCTGCGGGCCGGGATGATGATCACCGCGGGCGACGGCACCGTAGCGCCGCTGCTGCGCGAAAGCGTGGAAGCAGGCGAAGCGCTGTCCGCCAGCGCGAACGAGCGCGAGCGCCGGCATATCGCCGCGGCGCGCGCCTGGCTGGATGGCCATTTCACACGCTCGATCCAGCTCTACGGCGACATCGTGATCGACTACCCGCGCGACAGCCTGGCGCTGCAGGTAGCCCATATCGGGGACTTCCTGCTCGGGCAGTCCACCCTGCTGCGCGACCGCATCGCCCAGGTGCTGCCCCACTGGAACACCCGTGTGCCGGGCTTCGGCTATGTGCTCGGCATGCATGCCTTCGGCCTCGAGGAAACGCACCGGTACGAGCAGGCCGAGGAACGCGGCCGCTTCGCGCTGGAACTGAACCCGCGCGATCCTTGGGCGATCCACGCCGTGGCCCACGTGATGGAAATGCAGGGCCGCCAGGACGAAGGCATCGACTGGCTGAGCGGGCGTGCCGGCGACTGGTCGCAGGACAACATGATGGCCGTGCACAACTGGTGGCACCTGGCGCTGTTCCATCTGGAGCTCGGCCACGCCAGGCAGGTGCTGGACATCTACGACGCGCACATCCGCGAGAACCAGTCTTCGGTCGCGCTGGAACTGATCGATGGCTGCGCCATGCTGTGGCGCCTGCACCTGCGCGGCATCGACGTGGGCTCGCGCTGGGACGAGCTGGCCGATACCTGGCAGGCCCGCGGCGCGCAAGGGTACTACGCCTTCAACGACACCCATGCGGCGATGGCCTTCCTGTGCGCCGGGCGCGATGACGCGCTCGCCGCCCTGCTCGCCGGCATGCGCGCCGCGGCGGCCGGAAGCGGCTGCAACGCGATGATGACGCGCGATGTCGGCCTGCCGGTGACCGAGGCCCTGGTCGCCTTCTCGCGGCGCGACTACGATCGCAGCATCGAGCTGCTGATGCCGGTGCGCCAGATCGCGCATCGCTTCGGCGGCAGCCATGCCCAGCGCGACCTGATCAACCTGACCCTGATCGAGTCGGCGCTGCGCGGCGAACGCGCCAACCTGGCCTGCGCGCTGGCGGCCGAACGCATGGAGCTGAAGCCGATGAACCCCAGCCTCAGCAAGCTGGCGCAGCGCGCCTCCGCGCTGCAGCGCGAAGCGGCGGACGGCACGCGGGACGCGGCAGCGGTGAAGGCGGCATAAGGTTGGGACGACGGGTGCGTGGCTCGGCGACAACCGCTATGTTGCCTCGTAAGCCACCATGGCCAAGGCGCGTGCGCCCGCGGCCACCCCCACCGTCTGCGAGGGCGGCTGCGGCTTGAGCAGCGCGCTGCTGGTCAGCACATTGGCGGCACTGACGGTATAGCTGCCAGGAGCCAGGTTGGACAGCGTGGTCGGCTGGGTCACGGTCTGGCGGAACTCGCCGGGCCCCAGTACCGTGATGGCCGCCGACGTCCCGGACGGCAGGCCGGAGATGGAGATCATCAGCGTGCCGGTGCCGCCGTCATTGCCCTCTTCGTCGCCGCCCCCTCCGCAGGCTGCGATGCCAAGGCAGCAGGCGACGAAGAATTGGCAAAGCGAAGATCGAAGTGCTACGGACATGACACGCTCCCTTCCAGGCCCGGGCACAGGCGGTCATCCCATCGCGTTCTGGCGCGATGGGCGTGGAACCTTTTAATTACAGGGCGTGCCAGGTAGCGGCGTCCCGTAACTGGTGATCCCATGACAGGTATCGCCTTGCTTGAGGGGGCCGTCCGCGCTCGCTTCCGGGTCCATGGGAAATTTACCGACCTTGGTGCAGCAGAATCGGAATTCCGTCGCAGGCGCCGGAGAATTCACCACTGCGGGAGAAGCCATGGCGGATCGCTCAGCCGGCATGGCGTGCTCAGGGGCGGGAACGCTTTTCGTCACTTGCGCAGCCTTGGGAGGTGGCGCAGGCGCCGGAACATTTTTCGTTGCCGGGAAGGCCCGGGTGGGTTGCTCAGCTTTGGGGATGCTTTTTGGAGCCGCGGGGACCTTGATGCCTGGATCGACGCTCCGCTCCTGTGCCCCGGGAGAGACGCACTGACTGTTCTCGCAGATTCGCTCCCCTTTGCACTGCATGTCGTATTGGCATCCAGCGGCTCCGGCGTAAGGCGCAACCCCAGCCGCCATGGATATGCCGAGAAGCACGCCTAGCGCTTTCATATCTAGCTCTGGCTCCTTAGCCGTTTTTGGGCGCCCTTCATGCTTGCTCGGAGCCGGCGCTCTTGCGCCAGCCTGAGCCCCCTGGTCCTCAGGGCACCGCTTCTAGTATGGGATGCGCGCGCGCTGAGCGCCACCCTGGCCGGCCGGTCTTGCTGCGCGCCCTTGTGCCAGGCAGGGCTTTGACGAAGAGGACGATCCGCCTATACCAGTATGTACGCTTTTCGCACAGTCCCCCTTGCATCCGGAGTCGGATACGGAAGCACGCCGGGCTGGCGTCAACGGCGCGATCTTCGACCCCTTCGACTTCTCACGCTGCCCTAAACCGGGGAAGCAACATGCCAGACGTAACCTCAGACGGTGTTCGTATCCACTACGAGATCAAGGGCCAGGGTTCAACCGTTCTCTTGTTGGCCGGGCTTGCGGGAGTGGGTGCATCCTGGGGACCGCAGATTGATCTGTTCGCCTCGCATCACCAGGTGATCATCCCGGACCACCGGGGAACCGGTGCATCTGAGCACACCGCCCGCGACATGACGATTCCTCAGCACGCGCGAGACATGGCGCGGATTGTCGAGGCCGTCGGATGCGGACCAGTCCATGTCGTCGGTTCTTCAACCGGCGGCGCCATCGCGCAGCTACTGGCGATCCGTCACCGCGAGTTATTGCGCAGCGCAACCATTGTCTCCTCGATTGCTCGCGCGGATGCGTTCTACCGTCGCCAGTTCGCCATGCGGCAACGCATGCTGAACGATTCCGGCCTGCGCGCCTCGACGGAGGCCAACGCGCTGTTCCTGTTCGATGCGCGATTCATGCGCGAGCACCCGCAGCAGGTGCAGGCATGGGTGGACGCGACAGCGGCCGGCACATTTGAACCAGAGATCGGCTTTGCCCGCATCGAGATGATCGTCGGTCATGACGCCTTCGAGGACCTTCCTTCTATCTCGACACCGACGCTGGTAGTGGTGGGTGAGCGCGACTTCTGCGCCCCGCCCTACTTCTCCGCGGAGATTGCCGCGCGAATCCCCGGCGCCGAGCTTGTCATGCTGGACGGCGGCCACTTCATCTTCCTGGAGCAGCCGCACCTGCTGTACGACACCGTTGCGGGCTTTATCGCCAGGCACGAATGATCGTCGTGCGCACAGGCCACACTGATCCGCTCGGCGCTGGCAGCCCTTGCAAAGGAACGCCCCATGTGGATGAACTGGCTTCTCGTATTCGTGCCGATCGCGATTGCCCTGGAATTCCTCGCGGCCGACCAGCATCTGCTCATTTTCCTGACTTCTGCCGTGGCCATCCTGCCCCTTGCGGGACGGATGGGCCATGCCACCGAGCAGTTGGCAGAGCGGCTGGGCGAGGCCATCGGTGGCTTGCTCAATGCGACATTCGGCAATGCGGCGGAGCTGATCATTGCACTGGTTGCCTTGCGTGCAGGCCTTCATCAGGTCGTGGAAGCCTCCATCGTCGGTTCCATTGTCGGCAACCTGCTGCTGGTGTTTGGCGCCGCGATGCTCGCGGGGGGCATTCGCTATCCCGAGCAACGGTTCAACCCGCGCGGTGCGCGTTCGCAGGCGACCATGCTCATACTGTCGGCGATCGCGCTGGTCCTCCCTGCCAGCTTCGAAGCCGTAGCGGACAGATCAGACGTGCTGTACCGGCTCAGCGTCTGTATTTCCATTGCGCTGCTTGTCATCTACGCGCTGTATCTGTTGTTTTCGTTGGTCACTCATCCTGCGCTGTTCCGCAGTGCACACGAAGCCGGGATGGCGGCGACAGAACGCGAGAAAGACAAGCCACCTGCCAACGCCCCCCGCGCGCTAGCGATACTGGCGGCAGCCACCGTCGGGACGGCGTGGATGAGCGAGATCATGGTGGGCGCTATTGGCCCCATGATGCACGCCTACGCCCTCAGCGAAATTTTTGTCGGCGCGTTCGTCGTGGCAATCCTGGGCAATGCAGCCGAACATGCATCGGCCATTACCGCAGCCATCAGAAATCGCATGGACCTTTCGTTTTCCATTGCGGTGGGATCCAGCGTCCAGGTGGCACTTTTCGTCGCGCCAGTCCTGGTGCTCGTCAGCCATTTTCTCGGTCCGGCTCCGATGGACCTGGCCTTTCGTCCAGCCCTGGTACTCATTGTGGTCCTGTCAGTGCTGGTCACGGCGCAAATGGCAAGCGACGGACGCGCCGACTGGTTCAAGGGCACGCAACTCCTGATGGTCTATTTCGCGCTTGCCCTCACCTTCTTCTTCCTGCCGCGCTAACTCATGGCCGCCCACGGCTGAAGCGCAAGTGACAAGCTCGACAGTTAGCTCGCGAGTCGTCAAGGCATCTGGAGTCTGATTGATCTGCATCAGATCCCCATGGTGACGGATGCCTATGGTGTCATCAGGATCTTGCAATTCCGATATGGATGCGGACTCAAGATCCACTCGACCTCCCGGGAGGGGCACCATGAATAACCAACTTGCCGCCTGGCATACCGACCATATCAACTTCGCCAGCCTGCTCGACCTGTTGGAGAGAGAGGTGAGCGCCTTTTACCAGGAGGAGCAGCCAAACTACGGTTTGATGGAGCTGATCATCGAGTACATGCGCAAGTATGGCGATTGCGTTCACCATCCTCGGGAGGATGTTGCATACGCGCTGCTCGTCGAGCGAGACCCAGGCATGCGCATTGTGATCAGCCGGCTTCTGCAAGAGCATCGTGTGATTGCAGCGGTAGGCGAGGATTTGCTCAACCGGCTTCATGAAGCGGAACGAGATGTCATAACGTCGCGAACGGCGCTGGAAGCCGCTGCCGCCATGTACCTTGCCTACTATCGCAATCATCTCTCCACCGAGGAGAAACAGGTCATGCCCCGTGCCGCACACTTGCTAACCGAAGAAGATTGGGCAGCGGTCGCGGCCATTGAGCCGGCCAGCGTCGATCCATTATTTGGAGAAGATGTACACCAGCGTTTCGCAGCCTTGCGGAGACTGATTGACGGCGAAGCAAGTGTGTATATCCCCTCCCCTGATCATCACGAGCTGGCTTGAAACCACGACCCCGATGCTGCATCCAAGGCCTCGCAAAGGAGATTGTGCGGTATCCGTCCCTTCCCCCACCCAAGCGCACTGCACCGGCCCCCAACTAACCCTAACTGTCCCGAACAGCAAAATTTTTGTCCCGCCACGTCAAATGGAGGCGCGGCGATTTCACATACTGATAGCAGCGCTTCCCCTCCATCCACCGATTCGGCAAGACAGCACAAGCGAAAGGGAGTGAGAGCGACACGCCGTCCCGCGCGACGCCACTGTAGATCCCCCTTGCGAGTTTCCGTCATGTTCGCCATTGCCTGTTGGTTGATTTTCTCCGTTCTGGTCGGCTTCTTTGCCAACGGGCTGGGGCGCTCCGGCGCGGCCTGGACGACTTTCTCGATGATCTTCAGCCCGTCCCTTGGCTTGCTTCTTGTGGCCATCCTTGACGAGAAGCCGGTGCAGTCTCGCTTCGCAAGAGGCCTGGCTCTGATGCGGCTGCTGGCGGTCCGACCCCAATAGACTCCCTCCCTGCCCAGCATTGCCCGCACGCCCGAGCCATGGGTTATATGACATGGCTACCGGCGGAGGCTGCTGGAGTCCTGCGTGGAACGCACTCGCGAGTTCTACCGCCTGCTCGGCGTCAACGCTTGCCCGCGCTTCATTTCCGAAGAACTCCGTCTGGTCGAAGCGTAGCAGGCGTCCGCACAGCTGACGTGAAGGGGCATGCAGATTGCCGTAGATATGCCGAAGGATATTGTGCGACTGGATAAAGCTGCCGTTATTGATATACGGCGGCTGGTTGGTGCCTAACGGCGAATCCTCGGCATTGTCGGTGATGATCGAATGGCCAGCCGGCACGCTGTCGTCAAAGAAGATGTTGTCAACGTGATATACCGGTTGCCGTAAGGCGGTGGCTGGCGAAGTCGGACTGGCCGAAAGTAAAGTCGATATAGTTGTATCCCTGATATCGAGGTCAATACCGGATACTGGGTGGCACAGACGCTTGCGGCACAGGCGGCGCCGGCGGATCAGGTGGCAGAAGCATAGTCGCTGGCCTGGCGGCCGCTGCGCCATTCTAGGCGTGACCGCCAAAGCAAAAACCCCTCGCAGCACACGCTGTCGAGGGGTTTTGCACAATAAGAGCCTGGCGATGACCTACTTTCACACGGGTAATCCGCACTATCATCGGCGCGGAGCTGTTTCACGGTCCTGTTCGGGATGGGAAGGGGTGGTTCCAGCTCGCTATGGTCACCAGGCATGAGGGGTTGTGGCGCTGGGGTTCAAGCCAGCGTCACGAATCGGGATGTAGTTGGGGTTGTGCGTATCTGGCACAGACACGATCACACACACCAGGTGAAACACACTGGTTATAGGATCAAGCCTTACGGGCAATTAGTACTGGTTAGCTTAACGCATTACTGCGCTTCCACACCCAGCCTATCAACGTCCTGGTCTCGAACGACCCTTCAAGGAGGTCAAGCCTCCAGGGAATCCTCATCTTCAGGCGAGTTTCCCGCTTAGATGCTTTCAGCGGTTATCTCTTCCGTACATAGCTACCCTGCGATGCCTCTGGCGAGACAACAGGTACACCAGCGGTACGTCCACTCCGGTCCTCTCGTACTAGGAGCAGCCCCCGTCAAGATTCCAACGCCCACGGCAGATAGGGACCAAACTGTCTCACGACGTTTTAAACCCAGCTCACGTACCTCTTTAAATGGCGAACAGCCATACCCTTGGGACCGGCTACAGCCCCAGGATGAGATGAGCCGACATCGAGGTGCCAAACACCGCCGTCGATATGAACTCTTGGGCGGTATCAGCCTGTTATCCCCAGAGTACCTTTTATCCGTTGAGCGATGGCCCTTCCATTCAGAACCACCGGATCACTATGTCCTGCTTTCGCACCTGCTCGACTTGTCGGTCTCGCAGTTAAGCACGCTTTTGCCATTGCACTTTAGGTACGATGTCCGACCGTACCAAGCGTACCTTCGAACTCCTCCGTTACACTTTGGGAGGAGACCGCCCCAGTCAAACTGCCTACCATGCACTGTCCCCGACCCGGATTCACGGGCCAAGGTTAGAACCTCAAACAAACCAGGGTGGTATTTCAAGGACGGCTCCACGTGAACTGGCGTCCACGCTTCAAAGCCTCCCACCTATCCTACACAGATCGGTTCAAAGTCCAATGCAAAGCTACAGTAAAGGTTCATGGGGTCTTTCCGTCTAGCCGCGGGGAGATTGCATCATCACAAACACTTCAACTTCGCTGAGTCTCGGGAGGAGACAGTGTGGCCATCGTTACGCCATTCGTGCAGGTCGGAACTTACCCGACAAGGAATTTCGCTACCTTAGGACCGTTATAGTTACGGCCGCCGTTTACCGGGACTTCAATCAAGAGCTTGCACCCCATCATTTAATCTTCCGGCACCGGGCAGGCGTCACACCCTATACGTCCACTTTCGTGTTTGCAGAGTGCTGTGTTTTTATTAAACAGTCGCAGCCACCATTTTATTGCAACCCCTTCACCCTTCTGGCGCAGGCCAGTCAAGCTACCAGGGCGTACCTTATCCCGAAGTTACGGTACCAATTTGCCGAGTTCCTTCTCCCGAGTTCTCTCAAGCGCCTTAGAATACTCATCTCGCCCACCTGTGTCGGTTTGCGGTACGGTCTCGTATGACTGAAGCTTAGAGGCTTTTCTTGGAACCACTTCCAATTGCTTCGCAGCACTAGGCCGCTCGCCCCACATCCTTGAATCCCGCGCCCGGATTTGCCTGAGCGCCTTCTCCAATGCAGGGACCGGGACTTCCAACACCCGGACAACCTTCCGCGATCCGTCCCCCCATCGCATCATACGACGGTGCAGGAATATTAACCTGCTTCCCATCAGCTACGCATCTCTGCCTCGCCTTAGGGGCCGACTCACCCTACGCCGATGAACGTTGCGTAGGAAACCTTGGGCTTACGGCGAGGGGGCCTTTCACCCCCTTTATCGCTACTCATGTCAGCATTCGCACTTCTGATACCTCCAGCATCCTTTACAAGACACCTTCACAGGCTTACAGAACGCTCTCCTACCACGCGTGCGCTCCTTTAAATCCACTAGCATTGGCCACCACGATCATTGTGGGTGGCTTTGTCGATGCTGCGCATCGACAAGCTTGGTGCACTTAAAGGAACGCACGCGTCCGCAGCTTCGGTATATAGCTTAGCCCCGTTACATCTTCCGCGCAGGACGACTCGATCAGTGAGCTATTACGCTTTCTTTAAAGGGTGGCTGCTTCTAAGCCAACCTCCTGACTGTTTTAGCCTTCCCACTTCGTTTCCCACTTAGCTATATTTGGGGACCTTAGCTGGCGGTCTGGGTTGTTTCCCTCTTGACACCGGACGTTAGCACCCGATGTCTGTCTCCCGTGATTGCACTCTTCGGTATTCGGAGTTTGCTATGGCGGGGTAATCAGCAATAGACCCCCCAACCATGACAGTGCTCTACCCCCGAAGGTGAGACACGAGGCACTACCTAAATAGTTTTCGGAGAGAACCAGCTATTTCCAGATTTGTTTAGCCTTTCACCCCTATCCACAGCTCATCCCCTAACTTTTCAACGTTAGTGGGTTCGGTCCTCCAGTACGTGTTACCGCACCTTCAACCTGGCCATGGATAGATCATCTGGTTTCGGGTCTACACCCAGCGACTCAACGCCCTGTTCGGACTCGCTTTCGCTACGCCTGCCCTAATCGGTTAAGCTTGCCACTGAATGTAAGTCGCTGACCCATTATACAAAAGGTACGCCGTCACCCCGCTTTAAGCGCTCTCGCGCTTAAACCGCTTTGCGCGCCAGTGCTGCTATTTCACACTGAGGTCTTTTGGCGATCCTCACTGCGTGAGGTTCGCCGAAAGCGCTTAAAGCGGGGCTCCGACTGTTTGTATGCATGCGGTTTCAGGATCTATTTCACTCCCCTCCCGGGGTTCTTTTCGCCTTTCCCTCACGGTACTGGTTCACTATCGGTCGATCACGAGTATTTAGCCTTGGAGGATGGTCCCCCCATCTTCAGACAGGATTTCACGTGTCCCGCCCTACTTGTCGTACACCTAGTTCCACAACGCTGTTTTCGCATACAGGGCTATCACCTGCTAGGGCCGGGCTTTCCATCCCGTTCTGCTAACAACACTGCTAAAGAGTACAAGGCTCTTCCCATTTCGTTCGCCACTACTTTGGGAATCTCGGTTGATTTCTGTTCCTGCAGCTACTTAGATGTTTCAGTTCGCCGCGTTCGCTTCCCACACCTATGGATTCAGTGTGGGATGACCCATACGGGCCGGGTTTCCCCATTCGGACATCTCCGGATCAAAGCTCGTTTGCCAGCTCCCCGAAGCTTTTCGCAGGCTACCGCGTCCTTCATCGCCTGTGATCGCCAAGGCATCCACCACATGCACTTGTTCGCTTGACCCTATAACAAGTGTGTCTCAAGCTTGCGCTCATGACACCGCTCACTACAGGTTGAGTTCTCGCATTTGTGCCGTATTCCAAGTCATCTTTCGATCACTTAAATACTTTGGTTGATACAATCACAACCCGGTATCGCGTGTTGTACTGCAGCGTCTCATCAACGCTCGCGCGACACCTTTACTACATCCCATATTGTTAAAGAGCAGCCGATCATTCGATCGCTTGGCAATGCCAAATGAAAACACTCAGCAACGAGTGCTTTCATTTGGCCACCTGGCCTTCACCAACAAACTACCGATAAGTGTGGACGCTCAACGTAGGATGCACGCTCTGAAAGGAGGTGATCCAGCCGCACCTTCCGATACGGCTACCTTGTTACGACTTCACCCCAGTCATGAACCCTGCCGTGGTAATCGCCCTCCTTGCGGTTAGGCTAACTACTTCTGGCAAAACCCACTCCCATGGTGTGACGGGCGGTGTGTACAAGACCCGGGAACGTATTCACCGCGGCATGCTGATCCGCGATTACTAGCGATTCCAGCTTCACGTAGTCGAGTTGCAGACTACGATCCGGACTACGATGCGTTTTCTGGGATTAGCTCCCCCTCGCGGGTTGGCAACCCTCTGTACGCACCATTGTATGACGTGTGAAGCCCTACCCATAAGGGCCATGAGGACTTGACGTCATCCCCACCTTCCTCCGGTTTGTCACCGGCAGTCTCTCTAGAGTGCTCTTGCGTAGCAACTAGAGACAAGGGTTGCGCTCGTTGCGGGACTTAACCCAACATCTCACGACACGAGCTGACGACAGCCATGCAGCACCTGTGTCCACTTTCCCTTTCGGGCACCTAAGGCATCTCTGCTTCGTTAGTGGCATGTCAAGGGTAGGTAAGGTTTTTCGCGTTGCATCGAATTAATCCACATCATCCACCGCTTGTGCGGGTCCCCGTCAATTCCTTTGAGTTTTAATCTTGCGACCGTACTCCCCAGGCGGTCAACTTCACGCGTTAGCTACGTTACTGAAGAAATGAATCCCCAACAACTAGTTGACATCGTTTAGGGCGTGGACTACCAGGGTATCTAATCCTGTTTGCTCCCCACGCTTTCGTGCATGAGCGTCAGTGACGTCCCAGGGGGCTGCCTTCGCCATCGGTATTCCTCCACATCTCTACGCATTTCACTGCTACACGTGGAATTCTACCCCCCTCTGACATACTCTAGCCTGACAGTCACAAGCGCCATTCCCAAGTTAAGCTCGGGGATTTCACGCCTGTCTTATCAAACCGCCTGCGCACGCTTTACGCCCAGTAATTCCGATTAACGCTCGCACCCTACGTATTACCGCGGCTGCTGGCACGTAGTTAGCCGGTGCTTATTCTTCCGGTACCGTCATCCACGCCAGGTATTAACCAGCGCGATTTCTTTCCGGACAAAAGTGCTTTACAACCCGAAGGCCTTCTTCACACACGCGGCATTGCTGGATCAGGGTTGCCCCCATTGTCCAAAATTCCCCACTGCTGCCTCCCGTAGGAGTCTGGGCCGTGTCTCAGTCCCAGTGTGGCTGATCGTCCTCTCAGACCAGCTACTGATCGTCGCCTTGGTAGGCTCTTACCCCACCAACTAGCTAATCAGACATCGGCCGCTCCTGTAGCGCGAGGCCGTTACCGGTCCCCCGCTTTCACCCTCAGGTCGTATGCGGTATTAGCTAATCTTTCGACTAGTTATCCCCCACTACAGGGCACGTTCCGATGTATTACTCACCCGTTCGCCACTCGCCACCAGGCCGAAGCCCGTGCTGCCGTTCGACTTGCATGTGTAAGGCATGCCGCCAGCGTTCAATCTGAGCCAGGATCAAACTCTTCAGTTCAATCTCTGTGTGGGTCCGAAGACCCTCGCTCTTTCGAGCGGTCGCTCACTCTCAGAAAACTGACTGACCAGATCCGAAGACCCGGTCACGTTTTGCTGTGCGAGCACTGTATAACTTGTAAGCTAAAAGACCGAAGTCTTTCGCATCCGTTATCAAGCGCCCACACTTATCGGTGTTTGTTTGTTAAAGAACTTGCGCGATTCGCTTTGCTTGTCGCGTCGCTGCTTTGTCAGCAGCGAAGGAGCGAGACTATAAAGAAATTTCGTCGATCAATCAATCATTTTCGAGAAATTTTTTAATTCTGCAAGGCGTGCTCTTTTGAGCGAAGCCTCGCAGGTCTTTTTCCTCCCCCGTTGCGCGGTGCCTTGCGAACGGGGGGCGAATATTAATGGCCCCGTACCCTGGCTGGCAAGCTTTTTCGAAAATAATCTGAGAGAGCATTACTCGGCACTTGCAAGTTGCCGGTCCATACGACTGGCTAACTTCGGGAGGTCAGCCAAAGCGCACGGGGTCGTAAGGCGAGGCGTCGACCCACGGCTGCTCGCCGTCCATCAACTCGGCCAGCAGCCGGGCCGTGACGGGGCCCAGCGTAAAACCCTGATGCCCATGCCCGAAGTTGAACCACAGGCCGGGATGGCGCGGCGCCTGCCCGACGATCGGCCGCATGTCGGCGACGCAAGGCCGGGCGCCCAGCCAGGGCGTGTCCTCGACCGGCGCGCCCATCCGTACGAGTTCACGCGCGTGGCGCTCGGCATTGCGCAGCTGCACCGGCGTCGGCGCCGCATCGTGATGGGCAAACTCGGCGCCGGTGGTCAGGCGCAGCCCACGCTTCATCGGCGCCAGGAGGAACCCGTTCTCGACATCCAGCAGCGGCAGGCTCGGCATGGATTCGACCGCATAGTGGCGGTGGTAGCCACGCTTGACGAACAGCGGGAAGCGGTAGCCGAGCGGCCGGATCAGCGCCGAGGCCCACGGCCCCAGGGTAACGACAGCGTGGGCGGCGTTGACCGGGCCCTCGTCCGTCGTCACGGTCCAGCCGCTTCCCGCCTGCCTTAGCGTCATCGCGTCGCCGCGGCGCACGATGCCACCGGCCTGCGAGTACAGCGTGGCATAGCGGCTGACCAGCTCGCCGGGATCCGCAATGGTCCAGGGATCGCGCCAGTGGATCGCGCCGGCCAACGGCCCGCACCACGCCGGGTCGGTTGCGGTAATGCCGGCCCGGTCCAGGATCCGGTAGTCAAGCCCGTGCTGCTGCCCGACTTCCGTCGCGGCACGCGCGGCGTCGTCGAAGGCTGCGGCGCTGCGATAGCCCTGCAGCCATCCTGACTTGCGCACGAGGTCCTCGGCGCCGGCCAGCGCAATGAGGCGTTCGTGCTCGGTCAGGCAATGGCGGATCAGCGCGCTGTAGGCCGCGATGGTGCCGGCATAGCGGTCGGGTGCCGATTCGCGCCAGTAGCGCGCCAGCGGGGGCAGCAGGCTGGCGAGCGCGCCTGGGTGGTAGTGGACATCGTTACCCTGCCGGGCCACCACGCGCAGCACGGCCGCCCACTCGCGCGGAAAGGCGTAGGGCTGCACTGCTTCACGCTGGATGATGCCGGCGTTGCCATAAGACGTTTCCCTGCCCGGCTCGCGCCGATCGACCAGCACGACTGCATGGCCGCGCTGGAGCAGCGCCAGTGCCGTGCAGACGCCGACCATGCCGGCGCCGAGTACTACGATGTCCTTTGTCATGATGTCCGATGCGGTGCCTGGGGCACGGCAGGTTTTGTGATCCGGGTATCCAAAGCCCGATTCTGCATTGGGCGCGGACGCTGCGGAATATCGGCCGCAGGCAATTATTGGAATCCTTGGTTGCCGATCCGGCAATCAAGCGCTGGACATGCGCGCGATCGCCTCGGCCAGGTGCTGCACGAAGGCGCGCCCCGCCGGCGGCAGGTTGCGGCGGGCTAGCGTCTGGATCTCGATATAGCGCTCGTTCATTTCGCGGTCGCGCAACGGTACCGCGGCAATGCTGCCTTGCGCCAGCCGTTGCCGGACCGATAGCTCGCCATAGAAAGCAACGACGCCACCACCCGCCGTCGTAAAGCCGACCAGCGAATCCAGGTTGTTGCTGGAAAAGACGGTCTGGTAGCTCAACCCCTGCCGGCTGCAACTGGTGTCGAGCAGCTGCCGCAGCGAGCTTTCCTTCGGCGGCAGCGCCAGCGGATAGCCGATGACCTGGGACAGCGATACCTGGCGCTGGCCGGCAAGCGGATGGTCCGGCGCCATGATGGCGAGCACCGGCGCCGGATGGCGCAGCTCCACTTCGATATCGAGCTCGGGCAACCCGCTCAGCGTGATGCCGATGTCCGCCTCGCCGTCCCGGATGCGGCGGGCGATGTCGCCCTGAGGGCAGACGTGGAGGTCGAAGCGGATCCCACCATACTTTTCGCGGAAGCTGGCGGCCAGTTCCGGGATGAAGTCGTGCGCAATACCCTCCACACTTGCCAGGCGCACCTGGCCGACGCGCAGGCCGCGCAGCGCCTGGATATCGGCGGTGACGCGATCGATCTCCTGCTGGGCGCGCTTGGCGTGTGCGGCGAGCAGCTCTCCCGCAGCGTTGGGGACGAGGCCGCGGGCGCGCCGGTCGAACAGCAGCGTATCCATTTCGCTTTCCAGCTTGGCGATCTGCCGGCTCACCGCCGACGGCGCCACGTTGAGCTTGAGCGCGGCGTCCTTGACCGAGCCGGTGCGCACGACTTCAAGGAAGTAGCGGACAGCTGTTTCTTGCAGGATGCGGTAGGACATGAGCGGATATTGCGGGGGGCGATCGGCATCCGCCGACCAGGGTCCATTCTATGGATTGCCGTTTTGGCAATCAAGCTTTCGAAACATTGCCACGATTCCGAGTCGGATCGGTCGTACGATGGGTTCAACGCGGTCACAGCCCTTCCACCGCACTGCATCGAGTCCTACCTGCCGGAGCCTCTTCATGCGATCCACCGCTCACCGCCCGCACTTGTTCCTGTCCGCCTGCAGCCTGGCTGCCGCAGCCGTGCTGGCGCCCGCTCCGGCTGGGGCCCAGGGCGGGTATCCGTCGAAGCCGATCCAGCTTGTCCTGCCCTTCCCGCCCGGTGGTGCCACCGACCTCGTCGGGCGCACGATCGCGCGCAAGCTTGGCGAACGGCTGGGCCAGACCGTGGTGGTCGAGAACCGGCCTGGCGCCGGCACCGTGGTCGCGGCGAGCTATGTGGCCAAGTCGGCACCGGACGGCTACACGCTGATGGCCACCTCGGGTACCACATTCACCGTCAACCCCTCGGTCTACGCCAGGCTGCCGTATGACCCGCAAAAGAACTTCGAGCCGATCGGCCTGATCGGCTCGACTGGCCTGGTGCTGCTGGCCAACCGCGACGTGCCGGTCAACAACCTCAAGGAGTTCGTCAGCGCAGTCAAGGCGCAGCCCGGCAAGTACTCGTACGGCTCGTTCGGCGCCGGCACCACCGCGCACTTCGCCGGCGAGGAACTGCTGAACCTCATCGGCACGAAGCTGCTGCATGTCCCGTACAAGGGCAGCGCGCCGGCGATGACCGACCTGATCGGGGGCCAGATCCCATTCAGCGTCGATACCGTCGCGGCGGCGATCCCGCAACTGAAGTCCGGCAAGATCAAGGCCATCGCGGTCACGACGGCGAAGCGCTCGACGCTGCTGCCCAATGTGCCGACCGTGGCGGAAAGCGGCTACCCCGGCATGGATACCAGTACCTGGATCGCGTTGGTCGGGCCGCGCGGCCTGCCGGAAGACGTCCGGGCGAAGCTGGAGAAGGCGCTGGCCGACACCATCGCCGATCCGGCCACACGCAGCCAACTGGCGGACAGCGGCATCGAGCCGTCGTTCGCACCCGGCAAGCAGGTCGCCGCCATGATCGACAAGGAGATCCCGCAGATGCGCGCGATCGCGCAGCGGGCCAACATCAGGCTCGACTGACCTTTCCTGGCACCGCGCCACAGTAGCCACATTCCACCGTCAAGCCACCGTCAAGCAACCGATGCAAACATCGCTGACCTCACTGACCGCGGTCGAACTGCGCCGCCTGATCGGTACCAGGGAAATCTCGCCGGTCGAACTGCTCGAAGCGTGCATCGCGCGCATCGAGGCCTACAACCCTCTGATCAACGCCATCACCGCCACCTGCTTCGAGCGCGCCCGCCAGGAAGCGCGCAACGCCGAACAGGCGGTGCTGCGCAAAGAACCGCTCGGCCTGCTGCATGGGCTGCCGCTCGGGGTCAAGGACCTGGAGGCGACGCAGGGGCTGCTGACCACCTATGGCTCGCCGCTGTTCCGCAACCATGTCCCGGCCGAGGACAACGTGCTGGTGGCGCGCCTGCGTGCGGCCGGCGCCATCGTGGTGGGCAAGACCAACATCCCGGAGATGGGCGCCGGCGCGAATTCGCGCAACGCGGTCTGGGGCGCGACCGGCAATCCGTTCAACCCGAACCTCAATGCCGGCGGATCGTCGGGCGGCTCAGCGGCGGCGCTGGCTGCGGACCTGCTGCCGGTCTGCACCGGCTCCGACACCGGCGGCTCGCTGCGCATTCCCGCGGCCAAGTGCGGCGTGGTCGGATTCCGCCCTTCGCCCGGCATCGTACCCAACTCACGCAAGCTGCTGGGCTGGACGCCGATCTCGGTGGTAGGACCGATGGGACGCACCGTCGCCGACACCTGCCTGCAGCTGGCGGCCTCCGCCGGGGTGTCGGTGACCGATCCGCTGAGCTACGCGGTGGACGCCGATGCATACCTGTCGCCGCCACCGGTCGACCTGTCGACGTTGCGTGTGGGCTGGACTGAAGACTTCGGCAGCTGCGCGGTCGATGACGGCATCCGTCGCGTGTTCCGCACGAAGATCGCGGCGATGCGCCACCTGTTCGCGCGCTGCGATGAAGTCAGTTTCGACCTTGGCGATGTGCACCGCTGCTTCGACGTGCTGCGTGCCGAGAGCTTCGTCGCCGGCCTGCACGACGCTTACCAGCGCGACCCCGCGGCGCTCGGGCCTAACACCCGCGCCAACTATGAAATGGGCGCAAAGATGTCGCTGGCCGACAGTGCGTGGGCGCAGGCCGAGCAGAACCGCATCCTGCAGCGCTTCCAGCGGGCCTACCAGGAATACGACCTGATCCTGTCGCCGACCACACCCGTGTCGCCGTTCGCCTGGACTAACCTGTATGCCGACACCATCAACGGCGAGAAGCAGGTGAACTATTACCGTTGGCTGGCGCTGACCTATGTCGTGACCCTGACCACGCACCCGGCAATCGCGCTGCCCTGCGGCACCGACGACGCCGGCATGCCGTTCGGCCTGCAGGTCACCGGCCGCTTCCACGGCGACCTGCAAACGTTGTCGGCAGCGCGGGCCATGGAAGCGGCGTTCGCGACGTCGCCCGCGTTGCGCCGTCCGGTGCCGGATCTGGCATCGCTGAAACCCGCCCAGCCGGCGCTGCGCTCGATTGTCACGGCGCCGCCGTCGGCTGGAGCCGCGAAGCAAGGCGGCGGCGTCTCTGCGGTTTGAGCCAGGCGAACGATATGGAGCAAAGCCGGCCTGTCTTATTGGCAGGCCCGGGGCGCCACTATCGAATCCGCTTCAGTTCATCGATGCGCAGGTGATAGCTGCGTAGCAGGCAAGCCTTATCGCTACACTTGTTGCGAGAATTACGCAGCCATGCGCGTTGATCCTCCCGTAAGCGCCTCTTGTCAGCCGATGCTTTCAGCTTCCGGTCATAGATTCCTGCCAAGGTCTTATCGACCCGGGTAAGTTCTGTATCCCCGCAAATAAGTTGCGCTTGAACGGATATGAGCTTGCTGCAATCAAGGCTGTGCATCAGCGCAGCCTTCGTATCGTATCGAGCTTCGAGCAGGCCAGGCCTGCACAGACCTTCCAATGACTTGCAAGCGACGTCGCGCCCGACCCATGCCATGTCTCTCGCACCATAATGCCTGACGAAGCGATTGATGGCTGCGTGGCTGACTCCCCTTTGCATTGCGTTTGCCGCGATGATTTCGTTGCAAAGCGAGTCCGCGGCGTAGCTGTGGCCACCGCCGCGCCGGTAGCAACTGTGAAAGCCGAGCAGCCCGGTGCCAACGACACTTCGGCGCTCGCCTGAAGCGAACAGGATCGAGGCACAAGCGGACGCGCACCTGGCGTTGTCTGGAACTGTTGTATAGACGCCAACCTTATCCATTGCGTCGACAACCCGGAAAGCGGCCTCGACATTTCCGCCCGGACTATTCAGAACAAGGATGACAAGTCCCTCCTTATCGCGGTCGGCCATACGGGCGACCGCCTGGAACTTCCTTGCATCACCGTCCTGAATGGTTCCCTCCCCGATCACCATTCTCAGATTGATTTGCGGCTGGTGGTAGATCTTGAAGTCCATGCCCAGCACCACGCCGGGAAACATGAGCACAGTGAAACCAAACCATAACAGCGCCTGTTGTCTCAGGCTTCGCGGCGCCGCGCATCTGGCTGCGGGGTGCTCAGTGCTGCGCATGCATGTCTCCTCAGGATGTAAGGAGCATAGCTTCGAACCTGCGCATGGAGGATACGGCGTCTGCGGGGATCACCATTGGCCGGACAGGCGCCGTCGAGGCAGTGAAGCTCGAACGGCGCCAACGGGTCGATAGTCCGCCCGGCGTGGCGAAGACCTTGCAATCAGAATGCGGTTGGGGACAGATCCAGGCCGCCACTCGAATCGATGGAAATGCGATAGCGGACCGTCGAAGCCGGAGTGAGCCTTACCTCCCTCTCCTTCAAGCCACCGAGACACATTGCCGAAGTCTGGGCGCCAAGAATGATCGGCCCCGGTTTGGCGTAGAACCGGGCGACCTCACCGGATTTGAGTCGGCCCACTTCCTTCCCGTCAACCGAGAGGACGGCATCGCACGCGCTGCCGTAGAACCCCTCATCGCGGGTCACGACCAGCGTGGCAAACTCGCCGGGTGGCGGCGTTTGCAATCCGCTAAGTCTTTCTGAAGGTGCTGGCGCTGCCTTACTCGCCGGTATGGGCGTGGTCGAGCATGCGGAAACCAGCATGGTCACCACGCAGGCAGAAAGGATGGTTCTTTGGATTAACACGTGGCCCTCCGGAATGTTTCAGCGCGAGTGCAGGAACAAGGCGATGATTGCGAGGCGGCTCAGAATTTGTGCCGGACTCCCAAGGCAATGCCAAACATGTTGCTCTGCCCGTTGCCCAGGACATAGCTGTTACCCAGCGACAGACTGTTGGCAAAGACGGTCGCCAGTGAATCGAGCATCAGCCCGGCGTTCTTGGCATAGGCAGTGGTCACGTAGACATCGGTACGCTTGGACAACGAGTAGTCGGCCACGAAGGAGACCTGCCACGGATTGGCCACGCTCGTGTTGCCGTAAAGGTTCTTGAGATCGTCGTAGTTGTACTCGAGCGTGAGCGCGAGCGCCGGCGTGACCTGGTAGTTGGCGCCGATCCAGTAGAAGTCATCGCGCTGGATCAGGGCATCGGCCGCATTCCTGTTCTGGCCCCAACGGTAGCCGCCCATGATCTTGGCCGGGCCTAAGGCATAGCTGGCGCCTACCACCGCCTTCTTGACGGTGCCGGTGCCGGTGCCGATGGTGGGATTCCACTGGTCATAGCCGGCTGTCGCTGCGAACGGGCCGAACGTGTAAGCCAGCGCCCCGCCATAGGCGGTGTCGCGTCGGAACTGCCCCGGGACTTCCCCATTGCCGCCGATCGGAATGGGAAATCCTACCGAGGCGGGCAAGGCGACCCCGACGCCGAAGGACCAATGCGCCAGCGCCGTCAGTCCCCCGAACTTGCCGGAGTACTTGACGGTGTTGTCCGCGCGGTAGTTGGGGCCGGACTGCATGACGACCGGCTCATACTGCGTGGCATAGGCGGTCGGAGAGAAGTTGGCCAGGGCCTCGAACATCGAGGTGTATTGCCGGCCAAGGCTGATCTGGCCGAAACGGTTGCTTTGGACGCCGACGTACGCCTGGCGGCCGAACAGACGGCCGCTTTGCTGCGACAAGCCGTTGTCGATGCCGAAGCCGCTTTCCAGCACAAAAATGGCCTTGATACCGCCACCCAGGTCCTCGTTGCCACGCAGGCCCCAGCGGGAGCCGGAAAGCCCTCCCGAAGTCAGTCGGTAAGCATCGTTGCCCGGTCCCGGATTAAATCCGTTGGCGGCTGTCGGCACGACGCCCGCGTGGTTGACGTATTCCACGTTGGCGTCGATCACGCCGTACAGCGTGACGCTTGACTGCGCAAGGGTTGCCAGCGGCCATCCCAGCAGTGACGCCAGGGCTATTCTTTTCAGTGCCATGCCCGCTCTCCTCTCGTTCTTTTCTCTTGGTGGTTCAACCACGGCTTCGTTCGTTGCATGGCTGACCTTGCAGCATGTCTGCCAGGCAATCTGTTCGAGCATAGGAGCGCAGTTCGTTCTCCGCCAACATCCGATGACTGGTTACGCTCGAAACGGAAAAACAGTGTCGGCCGATTGCAACAGTCGCGAGCAAAGCGCTCTCCGTGCGGAGCGCCTAGAATGCTGGTGAGCCAAGGCTCACCGGAGTTTGATCAGAAGTCGTTTTGGTGTCTTAAATCCAAACACATAACGTATCGAGGAGAGCGACATGTCCGTATGCAAATTTCCCGCATTTGGTTTCGCAGTCCTGATGGCACTGACTTCGATAGGAGCGGCCGCCCAGCCGGCCTCGGGATCCCAACCGGCGGCGGCGCCATCCGAAGTTCCGGCAGCGCCTCCGACTACGGCCCAGGCCAAGGCCTTGATTGCCGAGCGCTTCAAGGCGGCCGATGCCAACCATAATGGCAAGCTGACTCGTGACGAAGCTCAGGCGGGTATGCCAAAGGTCTACGAAAACTTCGACAAGATCGACGTAAAAAAACAGGGTTATGTCACTGAGCGCCAGATCGGTGCCTACTGGATGAAAAAAACCAAGGACCAGATGCAGAAGGAAGATCCGATCTGGAACTGAAAGCGCTACAGCTTCTTTTTAGGCGCATAGGATGACGGAGCGGGAGAATTCGGGCCGTATCTCCCGCCCACAGTGGTCCCGCATGACCGGATCGATACTAAGATAAAAAGCGCATCGGACCCGCAAGGCAACCGCAACCGCTGAGGGAGACCGCAATGGCGAGATCGCTCATCCGAATCGCAGTGACTGCTGCGACACTTATGACGTTGTCCCTGGCCACCGGCTCCCGCGCCGATGAAGTGCCGCTGATCACCGGCAAGCAGTGGACGGATTCCTCCGAACAGACAAAAAAGGCCTACCTCGTAGGCATTGCCAACCTGGTGCAGGTGGATATCGCTTATCACGAGGGCAAGCCGCCGCCTGACTCCGCGAGCATTGTTCCGCGCTTTGCGAAAGGGCTCAGAGGCCATTCGCTCGACTCAGTGCGCCAGGGCCTGGATCGCTGGTACGCGGCACATCCCGACCAGTTGCAGCGGCCGGTCATTGAAACGATCTGGTTCGAAATGGTTGTTCCCGGCCTGCAGGGCAAGAAGTAAGGTGACACCATGAAAAGACTCAATCTGATTGGCGTTGCATTGGTCGTTGCCGGCGCTGCCGGATGCACGAATATGACACCGCAGCAGCAAGGCACCGTGAGCGGTGCTGCCCTCGGCGCCGCGGCCGGTGCAGGCATCGCGGCCATCGCGGGAGGAAGCGGCTGGACTGGCGCGGCGATCGGCGCCGTGGCCGGCGGCGTAGCGGGCAACATCAAAGGAGGCAAGCAGCAGCAGTGATAGTGCCCTGCCGCCTGCTGCATAACTGCTGACACGCCCGGTTCACGAAACGCAAGGTACAGCGCGAGGGAATTCGCCAGCCAGAACAACGCCTTCGCGCGCTGCCGTCGAACCATTACTGCCTCAAGCTCGTGGAAGCGAAATGACCTCAGCCGCCCCCGGCTGTTGTTGTCCGCGGTTGTCCGCGCTGGTCATGCCGCTCCTTTCTGTCTCCATTATGCGAATGGCACTTGGCATGCCGTCGATCCAATGCTTGGCGCGCTCCTGGCGTGCCTGGCACTAGTTCGATAAACCGATCGCAACTGGTAAGCGGCGATCCGCCGGCCGTGCCAACGTCTCCCGCCGACGCCTGACCGCCCGCGTGGTATCGCGTGCTGTGCCCCCGCTGCCTGCAGCGCACGACGTGGAGCCGAAGCGCCAGTTGCCGCGATGGATGGGCAATCTTTCAGGTCACCCCTTGACCTGCTTTCTCCCAGCCTTTATAAATTAACCATCCATATGGATGGTATACGGATGGTGCTCGGATGGTTCGCTAGCTTTTGTGCCGCAAATGACACATATTCCGGCGCCTATAGGCAACAACAAACCCGATGAACAAACCAAAGCCCGGTGACACGGAAAAAATCACGATCAATCTCGGCCCGGTGGACCTGGGGCAGATCGACCTGCTGGTCGAAGAAGGCTTTTATTCGAATCGCACTGACCTGATCCGGACCGCCATTCGCAACCAATTGGCGACGCACGCTCAGGCCATACAGGAAACGGTGACGCGCCGGGCCCTTGTCCTCGGGCTCCAGCATTTCACCCGCCGCGACCTGGAGGCGGCGCGCGCGGCCAACGAGAAGCTCGACATCCATGTCCTTGGCCTGGCGAGCATTGCCTCGGATGTCAGTCCGGAACTGGCGCTGGCAACGATTGAGTCGGTCGTGGTGCTCGGCGCCTTTCATGCCCCCGCGGCAGTCAAGGCCGCGCTCGCCGGGCGAATACGGTAGTACTGCGCGGTAGCACCGCGGCAATGTCGCCGCCCTGGCTCGCCAGGTTTGCCTGGAAACAAGTATGAAAATGAATGACGCCTTCCTCGCTTCGATGCGAGAAGCCATGCACTTGCTGCAGACGGCGGGTCCGCTTGAGGCCACCGAGGCTATCCAGCGTGCACTGCGCGAGCAAGCGTCGATGGGCGCGGCGGTCGCTCCGGCCTCCCCCTCCGCTCCCATGCCCGCACAGGTGGTCGAACGCCTGCTCACCGATGCCCGCGCGCAGGCCCGCCCGGCCGATGTCGCCGGCAGCGCCGCCAACGCAGCGCCCCCGGCATCTGCGCGCGGCACCCACTCGCTACGCCCCGACGGCAAACAAGCGTCCCCGCAGGATGTCAGCCATTTCAGCCAGCGCACGTTCGTGAACCGGGCGGGATCCCGCGCGTACAAGCTTTATGTTCCCGCTGGCCGTCGTGTCGAGCCGATGCCGCTGGTCGTGATGCTGCACGGTTGCACGCAGGATGCCGACGATTTCGCGGCCGGCACCCAGATGAACGCCCTTGCCGACATGCTCGGCTTTGTGGTGCTGTATCCGATCCAGGCCGCCGGGGACAATCCGTCGAAATGCTGGAACTGGTTCCGGCCCGGCGACCAGCAGGCCGGCAAGGGAGAGCCGTCGATCATTGCTGGCATGGCGCGCGAGGTGATCGCCAGCCACGGCATCGACGCAAGGCGCGTCTACGTTGCCGGCCTGTCCGCCGGCGGCGCGATGGCCGCGGTGCTGATCCAGCGCTATCCGGAATTGTTTGCAGCGGCCGGCGTGCATTCCGGCCTGCCCGCCGGGTCCGCGCACGACTTGCCTTCGGCGCTGGGCGCGATGAAGGGTGGCAAAGGGCTCGGCCGGTCCAGGTCAGGCGCGGTGCCGCCCGCCTCCACCGGGCGGCCCATCATTGTGTTCCACGGCGATGCGGACCATACGGTGCATCCGTCCAACGGCGACCGTCTTGTTGCGCCGTTCAAGAGCGATCACGCGCGCCAGCTGACGGAACGCAGGAACGTCGCCGGGGGCCATGACTACACGCGGCACAGAATCACCACGCCCGCTGGCGTCAATGTTGAATACTGGATCATCCATGGCGCCGGGCACGCCTGGGCGGGCGGAAGCCCCCAGGGCAGCTATACCGATCCGAAGGGTCCGGATGCCAGTGCGGAAATGCTGCGGTTCTTTCTCGCAAATCCGCTGCCGGGCTGAGCCGGCGCAGTCCCGCGCAAGCCTGAGCGAATCACGGTTGCAACACCAAGAACAGCGGGGCCAGTCGCTCGTGTAGCTTTACTGCGCGGGGCATGGACGGCTGAGCCGCTGTCAACGAGCTGCCGGCATAAGCGGTACGGAACCTGCTTGGTCAGGGACGACATCGAGGAGCATGAACAATGACATATTGCCTGCATGCGCGAGGCCTTTGCCGCGCGCGGAGGTCCTGACATGGCCGGTTCGAGCTTGCTGGTACTGATCGACGACATCGCAACCATCCTTGACGATGTCGCCGCGATGAGCAAAGTGGCGGCGAAAAAGACCGCAGGGGTGCTGGGCGACGACCTGGCGCTCAATGCGCAGCAGGTCAGCGGCGTCAAGGCGGATCGGGAATTGCCGGTGGTCTGGGCCGTCGCGCTGGGGTCGCTTCGCAACAAAGTGATCCTGGTCCCCGCGGCGCTGGCCATCAGCACCTGGTTGCCGTGGGCCGTCGTGCCGCTGCTGATGGTGGGCGGCGCGTTTCTTTGCTATGAAGGCTTTGAAAAACTGGCACACCGGTTCTTGCATAGCGATGCGGAGGACGCGGCACATCACGCCCGTGAAGTTCATGTCATGTCGAATCCCGCGGTCGACGTGGTGGCATTCGAGAAAGAGAAAATCAAGGGTGCGATCCGCACGGACTTCATACTTTCGGCCGAAATCATCGTCATTTCGCTAGGCACCGTCGCCGACGCACCTTTCGGCCAGCGGCTGGCGGTGTTGTGCGCGATCGCGGCCATCATGACGGTCGGCGTCTATGGCCTGGTGGCCGGCATCGTGAAGCTCGATGACGCGGGCCTGTACCTGAGCCGGCGCCCGTCGGCCGGCTTCCGCTGGCTGGGCCGAGGTTTGCTGCGGCTTGCACCCTGGCTGATGAAAGCCTTGTCGCTGGCCGGAACGGCGGCGATGTTCCTGGTGGGCGGCGGCATCCTGATGCACGGCATCCCGGCGATGCACCACGTGCTGGACGCGGCGGCACAGGTGGCGGCAGGCGTGCCGGCGATCGGCGGTGTCCTGTCGGTGCTGGCCCCGTTGGTGCTGGACGGCGTTGCCGGCATCGTCGCCGGTGCGCTGGTGCTGGCGGCGGTGACCGTGGTGAAGGCCGGGATGCGAGCATTGCGCCCGTCGGGACGCTAGGCGGGTACGGCGGATACTTCTGGCCACTGCCCCCGGCGCATCTCTTCAGGCCGCCCGTCGTCGGTGCCGGCACACTGGCGTCCCGAAACGGCTAACGTTCGCCTAGACGCGCTGGACGCTGACCCCGCCGGCAAGCACGCCGAACATGCGCTTGAATGTGCGCGTAGAAATGGTCACAAGGTCTACACTGTGGTCAACTATGGCCCGGCCCCCGCATCAATCTTGCTCGCGCAAGAGCATCGCCACATTACGCTCCGCGAGCGCAGCGATGGTGCGCGAAGGGTTCAGGCCGAGCGGGCGCGGGACGATCGCACCGTCCATGACATAGAGTCCCTTGTAGCCAAAGACCCGGCCCGCTGCATCGACGACACCGTCCGCGGCGGAGGTACCCATATTGCAGCCGCCCAGCGGGTGCGGTGTGATCAGGTTATGCCACCGCCGCCAGGTGAGCGGCACCCAGGGGTCTCCGCCGGTCGCTTCCGAGAGCCGCTTATGCGCTGCAATCATGGCCTCGATGACGGCCACCGATGACTGATAGGACCAGTCGAGACGCAGCACCCGGCGCCACGGCGCGTACCACCTGCGGCCCAGCCTCAGCTGGCCATCGCCAGGGTCCACGCCTTGCCCGAACCAGGGCATCATCCGCTCGACCGGATCGCCGTCGTCAAACAGTCCGCCGACGTCCCTCCACACCGCGCGCAGCTTGCGGGAACGGGTTCGCTTCATATGGCGTCGGATAAAATTGCGTGCGAGGTTCGGGACGCCGCCATCCTCGACGAAGAGCGCCTGTCCGTTCGGGCCGCTGTGGTCCAGCAGGTCGATCGCGGCGGAGATGGTTACGCCATGAGCAGGAGAAATCTTCCTGTTGCCATAGAAGGCTGGCGTCACGAAGTCGCCATTGTGGGCCCAGCCATATCCCAACCGCGGTGAAAGCCCGGGCAGCGTGCGATGTTCATCCCGGCAGCGCAACAGTAGTTCGGTGCTGCCGATGGAACCGGCGGCCAGTATTACCCTGGCGGCCGTGACTTCGCCAGGGCTCGTCGTCTGTCCTTCCGGGTCGATTTTCCTGAAGCGCACCCGCCAGCCCTGCTGCAGCGGCTCCAGCCTGTCGATCAGGTGCAAGGGACGAATCTCGGCACCGTTGTCTTCAGCCACTGCCAGGTAATTCAGGTCCAGCGTATTCCTGGCAGATACCTGGCACCCGACGTCGCAGTTGCCGCAATGCACGCAAGTGCCCTGCCACCTGCCGTGCTGGTTCAGGAATTTCACCGAATGCCGGTCATCGCGGGCGTCTTGCCGTGTGGGGTCCCAATGCTCGGAAAACGTCACGGCCAGCGGCAGCTTGCGAAAGCGCCCGCCCCATCCGCATGCTTGCGCCCCCTCGCGCAGCAGCCTGGTTCGCTCGCTCTCCTGCATGTCCGGAACTTCGCTCACGGCGAGCATGCGTCCTACCTCCGCATAGTGGGCCTGCAGGCCGGCATAGGTCACCTCTTTCGGCCAGCCGTGCTCGAACGCTTCCGGCCTGGCTTCCACCGAGACGTTGGCGTAGATCAGCGAGCCGCCACCGACTCCGGCCCCGGCGATGACCCATACGTCGGAGAATGTCCGGATATCAGCCCAGCCATTGAAGCGGTGCGCGCGTTCCTGGTTCCACAACCAGGCATCATTTTCGTCGCGCGGGAAAGTCGCCGGGCTCCAGCGCCTTCCGCGCTCCAGCACCAGAACCTTGCGGCCGGCCTGCGCCAGCCTGCAGGCCGAGACCGCGCCACCGAAGCCGCTGCCGATGACGACGACATCGTAGGCAAGCGTATTGCTCATCATGACGCCCCCTGTCGTTGGGATGCTTACCGCTGGATGATGATTGCCTTCTCCTCAATCATCCGCACCGCTTCCGTCGGCGATACCTGGCCGTCAGCCGGCACGAAGCGGGGACCGGTTGCGCCGGGCTGGGCGCGTACGCGCCAGCTGCCGCGGACCTTCGTCATCTGGCGGACGCCCTCGCCCAGCTTCCAGTCTCTGCACACCTTCTCCAGCTTGAGCGGGTAGATCGTCAATTGCCCATGCTCGAACCGCATCCGCAGGAAGCACTTGTAGTCGGCGATGCGCTGCGATGAGAACACCTCCTCGGGATGCAGGCGCCACAGCGCGTTGCCCATCACCATCCACACGCCAAACAGCAGGCCGCCGAGGACACCGCCCAGCAGCATGGCCTCGACGAGGAACAGCAGGATCGGCGTCGCATTGTGCGCGCCAAAGCCATGGACGTTGAAACGCGTGATGAGCCATAGCACGGCGACAGCCAGCGCCAGGTGCAGCAGGCCGTGGCAGGCGCCGACAACCCAGGCCAGCCCGACGCCGCGCCTGACATCCCGGGTCGACAGCGCACCACAACAAAAGACAATGCCCGCGGCGAACACCACTGACGCCGGACTGTGCGCCATGATCCGGAACAGTTCGTGATACACCTCGCACATATTCCCGAATGTCACTTCGAGGTCGGCCAGCCCCTGGATGAAGTTGCGATGCTCGCGCCCGGGCACTGGTACCAGGCTCGCGCTTTGGACGATCCAGTCGAACAGCAGGTACAGGATCGCCACCAGCGCACAGAACGAGAGATTGCGCGCAGGAAGTTGCCACGCGCGATTGCGCAATTGCCGGGACGTCGCCTTTTCCGGATATGCGGACTTCAGCTCGTAGTGCTGCCTGGCCGGACCCACGACGATAGGCCGCGGCGGATCCGGCAGCAGATGCGTGCCGTGAAGAAACGCGCCGCCGCCTCCACAGGTGATCCGATGCGGCCCCGCCGTGCCTGCTCGCGGCACGTAGTGCGCGTAATGGTGCGAGTTGCCGGCCAGCACCAGTGCGAGCCGGTCGCCCAGCACGCCCTCGATCTCGCTCAGGCTTCTAAAGCGCGGCGTCTTGGTTTCGATCGACGGCACGGCGCGCTTTTCCCCGCGGCGCACGCGGTCCATCTCGTCAACCCAGCTCGCCTCGGGCGCGCACAATACCACGCGGTCGCCGGGCTGCAGCTGCGTGTACAACTTCTGGAAATACTCGCGCTGCGGCCGGTCGATTTCGGACTCCAGTTGCAGGTCCAGGCCCCAGATCCACCAGCCGCCGGGCAACTGCAAGGCGTAATAGCCGGTGCGCTGGCGTGTCTCCCAGCCGCCCACGGGCTTGCCACTGCAGAACAGGCGGGCGAAGCCACGCAGGCCGTCGTACCAGTCGTGATTGCCAGGCGTGGCAATCATCCACGGCGCATCCGGCAACTTGACCGGCTGGTCGCTGTATGCGGGGCGCGTGGCCTCGACCGGCGCCGGGAACGCAGCACGAAAGGGATCGACGAAGCGGCTCCGATAGCCGTCATGGGCAGGCGTCGGATACACCTGGTCGCCACCCAGCAACAGCACCTTTGAGCGCGGCAGCGTCACGCCCTGGTCGCGCAGCGTCACCGCGTGGCTGACGCACAATGCCATGGAGTAGGTCGAGTCCCAGCCGTCGCCCGTGTCTGCCATATAGTCGACCCAGACACCGCCCTGTTCGTCAGCCGGTACCGGCAGCGGCGGATTCGGATTCAGCGTGGAGAGCGCGGCCTGCACCATGCGCTGGTCCGCAAAGGCGCCGACAGCCATCGCCACGGCAACGCGCATGGCGGTGAACGGAAGCTGCAGCGGGCTCAGCCAGTTCACCATGGTTCGTTGCGTGTAGAGCTCCACGCGCCCGGTCGCCGCGGCCCCCGAATCCTTCATTGCCTTCCCCCTGAGACTTCAAAGCTCGCCTGATGGCCGGGGCGCGCGCGTCGGTGCCCTCACCCCGTCAGCATCCCCACCGCTTCCGCAATCGCCCGCCTGATCCGCGTATACGTGCCGCACCGGCAGATCACGCAGCTCATCTGGTCGACAATCTCCGTCTCCTTCGGATTCCGCGTGCGCTTGAGCAGCGCGCTCGCCGCCATCAGTTGCGCGCTCTGGCAGTAGCCACACTGCACGACCTCGTGCTTCTGCCAGGCCGCCCGCAGGGCATTCGGCTCGGGGCCGTCAAGTCCTTCGATGGTGACGATCTTCTTGCCCTCCATCTCGCTCACCTGGTGCTGGCACGACAACAGCATCTTGCCGTCGACATGCACCGCGCAGGCGCCGCACACGCCCACGCCGCACCCGAACTTGGTGCCCGTCAGCTTGAGCTCGCAGCGAAGCACCCACAACAGCGGCGTGCATCCGTCGGCGTGGATTTCGACGTTTTTACCGTTGACACTGAGCTGACGGTCTGACATCGCAGGCTCCGGAAGGCGGCAGGGTCTTCAGCAGCGGCAGGTCGCGCAAGCGCTCGCCGGTGGCATTGAACAAGGCGTTCGCCACCGCCGGCGCGATCGGCGGCGTGGTGGACTCGCCCACGCCCTGTGGCGTTGCCGTCGATGGCATCACGTGTACCTGGATCTCGGGGCAGTCCCGCAGGCGCATGGCAGGAAAGGCGGTGTAGTAGTCCTCCTTGACCTTGCCTTGCTCCAGCGTGATCTTCTGCCACAGCGCCGCCGACAGCCCGAACACAATGCCGCCCTCGACCTGCTGCTCGATCAGGGTCGGGTTGACCGGCATGCCGCAATCGATGGCGCAAAAAACGCGCTCCACGCGCACCTGCCCCGCGTTGTCCACCGACACCTCGGCGACCTGCGCCACCACGCTGCCGAACGATTCGTGCAACGCCACCCCGCGCCCCACCTTTGCCACGCCAGGCTTCTTGCGCAAAGGCTGGCCCCAGCCAGACATCTTTCCTGCCTGCTCCAGCACCGCGCGCTGCCGATCATCCTTGAGCAGGCTCATGCGGTAGTCGAGCGGGTCCTTGCTGACCGCCACCGCCAGCTCGTCGACAAAACTCTCCATAAAGAAGGCGTGGTGCGAGTGTCCCACCGAGCGCCAGTAGCCCACCGGGATGGGGAGATCCACGGTCCGGTGCCCCACCCACACCTCCGGCCAGTCATAGGCCTGGTCGAAAGCGCCCTCCACGGTGGACTTGTCCAGCCGTGACACGAAGATATCGGGCAGGCCGAAGTTGCGTTTCGCGGTGCTCTCCAGCACTGACTGGCTGGCCGACATATTGCGCACGGCGATGACCTTGCGGTCCCCGTCGAGCCAGGCCTCGAAGCGCGACACGCTGGCCGGACGGTAGAAGTCATGCCGCATGTCCTCGGGGCGCGACCAGATCGTCTGCACCGGCACGCCCTTGCGCTTCGCCGCGATGGCGGCCGCCTGGCAGATGAAATCGACTTCGAGCCGGCGCCCGAATGCGCCCCCGATGGATTGCTCGTGCAGTTCTACCTTGTCCGTGTCCAGACCCAGTGTCCTTGCCACGCAGCGGCGGGCCAGCCCGGGCATCTGCGTAGCGGCCCACACGATGGCGTGGTCCTCCTGTACCAGGACCGTGCAGTTGACCGGCTCCAGCGCGGCATGAGCGAGATAGGGCGCCGAGTACACGACCTGGATGGCGGGCTTGCCCTGCTTCATGGCGCGCCCGTCGCCATGCTCGTACCAGACGCGCGGGTTGGAGCTATCGAGCGCCTTCACCAGCGTGTCGCGGATGCCGGCGCTTGACAGGTTCCCCGCCTCGCCCGCGTCCCACTTGCACTGGACCTTTTCCACCGCCTCCATGGCGATCCACGCATCGCTGGCAATCACTGCCACGCCGCCGCTGCCGCCGGGGAACGGCGGCAGCTCGACGAGATCGAGCACCCCGGGCAGCTTTTTCACGTCATCGGGCGGGGATCCCTGCAGCTTGCCGCCCAGCGTCGGACACATCTGCACGCTGGCGTAGACCATCTTGTCCGCCACCACGTCGATGCCGAAGCGCGCGGTGCCGTTGATCTTGGCAGCGGCATCAAGGCGTGCCGTGCGGGTGCCGATGAGCCTGTAGCTGCCTGGCTCCTTCAACTCGACCTTTCGTGGCACATCCTCACGCGCGGCTGCCGCGGCCAGCTCACCGAACGTGGCACTGCGTCCCGACGGATGCACCACCTTGCCGGCCTGCGCGCGGCACTCTTCGACCTTGACGTTCCACTGCTTCGCCGCTGCCGCGCACAGCATCATGCGGGCGGCGGCGCCGGCCTCGCGCATCGGATTCCACAGGTCCCGGATGCTGGTCGAGCCGCCGGTGAACATCATGCCCACCTCGCGCACGCCCTTGCGCGTAAACCATGCCGCGGCGCGCCTGGGCCAGCCATTGTTGTCGGGGCGGAACGGCAGGTTGGCGACCACGCCCTCGATGTTGTTGTACAGGTTGTCGATGGGCGACGGCCCGACGCGGATCTGCGACCAGTCTGCCTCCATCTCCTCGGCCAGCAGCATCGCCGCGCCGGTATGCACGCCCTGCCCCATCTCGGCCTTGTTCATCACCACCGTGACGGTGTTGTCGGACGCCACCTTGACCCAGCCGTTCAGCGCGAACTGCCCGTCGCGCACCGCCAGCGGCTCGCCACCCACCACGCGCTGGCGCGGCGGCAGCAAGGCCCATCCGATCACCAGCGCACCGGCAGCGCCTGCCCCCCCGAGCAGGAAAGCTCTGCGCGTCAACATGGCAAGACTGGCGGATCGATCATCATCGGTAAGCCCCCCGTACCGCCGATGGCATGGCCTATATTAGGTCGGGAAGTGCTTCAGTGCGAATACGAACACGTGGGTGGCGCTAGCGCGCAACACCTGCCCTTCTGTCCGGTGGCGCCGCCGCGGGGCCGGCACCGGGTCTGGTCCGATGTGATATGTCGCGCGACTTTGTTGTATCAAATCACTTCCGAGTGAATGAGAATGCACGCAATGGCTTCTTTGGCTCTGAGACTTAGCTCACTTGGGGGATGGCGCCATGAATCCCTTTCGTGCATAGTCCTCCGTTTTCGGGGTACTTGCTCACGGAGAGTCGCGAAGGGGCGGCTATGGTTGTGGCGAGGTGCCATGACGTGAGAAGCGAGAATGATAAGAAATGCCAGACTCCGTGCTGCGAATGCAGAGGACCTGGAGGCAGTTGGACAAGTGCTGGCAGCGTGTGGACTGCCGCTTCCAGAGCCGAGGGATGCGACTCCGCTTTACCATGTCGCAATCGTCGAGGACAGTATTGTCGGCTGCGCCTGTGGCGAGCAGCGCTCTCAAACCATCGTCGTTCACACGGTTGCAGTGTTGCCCGGCTATCGCGGGCACCGACTCGCCACCCATCTCGTGAGCGTGCTCCTGACGAGAGCGCGGGCCAATGGCTGTACGAAGGCCACCGTTTTAACCAACGAGAATCCAGGCTTCTTCGCTCGATACGGCTTCTCGCTGACCCCTACCGACACCGTTGTTCGGGAGATGCAGTTGTCAATGGATTTTCTCCGTCGATTCGGCGCCCGCTCGCACTATATGTGCCGACAACTTTAGGCTCTGTTGCGCGGCCGCCTGCCGGCTGCGGCTTGCGCCGAGGTGATAATGCAGATATGCCCGACATTGCCGTCATGGCCAGCAGCGGGCGCCATTCCAGTTCGGCGCCAAATCCTGCGGTCGAGGTAATCGTGCGGTCCCGGCAGCCAAGCCGAAGTGTCATCAAGTCATCAATGCCGCAAACCCCTGCAGCAGGCGCTCGATGTCGTGTGCGTGAATATCTCCCATCGTGGAGATCCGGAACAGTTCATCCGACAGCTGCCCTTGCCCTGCATAGATCACGAAGCCGAGCGCTTTCAGGCCGTCGTGCAGCTGCGTGTACGACAAGCTTGCCGGCAAACGGTAGGCGCGCAGGACGACGGAGGACTGGTCCGCCGGCAACGCACTCGCGATGCCGCGCAATGCAAGTCCCGCGCGCACTTGCTCGGCCAGGGCCGCATAGCGCGCGTGCCTGGCGTGCTGGCCGCCGCTGTCGTCGAGTTCGCGCAGCGCTTCCACGAGCGCGTAGTAGGCGTGCACGGACGGCGTGAAAGGGGTGTTGCGCTGATCCTGCAGGCGTGCCAGCCGGCCAAGATCCAGGTAGTAGGTCCGGCTTGCCGCCTGGGCCAGCGCGTCACGCCGCGCGATCACGAAGGCGGCCCCCGGCACGCCGTGCAGGCACTTGTTGGCAGTGGCGGCCACGGCGGCAATGCTGCCGCTGAAGTCGATGGTCTCGGCCCCGAAGCTGCTGACGGCGTCGACCAGCAGGTGAGCGCCGCGCTGGCGGCAAACGGCGTCGAGCGCGTGCAGGTCGTTCAAGCGCCCGGTGGTCGTTTCATGGTGGATCACCGCCACATGGCCGATGGTCCGGTCCGCGTCGAGCATGGCGGCTAGCCGGTCAAGGTCGGGCGCCTGCATCCAGTCATGCTTGATCACCTCGTGGTCGATGTGGTATTGACTCGCAATCTGCGTAATGCGCTCGCCGTACACGCCGTTTTCGACAATGAGCAGCTTGCCGCGCGCGGGCACCAGCGCGGCAATCATGCTTTCTACTGCTGCCGTGCCTGACCCGGTCATCAAGATCGCGGCCCACTCGGTGGGGTCCAGCCGGTAGACGCCGAGCAGCCGCGTGCGCGCCTCGTCCTGCAAATCGAAGAATTCGCTTTCGCGATGGCACAGGTCGGGCTGCAGCAGGCTGCGGCGGACGCGCTCGGACAAGGTCACCGGGCCGGGGTTGAGCAATAGCATCAGTTCTCTCCGTGATCAGCGCCGATGTGGCGCGCGAGGCGGGACTTCACTTCCGCGGGGGTGATGGTGGGCCGGGGCAGGCCGTCCGGCGTGCCGGCGCGTATCACCAGCCGCACGAAGCGCGATCCGGGAGCGGCGCCCGGCTCGCCCGGCACAGCCGCCGCGAGCACCTCGTCAAGCAGTTCGAGGCAGTCGCCTTCGGCCGCCGAGGCATAGCCGCAAGCCGCCGCCACGCCGGCGAATGACACATTGGGCGACACCGTGGCCTGTGCGCCGGTCGAGTCGTGTGCGCCGTTGTCGAGCAGCACGTGCGTGAGGTTCGACGGACCGTACGCGCCCAGCGTGGCGAAGTTTCCCATGCGCATCAGGGCAGCGCCGTCGCCATCGATGGCGACCACATGCAGGTCCGGGCGCACCAGCGCGAGGCCAAGCGCCAACGGCGCCACGCAACCCATCGAGCCCACCATATAGAGCTGGTTTGGCCGGTCATCGAGCGCATACAATTCGCGGCCGCAGAAACCGGTCGATGCCAGCACCACCGTCGCAGCGGCCGGCGTATGTGCAATCACGCGCTGCAAGGCCTCGCGCCGCGAAGGCAGCGCATCCGGCGCCCCTCCCCGCCATTGCGTGCGCACCGCGCATCGCGCACGCGGCGCGGATCGATCCTGCGGCTTAAGCGCATAGGGCGCGACAATGCCCTTTTGCATGACCAAAGCGTAAGGGCGTCCGGTCGCGTCCATATGCGCCAGCGCGCGATCGAGCGCCGGGCCGATGGCGGCCGCGTCAGTCGGGAACAGCTCCCACGGTATCTCCATGGTGTCGAGCATCGCAGGCGTGACCGGGCCCATCAACGCGTGCTGCGGCTCGTCCGCGGTGCCCGGTTGCCCTCGCCACGTCACGATCAGCAATTGCGGCAGGCGGAACGTCCAGGTCAGCGAAGTGAGCGGGCTTACCGCATTGCCAAGGCCGGAGTTCTGCATCATCGTGATGCCGCGCTGGCCCCCTCTGGCCCCGAGCGTCACGCCCGCGATCAGCGCTACCGCGTCACCCTCGTTCGCCGACGAGACGTAGTGCAACGAAGGATCCTGCAGCACGCAATTGATAAACGGGGTGAGATACGAGCACGGTACCCCCGCATACCAGGAGAAGCCACGCGCCAGCGCCGCCTCGATAAACTGAGCCGCTTCGATCATCGGCGTTTCTCGGTGCCGGGTGTGCCGGGTGTGCCGGGTGCGCCCTGGGCAAACGGCAGCCGGGCATGCGCGAACTCGCCCGCGCGCTGGTAGTCCTCCAGGTCGTTCACGCTGCGCCAGTGGCCATGCACATACTTCACGTCGATCTCCTCGCCAGCCCCGATCAGGGCGTTGAGCAGGTCAGGCATGTCCAGCGTGTCGAAGTCCGCCCGCGCACGCAGGCCGGCAAGTGCCTGCTGCAGGGCCTCACGCCCGGCGCCGCGCACGCACAGCAGGCCGATCCAGCGTCCCTGCGGCGCCTGCCCGCCGGTGACGGCCGCTTCCTTCCCCTGGTTCGAAACATGCCGCAGCAGGACCTTCTGGCCGAACAGGGCGCGGTCGTCGGGCGCGGAGCAGTAGGCGAAATCGCGTACGCTCTGGTTCGACGGTTGCGTCTGCGACGAGTCGACCACCACGCTGAAGCGAGACTCGCTCTCGAACAGGTCGCGCAGGAAGTAGCTGCGAAAGAGCAGATCACCGTAGGCGATCACGGTATCCGTATGCAGGCCGTCGGCCGCGCACGCCAGCGACGCCAGTTCGCCGGTACTCGCGTAGCGCTCGTTGCGCACGAGCTTGATACCCGTGCTCTGGATCGCATCGGCGCGATAGCCGCCGACCACGGTGATGTCGTGGATGCCCTGCATCTTGAAGGCGTCCACCAGCCAGCGCAGCAGCGGCTTGCCCGCGACCGGCAGCATGACCTTGGGGCGCTCGGCGGTCAGGGCGTCAAGCCCTTCGCCGCGGCTCGCCGCCAGCACAACCGCCGCGCCGGGCGCCTCGGCGCCAGACAGGTACAGCCGTTCGGCGGCGGCATACTCGTCGGCATCCTGCAGGCGGAAGATCTCGCTCATCGGCGCGATGCGGTCCTCCACATGAACCAGCGTCTGGGTGTCATGGATCTCCCTGGCCACCGCCTGCATCGACGATGCCGCCGCGCGGATCAGATGGTTGGCCCAGATCACGAGGCTGATGCCGGCCTGGCGGAATACGTCGGTGGGAGTGCTGTAGTACTTGGTCGGCACGATCACCAGCGGAGCGCGGCCGGCCCACTCGCGTGCGAACTCGAGGATCTCGTCCGGCCGCGACAGCTTGCTGTGGATGAGGATCGCGTCGGCACCGGCCTGCCGATAGGCTTCGGCCCGGCGCAAGGCCTCGTCCATGCCCCAGCCCGCGATCAGTGCTTCTACGCGCGCGACAATCGAGAAATCGGCATCCGTCTGCGTATCCTTGCCGGCCTTGATCTTGCCGCAGAATTCGTCGATCGTGGCCAGCGGCTGGCGTTCGCCGTCGATAAAGCTGTTGGTCTTGGGGAACTGCTTGTCCTCGATGCACAAACCCGCGATGCCGCGCTGTTCGAGCTTCCTCACCAGGCGCCGCACATTGTTGAAGTTGCCGTAGCCGGTATCGCCGTCGACCAGGATCGGCAAGCCGCTGGAGTCTGCCATGAATTCGAGCGTGTCGACCACCTGTGTCCAGCTTGCCTCGTTGTTGTCGCGCACGCCGAATTGCGCCGAGATCGCCAGGCCGGAGGCCCAGATAGCCTTGAAGCCTGCTTCGCGCACAATCCGGGCCGAGAGCCCGTTGTGGGCTTCCATCATGAATTCAAGTTCGCTGCCCACCAGCAACTGGCGCAGCGCGGCGCTGCGCGACGCAGCGGGCAAAGCCGGATCACGTGCGTTCATGGCGTGACTCCCGAGGCAACTCCCGAGGTAACACCGCGTCGGAGTTGCGGCAACACTTCATCGCGGGCGCGCACGACGTCGCCCGGGAAGTCGATCTCGAGCCAGGGCGCACCGGTGACGTCTGCGATCTCGAATGCATGGCCGCCCTCCAGCAGCAGGTCGCGCACGGCTTCCTCGTGCGGCATCTTCTCCTGATTGCGCTCGACATACCCCGCGACGATCTGCGCCAGGCGGCGTGCGGTCTGCTCGCTGAAGCGGAAGAACCCGACCGACTCGCCAATCGTGTCATATGCCAGGCCCACCGCCACCTGCTTGCGCAGCTCGACTGGAACGCCGTCCCGCAGGCAAAGCTTGACTGGCTCGTCGCCGGTTTCGAAGTCGCGGTCGATCAGCAGGCGGTTGGCGCTGTCGCCGGCAACCAGCGCGGCGAGAATGCGCTCGTCGTAGAGCACGTCGGCGTCCATCAGCAGTACGTCGCCGCCGCGCGTGAGCGCGTCGGCGACGGTGTGCACGGTCAGGACGCTGCCGAGTTCGTAGCGCGGGTTCAGAACGATTTCGGGATGGGGCGAACGTCCGAGCCGGTCGAGTTCGGCCTTGACCTGTTCCGGCTGGAAACCGAGGGCAAGCACGACCTCCGTGACGCCCGCCGCGTCCAGCATGCGTAGATGCCGTTCCAGCAGGGTGATGCCATCGAAGCGCAACAGGCACTTCGGGAATTGTGCTTCGGGCGGTTGCTGCAAACGCAGGCCAAGGCCTGCGGCAAGAATAATCGCTCGCATATTTTTCTCCGCTCTCATGCAACCGCCATCAATCGGTAGCCGGCACACCCCCCATGCTTCGCCGCCGGTGTCTTCGTTCACTCCAGTACAAATACAGAAGGCCGGGCGCGCCAAGCACGATTTCCCGCGCGCGCTTGATCAGCGACAGCGCCAGCGCCGCGTCGGCAGGCAGTCCCACCAATGGCGCGAGCAGCAGGTAGCCAGCCTCCTGCACACCCAGCGAGCCGGGAATCGCAAACGCGGCGCCGCGGATCGCCTGCCCGGCGCTCTCCAGCAGCAAGGCGTCGAGCCAGCTGACGGGATGGCCGAGAAACCGCAGGGCCAGCCACACCTCCCCGGTGCCGACCAGCCAGCCCGCCAGGCTCAGCGCGAAGGTCGCGGCGACCTTGCCGGGCGCGCGATAGATCCGCCGTACGGCTGCGTCCACCGCATCGGCACGCATCGTCAGCGCCGCCCAGTCGCGCTTTCCCCGCAATTTCGACAGCAAGCGCAGCACGCGCCCAAACAGGCCGCGCCGCTGCGCCACATAGAACCCGAACAGGCACAGCGCCAGCAGCGCGGTGACGGCAATGACCGGCAAGCGCACATCCTCGCCCGCCTCGCTCGCCGTTGACGCGCCGAACAGCACGAGTCCGAGCACCGCGAACACCAGCTGCGCGATCGCTTGCATCGTCGTGCTGACGGTGATCGCTGCGGCAGCGTCGCGCATGCGTGCACCGCGTTGCGCGAGATGGCGCACCATCAGCACCGGTCCACCCAGCTGTCCGGCGGGCAGCAGGCTGTTCACGGACTCGCCCACCCAGCGCGCAAACAGCGCGTCGCGCATGGCGCGATGGCTGGCGTGGCGATCGAACAGCACGAAAATGGCACCAGCATCCAGCGCCAGCGGCAGCAGGTGAAACATCACCACCAACAGGCTCAACCAGCCCGCCGACATCAGCGTCGACGCCACCGAGCCGAAGCCGGTAAAGGCAATCAGGGCGACAAAGAGCGCCGCACCGACCGACAGCGAAACCATCGCCGCACGCGTCATGCCCGGGGCTGCTGGCCCTTGGCCAGCCGTTTGAATACTTGCCGGAAGCCGAAATAAGCGAGGGCGTCCTTCATGTTGGAGACGAAACGCAGCCAGGGCCGCATGCCCGGGTCGGTGACGTATTCGAAAGTCAGCGACACCCGTATCTGGTTCGCCCCGAGTGGCGTGATGCGGTGGCGCAGCTTGTCGCCATCGAAGAAAACGAGGCCACCGGGGGGAATCTGTACCGAGCCCGCTTGCACAGGCACATCGGGCTCGCGCGTGTGCAATTCGTAGTCGAGACGGCACGACGAATCGTCGATCACGCCGAACAGCAAGGTATAGCGCCTGCCGTTGTAGTAAGAGGTGTCGTAATGCCAGCCGATATGATCGCCCTCGCGCGTGTAGTAATAGAGCGCGTAGGCATGCGGATCCTGCTCGGGCGAAGGCAGCAGCTGCTCGCCGCAGATCTGTTCGAGCCAGCCGATCAGCGCCTTGGACCGATAGAGTTGCGCGATAAAAGGCGCGTGCTGGTCGATCGTATGGCGGCTGACGCTGCCGCCCTGCTTGTGGCCCGGGAGATAATTGCGATTAATTTGGTCTTGCAAGGCCAGGGCGCTGGCAACCAGGCCTTCCGTGACTTCATCCGGCAAAAACTCGCCCACATGCAGGAACGCTCCCTGGCGCTCGAATTCCGCGCGCAGGGCGCTGTGCCCCAAAGCGCCAACACGTGCGGCCACACCTGCATCGGGACCGGCACGCGCGCCCGCGGGGTCGGCGAACGGCTGCTGCCGCTCGCCAGGCAGGGTGAGAAGATCCCGGTCCGCTTCGGCTGATTCGCTCATCGGCGCCTCATGGTCTGGTAGCCGCTGTAACGGGGCGAGCGCGCCGCACGGCGCGCCAGTAGTCGAAGACCACCCATGCCGCGAACAAGGGCGCGCCGATCGACGCCGCCGTCAGGAACGGGCTGATGGCACTGCTCAGGGTCACAAGCGGCAGGAGGTAGAGCACATCCTCCGTCTCGAAGCCACCGACCGAGGCCTGTTTCGTGGCGGTCTTGCCAGCGAGCGCTTCGATGCGCATGCGCAAGAAGAAGATCAGCGCCACGGCCACGCCCGCCACGCTGCCGCGCACGACTGCTGGCACCGCAGTATCCTGAAACTGGCCCGAGACGCCGATCCCCATGCTGACGAAGAGCAGGATAGTGACCAGCGAGTCGCTGAAAAGATCGTAGAAATGGCCTAACTTGCTGGATTTCCCGCTGATCCTCGCCAGTTCTCCGTCAGTATGGTCAATAAAATTGGAAAACACGACCAGCAGCGCACCGCCATTCGCCCAGCCGAAGCCGCCCTGCGCGAGGCACGCCGCGCCGGCCAGGCCGGTCAAAAGCCGGATCGTGGTCAGATGGTTGGGCGTAACCCGGGAATCCTTGAGCGGCTCGACAAGCCGCCGCGCCAGGCGTGCGTCCCATGTGCGCGGAGATGGCGGCGGCGCAGGCGGGTCCATTGGATTGCTGCTCATCTTGCAAATACCCCCGCGGCAGGAAATGCGACATGGCCAGGACTGCAGGGCAAGTTCGCGTGCTTTGCTTGGCAGTATTTCAATCTGAAGGACCAAGGCCGGCCGCGCGCCGGATTCCGCGCCGCAGTCGCGTCCAGGCACTGAGACCGCACGCCCGGGCAGCTACCGTCCCTTGCGTGCGCAAGACAACTGCACTCAGGCACTCAGGCCTTCATTGGCGTCAATAATAGACGTGATTCCGACGAGCTGTCGAGGCAGCAACCCCTGGGCGTTGCCGGTAGCAGGCCGGTAATGGCGGGCGCGGCGGATCGAAACACCGCGCCGCTTCCAGCTCTTTCCATCGTCAGCCCATAGTCGGCCATCCGGTCCAGAATCCAGCGGATCGCCTTCGCCCGCTCATTCTTGGCTGTCGTTACAGTCGTTGCCGTCGTTGCCGTCATCCGGATTCAGGGTTGTAGTTGGCGCACCCTGCTTTTTGTCCTGCTGTCCGGTCTGTGCTTGTTTCTTGGCTGGCCCGGGCCGTTGGCCTTGCGCCGCCGCCCGCCGCCACCAGCTCGGCGCTGGCGAGCCGATCGGCGAGCGCGGCGGCCTGGGCTTCGAGCCGGGCCCGCGCTTCGCGCCTGCGCCACCATCGCGTGCCTCGTTGCGCGCCGCCACCAGTTCCCCGCGCAACGCTCCGGCCGTGCGCTCGTTCTGCTGGCGCGCGGTGCGTTCCTCGTCAAATATTACTACGTAATACGTATCAAAACTTGATATCATCGAATTACTTTAGACATAACTGCGCTTATGTTTATAATGTTGACGTGAAGTGTGATTCTTTCGACTCGCGCATGGACCTACTGCCCCTCAAACCGCTTGGGAGTCTTACCGACTCACTTCCCACACCGCTGGAGCGGTTGAAACTGTCATCGCCGCTGTCCGGCGCCGCCGGTACTAATCGCGCGCCCGCCACCGGCGCTCGTATTGCCGCGGCCGATGACCTGGCCGCCGTGACCGCCTGGCTGGCCCGCTATGCCGACAGTGCGGCGACCATCGCCACCTACCGCCGCGAGGTGGAGAGGCTGATCCTGTGGGCCGTGCTCCAGTTGGGCAAACCTTTGTCCTCGCTGACGCACGAAGACCTGCTAGCCTATGAGCGCTTCCTCGCCGATCCGCAACCGGCCGCGCGCTGGGTGCTGGCCGGCAACAAGAAGCTCGCGCGCAGCCATCCGGACTGGCGCCCGTTTGCCGGGCCGCTGTCGCCCGGCAGCGTGCGCCAGGCCATGGTGATCCTGAACGCGCTGTTCGCCTGGCTGACCGAGGCCGGCTACCTGGCCGGCAATCCGCTCGCCCTCGCCCGCCGTCGGCGCGCTCCCAGCAAGGCGCGCATCACCCGTTATCTGAGCCACGACCTGTGGGCGATCGTCAAGGAGACGGTCGAAGCGATGCCGACCGAGACCGTGCGGGAACGGCTGCATGCGGCACGCTGCCGCTGGGTGCTGAGCGTGCTCTATCTGGGCGGCTTGCGGGCGTCGGAGCTGACAGCGACCACGATGGGCGCGTTCTTCTGCCGGCGCGATGCCCAGGGCACTGAGCGCTGGTGGCTGGAGGTGACCGGCAAAGGCAGCAAGACCCGGCTGGTGCCGGCGACCGACGAGCTGATTGCAGAACTGGCGCGCTACCGTCGCGCCCACGCACTGCCGCCGACTCCGCAGTTCGGTGAGACGCGTCCCCTGGTGCTGCCGGTGATCGGAAAAGCGGACAGCGAGAAACCGCTGTCACGCGGCGCGCTGCACCTGATCCTGAAAGAGGTGTTTGGCATGGCCGCGGCGCGCCTGCGGGCGCGCGGGCCGGAATGGGAAGCGCAAGCCGCGGTGCTGGCCAGCGCCTCGGCGCACTGGCTGCGCCACACCGCTGGTTCGCACATGACCGACCAGCAGGTCGACCTGCGCTTTGTGCGCGACAATTTCGGGCACAGCTCGCTGTCGACGACGAGCGGCTATCTGCACAGTGAAGAGGATGCGCGCCATGAAGCCACGCAGGCGCGGCATCGGATCGGCTGGGACGCGGAGAAGTAGCGGGACGGCGATACTCCACTAGGCTAGCGGTTCAGCGGACGCATCAAGCCGCTATTCTGAGCGCTTACCTCATCGAGAAAATCGGCCGATTCGGGCCGACTCTGGCGATGCAGATCAGGATTTGGACGTGCGCTACCATGCGCCATCGCTCGCTGACCTTCGCCCTATGCTGCTGTGCGAGCGGAAGACCATCCGCGCGGATATCGGGATGGAGAGCGCTCGCGCGATTGGATAAGGATCAAGCGTCCCGGCGCCGTGCCTCCAGAAAGGTTTCGTCGCTGACACTTGGTTCTGTTTGGCACCCCATACGGTGTTTGCGACACATACCGTAAGCTGGATCAAGCGTGGTGGGCCTTTCCCCCCTTCCCCAGGGTCACTGCGCTTTGCCCCGCCGCGTTTCAGCGGCTCCGCGGCGGGGCCTTTCTAGAATGGCGCCAGACGAAGCTATCGCGAAACTTTGGCGTTCTGCCCGAGAGCCTTCGAAAGCGTTTCTCCTTGCGACACACCCGCCGCGTCGACAATCCCGCTATCGCCCCTGGCTTGCTCGGCTTCAGGGCTTACCGGACCTTGGTTGCCGGCGGGACGCCACTCCGAATCGCCTTGGGTGCAGCGCCTTTTCTTTTGGTTCTTTGACTGGTCCAGGGGCAGTCCAGCGTGAGCCCGTTCATTCTGTCGGCCTACTTAAGCCGGCTGTCAAAGCAACCGGCAGCGTCTCCGCAAGGCGGGGAGCAGGCCTGTGTCTGCCCCCAACCTTCGAGTTGCAATCTAGTCCGGAGCGCGCTCGGGGACCGGCATTTGCACCCATTCCTTATAGAATGCCTCGATGTCTGGCTCGAAGTCGTGGATCACTGGATACCATGGTGTTGGCGCCTCGACGTCGTGCATAGTGCCGCATGCCGGGCAGTAGTACTCTCGATACACCTGCCACTGGGTATCGGGGGCCATCAGCTTGGGATACACCTCGGCCATCGCTTCCTCTGTGTCGCGCACATAGATGGATGCATGCAGTTTCCAGTTCTCGCGGTAATCGCAGAACTCGTGGCCGCAATCGCACTTGACCACCCACTTCTTATTATTGGTCGATTGCACAATATGCATGTGCGGGCCGAGCGGAAGCACAATGCGGTCCGGGAAGCTGACCTTGGCCTGCAGAGCGGCCAAATACTGAGCAAAGCGGCTGTCATCTTTGGGCATCGACAGCATGCGGAAAGTTGTTTCCCAGTCCAGGGAGCCCTCAACGAGGTGGGCAACCTGTTCATTCGTGTACTTGGACATGACTCAACTCCTCGATTCTGTGATTACTCTTCGACCTGGACGACGGTGGTAACGTCGGGCAGCAGGGAAAGGTCCATGCGGTGCCTGGCGCCGTAGGACGGCACGCCCAGTTCATCCTCAAGCAGCTGCCACTCGGCGGGGAGGCTCCAGAATGCCTTGAACTCCCGCGTGAACTTTTCCGACAGGGCGAAGCTGGTAGCGAACATGTGTTGCACCTGGACGGACGCGTGCTTGTTGAGGATGCGATCGCGTTCTTCCTTCATCCATTCGCGGGTTGGCAGGGAACGTGCCAGGCGTTCCTTGCGGATCTCGGCACGGCGGGCCTGGGTTTTCTCTACATCCACCGTGAACACGCCCTTGGCGTCCTGGGTGAAGACGGCACCGTAGACTTTCTGCGCATATTCCGGCAGAAGGAATTTCTGGTTGAGGTCCGCCTCGACGGCCTTCGGATCGCGGTCGATCGGGTCGCCAAAGCCCGGCCCCCCGCGCAAGTAGTTGAGGTACAGGTCATGGTTGGCGTAGCAGTCCTCGGTAGTGATGCACTGCTTGTCACGCTTGACCACCGCAGTTGCATCGATGTGGCGCTCGTAGTCTGGCTTGCCGGGATCGATGTCGCCACCCAGAGGCAGGGAATCGCCAATGGCGATGCGCTTGTCCAGCCCGGTCTTGTGTGCCTCAAACCGGTATCCGGTCGCCGAGGGATAGCCACCCATCATGCCCCAGTCGCTGTTCATGAACCCATTGCCCATGAAGAACATGGTCCAATCCTGGGCGTTCCACACCATGCGCAGCGTCTCGAAGCCGCAACCGCCGCGGTACTTGCCATACCCGCCGGAGTTGGCCTTGACGTTTCTGCCAAGATAGAGCAACGGTTCGGCCATCTCCCAGATTTCGATGTCGCCCATGTCCCCTTCCGGGTTCCAGATGGCGGCTGCGTGGTTGAGGCCATCCTTGACGGCGCAGGCGCCCGTTCCGCAGGAACTGGCCTCGAAACTGTTAACCGCATGGATCTCGCCATCCTGATTGATGCCACCACCTTGCAGCCAGTTTGAAGTGTTGGCGTTACCGGCGTTCACCTCCTCCAGATACCCCCGGCTAAAATAGGACTGGGATAGGCCGCGCCACAGGGCCGCCCAGCCGGAGACCAGGAAGTGCCAGGCATAAGCGTGACCGGTGCGGCGGTCGTCGGGATTGCACCAAGTGCCCTTTGGCAGGCGGAACTCGGTGGCGAAGTAGGCGCCATCATTGATGCGCTGGGTTGGCACCAGGGTCTGGCACATCATCACCCAGATTCCTGAAGTAAATGCCACCTGATGGGCGTTGAAGGTGTGCCAGCCCCAGCGGCTCGCTCCTTCGAAGTCCAGGCGCCACTTTCCGTCCGGCTTGATGGTCATCTCCACCGGCGAATGCATGATGGAGTCGAGCTTGGCGAAGGCGTTGGATACCTGCACGTCGTCATGCTTGTAGGGCACATCGACAAAGGAGACTTTGCGATACTTGCCCGGCAGGGTCATGGCCCTGATACGGCTCTGCAGTCCGCGGCGGCCTTCTTCGATGACCTCGTAGGTAAATTTCTCATAGGCCTCGATGCCATCAGCCCGAATCACTTCCTCAACCAGGTCGCGAATCATGTGGCAGCCGGCGATGCGGGTCTTTTCGTCAAGGATCCAGTACTTGGGCGTGCGCACTGAACGCTGGGACTCGTGCAGCCAGTCGCGCAACGGCACGTCATTCACCCCCGTCTTGCGGCAGGTAATCATGTAGCCATCGCCGAAGCGCTGGGTCTGGCCGGTGGACATCGAACCCGGCGTCACTGAGCCGGTGTCGATGACGTGCGTGACGCCACCGACCCAACCGATAAGCCGGCCTTGCCAGAAGATCGGGACGATAGTCGCGATGTCACAGGGATGCACGTTGCCGATAGAGCAATCGTTGTTGGTAAACATGTCCCCCGGATTAATGCCGGGGTTGGCCTCCCAGTTATTCTCGATCATGTATTTGATTGCCGCCCCCATGGTCCCGACGTGGATGATGATCCCGGTCGAGGTCAGCACGCAGTCGCCCACAGCGTTGTAAAGCGTGAAGCAAAGCTCGCCTTCTTGCTCGACGATAGGGCTCGCGGCAATCTTCTTGGCCGTTTCACGAGCATGCACGAGGCCGCCACGCAGCTTGGAGAACAGCTTTTCGTAGCCAATCGGATCGCTGTCCCGGAATTCCAGCTTCCCGAGGCCGTTGTAATGGCCCGTAGCATTGGTGCGCTCAATGATGCCGTCACGGTGCTGCTTGAGCGTCTGGCCGTTTTGCAGCAGGTCGGCGAAGCCGACTTCTTTATTGCTCATCATGTTCATGGCATGTCTCCTTACTTCACTTCTTTGAGATGGAACAGGCGGTGCTTGTCAATCGTCGTTTCGAAGCCGTCGGGCACCACGAACGTGGTGGCATCGGATTCGATGATGGCGGGACCGACGATGTGATTGCCGGCCTTGAGGGATTCCATCTTCCAGAGCGCGGCATCGACCCACTTCTTGTGGCGATAGAAGGGTCGGGTACCGAGATAGGCCGACTTTGGCGGCGTGGGCCCGGCGTCCGGGTCCTCCGGCAGCACGGGTTTCTGGGTTACAACCATCCCGCGAAGAATGGCGCCAGTAATGGAAAAGCCCAGTTCCGGCGAGCGGGCAGAACTCGCGTAGACGCGTCCATAGGTATTTTCGAATGCGTCGACGATTTTGTCCCAATCGGCGGCAGTCGCGGCACGGGTCACCGGCGACACAATCTCGAGATCGTTCAGTTGGCCCATGTACTGCATCTTGTAGCCGGGAATCAGCATCACGTCTTCGGGCTTGTACCCGTTGAGGACGAACTCGTCGATGACCTTCACCGCCAGTTCCGACCAGGCTTCCTGCAAGATTCCGCATGCAACCGCCTTGGCATCGTCCGGCGCGAGCTGGGCAACACCAAGGTCCACTGACTTGTCGTAGCGGTACTCAAAGTCGGCGCAAGCGCAACCGAAGGCCGAGAATCCCGCCGCCCACGCAGGCACGACGACGTCCTTGAAGCCGACGCCGCCGGTGTAGCCGTAGGTGTGCACCGGGCCGGCGCCGCCGTAAGAAAAGCAGGTGAATTCCGCCGGGTTATAGCCTTTGGCACTGATGTTGGCGCGCAGGTACTCGGAAAGGGTAAGGTCAAGCAGCTCGATGACGCCTGCCGCGGCGTCTTCGACTGACAGGCCGAGCGGGTCGGCGATCTGCGCCTTGATGTGGTCGCGGGCGCGTTGCACGTCGAGCTTGATGGCACCGCCCAGGAAATTGTCCGGGTTCAGATAGCCCAGAACGACGTGGCAATCGGAAACGGACACCGTGTCGAGACCGCTTTCCGGCCAGCAGGTGCCCACGCGGTAGCCTGCGCTGTCGGGGCCGAGCTTGATCGACTTGCTGTAGGGGTCGAGGCGCACAAAGCTGCCGGCGCCGGCGCCAACCGAGTCCATTGCCACCAGGGGCAAGGAGAGGACCAGACGGGCCATGTCGGGGTCGGACTTGATGGCGAAATTGCCCTTGGTGATCAGGGCCACGTCGAAGCTGGTGCCGCCGATGTCGGAACAGGCGATGTTCTCGTCGCCCAGATACTCGCCCAGCAGCCTGGACCCAATGACGCCGCCGATCGGGCCAGAAACAATCGTGCGCGCGAGTTCCTTGGCCTTCCAGCTGATGGTGCCGCCGTGGGTGGCCATCACCCGCAGATCGAATTTGGCGCCGTGCTTCTTGAACCGGTCACTCACCTTCTTCAAGGTCTGGCGCGAAGGCTCTGCACCGTAAGCCTCCAGGATGGTGGTATTCATCCTGTGACTCTCCTTGCGCGACGGGTAGTAGTCCACCGAGGCGAACACCGGTATATCGGCCTTTAGTTTTTTGAGCTCCTCGCGCACGACGTCTCGGGCGCGCTGCTCGCTTGATTCGTTCTTGTGGGATTGCAGCAGGCAAATGACGATGGCTTGCGAGCCAGCCTCCACCAGTTCTCGGGTAGCCTGACGGACCTCATCTTCACGCAGTGGGATAACCAGCTTCCCCTGCACGTCGGTACGTTCGGTGACGCCGCGCGTGCGCGAGACGGGCACAAGAGGCTCGTCGTAGCGGTGGGTGTTCAGGTGGATGCGGTCCTCCAGTGCATAGCCCAGGTAGCTCTGCAGTGCTCGGCCCATCGAATGGATCTGCTCGAAACCGCGATTGCAGATGAGACCAACGTCGAGGCCTTTGCGCATGAGGATGCGGTTGAGCATCGCCGTACCTGAGTAGACGCAAGTCACCAGTTCGGGGTAAACGTCATCCACTGTCCGGTCCCAGTGAGCAAGGGCGTCCTCGGAAGAGTTGTAGATGGCGAGCGATTCGTCGCCGGGATTGCTCTGCGCCTTGCCTACGACGAAGCGGCCATCGGAGCGCACAAAGAATGTGTCGGTCATCGTGCCGCCAGCATCGATGCCCATCACCTGTACGGTGGACTGCGATTGCATACTGCCTCCTGTCATTGATGTAGTCATGGTGGGATCCCCCCACGACCCATCTATGGCAAAGCTTGTGCCAGAGCCGGCTGGCATCGGAAACAGCCCCTGCAGGCTATTGAATTCAATGGGTTGGCACTGTTGTTCGGCTATTTCGTTGATGGCGGCATGCCTTTGGTCAGTGTCCGGATTCTCGACGTCCTGTGCAGCGGTGTCCGGGAATCGGACGCTTTCTGACCAGGAAGGATGGGATTGGCCCGTGCGAGTCCGGGCGGCATGTAGCAGTTGTAGGGCCGCCCAACAATTGCCGCAGGCGTGGCGGCATCGAAGTCTGGCGGTCGATGCCGAGAGGGACGCCAGCTACCTTGAAACTCCAAGGCGGCGTCCATGCGAAGCGCTTGTGGCGCTGGCACGCGCTATGCACTGAATTCAAGCGAAATGACAGCGACGTATGGTGAAGTCCATGAAGTACTCAACGTCAAGCCACCCGGTTTTTGAATCAGTTGCCGATATGGACCTGGCGATCGGAACCCATCTCGTCACCGACCGGCTTTGGTATACGCATCATGGCCTCTACGCGGGGGCCGGCAAGGTCGTGCACTACTCGGGTCTGTCACGATCACTGCGTCGCGGCCCGGTGCACGAGGTCACGCTCGCGGAATTCGCGCATGGGCATCCGATCAGAGTTCGCCAAAGTCCTGGCGCCAGGTTTGATGGTGTGGAGGCCGTCCAGCGCGCCTACTCACGCATCGGTGAGGATCGATATCGCCTGATTTCCAACAACTGCGAGCACTTCTGCATGTGGTGCCTGTATGGCGAGAGCCGCAGCGAGCAGATCGATGTCTGGAGGTTCTGGGCTGGGTCCGCTGCCTGGTTTAAACCTGCGACGTTGCCCACAGTCGCAACCTTGCTGGGCGGGTCGGTATTGCGAGCAATTTCCCGGTTCGGACCTGAGGACAGGACATTCGCAAGCACAACGCAATCGGCTTCCTGAACCTGCGTAGGGTGCATTGACAGAAAACTAGATACTTGGCGCAGGCCCTCGTGTACGCCGTTGCCGCCTTGTCGCTGCCGACGCTGTCCGGTTTCCGGACACTGATTGCTGCGATGGCCGGAAATCGGACACCTTGGGATTTTCATGCTGCAAAGCACAAATATTTGATTTGAAAAGAGATTATTGACTTGGCGGTGTCTCGCGGATACGGTTATCCCAGTCAATTGAGAGCGACCGTCCTATGCCGTTTTCTCGTTGCGGCACCCTGATCCCACGTATCGGCGACGAGCCCGTCGTGGCTTCCGCCTGGGAGCGTTTTGTGCAGGATCAGTCCCTGGAAGGGGCGGGTGTGCGCAGCGTCGTCCTCGCCTCATGGCAGCGGTGTCGTTCGGAGGCCGTCGACCCTGCTCGGCACTCCGCACCGGGGGCAGCGGCCGAACGAGTGCGCCAGTTGCAGCGACAGAACCGGGAGCTCTGTGACGCTGCGCTGCCGGCGCTTGAGAGCCTGCGGGATATCCTACGGGAATGCGGCACGCTCATCATGCTTTGCGACCCGAGCGGAACGGTTCTCCATCTCAAGGGCGAAACCAGGGCTCGCAGCGTTGGCGAGGGAATCAACCTGGCCACCGGTGGCTGCTGGAATGAGGAAGTCATTGGCACCAATGCCATCGGAACCGCGATCGCCACGGCGGCTCCTGTCCAGATCCATGCCGACGAGCATTTTTGTCTGGACGTCAAGCGTTGGACCTGCGCTGCGGCTCCCATTCTTGACCCCTTCAGTCGCACCCTGTTAGGGGTCGTGGATGTTTCCGGCGTCAAGGAAACCTTCCATGGCCACACCTTGGGCCTGGTGATGACTGCTGCCAGCCAGATCGTCAGCGAACTAGCCCGCCGAGACGTTGCTCTTCACGAGCGGCTGCTGACTCGAGCCATTGATTATTTCATCCGTTACGCCAGCGACTACGTTGTGCTTGTCGACAGCCGTGGGCGCATTGTTCGTACGAATGGAAATGCGCAGGTGGCGCGCGAGAGCTATGACGTGCGGCTGCCCTCTGAAGTTGGCAGCCAGGTGCCAGGACTGAACCTCGCACTGTCGGATGTCGACCGGTACTGCCAACGTCCGGAATGGCTGCGTCCTGAATGGCTGCACCCTGTGAAGGATCATGCCGGCATGCTCGGTACGGTGCTGGTGCTTCCCCTCGTGACTCGCCAGAATCGAGCCGCTATATTGCCCGGGGCCCCAGTCGGGACAACGACAGCAGGAAACGATGTGTTTGGCGACATCGTAGGCGAAAGCGAGGTGCTGAAGGCGACCAAGGCGCGCGCGCGCCGGATCGCGCCGCTCGATCTGCCGGTACTGCTTCTTGGCGAAACTGGCGCGGGGAAAGAACTCTTTGCCCGAGCACTGCATCGGGCTGGCAACCATCCCGACGGCCCTTTCATTGCTGTCAATTGCGGCGCATTTACGCGTGAGCTCTTGGCCAGCGAACTTTTTGGCTATTCCGATGGCGCTTTCACAGGTGCCCGTCGAGGTGGCCTTCCCGGGAAGTTTGAGCAAGCTGACGGGGGCACACTCTTCCTGGACGAGGTCGGCGAGTTGCCACTTGATATGCAGCCTCACCTGTTGCGCGTGCTGCAGGATGGCGTTGTGGTTCGCTTGGGTGACACCCGCGAGCGGCGCGTTTCGGTCCGCATAGTTGCCGCTACGAACCGTGATCTGCAAAAGGAGATTACCGCCGGCCGCTTCCGCGAAGACTTGTTCCACCGTCTCTGCGTAGTGAGCCTGGCTCTCCCCCCGCTGCGCGATAGGCCCGGGGATATCGATGCAATCATCAAGCATCTCAACGTCAAACTCGCGCACAAGTATGGCTGTGCGCCCAAGCAGCTTGAACCGGCCGTGCGCCAGGCGCTACTTGGTCATCGCTGGCCGGGTAACATACGCGAATTGCAGAACGTCTTCGAGATGATGTTCGCGCTCAGCGACGACGACGTCATCGATGCCTCTCTGCTTCCCCCGAACATCCAGCAAACGACAAACGCCTCCCTTTCCGTACCTGCCCCGTCGTCAAAGCCGGTTTCATTCCGCCGACTTGAGGAAGTCGAAAGACAAGCGATACTCGACGCGCTCGCGAACGCCCACGGAAACATCTCTATGGCAGCGCGGACACTGGGCATTTCCCGAAGTACTTTGTATGTCAAGCTAGCCGAGATTCGGGCTCAGTCCGGCAGTTCAGGTTGATCTTGGAGCTTAGCTCAAGCTCTCTGACGGGGAACCGGGTCTTCGCTACAGGCCGGTCGGCTCGATGAACCAGCCCTTCTCCATCCCCGGGCCCTGTGCCACACGCCCCCCAACGGCCGGAACGAGCCCGAGGCGGCGCGCCGCGTCGAAGCTTTCCTGGGCCTTCTCAAACTGGGCCCTGGTCGTCATCGGGATCACGCTTACACGCTCGGCGACCTCGGACTACTGCAGCCTGCAAGGTTTCTCGATCAGCGGGCGCTATCCTGAATCAGGATGTCCAGAAATCGGTCCATAATCAGATTTTTTCTTCGGCCCTTCCGCGTCGCGACGCCAAGCGTCACTTCAAAGTGCATCTCTTTGGTCACCAGAGGTATGAGCATGCCCTTTTCCACCCAAGTCGCCGCGAAATGGTCTGGCAGAAAGCCAATGTACTCGCCGGTGAGAATCAGGAAAGCTATACCTTCGCGGTCCGTCGCCGTCGCCGCGCAACTCAACTTCTGGTGCAATTGCATGGCCTCAGCACTGATACGGTAGCTCGGCGCCACGGCAGCTACCTCTCGCAGGTCAGCCACCGACAACTTCTTCCCAGACGGAAACAATCGATGATTTCGGCTGCAATAGAGCTGTGAGCGTTCTTCGTACAGCGGAATGTAGTCCAGTGTCGAGAGCGTAGTGAGCATCGGCAACGCGCCGATGTGGAGACGGCCATCCAGCAAGCCCCGCTCGATCTCGCCAGGCGTACTCATGCTGATGTTGATGCGCACGCCCTCGCTCTGGCGCCGAATTCCTTTCAAGGCGTCGGTGATCCGCATCTTCGGCTGCGTCACCAGGTTGTTCATCAGCCCGATATTGAGTTCACCCCTGAGGCTTTGGTGGAGCTGATTCACCTCTGTACGGAAGCCTTCGATGGCAGAAAGCACCGCCTCCCCCGCCCGAAGTACTTCGCGTCCTTCGTCCGTTAGCGCGAATCCCGCTCGCCCCCGCTGGCACAACCTGACACCCAGCCGCTTCTCCAGGTCACTCATGTGAAGGCTAATCGCGGATCTCGTGATTCCGAGAGCACTTTCAGCCGCAGTAAAGCTTCCTACTTCTGCAACGGTGCGGAAGACCCGAAGCAGGCGCAGGTCGAAGTCCGTGACCTGTGAGAGCGGCAGCCTTTTCATAGGTGAGTAATTCAATATGTAATCGTGAGAATAATTGTATTTTACTCACCCAAATAACGTACCACACTACGAGGCCGTAGACCCTCTCCAAAGGAAGCCGCCTTGAACCCCTCCGCCGCCTACGCCCTCAAGAACAAGAACGAGCTCAATCTCAGCGCTCACTGGATGCCGTTCAGCGCGAACCGCAATTTCCGTCAGGACCCGCGTCTGATTGTCGCGGCTGAGGGGCGCTATCTGATTGACGCCGATGGGCGCAAGGTCTTCGACGGATTGTCGGGTCTATGGACATGTGGTGCCGGCCATAGCCGGAAGGAGATCCAGGAAGCGGTGGCAAGCCAGTTGGGAACTCTGGACTACGCGCCTGCGTTCCAGTTTGGCCACCCGCTGTCGTTCACGCTGGCCGAGCGCATCGTTGACATGATGCCTGGCAACCTGAAGCACGTCTTCTACACCAACTCCGGCTCGGAATGTGCGGATACGGCTGTAAAAATGGCCCGCGCATACTGGAGGCTCAAAGGCCAACCGGCAAAGACCAAGCTCATTGGCCGTGCCCGCGGCTATCACGGTGTGAACGTCGCCGGCACGAGCCTGGGCGGCATCGGTGGAAACCGCAAGACGTTTGGCCAACTGATGGACGTGGACCACCTCCCGCACACGCTGCAGCCCGATTGCACGTTCACCAAAGGCCAGGCCGAGACCGGCGGCGTGGCGCTCGCCAATGAACTGCTGAAACTCATCGAACTGCACGACGCGTCGAACATCGCAGCGGTTATTGTCGAGCCGATGTCGGGTTCGGCCGGCGTCATTGTTCCGCCCCTGGGATACCTCCAGCGCCTGCGCGAAATCTGCGACCAGCACGGCATCCTGTTGATCTTCGATGAAGTGATCACGGGCTTCGGCCGCATGGGTGAACCGACTGGCGCCGAATTCTTCGGCGTCACCCCCGACCTGATGAATGTCGCAAAGCAGCTGACCAATGGAGCAATTCCCATGGGCGCGGTCATCGCGTCGAGCGAAATCTACGAGACGTTCATGAACCAGGCGGCGCCGCAACATGCCGTCGAGTTCGCGCACGGCTACACGTACTCAGCCCACCCAGTAGCATGCGCCGCCGGCCTGGCGACGCTGGATGTGCTGAAACGTGAAAACCTGATTCAGCAAGCCGCCGAGCTGGCTCCCCATTTCGAGCAGGCCATCCACGGCATACGGGGCACAAAGCATGTCGTGGACATCCGCAACTGTGGCCTGGCCGGAGCCATCCAACTGGCCCCGCGCGACGGTGACGCAACCATACGCCCGTTCGAGGCTGGTCTTGCGCTGTGGAAGAAGGGATTCTACGTACGCTTCGGCGGCGACACGCTCCAGTTCGGACCGGCTTTCAACACCACCACCAGCGAGCTTGACACCATGTTCGACGCCGTTGGCGTTGTCATCGGGACGCTCGCTTAAGGCCGTTCGGCCACCTGCCCTTCCAGCAACTACCCTTGTTTTCCTGGATTCAGTATGAACACCATCCCGCATTTCATTAATGGCGAGCGTGTCGTAGGCGAAGGCCGCCCCTCGCCGGTCTACAACCCCTCCACCGGCGAAGTCACCGGCCAGCTTGTCCTGGCGGATTCCGCTACCGTGAGACACGCCATCCTGACTGCCAAGGCTGCATTCCCGGCATGGCGCAATACGCCCCCGGCCAAGCGGGCGCAGGTGCTGTTCCGCTTCAAACAGTTGCTGGAGGAACATGAAAGGGCCATCGTCGAACTCATCAGCAAGGAACACGGCAAGACCATCGAAGATGCCGCCGGCGAACTGAAGCGCGGCATCGAGAACGTGGAATACGCGTGCGCCGCTCCCGAACTACTGAAGGGCGAGTACACCCGCAACGTAGGTCCGAACATCGACGCCTGGAGCGAATTCCAGCCGCTGGGCGTAGTCGCCGGCGTCACGCCGTTCAACTTCCCGGCGATGGTGCCGCTGTGGATGTACCCGCTCGCCATCGCCTGCGGTAACACCTTTGTCCTGAAGCCGTCGGAGCGTGACCCCAGCTCGACGCTCATGATTGCCGAACTGTTCTATCAAGCCGGCTTGCCCAAAGGTGTCCTTAATGTGGTTAACGGAGACAAGGAAGCTGTCGATGCGTTGATCGAACATCCCGACGTGAAAGCGCTGAGCTTTGTCGGGTCCACGCCAATTGCGGAGTACATCTATGCGGAAGGCACGAAGCGCGGCAAGCGTGTACAGGCCCTGGGCGGCGCAAAGAACCATGCGGTCTTTATGCCAGACGCTGACCTGGACAGCGCCGTCAACGCCTTGATGGGCGCTGCATACGGCTCTTGCGGCGAACGCTGCATGGCCATTTCGGTTGCCGTATGTGTTGGCGACAAGATTGCCGACGCTCTCATCGAGAAGGTTGTTCCCGCAATCCAGGCCTTGAAAATTGGCCCGGGTACCTCGTGTGGACTGGATATGGGGCCGCTAGTCACGTCCGCAGCGCTCGAGCGCGTGACCGGATACATTGCGGCGGGTGAAGCCGCCGGCGCCAAGCTGCTGGTCGATGGTCGCGGCTTCACGGTAGCTGGCCACGAGGACGGCTACTTCGTGGGCGGCACGCTGTTCGACAACGTCAGCACAGACATGACCATCTACAAGGATGAAATCTTTGGGCCGGTACTGTGCATCGTGCGTGTCAAAAGCCTGAAGGATGCGATGCAGCTCATCAACGCTCACGAATATGGCAATGGCACGTGCATCTTTACGCGCGATGGCGAATCGGCTCGCACCTTCTGCGACGAAATCGAAGTTGGCATGGTTGGTGTCAATGTACCGCTGCCGGTGCCCGTGGCCTACCACAGCTTCGGTGGCTGGAAGCGTTCACTGTTTGGCGACCTGCATGCCTACGGTCCGGATGGTGTGCGCTTCTACACCCGTCGCAAGGCAATCACCCAGCGCTGGCCAAAGCGCGAGGCCACCGAGAAGGCGCAGTTCGCTTTTCCGAGCAACGGCTAGGCTCGGAGGAGGCGGAGCCGGGGCCGGAAAGCCAAGGTTTCGCCTTCACCATCGAACTCCGGGTCTCGTTCAGGCTGCGTTTTCGGCCAGCGTGGGGTAGTCGGTCAGCCCTTGCGCACCGCCACCGAAGAGCGTGCCGCGGTCATGCTGCGCGAGCGGCGCGCCAACGCGCAGGCGCTCGGGCAGGTCCGGGTTCGCGACGAACGGACGGCCGAAGGCGACCAGGTCGGCCCAGCCCGCCGCGATCGCTTCGCGCGCGCGTTCCGCGGTGTACTTGCCGGCATAGATCAGCACGCCGGGGAACGCTTCACGCAGCTTGCACTTGAATGCCGCCGGCATCAGCGGCGCATCGTCCCAGTCCGCTTCCGCAATGTGGAGGTAGCCGACACCGAGATCACCAAGCAGCCTGGCCGCGGCAAGGTATGTCGTTTCCGGATCGTCGTCGACGCAGCCGTTCAGCGTGGTCAGCGGCGCGAGGCGGATACCGACGCGCGACGCGTCGCCCGTGCCTTCGACCAGCGCCTGCGCGACTTCGCCAAGGAAACGCAAGCGGTTCTCCAGCGACCCGCCGTAGGCGTCGGTGCGCGTGTTGGCATTCGAGTCGATGAACTGGTTCACCAGGTAACCGTTCGCGCCATGCAGCTCGACGCCGTCAAAACCCGCCTCGATGGCGTTGCGCGCGGCGGCGCGGTACTGGTCCACGACTTCGCGGATCTCGTCGACGGTCAGCGCGCGCGGCGCGGAGGCCTGGACGAAGCCGGGCGTGCTGCCGTCCTCGCCGGCGATGAACACGTTTACGCCCTGCGCCTGGATCGGCGACGACGACACGGGCTGTTGCCCGCCAAGCAGGCTCGCGTGGCTCAGCCGGCCCACATGCCAGAGCTGCGCGAAGATGTGGCCGCCGGCGGCGTGCACGGCATCGGTCACCTTGCGCCATCCGGCCACCTGCGCGGGCGTGTGGATGCCGGGCGTCCATGCATAGCCCTTGCCGAGCGGCGCGATGTAGGTGCCTTCGCTGACGATCAGGCCGGCGCCCGCGCGCTGCGCGTAGTACGCGGCCATCAGCGCATTGGCCTCGTCGCCGGGCTGGCTGGCGCGCGAGCGCGTCATCGGCGGCATCACGATGCGGTTCGGCAGCGTCAGCCCGCCGAGTTGAAGCGATTGAAACAGCGGATCCTGGGTCATGGTGCGTGTGCTATCGGATCCGCGGCCTGCGGGCCGCGGAGGGATCGAGGAAAGACGGGACGAAGAAGGACGGAACGAAAAACGGTCGCTGCGCGTTCAGTCCCATTGGGGCGCGAGGCCGTCGGGACTGACTTCGCGGCCGTTGCGCTCGAGCGCGGCGATCTGCGCCATGTCGTCGTCGCTCAGGTGCAGCGTCTGCGCGAGCAGGTTGCTGGCGAGGTTCTCGCGCCTGGTGGACGACGGGATCACCGAGTAGCCGAGCTGCAGCGCCCAGGCCAGCACGACCTGGGCCGGCGTCGCCTGGTGCCGCTGCGCGATCGCGCCGATCACCGGGTCGCCAAGCACCTTGCCGTACGCCAGCGTCATGTATGACGTGACGTGGATACCCTCTTGCTGCAGGAAGTCCACCAGCTTGCGGCCCTGCAGATAGGGGCTCAGCTCGATCTGGTTGGTCGCGATCGCGTCCTTGCCGACCGCGGCGATCGCCTGCTTTGTCAGTTCGATGTTGAAGTTCGAGATGCCGATCTGCCGCGTCAGGCCTTTTTCCTTCGCCTCGGCGAGCGCGGTCATGTAGGCCTCGAGCGGCACGCCGTTGCCGGGCGCCGGCCAGTGGATCAGGGTCAGGTCGACGTAGTCCGTGCGCAGCTTCGCCAGGCTTTCCTCGAGGCTGGGCACGAGCTTGTCCTGTGCGTAGTTGTCGACCCAGATCTTCGTCGTCAGGAACAGGTCGTCGCGGCGCACGCCGGAGGCGGCGATCGCCTCGCCCACGTCCGCTTCGTTGCCATAGATCTGGGCGGTGTCGATTGCGCGGTAGCCGAGTTCGAGGCCGTTGCGGACCGAGTCGATGACAACCTGGCCTTGCAGGCGGAACGTGCCGAGGCCGAAAGCGGGAATATTGCGCATGGTGTGCTCCTTGGAAGGGACCGGTTTGATCTGGAGGAGATTCTGCCGGTGGAAACTGATGAAATAAACGCCGTTACTGGACAAAAATATTTGATTTCAAATCAAGTATTGATGCCGCCCGTATTGATGCCGCCCGGAACGGATTCGAATCCGGTCAAGGGCGCCGTTCAGAGGGCGCGCAGGCTGCCTTCGAGCCGGTAGAAGTCCAGCGACGGCGCGGTAAAGAACGAACGCGAAGTACTGCTCGGCAGCGGGAGCCCCGCGCGAGGGACGCCGAACTGGACGGAGCAATGACCTTGCCGAATTTCAGGATTGCCGCGCGGCCCACGGCCTAAGCCACCACAAAGCGCGGATCCAGCCGGGCCAGCGCGAAGGCGCGCGTGTGGGTGACGAACGCCTTGAGCAATATCGACGGCGACCGCTGCGCCGAAAACAGCACGGAAAAGTCCGTCGTCAGCAACGGTTCGAACATCCGGAAGCAGACGCCGGCGCCCTTGTACTCGTGCGCGGTGATCGGATCGATCAGCGCCACGCCCAGCCCCTCCTCCACGAATGCGCAGATGCTCCAGGACACCTGCGTTTCCACCTGCACCTTGCACTCGATGCCGTAGGAAGCGAACAGCGCATCGATCTGCAGCCGGGAATCCAGCACGCGCGGATGGGAGACAAAGCTCTCCCCCGCCAGGTCCTGGGGCCGGATCACTTCCTTGCCGGCCAGCGGGTGCCCGGCCGGCGCAGGCGCTGTTCGACGAGGTGCAGCGCTCGCTGGTGGGGATCGACCGGATTGCGCAGACGGCACTGGAGATCTGCGACATGCAGCGCGGCTCGCTGCAGATCGCCACCGCGCCGGCGCTGGCGTTGTCATTCCTGCCGCGGGCAATCCAACGACAAGCGATTCTTCGGGCTGGCCGCGCCGAACCGGCGCAGCAGCAAGGGCGAGGACAGCGCGCCAGCCTGGATTGACAGCGTGAGCTGCATCAGGTCCTGCCAATGTCGTTCGATGAGATCCCAGTTGACCGTTTCGGTGAACAGCGTGTCGATGTGCTGGTACTTCGTCTCGGAATCCACTCGGTATAGCTTGAGATCCTGCCAGTTCCGGATGCGCGGCATCAGCTTGATGCCCAGCAGGTGGGTGAAGGCAAACACCGCCGCCGACTGGCCCTGGGTGTCGGCGTGGACGGTATCCGCCTCGACGCTCAGGCCTGCCTTGAGAAGTCCCTCGATGACGTAGATCGCCTCCCAGATGCCTGGCGGGATGAAATGCCGGAAGACCGCAATGTAATTGTCCGCTACGTGCCGGTAGGCCACCGCGCCCATCTTGCGGTACCGGTGGTGGTAGCCAGGCCAGCAGATTGTTGTCGTAGAAATCGTACTGGGTGCCATCGGCCGCCACCGTCTTGCAATCGCCCCAGTGCTTGGGCAGGTCCAGTCGTAGATAGAGCTCGATCAGCTCCCGCTGTGCGGTCTCCAGCCGCTCGAGGCTCAAGTGCCGCCGGTTGACGAACGACATCATGTGTGGCGTGACTTTGTCGCCCATATGGCGCGCCGCCTGGGTCGGCCCGAGATTACAGCCCATCGCGAAGATGGTCAGCAAGTAGCGCTCGGCAGCGTTACGAATCTTGGGGTCGCTACCACTGAGCGGGCCGAAATGCCGCGTGAAATGTGTCCAGTGTTCGATATTGGCCAGCACGTCCAGCAGGTTGCGCACCGGCATGCGCTTCATCAGCGCTTTCTGCAGCGCGACTGCGCTTTCCGGGACGATGGTGGCCGCGGTGCGGCGCACCACCAGCTCGCCCGCTTTGTTGATGATCACATGCTCGGACTTCTCGGGGAACCGCTCATCCAGTTGACGAGCCGTGTCCGCAAGCCTCTGACGCAGCTGGGCCACGAAGCCGGCGCTGCTGGCGGGCATGCCGAACTTCTCGCAGTAGCTCGGCAAGCGGTGTTCGCACTCGCGCCATGGCAGCAGGTGATCGCGGTAGTCCGCAAATGCGTCGGAGCCGGTCACGCACAGATCGCCGCTGCGCAATTCCTTGGCCATATAGGACAGGACGCAGAGCTCGAGATAGCGACGATTGGTCGGGGCGCCCAGTTCGATCGGACGGCGCACCAGCTTGCGCCAGCGTTCCGAGGAAAAGCTGAGGTCAACGTCGACGGCAACCCACTCCCGGTGCAGCGACTCGTTCTCGAACACTCGTTTCAAACGCCGTCAGCAAGGTCTGCGATTGCGTGGTCGATCCCCATGCCAGGGCGTGCGCCAGGCGCAGCAGGACGGCCCGGTGCGCCTTGAAATGCCGCCACAGCAACGGCAGGTGGTTCTTGCCGCTGTAGGCTCGCACCTCCGCACAACTCTCGCGCAAGGGCTCGAGACTGCCTGTCGGCGCCAGATACTGGCGTACCCGGGCGCCCAGTGTGGCATCTTCCTTGTGATCGTCCACAATGTTGACCACGCCGTCGAGCAGATCCACGAGGCTTTCCATCTGCTCGCGCTGCCGCGCCTGGATCAGCGCAAGCTCTTCCTTGGCCCGTTTGTGGATCGCCCCCATACGACGGATGAACATCTCGGCCAGATCGTCGCGGGCCCGTACGCGCATTTGATGCAGCAGTGCCACGAACAGGGTATAGCGACGCTCGGGCAGGATTTCCTTCAGGTTGGCCGCGTCCAGGCTCATCGCTTGCGATGACAGGGAGCGCAGCTTCGTGGTCGGCACTTCTTCCAGCGCGCGGGCGTAGCCCCCAAAGCCTTCGAGCCAGGTGAGATGTTCGATCAGCAAGGAGATGTGCTTGCGCGACGGCCGCAATGCGTAGCGCTTGATGGTGTTGTATGCCGTCTGGCGCTGATTGAATTCCCGATTGAGCAGGCGGTCCAGCTGGGCCTTGTCATCATCCGTCAGGCGTCGCGCGACGCGCCGGAACAGAGCTGTTTGCGTGCGCGCATGGACTTGCTCCGAATCCAGCGTCGAGAACGACGGCAATTCGACCTGCTGCTGGATCAGGGTGTCGATGGTGGCATTGATGATGTCCACCGGCTGATCCACGACCTCGGCCGCCTCCCGTGCCGCACGCACGGCGACTTCATTGGCGTCGGTGCCGTAGTAGGACTGGATGCCAAGAAACTCGCGAATGGTGGCGTAGCGCCGAAACAATGCAGGAGATCTGGCTCTGTCGTAGCCAAAGTCGACCTCCGTGCCGATGCCTGCGCTAACCCGGACGTGCTCGATGATGGCCGTGGGAATGGAATCAAGATTGGGGAAGTGGTGCATCCCAAACCTTCAGCAGCACCAGTAGGCCGAGTCGCGTGGACTCCCCCCGCGCATTGCGTCGCCCCCACACCAGTTCCTCGACGTCCGGCGTATAGCAGGCCTGCAATTCCGCTGTCGAAAAGACCTTGGGAAAGCGCGGATAGGCGGTGCGTTCTACGTTGGCCATGCCGGACTGAGATCTCCAATGGGCCGGCCACTGTAGCGGAAGAGTCGCTCGAGAGACGGCGCCGTTTCTTTTAACAATTGGATATTTGGACGTGGCCCCCGCGTACGCTCCGCGCAAGGCGTCGAATCAGCCTGCAGAGCGATAGCGCTGCATCAACTCCGGCATCGTCGAGGGTTCGGTACCCGGGAGGCCAGCGGCCTGGTGGAGGCGGAAAGCTTGCGTCACATCGCACTCGACGGGAAACACCGGGACACCTTGCGCCAGCATCCAGATCAGGTGGTGGGCGCCCTTGTCGACCACGGCAAACCGATAGGTCTGCGCCCCTTGCAGATCCTGTGGGCGCCGTCGCAGGCGCCGAACATCCTGCACGCGCTCTGCCATATGGCGCAGGCATTGAACCTGCGGAAGTGGGACCGGCATCCGTGCAGAGTCACGGCATTGCGCGGCGGCTTCTGTGAGTTTTGGGTCGGCGAGCCAAGTAAATGGAGGCTCTTCCAGGAATTGCCGATACTGGAATCCCGGCTCTTGTTGCCAAAGCGTCATGAACCGAGAAGCCTCGACGAACACGACGGCGCGGGCGGCATCCTGGGAAGGGGCTTGGCCCCGCCAGCCGCAGAACAATTTCGCCCGCGCTCGTGCTAGGCAGGCGGAACAAGAGGGCCGGCACGGCGCTACTCGTATCCGTCCCGATGTCCAGCGAGGCTTGTGGGCCGCCAAGGGGCTGGGCTTGTACGGTCGCGTCCGGCAACCGGTGGGGAACTGCCGGAGCCGATACCGTGCTTCTTGCACGACCGCTTCGTCTTTCGAGAACAGGTTCTTGCATGATAGTTGCGCGGAGGGATGACACAGGCAATTACAGCGTGATGACGTTCATCGAGGAAGCCGTCTCTGGGGCTACCTGATGAATCACCTTTCCCGCCAGCGCGGTCTGTTTCAGATCGGCCACCACCTCAGCAGCACCGCCATAGGGCGCGATCAAGTCGATCAGGATCACCTTGTCGCCCGATTTCCAGTCGCCGGGGGCGAGGTGGAATGGCGGCCTGACAAATCGCTCTACCACTGTCTCGGACAGGTAAGCCCATGTCACGAACGCGGTAGGCATGTCGCCCTTCATGTAGAGCTTGGCCTGCTCCAGCACGAGCGGCGGCATGACACGCCATTCCAGGTCGGCGAAGAAGGCATGCCGAGTCGATGGATTGTTCATCATCAGCCAGGAGACAGGCCCCAGCAGGGGGATCTTCTTGATGACGCGCTGAGCCTGCTCGGCGGCGAACTTTGCCAGTTGCTCGGTGTTCGTAGGGGTTGTCATTGGGTTCTCACTTGCGGTGATTGGGTGGCGTTCGATGCGGCTGGCATGGCCGGCACCGCGGGTGTGGTTTGACTGGCATCCTCGGTCAGCAAGGCATTGACGGCAATGACGTCGCCTTCTGCCAGCGTGCCAGCGGCCGATTTCAGGCGTAGCCCCTGCAGGATGGTGTCGTAGCGCGCCTTGGCCAGGTCGCGCTGTGCGGCGAAAAGCTGCTGCTCGGCATTGAGCACGTCGATATTGACGCGCGTGCCGATTCGGTAGCCGATCTTGTTGGCATTCACTGCATCCAGGCTCGAGGTGACCGCCGAGGTCAGCGCCGCCAACTGCGACAGGCCGCTGGTAACGCCGCCGAAGGCCTGCCGCGCCAGCGTGGCCGCCTGGCGCCGCGCCGCCTCCAGTTCCGCGCGGCTCTTGTATTGGTTGGCAATGGCTTCCGACACCCGGGAATTGACCGCGCCGCCCTGGTAGATGGGAATGGTCAGCTGCAGGCCGATGGTGCCGGATTTGACCCGATTCTCGATGTCGGCCGGCGAGGTCATGGACCCCGACGTGTAGTTCCGGCCATAGCCGGCGGTGAAATCGAGCGTCGGCAGGTGGGCCGCCCGGTTCTTTGACACTTCCTTCTCGGCCACTTCCACCGCAGCCAACTGCGTGCGCACCGCAGGGTTGTTCTCGCGCGCGTTGCCCATCCACGCGCCAACGTCTGCCGGCTCGGGTGCGGGCAGGCTTACATTGGCCCGGAGGCCAGCCAGCGGGTCGGGCAGTGCCCCAATCAGCTTTTCCAGTTCTGCCTGCCGGGATTCCTGATCGTTCAGCGCCTGCACCAGTTGAGACCGGCCAAGATCATGCCGGGACTGCGCCTCGTACACGTCGGTGATGGTTGCCTCGCCCACGTCGTAGCGGCGCTTGGCCAGCACACGCTGCTGCTCCACCGCACGCAGCTGCGCCTTGGCGACCGTTACGCTGTCGCGTGCGGTCAGCACGTCAAAGTACGCCTGAGCCGTGCGCAGGAGCAGGTCGCTCTCGGCCTGCGCGAACTGGGCCTCGGCCTGTTCGACCTGCGCGCCAGCTTGCGCGACGCCGATCCAGCTGGCGACGCGCACGACTGGCTGCGACAGCTGCAGGTTCCACGCCCAGCTATTGACGTTCCGGTCTTGATAGGGGCTGCCGGCAAAACTCGCTTGCCCGTTCTGGCGGCCGCCGTTGCCATTCAGGTTGACGGTCGGCAGCACGCCGGCCCGAGCCTGCGGCAGCTTCTCGCGCCCAGCTTCCAACGCATAGCGGGCCGCCTCAAAAGTCGGATCGCCACTTTGGGCAAGGCGGTAAGCCGCCACCAGATCGATGGCGTGGCCATGCGGCATGGCCATGCCCGCCAGCACGGCCATGGCGGCGCTGGCAATGTGGGAAATTCGTACCATTACCGCTCCCGCAGGGCCTCGTCCTTGTAGCGCAGCAGCGGCGACAGGAAGTAGGAGATCATGCGGCGCTCATCGACCCGGATGTCCGCCGTTACGCTCATGCCGGGCGTGAGCGTGCCCTTGCGGCCGTTGACCGAATTTGGCGTGGCCTGTTCCGCCAGCCGGATGCGCACCGGGTAGATGGGCCCGAGCTTCTGGTCGTTGACGGCATCGGTGCCGACCCACTGCACCTGGCCCTCGATGTAGCCGAAGCGGGTGAAATCGAACGTTTCAACCTTGGTGATAACCCGCTGCCCGGGCTTCACGTAGCCGATGTCCTTATTTTGGACCTGGGCATCGACCTCCAGAGCTGTATTCTCGGGCACCACGGTGGCGACCGGCTGCGCCTGGGTGACCACGCCGCCGACGGTCGTGACCGCCAGCTGCTGGACCACGCCATCAATGGGCGCCCGAAGGATCTGCAGGTCCCGGCGCTGCCGGGCCTTGACCAGTTCCAGCTCGGCGGTCGCCGCCTTGCGGCTTTGTTCCGCCAGCTCGGCAGAATGGCGGGCCGTGAACTCGGCCACTGCCTGCGCCCGCTGTTGATGGGCCGCGTTCAGACCTGCACCGGCTTCCGCCAACCGGTTGGTCTGCAGGGCCAGCTCCTTCTTGAGATTGATCAGTTCGAGCCGCGTCTCGATCAGGCCCGTCTCGGCAATATGACCGGTCTTGACCAGCTCCTCGCGCATGTCATTCTTCTTCGTGACCAGCGGCAGGCTTTCCCGGATCTGCTCGAGGCTGGCGGCGGCGCCGTCGCGGTCGGCACGTTTGCGCGCGATCTCAGCATCAAGCGCCGCCATCTTGGCGCGGTGCTCGGCCAGGGCGCTGGTGAGCAGCGCCCGCTGCGTGCGGGCGATATCGTCCGGCAGCCCCTCTATTGGCCGCATGGTGGCCTTGCCATCCAGCAGCGCTGTCAGCCGCTGCACCTCCGCCTCAGCTTCCCAGTGGTCGCGCTGCAGGCGATCTCGGTCAGCCGCAGTCGTGGTCGGGTCCAGTTCGATCAGGACATCGCCGGCCTTGACCTTCTGGCCATCGCGCACATAGATCTGGCGCACGACGCCGGCTTCGAGTGGCTGTACCACCTTGGACTTGCCCGAGGGGATGATCTTGCCTTGTGCGGACACGACCACGTCCATCCTGGCGAACACGGCGTAGGCCAGCGCGATGGCGGCCATGCCGCAAACCATCAGGGAAATCTTGCCGGCCTTTCCCGCCGGACGGCGGTTACGCACGCCGCTGGCGGCGCGCTCGAAATCGTCCAGCACCGGGTTCGGTGCGAGCTGGTTGTCAGACATGGAACTCTCCGGCGTCGGGCAACGCCTGCGCGGCTTTGTGGTTGAGGGAAGGGGATGGCTTGCTGAGCGCTTCCAGCGCCCGCGACGCTTCAAAGAGCGAGCGGTAGCGCCCAGGCTTGTCGATCAGGGTTGTGTGATGGCCGGATTCGACCAGCTTGCCGTTCTCCAGCACCAGGATGCGGTCGGCCATGCGCAGCGTCGTCAGGCGGTGAGCCGCAATGAACACGGTGCGGCCCTTGCAAATCTGGCGCAGGTTGTTGTGAATCACCTGTTCGGATTCGTAATCGAGGCTGGCAGTGGCCTCGTCCAGCAGCAGGATGCGCGGATCGGTGGCAAGCGCCCGCGCAATGGCAATGCGGGAGCGCTGGCCGCCCGACAGCAGGCAGCCGCGCTCGCCGATCACCGTGCCGTAGCCTTGCGGCAGCAAGTTGATGAATTCGTGTGCCCCGGCCAACTGCGCAACGGCCATCACTTCTTCGAAAGTCAGGCTGGGCTGGCCAAGCGCAATGTTCTCTTGCGCCGTCAGGTTGAAGAGCGCCGCGTCCTGCGCCACCACGCCAACCTGCGAGCGCAGCCAGTGCGGGTCAGCCGAGGCCAGATCGATGCCATCCACCAGCACCCGCCCGGACTGCGGCGTATAGAGACGCTGGAGCAGACGCATGAGGGTGGTCTTGCCCGCCCCGGATATGCCCACCACGCCAATGATCTCGCCGGCTTTTACCCTGAAGCTCACATCGGACAGGACGGTTGGACCGTTCTCGTGATACTGGAAGCTCACGTTGTCAAACGTGACTTCGCCAACGATGGGCGCACGCCTGTCACCGCCTGCAGTGGCGGCTTCGGGCTGCGCATCCATGATCTCCGCCAGGCGCTTGACCGAGACACGCATCTGCGTGAACTCCTGCCACAAGGACGACAGCTTGAGAATCGGCGCGTTGACCCGGCCCGACAGCATGTTGAAGGCGATCAGCCCCCCGACGGTCAGGTTGCCGTCGATGACCTGCATGGCGCCGACGCCAAGCAGAATGACGGTCAGCAGCTTGCTGGCAGTCTGGATCACAAGGTTGGTCCAGTTGGCGGTATGCCCCGACTCGAAGGCCGAGGTCACATAGCGGGCCAGGCGCTTTTCCCAGAGGCGTCGCCAGCTTGACTCGACGGCCTGGCCCTTGAGGGTTTCCATGGCGCCCAGGGTTTCGGCCAGGAAGCTCTGGTTCTCCGCACCGAGGGCGAACTTGTCTTCCAGCTTCTTGCGCAGCAGCGGGCTGACCAGATACGACGCGCCAAAGAAGATCGGCAGGAACGCCAGTACGATGAAGGTCAGCAGCGGGCTGTAGTAGAACATCACCGCCAGGTAGACCACGGCGAACAGCAGGTCCAGCCACGCGGTCAGCGCCTGCCCGGTCAGGAAGTTGCGCGCCGACTCGAGCTCGCGTACGCGGGCGATGATCTCGCCCGAATTTCGGCTGTTGAAGAACGACATCGGCAGGCGCATCAGGTGCGCGAAGAGCCGTGCCCCCAGTTCCACGTCCACCCGGTTGGTCGTATGCGAGAACAGGTATTGCCGCGCGCCAGACAGCACCATCTCGAAGACGGCCACGCCGGCCAGCGCGATCAGCATGACGACGAGCGTGGCCTGGCTGCGATGGGTGAGTACCTTGTCGATCACCACCTGAAAGGCCAGCGGCGTCATCAGTGCGAAAATCTGCACGAAGAAGGTCGCCAGCAGTACCTGCGCCATCTCGGCCTTGTACTTCGACAGGGCATGCCAGAACCAGGCGAAGCCAAATTTATGGCTTGTCGGATCAATCCTGGCCACCACCGCTTCGGTGCTGAGGATGCCGCTGACCCAGGTGCCGGAGAACTCGCGGGCAAAGTCCCCCATCTTGACCAGATCGGGCTTGTCATCCCCCGCACGCTGGATCATCAGGTGGTCCCCTTGCGCATTGCCCACCACCACGGCGAGGCCGGACCGGTCCAGAGCGATCACCGGCAGCGTCGTCTTCGCCAGTTGCGCGACCGTACCACGATGTGTGTGGGTCTCGAATTGCAATTCGCGCAGCGCATGATCGATGGATTGGGCGGCGCCTTCGACGCCCTCGCCAAACTCACGCCATTGCTGCTCGATCCGGGCACCTGCGGCCACCTCTTGCAGTCTTGCGAAGAAGGCGACGGCCCGCGTGTTGCGCGCTGGCGTTGAGGCGGACTGAGGGGCCGCAGAGGAGGAAACGGTATTGTTGGACAAAAAAGCGCTCCCTGCGGCATAGGCGCGATGCGCCATGCCGGCCTGGTTGATGCAATGAGAATGAAGCGGGATCAGCTCTGGTAGCTGGCCCCCATAGAGAGGTCGTTCAAGCCCGCTTGAGCGGCGCTGGCAATGATTTCCTCCGGCGTGGGCTCGTGCGGCGGTACATAGCCGAACTGCTGCCCCTCGCGCGGCGGTGCGGTATTGCTCCCTTGCGTGAACAGCAGTAGCGCCCGGCACAAGGCAGCCTCGCTGGCCCAACCCGGTGGCGGCGATGCCTCGGAATCTGGTTGCACGAGGGGCGTCTCAGCCAGCGCGGCTTGCGCCACCACGTCGGCAGTGAACGCCGCGTCATCTGTCTGCGCCTCCGGCACGATGCCTGCATGGATCTCCTCCAGGTACAGCGCGAAGCTGGGCAGCGGCACGTCCTTGCCCGCGAACATGACGTCGGCAGCTTCGCTCTTGCTGCCGTCGGTGTGCGTCACATCGACGGTGCCGAATACCACGTTGCCGTGGTCGAGGTGCGCTTCGCCCTTGCGATCCAGGCCAATCGAGGCAATGCCGGCCTCGTCCAGAGATTTGTGCTCGGCCTGGGTGAAGTCACCATTGCCGTCCGCGTCCACCACCACCTTGAACTGGCTCCAGGCGGCGTCCTCGTTGGTGATCCTGCCGTCGTGGTTGCTGTCGAAGGCAGCCAGCGCCTCCACATCGGTCTTGGCGCCAGGTGCGAAATTGGTCAGCCGGGTCTCCTCGACGGAAATCCTGCCGTCGCCGTCGGCATCGAAGCCCAGCACGCCATCGGTCGCCGCAGCCCAGCCGATCTGCTCGGTCTGGCCATCGTGGTTGACGTCCGCCTTGACGTTGGACTGGTCGGCTGCGATCAACTCTGTCCCGTTGCCATTCAGATCCAGCACGATCGGGGTGAAACCGCCGCTGGCGTTGGTGCCCTTGTGCGTGGCGTTGACAACCACATCGGTGACGGCTCCCTGGGCATCCTGGATGCGGATGGTGAAATTGTCCGCGCCGTTGTAGGGGTCACCGCGATGGCTGAGGTATTGCCAATAGTTGGGGCTGTCGATCAGATGCTGGGCCAGCCAGGGGTGGCCTTGATAGTCAGGCGTAAAGGTGTCGACGTATGCATTGCCGTACGCATGCCCATGCTGCGGTCCTTGAGCAATCGATATGACGATGGCTGCCGAATTGCCGTCCGGGTCATAGGCGACGATGCGGCCCATCTGCCGCGCGGGGTCATCGGCAGGCCCAACATAGACCGGCATGTCGACCCCGCCGGAATTCAGTTGCATGACGCTGTCGACCTGACTCAGTTCGAGCGGCTTGAGCATGCCATTCTGGTACTGGGCCGGCGTGTAGCGCGCCCCGCCGGCGTCGTACAACTGGCCTTGCGCGGACAGGGACCTGGCCAGCCCCTCATCGTAGAGCGGCTGGAAGTAGTTCGTGGCCCGCTCGTGGTTTTCATCGTAGGCAGCCCAGATTGGCCCGCCGCCGTCGACGGGGGCTTCTGTGCCAATTTGCGGCGCCGGGCCGTAGTAATAGCCGAAAACCGGCCGGCCGTACTCGATGGCCTCGATCACAGGGGCATCGTTGACCGACGCCACATTCAGGTAAGCCGTCGCCCAGGTCTGGCCGCCGTACGGGTCGGTGACCAGGTACTGGAACGACGCCTGCCCATAGAAATCGGTGTTCGGGGTGAAGCGTACCTGGCCGTCGGACTGGATCTCGACCGTACCGTGCTGGGCGTTGGCCACTTGCGTGACCGTCAGTGCATCACCATCCGGGTCCGAGTCATTGCTGAGGAACTGTGCGGTGTTGATGATGAACGGCGTGTCTTCGTAGCCCGAGAAGCCATCATCCACGGCGACCGGCGTGGTGTTGATTTTCTCCAGGTTGACCGTTGTGGTCGCCGTGGCGAAGCCGCCGGCGCCGTCGGCAATCGTGTAGGTGAAGTGGCCCTGCGCGCCGGGATAGCCGCCATAGCCTGGCTCGGGCAGGAACGTGACCGAACCGTCCGCGTTCAGGCGTACCGTGCCGTGTTCGGCATCGGACACGCCCACGATACGCAGGTCCGCGTGCGGGTTATCGATGTCGAAGTCATCGGCCAGCAGCGCCGCCGCCGTCATGGTGATGGCCACGCCCTTGCGGCCGTCGACAATGTTGTCGTTGGCAATCGGGGCGTCGTTGACCGGCACCACGTGGATGGTAGCGGTCGCGGTCGAAGTCGCTCCGGCGGCATCGCTCACCTCATAGGTGAAGGTCGCATCGCCAAAGAAATCTTGGTCCGGCACGAAGCGGATGGTGCCGTCCGAATTCAGCGATACCGTGCCATGCGTGGCACCGTTGACACGGGTGATCGTCAGCGCCTCGTGTGGATCGTCCACGTCCGAATCGTTGGCCAGCAGTGCCGCCGCCTCGATGGTCAGCGCCATGTCCTCCGTGCCGGCGATCACGTCGTCGCGCAGGCGCGGCGCGTCGTTGACCGGCGCCAGGTCGATATCGACGCGCGCGGTGGTGGTGGCGCCGTGGGGGTCCGAGACGGTGTACTTGAAGCTGGCCGGCCCGAAGTAGTCGGCTTCCGGGATGAAGCTGACCGAGCCGTCCGCATTCAGCCGCACCTCGCCGTGCTGGGCGTTGCCGACCGCCACCAGCGTGAGGGAGGGTTGCGCATCGTCCACGTCGCGGTCATTGGCCAGCAGGCTGGCCGCCGTGAAGGTGGGCGCCTCGTCTTCGTTGCCGCTGAACTGTTCGCCGGTCACAATGGGCGCGTCGTTGACCGGCGCCAGGTCGACCGTCGCCATGGCCTCGTTGTAACCACCCGCGCCGTCGTAGACCGTGTAGAAGAAGGTGGCCGTGCCGTAGAAGTCCTGCTCGGGGACGAAGCGTATTTGCCCGTCCGGCATCAGCTCGACCGTGCCGTGCTGGCCATTGCGCACTGAGAAGACCGTCAGGTCCGAGTGCGGGTTGTCCACGTCGGTCTCGTTTGCCAGCAGCGTTGCCTGCTCGATCAGCAGGACTGTGTCCTCGTCGGTGGCAATGGTCTCGCCGGCGACCACCGGGGCGTCATTGACCGGGCGAATCTCCAGGTTGACAGTGGCCGGCGTCAGGCCGCCATTGCCGTCGGAGACCCAATAGACGAAGCTGGCCGGGCCGAAGTAGTCGCGGTCTGGCAGGAAGCGCACATTGCCATCGGCATCGAGCCTGACCAGCCCATGCTGGGCATGCGAGACGCGCAGGATGCTCAGCACATCGCCGACCGTCGGCGTATCCACATCGAAATCATTGGCCAGCAGTTGTGCGGACGAGAGCAGAATGCCTACGTCCTCGTCCATCGCCACGTTCTCGCCCGCCGTGACCGGCACATCATTGACCGGGGCAACGTCCAGATAGACGCGGCCCAGCGATTGCAGGCCGTACTGGTCCTCGACCACGTAACGGAACAGCGTCGGTCCCCAGTAGTCGGAGTCGGGCGTGAACACCACGCGCTGGCTGCCGTCTGCCTGGATCACGATGGCGACCTTGCCATGCTCGGCGCCGAATACCTCGACCAGGCGCAGCGGCTGGGTGGTGGCATTCCGGGTGGTGTCGTTCGCCAGCAGTACCAAGGCGTCGAAGGCATAGCGGGTGTCCTCGACCCCGCCCACGCGCTCATCCAACACGTCGGGCGGGGCCAGACGCACGTCCTCGCCGTTGGGGCCGGCTATGATCCGCTCCGGCAGCGGACTGGTGCTCGCCGTACCGGACTTGGCCCCGTCCTGAGTGTCGTCGTGCGCCACCGTCTCGATCCGGCTCGGCGCCACTTCCACCGTCAGGACTTCAGCCGGGCCGGAACTGGCGGGGCGGCGGCTCGGTGGCAGTGAATCCACCGGCGGCGCCACGAACAGGGGCGGCGTGGCCGGGGCCGGCGATGCATCCGTTGCATCGGTCGTGCCGGGCACGCGGCTGACAGTGTTGTTGCCGCTCGCATCGACGGCCAGCGGAGCGCCCGGCTCAGCGCCGCCCGCAGCCTCGGCTCCCGTGACGCCGGCCACCATGCCGATGCCCACGCCGACCAGTGCGCCGGCGCCAGCGAACGGGCTGTCCGCGCTCTTGATCCACTCGTCCCGAATCGCGGCATAGGCATCCGTCGGGTTCGTCGGCGCCGCGCTGGTGACGCGGCCATCGTTCGGCCGGACGGACTCGGTGCGTTGCGGTGGCTTGCCGTTGTTGGCATCGCCCTTGGAGGTCAGGCGGCCATCGGCGGCGTCGACGTTCGTGGCCTTGGTCTCGCCTGACGTGAGCCCCTCGCCATCGGTCACGCGAATGTCGTCGGCGGCAATGACCGCCTCGGCCAGGGTCTGCTCATGCTGCTTGTCGCTGGCGCTGCGGATCGTGGTGTCGCCTGCCTCGACGCGCATTTGGCCGCTGGCGTCCGCGGCTGCCTCGCCACCGTGGGTATGGCCGGCTTCGCCAGTGTAGTCGTGCGTGACGACGGCATTCAGGACCGTCTCGCCGCCTTCCTTCGCGTGCAGCATGCCGGCAAAAGCGTCCAGGTCGCCGTCGCCATCCGTGTCCGCGAACGCCGCCTGATAGGCGTCGCCGCGCACGTCTGCCGTCAGGTGCTGCTCGGTGACCGTCATGACACTGCCGTCTGCGGCGCGCAGCACCGGTGGCGTGCTGGTGAAATCCAGGCTGGCGATCCCGCGGTCAAGGAACGAGGCGAACTCGCCCTTGTCCGTCTGGCCATTGCGGTTCACGTCCAGCCAGATACCGAGCGCGGCAAAGGCCGGGTCGGAGGCGTCCAGCCTGCCGTCGTGGTTGATGTCCAGCTGTTGCGGGCATGGGCGGCCGCCGCATCGGGGTCATTGGTCAGAATCTCATTCTGGCCGATAACCCCGTCGCCATTCGCATCGATGGAGAGAATGCCCTGGTTGGCGTTGATCCAGTCGGTTTGCTCGATGTAGCCATCCAGATCGACGTTCTTGCCGATCCGGCTAGCGCTTACGCTCGCGGGCAGTTCCGGCTTCAGATCGACCGTCAGCGCCGTGAAATGCTGGCGGATGCCGTCGGCGTCCTGCTCGGGCATGCCCGCCGCGGCGTCGGGACTCTGCCAATCCTGATTGTGCAACTGTTGCGCGACACGCGCCCGGTTCTCGTCAATGCCGCCCGTGCCCGGCGGCGTCAGCGGCCCGTGTTCGTTCATGGCGGCGAGCACCGTCTCGGCCTCCCAGGCCGGCACCACGGCTTCGAACGCATGGGCCAGGAACTCCTGCATCAGCGTTGCCTGGCCTTCCTGACCACGGCTACCGGAGCCATCGAAGTAGCGCGTCTGCGCCTGACCGCTTTCGTCAATCCATTTCAGGTACAGGTGGCCGGGTGCGCCACCGCCATCGCTGGCGATATTGCCCAGGTAGCTATCCGGATCGTAGGCGTAGCCAATCGTCGGCAGGCGCTGCGGAATGATGGCGTAGAGCGGGTTGCCATTGGCGTCGACCTGTGTGGCAAGCGACTGCTGCAGGGCATCCACCAGGCTTTGCAGCATCTTGGTCGGCGTATCCCCGCCTTGCTCGGTATCGACGGTGGTCAGCACATGGATGCTGCCATCCGGGTTCCACACGGCCGTCGCCTCGCCCTCGAGCGTCGGGATATCGTCGTCGGTAAAAGCCGCGCCAATCATCGCTACCGCCATTGCGGCGAAAGCCAGCGGTGGAGCGTAGGACGAGTATGCTGCGTACCCCATGTATCCCGCCATGGCGCTCGCTGCCGCAGCAGTGCTGAGCGTGGCGCTGGCAATCTGATAACCGTTGCCACCCTCGATTGCCATCACCAGCGACACGATGCTCGCAGCCAGGGCCAGACCGCCTGCCACCTGGCCCATTGTCCCGGCGACGTCCAAGAGGTTGGCCGCCCCAGCAGCCCCTTCCTGGAACAGGGTAAGCCCTTGATCCTTGAGGATGTTGGCGTAGAGCATCGCTGCCTGGCTACCCAGGTTCAGACCGGATGCCGCAATACCCAGGCCGTCGCCATCCTGGATGGCGTTGAACAGGTTCAGACCGGCGGCGAGTACGTTCAGTCCGGCCCCAATGCCATCTGGCAGCAAATGCACATCGCTGCGCAGCCCGTCCAGATTTGCCAGCATGGCGGCGCTGGCTGCCGCAATGGCCGCCGTGTCGCCGGACTCGATGGCCTGAACCAGCGACAGCATGCTTTGCACGCTGCCGAGCACCGCAGTGGCGGTGACTGGTGACTCCGGTGCCGGCGTAACAGTGGGTGGCGTCTCCGGTGTCGCGGAGATTTCACCGGGTGACAAGCCATCTGCCGTTGGGGCGGCTACGTTAAGACGGCCATCCGCCTGAACCGAGACTACCTCACCATGGAGTCCAGTCAGGCGAACATCGCTGCCATCGATGGATACCGTGGCGAGCACCTTCTGCTGTCCATCGACCAGAACCCGCGTGCCGTCATCCAGGGTGTAAAGGGAAACGTCCTTGCCGTAGAGACGCTCGATGGCGCTTTGCCAGTTCGCTGTTCGTTCAGCGAAGGCCTGTCTCTGGGCAAGAATTGCCTCCTCGGTCGGTGTCGCGCCGTCAGAAGTAACGCCGCCATTGTCGACTAGCGGAATACGGTCTCCGCCGAGTGCCGCAAGCGCATTGCCGACACCGGCTGTGCCGGTAGCATCCGAGAACAGCTTGTCGAAGACCTGCTTGAACTGGTCCTCGACTTCATTGCGGATTTGCTGGAGTGTATTGACTGCATCCACCCCAATCGAATCAAGGAAGCCTACCTTATCCAACTGGGTGACAGCGTCGAGAAGATTCTGAAGCTCTTTTCCCGATGTCACGCCGGGGGCCTTATCCAGCCAGTCCTTGGCCATGGCGCGGATGGAGGGATCAGGCGACGCTGATGCCCCATACATGACCCCGAGCGTGTAGAGGTTCGCTGCTAATGCGTCCCCGTAGGCACCGCCCGTGTCGCGCAGCATATTCCAGAACTGCTCCACTTTGGCCGGGCCGCCCATCTTTTCCATTACTCGGAATGGGGCATCAAGCGTCCAGGCTTCGGGAGGGAGACCATTCTTCTCGAAAACTTTGCTGTGAAAACCCCAAACCTCATTACTATTGATATCCCTACTAACAGGTTGAGTTCCCCCCTTTGTCTGCTCGTATAGCGTATCAAGATAGCCCCGAGCCATACCGAATTTAATTTGGTTAACTTGGGCTTCGTCTAGCGGTTTGCCTAACTCTTTTGCGGTGTTACTCATATAGGTCAGCGCCGATGCTCCTGCAATTGTATTTGCATTTGCAACGCCGCCGGCCCATATTTATAGCCATAGCTTTCAAGTTGGCGATAAACTTGATCTGGCGTAAGCTTTCCAGCTTCGAATTGGGAGCGAATCTGAGTGAGGGTCTGCGCGGATATTGGTGTTGGCATGAATATCTCTTATTTTCCCAATTTATCGCTCGTCTCGGCAGATCGTGCCTGGAAGCTAAGAATTAGTTTTCGAACCCCTTGCTCGTACTTCATCCATTGGCTAAGCGATGCGAGCATCGTATTGCAGAGATGCCTCGGCCTTTAGTGAGGGGTAAAGAGAAAATTGATGAGTGCATACATTACGCGGGCTTTCCTCAAAGGGCTCGATGTTTGCACTGCACTCAATGAAGGTGATATTATTCCCGTCCTTTGTAAAGAAGAATAGACGCTCCCTCTCCATGACTGATCCACCAGGGTAATAAACCAATTTCTGGGATCGATACTCGACCAGTCCATATAATGTTTCTGATTGCCGCTCGTAAAGTCGATTACGGAATTTACTCAAGCCATCGATCTTTGATTTTTGGTTAAATAGATCGCCATCGAGTAATTGCTGGTTGGTCAGATACATGGCGCTGCTTGCTCTGACCCCGATCGGGAGCCACTCCTCCGGCCCTTCAATTGATTTCTGCGCTCGGTAGTAGCTAGCCTCATTCTCGGCAGTCCTCGGCGCAAAATCCGGCAAATGCACCATCAGCGGTAACGAGTTGATCTTTGAGGCGAAGGTGCGGACTGGCGGCTTCCACTTGCGGCGTTCCGGGTCGAACAAGCTAGGATCGCCGTCGTATTCGGTCACGAGGTGGGTGTAGTTGACAGGAACAGAAACCGGCACACCCCCGAGGTCGCCAATAATGGGATCATCCCCCTTGGGGAGATCAAAGGGGCCGGCCCACGAGGCCGTTCGGGTGCCAACTACTACCGTCGCAGCCACTACGAACAGTACAGCAAGAGCGGCAAACAGCGGGCGCCTGAACCTCGCTCGCTTCGTTGATGAATGACTCCACATGCTGCATCGCCTCATTGTTTTTTTTCATGCCGACGGCAACTGCTATGCCGCACAGGGACACCACACGACAGCGTTTCGAATCTGTTGCTCGCTACCTTGTGTTTGCGAGGCGTATTTCGAAACGGCCATATATTGAGGATCTCCCAAGCTCATGGAAAATCCAGGTCGACAAGCAACCTCTCGAAGTGAGGTGTCAGATTGCTTGTTTGTTACACCAACTTCCGGCCCGAATGACTTCCCCTCGCAAGTTGCCGTTGCGGGCTTCGGTTGCGTGTTTGCGCACCCAACAATCATGGACGCACTTGCAATAAACGCTACCGTCTTACGCGGACTCCCTGACGGTGTTGATCCTCACGCATGACCAAGGCCTAGCAGGTTACCCCAAGGAAAGGCCGGGGATACGGCGCAGCCGGGGCGAAAACTTTGCCAAGTCCCACAGCTTCTCCATGGTCCCATGCACCCCTGCATGCCCAGTGGCGTTCGGGGGCTTCGCCCGGATATCGATGGACCGGCTGAAAATTCGCATACTGCATAACTCCATATTCTCGTTTTCACGCAAAGCAACATCGTTGTGTTGCCCACGGCCATTGGTGCTCCATTGCGACTCCACACCATGCGCGCACTGGAGCATACCGATACCATCGTCAAATAGACATCAGACGATTCCGAATCTGTATTCAGAAATTTTGATATCAGAAATAAGGATGGTTATTCGCGGTATGGACTCGCACTCGGCCACTTTCGCCGATTCTGCACCATAGCGAGATCGCCTTCCGCCTGCAATAGAACTTCGGCGAGTTCACAACATTTAACGTTTATTCACTTTTCCATGGCGCGGGTGGCTGTTATCCCGCCACTCACCGGAAACGTGGGCGCGACGATTTACGTGGAGATTCGTTGGGAGGCCCATGGTTCTGCCCGACACCCGGTCAACTTCGTTAGCCGATCCGTCGCGGTTGGCTGGACGCCGGTTGGCTGGCCAGCTCGGGGGAATATCCAGAGCGCCAGCTCGCCTGAGGTACGTACTCAATTCACGGTGGAGCGCGCTTGGCATGGGAGCTCCCTGGCGGAGTCGCTAGGCCATAGCGCAGCGTATCCTCTTTGTCGTAGCGAACGAACGCTGGCCCTCCAAATTTTGGATTTGTGGGTCCAGAATGGCTTTCAATAATTTTTTCTCTATTGAATGGGCTCCCCTCTTTGAGGGCATCATCCGAAATGAAAAATTGGCTACTTGCTGTAACACCGACCGGCAACCATTCATGCGGATCGTCTATGGCAGGGGTTTTGAAGTAGCTCGATTCGTTTTCCGCAGTCCTCGGCGCAAAATCTGGCAAGTGCACCATCAGCGGCAACGAATTGATCTTTGAGGTGAAGGTGCGAACCGGCGGTTTCCACTTGCGACGCTCCGGGTCAAAGACACTCGGGTCCCCGTCGTACTCAGTGATAAGGTGCGTGTAATTAAGCGGAACTGAGACGGGTTCACCTCCAAGGTCACCAATAATGGGATCATTTCCCTTGGGAAGATCGAAGGGCCCCGCCCACAAGGCGGACCGACTGCCGACAGCTACCGTGACGCCTACCAGGAGCAACAAGGCAAGGACGGCATACAGCGTGCGTCCAGGCGTCTTTCGCTTCGTTGATGCTTTACTCCACATGCTTAATCGCCTCTCTGTTTCTTTTAGTGACGACAACTTTCAGAAGCCCCCGGCATAAGCCCGGTGGCGTTCGGGAGTTGGAAGGTCATGCCATGAGCCATCCCCGTCAGCATTCCAAGCACCGAATTGCACGCCATGTTATTGGTGGTCGTGTTCGGCGTCAGGCAGTGCCCCAGCACCGACGGACAGCGGGGCGGTTCCCGGCCCGGTGCCATAGACGCCCTTGGCAAAGGGCATGTACTTGAGAATCGTGTCGTAGTTGGTCGCCATCGTGGTTCCGCTTCCGGGGCAATCGGTCTTCTTGTTGCTTATTTTTGCGATTGCCGGCGCAGGAACTCCTCCGCCATCGCCCTGTAATTCAGGCCGCGCGCTTTGTCGATGGCGCGGATCTTGTCCGAGAACGATTCTGGCAGTTCGACAAGGTATGCAAATTCGCTTAGCTGACGTCCGTTATTGGTCCGGGATCGGTCTCCGAGCTTATCGAAGGAAATCACAAACTTCCGCACATCCTGGGCTTCCCTCCTTGGATTGGTGAACATGCCGGTACTGCCTTCGACGGCCAGGTAGTCGATGCCTTCGAAGACGCGGACGAAGTAGGTCTGCTCATGCAGGGTCGTGATCGGCCAGACGATCTTGCCGTCCTTGATCCCAGAGATGCCGATCTGAGATAGCTCAAAAGCCTTTACCGGTATTTCGCGTTTGGGTTTTGGTGCATCCTTACGCAGCGCTTCCGAGAGTCGTTTTGACGATCTCGCTATCATGTATGCGGAGGGCAACGATGGTACCATTGCAATGGATGTATCGATCGCCATTGGCAGTGGTGTACCGGACTTGAAATAGAGTTCAAAGCGCAAGGACTTCGGGAAGCCGCACCGTTCCTCAACACCGTTGTAGCTACAGCGCTCCTCGTCGCGATTCTCCGAGACCGTGAAGGCGACGGCTTCCGCGCCCTTGAGGTCCTTGCTGACAAACTCCTGGGGTATGCAGTAGCGTTCAGCAAACTCCGGCGTTACGACCCACAGGAAGTGATCCTTGGTGTAGACGCCCTTGCCAGGCCGCGGCCCGGTGTAGTAGCCGTCCGGGCAGTGCTGGTATTTGGCTTTGATCTCGGCTTCATTGAGACGCTGAAACGGCTCCTTGCCGGCATCCTGAGCCGCCACGCTTGTGCTGATGGCCGTCACCGCGAAGCCAAGGGCTGCCATACACATTGCAGCGCGACGCCAATGAACTTGGAATGCACTGCTGAAAACTCCCATGCTGCTTAATTCCCTATTCTTGTTTTTGCTGAGCGGCATCGTTGTGTCGCTATGGGCGCGGGACAATCCACTGGGAAGCCCTTGCGTGCCGGGTCGGGATGGAGCGTATCCATGCCATCGCCAAAAAACCATCGGACGTTTCCTAATTTATATTCAGGAATTCAAACACCAGATATAAGCGCGACTTTGCACGATTCAGATTCGCGCTCGGCCCGCTTGGCGATTCGGCACCGTAACGGACCCTCATTGCGGCCGCAATAGAGATTTGGTGAATTCACAACATTTAACGTTTATTCACTTTTCTTGCGCCAGGGGTGGCATCCACGGAAACGCGAGCTGCAAGTCTGGGCACGACTATCCGGCCGTGGGCTTGCCTGCGACCACGGCTGAACAGACCGAGCTATCGGGATCGTTGACGCTTTCGTGGTCCACGGGCCTGGTGCCCAAGCGTGAAATCGACCACCGGCTTCCAAACGGGCGCTTCGGAAGGAATCGATTTCAACCACCTCGATCTACTTGAATAGCGACGACGTCAAGCGGGCCCGGCAGTTTGGGCAGGCCTTCGCAGCCTGACCGACTTATTCCACCTGGGAATAAGAATTGGGTTTTTCATAACCACAAGGCTTATGATAGCAATTTAGCCTCATCTTGGTCAGACCCCTCGCACGTCCCGAATTGCTGGTGGAAATCATCGTGACGGCGGCGGTCTGACGCTGGGCGCTGCCCTGATTTGCCAGGTCTCTCGCGCATTCGCGCCCCAGGCCGTCGGGGCGGCCATGCCGCTCGACCAACTCAGGTAAATGTGGTGAAGAAAGAGATAGCCGGCGGAGCGTCGCGCTAGCGCTCCGTCCATCCCCAGGCACAAGCCGCACGTTTACGGGGCAAACCATGCGCGCACGATTTCCGGATTTGCCTTCATCCAGTCGCGCGCGACAGCCGCCGGCGGCTTCCGGTCGACGACGATCTGCCGTTCCAGCTCCGTCACGACCGGAATCCCCAGCTGGATCGGGCTTGCCCAGCTTCAGCTGGTAGCCGGCGGCTTCAAGGCCGTAGCGCTGCATGATATCCGCGGATCCGACCATCAGGCCCGATCCCGGCCCCACGCCGACGACCGATAACGGTTGCGACAGCCGCACCGGCCGCTGCGTCAGTGCCCAGGCGATCACCCCACCGTTACGCCACCCCGTTATGCCACCCCGTTACGCCATCCCGGAAACCCGCCTGATTTCCTCCGCGACGATCACGATCAACGCCTCGGCCGCCGTGCTCAGCGGCCGTTGCGGATGGCTCACGCAAACCAGATGCCGCACGATGCGCGGCGCAATGATGGTATGCATCCGCAGCCGTCCCTCTTCCACGGCGCGCAGCACCACGATGCGCGGCAGCACGGTGGCAAAGCGCGTCTCCTGCACGAACTGGACGATGGTGCCGAGGATGTCGATCTCGAACTTCGGCGCAAGGGTGACGTCCTGCGCCTGCGTCGCCGTGTCCAGCACCACGCGCAGGCCATGCCGCTTGGTCGGCAGCACCAGTTCCAGTCCCGGCAGCTTCGCCATCTCTACCGATTCCGGCAGTTCGGGGCCGTGTTCGACGCTGGTCACCAGCACCATTTCCTCGTCGTGCAGCGGCTGCACATGCAGCGCCGGCCGGCCGCGCTGGCGATGCACCACGGCCGCGTCAAGCTGGCCGGCGGAAACGAGATCGATCAGCGCGGCACTGAAGCCGTCCGCCACGGAAACCTCTACGTTCGGATAGCGCGCATTGAAGCGCGCCAGCGATCCCACCAGCACGCTCTCCGTTTCGGACGCCACCATGCCAAGCGTGATGCGGCCGGCCATCTGCTCCTCGCGCTGCATCATCTGCTGCCGCGCGCCGGCGATGTCGCGCACGATGGGCAGGAACAGGCGGTACATCATGCGACCCGCAGCAGTCGGCACCATGCCGTGCGGGATGCGGTCGAACAGCTTCTGCCCGAACTCCTCTTCCAGCCGCGCGATCTGCATGCTGAGCGCCGGCTGCACGATATTCAGGCGCTTGGCCGCGCGCGTGACGGAGCCGTCTTCGAACAGCGCGATGAAGTACTGGATTTGCTTAAGGTCCATGGGTTGGTATCAATGGGACTGTCATTCCGGCATCAATTTTAGTGATGAAGCCAGGGCGGCATGCGATACAGAAGACTCCGGCATTGGCCAGCTTGTTGCGCATCCCGCTTGTCTCCGGGAAGACCCTTATCAATCATCACAAATGATGGCTCGAATCAGAAATCAATATTAGATCTTATATCGAGATGTCACTAATCTCCGTTTGACGTTGCACGGCCCCATCGCCTTCCGGCGCGGTTCCGTCGCACGGAACGGAGTCGCAAATGAAAAGATTCGATGCTGGCGAAATGACCGGCACGGTGGAGACACAGCAGCCCCGGCCGGCGCCGCATGTCGGCCGCCCGATGCCGCGTGTCGAGGATGCCGCCATCCTGACCGGGCGAGGCCGGTACGCCGACGACCTCGGCGTCAGGCCCGGCACCCTGCACGCCGCCATCCTGCGCTCGCCGCACGCGCATGCCGAACTCGGCGCCATCGACTGCGCCGCCGCGTTGCATGCGCCGGGCGTGCGTGCCGTGCTGACGGGGGCCGACCTGCCTGCCTGGTCGAAGCCCTTCGTGGTGGGCGTGAAGGCGCCGATGGAGCAGTGGGCACTGGCCATGGAGCGCGTGCGCTATGTGGGCGAGCCGGTGGCCGTGGTGGTGGCCGAGAGCCGTGCCCTGGCGGAAGACGCGCTCGACCTCATGCGGGTGGAGTACCGCGTGTTGCCGCCGGTGGTGTCGATCGAGGCCGCCGTCGCCGACGACACGAGCGTGCTGCATCCCGGCCTCTGCAGCAACGTGGCCAGCGACCGCCATTTCCGCTATGGCGACCCCGAGGCCGCCTTTGCCGCCGCGCCGCACCGCGTGGCGCTGACCGCCCATTACCCGCGCAACACCTGCACGCCGATCGAGTGCGGCGTGGTGATTGCCGAGCACTTGCCGGGCAACGAGGGCTACCAGGTCACTTCCAACTTCATGGGGCCGTTCTCGCTGCACGCCGTGATGGCGATGGCGCTGCAGGTCCCGGCCAACCGCCTGCGCCATGTCGCGCCGCGTGACTCGGGCGGCAGCTTCGGCGTCAAGCAGGCGGTGTTCCCCTACGTGGTGCTGATGTGCCTCGCCTCGCGCAAGGCGGGCGCGCCGGTGAAGTGGGTGGAAGACCGGCTCGAGCACCTGAGCGCCGCCACGTCAGCTACCGCGCGGCTTTCCACCCTGGAAGCCGCGGTCGAGGCGGACGGCCGCATCGTCGCGCTCTCGTACGACCAGCTCGAGGATTGCGGCGGTTACCTGCGTGCGCCGGAGCCCGCCACCTTCTACCGCATGCATGGCCTGCTGACCGGTGCCTACTCGATCCCGAACCTGCTGGTGCGCAACCGCGTGGTGCTGACCAACAAAACGCCGACCGGCCTCGTGCGCGGTTTCGGCGGGCCGCAGGTGTACTTCGCGCTGGAGCGGCTGGTGCAGCGGATCGCGGTGGAGCTGGGCCTGGATCCGCTCGACGTCTACCGCCGCAACTTCGTGCCCGCCGATGCCTTTCCCTATCGCGCGGCAGCGGGCGCGCTGCTCGATTCCGGCAACTACCAGCTGGCGCTGTCGCGCGCGCTGGAAGCGGGCGACTACGGTGAACTCAAGCGCCGCCGCGACGCCGCGCGCGCCGAGGGCAGGCTGTACGGCATCGGCTTCGCGGCCATCGTCGAGCCCTCGGTATCGAACATGGGCTACATCACCACCGCCACGCCGGCCGCGGCACGCCGCAAGGCGGGCCCGAAGAACGGCGCCATCGCCAGCGCAACGGTCAGCGTGGACCTGCTCGGCGGCGTGGTGGTGACCATCGCGTCGACGCCGGCGGGACAGGGCCACATGACCGTGTCGGCGCAGGTCGTGGCCGACGTGCTCGGCATCGATCCGGCTGACGTCGTGGTCAACGTCGAATTCGACACGCACAAGGACGCGTGGTCCGTGGCCGCGGGCAACTACTCCAGCCGCTTCGCCGGCGCCGTCGCCGGCACCGTGCACCTGGCGGCCTCGCGCGTGCGCGACAAGCTGGCGCGCATTGTGGCCTCGCACCTGCACTGCGACCCGGCCGAACTGGTCTTCGCGGATGGCCGCATCGTACGCCGGGGCGCGCCCGATACCGCCCTGCCCTTTGCGCGCGCGGCCAGTAACGCGCCGCATTGGTCGCCGCAGCTGCTGCCGGCCGGCGAGGAGCCTGGCCTGCGCGAAACCGTGTTCTGGTCGCCCCCCAACCTCGACGCCCCGGACGAGCAGGACCGCGTCAACACATCCGCCTGCTACGGCTTTGCCTTCGACCTGTGCGGCGTGGAGATCGACCGCGCTACCGGCCGCGTGCGCATCGACCGCTACGTGACTGCGCACGACGCCGGCAAGCTGCTCAACCCGGCGCTGGCCGACGGCCAGATCCGCGGCGCCTTTGCGCAGGGGCTGGGCGCGGCGCTGATGGAGGAATTCCGCTACGGCCCCGACGGCAGCTTCCAGTCCGGCACGCTGGCGGACTACCTGATGCCGACTACGTGCGAGGTGCCCGACCCGCTCATCGTCCACCTGGAGACGCCGAGCCCGTTCACGCCGCTCGGCGCCAAGGGCCTCGGCGAGGGCAACAACATGAGCACGCCGCCATGCATCGCCAACGCGGTGGCCGATGCGCTGGGCGTGAGCGACATCCGCCTGCCGCTCACGCCCGCCAGGGTGATGGCGATGATCGGCTTCGACGACCCGCCGCCATCGCGTCCGGAACTGGCCGAGGCGGCAAGAGAGGCCTCGGCGAACAACAAGAGCGGCGGCAAGGGCGGCAAGGCCCTGAGCGCGCGCGGCACGGTCGACCTGGACGCCACGCCCGAGGCCGTCTTCGCCGTCCTGCTCGACCCGCAGGCGCTGGCCAAGGTCGTGCCGGGCTGCCACGCGCTCGTGCCCATCGGCGACAACCGGTACCGCGCCGATGTGACCGTGGGCGTGGGCATGATCAAGGCCCGCTACGAAGCCGAGATCGCGCTGTCAAACCTGGAGCCGCCGCACCGGCTGCGGCTCGCGGGCGCGGGCCTGTCGTCGCTCGGCAGTGCGCGCGGCGCGGGCCTGGTCGAACTGGCCCCGCACGGTGCCGGCACCCGTCTCACGTATGACTACGAGGCCGAGGTGTCCGGCAAGGTCGCCGCGGTCGGCGGCCGCATGCTCGAAGGCGCGGCCAAGGTGGTATTGCGCCAGCTGTTTGAATCGCTCGGCCGCCAGGCCGGGGGCAAGCCCGCGCGCAAGCCGGGCTGGATCGCGCGCCTGCTGGCGCTCTTTGGAGTCCGTCGATGAAACCTCCAGCCTTTGATTACCTGCGTGCCGAATCCGCGCAGCACGCGCTGGAAGCGCTGGCCCGTGCCGGCGAGGGTGCCCGCGTGCTGGCCGGCGGCCAGTCGCTGATGGCCGTGCTGAACATGCGCCTCGCGCAGCCGCAATTGCTGGTCGACATCTCGCGCACCCCTGACCTGGATACCGTGCGCGTGGAAGGCGGCCATCTGGTGGTGGGCGCTGCCGCCACGCAGGGCAGCGTGGAATGGCGCCCGTCATTGGCCGACGAGGTACCGCTGCTCGCGCTCGCCTTCCCGCATATCTCGCATTTCCAGATCCGCAACCGCGGCACCGTGTGCGGCTCCATCGCCCACGCCGACCCGAGCGCCGAGCTGCCGCTGGTGCTCACCGCGCTCGGCGGCGAGGTGGTGCTGCGCTCGCTGCGCCGCCGGCGCGTGCTGCCGGCCGCCGAGTTCTTCCGCGGCATGCTGATGACGGCGCGCGAGCCCGACGAGCTGGTGGAAGCGGTGCACTTCCCGCTGCGGCGGCCCGGCGCGCGCTATGGCTTTACGGAGTTCTCGGCCCGGCATGGCGACTTCGCGCTGGTGGCCTGCGCCGCCATCGTCACGGACGACGCCATTGCGCTGGCCGTGGGCGGGGTGGCCGACCGGCCGGTGCTGGAGACCTGGCCGCGCCTGCAAGGCGAGGCACTGGCCGAGGCAATCAACGATTTCAGCTGGAAGCTGGGCGCGCAGGACGACGCCCATGTCAGCGCGCAGTACCGCCGCCACCTGGTGCGGCAACTGGGCATGCGCGCAATCGAGGAGGCAAGATGAGCAAGACCGCTAATGGCGCACCTTCGGGTGCGCCCCCGGTGATGCGGCGCAATGAGCGCCAGCGCGTCACCCTGACCCTGAACGGCATCGAACGCAGCGCCTCGTGCGCGCCACGCGAGCTGCTGTCCGACTTCCTGCGCCATGAACTCGGCGCCACCGGCACCCACGTCGGCTGCGAGCACGGCGTCTGCGGCGCGTGCACGGTGCGGGTGGACGGCGTGGCCGCGCGTTCCTGCCTGATGCTGGCGGTGCAGGCCGATGGCCGCGCCATCGACACCGTCGAAGGACTCGCTCCGCGCGAAGGCCTGGGCGACCTGCAGGAAGCCTTCCGCCGCCACCATGCGCTGCAGTGCGGCTTCTGCACGGCGGGCATCCTGATGTCGTGCGCGGACTACCTGGAGCGGGTACCCGACCCGACCGAGGCGCAGGTGCGCGACATGCTGTCCGGCCACCTGTGCCGCTGCACGGGCTACACGCCGATCGTCGCCGCCGTCCTCGACGTGGCCGCCAGCCGCGCGCGCTCGCGCCGGATTGCGGCACCGGTTGCCAGGGAGCACTGCGATGCTTGATCTCGGCCGCACCTTCCTGCAAAGCGTGGAGCGCAGTCCCCACGCCCCCGCCATCGTCGACGGCGACCTGGTGCTGACCTACGAGCAATGGCTCGCGCGCATCCGCGGCGTGGCCGCCGGCTTGCTCGACCTGGGCCTGCGGCCGGGCGACCGCGTGCTCGCCATCCTGCAGAACCGCTGGGAGATGGCGACACTGCACTGGGCCTGCCAGTTCGCCGGCCTGGTCATCGTCCCGCTGAACTGGCGCGCCAAGCCGGACGAGCTGGATTACTGCGTGCGCGACGCCGGCGTGAAGGCGCTGGTGTTCGAGCCGGTCAGCGCCGACGCGGTGCTGGACAGCGCCGCCGCGCAGGAAGTCCCCTGCATCGCGCTGGACGGCGCGCCGGGCGGCTCGCTGTCGTTCGACACCCTGCTACGTGCCACGCCCCGCCGGGACAGCACGCAGGCCGAGGCCGGCGACGTCTCGCTCATGCTGTACACCTCCGGCACCACCGGCAAGCCGAAAGGTGTTCCACGCCGCCACCGGCAGGAACGTGCAGCCGCGCTGGCGCATGTTGCGCAGAACCTGTACCGGCGCGGCGAGCGGACGCTGGGAGTGATGCCGCTGTACCACACCATGGGCGTGCGGTCCCTGCTGGCCATGGCGCTGGTGGACGGCCTATTCGTCTGCGTGCGGCGCTGGATCGCGTCGCAGGCGCTGCAGGCCATCACCGCCCATCGCGTCAGCTGCCTCTATCTCGTGCCCACGCTCTACCACGACCTGCTCGCCGAGCCGGGTTTCGACAGCAACGATGTGCGCACCGTCACCAAGCTCGGCTTCGCCGGCGCCGCCATGAACGATGGCCTGCTGACCCGGCTGGAGCAGGCGTTCCGCCCGGAGCTGTTCGTCAACCACTACGGCTCGTCCGAGGTCTACACCTTCAGCGTCGACCAGCAAGCGGCGCGCAAACCCGGCAGTGCGGGCCGCGCCGGCCTCAACACGCGGCTGCGCGTGGCGCGGCTTGACGCGGCCTCGCCCGACGAACTGGCCGCGCCCGGCGAGGAAGGCCAGATCATCGCCGACCTGCGCGGCGACGAGGCCTTCGAGGGCTACTGGAACCGCGACGACGCCAATGCCAAATCCCTGCGCGACGGCTGGTACTTCACCGGCGACATCGGCTACCTCGACGCTGACGGCGACCTGTTCGTCACCGGACGGGTCGACGACATGATCATCAGCGGCGGCGAGAACATCTCGCCCGCCGACATCGAATCGGTGCTGTCCCTGCACCCCGCCGTCGACGAGGTGGCGGTTGCCGGCGTGCCCGACGCCCGCTGGGGCCAGAAGGTGGTGGCCTTCGTCAAGCCGCGCGGCTGCGTTGACGCGGGCGCGCTCGACGACTACTGCCGCGGCTCCGACCTCGTCAACTTCAAACGCCCGCGCGACTACGTGTTTGTCGCCGACATCCCGAAATCGCCGGTCGGCAAGATCCTGCGCCGCAAGCTGTCCGCGGGCGAATACAGCGCGCTTTCCTCTCTTCCCCACAGCGACCCCATCAAGGAGTAACGACATGACCCAGGCCTTCGCACTGCCCCATCCCGACCAGCAGCGCCTGCAGGACCCCGACGGCTTTTCCGTGGAGATCGACCCGGCCCGCGAGCGTGCGGACATCATCCTGCACCGCCCGCCCTACAACGTGATCTCGATGGCAGCCCGCGACCAGTTGCGTGCTGTGTTCGAGGCGCTGGACGCCGATGATCGCGTGCGCGTCATTGTGCTGCGCGCGCAGGGCAAGCATTTCTCCAGCGGCGGCGACATCCGCGGCTTCCTGGAAGCGTCGCCGGAGCATGTGTCGAAGCTCGCGTGGAACGTGGCGGCGCCGGCGCGCTGCAGCAAGCCGGTGATCGCGGCCAACCAGGGCTACTGCTTCGGCGTGGGCTTCGAACTGTCGCTGGCGTGCGACTTCCGCATCGCCACCGCCACCACGGAATACGCGCTGCCCGAGCAGAAGCTTGGCCAGATTCCGGGATCCGGCGGCTCGGCGCGGCTGCAGAAGATGGTGGGCGTGGGCCGCACCAAGGACATCGTCATGCGCTCGCGCCGCATCCCGGGGCGACAGGCCTACGAGTGGGGCATCGCCGTGGACTGCGTCGCTGACGCCGAGCTGGCAGCCGCCACCGATGCGCTGGTCGACGAGCTGCGCGCCTTCTCCCCGCTGGCCCAGCGCACCGCCAAGAAGCTGCTCAACGACACCGAGGACGCACCGCTGTCGATCGCCATCGAACTCGAAGGGCACTGCTACAGCCGCCTGCGCAGCTCGGACGACTTCCGCGAGGGCGTGGAAGCGTTCCATGCGAAGCGCAATCCCGATTTCCGCGGCAGCTGAGCGCGGACGTGGGCGGGGCTGACCCGCCTGCCGAGCCCGAGAGACGGACGCATACGGACGCATACAGACGCATCGACGATGCCCCCGGTGGGCATCGCGGGGAGCCGTTCATTTAAAAGTATATGGAGACAACGATGGAAGTGCTGGCAAATGACAAGGTGCCGACCAGCGGCGCGCAGAGCGCGGCACCCGCGGCCGCGAACAACCGGCAGGTGCTGGGCGCGGTGACGGCTTCGTGCATGGGATGGGCGCTCGACCTGTTCGACCTGTTTATCCTGCTGTTCGTGGCGCCGGTGATCGGCAAGCTGTTCTTTCCGTCCGAGCATGCGATGCTGTCGCTGGCGGCGGTGTACGCGTCGTTCGCGGTGACGCTGCTGATGCGCCCGCTCGGCTCGGCGATCTTCGGGGCCTACGCGGACCGGCACGGGCGCAAAGGTGCCATGGTGGTGGCCGTGACCGGCGTCGGCCTGTCGACGGCGGCGTTCGGGCTGCTGCCGACAGTCGCCCAGATCGGCCTGTTCGCGCCGGCGCTGTTCATCCTGCTGCGGCTGGTGCAAGGCGTGTTCGTCGGCGGCGTGGTCGCTTCGACGCATACCATCGGCACGGAATCGGTGCCGCCGTCGTGGCGCGGCGCGGTGTCCGGCCTGGTGGGCGGCGGCGGCGCGGGCATCGGCGCGTTGCTGGCGTCGATCACGTACATGGCGATGACGGCGCTGTTTCCCGGCGACGCCTTCGAGGTCTGGGGATGGCGCTGCATGTTCTTCGCCGGCATCGTCAGCTCGGTGCTGGGGCTGGTCATCTTCAATTCGCTGGAAGAGTCGCCGCTGTGGAAGCAGCTGCAGGCGGCAAAGGCCGCCAGCGGCCACGCCAAGCCGCAGGCGCATCCGCTGCGCACGCTGTTCTCGCGCGAGTATCGTGGCATCCTGCTGGTCAACATCCTGCTGACCGTGGGCGCAGGCAGCGCCTACTACCTGACTTCCGGCTACCTTCCCACCTTCCTCAAGGTCGTGGTCAAGGCATCCCCCGGCGAGTCCTCGGCCATCCTGATGCTGAGCAGCCTCGGTGTGATCGTCGCATCGGTGGCAGCGGGGCATTTCAGCACGCTGGTCGGCCGCAAGCGGGCCTTTCTGCTGATCGGCGCGCTCAGCCTGGTGCTGATGCCGCTGCTCTACCAGTGGATGCCGGCCGCGCCAACCGCCACCCTGCGCGGCGTCTACGCGGTGGCGCTCAGCATGCTCGGGTGCGCCGGCTTCGCGCCGATCCTCATCTTCCTGAACGAGCGGTTCCCCACCAGCATCCGCGCCTCCGGCACGGGCTTGTCGTGGAATATCGGCTTCGCCCTCGGCGGGATGATGCCGACGCTGGCCTCGCTTGCCGCCGGCACGCCCGCCGACCTGCCGGTGATCCTTGGTGTTTTCCTCGCGGCCGTCACGCTGGTCTATCTGGTGGGCGCTACGATCGTGCCGGAGACGCTGGGCCGTCTTGCCGAAAAGTAAGGGGCACTGCTGAGCGGCGGGGTGGCGGCCGGACTTCGTTGAGGCGCCGGCCCTTACCCCCGGCCCCTCTCCCGCGGGACCCGCGGGCGGGAGAGGGGAGCAAACCGGATGCAAGACCTGCAAGGTCTTAAGTTCGACGCATTCCGTCTTGGACAGGCATGCCGCCCCTACCTAGACTCCAGTCACCCCCGGGCAATGCCCGGATTCTTAACAGTGAGACCCGGCATTTTTTTTGATCCGCTTATCTATCTACTCATAGATAGCATCACTTAAAAGCTGCCATCTCGATGACAGACTGGCCCTGCGACCAAACCCAAAGGTTGCCCGGCCGATCGGACTAAACAGGAGAGCATCATGCAAGCAAAGACCATCCTCGCGGCCATCACATTGGCCGCCGCCCTGACTGCCGGCGTGGCCCACGCAGCCGCCCAGCCGGAAACCGCCGGCAACGCGTTCCGCGTGGACACGCCTCGTGACGCCTACACCGACGGCGCCCGCATCAGCAACCGGGACGGCTACACCGATGGCGCCAGGATCACCAATCGGGATGGCTACATTGCCACCCGCAAGGTCGACCCCTACCTGGACGGTGCGCGCGGCAACAGCCCGCGCGATCCCTATTCAGAAGGGGCTCGCGGCGCCAATGGGTCCGGTGAGCACTTTTCGGCATAAGCGCCGAGTCATCGCGGGCACCTGTGCCTGGTCCGACGGGTCCTGACATTTGATATGAAATCAAAAGTATTTGACCCATACACGGCTTAATCAACAAATATAAACCGCGCAAACTGCGGTCCATCGACGAACTTACCGAGCGCGCCGCCACTACCCCGGTGGCCGCCCCCCTCCCTGATCAAGGTCCCAAAATGAGTCTCCTGTTTAAGCCCTTTACCATGGGCGAGCGCCAGCTCGCTAACCGGATCGCCATGGCGCCGCTGACCCGTTCCCGGAATCCGGACGGGGTTCCCAACGACCTCAACGCGCTTTACTACAGCCAGCGCGCCGACGCCGGCCTGATCGTGACCGAGGGCACGGTGATATCGCCCAGCGCCCAGGGCTTCCTGTTCAACCCTGGCCTGTACACACCACAACAGGTCGATGGCTGGCGCAAGGTCACTGACGCCGTCCACGCCAAGGGCGGCACGATCTTCACCCAGCTCTGGCATGTCGGCCGTGTGAGCCATGTTTCGATCCAGCCCGGTGGCATTCAGCCGGTCAGTGCCACCGGCCAGACCGCGAAGAACACCAAGGCCTGGGGTTACACCGCCGATGGCACGCCGGGTGCGGTCGATGTGTCCGCGCCCCGCGCACTGACGACCGGTGAAGTCTATGGTGTGATCGCCGATTTTGCCGAGGCCGCCGCCAATGCCATGGAGGCCGGCTTCGACGGCGTCGAGCTGCACGGCGCCAATGGTTACCTGATCGAGCAGTTCCTGAACCCGACGGTGAACGATCGCACCGATGAATTCCGCGGCGACACCGTGGAGAGCCGCACCCGTTTCGCCCTTGCAGCCATCGACGCGGTCGCGGCGCGGATCGGTGCGCGACGCACGGCCATCCGTTTGTCGCCCTATGGCGGCCTCGGCGACATGGCCGCCTACCCCGAGCTCGAGGAAACGTATCTCCATCTCGCCGATGAACTCTCCAGGCGCAATATCGCTTACGTCCACCTGATGGATCAGAGCACGCGCGGCAGTTCGGCCACGCCAGGTGACTTCCTTGCAAAGTTCCGCAGCCGATTCACGGGCGTGCTGATCCTTGCCGGAGGCATGACGCGCGCACGCGCCGATGGCCTCATCGCCGATGGCCTGATCGACATTGCGGCATTCGGCGAGCCGTTCATTGCCAACCCCGACCTGGTCGCACGCCTCGAGAACGACTGGCCCCTGGCCATGTCCGATCGCGCGCTCCACTATGGCGGCGGCGCCGAAGGCTACACCGACTATCCCGCCTACGACGGCAAGGCCGCAGCGTAAGGCACCTGCCAGGATCTGCCACGATGAAATCCAATACCGCACTGCTAGCGCTCGCCATCGGCGCCTTCGGCATCGGCACCACCGAATTCGCCCCGATGGGGTTGCTCCCCGTGATCGCCGAAGGCGTCGACGTCAGCATCCCCACCGCGGGGATGCTGATTACCGCGTACGCGGTTGGCGTGATGGTCGGCGCGCCGGTGATGACCCTGCTGTTCAGCCGCTTCGGCAAGCGCGCCGCACTGATGGCGCTGATGGCCATCTTCACCGTTGGCAACCTGCTGTCGGCGCTCGCGCCGGGATACGCCACGCTGCTGGCGTCGCGCCTCGTCACCAGCCTCAACCATGGCGCCTTCTTCGGCCTCGGGGCCGTGGTGGCCGCGAGCGTGGTGCCGAAGGAGAAGCAGGCCAGCGCCGTGGCAACGATGTTCATGGGACTGACCATCGCCAATATCGGCGGCGTGCCCGCGGCAACCTGGATCGGACAGCAGGTCGGCTGGCGCCTGGCGTTCGCCGGCACCGCTGTGCTGGGGCTGCTCGCCATTGCCGCGCTTTGGCTGGCGCTGCCGCAGGGCGAGCGCGGCACCCCGCCCAATGTGCGCCGGGAACTGGCCGTGCTCACCCGCCCGCCGGTGTTGCTGGCGATGGCGACAACGGTGCTGGGCGCGGGCGCCATGTTCACGCTCTACACCTATATCGCGCCGGTGCTTGCCGATCTCACCGGCGCATCCGACACCTTCGTGACGCTCTCGCTCGTGCTGATCGGCGTTGGCTTCACGGTCGGCAACCACGTGGGAGGACGGCTCGCGGACTGGTCGCTCGATGGCGCAACGAAGATCGTCCTGTCGGCGCTCGCCATCATCATGCTGGTGCTCCCCTTCGCCCTCTCCCACCACGTCACCGCGGCCCTTGGACTACTTGCCTGGGGAGCCGCGACCTTCGCCGTCGTCCCGCCGGTGCAGATGCGGGTGATGGAAGCCGCGGCGGAGGCACCGGGACTCGCCTCGTCGATCAACGTCGGCGCGTTCAATCTCGGCAATGCCCTGGGCGCAGCACTCGGTGGCGGGGTCATCAGCCTGGACCTCGGCTACAGCGCGGTGCCGGTCGCTGGCGGCCTGCTGGCTGCGGCGGGATTCCTGGTGGTGTGGCTCAGCCGGGCAGACAGGCGCGCGCTGTTCGCTTCGTGAGCGCTGTGCGAGCGTCCCTGTCCTGTGAGAGAGCAGGCAGCAATCACGCAGGACGCCGCACGCAGCTTGCCTCGCCGTCGCGCTGCAGCGCCCAGGCTTCCCACAGCAGCGCAGCCTGCAGCCGGTTGAGGACGAATCCTTCGATCTCCTTGTGCACATGGACCACGCTCTGGCCGATTGACAGCATCAGCGCCTCGGCAAACTCGACCGCCTCCCTCGACGTCTGATTCAGGTTGGCGGGCAAGCCGGACGGTGTGCCCATCCTTGCCCAGCCTCGCGCCATCGATGCGAATCGGCTCTCCATCGATAACGGCCTGATGAAGATGCCGTCGTAATGGCACTGCACCCCGTCAGCCGGATTCCGGCTGACGGGGTGCAGTGCAGGTGGCGCGACGGCGCGCCATCCCACGGATTTACTCGCCATACTGGAACAGAAGGCACCCTTCGCCAGGCACGCCAACCGCCGCCTGCGCAAGCCCCGACGTGCCGAACATGACCGCGAAAGCCAGCGACAAGGCCATCAGCCCTCTCATGATGCCGCCCCGGCCAGCGTTGCCTCCAGTGCCTTGAGGCCATCCCGATAAATGCCCTCGAACAGCCGCGATGCGTCGTCATCGCTCACGCCTGCCGGCGTGAACTGGCCAGACCATTCGACGCGCGATGCCTGGTCCCCGTCGATGCCGACCACGCGCAGCGTGGAGCGGTAGCCGGAGACCGGGAACGGCGCCTGCAGGATCGAGTAGGTGTAGCTGCGCGCGCCCTGGTCAAAGGCCTCGAGACGTTCGACGATGGCGTCGCCGTCCGGGTTGACGAGGCTGCGCACACGGCCGCCCTCGCTCAGTTCGCTCTTGGGGATATACGGCAGCCAGTCGGGCAGCGAATCGAAGCCGCCAATCAGTTGCCAGACGCGGTCCGGTGCTACCGGCAGCGTGATCGTTGCAGAAGCTTGTGCCATGATGGACTCCTTGAATCGAATGTGGTCCCGGATCAGTTGCTGTCGCCAGGCAGCGGTGCATTTGCCGCAACCAGGTGCTGCTCGCGCAGCTCGCGCCAGAAATCGGCGGGAATGACCGCCTTCAGCGCGGCGGTGTCCTCGGCGATGCGCTCGGGCCGGCTTGCCCCCGGGATCACGGCGGCGACCGCCGGGTTGGCCAGCACGAACTGCAGCGCGGCGGCCTTGATGCTGACGCCGTGGCGTTGCGCGATCGCCTTGATGCGCTCGACCTTGTCGATGATCTCGGGCGGCGCCTTCTGGTACTCGAAGTGCGAGCCGCCGGCCAGGATGCCCGAGCTGTACGGGCCGCCGACCACGATCTCGGTCTTGCGCTCCGCGGCCTTCGGCATCAGGCGCTGCAGCGCGCGCTCGTGGTCGAGCAGCGAATAGCGGCCCGCCAGCAGGAAGCCGTCCGGCTGCACTTCAGTCAGGTCCAGCGTCAGTTCGATCGGCTCGACGCGGTTCACGCCCAGGCCCCAGGCCTTGATCACGCCCTCTTCGCGCAGCCGGGTCAGCACTTTGAAAGCGCCCTTGCGGGCCGTCTCGAAATAGGCCAGCCACTCGTCGCCGTAGAAGTCCTGGGCGATGTCGTGGACCCACACGATGTCGAGGCGGTCGGCCTTCATCCGCTTGAGGCTGTCCTCGATCGAGCGCAGCGTGGCGTCCGCCGAGTAGTCGTTGACCAGCTTGTTCGGGCGGCCGGCGGCAAACAGGCCGCTTTTCTCGCCCAGCGCCCGCGCGCTGGCGTCTTCGACTTCGTCCAGGATCAGGCGGCCGACCTTGGTGCTGAGCACGTATTCGTCGCGCGGGTGCCGGGACAGCGCTTCGCCCAGCCGGATTTCGGCCAGGCCCGCGCCGTAGAACGGCGCGGTGTCGTAGTAGCGCACGCCTTGCGCCCAGGCCGCGTCCACGGTGGCCTGCGCCTCCGCTTCCGGGATGTCGCGGAACATATTGCCCAGCGGGGCGGTACCAAAGCCGAGCACGTTGCCGGCCAGTTTGTCCTTGATGCTCATGACTGCTCCACAAATTAAGTTGGGGTGAAGGCAGTCTAGGGTTGCAAGTTAAGTCTGTCCAAGACAGAATTTGAAAGACTTGATTCCCTAGAGGTCTGAAATTCAGGACTGGACATGCTAGATATCCGCCAACTTCACTATTTCGTGGCCGTGGCCGAAGACGAGCACGTCGGACGCGCCGCCGAACGGCTCCATATCTCCCAATCGCCACTTAGCCGGCAGATTGCCCAGCTCGAGGAAAAGCTCGGGCTGGTGTTGTTCGAGCGCTCCCAGCAACGCATCCGGCTCACGCGCGACGGCCGCACGTTCCTGGCCGAGACCCGCGCCTTCCTGACGCATGCCAACCGGCTCGAATCGCTGGCGCGGCGGCTCGGGCGCGGCGACGAAGGCGGCCTGTGCATCGGCTACCTGGAATACGCGATGCACTCCGGCATCCTGCCGAACGCCTTGCGCGAGTTGCGCCAGGACCGGCCCGCCGTGCACATCGCGCTGTACAACCAGCAGTCGGCGGCCCAGCTAGAGGGGCTGCGCCAGCGCAGCCTGGATATCGCACTCGTGTGCGAGCCGCCGCCGCCCGACGATCCGGATCTCGAGGCCGCACAGGTGCTCAATGACCCGATGCTGCTGGCGCTGCCCGAAGGCCACCCGCTTGCCAGGGCGGAGCAGCTCACCCCGGACGACCTCGCTGCGCAGAAGTGGATCGGCGTGATGCACCAGGAAACCGCGCTGCGGCATGACACGTTCATCGCGGCTTGCGCCAAAGCCGGCTTCACGCCGACCATCACGATGGAGGCGACCGAGCCGCTGGCGGCCCTGGGGCTCGTGGCCGCGGGACTGGGCGTGACCACGATCCAGCAAAGCCTGCGCCACCAGGCACCGAAGGGCGTGGTGCTGCACGAACTGTCGTGGTTCAGCTACCGCACGCCCTTGTGGGCGGCGTGGCACAAGGTCAACCTCCGGCCGCTGGTGGAGATCTTCCGCAAGACGTTGTTGCTGCAGGCGAGCAGTGTGGTACCGGAGATCGCAACGGTGGAGGCGGGCTGACGCGCCGTCGCTCCCCGAGGTGATCTGAGAAGGTGCAGACGACCGCCGTCCAATGCCGCAAAAAGCTATAGTGTCGGCTTTCGGTCCTGTCGTTGCCATGAAGCCGCTGGCTGTTCCTTCCCTCGCCAACATTGCATCGCGTCTTCGCCTCAAGCAGTTAAGGCTGTTGATCGCTAGAGAACCATGGCTCGCTGCACAAGGCGGCCGAGGAAATCGCCATCTCGCAACCCGGCGCGACCAAGGTGCTGCGCGAGATCGAGGACATCCTCGGCATGCCGCTGTTCGAACGGCAGCCGAAAGGGCTGGTCGCCAATGATCTCGGGCGCTGCGTCACGCGCTATGCGCGCCTGATCTACGGCGACCTGGAACACCTGCACGCCGAGGTCACTGCCCTGACGCAGGGACACGGCGCCACCTTGCGGTCGGCGTCATCATGGGCGCGGTGCCGCTGCTGACCCGTGCGCTGACCGACCTGCGCCATCGTCAGCCGCATCTTTCGATCGGGATCGTGGAGGGGACCAGCACCAGCCTGCTGGCACTGATCGACGAGGGGCGCGTCGATCTCGCCATCTGCCGCCGCGGCGGCAGCCGGCGCCCGGAAGCTTACGACTGCGTGCCGCTCGAATCCGAGCCGCTTGCGGTGGTGGCCGCGCGCGCGCACCCCCTCACCTGCAGGAAGACGCTGACCTTGCGCGACCTCGCGGAGGCGTCATGGGTAGCCTACCCTGTCAACACGCCGATGCGGTTCGCGCTCGAGCGCACGCTCGCCGATGCCGGCATCGGCGTGCCACGCTATCGATCGAGACCGCGTCGACGTTTGCAGCCCTAATCGTGGCGCGCAACGCCGATGCGCTGGAGCAAGCCGCCAGCGACATCCGTGCGCGCCATGGCCACCGCGTGGTCGCCGTGGCTGCCGACATCACCAGGCCCGAGGGCCGCGCCGCCGCGCTGGACGCGGTGGCCGGGCTCGGCGATCTCGACATCCTGGTCAACAACGCCGGCGGCCCGCCGCCGGGCAACTTCCGCGACTGGGACCGCGACACGTGGATGGCCGCGCTCAACGCCAATATGCTGACGCCGATCGACCTGATCAAGGCCACCGTCGACGGCATGATCGCGCGCAAGTGGGGCCGCATCATCAACATCACCAGCGGCGCGGTCAAGGCACCGATCGACGTGCTGGGCCTCTCCAACGGCGCGCGCTCCGGCCTGACGGGCTTTGTGGCGGGACTGGCGCACCACCGTCGAGCGGCGGTCGTTGTGGCTCAAGGCCGCCCCGTGACACCGACAAGGAGTCAGGCCGGAGAGCCAGACCGCCACCTGTTTCGAAACCAGCTCAATGTGTGCGCTGACCTAGCGCTGCCTTAGCCTGCCCAGGCAGCTGAGTCGTCGAGCGGATAGACCGGCCTGCTGACCTGACGAAACGGGAAGCGATCGTAGCGCGAACTGGTGACGCCTTCCCCGTCGCACTCGACCACCGCCTTGGCGATCGGGACGAACACCGGACGGCAATATATGCGCGACTTCAGCAGCAGGAACCGCGCCCGATGCGGGTCGATGCCGATATGGGTGAAGATCCCCATGTCCCAGTGCTCTTGCGGGGTTTCGGTCACGATCACCTGCGCTGCGCCGATATCGAGCAAGGCGGTGCGCCCCATGCGGATGCGCTGCCCGGTATAGGTCGGCCCGGTGATGATGTACTCGCCGTCGCTGATCGCCGCAACCTTGCCGGTCAGCGGCTTGGCCCGGGGATAGACATCCAGTTGGGGCAACGGCACCTTGTCGCCGACCGGCAGCGTGATGCTGGCCCCGACGCCGGCATCCACCAGCGCTGCCACCGCCTCCGGGTCGCATACGGGCCCGACTGCAATGCCGGTAAGTCCTTGCGCCAGTGCCTCGTGCAGCACCGCCATGTTGTCGCAGGTGCCGCCGGACATGCAATTGTCGCCATGATCGAGCAGCAGCACCGGTCGTGCGTCCGCACTGTCTGCGCTGTCGGCAAGCTGTGCCGCGCGTGCAATGGAACTGGCAAGCGGCTCCGCCTGGTAGGCAAAGGCATCGCGCTCTGCCCACGCCTGCTCCGCGATCCGGCGGGCGACCCTGTCGGCCCTGGCAGGGTCGCCGTCGCCAACCACAATGACGCTCAGGCATGGCGCGGCGATATCGGCCAGGCCGAAACCGGCCAGCACCGACACCGCCAGCATGCCGTCCCGCTCGGCCTCGCGCGCCAGCGCCACGGCGCGCTGCATGGCGCCTTCGTCGGTGCGGCTGCGCAAGGTGTGCGTGATCAGCGGCGGGCGCCGCCACGCCATGACCGGGCGCACGCGCCCGGCGACCATGTCCAGCAGCAGTCGGCCGGCATGCGCGCCAGTTTCATACATGTCAACGTGCGGGTAGGTCTTGAAGCTGACCGCGATGTCGGCATGGTCGACAAGGGTCTGCGTGATGTTCCCGTGCAGGTCGAGTGCGACCGCGATCGGTGCATGCGGTAGCACGCCGCGCAGGCGCCGAAGCAGGTCGCCTTCGCCGTCGTCGCTGTTTTCGGCCACCATTGCGCCATGCAGGTCGAGCATCACCGCGTCGCAGCCGTCGGCGGCTGCGACGATGGTGTCGCACAGGTGCGTGTAGGCGGCAGCGGCGACGCGTCCGCTCGGGTTGGCCCCAGCGATCACCGGCACCACGATTTCGGCGCCGGCGGCCTCGGCCAGGTCGATGAAGGCCGCAGCGGCCGTGCGAGTGCCCTTGGCGGCGCGATAGGCGGCGTCGCCATAGGCCGGCGCGAACGACGCTAGCGGCGTTGGCACCGGTGAAAAGGTATTGGTCTCGTGATTGAGTCGGGCAATCAGGATCTTCATTGGGGCAGTCCGTTCGGTTGTCATTGCCGCGTGGCGGCATCGAGCATGGCGTGCAGCAGCACGTTGCAGCCGGCCTCAAGGTGCTCGGGCCTCGCGTCTTCGATTTCGTTGTGGCTGATGCCGTCCTTGCACGGCACGAAGATCATCGCGGCCGGGGCGACGCGGGCCAGGTAGACTGCGTCATGGCCAGCGCCGCTGATCACCTCCATGGCGGAATGGCCGAGCCGCCGCGCGCCGCCTCGTACCGCCTCCACCAGTCGCGCATCGAACGGCTGCGGCGGAAAGTACACCACCTGCTGCAGATCGATGGCGATGCCGCTGCGCGCCGCCAATGCGGCAACCTCCCCGTGCAGCGCCGCGTCCATCGCGGATAGCACCGCGTCGTCGCCGGCGCGCAGGTCCACCGTCATCGTCACCTTGCCGGGGATGACGTTGCGCGAATCGGGATGCACGGCCAGGCAACCGACTGTGCCGCGGCCGTGCGGGGGATGGTCGAGCGCGATGCGGTTGACGATGGTCACCAGCTCCGACGCCGCCAGCAGCGCATCCTTGCGCAGCGCCATCGGCGTGGGACCCGCATGCGCTTCCATCCCGGTCAGCACTACGTCGTACCAGCGCTGTCCGAGCGCGCCGGTGACCACGCCGATGGTCGTGTCGTTTGCCTCCAGGACCGGCCCCTGCTCGATATGCGCTTCAAAGTACGCGCCGACCGGACGCGCACCGACCGGCTCCGGCCCGGCATAGCCGATGGCCTGCAGCGCCTGCCCGACGCAGATGCCATCGCGGTCGCGCTGCTGCAGCACGTCCGCCAGCGCAAACTCTCCGATGAACGCGCCCGAGCCCATCATCACCGGGACGAAGCGCGAGCCTTCCTCATTGGTCCAGACCGCGACCTCGAGCGGGGCATCGGTGACGATGCCGGCGTCAGCGAGCGTGCGCAGCACTTCGATGCCGGCGAACACACCGTAGTTGCCGTCGAACTTGCCGCCGGTCGGCTGGGTGTCGATATGGCTGCCGGTCATCACCGGTGGCAAGGCATCGTCGCGCCCGGCGCGCCGCGCAAAGATATTGCCGATGGCATCGACACGGATCGCGCATCCGGCCGCCTTGGCCTCGGCGACGAAGAAATCACGGCCCTGGCGGTCCAGGTCTGTCAGCGCCAGCCGGCATACGCCGCCCTTGGGCGTGGCGCCGATGGTGGCCAGGCGCATCAGGGTGTCCCACAGGCGCTCGCCGTCGATGCGCAGGTCGGCGCGCGCGCCGGCGGCCGCCGCTGCCGCGCGCGCAGCTTGCAAAGTCGTCATGTCATTCCTTGTATCGGTCGGCCGGCATTGCGGCCTGCATGATGCCGTTTCAGGCCGCCAGGCCGACGCCGAGATAGCGGTCCTTGACCGCCTCATCGGCGCGGAACGCATCATTGCTGCCGGTGTAGACCACCCTGCCCTGCTCGATGATCACGTGGCGGTCGGCCAGCTGCGTGCAGACCTCGAGGTTCTGCTCCACCAGCAGGATGGGCACGCCGGCCGCCTTGATGACCTTGAGCTGCGCCACGATCTCTTCCACGATCACCGGTGCCAGCCCTTCGACCGGCTCGTCGAGCATCAGCAGGCGCGGATGGTTCATCATGGCGCGCCCGATGGCGAGCATCTGCTGTTCGCCGCCGGACAGCTGCGCGCCGCCATTGCCGCGCCGCTCGCGCAGGCGCGGGAAGATGCGGTAGATATCCTGCAACTGCCACGGCGAACCGCTGCGCGCGGCCAGCTTGAGGTTTTCTTCCACCGTCAGCAGCTTGAAGATGCCGCGGTGCTCGGGCACCAGGCACAGGCCTTCGGCGGCAATCCGGTGCGGCGCCATGCCGGCAACGTCCCGGCCGCGGAAGATGACACGCCCGCCCCGGGGTTGGACGATGCCGGAGATGGCCTTGAGCGTGGTCGACTTGCCTGCGCCGTTACGCCCCAGCAGCGTCACCAGTTCGCCTTCGCCGACCGCCAGCGATACGCCTTGCAGCACATGGCTCTTGCCGTAGTAGCCATGTATCTCTTGTACGTCGAGCATCATCCCTTGCCTCCGGTAATCATGTTGCCGAGATAGGCGGCGCGCACGCGCGGGTCGCCGCGCACGACTGCGGGCGGCCCTTCCATCAGCACCTTGCCTTGCTGCATCACCGTGACGGTGTCTGAGATATCCATGACGATGTCCATGTTGTGTTCGATCAGCACGACTGTGTGGTCTGCGGCCAGCCCGCGGATCAGCCGTTTCATCGCGCCGAGATCGTCGACACCCATGCCCGACGTCGGCTCGTCCAGGAAGATCGCGCGCGGACGCGCGGCCAGCGCCATGCCGACCTCCAGGCGCCGCTGCTGGCCGTGTGACAGCACGCCCGCTGCGCTATCGGCGACGCGCGTCAGTTCCAGCCGTTCGAGCACCTGGTCGACGATCCCGCCGCAGGCAAGCTCACCAACCGGCAAACGCCATCCGCTCATGGCTTTGCGCGGCGACGTGCCCAACGCGGCGAGGCGCAGGTTCTCGCGCACCGGCAGGCTCGGGAACAGGCTGGTGACCTGGAACGAGCGCGCGATACCGCGCTGGACCCGCTGGTAGTCGGCTTCTGCCGTGACGTCCTTGCCGTCGAAGACGATCCGGCCCGCGCTGACTTCCTTCGTGCCGGTCAGCATGTGGAACAGCGTGGTCTTGCCGGCGCCGTTGGGGCCGATCACGGAATGGATCGTGCCCGGCATCACGCGCAGGTCGACCCCGCCCAGCGCCATGAACTTGCCATACTGCTTGACGATGCCGGTGGCTTCAAGGATGGGGGTGGTGGTAATGCTCATGCGCGTTCCTCCTGCGTGACGGGCGCGCGGCGTACGCCGCGCAGGCGATCCCATACCGTGGCACCCAGCCCCCACAGCCCGCGCTGCATGAACAGGCTGACAGCAATCAGCAGGAAACCGAGCAGCATCAGCCAGCGCGGCCACAGCGTGGACAGCCAGTCGGCCAGCAGCACATAGAAGGCGGCGCCCAGCACTGACGCGAAGATGTTGCCGGTGCCGCCGATCACGGTCATCACCAGGATCATTTCGCTGGCGTGGTAGTCGATATTGGTCAGCGGCGCGATGCCGGTGAGCATGGCGTGCAGCGCGCCGGCCAGCCCGGTGACCGCGCCGGAAACCATGAACGCCAGCAGCTTGAACGCCTTGACGTTGTAGCCGACAGCCAAGGCACGCTCTTCGTTGTCGCGGATCGCCAGCAGCGTGCGGCCCAGCACAGACTCGGTCACGCGCAGCACCGCAAGGAAGACCGCCAGGAACAGCACCGCGACGAAACCATAGAACTGCCACGGCGATGCCAGCGGCACCAGCGCATTACCGGCTATGGACAAGGGCGGTCGCGGGATGTCCAGCAGGCCGTTGTCGCCGCCGGTGATGCCGGGCGCCGTATAGGCCAGGAAGTAGAACATCTGCGCAAACGCCAGCGTCAGCATCACGAAGTAGGTGCCGCGTTGGCGGATCGCAAACCAGCCCACCAGCGCCGCCGCCGACGCGCCGATCGCGATCGCCAGCAGCAGCGCCAGCGGCATCGGCAGGCTTGCGCGGGTCAGCGCCAGCCCCACGGCATAGCTGCCCAGGCCGAAGAAGATCCCCTGACCGAACGACAGCAGGCCGGTGTAGCCGAGCAGCAGATTGCACGCCATGGCGGCCATCGCGTAAATCAGCACTTCAGTGGCAAGCGTGCCGGAGCGCATGGTCAGCGGCAGCAGCAGCGTGACGGCAAGTGCCAGCCACCAGAAGCGGTAGCGCAAGAACCCTTGTTTCTGCGTAGCCATCATCCCCTCCCCAGCAAGCCATGCGGACGCAGCAGCAGCACCGCGGCCATGGCGACATAGATCATCAGCCGCGCGCCTTCCGGCCACAGCGTGCTCATCAGGCTCTGCACCACGCCAACCAGCAAGCCGCCCACCAGCGCCCCGGTGAAGCTGCCCATGCCTCCTACCACGACCACGATGAAGGCCACGCCCAGCGCCTCGACGCCCATGAACGGCTCGGCGCCGCGGATCGGTGCGGCCAGCACGCCGGCGATCGCCGCAGTGGCGGCGCCGAGCGCGAACATCAGGCTGAACAGGCGGAACACGTTGATGCCGAGCAGCGACACCATCTCGGTGGATTCACTGCCCGCGCGCACCGCGCTGCCCAGGCGCGTGCCTTCCAGCAGCCACCACAGGCCGATGGCGAGCAGGCCGGTAAAGCCGATCACGAACAGGCGGTACTTGGGATAGACGAAGTCGCCCCACATCACCACGCCCTGCAGCGCATCCGGCGGCGGCACGTCGACGCCGAGCGGCCCCCAGCCGACGATGATGAGCTCCTGGATGGCCAGGGCCAGGCCAACCGTGACCAGGATGTGGAACTCGTGCGGCTGCGCATAGACGTGGCGCAGCATGAGCTTCTCGGTCAACCAGGCCAGCGCGCCGATGACGATCGGTGCGAGTACCAGCGCCACCCAGAAGTTCATCCCGATCTGCAGAGCCTGAAAGCAGAGGTAGGCACCCAGCGCATAGAAGGCGCCATGCGCGAAATTGACGAAGCGCAACAGGCCGAAAACGATCGACAGTCCTACCGCCAGCAGGAAGTAGAGCATGCCTATCCCGACGCCGTTGATCACCTGCAACAGATAGACGTTCATGAGTCGTACGGATGTAGGAAGCCGCCACGCCGCGCGGAACTGCGCGGCATGGTGCTTCGGTGTGCTTCAGTGTTTATCTGCCGGGGCGGCGGCCCCGCGCAATGTCAGGGCATCAGGCCATCTTGCACTGGGTCTGGTCGACCGGCAGGAAGGCCTTGCCGACGCTCACGACCTCCGCGTAATCGTCCTTGTCCTTCATGCGCGCCTTGGCCTTGCCCTTGAGCAGGTAGTAGTTCTTCAGGACCTGATGGTCAGCGGCGCGGATTTCCTCCGGCCCTGTCAGGCCCTCGTACTTCATGCCTTCGAGCGCAGCGACCACGGCCTTCGGGTCGGCGCTGCCGGCCTTGATCATGCCGTCCACCATGATCTTGGTGCAGATGTAGGAGCCTGCCAGGCTGTAGTTGGGATTGGCCTTGAACTTGTCGTGGGTGCGCTTGACGAGTTCGCGGTTCAGCGGCGTATCCACGCCGTGCCAGTACTGCGCTCCGAAATAAACGCCCTCGCACAGGTCGGCGCCAAGCGACTCGAACTGCTCCAGCCCCGAAGCCCATGCCAGCAGGATGGTGGTGTTCTTCTTCATGCCGAAGCTGACGGCCTGGCGTAGCGTATCGGCGGACTGCGAGCCAAAGTTCAGGATCAGCAGCACGTCTGGCTTGGCGGCCAGCGCATTGGTCAGGTAGCCGCTGAATTCCTTCTCGGTCAGGGCGTGGTAGCTGTTGCCCACGTGCTCGATGCCCTTCTCCTTGAAGATCGCCTTTGCTGCCGACAGCAGCCCGTCGCCAAACACATATTGCGGCGTGATGGTGTACCAGCGCTTGGCCTTGGGCATCGATTCGATCAGGGGCCGCACGGTGCGCTCGATCGCGCCGAAGGTCGGCACCGACCAGCGGAAGGTGGCGCGGTTGCAGTCCTTGCCGGTGATCTCGTCGGCCCCCGCGGTGGTAACGAACACGCCGCCAAATTTTTCCGCCTCCTTGCCCATGGCCAGCGATTCGGACGACAGGATGCCGCCCGCGAAATAGCGCGCCGCCTTCTGCTGCGCCAGTTCCTGCACCTTGCGCACCGCGGTGGCGGGCTTGCCTTCGGTATCGAGCACGCTGTAGCGCAGCGGCCTGCCCAGCACCTGGCCGTACTGGTCAAGGGCGAGCCGCATGCCCAGGTCGGCAAATTTTCCATTGGCGGCGAAGGCGCCCGACATGGGCACCGGGCAGCCGAATTCCAGGGCCTCGCCCGCGGCAAAGACGCTACGGGCATGGATCAGGGATGTGGGGACAGCAGACACAGCCGCCAGTTTTAGCAGGTCACGACGATTCAAGGCTCACTCCTCGGTATGTGGGGATTGGGCTGCACGGGGCGAAAGTCTGGACAACACCATGTGGCGCTGCACCGTCTCCCCGACATGCTGGTGACTTCGCCCGGCGCCGACATGGCCGAGCAAGAATCGAACCTGTTTATCCTATTTATACGTATAAATAGAATAGAATCATCTTAGGAGTCGGCCGGAACCGTTGTCAATAATGGAAAGGTCAGGGTTTACACACCCTCTGCGAAGGACACATGCGAACCCCCGTATTGCCTCATTGGCGGGACAAAAAAGGTGAGAGAGCGGTCTAGCCATGTTTGCCAACCGGGCAGCATGCACTGAGAGGGGGCAAGCCGGCTGCGCGCACATGGCGCTGCCCCGCTTGGCTAGAATGCAAACGCCCAAGCCTCGATGGCTTGGGCGCATGACAAGGAAAGAGCAATGGCGATGTTTCGGGAGGGCAAGACTGGCGCCATCGAGATCCGCAAGCAAAAGCGCGCGGACCTGGTGGCAGAAGAACTCAAGCGGCTGATTACCCAGCGCAACCTGCGCCCTGGCGACAAGCTGCCGCATGAGGTCAAGCTGCAGCAGATGTTCTCTGTCAGCAAGAGCACGATCCGCGAGGCGCTCAAGTCGCTGGAAGTGCAGGGCCTGATTCGGGTTAGCACCGGGCCGACGGGCGGGGGCACGATCGTGGAAGTCCCGCTGGACCGCACCTTCCAGCTCATGCAGAACTACCTGTTCTTCAAGGACGTCGGCATTGCCGACATCTATACCGTGCGCCGACTGCTGGAGCCGGAGCTTGCCGCCGGCGCGGTGCCACACCTCACAGAGGACGATTTCAAGGCGCTGGAACGCACCATCGACCTGTGCGACCCGGCATCGGCCGCGGCCGCGACTCCGCTGCTGGACCAGCGCCAGGAAGACCTGACCTTCCACGACATCCTTGCCGCGGCCAATCCCAACCCGATGCTGCGGTTTTCCTGCGAGTTGATCAACGAGATGATCCGTCAGTTGGTGGTGTTCGGCAACGACACCCCTGCCTGCGAGCATGAGAAATTCGGCGCTGCCAACGTCAAGTTCCACAAGCGCATTGTCGAGGCGGCACGCGAGCGCGACGCCGAGACGGTACGCACGTTAATGTCAGCCCATATGGAAGAGTGCACGCATTACGTCACGCGCATGAACGGACGGGTACATGGCCGCCTGGTGCTCGACTCCGAAATGCCCCGGCGCGGCCGGACGCTGCCGGCAGACCACGACGAGCTTGAATGAAGGGGGGAGCCGATAACCGCCGCAGCGCTACCCGCGTCCAGACTTTCACGGTTGAGGGCGGTACACCCAAGCGTATGCAAATACTAGCGACTAGCGAGCTGAGGTCTTTTTTGCGGCGCGCGTACGAGCAGCCTTTCGGGCCGCTTCGGAGCGGCCGGCAGCACCCTTCGTGCTGGCAGCCTTCCTGGCTGCAGCCGAGCGCTCGGCCGCCGTGCGCTTGCTTGCCGCGCCCTTGGCCTGCGCGGACAGCGCCTTAGGAGAAGCGCCGGCTGTGCTCTCGCGCTTGAGTGCCTTGAGCGCAGCCTGGGAGCGCTTGGCAGTGCTTTCTGAACTCGCACGTCGCGGTGCAGCCTTAGCGGCGGCGGACTTCGTTTCGGCCTTGGTGGCGCCCTTCTTCGGCGGAACATCGACTCCAGCGCGGCGCGCCTCCGACAAGCCGATCGCTATGGCTTGCTTGGCCGAGCGCACGCCGTGCTTACCTTTTCGCACAGCTTCGCTTCATCTCAACCAAGCCCGGGAATACCGGGCATAACTGCCGCGTTCATGTCGGATTTCGCTGACAGGCCGCGGGCGCATGACGGACAAAGGCCGTCTCAAAGCACGTACAAGCGGCCTGGCAAAAAGCCGACAGCATTTTCGGCACTGTGATGATTTCGGCATCGGCGGCCGACAACAATACTTCAGGCATAAGACAGGCATAAGCGGGACACAGGAGTGCTGGCGCCCGGCCAGAAACCGGCGCCCCAAATTAGGAGCGAGCAGCGCCACGAATCAACAAGGGGAAAGCGATGAGCGACGACCACCACATCGGACATGCACAGCGCCTTGCAGCAATCGCCGCGGACATTCCTCTTGGCGCGCATCTGAAAACGGACCGGCGGGGCTATATTCACCATGGTATTTATGCCGGCAACGGCGAAGTCCTGCACTATGCCGGCTTCAAAGGCTTCCTGCGTTGCGGCCCGGTCGAAAGGACTTCTCTCGCCGACTTTGCCGACGGCTACGGCTTCCGCCTCGCGCGGGCCGCGCAAGCCAGATACCCCGGATCAGAGATCGTACGGCGCGCAAGGGCGCGGCTAGGAGAAGACGATTACCGCCTTCTTACCAATAACTGCGAGCACTTTTGTACGTGGTGCCTGACTGGGGAAAGCCGCAGCGAGCAGGTGGAGTCGCTGCTGAGTCACCCATGGCGGGCGCTCCTGGCTATTGTCGAATGGACGGGAGCAGGCATTGCTGCTCGCCTCGCGCTACCGGTGCATAGCCCGTCAATGCAGCAACTCGGGCAGCAACTCGGGCAGCAACGCGACGACCCGCATGCTGGCGTTCAGTCCCTTGACCAGGCCCGAACAGATTATTGTGGTTTTTGAAACCGATCATTGTTCGGGTAAGGGTTTACCGCTCCAAGGGAAATCCCTAATATCGCACCCATTGAATGCCGCGGTGCAACAAGCACTGAACCAAACGGAATGGCATTCACCAGTTTGAAGAAAGAGGTGAGCCATGCATACCAATCTCCGTGCCCTACTCGCTGTCGCCGCGCTCGCTGCCACGTTCGCGGCGGCCCCCGTGTTTGCTAAGAGTGGTAAATTCGATACTTACACTGACGGCGCGCGGGCTGGAAAGTACGATGTTTATACTGACGGCGCAAAAAGCGGCAAATTCGACACTTATACGGACGGCGCCAGGTACTACATCGCGTCCGACCGCGCCCCGCTCTAAGGGCTGTTTCCCGATCGGGGACACCTCCCCAAATCCGGTCCCGCTCCAATCCCCACACTTCTCCAGAGTGTGGGGATTTTGCTTTTGGGGAACCGGGACTTTCAGACCGCCGACACGGAGCGTCCAGGGACAGAGTTTATTTTCCTGGGCGGCATATGAAGGTCGCCCACGGGCAGCGTCGGACGTCGTCAAAGGTGCCGGTCGGGGCCCTCGGCCATCCGAATCCGTCCGATCCGGCATAATCCCGGGCGAACCATGGCGATACGGGATTGAATTAGGTAATGCAAATGAAGCCGGACATCTCTCGCGAAGAGAGCTCACAAAGCACGGACAGGGGCGACGACTGCCCCTTGCGCTGGTTTGACGCGGATCGGGGCGCATTCGAATCGCTCGAGCGATGGATCGCCGAGCATCCGGCGGATTTCTTTGCGGGCGAGCGCTTTGATCCGGTTGGCGCGTGCGCCACACGCGAGGCGGTGTTCGCGTCGGTTGAGCTGCCCGAAACTCCGGCATCGCCGCAAGCGCATGCCGATCATCTGCTCAACGACGTGTTTCGGCACGTGATGCCCGTGGCATCGCCAACGTTCGTCGGACACATGACGTCATCGCTGCCGTCATTCATGCCTTCGCTGGCCAAGGTGGTGGCAGCGCTAAACCAGAACGTCGTGAAGCTCGAGACGTCGGGCGCGCTGACAGGGCTCGAGCGCCAGGTCATCGGCATGCTGCACAAGCTGGTGTTTGCCCAGGACAGCGCGTTCTATGCGAGATGGCTGCACGACGCCGACCACGCGCTCGGCGCGATCTGTTCCGGCGGCACGGTCGCCAACCTCACCGCGCTATGGGCGAGCCGCAACAACTTGCTGGGCGCGCGTGATGGCTTCGCCGGCATCCATGGCGCCGGACTGATGGCTGCGCTACGCCATTACGGCCATGACGGGCTTGCCATCGTTGTCTCGGAGCGCGGGCACTACTCGTTGGGCAAGGCAGCCGATGTCCTTGGCATCGGGCGCAACAATCTCGTACCGGTCGGGGTCGATGCAGACGGTCGCATGCGCATCGACCTGCTCCGCCACACCATGCGTGACCTGCAGCAGCGCAACATCCGGCCGATGGCAATCGTCGGCATAGCGGGGACGACGGAGACAGGCGCGGTCGATCCGCTCGACGCGATTGCAGATGTTGCTCAGGAGGCCGGCTGTCATTTCCACGTGGATGCGGCATGGGGCGGCGCAACCCTGCTGTCGGAGCGCGAGCGCTGGCGCTTCGCGGGCATCGAGCGTGCCGATTCCGTCGTCATCGATGCGCACAAGCAGTTCTACGTGCCGATGGGTGCGGGCATGGTGCTGTTTCGCAGCCCGGCGTGGACGCAGGAAATCATCCAGCAAGCGAATTACATCGTGCGCAAGGGCTCGGTGGACCTGGGGCGCCATACGCTCGAAGGATCGCGCGGCGCGGCGGCGGTCATGCTCTATGCGAACCTGCATCTGCTCGGTCGCAAAGGGTTGGCGCAGCTGATCGATCGTAGCATCGATAACGCCCGCTACTTTGCATCCCTGATTGCGCAGCAGCCGGATTTCGAGCTCGACAGCCACCCGCAGCTTTGCATCCTGACCTATCGCCATGTGCCCGAGACCGTGCGTGCCGCGCTGGCAACGGCTTCGGCCGACCGGCGCGAGAAGATCCTGGACGCGCTGGATGCGCTGACCATCAGCATCCAGGAAATGCAGCGCGATGCCGGCCGCTCGTTCGTATCGCGCACACAGTTGACGTCGACACAGTGGGGTGGCCGCCCGATTGCCGTGTTCCGCGTGGTACTGGCCAACCCGGATACGACGCATGCCATCCTGCAGGACATCCTCGACGAACAGCGCGCGCTGGCGGCGGCCAGCCCGTGCATGGCGCCACTGATGGCGCTGGTGGGCGCGCCGGACACCGCGTGAGGCATTTGCAGCTGGCACTGCGAGTCAATGGGTGACCGACACCACTTGCCCGGAAAAGTCTTCCAGAATGCACTTCTGGTAAACCTGTGCAACCACCGCTGCCCGAACGCCCTTGGCGGGGTCGCGTCCCATCGCTTCGAGCGTCTCCCACACCCATCCGGGGCTGACGACATTCACGCGAATTTTGCCTTGCAGTTCGAGCGCTGCAGTCCGCCCGAACGCCTCGACGCCGGCGTTCACGGTGCTCACGGCGGCACCACCGAGCATTGGATGCTGCGCGAGGGTGCCACTGGTGAGCGTGACCGACCCGCCCTGGGAGATGTAGGGAACCCCATACCGCACAAGGTTGACCTGCCCCATCAGCTTATTGGCGAGGCTGAATGCAAAATCATCGTCAGTCAGGGCGTCCAGTGGGGCGAATTTCGCGGTGCCCCCTACGCAGACCACGGCGTCAACCGTGCCCAGTTGTCTGTACATCGCCAGAATCGACTGCTTGTCGGAGATGTCCACGGAGAGCGCCGAAGACCCACGACTGGCCCCTATCACGTCATGCTCGTCCGACAATAAGGCCGTAATTTCTTTCCCGAGGAGCCCTGTGGCTCCAATGACCAGTATGCGCATACGTCCCCCTGATAGCAGATGACGGGCGGTAGTGAATGGCCCTCAGTACCTAACCCGTTTTGCCGTAGAAGGCCCGCGCCTCGTCAGCCTTTGCCCAAGATCGCCATTGCCTTGTTCGCATCGTCGAGCGAGTCCACTGACACGTACGCGACAAACTGTACCCCGATGACGGAGGCAGAGAATCCGCGTAGATTGATTCCGCCTTCCGCAAGCTTGCGGGTCAGTTCCGCCACGATGCCGGGCCGGTCCCCGCCCATGATACGCACCGAGTGCAGGCTGTGCGTGACATTGAAGCCGACCTGGGCAGCTGCACGGATTTCCCTGTCATTCTGCAGCGGTGTCACGAACACGACACCCTTGCCGGGATCCTCCGGCGTGCGGCGCGCAATCGCGAATTGCAGGTCCGCGCCGGCATCGCGCAGGGCCTCCAGTACCTCCGCGAGGCCGCCGGGCCGGTCCGGTATGCTTGCCGCCCAAACGTCCACGCGTTCCACAAGAAGATCGTTGGTCATTGCTGATTCTCCAATGCCCCCAATACGAATCTAGCGTATCGCGGCCGGCAGGCAAGCTCTGGGCTCGGCGGACAGCGGCGGCCGATTCCCTGGCAACTCCCCGTGCCCGGACTTAATATGGACTAGTCGTTATTTCAGGCGGCTATCGCAGGATAGTGGCACCTGCCTGGATGGATGTCATGGAAAGTGAAGGGGAATCGTCATGCCTGAAGACAAAGCGCCACATCATGCTACACAGCAGGAATCGGCCGATGTGTCCGAGGCGGAAATCGCGGTCCATTGGCCCGAGGAAGACTATGTCCCGCCGCCCGCGCAGTTCATTGCGCAGGCCAATCTGACCGATCCGCGCATTTTCGAACGCTTCTCCCTCGATCGCTTCCCCGAGTGCTTCAAGGAGTTCGCAGACCTGCTGGACTGGTACAAGTATTGGGAAACGACGCTGGATACCAGCAACCCGCCTTTCTGGCGCTGGTTCGTCGGCGGCAGGATCAACGCCTGCCACAACTGCGTGGACCGCCACCTTGCTGCGTATGGGAACAAGACCGCGATTCATTTCGTGCCCGAGCCGGAGCATGAGTCGGTGCATCACCTCACCTACCAGGAGCTCTTTGTTCGCGTCAACGAGCTGGCCGCCCTGCTGCGCGATTTCTGCGGCCTGAAGGCTGGCGACCGCGTCACGCTGCATATGCCCATGGTGGCCGAACTGCCCATCACCATGCTTGCATGCGCGCGCATCGGCGTGATTCATTCACAGGTATTCAGCGGCTTCAGCGGCAAGGCCTGCGCCGAGCGCATCGCGGACTCCGAGAGCCGGCTGCTAATCACCATGGACGCCTATTACCGCGGCGGTGAATTGCTCGATCACAAGGAAAAGGCCGACATCGCCGTGGCAGAGGCCGCCAGCGCCGGTCAGCAGGTCGAGAAGGTCCTGATCTGGCAGCGCTACCCGGGCAAGTATTCCAGCGCCGCCATGCTGGTGGAGGGCCGCGATCTCATTCTCAATGACATGCTCGCCGGTTTCCGCGGCAGGCGTGTCGAGCCCGAGCCGATGCCGGCCGAGGCACCGCTGTTCCTGATGTACACGAGCGGCACCACGGGCCGGCCCAAGGGCTGCCAGCATTCCACCGGCGGCTATCTGTCCTATGTGGCGTGGACCTCGAAGTACATCCAGGATATCCACCCCGAGGACGTCTACTGGTGCATGGCCGATATTGGCTGGATCACCGGGCATTCCTACATCGTCTATGGCCCGCTCGCGCTCGCCGCCTCGTCTGTCGTCTACGAGGGCGTGCCGACCTGGCCCGACGCCGGCCGACCCTGGCGTATTGCGGAAGGCCTTGGCGTCAATATCTTCCACACCTCGCCCACCGCAATCCGCGCGCTGCGGCGCAACGGGCCGGACGAGCCGGCGAAATACAACTACCACTTCAAGCACATGACCACGGTGGGCGAGCCGATCGAGCCCGAAGTCTGGAAGTGGTACCACCGCGAAGTCGGCAAGGGCGAAGCGGTCATCGTGGACACCTGGTGGCAAACCGAGAATGGCGGTTTCCTCTGCAGCACGCTGCCGGGCATCCACCCGATGAAGCCCGGCAGCACGGGCCCGGCGATCCCGGGCATCCATCCGGTGATCTTTGACGAGGAAGGCAAGGAGGTCCCGGCCGGCTCGGGTAAGGCGGGCAATATCTGCATCCGCAATCCCTGGCCGGGCATATTCCAGACCGTCTGGAAGGATCCGGACCGCTACGTGCGCCAGTACTATGCGCGCTACTGCAAGAATCCCGACAGCAAGGACTGGCGCGACTGGCCGTATATGGCGGGCGATGGGGCAATGCAGGCGGCGGACGGCTACTTTCGAATCCTTGGCCGCATCGACGACGTGATCAACGTCTCCGGCCATCGCCTCGGCACCAAGGAGATCGAATCGGCCGCGCTGCTCGTGCCCGAGGTCGCCGAGGCGGCGGTGGTGCCGGTGGCCGACGAGGTCAAGGGCAAGGTGCCTGATCTCTATGTGTCGCTCAAGCCGGGACTGTCGCCTTCCGCCAAGATCGCGAACAAAGTCTCGGCCTCGGTGGTGTCCCAGATCGGCGCCATTGCGCGTCCGCATCGGGTCGTGATTGTTCCCGACATGCCCAAGACACGCTCGGGCAAGATCATGCGCCGCGTGCTGGCAGCGATCTCCAACCGGCAGGAACCTGGCGACGTGTCCACGCTTGCCAATCCGGAGGTCGTCGACAAGATCAGGGAGCAGGCAACATAGGACGGCTGCGGCGGACAATGTCCGGCGGCACTGTCCGGTTGCCGGCTCGAATGCTGCTGCCGCCAGGCAAGGCGATGGAAACCATCAATTCGCCGTGATGCTCGCGCGCTGTGCGGTGGCGCGCATCAGCGGCAGCTCCTTGCTGATCATGGCGCTGACCTGCTCCGGGCCCGCGTAGTTCGGCTCCAGCCCGTTGGCCAGCAGCTTTTGCTGGACCTCAGGGTCTTTCATCGCCTGCGCGACCGCTTTTTCCAGCCGGGCCTTGACGTCGGCCGGCAAGCCGCGCGGCGCCGCGATGGCTACCCACGAGTCGGCATCGAAGCCGGGATAACCGGCTTCCGCGACGGTGGGCACGTCAGGCAGCAGCGTGGCGCGGCGGGCGCCCATGACCGCGATCGGCTTGATCTTGCCGCTGCGGATATGGGGCAACGACGCGGCGACCGTATCGACCGAGAACGGAATCTGCCCGCCGATCAGGTCGGCCACGGCCGGCGCACTGCCCTTGTACGGGATGTGCTGCAGCTTCATGCCGGTGGCGCCCAGCAGCATCTCGCCGGCGAAATGCCCGGTGGTGCCGGTACCGAAGGACCCATAGACGTACTTGCCCGGCGCAGCGTTGACCGCCGCAACCATCTGCGGCAGCGTATCCACCGGTACCGCCTTGTTCGCCAGCACAATCAGCGGTACGCGCGCCACCAGCCCGACGGGCTCGAAGCTTTTCACGGGGTCATACGGCAGGCTCGCGTTGATGGCCGGATTGACAGTGAATGTCGAGCCCGAGCTGACCAGCAGTGTGTAGCCATCGGCCGCGGCCTTGGCCACGTAGCCGGCCCCGACGATGGTGCCGGCACCGGCGCGGTTCTCGATGACCACCGGCTGGCCCAGCGCATCGCCAAGGCTCTTGCCGACGAGCCGGCCGATCATGTCGACCGCCCCGCCGGCCGGGAACGGCACCACGAGCGTGACGGGCCGGACCGGATACGCCGATGCAGCGTGGGCCCCGACGGCGGCAACCGCCAGCGCTGGCAGCGCCAGCGCCCGGGCTGCCACGAAGGCTCTGCGCAGGGACGAATGTAGAGTGGGATTCATCGCAGCACCTCCGTGCGTCGGTCAGCCGTTGCGGAACAGGAAGCTGTAGGCATTCAGGGCCGGTGCGCCGCCGAGATGGGCATACAGCACGCGCGAGCCTTCGGGGAATTCGCCGCGCCGGACCATGTCGATCATGCCGTGCATCGATTTCCCCTCGTAGACCGGGTCGGTCATCATGCCTTCGTGCCTGGCGCTCAGGCGGATGGCTTCGAGCGTGCCTTCGGACGGCAGGCCATACTCGGGGCCGCCATAGCGCTCGTCGAGCACCACGTCGGCGTCGGCGATGTCGCGGTCCAGTTCCACCAGCCCCGCCGTGTGCCTGGCGATGCGCAGGATCTGCGCGCGGGTCTGGGCGGGCTTGGCGGAGGCATCGATGCCGATCACGCGATCAGCCCGGCCGTCGGCGGCAAAGCCCACCACCATGCCCGCCTGCGTGCTGCCCGTTACCGAACACACGACGATGTAGTCGAACTTGAAGCCCAGTTCGGCCTCCTGTGCGCGCACTTCCTCGGCAAAGCCGACGAAGCCCAGGCCCCCCAGCGGATGCTCCGAGCAGCCGGCGGGGATCGGATATGGCTTGCCACCCTCCTTGCGCACGCTCTCCATGGCCTCTTCCCAGCTCTTGCGGATGCCGATGTCAAAGCCGTCGGCCACCAGGCGCACGTCGGCCCCCATCATCCGGGACATCTGGATATTGCCGACCCGGTCATAGACCGCGTCAGAGTAATTGACCCAGTTTTCCTGGACGAGCACGCACTTGAGTCCCAGGTGCGCGGCCACGGCGGCCACCTGGCGCGTCTGGTTCGACTGGATGCCGCCGATCGAGACCAGCGTGTCGCAGCCCTGCGCCAGCGCGTCCGGGATCAGGTATTCGAGCTTGCGGGTCTTGTTGCCGCCAAAGGCCAGGCCGCTGTTGCAGTCCTCACGCTTGGCGTACAGCTCGACCTTGCCGCCAAGGTGGGCAGAGAGGCGCTTGAGCGGCTGGATGGGCGTGGGGCCGAAGGTCAGGGGGTAACGGGCAAAGCGCTTGAGATTCATGGTGGCAGCTCCAGGGTTAGGGTGTGGTTCCGTCATCGGTGCGGCTTGCAGCAAGGCCAACGATGCGGCGACGGACTCTATCCTAGAAAAAAAGCCACGAAACGTGCTTGCAAAGAAGCGCGCTTTTGAACACCATTAGTAAGTCATCACCATTCATTCAGTCGGAAAATTCTCCCATAATCAAAATGAAAGAAACAAAATTTCGCACCAAATCCGCGCGGGCCGCACCCTCCCAGGCGCCATCGCAGACGCTGCCACCCGCACCCCACGTGGACTCGCTCGACCGCGCCGACAAGGCGATCCTGAGAGCCCTGCAGCAGGACGCATCGATCTCCAACGTGGCCTTGGCCGCAAAGGTCAACCTAAGCCCGCCCGCCTGCCTGCGGCGCGTGGAGCGGCTCAAGGAAATGGGGCTGATCCGCGGCATCGTGGCGCTGCTCAACCCCTCTGCGCTGGATGCGGGAATGCTCGTGATGATCGGCGTGGTGCTGGATCGCTCCACGCCCGAGTCCTTCGCGCAGTTCGAGTCTGCCGCGCAAAAAGTATCCGGTTGCATGGAATGCCACGTCGTGACCGGCGAATTCGATTACTTCATGCTGGTGCGCACAAGAGACAGTGAGAGCTTCAACCGCCTCCACGCGGAACAATTGCTCTACCTGCCAGGTGTCAGGCAGATCCGCTCGTTCATGGTGCTCAAGCAGGTGCTATCGACGACGCAGTTTCCTATCTGATGGACTTGCCACAGACGGATGGCAAGAAGCAGGACGCGCTGCAGCCGGGCAAACAAAGGACCGGTCCCCGCTATCCAGCCGCCTCGCCGATGACGCGCCGGTGGGATAAAGCTGCAGCAGGTCTCATCCTTCCAGCTCTATAATTTTCGCTTCCAGGCTGCAACTTCCATCCAATGCCTTTCCGTCATCCTCAAGCGAGAAAGCCCACCCATGGCGCGGGCATATGAGCTTGCCATCTTCCGTAATAGTGGCGCAAGACAGATCTGCTCCTTGATGAGGGCAATATCGATTGATCTCATAACGCATTCCACTGCCCCGGGAAATCGTTATTCTTTCCTTCGGAATGGCGAGTGTTTGGAGTATGGAATCGCGAAGATTCGAGACATCCGAAAGCAGGAATATGTTTATGATGTTGTCGAACCTGTCAGGAGCGCGATATAGCTTTGCCCTCAGCGAGAGGTGAATGTTCTGCCATCGGTCGCGACCGCACATCAGGGCAAAGTATTTCCTGTCCGCGGTAATTCGCCAGAATGCCGGCATGGAACCAGGCGGATCAATAATGGATTTCTCTGACAAATCAATACATATGGAGTCATCCTCGCCATCACCCCAGGCCAGTACCAGAAGAGACTCGCATTGGAATTCCAGGTCCCAGATCTGATCCAGCCTGTTATTCATTTCATCTATCAGTCTTTCCTTTGAAAAATCAATAGCAAGACCTTCCCAGCGATCTGGAATATTCTCTTTGTAATCAAGAATATCGCGTTCCCCGGGTGGGGCGATGGGCTCCCGTGCGGTGAGTTCATTTATCTCATCCCCTGGCCTTGGGTACAGGATGTTTTCAATATTGGCGCCCAATAAATATTGATGAAGCTCTGGTTGGTGAATGAAAATGTTGCCGACCCCGCATGATAGGGACAGGGGCAGAAAAGGAAATATTGCAGGCCCCGCAGCCGGGATGAAAAATCTCGGCTTAAGCCTTTGCATCGCGCCAACCACATTGTCGAGCTTTTTGATCGCTTTTTCCTTGCTGAGCTCCGCTCGTTCGCTTTCACTGTAATTCTCATAGCAGACCGGATGCCAGGTCGCACCGGAAAACTGAACCGAATAGTAGGTTATCGGCCGGGGTAGCTGATCAAGCCGATCAAATATCTTGCAATCGTTCTGGTTGAAAAAACTGAAAGCAGGCGTTTCAATCAGAAGCGCGCTGTCATGATTCACCCCAATGTCCGACACAAAGCAGGTCAGCGTCAACCATGCGCTCATCAAGCTTGGCTGACCATCGCGAAGTTCGATATATTGGAATCCCAGTTTGTCGATCTCGCTCCTCAGGGCATCATCGCGAAATCGTGGAATAACAAATACCGCATCCCGGCCGATCTTGCTGAGAGTGTCCACATCAAAATGATCCTGATGCTCATGGGAGATATATATCCAGCCCTTCTTCCTTTGGCTTGTCTCTATGAATTCCGCTTGGAGATGATGATTTTTCGGATACTGGAACCAGCTGCCATGGAATGCCCCGTTCTTGGTGAGCCAGGGGTCTATCGCAAGATATTCCGTTGACGACTCGACCAGAAAGCCGTTATGACCCAGGAATTTCAGGGAGACCGCTTGCTGCATATCCGTGCCGGTAGTGTTCGCCATGGTCACTTCTCCTCACATCCTATATCCACGCCTTGGAGGGGTGCCGAAGGTCTCCGTGAAGAGCCCCAGCCCGACCGCGATCGCCTTTGCCTCGAAGCAGGCGCGATCGCCAACATTGTGCAGACCGGTCCCGAAGCCGTTGTCCGACAAAAGGGCTCAGGTGTGTGCGAGCACCGCCAGATACCGGGCCCGTTCCTTTGCAGTGCCGAGCGAGGAGTCGTGCCACAGCATCGTGAGGCAGCCGTTCAGGTTGAGCACATTATCGAGATCACCGGGAGGCGTTACAACGGCACTGGGTGCGATGGCGCACGGTGTCTCATTCCAGGCTCACCAATTGATGTTACCGAGCGGCTACATTAGCCGTACGATCAGGCGCAAGGGGCTGCGACCAAGCTTCATAATCTTGCTCTGCCTTATCGGCATGACTTTTTGCCTGCCCGAAGCGGCTGGTCCCGCAATCGGTCTGACTCAAATCGAACAAATACAAGGCGGCAACGTGAGTGCACCATTCGATTAACCGTGGGCACGCAAGTCCGTTTCCCCAGCCGATGAATGCAATGCCGCGCCGGCATTTCTGCGGGGCATCCGCGATACCGTCCGTCCGACGGCTGATCGCCATCGGCATGATGTTGCGCCGGCCATGGATCCGCTAGTCTGGTTGGGCCAGCCGTACAGCGACAACGGCCATTCACCGGTGACTGAGACATATGGACATCAATCAGCAGAAGTACAGAGAGCTCTGCGAGATCGAACGCTCAATCCCGTTTTCCAGCCAGGCCTGGTGGCTGGACGCGACGGTCGGGCCTGAACGGTGGAGCGCGACCCTGGTGGAACGGGCAGGGAAGGTGATCGCGGCAATGCCCTATGTCAGAAAAACAAGATACGGTTTTGTCATTCTTACCCAGCCTCCCGCTGGCCATGGCTTGGGTCCCTGGCTGGCGTGCAAGGACGCGAAACCGACAAAATTGCTCAGCCAGCAGAAGGAGCTGATGACCGAGTTGATTGAACAATTGCCGAGGTTCGATCATTTCGCGCAGGCGTGGCATTACACCGATACCAACTGGCTGCCTTTTTTCTGGAAAGGCTACCGGCAGACCACGCGATACACCTACGTTCTCCCGGACCTTAGCGACGAGACGTCGCTTTGGAACGCCATGCAGCCCACCGTGAAACAGGACATCCGGAAAGCGACTGGCCGCTTCAATCTTCACGTGCGCCACACCGATAGTATTGATGAATTCCTGCCCTTGAACCGCAATGTCGGCACCGACCCAAGATGGCGACGAGGCTATTCCGATGACGTCGCGAGGCGAATCGATGCCGCGTGCAAGGAGCGTGGGCAGCGCAAGATATTCATCGTCGAGGACGAGGAGGGACGGGCTCACTATAGCGCCTATCTCGTGTGGGATGAGCAGAGCGCCTATGGCCTGATGGGTGGCGCAAACCGGGACCTGCCACCCAATACCGGAGCCGGCAGCTACTGCATATGGGAAACCATCAAATTCGCCTCGACGGTAACCAGGATCTATGACTTTTCAGGTTCCATGCTGGAATCGGTGGAACGCTTCTTCCGGGGATTCGGTGCTGTTCAGAGACCCTATTTCCGGATTACGAAGACACCATCCAGGGCGCTTTCCCTGTATCAGCTCATGCGGTCCCGATAGCGGGGGCCAGCGGGGAGATCGGGTGAACTACGACAACGGCACCGATCGTTGTGCCATGCGCTGAACGTCGGTCGCTTCGCGGCACTGCCGGAGCTCGGCTCAGAACTCATGCCGCATCCCGAGCCCCAACAGTGCAAGCACATAGCTTTGACGACGCGCCATCAGCGCGCCGGTTCCAGCGCGGCCTTCACTCCATTTTGAGCCCCACCGTCCTGGTCATGGCCTGGTAGGTCGGGGCCGGCAGGAATGGCATGCCGCTACTGGACGTGTGCCGGGAGATGGATATCCCGGTCGCTGAAATCATGGTGACCGCGCGCGTCGAGGAGAGCTGTGGGGGGCGCAGACGGGATTTCGCATGTCGTGCTAGTCAAGTCGCTGGCGCTGCTCCTGGCTGAAATAGGCAAGCCGGTATAGCCGCCATGGTGCCTGCACACTGTCGCGGCAATAGCCATAGCGGAAGATGTCTTCCACCGCGGGCAGGTCATAGCGCAGGTCGGTGAACCAGACGCAGGCGGCCGTTTCGCCTGGCTCGGGCGGCGGCAGGTCCGTTGCCGGCATCGCAGTGATGGCGGAAAGGGCCGGATAGACAGCGAATCGCCTGAAATCGGCAAAGTCCGGCCGCACCCAGAGTTGCCATGCGAGCGCCTGCCCGGACCGCGCCAGCGGAAGCTGCAGCAGCTGCGGCCGCAGCGTCCATTCCATGTGCGCGGGCGGCACATAGGCCCTGGCCATGGCGGGCAGGCGCCCCAGCACCGGCCATGGCGGCAGCCAGGCAGGATGCCCGGCCAGGTTGACGTGGGCGACATGGTAGTCCGTCCCCGCGCGGGCGATCAGTTTCCAGTTGAACGGAGAAAACGGCTGTGGCAGCGCGTCCACACCCTGCGCCTGGATGCCGGCAGCATGCAAGGATTCGTTGCCCAGTTCCAGCGCGCGTTGCCTGAGCACGCCCTGGGCGCCGACATAGGCGCACAGCAGCACCATGCCCGCCAGGGCTGCCCGCGCACGCAGCGGCGGTGCCAGGCACAGTGCCAGGCCCAGGGCGGATACAACGATGCCGCTCAGCAGCGGATCGACCAGGAAGGTGGTGCCGAGGCTGAAGCGCCGTTCGGAGCCGGGATAGAAGATGCGGGTGCCATAAACGGTGATCAGGTCCAGCGCGATGTGGCTGGCCACGCCGAGGCAACTGACGGCAAGCGCTTCGCGCCAGGCCTGGTGCCGGCGCGTCACCAGGCAGAACAGTCCGGCCAGCAATGCGCCCCAGGCCGGAAGCAGCAGCAGCGAATGCGTCGGCCCCTGGTGCCACTGGGCCAGGAAACGCAGCGGATGGACCAGGAAGCCCAGGAAATCGATATCCGGAAAGGCTCCGGCGGCAGCGCCAAGCAGCAGTCGTTCGCGCGTGCCGAGGCGCCGGCCGGGAGCCTCGTCCATGGGGACGGCCAGCGCAACCTGCGCGCCCATCAAGGCGTGGGTGATCGTGTCCATCCGGGCCGCGCTCCGGTGTCGCCAGGACGGCGCCACGCCAGGCGCTCGGCGCAGCGCAGTTGCCGATCGAGCCAGGCCCGCGTGCGGCCTGCATCCGGTGAATGGTCGCGCAGCCAGCAGCCGAAGGTGGAAAGGAAGATGCCGGTCAGCACGACCTCGCCCGCTTCGCGGCGCCAGCCGGATTCCGGCAGGCGGGCAGCTTCGCGCAGCCACTGCACGGTGCGGCTGATATGCAGCAGGCCCTGCACCTGCAGGTGTACGTGCTCCGGCTGCAGCTTGTAGCGCAGCATCTGGGCAGTGAGTTGCCGGTGCGGGGCCAGCGCCTCCAGCCAGGCGAGGATGGCCTGCTCCAGCCGCTCGCGATGGGACAGGGCGCCCCAGCCTTCACGCGCGGACACGCGCACCAGCGCCAGGTCAGCGCGCTCGAACCAGGCTTCGGCCAGGTCGTCCTTCTGCCGGTAATGCCGGTGGATCTCTTCCAGGCCGATGCCCATGTCGTCGGCGACATCATGCAGATGCAGGGCGTCCCAGCCGCGGCGCTCGCCGAGCATCAGGGCGACCTCCAGGATCCGGCCGGCCAGGGCTGCATTGTCGTTCATGGCGTTCATGGCTTTGCCATCCCCGGGAATGCGTCTGCACGCTGCTTTCCAGCATAGAAAGGCAGCGCGCAGGCTGGCGCCGATTTCTGACCCATGTGCGCGCTGCTGCTACCGCATCCTATGCGGCGTGATGCGCCGCGGTTAGCATATTGGCAACGTGCATCGCCCGGATGCCGTGCCCAGGTGCCCTTCCATGACCGATTCCCAAGCAGCCGTATGGGTACGCCGGACTCTCCTGGTGTGCCTGCTCGGCGGGCTGCTCGCCCTGTCCTTTGTCGTGGTACGGCCGTTCCTTGTGCCACTTGCCTGGGCCGCAATCCTCTCCTATATCACCTGGCCGCTCAACGCGCGGCTGCGCCGCGTGCTGCGCCAGCGGCGAACCTGGGCTGCGCTGATCTCCACGCTGATACTTTCCGCGTTGTTGGGCGTGCCGCTCATCGGGCTCACTATCCTCCTGCGTGCCGAGATGGTCGCGGCCTACCGCGAGGCGGCTGAGATCCTGAACGCGGGTGCGGCACTGCCGGATTCGCTCGCACGCCTGCCCTGGGTTGGCGAATGGCTGCAGGAATGGGTATCAGTGCTGTTAGGTGACCGCGCAGCCCTGCGTGCCCAGGTCACGCCGCTGATCGAACGATGGGGCGGCGCCCTTGCAAGGCTGGCCGGCGGCGTGGGACTCAACGCAGGGCTCATTGGCGTGACGCTGCTTACGGCATTCTTTTTCTTCCGCGACGGCGAGAAATTGCTTGCGCAGTTGCGCCTGGTCCTGCAAGGGGTGCTCGGGCCGCGCGCGCACGGGTATGTCATCGCAGTGGGCGACACCGCGCGGGCCGTGGTGTTCGGCCTCTTCCTCGCCGCAGTCGCGCAAGGGTCGTTCGCCGGAATCGGCTACTGGGCGGCTGGCGTCGAAGCGCCGGTGTTCTGGGGCATTGCCACGGCCATCCTTGCGCTGATTCCCTTTGGTGCGCTTGCGGTCTGGGTCCCCATCGGCGCATGGCTGCTCATCACCGGCCACACCGTGGCGGGGATCGGGCTCCTGCTGTGGGGCGCTACCGCCGTGAGCTGGGTCGATAACGTCGTTCGTCCGCTCGTCATCAGTGGAGCCACCAAGATTCCGTTCCTGCTGGTGATGTTCGGCGTTGTGGGCGGACTCGCCGCATTTGGCCTGATCGGCCTGTTCGTCGGGCCGGTGATCCTCGCGGTGCTGCTTGCCGTATGGCGCGAATGGCTGGAAAGCCAGGCGGAGCAACGGGTGGGGCCACCGCCGGCACCTCCGGCGTAACCGGGGCGACACCTGTCGTGCATCACCTAAGTTTGAACGCGGCGAATTGAAATCAGCCCCGGCGGGTTGCACCGGGGCTGTCAGGCTGGTTAATGTGATTAATGTGATTAGTGTGGTTAGTGTGGTTAGTGTGGTTAGTGCAGCTGGCGCTTCAGGTCAGCAAGCTCCGAATGCATCGAACTGACTGCATCCTTGACCTTTGCATCGAGACCGCCGGCCTGCTGGCAAGCGCGGTCTGCACGATCGCCGATCCGTTCGAGATCATCGACCCACTGCCGGATCCGGTCCTCGTCCTTGGACGACATGACCTTCGATGCCGATTTGCATTCCTTGTCGAGTTCATCCACCCAGTTCATCAAGTCCGGTGGAATCGCCGCCTCGGCATGACAAGTCCGTGATGTCTCGCTGATGGTTTGCTGCAGATGACTAAAGCGTTGCTGCATTTCGCTGGCTTGCAACATGATGCCCCCTTCGTGAACATCCATCCACATGAATTCAGGCAGCAGATAACAGTGCGTTGCCCGTGCCATTGTCATTCGCCCGCGAGCGGGCTGCCAGCGAAGTTGCATTGCGCCAAAGCGGCCGCCAAGCGCGCGAAGGACACTTTTTCAGTCTAGGTCAGAATCGGCCAACCGCTTCGCTGTGAGCCCGGGGTTCCTGCTAACCTCGGGAACAAGTCAGCCAGCTTGGCGACAACAGGTATGCCGAAGCCGGCCGGGCACGACGCCCGCCCCTGGCTGCAGCCGCAGGGCTATCGCTTGCCCGCCTTCCCGGCGTGCCGCGCGCCGTACATCCGGTCCGGGACCAGATCCTGGTCCAGGATGTCATCGATGCTTGGCGGCATTGGCGGGTGCTCTTCCCGCACGGCGCTATGGTCCGCCCTGTCTGCCGGGCTGTCCGAGGGAATACTCTCTGCAGCGCGGGTGATCTCGTTGCGGCCGTCCTCCGGCGCATCGTCATCATCCGGATGGTGGCCATGGGGAAAATCGACCGGCTCCACCACCCGTTCGACGATCTGCTCGACGGCCCGTTCAACGTCTTCCCATACCTCTTCCGGTTCGATCGGATCCAGGATGCTGGGCATGGAGCGATTGGCGTGAGACCGACGCGGTGGTCCGCTTCGCCGCGTCCCGCCCAAATCCGCTTTGGGTGGCTTGTGCATGAACAACTCCTGAGCGACGACGATGGTCATGCGGCATGCATGGCATGCGCATACTTGCATAATATGCAGACGCGAGGCTCAAAGTGAAGGACAGGTACCGGATACGGTACTGCCGCCGCCGCTGCCGGCCCGTCCCGGCGCGATTGTACGCGGCGCTGCACATGCCGGGAGCGATGCCGCATCATGGGATTCACGATTTCCGCGTCCCGTGCCTTACCCGCTCCAGGTATTTTCCTGAAGCAGCCTCGATTCGCACCGTGTCCCCTTCCTTGATGAATTGAGGAACGAGAACCTCCATGCCGTTGTCCAGCGTCGCGGTCTTGAAGGTAGAGGTTTCATGCTCGCGCAAGCCCGGCGGCGTGGACACGATGGTTAACTCGACTGCAGGGGGAAATGCGATGGTGACCGGCTCGCCCTCATAAAGCTGCACCGGGATTCGCATGCTGGGGCGAAGAAATTTTTGATATGCGCCTATGGTCTCTGCGGGAAAACTGATCTGCTCGAAGGTTTCGGGATTCATGAAGTAAAAGGCGGCACCATCGGTGTACAGATATTCCATCTCCTGGTGAACGAGCGCGACCTCCTCGAGCTTGTCGCTCGGGCGCAACCGCAACTCCTTGATGTGACCGGTCTTCAGGTTCCTGAACTTGGCGAAAACTGCGCTTCCCTGCTGGCCACTGCCGGCGTGATAACCGGCGCTGGTAACGCTGTGAAGTTCGTCCTCGAGCATGATGACCATGCCCGGCTTCAGTCCGGAAGCTTCGACCATTGGTGTCTCCGCCTGGGCGGCAAGATTCGCCTTCAGCGTAGCACCGCAGCGCCCTTTCAACAAACGGCCTAGATGAAGTCGCGGCCAAATGCAGCGCAAACCCGCACGGTGGTGGTGAAATCGCGCGGCCATTTCCGCGCGGCCATTTCCACGCGGCCTTCGACCAGTTCCTGACCACGGTGATCGGCCACGACCGGCAAGAATCGATGATCAGCTCACGCAAGCTCCGGTGCGCCACATCGACCATGCCGCCGCAACAAATGCAGTGAAGAAGCGCAAGGGAGTCCGAAAGGCCGCGCGCGGGTCGATGAAGCACGCGAGCACCTGTTCGCTACGGCTTTCCCCATACAGGCACCAGGCGCAGAAATGCTCGCAGTTACTGGTCAGCATCCGGTGGCACTGCATTAGCAGTGCGACTTTGGCTGGAGGTGGGGTGGTCCATGTTCAAACACTCAAGCAATCACGTGAACTTGAGAAAAGCCTAGACCCGGCAAAACATTAATGACAATCAAAGATTCTTCTGCCGACCATAAGCATTTGTTGATCGACCCACAAGGGCGATGGGACAGATCAGCAGTGCGCTGAACCGAGGGGCATCCGTGACTATGCTAGTCAGGAGCGGCGGGCTGGCCGGTCAGCCGCGGAGTCCATCCCAGTACAAGGAGGCAACCATGAACAAGCGCTTGAGTGAAGACGGCATGGATCTGCTCTTTCGCGAGGCACGCACGCACAACGCATGGCTGAGCCAGCCCGTGAGCGACGAGACGCTGCGGCAACTCTATGACTTGATGAAATGGGGGCCGACCAGCGCCAACTGCTCTCCCGCACGCATCCTGTTCCTGCGCACCCCTGAGGCCAAGCAGCGCCTGGTGCCCGCACTCGCGCCGGGCAATGTGGAGAAGACCATGGCGGCGCCAGTCACTGCCATCATCGCCTATGACGTCAAATTCTACGAACTTCTGCCCAAGCTGTTCCCGCATGCGGACGCACGCTCATGGTTTGCCGACACACCGGAACTCGCGCTCACCACCGCGAGGCGCAACTCTTCCCTGCAGGGCGCGTACTTCATCATTGCGGCCCGCTCACTGGGACTCGACTGCGGGCCGATGTCCGGCTTCGACAACGCCAAGGTCGATCATGAGTTCTTTCCCGCGGACCCGAAGGAGAATGCCTTCCAGCTCGAATATTTCCCGGACAGCCATGTGAAATCGAACTTCCTGTGCAATCTGGGCTATGGCGACCCCGCCAAGCTGTTTCCGCGTGGCCCTCGCCTGGAATTCGACGAGGCATGCAAGCTGCTCTGACGGAGGGCGCATCGCAGGCTTGATTGGGGAAGCCCTTTGACAACCGGCGCTACAGGCTGCCGCGCACCCGGGCGAAGACTCCGCGTAAACCCCGAGGACACAATCGTTACATTGACAGTTTGCTGACAGCTTCCCCCCATAGAATCTGCCCCTCGCAAGCCGGACCTGCGGCACGAGCCGGATAGCGTCCGGCCTCGGCGAGCCAGCGGTTCGGACACCTCGACAGGAGCACAGATGGAAAACGGAGCAAGCGAACAGATCCCGGCCACACTGATCCCCGGCGACGGCATCGGTCCCGAAGTGGTGGATGCCACCGTCAGGGTGCTGGACGCGCTCGGTGCCCCGTTCGCCTGGGACCTGCGGCGCGCGGGCATGGCCGGTGTGGAATACAGCGGCGATCCGATGCCGGAAGACACGCTGGATAGCATCCGCCGCACCGGCCTTGCGCTGAAGGGCCCGCTGACCACGCCGGTGGGCGGCGGCTTCCGCTCCGTCAATGTGCGCCTGCGCGAAGCATTCAACCTTTACGCCAATGTGCGCCCCGCGCGAACGCTGGTGCCCGGCCGCTTCGACAACATCGACCTGGTACTGGTGCGCGAGAACGTCGGCGGCTTCTACGTGGCGCACGACTACTACATCCCGGTCGGCGACGACCCGCATGCGGTGGCCGTATCTACGGGCACCAACACGCGCGACGCCTGCCGCCGCATTGCCCGCTTCGCGTTCGAGTACGCCGTCAAGAACGGCCGCAAGAAAATCACGGTGGTGCACAAGGCGAATATCCTGAAAGCACTCACCGGCATCTTCCTGGAAGCGGCGCGGGAAGTGGCCAGCGATTATGCCGGCCGCGTAGCGATGGACGACATCATCGTCGACGCCTGCGCGATGCAGCTGGTGCTCAACCCGTGGCGCTTCGACATGCTGCTCTGTACCAACCTTTTCGGCGACATCCTGTCGGACCAGATCGCCGGCCTGGTCGGTGGGCTCGGCATGGCGCCGGGCGCCAACATCGGCGACGACGCGGCGATCTTCGAGGCGGTCCATGGCTCGGCGCCCGACATCGCGGGCCAGGGCATTGCCAACCCGATCTCGCTGATGCTGGCCGCCGGGCTGATGCTCGACCACGTGGGACGGCAGGACCTCGCCACGCGGCTGCGCGGCGCCATCGAGCTGACGCTCAACCAGGACCAGGTGAAGACTGGCGACCTCCACGGTACTGCCTCAACGCTGCAGTTTGCCGACGCGGTAACGAAGCGCATCGTTTCCGCGGGCTGACCCGCCCACGCCTGGCACGCCTTGCCAGCGCGCAAGGCTGCCTCTCCCCGGTCGTTCCTCGTTGTTCCGGCACGCTGTCCCGTGCCGGCAGGATCGGCTTGCCTTGAAATCCGTGCGCCGGACGGACGCACACAGCCGGCTCGGGTACCCCCTGGTTCCTCCCTCGGGGCCATTCGTGTTCTCGTGGCCTGGCCGGCAAAGAGATACAGAACAAGATGTTGACCCTGCTCGCCTACTCGATGGTGATCGTGTTCATGGCACTGATCATGACCAAGCGGCTCTCTGCCATGGTGGCGCTGATCCTTGTGCCAATTGCGTTCGGCGCCGTCGGCGGATTCGGCCCGGAACTCGGGCCGATGATGCTCGAGGGCGTCAGGAAGCTGGCCCCGACCGGCGTGATGCTGATGTTCGCCATCCTGTATTTCGGCCTGATGATCGACGCTGGGCTGTTCGACCCGGTGGTGCGCGTCATCCTGAAACTCGTCGGCGGCGACCCGGTCAAGATCGTGGTCGGCACCTTCGTGCTGGCCGCGCTCGTATCGCTGGACGGCGACGGCTCGACCACCTACATGATCACCTGCGCCGCCATGCTGCCGCTCTACAAGCGGCTGGGCATCAGCCGGCTCGTGCTGGCCTGCGTGATCATGATGGCCGGCGGGCTGATGAACATCCTGCCCTGGGGCGGACCCACCGCGCGCGCGGCCAGCGCGCTCGGCGTGGACGTGGGCTCGCTGTTCGTGCCGATGATCCTGCCGATGATCGTCACCGGCATGTGGGGCGTGTTCGTGGCCTTCGTGCTGGGCCGCCGCGAGCGCAACCGGCTTGGCACCCTGGCCCTGATGAGCACCGGGCCAGGTCATGCCGGCCTGTTTTCGGGCCGCGCCGGCGACACCGACCCGGAGGTAGCTGCCGGCGATCCGCAAATCGCCAGGCCCAGGTTGCTGTGGTTCAACTTCCTGCTGACCGTCGGCCTGATGGCCATGCTGATCCTCGGCACCGTGCCGCTGCCGGCCCTGTTTATCGTGGCCTGCGCGATCGCGCTGATGGTCAACTACCCGACGCTGCAGGAACAGAAGGAACGCATCGGCGCCCACGCTGCCAACGTCGTGCCGGTGGTATCGCTGATCTTTGCTGCCGGCGTTTTCGTCGGCATCCTGTCGGGCACGAAGATGGTCGACGCCATCGCCCACAGCGTGATCAGCGCCGTGCCTGACTGGATGGGCCCCTACATGGCCCTGGTGACCGGCGTGCTGAGCGTCCCGTTCACGTTCTTTATTTCGAACGACGCGTTCTACTTTGGCATCCTGCCGATCCTGGCCAAGGCCGCCGCGGTCTATGGCATCGGCGCCGCCGAGATCGGGCGCGCGTCGCTGATCGGGCAGCAGGTCCACCTGCTGAGCCCGCTGGTTGCATCCACCTATCTGCTGGTCGGCCTGGCGGAAGTCGAGTTCGGCGACCATCAGCGCTACACCCTGCTGTGGGCGCTGTCGGCGGCGGTGGTCATGCTGGTTGCGACAGTTGCCTTCGGGGTCATCCCGCTCGTGGGCCGTATCGGCTGACGGCAATGTGCCCGCTCCGATACCGCCTCACTTGGCACCTGCTCACCGCTTCGCCTATGCTGACAATCAACGATGTCTGGCGTGCGCCGAAGTCATGAAAGGATTTCTGGGCACCAGGCCCGTGCGTACCAAAATCCGAGGACGAGATGGCGACTGGCACTGTGAAGTGGTTCAACAGCGAAAAGGGGTATGGGTTCATCACGCCGGATGATGGCGGCAAGGACTTGTTTGCGCATCACAGCGAAATCGAGGGGACTGGCTTCAAGTCACTCGATGAAGGCGCGAAAGTTGAATTCGAGGTCACCCAAGGCCAGAAAGGCCCACAAGCCTCGAAGATTCGCAAGCTATAGTCGCTTGCACCGCGCAGAACCAAGGTAGAGGCCCTTTGATTGCCAAGGGCCTCTTTGTGTTGGAGGTACTGTGTCTTCCCCGTGGTGCTCGCCCGGGGTTGCCAGGCGCGGTTTAAATCAGTCGGCCCTGATCCCCCGCTGGCGGATCAGCGTACCCCACTTCTCCGTTTCCCTGGTCAGGTGGTCGCGCAATACCGCCGGCGAGCTTCCGATCGGCTCGGCGCCGATCTGCGCCAGGCGTTTTTGCACGGCAGGATTACGCAGCGCCTCGAGTATCGCGCCGTTCAGCTTGTCGATCACGGGCTGCGGCGTCTTCGCCGGCACGAAGGCGGCGAACCAGGGCGACAGTTCGTAGCCCGGCAGCCCGGCTTCGGCCACAGTGGGAACGTTGGGGAGCGCGCTGGAGCGCTTGCTTGTGGTGACGGCAATCGGGGTCAGCTTGCCGGATTCAATCTGTGGCCTGGCCGACGTGATGCTGTCGAACATATAGTCCACCTGCCCACCCAGCAGGTCGGTCATGGCCGGTCCGCTGCCCTTGTAGGGAATGTGCAGCATCTCGACATGGGCCATCGACGTGAACAGTTCGGCCGCAAGGTGGATCGAGGTGCCGTTGCCGGCGGAAGCATAGGTATATTTGCCCGGTGCTGCCTTGGCATGGGCGATCACGTCCTTGACCGTGGTCTCCTGCCGGCGCGACTTGTTGGCGACCAGCACATTGGGCACTACGGCCAGTAGCGACACCGGAGCGAAATCCTTGACCGGGTCATACGACAGCTTGCCGTACAGCGCCGGGTTCACTGCCATGCCGTTGGCCACGATGATCAGCGTATAGCCGTCGGCAGGCGCGCGCGCCACCAGTTCAGCGCCGATATTACCGCCCGCCCCGGGGCGGTTCTCGACCACGATCGACTGGCCCAGCGTACGCGACATGTCTTCTCCGAGCGTGCGCGCGATGTTGTCCATTGCCCCGCCCGCGGGGAACGGCACGATCCAGCGGATCGGATGGTCGGGGTATGCCGCCTTCGCCGCGGGCGCAGCAAACGAAAGGCTTGCCGCCAGGGCAAGCGCGCCCGCCCGGCCGGTACGGGCCAGCCCCTGAAACAACGTATCCATGGTCTCCTCTCTGCATTGCCGCGCTTGGGCGGCTTGTCCGTGCCACCCGCTCAGCAGATTCAGGCCTTGCGGCACGCGCAGGCTGAAGGTGGCCAGGCAAGTATGGCGCTTGACTGAGACCACGTCCAAGACCGATGATGTTGCGATTGATACCTTCAAGGTATTGGAATGGAACTCCGACATCTGCGCTACTTCCAGGTCGTGGCCGAGGAACTCAACGTCACCCGCGCGGCAGAGCGGCTGCATATGGCGCAGCCACCGCTTTCACGCCAGATCCGCCAGCTCGAAGAGGAAGTCGGCGTGGCGTTGTTCGACCGGGTCGGCCGGGGCATTAGACTGACGGAAGCCGGGCGTTTCCTGCTGGAACAGAGCAAGCAGCTGACGGTGCGGCTGGAAGAGGTCATCGGGACGACGCGGCGCATCGGACAGCAGGACAAACGCTGGTTCGGCATCGGCTTTGTACCCTCGGTGTTGTACGGCGTCCTTCCCGAACTGATTCGCGAGCTGCGCGAGTCCGAGCAGCAGGTGGAAGTCGGCCTGGCGGAGATGATTACCATCGAGCAGGTGGAAGCGCTGAAGTCAGGCCGCATCGACCTTGGCTTCGGACGCATCGCGCTCAACGATCCGGCCATCCGGCAGCAGCAGGTCATGTCGGAGCCGCTGGTGGCGGCGATACCCGCGTCTGACCCGATCCCCGATATCGCCCAGCTGACGCCCCGGCAACTGGCCGCGCGATCCTTCATCCTCTATCCGGCCCGGCCGCGTCCGAGCTACGCTGACCACCTGTTGTCGCTATTCAGTGCACACGGGATCCAGTTGCGCGTGGCCCAAGAGGCCAACGAACTGCAGACGGCGCTGGGCCTGGTTGCCGCAGGGGTCGGCATCACGCTGGTGCCCGCGTCGATCCAGCGGCTGCACCGCGATGATGTTCGCTATTGCCCGATCGATGCGCCCGGCTTCGTCTCGCCGGTCATCATGAGCTACCGGGTCGGTGACCAGTCCCCCTTCCTGGCCTGGGCTGTCGAGCAAGTGATGAGGCGCGCAGGAGCAGCGCGCGAAAGCGCGTATTTAGGTCGCTGAGGTCCCTCCAGGCGATTGCGGCGTCGACTCGATCTCTTGCCAGCATGGCATCCTGGCTGATCAACGGCGGCCTTTCCTCAAATAATCGGTAAAGAGCAAAAAAATCCCCGAGCCGTGCTCGGGGGATATCGGGTTGTGGCCGCTGACGTGGCGCGGTCCACGCATGTAAGTCCAGACGTCTCGAGGCAACTACGTAGTTGCTTATTTACCCTAGTCTGTCAGCCCGTCGCGATTGGTAATTCTCGCACCGTCGGTGAACACGTCTCGCCTGTCTACCACTCTCGCGCCATCCGAGTAGACGTCAAACTTTGCGCTTCCATCGGCATACGGATCCCGCGGCCCCAATACGCTCGCGCCGTCCGTGTACACATCTCGCGCCCCGATGCCGGCATAGGCCAGGCTGGAGCCAAGCGCCGCGCACGCGCCAGCTAGCAAAATGAGTGTCTTTACCATTTTTTCACCTCCTACTTATGCGGTTGCAAGGGCCCGGCAGCGAATCCGCTTCGCTCCCGTGTGAGGACATAGCTTCGTACGACTGCAATGTATGTCCTGGCGGTAGGTAGATGAATAGGGCTTGTTTCCGAAAAGGGGCTAGGGGAATGCCCTATTCGGAAGGCGGACGGGAACTTTTCGAAATTCCCTCAAGAAGGCTTACCGCGCAGCAGCATTCTGGCATAGATTGGTAGGGTGCACTGCAACACCGAATGGATTCGATCCGCCTACACATTGCCCGGATTCGATAGAAATTGGCGATTTTCAACAAATTTAGACACGTTGGCTTTTTGCAAGACTTTTGTCATTTCAGATAACGTGACAATGGCTGGTGTTGCCAGGGCATGTCTCGATGGTTTGAATCGAACAATGACCATCATTCTGCATAAAGCGAGGCTCAACCTCTTCATTCGAAGCGCATTTGTCGCATTGGCGTATTTTGCAGGTGCAAAGCTGGGTCTTGCGTATGCGGTAGTGGGCGGTGCGGTGTCCCTGGTCTGGCCATCCAGCGGCATTGCCCTCGTTGCGCTGCTCACGATGGGCGTCGGCGTTGCCCCTGGCGTTGCGATTGGCTCGATGCTGGCGAACATGTCGGTGGGCATACCTGCGCATGTTGCCGCGGTAATCGGCCTCGGCGCAACGATGGCCGCCTTGACGGCCACATGGCTGCTGAAGCGGGTCGCCGGTTTCCAGGTATCGCTTGATCGCATCAGGGACGTGCTGGCCTTGATCATCCTGGCTGCGACGCTTGGCTCGGCACTGAGCGCCTGGATCGGCACGAGCGCCCTCCGGGGCGAAGGTATGCTGTCAGTCGACGAATACAGCGGCGCCTTTCTGAAATGGTGGCTCGGCGACATGATGGGGGTGCTCGTGGTAGCTCCGCCGCTGCTCAACCTGCTCACCCATTCAAGTCCCGTCCGTTCGGCGAGCCAGGCCGTGGAAGCGTGCGGACTTGCCGTGGTGATCCTCGGGGTGAGTCACCTGATCTTCGGCGCCCCGCAGCTTGCCGGGCACGGCTACTATCCTGCGGCCATGGCGATCTTTCCGTTCGTTATCTGGGCCGCCCTGCGCTTTGACCATCTTGGTACCAGCCTCGCGACCTTGCTGGTCGCGATCATCGCCGTCCGGGGCACCACGCACGGCACTGGTCCCTTTGTCGCGGAATCACCGGTGGATAGCCTTGTGAGATGGTGTGTGTTCGCGAACGTGGTGGCGATCACCGGGCTGCTGCTGGTGGCGACACATGCCCAGCAGAAGCGCATTCATCGTCTCCTGATGGCATCCCACAAGGAACTTGAACGGCGCGTGCAAGAACGAACCCAGGACCTTGAGCGAGCCAACAACGAACTGAAGCAGGAGATGGAAAGGCGCCGCCGGCTGGAGTCGGAACTGATCCGGATCGGCGATCACCAACAGCGGCTCATTGGCCGGGAACTGCATGACGGCCTCGGGCAGCACCTCACGAGCCTGGGCTTCTACTGCACCACTGTGAGCCAGGAACTGCAGAGGCAGGGAAACCCGGCAGCGGCGGATGCGGCAACCGTTGTTGAACTGGTGAAACAGGCGTCCCTGATGACTCGCAGGATTGCCCATGGGCTGGACCCCGTCACCATGGACTCCGGTGACCTCTCGGTCGCCCTGCAAGGCCTGGCGGAATCGACACGCTCGCTGAACGGCATTGGCTGTACGCTTCGCATCGCGACGGATGTGGACTTGCCGGATCCGCCAATGCAGACCAACCTTTACCGTGCCGCACAGGAAGCCGTCAATAACGCCCTGAAGTACAGCCACGGCAGCCATATCTGGATCGACCTGGAGCGCGAAGGCGACGGCCAGACGCTTTCGATCAGTGACGATGGCGTGGGGATCGACCCGGAGCAGATGGAACGCACTTCGGGACTGGGACTTCACAACCTGCGTCACCGGGCAAGCCTGCTGGACGGTTCGTGCACCGTCACCCGCAATGCCATGGGTGGCACCACGGTTGCCATCAGCTATCCGATACGCAGGGGGCCCGGCCATGCCAGAGACGCCACCTAGCCCTCGCCCTGCAACCAGGGTCCTGATCGTCGACGACCACCCTATCATCCGGGAAGGATTGACCCACTTGCTGAAGCAGGAGAATCTGCACGTCTGCTGCGCGGCAGCCAGTACGGAAGAGGCTTTGGCCGCAATGGCGTGCGGGCCTGACATGGCCATTGTGGATCTCAGCCTGCAGGCGGACTCCGGCCTGGATCTTATCAAGACGCTCCGGCAACACTATCCGAACCTGGCAATACTGGTCCTCAGCATGCACGACGAAGCCCTGTTTGCCGAACGCGCATTGCGAGCGGGCGCCAACGGGTATCTGATGAAACTCGAGGCCACCGGGCATGTCATGAGTGCCATCCGCGAGGTGCTGGCCGGCAATATCTACCTCAGCGCCGCCATGCATACCAGGCTTGCACGGGCACTGGCCGTCCCCAGGAACAACCTGGCAGGCTCGATTGCAAGTCTTTCTGATCGTGAGTTCGAAGTCCTGCACCTGATCGGGCTCGGCTTCAGCACGCGCGAGATCGCCATGAAGCTGAATCGGAGCGTCAAGACCATCGAGGCACATCAAGCCAACATCAAGGAAAAGCTCGACATTTCCAGTGGCAAGGAGTTGATGCGCTTTGCGATTCAGTGGCTCGAAAGCGAGGGGAGTGCCTAGGACCTTTGGGATATCGGAGGGGGAAGCAGGCTCTTGCTTTTTGAGCCGGCCGCACTCGCCCGGAGGCAGGGCGATCCAGACGCGCGTGTCAGCTTTGTGCCATGAAATGGTAAATGCTTGTCACGTCCCGTCAAGCGGACGCAGCCCGCAACATCCAAACTCACGAGGGCTGATCTGTCTGATCGAGCACCGCAGCCTTATCCCCGTGCCACCGAAAGATGGAGCGAACCGCCATCATCGGTGACGCGCCATCTTGAAAGTCTGACATGAACCCTACGACACCAACCGTTCTCATCGTCCCCGGCCTGCGTGACCATGTGCCGGAACACTGGCAGACCCTGCTGGCAGCGAAGCTGCCCCGCGTGGTCTCCGTCGCCCCACTCGAGCAAGACAAGCTGAGCTGCGCTGCCCGGGTGGATGCGATCGAGCGCGCCCTGGCTACTATCGAGGGGCCGGTCATCATCGTGGCACACAGCGCCGGCGCGATGATGGTCGTCCATTGGGCAGCCCGAGGCGGCAAACGCGAGATCCTCGGCGCACTGCTTGCGGCACCTGCGGACCTCGAGACGCCCATGCCGGCAGGCTACCCGGCGACCGACACACTGCGCGATCACGGCTGGCTGCCGATCCCTCGCGCCGCCTTGCCGTTCCCGAGCATCGTTGCGGCAAGCAGCAACGATCCGCTGACTCGCCTCGAGCGCGCCCGCGACCTGGCGCAGGCCTGGGGAAGCCGTTTCGTCGAACTCGGCGACGTCGGGCATCTGAATCCGGCTTCCGGCTATGGTGAATGGCCGCAGGCGGAAGCGCTCATCCTCGAGCTCTCGTAAAGCGGATCACCGCCTGGTGCCACAGGCCGCTCGTAACGGACATGGCCCGCGGCGCCGGTGATCGTGCCATGCACGCCGGAGGAGCCGTGGCAAGTTCGCTCACGGCTCCTTCTGCTTACTCCGGCTGGTAGTTGATGGACTTCAGCAGCGCGGCCTGTTGCTGGTATGCCTGCTTCAGGTCCGTCATCATCTCTTCCGACGTCGCGGGATCGCCCTGCTCCATGCCCATGTCCTTGATGCGACTCTGCACGGCGGGTTGCTTGAAATATGCCAGCGTGGCGTCGCGGATTTTCTGCTGTACCGCCAGGTCGACATCCGGGCGTGACCACACGGCGAACCAGCCAGCTTGCGCCAGCTGCGGGTAGCCAAGCTCCTTGAAGGTAGGTACATCCGCCAGGCCCGCGATCCGGGCCGGATAGGCCACCGCAATCGCTTTGATCTTCCCCGCCTTGATCAGCGGCAACGAGGTAGTCACCCCATCGAACATCAGCGGCACATGCCCACCCATCAGGTCGTTCAACGCGGGTGGAGAGCCCTTGTAGCCTACGTGCCGCATTGGCACATGGGTGAGTTGTCCGAGCAATATGCCCGAGGTGTGCCCCTTCAGTCCGGCAGCATAAGAAGCAAACACGAGCCCGTCTTTTTGCGACTTGCCATAGTCCACAAGCTGCTTCAGGTTGGAAACAGGAAGGTCCTTGTTGGCAACCAGCACCAGCCCCGTGCGGCTGATCTGGGCAAGAGGCTTCAGGTCTGCAAACGGCTTGTACTGGACCTTGTAGGCCAATGGCGCCTCGCTTACGACACCGCCCTGGATGACCAGGAGGGTATGGCCATCCTTGCCGGTGGACTGCATGTCGCTGATCGCCAGCGCACCGGCCGCACCAGGCTTGTTTTCCACAATGACCGGCTTGCTCCATGCCTTATGCAGGCCTTCCGCGAGCAGCCGCGCCAGTGCGTCAGCGCTGCCGCCGGCAGGCCCCGCCACCACCAGGCGGATCGGCTTCGTTGGCCAGGCCTGCTGGGCGTGAGCCACGGGCAGCCAGCCGACGACACCAACACCGAATGCCAGGGCGCATCCTTGCCACCATAAGCTATTGGCCTGCTTCTTCATGTCTGTACCTCTTGATTGCTGCTTTGCGTGTTTGGAAAGCTTTGTCGATGACGGAAGCGGCATATCGCACCACGGGCCACGCGCGTGAGGACTGCTCACCTCTTTTTTTCTATTCTCGGAGCGCGGCACGTCAACCGGCTAGGCCGATCACGACATGCTTTTACCAATTCGCGCAAACAGAGGGAAAACCCTGTAGAGATCTGGCAAGCCACCCTGACGAGCCGGTGGTCTTTCCGGCGTTCGGCAGCTAAACTCGGCCCGCATCTTCTGTCGGCGACCTGGGGAATGCCTTGACTGCTGCAAAAGCCATATATCTCGATCCACCTGCCGGTTTCGAGCGCATCGTCGTCGGGGAAGCCACGGCCGCCCCTCCCGGACCGGGGGAGATCACCGTGCGCATCCATGCGAGTTCGCTCAACTATCATGACTACGCCGTGGTTTCAGGCCGTCGGGCCCTGGCGCAAAGGCGCATTCCGATGGCGGACGGCGCCGGTGAAGTCACCGCCGTTGGTGCCGGCGTGAAGACATTCTCGGTCGGCGACCATGTTGTCAGCACCTTTTTTCCGACGTGGCATGACGGAGGGCCGTTCCTGTGCGATTTTGCTACCGTCCCCGGGGATGGCGTCGACGGCTTTGCGCGGGAGGTTGTGACGTTGCCCGAAGCGTGCTTCACGCATGCTCCACACGGCTACAGCCATGCCGAGGCCGCCACGCTGACCACGGCCGGCCTGACTGCCTGGCGGGCATTGTTTGCCGATGGCGGCTTGAAGCCGGGAGAGACCGTGCTGGTACTCGGCACCGGCGGCGTATCGGTCTTTGCGCTGCAATTCGCCAAGGCGGCCGGCGCGCGGGTGATCGCCACCTCATCCTCGGACGAGAAGCTGGCCAGGCTGCACAAGCTTGGCGCAGACTGCCTGATCAACTATCGCAAGACGGCGCAGTGGGGCGAGGCAGTACGCGAGATGACGGATGGCGCAGGCGCAGACCATGTCATCGAGGTTGGCGGCGCCGCCACCCTGGACCAGTCGATGACGGCAGCCCGTGTCGGCGGACATATCGCCGTGATCGGGTCACTGGGAAACCCGACCGGGCCGGTCACCGTCACCCAGCTGCTGCGCAAGCACCTGCGGCTGACGGGGCTGCTGGTGGGGAGCCGCCAGCACCAGCTCGACATGGTGCGTGCCTTGAATACCACCGGCATCCGCCCGGTCATCGACCGGCATTTCCCGCTGGAAGCGATGGCCGACGCCTTTCGCTACCAGGAAGCGAATCAGCACATCGGCAAGATCGTGCTGGACATCTGATCAACGGCCGCTGCATAACCAGCGGCGGCCGGCAACCCGATGTCTTGCGCACGCGCGCACGATGCCTTCAGCAAAGGCCCCTTTCGATCGCCCCGGCAACCTGCAGGATGCGCGCGTCGGCACCGTTCAAGCCACAGACGCTGAGCGCGACGCCCGGCACGGCTGCGGGGAGCGGTAGCGATACCGCACAGCCATCGAGGAAGTTGATGACGCTGGGATTGCGAAGCACTAGCCCGTTGATCGAAAAGAAGGCCTCATCGCTGCCGAGTGCATCGAGCCGCGGCGGCCGGACGGCAACGGTCGGCATCAGCCAGGCGTCGGCATCGCGCAGCAGCTTGGCTGCGCTCTGGCGCATCGCTTCCCGTTCTTTCAGCAGCGTCAGATAGTCGGCAGCGCCCTGTTGCTGGCCGCGGCGTATCCGTGTCGCCACACGCGGATCGTAGGCAGCGCCGCGCTCGTCCAGCAGCGCGCGATGCCAGTGCCACGCCTCGGCCGCGGTCAGGCCGCCGCCGGCGTTGATCGTGGGCAGGTGGTGCAGTTCGGGGAAATCGAACGGGATGACGTGCGCACCGTGCCGGGACAGGCTGGCAAGCGCTGCGTCGAAACCACGCGCGACTTCGCTGTCCAGACCCTCGGTGACGAAATCGCGCGTCACGTACAGGCGCAGGCCGGCGAGCGCAGCGGGCTCGCTGTCGAGCGTTTCGCCGCTGAGGACCGCATCGAAGGCCGCGCAGCAAGCCACCGAACGCGCCAGCGGGCCGGCCGAGTCGAGCGAGGTCGACAACGGCACGGCGCCCGCCAGCGGCACGCGCCTTGCGCTGGGCTTGAAGCCCGTCAGCCCGCAGAATGCGCTCGGGATGCGGATCGAGCCGCCCGTGTCGGTACCGAGCGCGGCCACGGCCATGTCGAGCGCCACGCTGACGGCGCCGCCCGAGGTCGAGCCCCCGGCGATGCAGGCTTCGTCGAACGGCGTGCGGGGCGTACCGTAGTGCGGGTTCAGGCCAAGCCCGGAAAACGCGAACTCGCTCATGTTGGTGCGCCCGATCAGCACCGCGCCTGCCGCGCGCAGGCGCGCCACGGCCGGCGCATCGGCGGCCGCAGCGGCGCCATCCAGCGCCTTTGAGCCGGCCCGCGTCACCTGGCCGCGCACATCGAACAAGTCCTTGACGGACACCGGCAGGCCGGCCAGTGGCGATGCCACATAGCCGGCGGCACGCGCCTGGTCTGCCGCCGCGGCCGCCGCCAGGGCGCCCTTGTCATCGACCTCGACGAAAGCCGCGCCGCCCGACTTGCGATGGCTGTCGATACGCGCCAGCGCCTGTTCGGTCAGCGCGACGCTGGTCGTCCGCCCGGCATCCAGGCTGGCGGCCAGTTCGGCGATGGTGGGAAGATCGGTACGCATCAAGGAGCCACCTCCAGGCTTGCCACGCGGTACGCATGGCGTAGCGAACGCCGCAATACCGGATCGTGCAGCTCGACTTCGAACGCCTCCCCGCCTCCCAGTTCCCCGATCACGGCCTGAGTGCCGCAGAACATCGCGGTACCGGGCGGTAGCGCGTCTGCGCCATGCACATCGCCGTGCAAGCGCCGGATCAGGTCACGCGGATCGAGCAGGCGCGTCACCAGCCCTTCCTGGTAAAGCTCGCGCACGCCATGCCGGGTGCGCCAGCAGCGCATCTCGAGCCGGTCCCAGTGCGCCGCGACATCGTCGAAGCGCCAGACCTTGCTGCCGACCGGCTTGGCGCACATCTGCTTGGAGACGGTGACGTCATAGGCCTCGACCTTGCGATCGGTATGGTCCGAGCCCACGCCGACATAGAGCGCGTCGGGGCCCGCCATCAGCACGAACTCGATCTCGCCCGATGAATCCTCCCGCGGCACTTCCAGCAACGGCGCGGTCGTCAGCAGCGACGCGGCAAGCGGGTAGAAGCACGGGACGGTCGACGGCGGCTTCACGCCGATCTCTTCGAGTTCCCGGATGTGGTGGTTGACGGCGTCGGCATCGCGCCCGGTCCAGCCGGCAATGACGAGCCGGTCGATATGCAGCGCCAGCGGTCCTTCGCCGGCGAGCTGGAATTCCAAAGTAGGCATACGGTACAAGTGGTTGGAATGATGGGGCTGCGAGCGGAACGCAGCCGCTGGGCGCGGCCCGCCGGACAAGCCGGCGGGCCATGGCCGGCCTAGTGTTCGAGCGGCTTGTGCGCCGTTTCGCGGGCAACCAGCAGCGCAACCAGCGTCACGCCCAGTGCCGCGCAGACGTAGAGCGACACCGCGCCGGTCGTGCCGTACGCCTTGTACAGGCTGGTGATGATGAGCGGAGCGAAGCCGCCGCCGAGGATGCCTGCCAGGGTGTAGGCCAGGGACGAGCCTGCATAGCGCACCCGCGTCGGAAACTGCTCGGTCACGAACGCTGCCTGCGGGCCGTACATGACGGCGTGGATCTGCAGCCCCAGCACCACCGCCACGCAGATCTGCCACGGCTGGCTGCTGTCCATCAGCACGAAGAACACGAACGCCCATACGATCCCCAGCAGCGCCCCGACGATGTAGACCGGCCGGCGGCCGAGCTTGTCGGACAGCGCACCGAACAGCGGCACCGTCAGCGCATTGCCGGCCGCGCCCAGCATGGTCGCGGTCAGTGCCAGCGGTCGCGACAGGTGCAGCACGCTGGTGACATAGGTCAGCGTAAACACCACGACCAGCGCATAGAGCACGTCCGAGCCGATCCGCACGCCGCCGGCCACCAGCAGGCGCCGCCAGTGCGAGACGAACACTTCCTTCAGCGGGGTCTTGGCCTGCGCATTGTGCGCAGCCATTTCCTTGAACGCCGGCGTTTCCTCGACGCCGCGCCGCAGCCACAAGCCGAACACCACCAGCGCCACGCTGGAAACGAACGGAATGCGCCAGCCCCACGCCAGGAAGTCCTCCGGGCTCAGGAACAGCGACACCAGCGCAATGAAGCCGGTGCCCAGCAGCGTGCCGGCCGACGGACCTACCTGCGTAAAGGACGCGTTGCGCCCACGCTGGTCCTGCCTGCCGTGCTCCATCGCCAGCAGCACCGCGCCGGCCCACTCGCCACCGATGGCGGCGCCCTGCACAAAGCGCAGTGCCACCAGCAGCAGCGGGCTCCAGATGCCCCACGATGCATAGGTCGGCAACAGGCCCATCACGCCGGTGGCGATGCCCATCAGGATCAGCGTGGTCACCAGCACAAAGCGGCGGCCGAGCTTGTCGCCAAGATGGCCGAACACCATGCCGCCGAGCGGCCGGGACACATAGCCGACGGCATACGTGGAAAACGCCAGGATCGTGCCCGTGAGCGGATCGAAGGACGGAAAGAAGATGACGTTGAAGACCAGCGCCGCCATCAGGTTGTAGACGGTAAAGTCGTACCACTCCAGCGTGGTCCCGATCGAGCTGGCCGCGGCCAGGCGGCGCATCCTTGCGCTGGCGTTGGCGTTGGCGTTTGCGTTTGCATTTGCCTCGTGCGCGCCGGCTGCGGAGCCGACGTCGGCTGCCGTAGAGATCATTTCGCTCATGACGTCAGTTCCTTTGCGTAGAGTTTCCACTTGAGGATGTAGCGCGTTGCGCCTGCGGCATCGGCGTGCAGGCCCTGCGCCGCGATGCTCAGCGCAAGCTCGCTTGCCTGTTCATCGCTGCTCTCCACGACGAACAGGGGAAGCAGCTCGCGGCCTTCCAGGCTCTCGTTGGGCAAGGGTTGACTGAGTTCGTCGTCGGGGACCAGAAGATAGGAGCGGACATACCCCGCGCGCAGCGAGAGTTCATCTCCAACCTCGCCGGCCCGTTCGATGAGGGACACGGCATCGTCTGCACGCGGCAGTGGAAGGACCGCGATCCAGCTGCCGCTGCCCTGCCCCACCGAGGCGTTGACCGCGCACACGCGGCGCATCGGCCTGCGCATGCGCCCGAGATTGGTGACCGACCACGGGGTCTGGTGCCGGAAGGCTTGCCTGTAGGCGGCCGAGGTGAACGCGGCCAGCGATTCGGTGCGATAGAGGCCAAGGTACTTCGGGCCGCCGTGCACCGCCTGGTAACGCGCGGCCGAGATAAAGCCCGGCACGCGCGCACGCTCCTCTACGTGTTCGCGGTCGTACCACAGGTTGAAATCGGCTTCATCCGCCGCGTCCACATCGGACGCGACGAACAACAAGCCATGTTGGGGAATGGCCGCAGGATTGCTCATCTGACTCTATCTCCTCTGATGGGGTGATCGCCGTGTTCGGCGGATGAGTCGATGATCGTTGCAGCAGCGAGTCAGGACAAACGGGAAATTGTTGGTCCCTCCGATCAGTTTTTCTTGTGGATGCGGCCGGGAAACCGCACCAGGCTGGCGCAATGGCCGCTCTAGGCACCCGAATATGGTGCGGGCAGCGACTCGACGAACCGGTCCGATTCGCGGCAGGCCAGTTCGGCAACGAAACGGATGGCCTCGGAAACGCCGTGGTCGTGATAGCTGACCACGACGCGCTGCGGTGGCAGCGGGACATCGCAGGCAAGCAGGCGCAGTTCGCCACGCTCCACCTGCTCGCGCACCGGCGCCAGCGGCATCAGGGCATTGCCGAAACCGCCCCTGACCAGCCTGACAATGGCAGCGATCGAGCTGACGCAATGCACCTTGCCCACCGGCAGTCCGGCCTTGCGATACAGCTCCTTGAGCGCAACATGGGGTTGCGAGCCCCGGCTCATGGTGATGGTCGGATGCTGCAGCAGCCCGGCCAGCACGCCCTCACCCGGCTGCGGCTCGCCCGGCGGGCCAACCCAGCCCATCGCCATCGGCAGGCAGGGCATGCTGGCAATGCCTTCGCCGACAGCGGTGTCGGTCTGCAGCGCGATATCGATGGCGCCGGCGCGCAGGCTCTTGTGCAGCCCTTCCGTCGTCTCGGAGGTGATCTGCACCTCGATGCCGGGATAGGTCGAACTCAGGTGCCGCAGGAAGTCGACCAGCCAGGTATGCACCACGGTTTCGATGGCGCCGATGCGCACCAGCCCGAGCAGTTGCTGGTCGGAGCGGCCCAGCACCATGATCTCGCGCTGCAGTTCGAGCATCCGCTCGCCATAGCTGAGCAGGCGCAGGCCAACCGGCGTCAGCCGCAGGTCGCGGGCCTCGCGTTCAAAGACGCGGGCTCCAATTTCCTGCTCGAGCGAGGCGATGCGGTTCGACATGGCAGCCTGCGTGATGTGCAGGTGGTCGGCAGCGGCGCGGAAGCTGCCAAGCCGCGCGACCCACATGAAGGCCTCGATGAAACGTGTATTCAAGGGCACCTCTGCGCCAGGCGGCCTGAAACCACACCAGTCATGGTGTTGTCCCCTCTTATTTATGTGTCGATTTTCCGGGGATTGTACCTGCGTGCCCGGCGCGTCCGTTCGAACGACTGCGGTGCCCTACGGCTCAGCCTGCGTTGGCGCCGGCACGGAATCCCTGAGCCATTGCCAGAAAATTGGCCGTTTTCGCAGGCGTCGACTCGATCCGGGAAGCCAGTGCCAGCCGGATCGAGACCGGGCTGCCAACGATGTCCTTATAGACAACGCCCTCGACCTGTATCTGGCAAACCGAGGCAGGAACGATGGAAACGCCGAACTCCGCTGCCACGAGATTGACGACCGAAGAGAGCTGCGGCGCTTGCTGCCCGGCGATGAGATCAAATCCGGCCTGCTTGCAAGCGCCCACAATGACGTCATGCAAGGTCGGACTCGCTTCGCGGGGCAGCAGGACAAACTGGTCTTCCGCCAGTGCGTCGAGGGATATCCGGCGCCGCCTGGCAAGTGGATGGGTTGCAGGGAGCACGACCTTCATCGGTTCCACCGCAATGTGCTGCAGTTGAACCCCGGCCGGCGACTGCCCGCTCAATCGGACAAAGGCCACATCGACCCGGCCATCGTTGAGAAAGGCGAGGAGCTGGGATGTATTGCCTTCCGCCAGGGTGAGGACAACGTTGGGGTAATCCTGCCGAAACGCGCGGATCAGCCTGGAGACCACCGGGTTGAACGCGGCGGAGCCGGTAAATCCGATATTGAGTCGCCCGATCTCGCCCCGTCCGGCGCTTTGCGCTTTTTCTACGGCTGTGCGCGTGTCATGGAGGATGCGCCTGGCATCCGTTGCGAACGCCTCGCCCGCTTCCGTCAGTACCACGCCATGCCCGGTCCGGCGAAACAGCTTGACGCCCAACTCCTCCTCCAGCGCGTGAATCTGCTGGCTGAGGGGCGGCTGTCCAATGCCGAGCCTTTCCGCCGCCCGCGTGACGTTGCGCTCGTCGGCGACGGCGAGGAAGTACCGAATATGCCGCAGCTCCATGCGATATCTGCCGTTTTATATATCAGAAAGATGCGATAGATATTGGACAGTATATCAGCGGAAGGCCAAAATACGCGCGTATCACCCCTTGCCGGGTACTTCACGGTGTCGAAGACCGTGTTGTTCGCGGCAAAGGCGGCGAATCACCCCACGACAAGAATCAGCGCCCCATGGAAAAGCAACTATCCACCAGGCCCGAATACCGGAATATCGGTATCTCGCAGATCGCGAAATACCGGTTGCCCTGGGCCGGCAAGGTATCCATCCTGCATCGCGTGAGCGGTGCCTTGATGTTCCTCCTCCTTCCCTTCGTCCTGTACCTGTTCGAGCAGAGCATTACCTCCGAACTGAGCTTCGCAAAGTTCTCGGCCCTGTTGTCCGGCGGCTTTGTCAAGCTGGTTGTGCTGGCCCTGATCTGGGGTTATCTGCATCATTTCTGCGCCGGTATCCGCTTTCTGCTGCTGGATGTGCACGTTGGTGTTTCCAAGCCCGCCTCGGCCAAGGCTGCCATCAGCGTGCTGGTTGTCAGCCTGCTGCTTACCCTGATTTTCGGCCTGAAGCTGTTCGGCCTGTTCTGAGGAGAATCACGGTGGCAAACAACAATATCGGTCCCAAGCGCCTGGTCGTCGGCGCCCATTACGGCCTGAAAGACTGGCTCGCGCAACGCGTCACGGCCGTGATCATGGTGGTGTTCACCGTGGTGCTGGCCATTGCCTTCCTGCTGTCGAACGGCGCTTCGTACGAAGCGTGGGCAGGGCTCTTCGCCAACCAGTGGATGAAGATCATCACGTTCCTGACCATCCTGTCGCTGCTGTATCACGCCTGGATCGGCGTGCGCGACATCTGGATGGACTATGTCAAGCCGATGGCGGTGCGCCTGGTGCTGCAAGTTCTTACGATTCTGTGGCTCGTCGGTTGCGCGGGCTACGCTGCTCAGATTCTCTGGAGGGTGTAATAAATGGTCGCAGTCAAGACTGGATTGCCGCGTCGCCGCTTTGACGTGGTCATCGTCGGTGCTGGCGGCGCCGGGATGCGCGCATCCCTCCAGCTCGCGGAAGCCGGCCTGAACGTGGCCGTGCTGTCCAAGGTGTTCCCGACCCGCTCGCACACCGTGGCGGCGCAGGGCGGCATCGGTGCTTCGCTGGGCAACATGAGCGAAGACAACTGGCACTATCACTTCTACGACACCATCAAGGGCTCGGACTGGCTGGGCGACCAGGACGCGATCGAGTTCATGTGCCGGGAAGCGCCGAAGGTCGTGTACGAACTCGAGCACTTCGGCATGCCGTTCGACCGCAATCCGGACGGCACGATTTACCAGCGCCCGTTCGGCGGCCATACCGCCAACTACGGCGAGAAGCCGGTGCAGCGCGCCTGCGCCGCGGCGGACCGTACCGGCCACGCGCTGCTGCATACGCTGTACCAGCGCAACGTGCGCGCCAAGACCCACTTCTTCGTCGAGTGGATGGCGCTGGACCTGATCCGCGACCAGGACGGCGACGTGCTGGGCGTGACCGCGCTGGAAATGGAAACCGGCGAGGTCTACATCCTCGAGGCCAAGACCACGCTGTTCGCGACCGGCGGTGCCGGCCGTATCTACGCTGCGTCGACCAACGCCTTCATCAACACCGGTGACGGCCTGGGCATGGCCGCACGCGCGGGCGTGCCGCTGGAAGACATGGAGTTCTGGCAGTTCCACCCGACCGGCGTGGCCGGCGCGGGCGTGCTGATCACCGAAGGCGTGCGCGGCGAAGGCGGGATCCTGCGCAACAAGGACGGCGAGCGTTTCATGGAACGCTATGCGCCGACGCTGAAGGACCTGGCGCCGCGCGACTTCGTCTCGCGCTCGATGGACCAGGAAATCAAGGAAGGCCGCGGCTGCGGCCCGAACGGCGACTACGTGCTGCTCGACCTGACCCACGTCGGCGCCGAGACCATCATGAAGCGCCTGCCGTCGATCCGCGAAATCGGCATGAAGTTCGCCAACGTCGACGCGATCAAGGAACCGATCCCGGTGGTCCCGACCATCCACTACCAGATGGGCGGCATCCCGACGAACTACCACGGCCAGGTCGTGGTGCCGAAGAATGGCAGCCCGAACGAAGTGCTGAATGGTTTCTACGCGATCGGCGAATGCTCGTGCGTGTCGGTGCACGGCGCCAACCGCCTGGGCACCAACTCGCTGCTCGACCTGGTGGTGTTCGGCCGTGCCGCCGGCAACCACATCATCGCGCAGAACCTGAAGCAGAAGGAACACAAGCCGCTGCCGGCCGACGCCGCTGACCTCGCGATGTCGCGCCTGGCCAAGCTGCAGGCCACGTCGTCGGGTGAATACACGCAGGACGTCGCCAACGACATCCGCAAGAACATGCAGTCGCATGCCGGCGTGTTCCGCACCCAGAAGCTGATGGACGAAGGTGTCGACCGCATCCTGGAAGTGGCCGAGCGCGCCGACAACATCCACCTGAAGGACAAGTCCAAGGTCTTCAACACCGCGCTGGTGGAAGCCCTGGAAGTGGCCAACCTGGTGGAAGTGGCCAAGGCCACCATGATCTCGGCGGCCGCCCGCAAGGAATCGCGCGGTGCGCACGCGCACAGCGACTTCCCCAACCGCGACGACCAGAACTGGCTCAAGCACACGCTGTTCTACAGCGAAGGCAACCGCCTCGACTACAAGCCGGTGAAGATGGAACCGCTGACGGTGGAAAGCGTGCCGCCGAAGGCCCGTACCTTCTGAGCACCGCATCGTAGAGACAACAGGACCCACAGAAATGAAGCGTATTTTCGAAGTCTACCGCTACGATCCGGACAAGGACGCCGCACCGCGCATGCAGACCTACGAGGTCGAACTCGACGGTCACGAGCGCATGCTGCTGGACGCGCTGGTCAAGCTCAAGAAGCTGGACGAGACCATCTCGTTCCGCCGTTCGTGCCGCGAAGGCGTGTGCGGCTCGGACGCGATGAACATCAACGGCAAGAACGGCCTGGCGTGCCTGACCAACATGCGCGAGCTGCCGGACCGCATCGTGCTGCGTCCGCTGCCCGGCCTGCCGGTGGTGCGCGACCTGATCGTCGACATGACGCAGTTCTTCAAGCAGTACAACTCGATCAAGCCGTTCCTGATCAACGACGAGCCGCCGCCCGAGAAAGAGCGCCTGCAGTCGCCGGAAGAGCGCGACGAGCTGGATGGCCTGTACGAGTGCATCCTGTGCGCGAGCTGCTCGACCTCGTGCCCGTCGTTCTGGTGGAACCCGGACAAGTTCGTCGGCCCCGCCGGCCTGCTGCAGGCTTACCGCTTTATCGCGGACAGCCGCGACCAGGCCACCAGCGAGCGCCTGGACAACCTGAACGACCCGTACCGCCTGTTCCGCTGCCACAGCATCATGAACTGCGTCGACGTGTGCCCGAAGGGTCTGAACCCGACCAAGGCCATCGGCAAGATCAAGGAACTGATGGTTCGCCGCGCGGTTTGACGCGTCGCGACGCCGGTCAGTGCGGTTGGTTCGCCTTGCCCTGAGGTGACTTTCCGCGCGACCGGCGGCTTTTACACCCTCCGCTCCTGGAGCGGCCCGGCGTGGAAAAGCCGAACTACGCCCAACGGGCTATCTGTCAACGCCACGCCTGGGTGAACTCGCTGATCACCCTCTCCAGGTGGTTGCGCATTGCCGCCCGCGCCGCCATCGCGTCGCGGGCCATCACCGCCGCGAAGATCCGCTGATGGTCTTCCTGCGATGCCTCCCGTAGCCCGGTGGTATGGAAGTGTTCCTCGATCTTGCTCCACAGCGGATCGCTGCGCCCGCTATCCCACAGTGCGGCGACCATATGCAGCAGGACCCGGTTGCCGGTCGATTCGGCAAGGCACAGGTGGAACTGGCGGTCCGCCGCCTCGTTGGCCTGCTTGTCGTCCATGTGCTCGCGCATCAGGCTCAGGGCCGAGAACATGCGGTCAAGATCGCTGTCCTTGCGCTCGCTGGCCGCCAGGCCGGCGACTTCCGCCTCGATCAGGGCCCGGGCGCGCAGCGATTCGATAGGCCCCGGCCGCCACGGCATCTCAAACGGCTCGGGACCGGGCGCGGGCGCTCCTGCGCAGACGTAGATTCCGGAGCCGCCGCGCACTTCGACCAGCCCCTGGACCTCCAGCGCGATGATTGCCTCGCGCACCAGGGTACGGCTGACGCTGAACCGCTCGGCCAGGGTGCGTTCGGACGGCAGCCGCATGCCGGCGGAGAACTCTCCGGATGCGATCAGTGCCTGCACCTGGCCGGCCAGGCTCAGGTACGACCGGTCGCTGGCCGCTGGCGGGTTCTCGACTGACGGACGGGTTGCAGGATCGCTGGTGGAATGTCGCATTGCAGGTAAGGCGGCGGCTGCCCAATGTCATCACCGGTTGACCAATCGCCACAAAAACGCGGCATGGCCGGGCAGTGCCTGATGCATCCCATGGTAAACCATGACGGCAAAATTGGGCAACCTGTTCATAATTGGTGAACCAAATAAACCAATCCGGTACACCAATGCTGCGTGGCCTCCGGGCCATGCCGCGCGCCGGTTCGCACTACAGGTCGGGGTTTTTCCGCCCTGTTCTGCCGCAACAGAGTCGCCCCAAGGATGCCCCCCATGAAGATGTCGTTCCGCTGGTTTGGCCCGTCCGACCCGATTCCTCTCGAATACATCCGGCAGATCCCGGGCATGACCCACATCGTCTCGGCCATCTACGACGAACCCGTCGGCGAGGTATGGCCACTGGACAAGATCCTGGCGCTCAAGTCCACCATCGAGGCGGCGGGGCTGCAGTTCAAGGTCGTGGAATCGGTTCCGGTCCATGAGGACATCAAGCTTGGCAAGCCGACGCGCGAGCGGCTGATCGCGAACTACCAGCAGAACATCAGGAACCTGGCCGCCGCGGGCATCGAAGTCATCTGCTACAACTTCATGCCGGTATTCGACTGGACCCGTACGGAACTGGCGAAAAAGCTCGATGACGGCTCGACCTGCCTCGCCTTCAGCACGCGGGAGGTCGAACTGGTTGACGTCAGCCAGGGCATCGCCCTGCCCGGCTGGGATTCCAGCTACGAGCCAGGTGAGCTGCAGTCGCTGCTGGCTGAATACCGCGGCATCGACGAAGCCAGGCTCTGGGAGCATCTGGAGCATTTCCTGCACGCGATCATTCCCGTGGCGCAGGAGTGCGGGATCAAGATGGCCATTCATCCGGACGATCCGCCGCGCCCCATTTTCGGGCTGCCGCGCATCGTCAAGGACCGCGACGACCTGGCACGCATCCTCGGGATCGTCGACACGCCGGCAAACGGCCTGACGCTGTGCTCGGGCTCGCTTGGCGCCCGCCCGCAGAACAACGTCGAGGCGCTGGTGCGCGAGTTCGGCGGCATGGGCCGCATCCACTTCGCCCATATCCGCAACGTCAAGATCACGCCGGAAGGCGACTTCGAGGAAACCGCCCACCTGTCGAGCTGCGGCTCGCTGGATATCGCCGCGATCGTCAAGGCGTACCACGACGTCGGCTTCCAGGGCTATTTCCGCCCCGACCACGGCCGCATGATCTGGGGCGAGACGGGCAAGCCGGGATACGGCCTCTATGACCGGGCACTCGGCGCGGTCTATATCAACGGGATGTGGGAAGCGATGGAAAAGACGGCCTGAAGCGCCGTGGGGCTGCGGCCCTGTCAAAACATAATCGGAGACCTGTCATGACAATCACCAAGAAATCGCCCGTGAATTCGCGCCGTTCCGCGTTGATCCTGGGCGTCGCTGCGCTCGGCCTTGGCGCGCTGGCGACAACGGCCGCCTGGGCACAGACCACCTGGCCGACCAAGCCGGTGACACTGCTGGTCGGCTTCCCGCCCGGCGGCCAGACCGACTTCGCGGGACGTGCGCTGCTTAACGGCCTGCAGAGTTCGCTCGGCCAGCCGTTTGTCATCGACAACAAGGCCGGTGTGAATGGCAATATCGCCTCCATTGAGGTCATGCGCGCGGCGCCGGACGGGAATAAGCTGCTGGTAGGCAACGGCTCGATGACGATCATGCCGCACGTCTACACCAAGCTCGGCATCGTCGACCCGCAGAAGCTGACGCCGATCGGCGTGATGCTGCAGTCGCCGCTGGTCCTGGTCGTGCCCGCCAGTTCGCCCATCAGGACGTACGCGCAGTTTGTCGAGGAGGTAAAGGCGCGGGACAAGTCCGGCAAGACCATCGACTATGGCTCGGGCGGCACCGGCGCATTGCCGCATGTCACGATGGAGCTGCTGCGCGAGCGCATGGGCGGCCCCAAAATGAACCACGTGCCTTACAAGGGCAGCAGCCCGGCGATGGTCGACCTGATGGCCGGGCGCCTGGATGCGATGTTCGATGCAACCTCGGTCGTCGCGCCCTTCATCAAGTCGGGCCAGCTGCGGCCGCTGATGGTCACCGGACCCAAGCGCGTGGCCATGATCCCGGATGTACCGACGGCCACCGAGAGCGGCATCAAGGACTTCACCATCATCTCGTTCATCGGCCTGTACGGGCCGCCGGGCCTGAGCCCCGACATCGTCAAGAAGGCCAACGGCGCGTTGAATACGGCGCTGAAGGACCCTGCCGTCGTCAAGAGCATCGTCGACCGCGGCGACGAGCCCGGCGGCGGCACGCCCGAGCAGCTCGCAACGCTGACCCGCACCCACTACAAGATGTGGGGCGAGGTGGTGAAGGCCAACAACATCACGGCTGATTGAGGCCGTGCAGGCCGGCGCATGCCGGCCTGCCGCCAGCGCCGCGTCGCCCGACTGCGTTCCACCCTCCACGCAAAAAAAAGACACCGCGCTAACGGTGCCTTCAATGGGAAATTCAATGAATGAAGATTGCGAATTGTCTCAAGTATTTTGACTCGGGAAAATTGAAAGTTTTTTACATCAGTTTTTTGGGTGGCACTAGACGAGGGATTCGCAATTTCCCGCTCGCGCGGGTTCATTAGCCGGAAACATTGGCCGGACACGTTCCACCGGACGACTACCACCCGCTTCGGCAGGCAGCCTCCTCGTCTCGCAGCGCTCCGGCAGGCGCTCCGCCCTGGCCGGCGCTCCATCGTCGACGGCATCGAGCTCGGCGCAGTGCTTGAAGTCGCTCTCCGCCAGCCGCATGCCCAGAAACTTTCCGAACGCATCGAGTTGAACCTGCGACGTCATCCCGGCGCTACCGCCGATTGCCGGGCAGATGATCCACGTCGTCCCGTCCTTGGTGAAGAGGCGCAGGCGCCTGACCTGGTCTGCCGGCTGGAGTGCATGCTCCTCGCTGGCGAGCCCGCCTAGCGAGAAGGCTTCGATGTATTCGTCGGCATGGCGATGGCTCAGGCAAATGACGACCTTCGGGCGCCAGCGGGCGCGTGTCTTTGCGAGAAACCGGAAACGTTCGCCATGCCGGCACAGATCCAGGTAGCGCGACTGCGGGATCAGTTCAGGCTGGCCCCGGAACGCCTTGGACCACGTCGTTCGTCCGTCGACATGGGCAGGCAGCGGAAACAGGCTGAGCCGGAACTCTGCACCCCTCGGCGAGTAGAGATGGCGCCGGTAGTATTGCTCCCAGTCGTTGTCCCCGAGCCGGACGCGCAGCGCCTCGGCCCGCGCGGCCGCCATGATGCGCGCCATGCACTGATGGCCGAACCACTTGCCCATGTCTTCCCGGTACTGGTGGCGGAACACGGCGTCCCAGGCCGGCGGTGCCATACGCGGCTGTAGCGGTGCGACGAGTGGCTCGGAGCAGGCTGGGCTTCTGTCGCATATCCAGACCGGAGCCTTCGGATTTCCGCCTTCCATCCCAACGTAGGAGGCAAAATAACGATCCAGGTCCGGACGCGCGAACACCTTTGAATGCTGCATACTATCCCTTGCTGCTTGGTGGGACCCCCGACAGACAATGCCGCGGCATGCCGCGGCCTCTGTGGCGCGCGTGCTGCCGTGGTCTTTCGCAAATCGTTATTGGCAGGTACGGTGCGAGGAATTCAGTGTGCCGCCGCATGCGACATCCTCGCGCCGACCGGGTCTTTTCAAATGCCCGGATCTGCTTGTTTTAATGATGGTTCGGGCTGGAACCCGCCTCCGATGCCCACCTGACACAAAATCCGGTCAGGCGGCGCGCCGAACGCAGTCGCGGGTTCGAGGAAATACGGTGAGCCCACGTCATCCTGTAACACAGGATTATTCCCATCCTTGTTTGAACTTCTGCCATGGAGGAAAAACGCCTTCCCTGGCATCGCACGCTTGGCGATGATTTACGCCGAAGATAAAAATGATATTTATCTGAACGCGCGCCCGGCGACTTTAGCAAAACTGAATAGAGCTATATAGATTTTTTCGATTGAATTAATTCTAACCCAGCCTCACCCATTTAGGAATTTCAATCTTCTAAGGTCTGACATAAGTGATTTGCTGCGATGCAATATCTCTGGGATTGCGTTTTCTATCCCCTCACCCGAGGGGATAGAAAACCGCGACCTGCTTCACAAACTCAGAACCCGGAGAAACGAATGCCGATCGAGCCGTAGCCGTAGTAGCGATCCAGCTTGCCCGCGGTCGTCGCGTTATAGAGGAACGGGATGGTGCCGACGAAGTTGTACAGCGACGCCTGGCCGCGCAGGAACACTTCCACGTTCTTCACCACCGCATACGAGAGCTCCAGGCCCAGCGTGTGGTTGGAGCGGATTGGCGAATTACCGTAGCTTTGCGTGCGGCTGTCGACATTGCTGCGCAGCAGGTATTGGAACTGGTATCCGAGCCGCGCCGCGAAGCGCTCGTATTTCCAGCGCCATGACCCGCCCAGGTTCAGATAGCCGGCTGTGTAGTTGAAATCATCGTTGAAGTTCAGCCCGAACTGGCTGGCGTCGACCGAGAACGACGCCGACTGCAGGGTAACGTTGCCCACGTTGCATGGCGCGGCCAGTTGGCCATTGGCGAGATTGTCGGAGCCGATAGCGACATTGAAGTTGCAGTTGCCTCGCTGCAGGCGGGTATTGATGCTGCCGATCGACACGCGGCTGATGCCGAGGCCGATGAAGCCGGTGAGCTGGTTGCGCTCGGTCAGCTCGCCGGAGAAGATGACGTCGGCCTGCGCCTGGACGTCATTGGCGTTATTCACGGTGAGGCTGTTGAACGTCGTATTGCGGACCATCACCGGCGACGAGCGGTTCAGGCTGCCGGAGTGGTCTCCCCATAGCGAGAAACGCAGCATGATGCGATCGCGAGCACCGGCCTCGGCGAGCGGGTCGTAGTGCATCGCCAGCATCCAGGTATCGATCTGGTTGTGGTCTTGCCCATAATCGATGCCACGGCGCCAGTAGGTGGCCGACCCCGACCAGTGCGGCGAGAACTTGTAGCCCAGCATCAGCTTGCCGCCGCGATAATCGCCGGCGTTGTCCGACACCGGTCCCTGCCGCCCGCGCAGGTTGAAGACATCGACAGTGCGATCGACCATGTCGTAGCTGGCCTCCACCCGCACCGAGGTGAACTCCCCGGTGGCGGGCTCGGCCTGCATGAACACATCGTCGGGCGCGGCACTGGCCGTGCCCACGCACGACAGGCCCAGCATCAGGGCGCAGGCGTGGTCCAGCCGGCGCTTGCGAATCAGCTGCATAGAAGACTCCGAGGCCACTGGGCGAGCCTCATGCGTCGCGCGCTCCTGCGAGATGCCCGACACAGACACAAAAAAGCCCGGTCACCCGCGGCGCGGCCTTGAGACACGCGTTCGGATGACCGGGCGGCCTGGCCTTCCCCATCCGGGCGGAAGGCACCGCTACGCGCCGGTCACGGGTTCAGCGTCACCGTGGTCTTGAGGCCGTCACCGACCACCATCTCGGCGTCGGTCTTCACCAATGCCGTCTTGGCGAATTCCACGTCGCCGTTGACCAGCATGCCCACCTTCACATCCCTGCCCTGGGCACCGGTGGTTGTGGCAAACGCCACGGGGAACGTGCTGGTGGCAGTTGGCGTGAGAGCGTCAACCTGCGCCTGGCTCAGCGCGCCGGCAGACCTGAGCTTGCCGAGGAACACCGTGAACGGCAGGTTCAGCGAGCCGCCGTTTGCGGTGGAGAACAGGCTGTCGGCGGCGCTGTTGGTCAGGCTTGCCGCGGCAGACACGTTGCCACTGATCCGGAACGAATAAGCAGTATTGGCAGGCACCACCGCATCCACCAGTTGCGACCCGTTGAACGTCAGCGTCACGTTCTCGATGATGACATCGACCTGGTTGCCGCCGTAGGTATAGCTCAGGCCAGCGCGCAGTTGCGACGGGCCGCCGTTGAAGGCGTTGCCATTCTGCGTCACCGCAACCTGGATCGCGCCCAGCGTGCCGCCCGTGGCCGAGATCGTGTCGGTGATCGGGTAATTGACGCCGTTGATCGTCAGGTTTGACAGCAGCAGGTAGTTCTTCAGCCCGACCGCGTTTGCCACGTTGTTGATCGCGCCGGCATCCACCGTGCTGCCGAGTTCAGCAGTGACCTGCTGGATCTCGGCGGTGTTGCCGGTCGACACCGCTTCGCCGAGTTCAGCCAGCCTGGTCGTGATCGATGCATCGCTCAGCCCGTCGGTCGTCACCGCCTGGACCAGCGCCGTGGTCGTCGTCGACTGCGCGCTTTCGGTCACGATGTTGAGCGATCCGCTTTCCGTCAGCGCCGACAACGTCGCGGTCGGGCTGCTACCCAGATCGACGGCCTCCAGCGCCGTGCTCACGCTTGCCACCTGGGTTGTGATTACCGGCGCGGCCAGTGCGGCCACATTGGCGGCCACGACACCGATGTCCGAGCGCAGTTCGGCAGGCAGGCCGGCCTGGGCGTTCTGTACAGCGCTGGACACCACATTCGTGACCAGCGCAACGCTGGTCAGGTCTGCCGTGCCCGGAGTGCTGGCCACGGCGTTGGCGACTGCCTTGGAGGCGGCCGCGGCCGTATCCGCGGAAGTCAGCGTGCCACCCGTGCCCAGGCCGGTCAGCGTCTTGGCGACATGGTCGACAAGTTGCTGCACAACGACCGCCGCCCGCAGCGCCGCCGCGTCCTGCATCGGGTCGAGCGTGTTCAGATCCTTGCCTGCCAGGCCTAGGCCGGCCGCCAGGGGGGCCGCCTGACCCGAGCCGACCTGGACCGCCAACGTGGTCAGCGGCGAGACCACCTGGATTACGCCCTCCTTGCTATCCAGCGCCGGTGCCTGCAGTACACCGGTGAACGGCTGGTTGGTACCGATATCGGTGCCGCCGGTCACTCTCAGCGCACTCTTCGCGCAACCCGCCGGGAAGGTAAAGTCCCCGCTTCCATTCGTGACCGCGGTCTTGTTGTCGCAGTCAAGGAAGGTGACAGTCGAGCCGGACAGGTAGAAGTCCACCGCCTTGCCGCTCACGGTGGCGGGCTGCGAAGGCGGCGGCGAATCGTCGCCGCCGCCGCCGCAAGCCACGAGCGTTGCCGCGGCGCTGGCCATGATGCCAAGGATGAAGATGTTCCGGGTTTTGGTTTGCACGCTGCTCTCCTGAGATCGATACTTCGCTACAACGAAACATGGTGGGGACTACTGCGACGGAGTACTGCCGCGCACGGTCTCCGGCGCCCTACGCTGCCGCTGATGCCACGCACGAGACTGGCGAGCGGGTGCAGTGGCAGCGATCTTGCAGATCGCGGCAGCCCGCAGATAAACGCATCCACCAATCCGTGTCACCCCTACATGGCGGGGGAAAGCCAATCATTTGCTGCACAGACCGCGCCACCAGGCGAACGGTATCGGCGACCCGCGCGCGCCATGGCTCATGACGCCCTCGCGATCGGCTTCTCTGTACCGGTCGAGAACCCGAGGAAATCGTCCGGCCGCAGCCAGCGCGTGATGTACTGCCCCATCGCGTCGAGCAGGACATCGGACATCATTCCCGCTGCGCCGGCCAGTGGCGGACAGATGATCCATGTGGTGCCGTCGCGCTCGAGCACACGCAAGGTCTTGGGCTGGTCGGCAGGCTGCAGGACGTGGTCGGTGGCGCGCGCCTGCGCGAGCACGAACGCCTGCACGAAGTCGTCGGCGTGCCGTTCGCCCAGGCATATCACCACCTTCGGCTTCCAGCGCCGGCGGATCCCGTCGATGAAGGCAAAGCGCCGGCCTTCGCGGCACAGGTCGAGGTAACGCTGCCTCGGCAACAGCTCCGGCTGGCCGCGAAACGCCTTCGACCACGGGGTCTGATTGATCAGGCGCGCCGGCAGCGGGAACAGGCTGAGCTTGAACTCGGCGCCGTGCGGCGCGTACAGATGATGATCGAAGTAGTGCTTCCAGTCCTGCTCGCCCATGGCCGTGTTGAAGACCTGTGCTCGCGCCGCCGACATGATGCGGGCAATCCTCTGGTGCGACTGCCAGCGCTCCATGTGATGACGATACTTGCAACGGTAGGCGGCATCCCATGCGCCGGGTTGGCGGCGAGGAACCAACGGGGCCAACAGCGACGCCCCGCTCGGATGCGGAGAGCTATCGCAGAACCATACCGCAGCGCCTGGGTTTCCACCTTCCATCCCTACGTACGAAGCGAAATACGCATCCAGCTGTTCCCGCGTGAATACCGTATGTGGCTCTGTTTTCTTTCTCATTTCCTTGCCGCGGTTGAGTGAAGGATGCCCGGCTGCCAAGCCGCATCGGCCTTTTCACGGGCATCACACAAACTCGGCGGTCCCGAACCTGCTCGCCAATGCTTTTTATTCTCACCCCCGGTGCGGGGGGTGTGCTGGCCTCTCGCTTCCCTCCTTGAGCGGGGTAACGCTGGAGTCAGCGTCACGGCATTTTCGCGCGCGGAAAATCGACGAAGCCCATCGCGAATAGCGGTCGAACGCTTCATCGGCCAAGGCCAGGCTTTCCCTTCTGATGAAGGGTACCGAGGCATTTCGCTGCATCGCACTATTCGCACCTGAAAACACGAAGCACGCCGGTGCCATCAGCGCGCCGGCAGCAAAAAGAGCGTTGCGGTTCCGTGGACGGCCCTCAAGGATGCGGCCGTGGCCGGTCGTCAGCTGACCGCCGCCACACCATGGAACCGGCTGCCGCAATGCAGCCCCGCACGACTCTGCTTTGTCCACACCTTGAGCATGCACAGCAACGATGCATGCCATGCAACGAGCCTGGACGCCACCGCGCGCGGACCGGAGGTTCGGAGGAGACAACAACGGCATGGGCACTCGATTGAACGCCCATTACTCAACGCTTCTGGGGGAAGCAATTGGGTATCTATCGCGATATGTTTGCCAGGCACCATGATCAGCTCGCGCTGATGGCCCGCCTGCTCGACGCCGGGGCCATCTGGCTTGCGGCAATCCTGGCCAGTGAAGTGCGGTTCTCGACCGCGCACGCGCCAATCCACCAGTTCATCCAGTATTTTGGTTGTGCGATCGCCTTTATCGTGCTGCCCGGGTTCGACGTCTACACATCCTGGCGCGGCCGCAGCCTGATCTCGCTCGCCGCGCGGCTGCTGTCTGCGTGGAGCCTGGTCTGGCTGGTCAGCTTGCTGCTGACCTACCTGCTCCATCAGGCCGACTCCCTGTCCCGCCTGTGGATGGTGTACTGGTACGCCTTCTCGCTGGGCGCCCTGGTGGGCCTGCGCGTAGTCACCCGCGCCGTGCTAAACCTGCTGCGCGTTGCCGGAGCCAACAACAAGCGCGTAATCATCGTCGGCTTCGGCCGGACCGGCCAGGAGATGTACCGCCGCGCGACCGCCCACCACACCACCGGATTCAAGGTCAGCGGCATCTATGCCGCAGAAGGCGAATCCACGCCGGAGGGGCGCCGGCGCATCACCGACAGCGCTCACATCGCCGATTTCGCCCGCGAGCACGGGATCCATGAGATCTGGATCACCCTCCCGATGAGCGAGCACCGCCTGATGCAGGAGATCGCCTTCTCGCTGCGCAATGACTTCATCGACATCAAGTGGATGCCGAGCGTGCTCGACTTCGACCTGCTCAACCACAACGTCGGCAACTTCCTGGGCATGCCCGCGGTGGAGATGAACAAGCCGCCCTCGCTCGGCGTGCGCGGCACCATCAAGGCCGTCTTCGACCGCACCTTTTCCGCGCTCGTGCTGGTCGCCCTGTCGCCGCTGTTCCTGCTGATCGCCATCCTGATCAAGCGCGATTCGCCGGGGCCGGTCTTCTTCAAGCAGGAACGCCTCGGCATGGATGGGCGCGTCATCCACGTCTACAAGTTCCGCAGCATGAAGGTGCATAGCGAGCATGGCGTCGTCACACAGGCCACCCGGGGCGACAGCCGCGTGACGCCGATCGGCGCCTTCCTGCGCCGTACCAGCCTGGACGAACTGCCGCAGTTCATCAATGTGCTGAAGGGCGAAATGAGCGTGGTCGGCCCGCGGCCGCACGCCATGGCACACAACAACATGTACAAGGAGCAGCTGGACTTTTACATGCTGCGCCACCGCGTCAAGCCCGGAATCACGGGCTGGGCGCAGATCAATGGCCATCGCGGCGAGACCGACACGCTTGACAAGATGGCCAAGCGGGTGGAGCACGACATCTTCTATATCCGGAACTGGTCGTTCTGGCTCGACCTGCGCATCATCTTCTGGACCGCGTTCCGGGGGTGGGTGGGAAGCAATGCTTACTGAGGCCGCCCCCTTCCATTACGCAGCAACACGCATCCCAAATACGCATCCCAATACGCACCAATTTGCGCAACCCAATGATTAAAGTCCTGCATGTGACCGAGTGCCTGGGCGGTGTCGAGACTTACCTCCACCTGCTGGCATCCCATATCAACGACGAGAACATCAGCTTCCACTTTGCGCTGCCGAAGCAATGCTCGATCTCGGCCGTTGCGGATGCGCGAAACTTTGGCGTCAGCTACCTGCCGATTCCCCGCAAGCTCGACCCGGTGAACGACCTGAAGGCTGCGCTCAGGTTGCGGGCGCTGGTAAAGAGCGTCGCGCCGCAGATCGTGCACCTGCACAGTTCGAAGGCGGGACTGGTGGGCCGGCTGGCATGCATCGGACTGGACGTGCGCGTTGTCTATACTCCGCATGCCTACTACTACCTCGGCCTCAGCGGGATAAAGCGCCGCGTGTTCCTGATGGCGGAGCGGTTTCTGCATCGCCTTACGGACGCGGTGCTGGCCACCTCGCCGTCCGAGCGGCATCGTGCCATCCACGAAGTCGGGCTGCCGCAGGACCGCGCGCACGCGATACTGAATGCCGTGGAACCCCGCTTTCCGCCGGCGGAAAGGCAGCTTGGCGACGGCGTCAAGCGAGTGATCATGGTGGCGCGGATCAGCCGGCAGAAGAATATCCCCATGTTCCTGGACGTGGCCAGGCTGTTCCAGGGCCGCCGGGATATCGAGTTCATGCTGGTTGGCTACGGCCACTACGAGGATGACCGGGCGACGCTCGATGCACTGCTGCAGGAACGCGGCCTGGTCGAGGGCAAGGATGTGACGGCCATCGCGTGGATGAGCCGGTCCGAACTGCTGGAGTTGCTGGGGTCGGCCGCGGTGGTGGTGCTCACCTCGCACTATGAGAGCTTCGGCTACGTGCTGGCGGAGGCCAATGCCCTGGCGATACCGGTGGTCGGCACCGACGTCGACGGGATCAAGGACATCATCGTCGATGGCAGCAACGGCTTCATCGTGCCGGTTGACGATGCGCCCTCCATGGCGGACTGCATTGAGGCGATCGTCGGCGACGCCGCGCTCTGGCAGGCCATGTCGGAGCACGCGGTGACACGCGCAAAGTCGGAGTTCAATATCGTGACCCAGGCCAGGAAGTTCGAGTCCTTCTATTCAAGCGAAGTGCTTGCCTAGCACAGGCACCGTGCGTGCTGGTCAGGGCTGCGCAGTGCCTGCTGCCAGGCTGACCAGCACAATGTCCCCGTTGGAATATTCCGTGTCGGCCTGCAGCATCGCCGCGCAAGGCCGCGCCCCGGCGGAAGTGCCCAGGGCCCTGACCTTGCAGCCGTCCGCCCTTTCCTTGCCCAGCTCCTCGCGCATCATCGCCCTGCTCTGCGGTCCCCAATAGATGCGATGGACAGCGCCATCCTTGCGCAGCGACAGCACAAAGCTGCCGTGATGCTCGCGCCAGGACGCATCGGTCGCACCGGCAAGGACGCCCAGCAGATCGCGCAGCATGGCGACGACCGGCTTTTCCGACCCATCAACCCTTAGCAGGCCGAAATTCGCCTCCCGGTCCCAGCGCGCCTCGCCCCGGTCGCGCCAGGAATAGATGCCCAGCATGGGCACCTGGGAGATGACACCGGACAGCACCTGCCTGGCGATCAACGCGGCCTGCGTCGCTTCGCTGCGAACCGGAAGATAGGAGGCATAGCCCCATTCGCTGACAATCAGCTCGGCGGACGGACGTGCTGAATTGCGGATCCGGCCGCTCAGTTGCCGGTAGTCCTGCAGCAGCGTCTCCGGCGTTGGCCGGTACGGATGAATGCTCAATCCCCGGAAGCAGCCCAGCCGCGGATCCGCCAGCAGCCGGGTCAGCGACAGCTCCGCGGCCGGGTTCCCCGGCTTCGGCAGCCGCGCAAGGCCGAACAGGTACAGGGGCGGCGGCGGCGCGACGCCCTGCTGCGCCAGTTCGTCGCAAAGCCTGCCGGCGGTCGAGATCAGTCGCGAGATCGGTACCGAGGGATGCAGGAAGGTTTGGTTGTCCGGCTCGTTCCAGATCTCATACGACAGGTCCGGCCCCTTGTTGCGCAGCATGAAGCGGGCAGCGAACCCGGCGAACTTCGCCTCGTTCGCATCGCTCGAACCGTCCTGGCCGGTATCGCCCCAGATATACCGTCCGCCGTAAAGCGTGATTAGCATGCGCAGGCCAGCCTGGCGCGCCATGCTGATGACCTGCAGGTAGCGTTCCGCCGGCAGATGCCCCCGCACCACGTCGGGCCGCACGCCGAACCGCACCAGCGAGAATCCCAGGCCCTTGATCGTGGCCAGGTCGTGATAGGACACCGTGGCGGGATCGATCTGCACGGCAAAGGCAGGCATCGATGCGATCCGGCCCGGAGCCGGGCGCGGTTCGGCGTGCGCGTGCTGGCAGGGCAAGAACCCAGACAGGGCCATGTGCGCCGCCGTGGCGAGCGCGCCCGCCAGCGCGCGGCCGTGCCCGGAGGCAGCCCTATGCCGTCCCATGCCTGCGAAGGACGCCCATTGCGAGCGCACCAGTCTGAATCAGCGCGATGACGAGGAACGACAACAGCATGACCTGCGCTGCCACGAGGTAGTCGAGCCGGGGATAGCGCCATGCCCCAAGCCCGATCCCGGCCACCAGGCCGATGCCCGCGGCAAGGAAGATGGCACGGGCCATGCCGAATGATTTCAGCAAGGTCCTCAGGCACATCACGACTGCGAACACGACAGGGAACAGGGCAAAGAAGCGCACATCGAGGTCGCCGTACGCCGCGCCGAACAGTATGACGACGATCCGGTCGCCAACCAGCAGCAGCAGCACGCTCAGCGCGCCGGCCAGCGCGACGCCGCCCAGCACGAACAGTAGGGACGTCCTGGCCAGCGTCAGCGTGTCATCCTGCCGGAACGAGGTCGCGAACCTTGGCATCAGGTGATAGCCGAGCGCCATCAGGATGTATTGGGCCGGCAGCAGCACCGTCAGCAGGATCCGGAATTTCGCCGAGTCGGCAAAGTGTCCCAGCGATCCCAGCAGCACGACCAGCCCCGGCCCGACCAGCCAGCTCATCAGCTGCGCGCTGGCCGAGCTTGCACCGAATCCCAGCCATTGCCGCGGGGACGCCGGCCTTCCCGGGATGATTTCAATACGGCCATTGCGCATATCGCGCCGGATGGCACCGGCCCCCAGCAGCGTCGGGAGCAGGATCGCGGCGGCGAGCATCAGCATTACCGCGGACTCTTTCTGTGTGCCGGAAGCCAGGCCGATCACGGCAACGCCGCCACCGATCAGCGTGTGGCAGGCGAGCAGCCCGGTATAGCCCCTCGCCTTCGCGCCTACGGTCCTGAGCACCCAGTATGCGGTGTAGCTGGCGAACAGCACGGCGGCCGCGGCACATGCCGACGTGCTCAGGCCATGCCCGTACAGGTAGAGGATCGACCCCGCGGCAACCGGCAGCACGGTCAGCAATGCAACTTCTATCGAAAAGCCCACGCGCAGCTTCAGCCCCTCGATCAGCGCCGGCTCATGCAGGAAGGAGACATAGAAGATATTGATGAACACCACCAGCGACAGCACCACCGCAACCACGCCATAGCCGGCCACATCCATTGACCGGGCCAGGGCCACGTTGATGCCGAACTGCACTGCCGTATAGGCGGCCTGCTCGAACACCGCGCCAAGCGCCGACAGCATGCGGCGCATTACTGCATCCCCCCGAGCGAAGGCGCGGCCTTGATCTCTGTCCGGCATGCCGGGGATGGGCCCGGCATCGCCGGGCTCCGGGCAAAAAGCATGGACAGGCCCTGCCTGATTTCCTGACCGAGCCGCGCCGAACGCTTGAACTGCGCGGCCCCCAGGGACCGGGCGTATGCCAGCCGTTCGATCAGGTCGTCAGCGCTGGCCGTCTGCCGCATCGCGAAATCCCCGCGCCCGCTCAGCTTGAAGAACGAGGCGACCTTGGTGTCCCAGACAATGCCGACGGAAGGCACGCCGAAGCTGAAGGCGATGATATTCGCGTGCATCCGGTGGCCCACCATGCTCCGGCATCCCGCGATGACCGAGACCAGTTCCGCCGGGGACCTTGGCAAAATGAAGTCCACATCATCAACGCCGAGCCGGCTCCTGACCGCAGCCGCCGCGATATTGTCTTCCGCCGCGCCGTTAGTGAACAGAACGACGCGTTGCCCGCTCTGCCGCAGCTTGGTCACCAGCCCTGCGAACATGCCGATGCCCCGGCCCTGCTCCGATACGCTGACAAGGTCCGCGTTGTAGTGCAGCGCTTCGACGTCCGACACGCAGATGCCCACATCCCAGCGTTTTTCCAGTCCCTTGTCGGCATAGAGCGCCGAACTCAGGATGGCCGGGTCCGGAATGATGGTCACGTCGGAACAAGTGTCCCCGGCGACGCGGACGATATTGCGGCGGGAATTTTCATCACGAACGGAAATGAACCGTGGCGCCGCCTGCTTGAAGAATCTGGACAGCAGATACTTCCCCGCGCCGGACCAGTTGCCCGCCACGCCTACCGATACCAGCGCGACCTCGGCCTTCTTGCCAAGGCACTGGGCCAGCAGGTAGAGCTTCAGGGGGAAATTGAGGTCCACATCGCACAGCAGCTGGCCGCCGCCGATCACCACCACATCGGCATCGGCGAGCTGCTGCTTCCACCTGGCGCGCCATTGCCGGCGGTATTTCATCCCGATGGCAAGGGTCAGCGCGGGCACCCGTGCCCAGCCAGGCAGGCTGGAGAAGATCCGCATCAGCCGCCCCTTCTTCAGCGAGCTTTCGCCGAGCTGGGTGCGCCCCGCGATATCGAGGTAGCTGATCCGGCAGTCCGGCAAGGCCTGGCGGATCAGGAAGCCCAGTGTTTCGGCTATCACGGCATCGCCGAGGTTGTCACTGTACGGCACCGCGCATATGACGACGTGCTTCATCTTGATTGGCCGAGGGCAAAGTTAGCAAGGGAATGAGAAACAAGCTGACCGAGGTGAGATGGCGGACATAGCTGCCCAGGTCTGGCTCGAATATGAACTGCACCAGGATATGCGCGACAATCAGCGTGGCAAACCAGCGGCGCTTGCGGTAGTCGTCACCAGCCGGCAACGTCCCGGACAAGCCGCGCAGCGCAACCCGGATGATCGCGAAGTGCATCAGCATCATGGCAAGATCGACCGGCGCGCGGAAGCTGATCACCGGCAACACGAAGATGGCGGCTGCATACAGGTAGTTGACGATGAAATTGATACCCGAGGTGGGCGGGTACAGGTTCCAGATCATCGTCCGGTTTTCGCTGCCGATGCTCAGCGCGTAATTGTTTGAGATATCCCTGGGCGACTGAAGGATGTACAGGATCTCCGAGGGCGCCACCAGGATCGCGCCCAGCAAGCAGGCCAGCACCGCGGCTTTCCATCCCGGCTTGAGCCCTGCCGACGCGCGGATGCCAAGCGCAAGCACCAGGATCATCGCATAGTAGTTCCGGATGAAGAAGGCGTAGCACCCGTAGATCACGATGACAATGACGACAAGTCCACGGGATGACACGGCCCTGGACATGCCGCATGCGACCAGGATGATCGACATGGCGATCACGACGGTCTCCTTGCCGGGTGCGAGCAGGTTCAGCAGCATGCACGGGAGCACGAACAGCCAGCGCACGGCCAGCTCGCGCAGGCTCGCGATGCGGCTCGACGCCACCACAAGGTAGGCAACGCCGACGCTGGCGGTGACGACGTTCACATACTCGGGGCCGAAGAAGGAGAACACGCGTGCTGTAGCGGCGAACGAATCGTCGAAGTTGGACGAGCCGGTCACCAGGAATTCCAGCATCTTGTTCGAATCGGTCACCCACTTCTCGGGAAGCGATTCGCGGCCGAAGAAATAGATCGCCAGATAGAGGATGCTCAGCAGCATGCTGGCGACTGCGGCCAGCCCACGCTCGGCAAGCACCCAGTCCGGATTCAGTCTCGTGGCATGCATTTCGATCCCCCGCTAGCGGCGTTCCACGATGGCCAATGCGCTTCGGCGTTACGATTTCTCGCCATTGCCGTAGCCGTAGTAGGCATAGCGATAGCGCCCGTATTTGGAACCGTAGCCATAGCGGAAGGCATTGGGATCCAGTCCGTTGAATATCACCCCCTTGACACTCACGTTTACCTGTCCAAGCTGCTTGGCGCACTCCGAGATCTCGCCGATCGAGCTCTTGCCGAAGCGCGTGACCAGGAAGACCGTGGCGCAACGTTCGGCCAGGATCGCAGCGTCGGCGACCGCCAGCACGGGGGGCGTGTCGATCATGAGCATGTCATAGCGATCGCTGAGGCCTTCGAGCAGCCTGACCATGCGCTCGCTGAGCATGAGCTCGGCAGGATTGGGCGGTATGGTCCCCGTGCCGATGAAATCCAGCCCCGGGACGACGTCGCGGTGAACGACCTCTTCCAGCGCAAGCTTCCCGGCGAGCACGTCCGACAATCCTGGATCCCGGTCCTTGCCGAAGTACTGGTTCAGGTAGCCCTTGCGCATGTCGGCATCCACCAGCAGCACACGCTTGCCGCCCGACGCCATCAACGCCGCCAGGTTGACCGAGACGAAGGACTTGCCCACGCCGGCCGTCGCGCCGGTCAGCAGCACGCGGTTGTTGTTCGCATCCAGCATGGCAAACTGCAGTGATGTCCGCAGGCTGCGCAGGCTTTCCACCGATGGCTCGTTCGGGTAGCGGTCCGCCAGCAGATACTGGCCCCGCTTGCGCGAATGGATTTCCTTGCTGAGGCTGATCTGGTGCTCGGATTGCGGAACGGTGGCATACACGTTGAGGCCGGTATGTTCCTCGATGTCCTTGGGATCCGTGATCCCGCCGAACAAGGCATTGCGGACAAAGGCCACGACCGCGCCCGCCAGCAGGCCCAGCACCGCGGCCAGGACGATCACCAGGGCCTTCTTTGGCTTGACCGGCTCCTCGGGGACCGGCGAGCTATCCACGAGGCGCACGCTGCCGACCTTGCCGGCCTTCACCAGCTTGAGCTGCTGCATATTGTTCAGCATGCCGACGTAGAGGTCGTTGTTGACCTGGACGTCGCGCATCAGGCGCAAGGTGTCCTGCTCCAGGTTGGGCAAGGCCTTGACACGGCTGGCGATCGATCCGACCTTGGTACCGAGCGTGGCGATCTGCTGGTCCAGGGCCTGCATGGAAGGATGGCCCGGCGCGAAGCGCGTCAGCAACTCGGCACGCTTCTGCTTGAGTTCGAGCAGCGAGGTCTCGGCCGTCACACTCTCCTGCAGGAATGCCTTGCCCTCTTCGCTGAGGTTGAAGGTGCCACGCTCATTGCGCATGGCGTTGTACTTGACCTCGGCGCGTTCGAGCTCGCCCTTCAGCTGCGGCAGCAGGTTATTCAGGAACAGCAGGGACTTTTCTGCTTCCGCGGCCTTGCGATTGATGTTCTGCGCCACGTACTCGTCACCGATCTCGTTCAGGATCGCCGCGGTCAGCCTGGCATCGTTGCCTTCGAGCGAGGCCCCGATCATGCCGCTCTGCTTGCCCTTCTCCGCGATATTCAACTGGAGCTGCAACTGCTCCACTGTCTTCAAACGAGAGTTCCGCACAAGGTTGAAGACAATGCCGGGCTTCGCCTTCAGTGCGCTCACCAGCAGCCGGATCTTCCCGACGGCATGGTCCGCTTCTACGGTTTCCCCGACACGGCCGTCGATGGGCTTGTCGAGACTGCTCTGCTCGAGCCGGTAGCGGCCATCACCCAGGCTGGTCAGTACGAAGTTCTCGCCTTGCAGTTCCTCGGGTACGTCGAACGTGGAAACCGCGATGGATTCCGAACCCCAGGCATATCCTCCCGTGCCAAACAGGCCCGGCTCGGAAAGCCCTTTTGACTGGCTCGCGATCCATGGCCCGATCAACGGGAAATACTTTGGCTTGGCATCGATATAGAGCCGCAGATTGTCCACCGCCTTGCCGACGATCATTCGCGAGCGCAGGATCTCGATTTCCGCGGTCGCCTGCGTCTTGACGTCGAACAGCGAGGAGACGTCGCCCAGCAGGCCGTTGGGACTGTTCTGGCTGTCTTCGACCTGCACGAGGATATTCGCCTCGTAAACCGGCCGCGCCAGGAACGCATAGCTCACCCCAAGCGCAAGGATGGCAATGGCAATCGCCGCGATGAGCCAGCGGCTTGCCACCAGCACGTCCAGATAGCGAACGAGGGCGATCTCTTCTGACTGACTGGGCGCCGCGACAGGAACGTAAGTGGAATTGTTCATTGGAGGCAGGACAGTATGTTTAACCCAGGGCCCGGATGCGAGGCACCCACGATTCCACGCCGCGCCGGATCAGTTGCAGCGCATTTTCGAAGGCCGGACGTGGCTGGCGATAGGGATCCGGCACATCGAACTTTCCCAGTTCGCCCAGGCGGAACACGCGCCCCGTGGTAGCGGGGTGCAAGCGCTGAATCTCCTGGCGCTGGGCGCCGTCCATGACGAGTATCAGGTCCGCGCGCCGGATCATGGCGTAACTGAGTTGCTGGGCCCGATGGCCCGAAATGTCCACGCCCTGCTGACTCATGAGGTCCACCGCCTTCGGATCGGCAGCCTGTCCGGCAAGCGCACCCAGCCCGGCGGAGCCGACGTCGCCCTCGGGCAGCGCCTGCCTGAGCAGGCCCTCCGCCATCGGACTCCGGCAAATATTGCCGATGCACACCACGAGTACGGTCTTGATCATTTGACTGCGTTCGCCGTGGACGTGAAGAAGTTTCCGCTCGGCAGCAGTTGGTTGATCACACGGCTCCAGCGGACCACGCCCGCGGCATCCACGTAGACAACGTCCCTCGGCTTCAATTCGAACGCTTCGGCCAGCGCAAATGCCACAGGCGACTTGCCGTCAAGGTGGAACACCTCGGCTTGTCCGTCCGTACCCTTGCGGATCACGTAAAGTTCCTTGGCGTTGGCGGAGTTGGGGTTCAGGCCACCAGCTTCACCAATCGCTTCGCTGAGCGTGAGCCGCCCGTTCCGCGGCATTACCGGGGTCGGCTTCACGACTTCGCCGGTCACGAAGACCTTGCTGTCCTCACGTTGCTCCACGCGCACGATGTCGCCGTTGCGCAGCAGGATGCTGGCCGGGTCGATGCCTTGCTGCAACAGCGCAGGCAGGCTGACGAAGTAATTTTTCCCGTCGCGCGAGATGCGGATGCGGCTGTTATCGCCGGTCAGGACGTTGACACCGCCAGCGCGGTTGAGCGCTTCGACCAGGGTCATCGGCACGTCGTCGATATTCTGCGGGCCAGGCGTCTTCACTTCGCCGTCGAGGTAGACACGCTTGCTGCGAAAGGCGAGCACACGTACGGTGACCTGCGGCATGTTGACGACGGGCTTGAGCTGGGTGCTCAGTTGCCCGCGGATCTGATCCGGGGTCTGGCCGAGAACCTTGAGCACACCGGCATAAGGAAACTGGATGGTGCCGGCAGGGCTGACGACATAGCCCGGTATGTTGGCGGCACCGCTGTAGCTCGGTATCTCGTAGGCCGCACCGATCGAGTAAGTCTGCGTGGGGAACACCAGCTCCGGGTGGTCCCAAACAACGATCGACAGGATGTCACCGACGCCCACGGTATAGGGCTTTGGAACGTCGTACAGCTCCTCCACCCCGACGTTTACCGATGGCGTGGTGGCCTTCAGCGTACGCACCAGCGCCGGCGTGATCTGCGTGATCCTGGGCACCGATTCCGGATCTTCCGGGTCGAGCGGACGCTGTGGGTCGAAGCGCATGCCTGGCGCGAGTGCGCAGGAAGCCAGCAATGGAATGATCCCCACGCACATGGCGGCCCTGCCAAACCTCAATCTGCTTGAAAGCTTTAGCACGTCTCGATGATTCCCTTGTTTGCAAGAAGACCCGCATTGCCCGCCGTCTCCCTGGCGGGTTGAGCAGCGGCGGTTCCGCTGGTTCGACATGGCACACGTGGGTGCCTTTCCGCTTGTTTGCATTGCCTGCGGACTTGAACCTGGCGGTGTTGGCTTCGTGTTGCACGGCGCGGAGGCGCGCTCTTTTTGCACTGCGTCATTTCGCAAATGACCGGCGAAGTTTATGGCCCGTGGGACTACATCTTCAAGGCGCAACCGGCGTTTTCAGTAAGTTTCCGATCCCCCCATCAGAGTGGAAACGAAAAATGGAATGGACGGCAATGAAGCGGTGTCGGGTCGACGGGCGCCTCGTCGAGCAGGCCGCCCCGGGCCTAATGCCCTGCTTCGCGCAACTTGCGAAAGCCCAAAAAAGAGGGCGTAGACGCGGGGAAGCGTCTACACCCTTACGGGAGCGGCAACGGGGTCAGTGCTTGCCGGCCTTGATTATTGAGGGGCGGCGAAACCCGTCTTACCCCGTTTCGGTAGGCCCCACACCGAGGTGGGGAAAGTTTCCAATGATCGGGCTGACTGACAATTGCCGTCGCGCCAACCACGTTTTTGCCTTCTTCCTGTCCCAACGCGTGGGGGGTACCGTGGATGCTGCGACGCAGCACAATTCCCGGTGGCACCCCGTTGCCGACTTAAGGGTGTAGGCGATCGATTCCCTGTTGCGCCTACACCCTCTTTCTTTGCCGTTAGCAGCATTATCAAAATAGAAGGGAGCAACTCAAATGACGAGTCGCGTCAGCAAAGCCGTCTTCCCGGTTGCGGGCCTGGGCACCCGCTTCCTGCCCGCCACCAAGGCCAGCCCGAAGGAAATGCTGCCGGTGGTGGACAAGCCGCTGATCCAGTACGCCGTGGAAGAAGCCATGGCCGCCGGCATTACCGAGATGATTTTCGTCACCGGCCGCTCCAAGCGCGCCATTGAAGACCATTTCGACAAGGCCTTCGAACTGGAGGTGGAACTCGAGGCCAAGAACAAGCGGGCACTGCTGGACGTAGTGCGCTCGATCAAGCCGGCCAACGTGGAGTGCTACTACGTGCGCCAGTCCGAGGCGCTGGGCCTGGGTCATGCGGTACTGTGCGCGGCCAAGCTGGTTGGCAACACGCCGTTCGCGATCATGCTGGCCGATGACCTGATCGACGGCAACCCGCCGGTGATGAAACAGATGGTGGATGCCTACAACCACTACAACTGCTCGGTGCTGGGGGTCGAAGAGATCTTGCCCGAGCAGAGCCGCTCCTACGGCGTGGTCGAAGGCCGTGAATGGGGCGAAGGCGTGATCAAGGTATCGGGCATCGTCGAGAAGCCCGCGCCGGAAGAGGCCCCTTCGAACCTGGGCGTGGTCGGCCGCTACATCCTGACGCCGCGCATCTTCGACCACCTGCGCGCACTGAAGCCCGGCGCCGGCGGCGAGTTCCAGCTGACCGATGCGATCCAGTCGCTGCTGAGCCACGAACAGGTGCTGGCCTACCGTTACCAGGGCACGCGCTACGACTGCGGCAGCAAGCTGGGCTACCTGAAGGCGACGGTCGATTATGCGCTCAAGCACCATGAAACCGGCGCAGAGTTCCGCAGCTACCTGGAGCGGCGTGGCTGCCTTTACTCTGACAGCGTGATTGCCTAGAAGCAGACGCGATGATCCTCGCTCCGCCCGAGCATACTGGAAACACCCGGATGTCTGCACAAAGCGAAATTGCCAAGGCGCTCAGGCAATGGCTCACTCATCAGTCCTGGTACAGCGCACACCCTGTCGATGAGGGCAGGTTCTACCGCGCGATGGCTGAGGTCATTGCCCACGCGGGTACGGTCTGGACCGACTCGGAGTTCGCCGAAGCCATCTACGATGTGATCGGCAGGAACCCGAAGGCAGCGCTCGAAGAATACGTCCACGCGTACACCAGCATCGCGATGCGCATCCGGGACTACGAGACGGTTCGGCCTGATCCATTGTTTGCTTACGGCGGCGGTGGCTCATATGCCCGCCTGTAATCTCAGCAACGCAACCAGAGAGGCAGCAGCCACATGATTGACTGGATCCACGTGGGCAAGGCGTTCTTTCTCGGCATTCTCGAGGGCTTGACGGAATTCCTGCCCATATCGAGCACCGGGCACCTGATCCTGGTCGGAGACTGGATCGACTTTGCGGCCAGCGAGGCGCGCGTGTTCGACGTGGTGATCCAGCTCGGCGCCATCCTGGCCGTGTGCTGGCTGTACCGTGCCAAAATCACGCACCTGTGCGAGGGCGCGGTCCGACGGGATCCGGAGGCGCTGCGCTTTGCCACGGCGGTGCTGGTCGCCTTCCTGCCTGCAGCGGTCATCGGCGCACTGCTCATCGGGCCCATCAAGCACCGGCTCTTCCATCCCCCTGTCGTCGCGGCTGCGTTGATCGTGGGCGGCCTGGTCATTCTCTGGGTGGAGCGGCGCAGGCCAGTGCCTCGCATTCACACCATCGAAGATTTCGGCTGGAAGCAAGCCATCGGCATCGGCTTTGCACAGTGCGTGGCCATGATCCCCGGCACGTCCCGCTCGGGCGCCACCATCATCGGAGGCATGCTGTCGGGCGTGTCGCGGCAAGCCGCAACCGAGTTCTCGTTCTTTCTCGCCATCCCCACCATGCTGGGCGCCGCCAGTTACGACGCCATGCGGCACTACCATTTGCTCAGCATGGCAGACCTCTGGGCCATTGCCGCCGGCTTTACCGCGGCGTTCATCTCGGCGCTGTTTGTCGTCAATGCGATGATCCGCCTTGTCGCGCGACATTCGCTGCAGGTATTTGCCTGGTATCGCATCGCACTCGGCCTGCTGATTGCGGTCATGACCGCTGTCCCCTCGCTTTGAGCCTGGTCTGGGCCCGCAATATGGCAAGCCGCGCCTACGTGGCCGGGCAATTCGATGCCCGGCCACGGGACGCGCCTGATCCAGCCAGCTTACTTGGCGCAGGCGAGGTTGACGGCCAGTCCGCCCCAGTCGGTGGCCTGGTTGGTGTCCACCTGGACCTGCAGCTTGTCGTTGTGGAGAACAGTTCCGGCGGCCACCTCCCGGGTGCAGCTCTTCAGGCCGTTGGTCACCTTGCAACTCAGGCTGCCAACCTCCGACAGGCTCGCTGTAACGCCCGCCCCCGTCACCTTGTACACCGAGATGTCCAGCGATCCCTGCACCTTGCCAAGCGTGCTTGCAGTGAGCGTGACGCGGGTGCAGTCATATGGAATCACGACACCGAAGTCGGACGGCCGTGGCACCGCACCGCCGGCGCCGGTCATGACGTAATGGCCGCGGGTAAGCGTGTCCGGTACGTTGAAATTGCCGTTGTACACAGTCGACGTCGTCATCGTCACGCCGGTGGTCGGCCACTTGCCGTCCTGCTTCGGCCCGTACATCGTCGAAGTCGAGGTATCGAAATAGAAATCGCCATCGACGCCGATGCTGTCGGTCGGCGCACCGCTGCCGTACAGGATGTGGCCGCCATTGCCAACCGTGCCGCCACCGGTACCGCCCGTGCCGCCGGTCCCGCCGCTGCCTGACTGCCCCACCAGCGACACCCCCGCCGGCCACTGGTCGTTGGCCTTGGGCCCGTACAGCGTCCAGGTGTTGGTATCGAGGTAGAAATCGCCATTGTTGCCGACGCTGTTGTCCGGAGCCCCCGCGCCGGTCAGCACGGTGCCGCCGCCGGGGCCCGACGATCCGGTGCCGCCACCCAGCGGAACGCCCGGCGGCCAGGTGCCGTCCGCCTTCGGCCCGAACAGGGTCGAGGTCGAAGTGTTGATGTAGTAGTCGCCATTGTTGCCGACGCCGTCAGTCGGATCGGTGGAGCCGGACAGGATGGTATTGCCCGCCAGGCCCGTATTGCCGCCGGTGCCGGTGTTGCCCTGGGCGCCGCTCCCGCCCGCCGGCCCTGCGATCGACACCCCCGCCGGCCACGCGCCGTTTGCCTTGGGCCCGAACAGCATCCAGGTCGCGGTATTCAGGTAATAGTCCCCGTCCTTGCCGATTTCGGGCCCGGGGTCAGTGGTACCGGACAGCATGGCGCTGCCCGCGTCGGCTGGCGCTGGCGCGTTCGTGGACGTGGACGGCCCGGTGTTGCCCGTCGTTGTCGCGGCGGAATTGGTGCTGGCGGGGGCCGAGTCGCCCCCGCCTCCTCCGCAACCGGCCACCGTGAAAATCAGACAGGCAAACGGTACCGCTGCGAGCCTCATGTGGATGCGTTTCATGAATACCCCCTTTTTCCCGGCTTTTTTTAGCTACATTGAGATCCGATCGCTTGCGCTGACGCCAACGATGCGTTCAATCTAGCTGGCGGAATTGGAAAGAAAAATCGCCCCTATGGACGAGCGCCGGGTACGCGCCAGGAGCGCCCGCAGCGTGCATCGGACCGGGTCGGAGGCGGTTGCCGGAGCGCACGATGGCCATTGCATGCGGGCCGGTCGACGGGCCTCGCGGATTCCCACAAAGCCTTTACGTACAAGGCTTTTCGGGTCATCGAGGCCACTATCGCGAGTTCGGGCACAGATTGCGTGCACACGCTGTCTACCCCGCGAAAGCGGGAGCTTTATTCCGCCCGGGACCGCGCATCGGCAAGCCAAGGGCAGACTCCCCCGAAAGGATGTTCGGAAAATGAAACGTGGGTGTCATCAACACGCCGGCCGCCCCGGCTTGCGGCAAGGATCACGGCTTGTTCTGCCCACTTGTCCTCGCGGTTTGGCGGCACTGGCCCGGCGTGCATGATCCAGGCGATGTTTCAAAGCCGAATCAGCCTCGAAGTCCCCTGTCTGAATGATGGGAACGGGTGCCCTCGTCCACTACGCTTGCATGAAACTGCCACACCACTGAAACCGGGGGGGAATCATGGGTGAGTGGAACCCGTGCGGGCCGCACGAGCCTGCCGAGCTTCTATTGTGCGAGGCGCCTGAACCAGTTGGAACACCGACGCCAAGGTCGACCCAGAAGCGGCCCAAGGCGTCACGTGTCGCACCACCCTGGACAACACCCATTGTGTGGCCCGGCAGTTTCGAGTGCGACGCCATGGCCGGACACCGCGAGCCTGCGGGCGGGGACCGTCTGACGGGCGCGGATGATCCGCTGCTGGGCTGCCTGTTGCTGCTCAACCGGGTATGGCAGCGGCCAATACCGACGGGCGTCCTGAAAGAGCTGCCACACCGCCTCACGTTGCCGCAGCTGGGCGACGCGGCGGCGCACGCGGGCTTGTCGACCCGGCTCGCGGAGATGGAGTTGGACACGATCCCTGACCGCGTACTACCGGTAATCCTGCTGCTACACAAGCGCAGACCGTGCGTACTGCTGGAGCGCCGCGAGCACGGACGCCTGCTGGTCGCGCTGCCGGGTTGGGGCGGCGGTGAACAGGAGGTTAGTCGGGATGAGTTGCTGGCCCAGTACAGCCGGTACGCCATCCTGGTACAGCCTTTATCGCAGGCAGAAGGGCGGGCAGAAACGCAGGCAGAAATGCAGGCAGAAGCGCAGGCGGAAACTCAGGCAGAAGGGCAGGCAGACATGGAGCCAGCGCAGCCGGGCCGTTCGACCGGTACCGCGACGCGCCCATCCTGGCGCCACCATTGGGACCGGCTGACTGCCTCTGCGCACAAGGTGTTCCGGTCGCGGCGCAGGCGGCGTGCGGACGAGGCTGCCGTCATTCGCAGCTAGCCATGCCGGAAAGCGATGGGCGCCAAGCCTTTTCAGTCGCCCCAGAACAGGAAGCGCCGATGCCGCGGCGTATGGACCTTACGAGACGCCCGGGTCTCGGGACTGAAGCGCGCCTCCGGGTCGACCGCTCGTGCGCGCAGCGCCATGTCGTAGAACGCGCCCACCATCGGCAGGGCGCTGCGCGCGCCCTGCCCCCAGTAGTCGCCGAGCGTCACACGTCCATCATCGAAGCCCACCCAGGCGCCCGCGACCAGTTGGGGATGCATCAGGATGAACCAGCCGTCGGCATTGTCCTGCGTCGTGCCCGTCTTGCCCGCCACGTCGGCGCGAATGCCGAAGCGCGTCCGGATCTGCGCTCCGGTGCCCCGGACCACGACGTCGCGCATCACGTCGACGAGTGTTTGCGCTGCGCCTGCGGGTAGTGCCTGCTCCGGCGATGCGCTCTTAAATTCGGCGAGCACCTTGCCCTCGTGATCCTCGATGCGGGTGACCATGCGCGGCTCGACATAGGCGCCGCGGTTGGCAATCGTGCTGTAAGCCGAGACCATTTCCTTGAGCGTGACCGGGCTCGTGCCCAGCGCGAGCGACGGTACCCGTTCGAGCGCGCTTTCTCGCACACCCATCGCGTGCGCAAGGCGCGCGACCTTCTCGGGCCGCGTCTCCTGCATGAGTTGCGCCGTGACGCGATTACGCGAGTACACCAGCGCGTCGCGCAGCGTGACCGGCCGGCCAGTTGGCGGCTCCGCATCGGAAGGCCGCCACATCGCCTGCCCGCGCAGTGGGATGGCAACGCTGCGGTCTACGAGCGTATCGTCCGGGCGGGCGCCGTCCGCGAACGCCGCCCCGTAGACGAAGGGCTTGAACGTAGACCCGGGCTGGCGCCGGGCCTGCTGCACGTGATCGAACGGCGCGTCAGTGAAATCACGACTACCGACCCATGCCTTGATATCGCCGTTGCGCGGATCGATCGCGATGAATCCCGCCTGGACCTGGGTCTTGCTTCGGCAGAGGTCACGGACAAACGCCGGGTTCCTGCCTAGCCTCCTGAGCGCCGTCTCATCCGACCGACCCGCATCGCGTGCGGTGCGGTATTCCGGCGTTTGCCGCATGAACGTCCGGAACAGGTCGTTGTCCGGCCCACAGCCCCGGCGTTCGCTCCAGGCCTCATTCGCAATCCATTGCAGCTGGCTGGCCTGCCAGTCCACCGCCTGCAACGCCATGGCCTGCAGCCGGAAATCTATGGTCGTGCGCACGACCAGTCCGTCGGCGTAGATGTTGTAGCCATTGCGCTCGGCCCATGCGATCAGCCATTTGCGCAACTGCACGGAAAAGTGCGGTGCTGCGCTTCTCGGCGCGGGCTGCACCGCGAAATTGACCCTGAGCGGTTGCCGGCTCAGCCAGATATGGGCATTGGGTCTGAGCTTCCCGTGCTTGCTCATCTGCCCAAGCACAGTGTTTCGCCGCTGCACGGCGCGCGACGGATTCAACACGGGGTTGTAAGTGCTGTTGGCCTTCAGCATGCCGACAAGTGTCGCGCCTTCGAGGATATCGAGCTGTTGGGCCGATTTGCCGAAGTAGGTGCGCGCCGCCATTTCCACGCCGTAGGCGTTGTACAGGAACGGTACATTGTTCAGGTACGTCTCGAGGACCTGGTCCTTGCTGTACACGGCTTCGATCTTGAGCGCCGTTATCGCCTCCCTGACTTTGCGCGCGAGGGTCGGCGCGCGGCCAACCTGGTCGGGGTACAGGTTGCGCGCGAGCTGCTGCGTGATCGTCGAACCGCCCTGGCGTTCGCCGGACAACGTATGCAGCGCAGCCGCCGCCATGCGCAGCCAGTCAATGCCGTGATGCTCGTAGAACCGGTGATCCTCGGTTGCGATCAATGCGTCCAGCACGTACGGCGAGATCTGCCTGAGCGACACCCACTCGCGATTGACCGGCTTGAACTCGTCGAGCACCCTGCCATCGGCGGACACGATGATCGCCGGGCGGTCGATGCGAGCTTTCCGAATGTCGCCGAGAGCCGGTGTGGACGGTACGAGCGCGAGCACGTACAGCAGGAACAGCGCGGGCACTGCAGCAAGGGTCAGCAAGATGCCTCGTCGCGTCGGGCGGCGAAGGCGGCGCAGTGCGCCGCTGAAGGCGCGCCTGGCTGTCAGGATGCTGGCAGCGGCCAAGGGTCGGATGCGGATGAGCCACCGTGCGCAGAACTCTCGAAACAACGATACAGGGCGGCGATTCACGACGGCGGGACGCTTGGCGGAAAGAGCAGGATCCTACCAAAGCACCGGAACCCGTCTGTTGCCAAATGCCCGCGTAAGTCGCGGCACTAACATTCGATTACATCTGTTTCATTTGGACAGAGTTACCGGCGTTTCCCACGAAGACTGGATGTCGGACAAAGCCGGATAGCGCCGCGACAGGGGAGCGGTTAAATTGGGCCGCTCGATCGGGCATCTTCATGGGAGGCATAGGCATGCAAGACATTCTCATCCTGACCGTCGGCACTCTATTGCTCGCAGCCCTCCTCTTCCCTGGCCGCAAAAGCCGGCGAGGCAAGTAGACAAGCTCGCGCACACGGAACTCGTGCCGGCGGCGGCCAGGTCGCCGCCGGCAACCGGAACGTCGCATCTGGCATGGCTTGCCGCGGTGCTAGGTGTTGGCCTGCAGGGAACCGGCCGGCCGGCGCATTGCGCCCCGCGCCGCCCTGCTCTCCTTGGGACTGCAGCCAAATTGCGCGTGATACCAGCGCGAAAATCCGCTTGGCGCGGAGAAACCGAGCAGGGTCGCCACCTCGGTCAACGGGCGATCGCTCTCCAGGACATGGCGCGTGGCGAGTTCCGTGCGGATGTCATTGACGATCGACGAAAAGCTCTGCCCTTCTTCCGCCAGCCGGCGCTGGACCGTGCGGCACACCACGCCCAGGTGGTCCGCCACCTGCTCGATGGTGCAGCGCCCGCCGGGCAGCAGCAACGGGATGATGCGCCGCACGTCATCGAGCATGGTCACTTGCCGGGAAATGGCAAAGGCATCCACCAGTTGTTGCGCGTAGCGCGCCATGGCGGGATCGGCGGAGGGATTGCGGGCGTCGAGATCGGCCTTCGTGCAGATAATGCAGTTGAATTCATGGTCGAATTCGATGCGAGGTCCGAAAAACCGCTGGTGCGTACCGAGGTCGCGTGGCGCGGGATGTTCGAAGCAGACGCGCCGCGGTTCCCAGTCCGGTCCCAGCAGCTGCCGGATCAATCGCACGATGACCCCGAGTGCGAGCTCCGCCCTTTGGCGCGTGGGCTGATGGGCGTTGCCGGCGATGACCGCCTCGCGGATGATCACCAGCCCGTCGCATTCCTCGACCGCCAGCGAGAGCGCACTGTTGAGCAGGGTCTGATAGCGCATCAGGACGCGCAGCGAGTCGCGCAGGGTCGCCTGGTCGCGGATCAGCAATCCTACCGGCCCGAGGTTGGACAGCAGGCGCGACTCGGCCATGCACAGTCCGAAACTTTCATTGCCCGACAGGGTCGCGGACGCCTGCAGCAGCCGCCCGACGCGCTCGCCCGGGATCATCAGGTCCGGCTCGCGCAGGACGCTCGGGCTCAGGCCCGCGTCAAGGAGCATCCGCACCGGATCCAGCCCGGCAGCCAGGGCGACCTCGCTGTAGTTGGTGAGGGCCGCAGCGCGGACAAGAGACGACATGGCAGGGCCGAGTGAAACAGTGACAGGGAATGATAAAAGCCTGTCATCCACTGTCAAGCGGGAGAAACCCGTGGCGTCCGGCCTCCGGCGGCGATTATCCGGCGGCGATTGCTGCCGGGATCACCAGCAGATGGCGGACGCCTGCCGCGGAGCCTTTCAGCGCCCCATGCGGCGGTCATAGCTGCGGGAAACGCGCTCGATCAGGCCTGGATCGCGCGTGCTCGCGGCATTGAACTCCACCCGCACGCTGCCGTCGCCTTGCTGGCGGACAGTGGCCGTGACGGTATCGCCATCTTTGCTGCCGACGACCGTGCCGGCCATCGCGTCCTGATTGGCGATCACCAGGCCCTGGTCGCGCATGGCATCCGCGGCCGCATAGAACGAACGATCGTAGCTGGCCGGCGCGCCCGCCGTGGGTGGATAGCCATAGTACGTGCAGCCCGCCAGCGACAGCATGGCAGCGGCAATCAGGGCAATGCGCGTGGGCTTCATGGTGGTACGCTCCTCTTCCAGTGGTGGCCGTGGCCAGGGGGCCGGCGCGCCCAGGGCCTCGCGAAGCACCGGACGTCTGCTTCGTGCCTGCTTCGTGCGGCTATGCCATCAGAAGCGCCTCATATTCTTCCCGGAACTGGTCGAGGGAGCTGTCTACCACCGTCACGGCGCCGTCGATCAGGCCGCAGCGCCCGCTGCCGGGAAGGATGCGGCACAGGTTTTCCAGCGCTTCCACGTCGGCGCGCACGCCGCGGCCGGTATCGATCCGGTTGAGCAGGCGCATCAGCTGGAAGGTGCCGCCCTTGCATGGCGGGCACTGGCCGCACGAACCCTGGGCGAAGAAGCTCACGTACTCGGCCACCTTGCGGACGATGCTGGTGCCTTCCGACACCACGATCATCGCGCCGGTCCCCAGCCGCGAGCGCCGCTGCCGCACGGAATCGAAGTCCAGTGCCACGTCGAGGTCGCGCTTCGTCAGCAGGGTATTGGAAGGCCCGCCCGTGAAGACCGCCTTGAATTCCTTGCCCTGGAGCATGCCGCCGCCATGCCCGAACACCAGCGTCTCCAGGCTCGTGCCCATCGGCAGCTCATACAGCCCGGGCCGCAACACGTCGCCCGACAATGAATACAGCTTGGTGCCGGCGGCGTTGCCGATGCCGAGACTGCGATACCACTGCGCCCCGTGGCGCATGATGCCGGGCACGTGGGCCAGCGTCTCGGTGTTGTTGACGACGGTGGGCGCGCCATGCACGCCGTGCTGGGCCGGGAAAGGCGGCTTGCGGCGCGGGAACGGGAACCCGCCCTCGACGCTTGCGATCACCGCGGTTTCCTCGCCGCCGATGTACAAGCCGGAGCTCGGCACGACGCCGAGCGATACCGGCCCGCCTACCAGTTGCGCCAGCTCGGCGAACTGCGCGTGCGCCTGCCACTGCCGCACGGCCTGGCGCGTCATGTCCAGCGCAAGCGGCTGGTGCGGATTGACGTACAGCACGACATGGTTCGCACGGGTGGCGGCCGCGGCGATCAATGCGCCCTCGATCACCTGGTGCGGCGTATGCTCCAGCAGGAACCGGTCCTTGAACGTCCCCGGCTCGTCTTCATTGCCATTGCAGATGATGTATTTGTCGCCATCCGGGGCCGCTGCCACCGGTGCCCATTTGCGATGCGTGGCGAAGCCGGCGCCGCCCATGCCGCGCAGGTCCGCCTGTTCGATTTCGGCGATGATCGTGGCCGGATCGCGCAGCGCCCTGGCCAGCCCCTCTCCGCCGCCCCGCGCAAGCCAGCGCTCCAGGTCCGCACCGACGCGGATTTCCTTGTTGAGGAGTACCTGATTCAGGGGTTCCATCGCGCGCTCCGTCGATCGCTCACCGCGTGCCGCCGACCGTGCGGCCCCGTACGCCGGCGCCCAATCCGGCATCGACACGCAGGTCGAAATGCGCGTAGCCGGGGAACAGCTGCGGTGCCTTGACATGCAGCGGCAGCCCGGCGAGCGTCAGTTCCCGCTGCCACGCATGCACGTGGCCGATGCCGGCGCGCACGGCCATCGCGCCGCGCCCTGCCTGTGCCGCGCTAACTCCGGCACGCCGGCCCATGCTCAGGATGTCGAGCAGCGCGTTGCCCATCAGCCGGTTGCGCCCGTGGATGCCGCCCGTGACCTCGCCCACGCAGTAAAGTCCCGGCACGCTGGTCGCGCCGTCCTTGTCGATGGCAACGCCACCATTCTGGTAATGCAGGGTCGGATAGACCAGGAAAGGCTCCTGCGCCGCGTCCTGCCCGCACTTGTGCGCGAGATGGCGCAGCGTGACCAGGCGCTTGGCCAGGATGCCGGGGTTTTCCATTTCCAGCGTCGGCGTGTCGAGGAAGACCCCGACCTGCCCGCCCCGCTCGATGCCGCGGCCCTGCGCGCATTCGCGCAGGATCGCGGAGGCCACAATGTCGCGCGGCTTGAGCTCATCGACGAAGCGCTCGCCCTCGCCGTTGATCAGCCGTGCGCCGGCCGAGCGCGCGGCCTCGGAGATCAGGCCGCCCGCCAAGTGCGGCGGGTAGGCGATGCCGGTGGGGTGGTACTGGAACGAATCGAGCTCGCGCAGCCGCGCGCCGAGCCGATAGGCAAGCACCAGACCGTCCGCGGTCGCGCCGTAGTGATTGGACGTGGGGAAGCTGTTCAGGTGCAGCCGCCCCGCCCCGCCGGTGGCGAGAATCACGGCACGGGCGCGCACCAGCATGAAGGTGCGCCATTCGAGGTTGTAGATCACGGCGCCGGCGCAGCGGCCGCGCTCGTCGGACAGCAGCTCGACCGCGGGGCAGCGGTTCCACACTGCAACCCCGGGCTCCAGGTCCACCGCCTCGCGCAGCACGCGCATCATCTCCAGCCCGGTGTAGTCCCGATAGGACAGGATGCGCGCGGCCGACGCCCCGCCCGGCTTCTTGCGCAGCAGGTTGCCGCCAAAGGGCCGGTCTTCTTCCTGGTCGAACATCATGCCCAGCCGGATCAGCCAGCGGATCACGTCGGGCCCGTCCATCACCATCTGCGCAACAAGCTCGGGCTCGCCGCGGAAATGCCCCGCGCGCAGGGTGTCCTCGAAGTGAAGCTGGGGACTGTCATCCTCGCCGATGGCCGCCTGGATGCCGCCCTCGGCCATCACGGTATTGCTGTCGCCAAGACGCAGCTTGGTGGCAAGGATCACCTGCGCGCCCTGCCCGGCGGCGGTCAGTGCCGCCGCGCAGCCGCCCCCGCCGCCGCCGATGATCAGCACATCGGTGGAGACCAGCTGCGCACCGGCGATGTCGACATCGTCGATCAGCGCGTTAGCCTGCAGGCAGCGCGCGAGATCCGGCTGGCAGGGTTCGCCGCGGTTCACGCCGACGGCCAACGCGACGCGCGCATTGGGCCCGTGGTCGGGGTGATAGGCCTTGAGCAGGGCGTCAACGTTGGTCTCGTCGCTGCGCATCGGCGCGGCCACACCGGGCCGGTAGCGCCGGCGCGCTTCGTCGTAGGGGATGCCGGTCGGCATGATCGTGTGCCTCCGTCAGCGCGGCGGCTGTGCGCCGGGCGCGTCGAAGTCGATCGTCATCGCCCCGCTTTCGATCTGCTGCAGGCGCAGCATCAGGTTGGCGGGCCGCAGTGTCTGCGCCGCGATCATGCGGCGCACGAACAGGCCGAGATGATTGGGGCGGATGTGTTCCGGGCAGGCCAGCGTGCAGAGGTTGCACATGACGCATTCGTCGAAGACCTGGCTGGCAGCGGTGAGCTTGCCTTCGACGGCGAACTGCACGCCCTGCTGGACCTCGAGTTCCTTCGGGCAGGCGCGGTCGCAGCCGCTGCAGTGGCGGCAATGCGCGGCCTCGGGGAAGGTCGTGGAGATCGCCTGCAAGGCCTCCCAGCTCTCGCCGATCTCTTCCATGCGGTAGACGTGCCGCTCCGTCGCCGTAAAGTAGTCCAGGAACGCGACCTGCATGCCGTCTTCGACGAGCGTCTCGCACGCCAGCGCCGTGCGCACGTCCTGCTCGCCGCTGCGCCGCACCATGACCCGGCACGAGCCGCACACGCCCTGGCCCATGCATCCCACGCCTTCGACCAGCGTTTCCCCCGCGTGCAGGAAGGCCTGCAGGATGGAGCAGTTCGCCGGTGCTTCGATCTGCCGCCCTTCGATGCTCAGACGTACCATCGCATGCCCCGTGGAATCGGCGGCGCCCACTTCACACTGGCGCCAGGGTCGAAAAGGTCATATAAAACCATAGCACACCGAAGGTCTTTGCCTAAGGGAGCCGTAATGGAAACCTGGCTGAATGCGCTCGCGCCCGTCATTGCAGCGATCGTAGTCGCCGTGATCCCGGCGCCAGAGGGACTTGCGCTGCACACGTGGCTATACTTCGCGATCTTCGTGGGCGTCATCGTCGGGCTGATGCTCGAGCCGCTGCCCGGCGCCGCCATCGGCCTGCTGGCGGTGACGCTGGTGACGGTGCTGTGCGAATGGGTGTTCTACAGCCCCGAGCAACTCGCAATGCCAGGCTTCAATCCTGCGAACGCGGCCCTGGCGTGGGCACTTTCCGGATTCGCCAACAGCACGGTGTGGCTGATCTTCGGCGCCTTCATGTTCGCGCTCGGATACGAAAAGACCGGGCTGGGCCGGCGCATCGCCCTCTTGCTGGTGCGGGCCATGGGGCGCAGGACGCTGACGCTGGGCTATGCGGTGATGATGGCCGACGCACTGCTGGCGCCGTTCACCCCTTCCAATACCGCGCGCAGCGGCGGCACGATCTTTCCCGTCATCCGCAACCTGCCGCCGCTCTATGACTCGAAGCCGAACGATCCGTCGGCGCGGCGGATCGGCTCGTACATCATGTGGACCGCGATTGCCAGCACGTGCGTAACCAGTTCGATGTTCCTCACCGCGCTGGCGCCCAACCTGCTCGCCGCCGAGCTGATCCGCAAGACGGTCCAGGTCGACCTGAGCTGGATGCGGTGGTTCATGGCCTTCGCGCCGGCAGGCATCGTGTTGTTGCTGGCCGTGCCGCTGCTCGCATACCTGCTGTATCCGCCGGAAGTGAAGCAAGGCACCGAGGTGCCGGCCTGGGCGGCGCAGGAACTGCAGAAGATGGGCCCGCCAAACCGGCGCGAGCTGCTGCTTGCCCTGCTGGTGCTGATCGCGCTGGCGCTGTGGATCTTCGGGGACAAGCACGTCAACGCGACCACCGCGGCGCTGATGGTGATTGCCCTGATGCTGGTGACCGGTGTCGTGACCTGGGATGACATGCTGTCCAACAAGCAGGCGTGGAATACCCTGGCCTGGTTTGCAACGCTGATCGCGCTGGCCGACGGCCTGAGCCGGACCGGCTTCGTCAAATGGTTTGCCGACACCATGGCAAGCCACATGAGCGGCCTGTCGCCGATGACGGCTGCGGTAACGCTGGTGCTGGTCTTCTATTTCACGCACTACATGTTCGCCAGCGTCACCGCCCATACGACGGCAATGCTTCCGGTCATGCTCAGCGTCGGCTCGACCATTCCCGGCCTGCCAATGGAGTCCTTTGCGCTGATGCTGGCCCTGACGCTGGGCATCATGGGCATCCTGACACCTTATGGCACCGGTCCGAGCCCGGTCTACTTCGGCAGCGGCTACCTGCCCGCCGGTGATTACTGGCGGCTTGGCGCCATGTTCGGCGTGATCTACATCGCCGCGTTCCTGGCGCTCGGCGTGCCGCTGCTGCTTTGAAACGGAGCCCTCCAGCCATGCCCTACGAACCGAGTCCCCCGCATAAGCCGGCGATTGCGCGATCCCGGGGTTTTTCGCCTGGTGCAGCCGCCGCCGTGGCCTGCCTTTGCCTGCTCGCACCAACTCCGGCGCATGCCCAGGCGCGCCAGGTCTTCGCTTCGCCCGATGCGGCAATGGCGGCTTTCGGCCAGGCGGTGCGCGCCGACGACGAGGCCGCCATGCGCCGCATGCTGGGGCCGAAGTTCCGCGACATCATTCCGCCGGCCGGCGCCGAAGTACGGAAACGGTTCGACACCGCCTGGGCGCAATCGCATCGCTTGCAGCAGGCGGACAAACATGCCTTCATCGCGGTCGGCGACGATGGCTGGACCCTGCCGGTGCCGCTGGTCAAGGCGCCAGGCGGCTGGCAATTCGACACGCGGGCGGGTGTCGAAGAAATGCGCGTGCGCCGCATCGGCCGCAACGAGCTTGCGGTGATCCAGACCATGCAGGCGATCTGCGATGCGCAAGCGGAATACGCCCAGACGATGCACGATGGCGAGAAGCGGCTGGTCTACGCCAGCAGGCTGTCCAGCACCCCGGACAAGCATGACGGGCTCTATTGGCCGACCACCTCGAACGAGTCACCGAGCCCGCTCGGCCCGGCCTTCCGCGACGCCGGCACGCGCAATGCAAGCAAGGACGGTTACCACGGCTACCACTACAAGCTGCTGACCGCGCAAGGGCCGCATGGCGACGGCGGTGCGCTCAATTATGTCGTCGACGGCAAGCTGTTCGGCGGCTTCGCGGTCATGGCCTGGCCGGTGCGCTACGGCGACACCGGCGTGATGAGCTTCATCGTCAGCCACAAGGGGCAAGTGTACGAACGCGACCTGGGGCCCAACAGCGCGGCCAAGGCCGCTGCAACGAAAACCTTTGACCCAGCCCCGGGCTGGAGGAAGGTGTCGCCATGAGCCATCGCATCCTCACCATGGCCTGCTGCGGCGTACTGGCACTGGCCGGATGCCAGGGCGCCGGGCCGCCGGCCGCAACGCCGGCGTCCGCGCTGCCTGGCGGCGGCCCGACCCAGGTCCAGCGCGAACCCGCCCCGTACAAGGCAGAAGAAATCGAGGCCCTGGTCGCCCCGATTGCGCTCTACCCCGATCCGCTGCTGTCGCAGGTGCTGATGGCGTCCACCTATCCGCTGGAGGTCGCCCTCGCCGCGCGCTGGCTCAAGGAGCGCCCTGACCTGAAGGGCGATGCCGCGGTCAAGGCGGTGCAGAACGAAACCTGGGACGTCAGCGTGAAATCGCTGGTGGCGTTTCCGCAGATCCTTGGACCCATGGGCGACAAGCTGGACTGGACCCAGAAGCTGGGCGATGCCTTCCTGGCCCAGCAGAAGGACGTGATGGCTGCGGTGCAACGCCTGCGCGTGCGCGCCCAGCAGGCCGGCCACCTCAAGTCGGGGCCGCAGCAAACTGTGATCGTGGAACCCGCGACCGCGGCCGAATCCACGCAGCAGACCATCGTGCGCATCGAACCGGCGCAGCCCGACGTGATCTACGTGCCGGTGTATGACCCCGCCATTGTCTATGGCGGCTGGGGCTATGCAGGATACCCGTACTACTATTGGCCACCCTACGGACCCTACTATCCTGGCGACGCCTTCCTTGGCGGCATCGCATGGGGCGTCGGCCTGGCCGCGGCCGTCGCCATCTTCGGCGACTGCGACTGGAACAACGGCGGCGTCCATGTGGAGCACCACAAGGCCCGCAATATCGACCGCAACTTCGACGCCAGCAAGCTGGATAAAGGCCGCTGGCAGCACGACGCGCGGCACCGCCAGGGGGTGGCCTACCGCGACAGCGCCACGCGCGAACGATTTGGAAGGAGCACCGCCGATGCGTCGGGCCGCGCCGGCTTCCGCGGGCGCGACGCCACCGGCGGCCGGGACAACGGCTTCCAGGGCGTGGGCCGCGGCGGCAGTGCCGTGCAGCGTGATGTCAGCCGCGGAAACCAGAGCCTGCACTCGGGCGGCGGCCGGGCCGGCGGATTTGGCGGCGGACGCGGCGGAGGCTTTGGCGGCGGGCGTGGTGGCGGTGGACGACGTTAGGGAACCAATGCCCGTTTGGAGTGGTGCACTGGCACCTGGCTCCCGACATGACCGGATTCCCGAAGCGCAAGGGAAATCCATCGGCACAAAGACGCAGAATATCCATCCTCGCGCCCCCTCCTTCGCGCGCTGGAATGACGCCGGCGCCAGTCGCGTCAGCCGAGAGATCCTTATTCTTGCCGGCTAGCCGCCCTGATTTGACCACGATCAAGTCCGAGTCATCCGGCGCCGTTTCCTGGCGCCGAACGCAAAGCTTCTGGCATGGAAAGCAAAGTCCGGACGTAGCCCCCACGCTTACCTTGATGACAACGCAATATGCGTTGGACCCATATCAAGAGGAGACACAGAATGGCTACACCCGGTTATTGCATTGCGCATCTTGTTGCCGAAGTCTGCCTTGCTGAATTAGCACATTCCGATTCAGTCATGGTGCGTTCGGAGGCCGAATGATGCGCGTAGAACAACTGACCGCCAGCATCGGCGCCGAACTCGTTGGCGTGAAACTCTCCGATGCCATTCATGACGATGGCTTGTTCAATGAGATCCGCGCCGCGTTGCTGCGGCACAAGGTTCTGTTCCTGCGAGACCAGGATATTTCTCGCGCCGAGCATGTCGCGTTTGCCGAGCGCTTTGGCAAGCTCGAAGACCATCCCGTTGCCGGCAGCCATCCGGAGCATCCGGGTCTCGTCCAGATCTACAAGCGACCGGACCAGCCGATGGACCGCTACGAAAACGCCTGGCATACCGATGCCACGTGGCGCGAGGCACCTCCGATGGGCTGTGTCCTTCGCTGTGTAGAAACCCCTCCGGTCGGCGGCGACACGATGTGGACGAACATGGTTCTCGCGTACGAGAACCTGCCCGGTCACGTCAAGGCGCAAATTGCCGGCCTGAGAGCACGTCACAGCATCGAGGCGAGTTTCGGCGCGGCCATGCAAATCGAGAAGCGCCTGGCGCTGAAGGCGCAGTACCCGGATCCCGAGCATCCGGTGGTACGAATCCACCCGGAAACCGGCGAGCGGATCCTCTTCGTCAATGCCTTTACCACGCATCTCACCAACTTCCATACGCCTGCGTACGTGCGCTATGGCCAGGATTACAACCCCGGTGCGGCCGACCTGCTGCGTTACCTGGTGAGCCAGGCCTTCATTCCCGAATACCAGGTGCGCTGGCGCTGGAAGGCCAACAGCATGGCGATCTGGGACAACCGCAGCACCCAGCACTACGCGGTAATGGACTACGCGCCCTGCCATCGCAAGATGGAGCGCGCCGGCATTGTCGGCGACAAGCCGTTCGGCATTGGCGAGAAGCCATTCGGAATCGGCGAGGGCGACGTCAAGCGACACGCCGCACAGCCGGCCCAGGCCTGAACTATTTATCCCAAGGAGAGAGACATGGATTTCATCGACGGTTCGCTGTTCCCGGAGAACCAGCAGAAGCTGGTCATCACCGCAGCCCCTTATGGCCCGGAATGGATGCCTTCGGATTTTCCGCAAGATATTCCGGTGACGATGGAGGAACAGATCCAGAAGGCAGTGGACTGCTACAACGCCGGCGCTACCGTGCTGCACGTTCACGTACGCGAAGCCGATGGGAAAGGCTCGAAGCGCCTGTCCAAGTTCAATGAGTTGCTTGCCGGCATCCGGGCACGCGTGCCGGACATGATCCTGCAAGTGGGCGGATCGATCTCGTTTGCGCCGGAGAGCGAGGGGGATGTGGCCAGGTGGCTGTCGGACGATACCCGCCATATGCTTGCGGAACTGAAGCCGACGCCGGACCAGGTGACGATCGCGATCAACACCAACCAGATGAATGTGGTCGAGCAGATGTGCGCGGCAGATGTGGCCGGAACGTCCCTGGCCGAGCCGGCTAATTATCGCGCCTATCGCGAGATGACCATCCCCGCCGGACCGGAATGGGTGGAAGAGCATATCCGCCGGCTCAGCAGCATCGGCATCCAGACCCACTTCCAGCTTGCCAACATCGCGCAACTTGAAACGGTAGAGCGGATGATGCGCCGGGGCACCTGCAACGTGCCACTGATCCTGACCTGGGTGGCAATCGGCGGCGGCTTCGAAGCGCCCAACCTCTACAACCTGGCGAACTTCGTGAGGGCCTGCCCCAACGGCTCGGTGCTGACCCTGGAAACCTCGATGCTCAACGTGCTTCCGCTCAACATGATGGCTATCGCCATGGGGCTGCACGTGCGTTGTGGTATCGAGGACAACATCTGGACGCAGCGGCGGGACCGCAAGACGGGCACGGTCGAACAGATCGAGCAACTCGTGCGCATCTCGCGGGAGTTCGGCCGGGACGTTGCCAGTGCGAAGGAAGCGCGTGAGATCTACAAGATCGGCACGTTCTACGACGGCGCCGACGAGACGCTGGCGCAGAATGGTTTCGCGCCGAACCGCAAGCCTGGCCAGGTCGGGTTCACCCAGCACGCACGCCGTTGATCTGAAAGGATCAGGCCGCGTGGAGGTACAGAGATCCTCCGTCCCTGTACCTGCCCTGATCGCGTCTAGCATGTGAAGCGCCTGCACCCGGCGCGCTCCACCTGCTGGGGAAGACAGTCGGCTCGTTATATCCAGCCGGGTATTCATGTATCGATAGCACGATGTCACGCGAAGATTCCATGAGCCTGCAGTATCCGGAGACACGCGCGCAGGTGTCGGCCACAACCAGCACCGGCCCTCGCTTTACGATACTCGTGGGCGGCCTTGTGATGCTGGGCCAATTCGCCATCGGGACCTATCTACCAGCCTTCGGCTCGCTCAGCACGTCTTTGTCGGCCAGTCCGGCACAAGTACAGCAGTCTCTGACGGCATACATGCTTCCTTTCGGGCTGATGATGCTGTGGCATGGCGCAATCTCCGACGCAATCGGGCGTCGCAGATCCGTCCTCGCCGGACTCGCGCTGTTCGCCCTGGGGTCGCTGGTCTGTGCAGCGGCTTCGCAAATAGAGACCCTGTACGCCGGCCGCATCATGCAGGGGCTGAGTGCGGGAGTTGGGGCCGTCGTTGGCCGGGCCATGGTCCGGGACGTTGCCAGCGGGGCAACCGCTCAAAGGCAACTGGCACTGGTCGGCATGCTGTTCGCGCTGGCCCCTGCGCTGGCACCAGTCTGCGGTGGCTGGCTGCTGGCCTGGGCGGGCTGGCGCAGCATCTTTTTCTTTCTTGCTCTGCTGTCCGCAGGCTTGCTCGGGGCCTGCTGGCTTTGGCTGCCTGAAACCCTGCCGCCACCTGAACGGCATGTGCTGCATCCCATCCGGCTTGCTCAGGCGTATGGCAACGTTCTTTCGCATCGCAGCTTTGTGTTGTTGGCGCTGGCCAATGCTAGCGTCAACATGGCCATCTACGTCTATGTACTCGGTGCTCCCAGTTTCGTTACGCAGCACCTCGGATTGAATGCGCAATCCTTCGCATGGCTGTTCGTGCCGATTGTTGCGGGATTGCTGCTAGGCTCGCTCGCGCTATTTCGTCTTGCTGGCAGGGTGAGCCCATGGAAGACCATCGCGGGGGGGCACATCGTCATGTTCGCCGCGGCATTGGTCAATCTTTCCCTCGGCGTGTTCCATGCATCCGCGCTGCCGTGGATCGTGACGGCTCTTCCCTGCTTTGCCTTCGGCATGATGCTGACCCAGCCGAGCCTGCAATTGCTGGCTCTGGATTGCGCCCCGGCGCGCCGAGGCCTGGCGGCCAGTTGCTACCTGACGTTTCAACAGGTCGGGAATGCGTTGTTGTCCGCGCTGGTCATGCCGCTCCTTGCTGTCTCCCTTACGCGAATGGCACTTGGCATGCTGTCGATCCAATGCCTTGGCGCGCTCCTGGCCTACTTGGCGCTACGTTCAATGGACCGATCGCAATCCATGAATGGGGCCGGCGGATCTGGCGGCGGGAGAGGCGGGAGAGGCGGGAGAGGCTAGCGGGAGCCGGTGCGAACGCCTCTGTCCGCTCTGGTTTGGACCTGCTTCAGGGACTCGCCCGCGTGCGCCGCATCAGCGCCACGATCGAATCCAGCCGCGTCCGGTCGCACGCCAGCGGCATGCCGTCGGCGAACATTGGCTGGGCCAGGCGCGTCAGCACGTCGCCCGGCGGCGCTTCCACCACCAGCCGTGCGCCATTGGCATGTGCCAGCAGCATGGTTTCATGCCAGCGCACCGGCGTGGCCATGTTCAGCGCCAGGTCGTCGGCGATCCTGCGCGGGTCGCGCAGCTCGCGCGCCTTGCTGGCGCTGAAATAACGCAGCGAGGGCGCGCACAGCGCCACGCCCTGCATGGCCTGTTGCAGCGCCTGCGCCGCGGCATCGAGCAGCGGGCAATGCGATGGCACATGGATGGCGACCGGCTTTGCGGCCTGCGCGCCGGCGGCAAGCGCCAGCGCTGATACCTCGGCCATCGCCGCCTCGCTGCCGGCGATCACGATCTGCGTCGGGGCGTTGAAGTTAGCCAGGTATACCGGCCGTTGCGGCGAGCACACCTGCGCCACCAACGGTGCGAGCCGGTTGCGGTCGAGCCCCAGGATGGCGGTCATGCCGTAGCCGGCGGGATAGGCCTGCGCCATCAGTTCCCCGCGCAGGCGCACCAGGCGCAAGGCATCGGCAAAGGAGAGCACGCCGGCAGTCACCGCGGCGGCATACGCGCCGATTGAAAGTCCGGCCACGGCGTCGGCGCGGGCGTCGTAAGCGGCCAGGCATCGTGCCATCGCCACGCCCGACGTCAGCAGGCACAGCTGCGTCCAGACCGTCGATTGCAGGCGCTCGGGCGTATCCATCCCTGCCGCCGGTACTTGCAGGACCTCCTCCGCTTCGGCCAGCACCGCCGCCACTGCCGGGTCGGCTGGCAGGTCCTTCAGCATGCCGGGGCGCTGTGTCCCCTGCCCGGGGAACGTGATCAGGACTTGCATGGCGATGGCTGCCACGGATCGTCGCACAGGCACGGTCCATGGTCCGTCTTCAGCAGCACCCTGCCCCCGCTGCGCAGGCGTTCCAGCAGCGAAAAGCCGCCGTACGGTGTCGCGATCTGGATGTCGACGCGGACCGGCGCGTTGCGCTGCAGTTCGCCAAGCAACTCGAGATGGCCCGCCGCCAGCGGCTGGTCTGCCGTCACGACCAGATCCAGGTCGCTGTCGGCATGCAGCACGTTCTGCGCGCAGGCCAGCGAGAAGCCGGCGCTGCCGGTCACGCCCCAGCGGATGCCTGCGGCGCCGAGCCGGCCGGCGATGGCCTCGAGCGCGCGGATTGCCGGCAATGCCGCCAGGTCCGGGCGCAGGCGCCAGGCGCGCTGGGCGGCCAGCTCCATCGGCGTGACGAGCTTGCGCATCGCCGACGGCGCAATCCACGTGCCGAAGCGCTCTGCACGCGAGCGGCCGCGCAAGCCAACGGGGATCTCCCCCGGCCGGCGGCCGTCGCGACGCACGACCACCGGCGTGTCGTGCAGCGCCGGCAGCGAGACCCACGCCGGCAGCGCCGCGCCCTCCAGCGCGCTGGCCGGGTCGTCCAGCCAGACCAGGTCGTGCGGCGCGGGCGGCGCGAAATTCACGCTTGCCATTGCCGGGACAGGCACGCGCGTACCTCTGCCGACGCCTTCCGGTTGGCCCCGCCGAGGCGGCCTTGCAGGCCCGGCGTCGGGTCGCGGCGGATGTCGGCCAGCGCGGACAGGATGGTGTCGCGCGCGAGGAGCGCATCGGCCGCCACCGGCGCACTGGCCGACTCGACCTCGATCAGCCGCCACAGGATGCCCAGCGTGGCGAAGTTCTCGATGTCGTAGGCCATCGGCGGTACTGTCGACGCCAGCGCCTCCAGGTCCTCGACCGTGCGCATGGTGATGCGGGCCGCGGCTTCCTTGCCCATCGCATGCACCAGCACGCCCGGGTCATTGAGCGCGATGATCCGGTTGGCCTGGTAGCCGTGCGCGAGGAAGGCGCCCGACATGGCGCGCCCGACAATCAGCGCCACCACCGGATGCCCGGCCAGGCGTGCCTCGGCATACGCGGCCACCGCGCCGGCCAGCGACTGGTGGATGCCCAGTGCCTCCTCGCGCCGGCCGTAGGCCTGGCTGGGCGTATCGACGATCGCCACGATGGCGCGCTTGACCGGCGCGGCGCGGTCCGCCTCGATCGCCTCGCGCACCGCGCGCGCCAGCGACCAGCCCTCGAGCAGTCCGGCTTCGCCGTTGCGCGCGCGCGGGAAGCGGCTGGCGGCATCGGGCACCAGCGCAATCCAGCGCACCGCGGTGCCGGCCAGTTCGCCATCGGCCACCCGCACGGAGTCCGGATAGCCCGTCACGCGCGACGCCATCGGCGCCAGCGCCTGCAGCCAGCGTTCACCGCGGCTGGCTTCGCGCGCGGCAGCGGGATGAAGTGGTGCGTTCATGCGTCGGTCCCCCGTTGAAACAGTGCCTGCACCTGCGCGGGCGTGGGTTGAGCGCTGGCGTCGTACGCCTGCAGCGCGGCCAGGTATCGCGCGACTTGCTCGCTGCGATGGCTGGCCGCGACCGGCTCGCGCAGCAGCGCGGCAACCTGCGCGCGCATTGCGTCGCAATCGTCGTCGACATACGCATCGGCGAAACCGGTGGCGACGCGCTGCGTGCCGCCGGTGAAGCTCCAGATAAAGGGCCGGTCGCGCGAGTCGTACTCGGCGATGCCCGCTTCCTGCTCGATCACGGCCGGGCCGTTCAGCCCCAGCCGGCCCTCCTGCGTCATCACCAGCGCGCTGCACAGGCCGGCTGCGATCGACATGCCGCCAAAGCAGCCCACCTGCCCCGCGATCACGCCGACCACCGCCTGGTAGCGCCGCAGGTCGACGATCGCCGCATGGATCTCGGCAATCGCCGCCAGGCCAAGATTGGCCTCCTGCAGGCGCACGCCGCCGGTTTCCAGCAGCAGCACCGCGCGCGTCGGTTCGCCGCGGCGGTTGTCTTCGGCCGCCAGTTCCAGCGCCCCGGCGATCTTGGCGCCACCCACCTCGCCCATGCTGCCGCCCTGGAAAGCGCCCTCGATGGCCAGCACCACCACCGGCATCCCGTCGATGCGCCCCTTGGCCACCACCACGCCGTCATCGCTCTGCGGCACCACGCCTTGCGGCGGCAGCCACGGCGACTGCAGGCCATCGAACGGGCCCGCAAGTTCGCGGAAGGTGCCCGGGTCAAGCAATGCACGCGCGCGCTCGCGTGCGCCGAGTTCGATAAAGCTGTTGCGCGCCAGCAGTTCCGCCGTGTTCATGCGCCGTCTCCTTGTTGCGGGCCGCCCAGCGCTTCAAAGGCTTCCGCCAGGCGCATGCCGACCACGCCCGGCGTCGCGCCGAAGTCGTGGATGCGGATCTGCATCGATGCGCGCGGCTCGGCAGCGAAGACGCGCGAGAGCTGCGCATCCCAGACGCGGCCGTAGCCATTGACCGAGGTGGTAACCTCCACCGTGGTCTTGCCGCCCTGGCCCGGCTCGACCACTACCTCGAGGTCGCCCGACCCCACCACGCCGACCAGCACGCGTCCGGTGGCCGGCTGCCCGGCCGGGAATTCAAATCGCAGTTGTTCCATCACAGTCCCCTGAAGTCGTTTTTCGCGTCCGTTTTCGCAACGGTTCTCGCGGCAGTCCCGTCCCGCGACAGCCGGTCGAGGAAGATCGTCGCGGCCAGCAGGTCCGCCGCGCCGCCCGGCGAGGCGCGCCTGGCCAGCATGCCGGCGTCGAGGCTGCGCAGATGCCGCCGCCCCGCCACCGTGCCCGCGCCGCCCGCCGACAGCACCGCCTTCGCGCCGGCCTGCATGTAGTCCAGCCCGTGCCGTCCTGACCGGGCCAGCACGCAGGTATCGTCCAGTTCGCTCATCAGCGCGAGCAGCGCATTCAGGCGGGCCGTCGATTCGGTATCGCCGCGCTCGCGGCTGTGCTGCAGCGCCGGCAGCGCCAGCCGCGTCACGTGCGGGAAGCCCGCGCGCGCCTGCGCGCGCGCGCCGCCGACACCGTAGGCCAGGCAGGCGAGTTCGCCCTTGTTGCCGGTGAGCGTTGGCCGGTGCCGGTCCGCCAGCGCGGCGATGGCGCCCGCCGTAGCGCTAATCGTCCCGGCACTTGCGGCCAGCCCTGCCGCGCTCGCGTGCGCCGCGGCGCCGACCAGCAGGCCGATGCACCAGATCGCGCCGCGATGCGTGTTGACGCCACCGGTGGCGGCCAGCATCACGGCCTCGGCCTCGCGGCCGAGCGCGCCCAGCTGCTCGCGCAGGCCATAGCCTACGCGCGGCGCCTGCAGGCCGGCATCGGCCATGGCCGCGAACGACGGCCCCAGCGCGTGCGCCGAGCGCAACATCAGCGGCAAGGTCAGGTCGGCATGGGCCCCGCTGCCGCGGCTGTCGACCAGGCCGGGCTTGGGCGAGAGCTGCGCTTCTTCGGCAATGGCGCCGACGGCGAGTCCCGCCAGCGCCTCGGCGTGGGCCGAGGCCGCCGGGCGCTGCGCGGGCGCGTATGGGGCCTGCGCTTGCAGGATCCTTGCAGTGGCGGCTGCCATCACCAGCTCCGGAAGCGTGCCGGCGGCTCGTACAGCCCGCCGGACCAGTCCACCAGGTCGGCCATGCTCTTGGCCGCCAGCAGGCTGCGCGTGGCCTGGCTGCGCTGCACGCCCAGGTCTTCCGGCAGCGCGATCAGCCCGTCGCTACGCATCCGGCGCGTGGTGGCGGGATCGTGCTTCAGGCCAATGGGCGTGACGCCGGCCACGGCGGCAATCATCCGGCGCCGCTCCTCCAGCGATTGCGCCTTGTAGAGGTAGGCGATGCCCTCTTCGGTCAGCACGTGCGTGACGTCGTCGCCATAGATCATCACCGGCGCCAGCGGCATGCCGCTTTCGCGCGCGACCTCGACCGCATCCATCGATTCGACAAAGGTCGGCTTGCCGCCGGCCTGGAAGGTCTCGACCATCTGCACCACCAGCTTGCGGCCGCGCGCGAGCGGGTCGTCGGTTTCGATCAGGTCGAGCCACGCCGGCGTCGGGTGGCGGCGCCCGCCCGGCTGGTGGCCCATGTTGGGCGCGCCGCCAAAGCCGGACAGCCGCCCGCGCGTCACCGTGGACGAATGGCCGTCGCCGTCGATCTGCAGCGTCGAGCCGATGAACAGGTCCACCGCGTACTGGCCGGCAAGCTGGCAGAAGGCCCGGTTCGAGCGCATCGAGCCGTCCGCGCCGGTAAAGAACACGTCCGGCCGCGCGGCGACGTAACCTTCCATGCCCAGTTCGCTGCCGAAGCTGTGCACGCTTTCGACCCAGCCGGTCTCGATCGCCGGAATCAGGGTCGGGTGCGGGTTGAGCGTCCAGTACTTGCAGATCTTGCCCTTCAGCCCGAGCGACTCGCCGTAGGTCGGCAGGATCAGCTCGATCGCCGCGGTGTTGAAGCCGATGCCGTGGTTGAGCGACTGCACCTGGTGGCGCTCGTAGATGCCGCGGATCGCCATCATCGCCATCAGCACGTGGACCGGCTTGATCAGCCGCGGGTCGCGCGTGAACAGCGGTTCGCAGAAGAATGGCTTGTCCGCCTGCACCACGTAGTCGATCCAGGAGCCCGGCACGTCGACGCGCGGCAGGCCCGCGGGATCGTCGACGATCTCGTTGACCTGCGCGATCACGAGCCCGTCGCGAAAGGCCGCGGCCTCGACCAGCGCCGGCGTGTCCTCAGTGCTCGGACCGGTGTAGAGGTTGCCCTGGCGATCGGCCTTGTAGCCGGCGATCAGCACCACATTGGGCACCAGGTCCACGTACAGCCGCGAATACAGCTCGATATAGGTATGGATCGCGCCGACTTCGAGCTGACCGTCCTCCAGGAACTGCGAGATGCGGATGCTTTGCGCCCCCGCGTACGAAAAATCCAGCTTGCGCGCGATGCCGCGTTCGAACAGGTCAAGGTGCTCGACCCGGCTGACGCTGGGAATGATCATGTGGAGCGCATTCACGCGCGCCGGATCGACCTGCGCCAGCGAGCGCGACAGGAAGTCGGCCTGCTTCTGGTTGTTGCCCTCCAGCACCACGCGGTCGCCGGACGCCAGCACGGCTTCCAGGAACGCGACGATGTCGCTGGTCGGCACCACCTTGCCGTCGGCAATGGCTGCGCCATTCTGCTTGCGGCGCGCCTTGGCTTGCCTGCGGGTATTCCACTGGCGGCCCGTGCTGGTGTTGGTCATCGCGTCTCCGGCTGGTGTCTGTCTGATGGCTCCACCTTAAACAGGCGGCGTCCGGCAAACAATCACGCCAGCAAATGAACCGTTACGCTGGCCGGAAGCGAGACCAGGGAGTGGGCGAAAAGCCGCCCGCGCCCCCTACTGGTCGGCTTCGCGCATCGCCATCCGGCACGCCGCTGCCAGCGCCAGCAGGTTGGGATCGCGCTCGCGGCGGCGCAGGAAGTTCAGCGCGATGGTCTGCTTGATGTCGTACTCGCCGGCCAGCGGCACGAACGCCACATTGCGCGAATACACGCCCTTCACCCGGCCCGGCAGCAGCGTGTATCCGATGCCGCCGCCCACCAGGTTCATCAGCGAAAAGATGTCGCCGACCTTCATCACCACATTAGGCGTGAATTCGGCAATACGGAACGCCTCGACAAAGCCGCTGTAGGTGACGAAGCCCTCGCTCAGGCTGACGAAGGGCTCGTCGCGGCAGGCACGCAGGTCCACCGCGGGCATCGAGGCATAGGGCGAACCGGCCGGCGCGGCAAAGAAGATATCGTCCTCGAACAGCGGGATCGACTCGATCTCCGGATCGGGCTCGGGCACGGCCATCAGCGCGGCGTCGATCGAGCCCTGCTTGAGCTTCTGCAGCAGGTCCGCGTTCGATCCCAGCATCAGCTCGGTCTGCAGCTCCGGGCGCCGCAGCTTCAGGCCGATCACGATCCTGGGCACGGTCTGGACCGTGAGCGAATAGAGCGAGCCGATCTTGAGGTGGTCGGCCGAAAAGCCGGCGGCCTCGCGCGTGGCGCGGATGCCGTCGGCCATGGCCTTGAGCACTTCCCTTGCCGTATCCGCCAGCACATGGGCGGCGTCGGTCGGGATCAGGTTGCGGCCCTCGTGGCGGAACAGCGCGCAGCTGGTGCCCTCTTCCAGCGAGTGCAGCGCGCGGTGCACGCTGACCGTGCTGGTATCCAGGATCTCGGCCGCCTTGGCCAGGTTGCCCGATTCCATGAACGCCAGCAGGGCTTCGAGTTTGCGGAAGGTGATCTCTTCGCCGATGCGGATTCTCATGGGTCGGGGGGCTGTGGTTGGGGCAGGCTCCTATCTTAGCTGCGTGGCGGGCAATGCGCACCGCTAACTGGACTGGCCGAGTTGCGTGAGGATCGCCGGGTTCTCCAGCGTCGAGGTGTCCTGCGTGATTGCCTCGCCCTTGGCCAGCGAGCGCAGCAGGCGGCGCATGATCTTGCCTGAGCGCGTCTTGGGCAGGTTGTCGCCAAAGCGGATGTCCTTGGGCTTGGCGATCGGGCCGATTTCCTTGCCGACCCAGTTGCGCAGCTCGGTGGCAAGCTTGATGGCCTCTTCGCCGTTCGGGCGGGCGCGCTTGAGCACGACGAACGCGCAGATCGCCTCGCCGGTCATGTCATCGGGACGGCCGACCACCGCGGCCTCGGCCACCAGCGGGTTGGCCACCAGCGCCGACTCGATCTCCATCGTGCCCATGCGGTGCCCCGACACGTTCAGCACGTCGTCGATGCGGCCCATGATGGTGAAGTAGCCGGTGTCCTTGTCGCGGATCGAGCCGTCGCCGGCCAGGTACAGCTTGCCGCCCAGCTCCTCGGGGAAGTAGCTCTTCCTGAAGCGCTCCGGATCGCCCCAGATGGTGCGGATCATGGCCGGCCACGGGCGCTTGACCACCAGGATGCCGCCATTGCCGTTGGGCAGGTCATGGCCGGTCTCGTCGACGATGGCGGCCATGATGCCCGGCAGCGGCAGCGTGCACGAACCCGGCACCAGCGGCGTCGCGCCCGGCAGCGGCGTGATCATGTGGCCGCCGGTCTCGGTCTGCCAGAAGGTGTCGACGATCGGGCAGCGCTCGTTGCCGATGTTCTTGTAGTACCACATCCACGCCTCGGGATTGATCGGCTCGCCCACGGTGCCGAGCAGGCGCAGGCTCGACAGGTCGTATTGCTTCGGGTGGATCTTCTCGTCGGCCTCGGCGGCCTTGATCAGCGAGCGGATCGCGGTCGGCGCGGTATAGAAGATGCTGACCTTGTGGCGCGCGATCATGTCCCAGAAGCGGCCGGCGTTCGGGTAGGTCGGCACGCCTTCGAACACCACCTGGGTGGCGCCGGCGGCCAGCGGGCCGTAGGCGATGTAGGTGTGGCCGGTGACCCAGCCGATGTCGGCGGTACACCAGAACAGGTCGTCGGGCTTGATGTCGAAGGTCCACTTCATCGTCATCAGCGCCCACAGCAGGTAGCCGCCGGTGCTGTGCTGCACGCCCTTGGGCTTGCCGGTCGAGCCGGAGGTGTAGAGCACGAACAGCGGGTGCTCGGCGCCGACGGGCTCGGCTTCGCAGGTGTCGGGCTGGTTGGCGCAGACGTCGTCGAGCCAGCGGTCGCGGCCCTCGGTCCAGCCGACGTTACCGCCGGTGCGGCGGTACACGATCACGTTCTTCACGGCCTCGCAGCCGCCCAGCGCCAGCGCGTCGTCGGCAATGGCCTTCAGCGGCAGCGCCTTGCCGCCGCGCATCTGCTCGTCGGCGGTGATCAGCGCCACCGCGCCCACGTCGACCAGCCGCTCCTGCAGCGACTTGGCGGAGAAGCCGCCGAACACCACCGAGTGCGTCGCGCCCAGGCGCGCGCAGGCCTGCATCGCGGCCACGCCTTCGACCGACATCGGCATGTAGATCACGACGCGGTCGCCCTTCTTGATTCCGAGCGTCTTCAGGCCGTTGGCCAGGCGGCACACCTTCGCATGCAGTTCGCGGTAGGTGACGCGCGTCACCGTGCCGTCGTCGGCCTCGAACACGATCGCGACCTTGTCGGCATTGCCGTTTTCCAGGTTGCGGTCCAGGCAGTTGTACGAGGCATTGAGCTGGCCATCCTCGAACCACTTGTAGAACGGCGCGTTGCTCTCGTCCAGCACCTTGGTGAAGGGCTTGTTCCAGTGCAGCAGCTCGCGGGCGTGGCGTGCCCAGAAGCCTTCGTAGTCGCGTTCGGCTTCCTCGCACAGCGCGCGGTAGGCGTCCATGCCGGGAATCGCGGCCTGGCTGGCCGGGGCCCGCGCCGGCAGGATGGCCTGCTGGGCGGGCATGACGGATTCAAGCAGTTTCATGGTCAGGAATCAGGAGTCAGTTAGCGGCAACAGGAATCAAAGCACGACGAAGACAAGCCACAGCACCACCGGTGCGATCACGGTGACCAGCGCGCCATAGATCAGCAGCGTGCGGAAGAAGGCCTGCCGGTCCACGCCCTGCGCGTTGGCGAGCACCAGCGCGCCGTTGGTCGAGAACGGGCTGACGTCGACGATGGTCGAGGACACCGCCATGGCGGCGATAAAGCCGATGGCGCTCACGTCCGATCCCTGCTGCAGGAACGGCACCGCCAGCGGGATCAGCGAACCCAGCACGGCGGTCGACGAGGCGAACGCCGACACCACCGCGCCGACTACGCACAGCAGCAGCGCGGCCATCAGCGGCGACGTCAGGCCGGCGACGCTGTGGCCGACGAAGTCGATGGTGCCCATCTTGTCCATCACCCCGACGAAGGTGCTGACGCCGACGATCAGCATGATCTCGGGCCACGACACCTGGCCCAGCGCGCGCTTCTGCAGCTCCGGCGCCATCAGCGTGAGCAGCAGCGCGATGGTCAGCGAGACAAAGCCGATATCGAGCTTGAAATAGAGGGTCAGCACCGCCAGCGCGACCAGGCCGCCTACGGTCAGGTACTGGTAGAGCCCGGCGGGGGCCGCGGCAGCAGCTTCCGCTTCGCTGCCGAGCAGCGCAGCGCGGTCGCGCGCCATCGTCTTCTGCTCTTCGACGCCGGCCTCGGCCTCCGCATCGCCGTAGATCTGCGCGCCCTGTGCCGGCACCGTGCGCGCGCCGAACGGCGCACCCATGGCCAGCACGCCGCCGGCGACCGATTGCGGCGCGGCCGCCGCCGGTGCCGATTGCCGCATCAGGCGCAGGCCGCCGAGCGCAACGAAGAGGCCGGCGGCCACGGCCAGGTTCACGCCCAGGCTGGCGAAAGCCGTCGCCATCTCGTTGAGCGGCAGCCCTGCCTTCTGCACGATCTTGTTGGTGATGCCGCCATAGATGCTGATCGGCGAAAAGCCGCCGCCCTGCGCGCCATGGATGACCATCAGGCCCATCAGCAGCGGGTTGATGCCGTAGCGCGCGGCAAAGCCCAGCGCGATCGGCGCGATGATGGCCACCGCCGCCGGGCTGACCGCGCCGACCGAAGTCAGCAGCGCCGCGATCATGAACATGATCCACGGAATGGCGGCGATCCTGCCGCCCACGGCCCGCACCGCGAGCCGCACCAGCCAGTCGATGGTGCCGTTGTTCTGCGCCACGGCGAACAGGTAGGTGATGCCGACCAGCGTGAGGAACAGGTCGGCGGGAAAGCCGGCAAGGATGGCCTTGGCCGGCATGGCCGCGACCAGGGTGCCGACCAGGAAGGCACCGACAAAGGCTAGCGCGCCCATGTTGATCGGCAGGACCGTGGCGATGACAAACATCAGCCCTAGCACTGAGATGGAAATGACGTGTGACGACATAACGGCTCCGTCGCGGCTTGCGCGCCTCTGCGCATGCCGCCTGGCAAGAAGGTCAGGGGAATCCGGCAGCGCGGGGGCCCGGCTGCCGGAGATTCGGATCTGCCGCTACGGCAACGTATGGAAGGGATAGGCCATGATGTCTTGTCTCCTTGTCTGTGAGGCCGCATGGAACGGCACCGACCGGGGCCGGAATTGCGCCCCGTAGTTTTTGTCTTTGTTGGTCTGGCTGAACGATATGGCGCCGGCGCGAAGCCATCAATTAAGCGCTCGGGCCGATCCTTACGGAAAGCGGAAAGCAGGCGCGCACGAAACGCTGGACGGCCGGCAGAAAGGCGGGATCGTTGCCATGGCAGGCCTTTGACTGCACGGCGGCGATCTCCGGCGGCCAGCCAGGTGCACCCGGGACGACTTCCGATGTCCCGAACCGGCAAACCCGTTTCGCTATAGTTCTGCACATCGACAGCGCCAGACGAACCTCCGACATCCCGGAACCGGCATGCAAAAGAGAACTTTCCTGAAGCTGGCGGCAGCCTCCGCCCTTGCCACCCAACTGCCCCGCTGGGCCATCTCCGCCACGCTGCGCGAGCGCGACCTGTTCTCGCTGGGCGCGGCCAGCGGCGCACCGACGCCGGACGGCTTCGTGCTATGGACGCGCCTGCTCGGCGGCGCCATCCCTGGCACGCCGCAGGCCGATGCCCTTGGCACCACGCCCCTGCAAGGGCCGCTGACCGTCCAGTGGGAAGTCGCCGAGGACGAGGCATTCCGGCGCATCGTGCGCCGCGGCCAGGCGCAGGCGCTGCCGGAACTCGGCCATTCCGTTCATGTGGAAGTCGACGGGCTGCGCCCCGACCGCTGGTACTACTACCGTTTCATGCACGGCGACGCAGCCACCGCCCCGGCCCGCACCCGCACCGCGCCGGCGGCCGATACGCTGGCCCCGCGCGTGCGCTTTGCCTTTGCTTCCTGCCAGCGCTGGGAGCAAGGCCACTACGCCGCGTACCGGCAGATGCGGCAGGAAAACCTGGACCTGGTGGTTTTCCTGGGTGACTACATCTATGAGGCCGCGGTCCCGGCCCACGCGCGCGCGCGCCTGCCGCGCACGCATAGCCTGCCCACCGCGACCAGCCTGCAGGACTTCCGCGACCGCTACGCGCTGTATAAGAGCGACCCGCTGCTGCAGGCCATGCACGCCGCGTGCCCCTGGCTGGTTACCTGGGACGACCATGAAGTGCAGAACGACTATGCGGGACGCGCGGGCAGCGAGCCGGCGGCCGCGTTTCTCGCAAGGCGCACGGCCGGCTATCAGGCGTTCTATGAAAACATGCCGATCCGCGCGAGCTCGCTGGTGCATGGCACGGCGGGCCTTGGCACGCCGGATGCGCTGAGCATCCACGCGCGCCACCGCTGGGGCCGGCTGGTCGATTTCCATGTGCTGGACGACCGCCAGTATCGCGATATCCAGCCCTGCCGCGAACCCGGCCAGCCCGCCAGGGGTTCGGTGTCCCCCGGCGAATGCAGCGCGCTCTACGACCCGCGCCGCACCATGCTGGGCAGCGCGCAGGAACAATGGCTGGCACAGGGACTGGCGCAGGACCAGCGCGACCAGACGCGCTGGAGCGCGATCGCGCAGCAGACCATCTTCTCGCGGCGCAACTACAAGGCGCCGCCGGAAGAAGCCTTCCACAGCGATACCTGGGACGGCTATCCCGCCGCGCGCCAGCGCCTGCTCGACAGCATCGCGGCGGCGGCGCCGCGCAATACCGTGTTCATCGGCGGGGATATCCACCAGCACTACGCCTGCAATGTGCTGGCCGACTTCGGCAACCCGTCATCCCGCGTGATCGCCAGCGAGTTCTGCACGACCTCCATCGCCTCGGCCTCCGGCAGCAGCATGCAGAGTGTCGCCAGTATCGTGGCCCGGAATCCGCATATCGTGCATGCGCGGCCGGACCAGCGCGGCTACACCGTGGTCGAGGCCACGCCCGCACGCTGGGCCGCCACGCTGCGCGCCGTGGAAGACGTGACGCGCGCGGACAGCGCGGTCGGCACGCAGGCGGCGTTCGTGGTCGAGGACCGGCGGCCGGGCGTGCAGCGGGCCGCGGCTGGCTAGGCCGGCGCCCTTTGCACCCTGCGGTGGCACGAACCTGCTGATTGTGTGCTCCCTCTTCCGCTTGCGGGTTAGGGGGCCGCGACGAGGCCGCGATCGCGCTGGTCGAAGCGTATTCGCGCCGCGTCGGCCTGTGGTTCGACGACGCCGCGCAGCCACGCTACACCACCGTGCTGGAGCTGGATCTCGATACCGTGGGCATGCATGTGGCCGTCCCGCGCCGTCCGCAGGACCTGCTTGGCTTATGCCGACACGGCGCGCGCGCTGGAAGGGTTCGGCTTCACGCCATCGCATCCGCATCCCTTCATGCCCAGGCATCCGGTGGCGCTGGCCGCCGCCGCGCTGGCGGCGCCGTTCGTGTTCAAGGGGCTGCGCAAGATGGGCGGCGCCGACAAATAGCCGGCGCCCCGGGCGCACTTACTCCACGCTGGCCAGCGGTGCGCCCGCTGCCAGGAACACGCCCGTCTCAGCCTGCCATGCAACACGGCCGCTGCGATGGGCGTGGACCTGCATCTCCATCTTCATCGCTTCCATCACGGCGATCAGGTCGCCTTCGCTGACCTCGTCACCCACGTTGACCTTCCAGGCCTGCACCGTGCCGGCGATCGGCGAAGGCAGGTCGGCGGCGTTGGTGGTGGCAGCTGGCGCGGCGGCGGCCGCACTGCCCTGCCCCGGCGCTTCGGCCAGGCCGCGCAGCAGCTGCGCCGGCAGCCCCAGCACCATGCGGCGGCCGTCGATCTCGATCGCGGTGCGCAGCAGGCTGCCGTCCGGCTGCGGCTCGGCGCGCACGGCGGCGGCCAGCGGCTCGGTGAAGTCGGACTCGATCCAGCGCGTATGGACCTTGAAGCCGTCGGCGCCAAGGAAATCGGCGTGATCGATCACAGCACGATGGAACGGCAGCACCGAGGCTACGCCCTCGATCCGGAACTCGCGCAGCGCGCGGCGCGCACGCGCCAGCGCCTGCTCGCGCGTGGCGCCGGTCACGATCAGCTTGGCCATCAGCGAGTCGAAGGTGCCGGGCACCACCGAGCCGGTCTGCACGCCCGAATCGACCCGCACACCCGGGCCGGACGGGGCCTCGAAGCGCTGCACCGGGCCGGGCGTCGGCAGGAAGCCGCGGCCGACGTCTTCGGCATTGATGCGGAATTCGATTGAATGGCCCAGCGGCGCCGGCGTCTCGGTGATCGACAGCGGCAGGCCGTCGGCCACGCGCAGTTGCTCGACCACCAGGTCGACGCCGGTGGTCTGCTCGGTCACCGGGTGCTCGACTTGCAGGCGGGTGTTGACCTCCAGGAACGAGATCGCGCCGCCGGTGCTGAGCAGGAATTCGACGGTGCCGGCGCTGGTGTAGCCCGCGGCGGCGCAGATATCGCGCGCGGCGGCGTGGATGCGGGCGCGCTGTTCGTCGCTCAGGAACGGCGCCGGCGCCTCTTCCACCAGCTTCTGGTTGCGCCGCTGCAGCGAGCAGTCGCGCGTGCCGAGCACCACCACGTTGCCGTGCTTGTCCGCCAGCACCTGCGCTTCGATATGGCGCGGCTTGTCGAGGAACTGCTCGACGAAGCATTCGCCACGGCCAAAGGCCGTGACCGCTTCGCGCACGGCCGACGCGTACAGCTCTTCGACCTCATCCATGCGCCAGGCGATCTTCATGCCGCGGCCGCCGCCGCCGAACGCCGCCTTGATGATGATGGGCAGGCCATGCCGCTCGGCAAAGGCCAGCACTTCGTTGGCGTCGGTCACCGGGTCGGGCGTGCCGGCCACCAGCGGCGCGCCTACCTGCAGCGCGATCTTGCGCGCTTCCACCTTGTCGCCCAGCCGGGCGATGGTTTCCGGCGACGGGCCGATCCAGGTCAGGCCGGCATCGATCACCGCGCGGGCGAAGGCTTCGCTTTCCGACAGGAAGCCATAGCCGGGGTGCACCGCGTCGGCGCCGCTGCGGCGCGCGATCTCGAGCAGCTTGGGGATATTCAGGTAGGTGTCCGCCGGGCGGTCGCCGTCGAGGCCGTAGGCTTCGTCGGCCAGGCGCGCGTGGATCGCGTCGATATCGGCGTTGGCATAGACTGCGACGGAGGCCACGCCATAGTCGGCGCAGGCGCGGATGATGCGAACGGCGATCTCGCCACGGTTGGCAATCAGGACTTTCTTCATGGCAGTTACGGTTGCAGTTCTTCGAAGGCGCCGACGGGATTGAAGCGCAGCCAGGCACCGACCGGGATTTGTCCGGCGCGGTCGAGGTGATAAGGCGCCACGGCACCGATCACGGGATAGCCGCCGGTCAGCGGATGGTCGGCCAGGAACAATACGGGCTGGCCGCTCGGCGGCACCTGCAGCGCCCCGAGCGCGGTGCCTTCGCTGGGCAGCTCGCCGGCGATGGCGCGCTCCAGCGCCACTTCGCCGGCCAGGCGCAGGCCCACGCGGTTGGATTGCGGCGTGACCTGCCAGCGCTGCGCGGCCAGCCGTTGTACGGATTCGGTGGTGAACCAGTCGGTGCGGGGCCCGAGCACCACGTCCAGCACGACTTCCTGCTCGACCGTGGGCAGGTGCTCCGCGGGCATTTCGGGTGCGCCGACGATGGCACCAGCCGGAGCCTGGCGCAGGTCGATCACATCGCCCACCGCCAGCGGCGCGGGGCCGACCCTGGCCAGCGTGTCGGTGGCGCAGCTGCCCAGCACCGGCGCCACCGCATAACCGCCACGCGCGGCGACGTAGCAGCGCGCGCCGGCCAGCGGCTGGCCGATGGCCAGCGTGTCGCCATCGGCAAGCGCCACCGCCTGGTGGTTCGGGACCTCCCATTGCCTGCCGTCGGCGGTGCGCACCGTCAGCGGCGCATCGGCGCCGGTGACGGCCAGCACGCTCTCGCCCACGCTCTGCAGCTGCAGGCCCGCGCCGATGGTCTCGAGCGCCGCGGCATCGCTGCGGTTGCCCACCAGCCGGTTGGCGGCCTTGAGCGCCGCCTGGTCCATCGCGCCCGAAGCGGAGACGCCCTGCCCCGCCTGGCCGTGCCGGCCCAGGTCCTGGAACACGGTCTGCAGGCCGGTGCCCTTCACCTTCAACGACGCGGCTGCTGGCGCGCTATCGGACTGCACGGGCTGGCGCGCCGGCGCCACGGCAACGCTGCCGGCGGCATGCGCCACGCCATTGAGCCTCGCGACATCGACAAAACGCACGCGATAGCCGGGCTGCAGCAGCGCGGGCTGGTCGCGATCCAGGTCCCACATCGGCACTGGCGTCACGCCGATGATCTGCCAGCCGCCGGGGCTGGCCTGCGGATATACGCCGCTGAAGGTGCCCGCCAGGCCGACGGCGCCGGCGGGAATGCGCGTGCGCGGCGTACTGCGGCGCGGCACGTCAAAGCTGGGATGGCCGCCACTGAGGTAGGCAAAGCCCGGGGCAAAACCGGTAAAGGCCACGGTGTATTCGCTGCCGGTGTGGCGGCGCACCACTTCCTCCGGCGTGATGCCCAGCAGCTGCGCGACCTCGGCCAAATCCTCGCCGTCATAGCGCACCGGGATCTCGACCAGGATGTCGCTGCGCTCGACGCGCTGCGACAGGTCGCGCGCGGCAATGGCCCGCACCAGCGCGGCGGCGCTGGTCGCCGATGGGCGAAAGTAAACGAGGATGGTGCGCGCGGCGGGCACCAGCTCGGCCACGCCAGGCAGCGGATCGCGCTGCAGCGAGGCCAGCAGGGCCAGGGTCTGGTCGAGGTCGGCCAGCTCTACCAGCAGGGCATTCGAAGTGACGGGCAGGAAACGCAAGACTAGCTCCGCAGAAGACCCGGCGGTCTCAGACGTGGTACGTGCTGTCCGGCACGTCGGTGATGAACATATGGCCCGGCGCGTGGGTCACGGCGAACGGCACGCCAGACGCCATCACGGCCGCCTGGGGCGTCACGCCGCAGGCCCAGAACACGGGGATCTCGCCCGGTTCGATGCGCACGGCGTCGCCGAAGTCAGGCTTGCCGATATCGGCAATGCCCAGCGCTGCCGGGTCGCCCACGTGGACCGGCGCGCCGTGCACCGACGGGAAACGCCCGCTGATGGAGACGGCATCGGCAACGCGGTGCGCGGGGATGGGCCGCATCGACACCACCAGCTCCCCATGCAGGCGGCCGGCGGGACGGCACTGGCGGCTGGTGCGGTACATCGGCACGTTGGAGCCGTCGGCGATATGGCGCACCTCGATGCCGGCCTCTTGCAGCGGCGTCTCGAAGGTGAAGCTGCAGCCGATCAGGAAGGTGACCAGGTCCGGATGCTCGGCCCACAGCGGCGTGGCATCGGCCACCTCTTCCGCCAGCTTGCCGTCGCGCCAGACGCGGTACAGCGGGATGTCGGTGCGCACGTCCGCGCCTTCGGCCAGCTGGGTCTGGTGCGCGCCCGCCTCGATCACGTCGAGCACGGGGCAGGCCTTGGGATTGCGCTGCGCGTACAGCAGGAAATCCCAGGCCCAGTCGCGCGGCAAGGCGATCATGTTGGCCTGCGTCATGCCCGGCGCGATGCCGGCGGTCGGCTGCACGGTGCCGGCGCGATAGCTCGCGCGCGCTTCGCGGGCGGCATTCACCGCGGCGATGCGGGCGCGTTCCAGTGCGGATGCTTGCATGGGTGTTTCTCCGGTGTGTTCAGTGCCGGGCGGCTCAGGCGAAGGCGCGAACCGCGATGCCGTCGCGCTCCAGCACGGCGCGCACGGCGCGCGCCATCTCGAGCGCGCCGTCGCTGTCGCCATGCACGCAGATCGATTGCGCTTCCACGCGCGCCACGCTGCCGTCGATCGCGAGCACCGTGCCTTCGCGCACCAGGCGCAGCATGCGCTGCGCCACGTCGGCGGCATCGTGCAGCACCGCACCCTTCTCGCGGCGCGACACCAGCGTCCCCTGCGGCGTGTAGGCGCGGTCGGCGAACGCTTCGGCGATCACGCGCAGGCCGGCCTCGCGCGCCCAGCCCACCAGCGGCGAGCCGGCCAGCGCCACCAGCACCAGTTCCGGGTTCACCGCGCGGATCGCGGCGATCACGTCGCGCGCCTGGCGTTCATCGCTGGCGATGGTGTTGTAGAGCGCGCCGTGCGGCTTGACGTAGCGCACCGTAGTGCCGACGGTGGCGGCCATGCCCGACAGCGCGCTGATCTGGTAGATCACGTCGGCCACCAGGTCGGCGCTGGCCACGTCCATGTTGCGGCGGCCGAAGCCCTGCAGGTCGGGATACGACACGTGCGCGCCCACGGCGACACCGCGCTCCGACGCGGCCTTCAGCGTCTGCAGGATGCCTGCCGGATCGCCGGCATGGAAGCCGCAGGCCACGTTGGCGCTGCTGACGATATCCAGCATGGCGGCATCGTTGCCCATGCTCCAGGCGCCGAAGCTCTCGCCGAGGTCGCTGTTCAGATCGATTTGCATAGTGTGATTCTGTGCTTCAGGACTTCAGGACTTCAGTGCTGCGGTGCTTCAGTGCGCGGCCTCGGCCTCGCCGAGCAGTTCGCGGCCACGGGTCTCCGGCAGCATCAGGCACGCGACCACCACCAGTGCATAGGCGCCGGCGGCCATGTAACCGATCGCCACGCCCAGCGACATCTTTGCGCTCAGGTGCCCGATCAGGGCCGGGCAGATCGAGCCGACCGCGCGGCCGAAGTTGTAGCAGAAGCCCTGCCCCGAACCGCGGATATGGCTGGGATACAGCTCGGTCAGGTAAGCCCCCATGCCCGAGAAGATGCCCGACAGGAAGAAGCCGAACGGGAAGCCCAGCAGCAGCATCGCCGCGTCGGTGATGGGCAGCTGCGTGTAGCAGACCACCAGGATGGCCGCGCTTACCGCGAACAGCATGAAGCAGCGGCGGCGACCCAGGTGGTCGGACAGCCAGGCGCTGGTCAGGTAGCCGGCGAACGAGCCAGCGATCAGCACCATCAGGTAGCCGCTGGTGTTGAGCACGGACAGGTTGCGCTCCATCTTCAGGTAGGTGGGCAGCCAGGTGGTCACCGAATAGTAGGCACCCTGCATGCCGGTCGCCAGCAGGCTGGCCAGCACGGTGACGCGCAGCACGCCCGGCTTGAAGATCAGCATGAAGTTGTTGCTTTCACCGGTGCGGGCCAGCTTGGCCTGGGTTTCGCGATACACCTTGGGCTCGCTGATATTGCGGCGGATGTAGAGGATGAAGATCGCGGGCAGCACGCCGATCCAGAACAGCACGCGCCAGGCGTATTGCTGCTCGACCAGGGCATAGACCGCCCAGAACGCGACCGCCGAAAGCCCCCAGCCGACCGCCCAGCTGCTCTGCACCAGGCCCACGGCCTTGCCGCGGTGGCGGGCGCGGATCATCTCGGCGATCAGCACCGAGCCGACCGACCATTCGCCGCCGAAGCCCAGGCCCTGCAGCATGCGCGTGACGAACAGCTGCTCGGGAGAATTGGTGAAGCCGCTCAGGAAGGTGAAGAAGCTGAACCAGAGCACGGTCAGCTGCAGGATCCGCACGCGGCCGTACTTGTCCGCCAGGATGCCGGCCAGCCAGCCGCCGACGGCCGAGCTGATCAGCGCGCCGGTCGCGATATAGCCGGCTTCGGCCTTGGTCATGCCCCACACGAGAATGAACGTGGGGATCATGAAGGTGTAGATCATGTAGTCGAAGGCATCGACGCCATAGCCGACGAAGGCGGCAAAGAGCGTCTTGCGCTCCTCTGCGGTAGTTTCTTTAAGCCACATGGTTGCGCTCACTAGGACAAGGACAAAGCGTGGGAAAAAGCTCGCCGCACTGACTTGGCGACGATTCCGTTTTCATCGGCGTTGTTTAGCAAATCGCATGCCATGTTGACCTATCGGCACGTATCACTCAACCACCGCACTAGTATTGTTGAACAATCTTTGGCGTTGATCGATCATGGTATACACCTAAGGCACCGCAGGGCCATCGCCCGCACCAATTCCGTGCAAATTGTTGAACAAAGTGCATTAACATCCCGTCACGTGCGCACCGGAATGAGCCGGTGCCCGATCCAGCCACCATGTCCTCAACACCTGACGTCAAGAATCTGGCCGAACGGGTCACAGAACAGATCCGCCAGCGCATCGTGCATGGCGAGTTCGAGCCGGGGCAGCGCCTGTCGGAAGCGGCGCTGAGCGAAAGCCTGCAGATATCCCGCAACACGCTGCGCGAGACCTTCCGCGTGCTGACCAAGGAAGGCCTGCTCAAGCACGAGCCCAACCGCGGCGTGTCGGTGGCGATTCCCAGCATTGCGTCGATCATCGACATCTATCGCGTGCGCCGGCTGATCGAATGCCAGGCCATTGCCCAGGCCTATCCCAGCCATCCGGCCCGCAAGCACCTGCGCGCAGCGGTGGAGGCGGGGCTGCGCTGCCGCGACAGCGGCGACTGGCAGGGCGCGGGCACCGCCAATATGGAATTCCACATGGCGATCGTGGAACTGGCCGACAGCGAGCGCCTGAACGTGATGTTCTCGCACCTGCTCGCCGAGCTGCGCCTGGCGTTCGGCATGCTGCATGACCCGGAATTCCTGCACGGCCCTTACGTCGAAATGAACCAGCACATCCTGGAACTGTTCGAGGCGGGCAAGCTGGCCGAATGCGCGGTGGCGCTGAACGATTACCTGACGCAGTCCGAGCGCATCGTGTTGTCGGTGTGCGCGCGGCATCCGGTGTTCAAGGGGCGCTGAAGCGCCCTGCTGTTGCCTTCCCGCCCCTTGCCTGGCTGATTCCTGCCCCTTTGGCGCTATTTACAGGTGCGCAGGCGTCGTCTAGGCTTCAGCTCCATGGGAACCCGGCGGCACGCGGGTCGGCGCAGCGCGCAGCTGCCATATTTTTTCCGGACTGCCATGGGGAACGAGATCGGAAAGGAAGGCTCCGAATTCGCGGATCACATGCTCGATGCCATGTTCCTGGTCGATACCAGCGGCCGCATCCAGTACGTCAGCGCGGCCTGCGAGGGCATCCTCGGCTACACGCCAAAGGAAATCACCGGCCAGTCCATCATCGACCTGGTGGTGCAAAACGACCGCGACCGCACCATCATCGAATCCAAGGAAGTCATGGCCGGCAAGAAGCGGATCGGCTTCGAGAACCGCTACCGGCACAAGGATGGCAACGAGGTCCATATCATGTGGTCGGCCGGATGGCTGCAATCGGAACGGATGCGCGTCGGCGTCGCGCGCGATGTCACGGCATTGAGAAAGAAAAGCATGGTCGAGCTGGGGCTGGAGCTTTCCCCGGTGCCGCTCGCACCCCATGAGCGGAAGGTGCTGCAGCTGCTGCTGACCGACGCTTCCGAAAAACAGATCGCCCACCGCCTCGGCCTCGCCGTCTCCACCACCCATTCCTACGTGACCACGATCTTCCGCAAATTCGGCGTCAGGGGCCGGGCCGGACTGATGAGCCTGTGGCTGGAAAACCTGTCGCGCGAGCGCTGAGCCGGCTTGCAAGACGGCACCCTGATACAATGCCGCCACGTTTATATGTGTTGACACAATGGGCTTCGAACAACTGGCCGCGCTGAAGGCAAAACTCGTGCAACAGGCAAAGGCCGAAAAGGCGGCCGAGTCTGCCAAGCGAACCAAGGGCAACAACGGCAGCAACGGCACCAAGAGTGCGAATGGTACGAGTGGCACCAAGGACGCCAGGCATACTGCTGGCACCCGGGGCGCCAAGGGCAACAAGCCGTCGCGCCCGCGCGATGCCGCTCCGGCCACGCCTGAAAAGCCGGTCGATCCGGTGGTCCTCGCCATCTCCAGGCTGCAAAAGCGCTTCCCCGCCGTCTTCCCGAAGAGCCCGGCCCCGAAAGTGCCGCTCAAGGTCGGCATCTTCCAGGACCTGGTGCAGCACGCGCCGGAACTGAAGCTGACCGAGGCCGAGCTGCGCGATGCGATCCGCACGTGGTGCCGCGGCGCACGCTACTGGAACGGCATGGTGGAAGGCGCCGCGCGCATGGACCTTGCCGGCGAGCCCGCCGGACAGGTCACCGAGGCCGATGCCCGGCGCGCGCGCCAGCTGCAGCGCAGCCGTGCCGCCCGGCCGCAATCGAAGCAGCCGGCACAGGAAGCTCAGCAGGCCCAGCAAACAGCCCAGGCTGCACAAGCTCAGCAGGAACAGCCAGCGCCGGCGACGGAACCGTCGCAAGCCGACAAGCCCGCCTGACCAGCGCGCCAGCGCCTCCTTGCGAGGCGCGTTTTCGAGCGCGTTTTCGAGCGCGTTTTCGAGGACTACGCCGACACCTCGGGCAGCCGCGGCACGAAGCGCTTGTGCTCGATCTCGCCATTGCGGGCTACCAGGATGGTGGCTTCCGGGATCTCCTCCCAAACCCCCTGCACATCGATCAGCGGCTCCGACAACACCAGGAACGCATCGTCGCCGGCGGCGATGATGCGCGGGTCCTGCGGATACAGCTCGCGCAGCTGCCGGAACGAGGTGCTGTGGAACAGCGAGCGCGACGCCGTCTCGCTCGAATAGCGCACCGCCACGACCTGCTGGCCATCCGTGACGCACACCGTCATGTTGAGCGGAAACTGCACGTCGTAGCGATGGCCGACCTCCTCGATCAGCCCCGCCATCTGCTCCAGCGCGCCACGGGGGTCGCGCTCCAGCCCGAAGGTCAGCGCGAGGAAGAACATCACCTCCGAGTCGGTCGATCCCTCGATCCAGCGGAACAGGTGCGGCGCCACGGCCATCATCAGGTCGCGCCGCAGCAGCGGATATTCGCGAATCAGCCCGTTATGCACGAACAGCCAGCGGCCGAAGCGGAACGGATGGCAGTTGGTCTCCTGCGTAGGCGTGCCCGTGGCCGCGCGCACATGGGCCACGAACAGCGGCGCCCGCACCGCGCGCGCGGTCTCGCGCAGGTTGGTGTCGCTCCATGCCGGATGCAGGCAGCGGTAGCGGAACGGCACCTCGGAATGCCTGCCGTACCAGCCCACGCCGAAGCCGTCGCCATTGGTAGTGGTATGGCCGAGCCTTGAATTCAGGCTCTGGTCGATCAACGAGTGTTCCGGCTGGAACAGCACCGCTTCCAGCGGAACGGACCTGCCCGAGTACGCCAGCCAGCGGCACATGATATGTCTCCTCGACAAGTGCGGCCCGATGCCTTTCCGGCCCATTCTCCATTTGTAGGACGGCAACGGCGGAACGGCAAAGTGCATGCTGGGGGTGGCGATGAAGTGGTGCCGCCGGTGGCTTGCGTATGCTTCTTGCGGCACAGGCGGCACGAACATTCCGGCGCTGGACACTGCGGGCGGTCGCGGCGCAATCGCTACACGTGCCCGGACAGTTCATGCAATTTTTTCAAATTCGCCTGCTGCTCTCGTTCCCGGAGCAGTGCTAGGCAAGGCCCACCGCGCGATGGCTGGTCGAGCGCGGCCGGGTACGGGACTTGCGAGCAACTAGCCGGGCATAGAGACGCTGGAATCAGTACCTGGCTGTACGTATCTCGCGCGTTCCGGGCGCACCCGTTCGGGGCAGTCCCATGCTAGTGTCTACAATGTTTGTGGGGTCCCTCTGGCCCCGCCACGGAGGAAGCAGCCAATGCCGGTTCAGAACTGCAATGTGCATGTTGTTTTCGATGGGCACTGGGCAATCGCGGCCGAGGGGGAAGGACGCCTCCAGGTCGGCCTCGACATGACCAGCGCCATCGCCCTCGCCACCTCGCTCGCCGTGGAGCGACAGGCGATGCTCTATGTGCATGACAAGAACGGCGACATCATCCAGCGTATTGATTGCTCCCGCGCCATGCCGTCCACAGACGCCGTGCCGCCTGTTGCACGTATCGACAAACCGGTGCTGCCGGCCGGACAGCCGGAAACGCCCGAGAACGTCCGGAATACTTCGGCTTGATTGATATCGGCCGCTGCTGCCTGCGCAGCGGCTGGCGCAAAGTACCACGCCTGCTGACAGCCAACATGCCCTGCCGTCGAGGCATCGACGCGGCGCGGGTCCAGTCCGCCCAGCGCAGGGACGAAGGCACGTCCAGCGCAGCCAGCATGCGCGCCCCCTGCCCGATACCTGCCTGGATCGCCAGTTCCGCCTGGTAGACGCGCCCCAGCTCGGCGCTGTCGGCATGCACATGCACCAGCCGCTGGCGCGGCCGCGGCGGCGTGAGCAACGCCGGTACGGCGCGGCATCGGCGCATTCGCACAGGCCGTCGAGCATGTCTTCGGGCAATGCCAGCACCACCGGTCCGGGCCGGCCCGAGGTCGCGCACTGGAACGCCCGCGCGACCAGTTCCGGGATGCGCTCGGGATCGTCGATCTGCGCCACCCACTTGGCCATGCCGCCGAACATGGCGGTGTAGTCCACTTCCTGGAACGCCTCGCGCCCCATGTGCCCACGCGCGATCTGGCCGACGAACAGGATCATCGGCGTCGAATCCTGCGCCGCGATATGCACGCCGATGCCGGCATGGGTGGCGCCCGGCCCGCGCGTCACGAAGCAGGTGCCCGGGCGGCCGGTCAGCTTGCCGTCCGCCTCGGCCATGTTGGCGGCGGCGCCCTCATGCTTGCAAACCACCAGATCGATGGCGGGCTGGTCGTACAGCGCGTCCAGGCACGTCGAGGAAGCTCTCGCCCGGCACGCAGAAGATGCGGTCGGCGCCGTGCAGGCGCAGGGCGATTGCAAGGCCCGGGCAACCGCCGGCAGGTAGATTGCTGCCAGAATGTGCGCTCGCCGGGCCCGCGCCTCGCCTCCCCGAAGGCGCGCCATCCAAGAACAATTCGAGACAGACATGAGCGAACACCATATTTCCACGCCTGCCCTGCACCAATGGGTCACCGATCTCTGGCTCGCTGCCGGCTCCGATGCGCGCGAGGCGCGCCTGACCGCGGACCACCTGGTCGGCGCCAACCTGAGCGGGCACGACTCGCACGGCATCGGCATGATCCCCAAGTACGTGCTGTCGTGGCAGGCCGACGAGCTGCAGCTCAACCGCAACGTCAGCGTGCTGCACGACGGCGGCAGCATGCTGAGCCTGGACGGCAACCGCGGCATGGGCCAGGCGGTGACCGAGGAAGCCATGGCGCTGGCGATCGGCCGGGCCAGGGAGCATGGCGTCTGCGTGATGGGACTGCGCCAGTCGCACCACCTGGGGCGCGTCGGGCACTGGGCCGAGCAGGCATGCGCGGCCGGCATGATCTCGATCCACTTTGTCAACGTGCTGTCCAAGCCCATCGTCGCCCCGCACGGCGGCAGCGAAGCGCGCTTCGGCACCAATCCCTTCACGATCGGCTTGCCGGTGGCGGGCGCGGAGCCGCTGGTGCTCGACTTTGCCACCAGCGCGATCGCGCTCGGCAAGGTGCGCGTGGCCCACAACAAGGGGATCGAGGTGCCCGCCGGCTGCCTGATCGATGCGGACGGCGCGCCGACCACGCGGCCAGACGTGATGTTCCCCGCCGACGGCGCCGCGCAGGGCGCGCTGCAGGCGTTCGGCGAGCACAAGGGCTATGTGCTGGCGGTGATGTGCGAACTGCTGGGCGCCGCGGTGACCGGCGGCCACACCATCCGGCCCGAGACCCTGACGCACCGCCACGCGGTATGGAACAACATGCTGGCGATCGTGTTCGACCCGCAGCGGCTCGGCACCAGCACCAGCTTCGGCGGCGAGGTCCAGGCCTTTGCCGACTGGGTCCGCTCGTCGCGGCGGCAGGCCGGCCAGGCCGGCATCGCCCTGCCCGGCGAGCCCGAACGGCATCGCCGGCGCGAGCGTGCCGAAGCCATCCCGGTGGACAGCGGCACGCTGGCCCAGCTTGACGACGCCGCCGCGCGCGTGCAGTTGGTCCGCGGCGCTTCGCCCGGGCCGCTGTCGCGGCTGGCGCGCTGAGCACGACTTCACACCCCCGACCAAAAGGAAGCAGACCGCATGCCCCCGGCTAACCAACCCCGCACTCCGTATTCGCCGCTGCCCAACACCTTCCGTGCCGCCGTGCTCGGCCAGCAGCGCCAGATCGGCTGCTGGTGCTCGCTGGCCAGCCCGGTGACCACCTCGGCAATCCCAACCACCCAGAGGTGCAGGCCGAAGTCGAGCGCATCTTCCGGGCCGCGCGGCAGGCCGGCAAGGCCGTCGGCACGCTGACACCGGCCGAGGCCGACGCGCGCCGCTACCTTGACATGGGCGCCAGCTTCGTCGCGGTGGGCCTGGACCACGTGCTGCTGCGCCAGGCCACTCAGGCACTGCGGGACCGATTCGCCGACTGAGGTAGCGGGCGCGATGCGGTGATCAAACCAGCCGGGCGCCCGGCCACGCGCCCGACATCACGGTATTGCCCACCGACTGGCGCACGGTCTGCATGATGTCCCACAGCTCCGGCACCGGCGGCCGGTTGCGCGCGGTAGCCAGCGCCACCTGCCGCGTCACCACCGGCTCCACCAGCCTGGCGCAGCGCAGCCGTTCTCCACCAGCCGCATCGACACGGTATTCGACGCATCGCAGCGCCGCGCGCGAAATGCTGCCCGTGCGGCCACACAGACAAAGCAGGCCAGGTCGTCGGAATTCAGCGGTGCGGGGGCATTGGCGGTCATGGCGTGACCGGCGGGTTGCCTGAGCTGGCCAACGATCCGGTGACCGCCAGCGCTAGCGCCAGCCGCGCCCCCACCTCGGCGTTGTGCTTCACGAGCGCGATATTGGTCGCCAGGCTGCGGCCGCCGGTCAGCGCCTTGATGCGGGCCAGCAGGAACGGCGTCACGGCCTTGCCGGTGATGCCTTGCGCGGCGGCTTCGGCCAGCGCCTGCGTGGTCAGGGCATCGATCTCCGCGGAGGGCATGGCCGCCGCTTCGGGCACCGGCGTGCTCAGCACCACGCCGCCTGCCAGGCCAAGATCCCACTTGGCGCGGATAAAGCGCGCCTGCTCCGCCGGCTCGTCGAGCCGGTAGTCCGCGCGGAAGCCGCTGTCGCGCTTGTAGAACGCCGCCACGTTGTCCTGCCCGCAGCTGAGCACCGGCACGCCATGCGTCTCCAGGTATTCCAGCGTCAGGCCGATATCCAGCACCGATTTCGCGCCGGCGCAGACCACCGCCACCGAGGTCCTGGCCAGTTCCTGCAGGTCGGCCGAAATGTCGAAGGTTTCCTGCGCGCCGCGGTGCACGCCGCCGATGCCGCCGGTGACGAACACCTCGATGCCCGCCAGCGCGGCACAGATCATCGTCCCCGCCACGGTGGTGGCGCCCAGCTCGCCGCTGGCCAGCACCGCCGGCAGGTCGCGCCGGCTGACCTTGTGGGCCTGCCCGGAGCGGCCCAGCAGTTCCAGTTCGTCGTCGGACAGGCCGATGCGGATGCGCCCGCCGATCACCGCGATCGTCGCCGGCTCGGCGCCGAGGCGACGGATCAGCGCCTCCACCTTGCGGGCGGTGCGCACGTTCTCGGGGTACGGCATGCCGTGCGCGATGATGGTCGATTCGAGCGCGACCACGGGGCGGCCCGCGGCCCGGGCGGCGGCCACAGGCGCACTGAAGCTCAGCCAGGCCTGGGCAGGCCCGGCATTGATGTCCGGGCGTTGGCGAGTGGGCTGCACTGGCTAGTCGTTGCCCTTGACTGCATTTTTCGTCGCATGCCAGCCCTGCTTCGTCGCAGCGCCGACGGCATGGCCGGCTTCCTTGGCGCCGCGGCCGACGGCATGCGCCGCATCGCGCACCGCGTGGCCGCCTTGCTTGCCCGCCGCCTTGACGCTGTGCTTGAACGCGCGCGCGTCCGACGCCAGGCTCGCGTAGGCCGGGACACTGCATGCGGCCAGCAGCAGCACCATCGTGATCGTTCTGGAGTTCATGCGCATTCGGGGGCCTTTTTCGACGCGGCAACCAACCGTGCCGCGTGCCTGATTTTAGCCGGGTCGCCTAAGCTATAAGCGCAATCTGCCTCCGGAGCCGACATCAATGTGTCGCATGTTGCCCTCTCATGGCTTTCTGGGCACCCGAAAAACGGGCCGGCGCATACACCGAATACGCCGTTCCGGCAAGTCAACAGTCCCTTCCTTGCGACTGCAAGGTGCTGCGACGCACCAATGGCTGTACAATACCGGACCCCGATTCGAAGGCCATGGCGCGCCCCTAGTTGCGGCCCCTCGCCATAGCGAACCCCCTCATTAGCCTCGACAGCAGGACCCGAAGCACGCGAAGCGTGCGCGCTGCCGTCGAATTGCCATTCACGAAGGAAAAAGCAGTCAATGACAAGCGGCGCACAACGTACGGCAGCCAAATCACGAGATGCAGGAGCGATCAAGGGCCTAGGCCAGACCCCCGGCGGGTCTGCGGCACAGCTCGATCCCTCGGCCGAGGCTGCCGCGCGTAGCCAGCAATTGCGCGCCCTGATCCAGCTGGGCAAGCAGCGCGGGTACCTGACCCACGCCGACATCAGCGACCACCTGCCGGAGAATTTCGCCGATACGGCGGCGATGGAAAGCATCGTCAACACGTTCGCCGAAATGGGCGTGAAGATCTACGAGCAGACCCCGGACGCCGAAACGCTGTTGCTGAGCGACGGCCCGGTGGTCGCCTCCGACGACCAGGCCGAGGAAGAGGCCGAGGTGGCGCTGTCCACCGTCGACTCCGAATTCGGCCGCACCACCGACCCGGTGCGCATGTACATGCGCGAGATGAGCTCGGCCACGCTGCTGACGCGCAAGCAGGAAGTGGAGCTGGCCAAGCGCATCGAGGACGGCCTGAACAACATGATCCACGCGGTCTCGGCGTGCCCGTCGACGATCGCCACGATCCTGGAGCTGTCCGAGCGCGTGTCCGCCAACGAGATGGCGATCGACGACCTGGTCGACGGCCTGAGCGACGAGAGCAGCGCGGAAGCCGCCGCGGCCCCCGCCGCCGACGATGAGGTCGAAGACACCAGCGTCAGCGCCGACGACGAAGACGGCGATGAAGACGATGCCGACGAAGGCTCGTCCCAGCAGGGCGGTGCCGATACCGACTCGGCGCAGCTGCGCGAGGAATGCCTGAAGCGGTTCGCGCGCGTGGCCGCGCAATTCGAAGTCATGCGCAGCGAAGAGGCGACGGACGGCACCCAGTCGCAGGCCTTCCTCGCCGCACGGGACACGGTGCGCGAAGAACTGCGCACGATCCGCTTCACCGCCAAGACCATCGAGCGCCTGTGCGCCGACGTGCAGTCGATGGTCGATGCCGTGCGCGCCGTCGAGCGCCAGGTGCTGCAGTTGCTGGTCGAGCGCTGCGGCATGCCGCGCGAGGACGTCGTGGCCCGTTTCCCGGGCAACGAAACCAACCTCGCCTGGGGCCAGGAACTGGCGGCGGAAAACCGCCCGTACAGCGCCGCGGTGGCGCGCGCCCTGCCCGACCTGGAATCGCACCAGCAGAAGCTGATCGACATCCAGGCCCGCGCCACGCTGTCGCTGGCCGAGCTGAAGTCGGTCAACCGCAAGATGCTGGCCGCCGAGCGCCAGATGCGCCAGGCCAAGCACGAGATGACGCAGGCCAACCTGCGCCTGGTGATCTCGATCGCCAAGAAGTACACCAACCGCGGCCTGCTGTTCCTGGACCTGATCCAGGAAGGCAATATCGGCCTGATGAAGGCGGTGGACAAGTTCGAGTACCGCCGCGGCTGGAAATTCTCCACCTACGCGACCTGGTGGGTGCGCCAGGCCGTCACGCGCGCCATCGCCGACCAGGCCCGGACCATCCGCGTGCCGGTGCACATGATCGAGCAGATCAACAAGCTCAACCGCCTGTCGCGCGAGATCATGCAGCAGACCGGCAAGGAGCCGGATCCGGCCGTGCTGGCCGAGCGCATGGACATGCCGGAAGAGAAGATCCGCTCGATCATGAAGATCGCCAAGGAGCCGGTGTCGATGGAAACGCCGGTGGGCGAGGACGGCGACACCAGCCTGGGCGACATGATCGCCGACTCGGACAACGCCACGCCGGCCGATGCCGCGCTGCAGGCGGGCCTGCGCGCGGTCGTGCGCGAGATGCTGGACGAGCTGACCCCGCGCGAAGCCAAGGTGCTGCGCATGCGCTTCGGCATCGACATGGCCAGCGACCATACGCTCGAAGAAGTCGGCAAGCAGTTCGACGTCACGCGCGAACGGATCCGCCAGATCGAAAGCAAGGCCATGAAGAAGCTCAAGCACCCGAGCCGCGCCGACCGGCTGATGACCTACCTGCGGGACGCCTGATCTCCGGCCGGCCGGCGTGCTCCGGGCGGCGCATGGGAAGCAACCGTGGCCGTTTCGCCGCAAACTGGCCGGCTGACACACTTGTTAGGGCAAAATCCCGGTCTGGGTGGCCCCGACGGGCCACGGGAGCTTTTTCATGACTGACTCGAACCTATCTTTCTTCGGCAGGGTTTCGCTTGCCGTGGGCACCTTCTTCGCCATCCTCGGCGACGGCCAGCTCGCGGCCGGCATCAAGCGGCTGCGCAACGGCGAGAGCGCCGCGCCGGCAGCACCGGCCCCCGTCGCCGCACCGGTCCCGGCAGCGGCACCCGAGGCCCCCACGCTGAAGGAAGCCAGCCCGGTGGCGGCACTGCAGCTGCTGGGCCTGCTGCAGCGCGACGCCCGCTTCGTCGACTTCGTCGAGGAAGACATCGCCCGCTATTCCGACACCGAAATCGGCGCCGCCGCCCGCCTGGTGCACGACGGCTGCCGCGCGGTGCTGCGCGAGCACTTCACCATCCGCCCGGTGCGCGAGGAAGCCGAAGGCAGCCGCGTGACGGTGGCCGACGGCTTTGACGCCACCGCCATCCGCCTGACCGGCAACGTGGTCGGCAGCGCGCCGTTCCACGGCAGCATCAGCCACCGCGGCTGGAAGGTCGACGAAGTGCGCCTGCCGCGCGTGGCCGAGCGCCATGACGCCACCGTGATCGCCCCGGCCGAGGTCGAGCTATGAGCGAAGCCCGCTACGCCATCGGCATCGACCTGGGCACCACCCACAGCGCGCTGTCCTACGTCGACCTGGCCGCCAGCGATGGCGAGAAGACCAGCCAGGAAGTCCAGGCCATCACGCAGCTGACCGCGCCGGGCGCCGTCGAAGACCTGGACCTGCTGCCCTCCTTCCTGTACCTGCCGCACGCGAGCGAGTTGTCGCCCGGCGACCTGGCGCTGCCGTGGACCGCCGAGCGCGACTTCGCCGTGGGCGAAATGGCGCGCACCCGCGGCGCGGCCACGCCGATCCGGCTGGTGTCGAGCGCGAAAAGCTGGCTGTGCCACCCCGGCGTAGACCGCCGCGCGCAGATCCTGCCGGCGGACGCGCCGCCGGAAGTGTCGCGCGTGTCGCCGCTGGAGGCGTCGGTGCGCTACCTGAACCACCTGCGCGAGGCCTGGGACCAGGCCCATCCCGACGCGCCGTTCGGCGAGCAGGACATCACCGTCACGATCCCCGCATCGTTCGACCCCGCCGCGCGCGAACTGACCGCAGAAGCGGCAGCCGCGGCCGGCTATGCGCGCATGACCCTGCTGGAAGAACCGCAGGCCGCGCTGTACAGCTGGATCCAGAAAAGCGGCGGCCAGTGGCGCAAGCAGGTCAAGGTCGGCGACATCATCCTGGTGGTCGACGTCGGCGGCGGCACCACCGACCTGTCGCTGATCGCGGTGGTCGAGCGCGACGGCAACCTTGAGCTGCACCGCGTTGCCGTGGGCGACCATATCCTGCTCGGCGGCGATAACATGGACCTGGCGCTGGCCCACGTGGTGGCGCGCAAGCTGGCCGCGCAAGGCACGCAGGCCGACCCGTGGCAGCTGCGCGCGCTGACCTACGCCTGCCGCGCGGCCAAGGAAACGCTGCTGACCGACCCCACCACCGATACCGTGCCGCTGGTCGTGCCGAGCCGCGGCTCGAAGCTGATCGGCGGCTCGATCCGCACCGACCTGACCCGCGCGGAGCTGACGCAGACCATCCTGGAAGGCTTCTTCCCGCAGGTCGACGCCCCGGCCCGCCCGGTCAGCCGCGCGCGCGCCGGCCTGACGCAGCTTGGCCTGCCTTACGCGCAGGACGCGGCCATCACGCGCCACCTGGCCGCGTTCCTGGGCCGCCAGGTGGCGGCGCTGGCCGAACTGGAAGGCTTCCAGGGCGCGCAGCCCGAAGGCGCGACCTTTTTGCATCCGACCGCGGTGCTGTTCAACGGCGGCGTGTTCAAGTCGGAACTGCTGGTCGAGCGCATCCTGCAGACCCTCAACGGCTGGCTCGCCGGCGAAGGCGCCGCACCCGCGCGGCTGCTGGGCGGCGCCGAGCTGGACCTGGCCGTGGCACGCGGCGCAGCCTACTACGGCTACGTGCGGCGCGGCAAGGGCGTGCGCATCCGTGGCGGCACCGCGCGTTCCTACTATGTCGCGGTGGAATCGTCGATGCCGGCCGTGCCCGGCTTCGAGCCGCCGATCCAGGCGCTGTGCGTGGCACCGTTCGGCATGGAAGAAGGCACCGATGCCGCGCTGCCGCCGCAGGAATTCGGCCTGGTGGTGGGCGAGCCGGTGCATTTCCGCTTCTTCGGCTCATCGGTGCGCCGGCAGGACCAGGTCGGCACCCTGCTCGACTTCTGGGGTCCGGAAGAACTGCAGGAACTGGAGGAAATCCAGGCGACCCTGCCCGCCGAAGGCCGCACCGCCGGTGAAGTGGTGCCGGTCAGGCTGCATGCGCGCGTGACCGAGGCCGGCACGCTGGAGCTGGAAGCCGTGCCACGCGGCAACGGCGAGCGCTGGAAGGTCGAGTTCGACGTGCGCGGCAGCGCCGATGCCTGAGGCAGTGCCCGCGCCGGCGCAGCAGTACGTCGTCGGCATCGACCTGGGCACCAGCAACACGGTTGTCGCCTACGCGAAGGCCGGGTCGGACGATATCCGCGTCTTCGATATCGACCAGCTGGTCAGCCCCGGCGAAGTCGCGGCGCGCCCGCTGCTGCCGTCGGTGCGCTACCACGCGGCGCCGGGCGAGCTCAGCGGCGATGACCTGCAACTGCCCTGGCAGACCGCCGCCAGCGCCGCCGCGCGCCGGACCGTGTTCGGGCGGCTGGCGACAACGCTGGGGGCACAGGTACCCGGCCGGCTCGTCGCCAGCGCCAAGAGCTGGCTGTCGCATGCGTCGGTCGACCGCACCGCGCCCATCCTGCCGTGGGGCGGCCCCGACGATGCCGACAAGATCTCGCCGGTGGTCGCCAGCGCGAGCTACCTGGGCTACGTCGCCGCGGCCTGGAACCACCGTTTTCCCGACGCGCCGCTCGAGCAGCAGGACGTGGTGCTTACCGTGCCCGCCTCGTTCGACGAAGGCGCGCGCGCGCTGACGCTCGAGGCCGCGCGCCTGGCCGGGCTGCCCGCACTGCGGCTGCTTGAAGAGCCGCAGGCCGCGTTGTACGACTGGCTCTTCCATCATCGCCAGACGCTGGATACCGACCTCGCGCAGACACGCCTGGTGCTGATCTGCGACGTCGGTGGCGGCACCACCGACCTTACGCTGATTCGCGTGGAAATGCAGGACGGGCAGCCGCAGTTGACGCGTATTGGCGTGGGCAACCACCTGATGCTCGGCGGCGACAACATGGACCTGGCGCTGGCGCACCTGGTCGAAGCACGCCTCGGCGCGGACCAGAGGCTGTCGGCCTCCAGCCTGTCGCAGCTGGTGGCCCGCAGCCGCGCGGCCAAGGAACAGTTGCTCAGCGCGCAGGCTCCGGACGCCGCCACGGTCACGCTGCTCGGTGCCGGCTCGAAGCTGGTCGGCGGCGCACGGTCGGTTGAAGTGACGCGGCAGGAAGTCGAGCAACTCGTTGTCGACGGTTTCTTTCCCAAGGTTGCCTCCTCTGAGAGGCCCGGTCGCGCGCGGGGCGCCATCGTCGAGTTCGGCCTGCCTTATGCGTCCGACCCGGCCGTGACGCGGCACGTCGCCGGCTTCCTGTCGCAGCACGCCGCGCAGTCGCGCATGGCGCTGGAAGCGCCGCCCGCGCAGGCCGATGCCCTGCCCGTTCCCGACACGCTGCTGCTGAACGGCGGCGTGTTCCGCGCCGAAGCGCTGGCGGGCCGCATCGCCGAGACGCTGGGCGCGTGGCGCGGTACGCCGCTGCACGTGCTGCACAACGCCGATCCCGACATCGCGGTGGCACGCGGCGCGGTCGCCTATGCAAGGGCCCGCAGCGGCCAGGCACCGCGCATCGGCGGCGGCTCGCCGCGCAGCTACTTCCTTGTGCTCGACGACAGCGCGACCGGCCAGCAAGGCATCTGCCTGCTGCCCAAGGGCACCGAGGAAGGCCATGAGGTGCACCTCAGCGACCGTACCTTTGCGCTGCGGGTCGGGCACCCGGTGCAATTCCACCTGGTTTCGTCGGTCGCCGACACCGTCTACCAGCCAGGCGAGCTGGTCGACCTGTCCGCGGGCGACTTCGTGCGCCTGCCGCCGATCGCCACCGTCGTTCCTGCACGCGGCGCCCGCGGTCCGCGCGAGACGCCGGTGCAGATCCGCACATCGCTGACCGAGGTGGGCACGCTCGAAGTCCACTGCATCGACATCGCCAACGACTCGCAACGCTGGCGGCTGGAATTCCAGCTGCGCGGCAACGATGCCCCGGCGGAAGCGCCCGCGGCCGCAACGGCGCATCCGGCGCTGCCGCAAGCCATCGAGGCAATCGACCGCACCTTCGGCGCCCGTTCGCAGGACGTCGGCCCCAAGGAGGTCAAGCGGCTGCGCGCGCAGCTGGAGCAGGTGCTGGGCGCGCGCGAGCAATGGGACAGCGCCCTGCTGCGCGAGCTGTTCGGCGCGTTCTGGGAGCGCGCCAAACGCCGCCGCCGCACCGCCGACCATGAGCGCCTGTGGCTGAACCTGGCCGGCTATTGCGTGCGGCCGGGCTTCGGCTATCCGCTGGACGAATGGCGCGTCGAGCAGCTCTGGTCGCAGTACGACCAGGGCATCCAGTACGTCAACGAGACCCAGAACTGGTCGGAATGGTGGACGCTGTGGCGGCGCGCGGCCGGTGGCCTCGATGAAAGCGCGCAGCTGCGCTTGTTCGAGGACATGGCGTTCTACCTGCAGCCGCCGGGCAGCGGACACTACAAGAAGCCTGCCGGTCCCACGCGCGGCGGTTATCCCGACATGGTCCGCCTCGCCGGATCGCTGGAACGCCTGTCGGCCGACACCAAGATCGAGCTGGCCGGCTGGCTGCTGACGCGGCTGCGCAAGCCATCGGAAAACAACCTGGCCTGGTGGGCGGTGGGCCGCATCGGCGCGCGCATGCCGTTCTATGGCAGCGCGCACAGCGTGGTGCCGGCAGAGATCGCCACGCAATGGATCGACAACATCCTCGCGCTCGACTGGAAGAAGGTCGAGCCCGCCGCGTTCGCCGCGGTGCAGATCGCGCGCATGACCGGCGATCGCACCCGCGACCTGCCTGACGAGACCCGGGCCAATGTGGTGCGCCGGCTCGAAGCCGCCAACGCGCCGCAAAGCTGGATCGCCATGGTCCGCGAAGTCGTCGAGCTCAATGCCGCGGATGAGGGACGGGTATTCGGCGAAGCGCTGCCCGCGGGCCTCAAGCTGATCGCGCGGTGATGTGGGGGCCTTCCCATGGGTCCCTGGCGTCATTTGAAGGTGGTGTGAATTTCACCTATGCTGACTTGCTCCTGCTGCCGGTGTGGCGGCGCCCAGCCCTTCAAGGAGGAAGACAATGCGCGTCATGGTGATCGTCAAGGCAACGAGCGATTCCGAAGCCGGCAAGATGCCGGGCACAGAATTGCTGGCAGCAATGGGCAACTTCAACGAAGAGTTGGTCAAGGCTGGCATCATGCTCGCCGGCGAGGGCCTGCATCCGAGCGCCAGGGGCAAGCGTGTGCGCTTCTCCGGCAAGGAGCGGACCGTGACCGACGGCCCGTTTGCGCAGACCAATGAACTCATCGCGGGATTCTGGCTGTGGCAGGTCAAGTCCATGGACGAGGCCATCGCATGGGTCAAGCGCTGCCCCAATCCCATGGAGGGCGAGTCCGAGATCGAGATCCGCCAGGTGTTCGAAGCCGATGATTTCGGGGCGGAGTTCACCCCCGAACTGCGCGAGCAGGAAGAGCGGCTGCGCGCGCAGGTCGACCAGCAGGCCAGCAAGCCGCGCTGATGAAGACTACACGCGTGCGGCGTACGGAAATCCATATTGCCTGCTGAGCCGGTCAAGCCTGGCACGCAGGCTGGCCAGCTCGCCGGCCAGCTGCCGCGCCATGATCGGCAGCGGCCCTGGCTCCGCTTCCACCACGGCGGCTCGCGGCGATGGCATCGGCAATGGCGCCTTGCCGGTCTCCAGTGCGTCTGCCAGGGACAGCAAGGTAGCATCGATGCCGGGATCGTCGCCCTCGCGCAAGCCGCCCTCATGCTCGATGGTGGCCATCAGTTCCAGCGCGCTGATACAGACGCGCGCGCCATGCTGGATTTCCTCGAACTCGGCGGCAGGCACGCCGGTCTCCTTGGCCACCGAGGGGATCAGCCCGCGCAGCGGAATCAGCTTCGCGCCCAGTTCGATCATTGCGGTGCGCAGCTCGGCGGCATCGGCAAAGCCATGCTGCATCCGCGTATGAGCCGCCATGCTGGCGCGCAACAGCCCGGCCAGCCTGATGCGCCATGAATATGAGGCATAGGCGGGCAACGCGAAGGAAAACACGAGTGCGATCGCGGTACCGATAAACACATCGGCGGTGCGCCAGAACGCGTCGGCGATATTCTGTTCGCCATGGCCGGCGGTAATCACCACGGTAATCGCCGCCAGCAGCGCGATATAGCCGCCCTGGCCGATGGCATGGTAGGCGCAATAACCGCAGATCAGCGCCAGCAGCGCATAGGTCAGCAACGGCCAGCCAAAGAACGATTGCTGCACGATCAGCGCCAGGCCGATAAGTGCCCCGATCAAGGTGCCGATCCCGCGTTCCGCGGCGCGACGGCGGATATTACCGTGGTGCTGGAGCCCGCCGATGACAACCAGTACGGTGATGGTGGCCCACTCACCGTGGGGGATGTCGATGCCGGTGGTCAGGGCAATTGACGCCAGCAGTGCCAGCGCGACGCGCGTGGCGTGGAACAGCCTGGCTTGCCGAAAGCGACGGTTTGTATCGAACAGTGCGTCGGTGGTTTTGCGCAGGGTTGCTAGCATGGTTTTGGTTGGCGCGGCGGGGAATGCCAAGTTTATGGCATGGGTTGTGCCAATGTGGTTGCTGTTAGTGACATTGCCCGCGATAGCAATAAACTCGAAGCCGCCAAAGCAAAAACCCCTCGCAGCACACGCTGTCGAGGGGTTTTGCACAATAAGAGCCTGGCGATGACCTACTTTCACACGGGTAATCCGCACTATCATCGGCGCGGAGCTGTTTCACGGTCCTGTTCGGGATGGGAAGGGGTGGTTCCAGCTCGCTATGGTCACCAGGCATGAGGGGTTGTGGCGCTGGGGTTCAAGCCAGCGTCACGAATCGGGATGTAGTTGGGGTTGTGCGTATCTGGCACAGACACGATCACACACACCAGGTGAAACACACTGGTTATAGGATCAAGCCTTACGGGCAATTAGTACTGGTTAGCTTAACGCATTACTGCGCTTCCACACCCAGCCTATCAACGTCCTGGTCTCGAACGACCCTTCAAGGAGGTCAAGCCTCCAGGGAATCCTCATCTTCAGGCGAGTTTCCCGCTTAGATGCTTTCAGCGGTTATCTCTTCCGTACATAGCTACCCTGCGATGCCTCTGGCGAGACAACAGGTACACCAGCGGTACGTCCACTCCGGTCCTCTCGTACTAGGAGCAGCCCCCGTCAAGATTCCAACGCCCACGGCAGATAGGGACCAAACTGTCTCACGACGTTTTAAACCCAGCTCACGTACCTCTTTAAATGGCGAACAGCCATACCCTTGGGACCGGCTACAGCCCCAGGATGAGATGAGCCGACATCGAGGTGCCAAACACCGCCGTCGATATGAACTCTTGGGCGGTATCAGCCTGTTATCCCCAGAGTACCTTTTATCCGTTGAGCGATGGCCCTTCCATTCAGAACCACCGGATCACTATGTCCTGCTTTCGCACCTGCTCGACTTGTCGGTCTCGCAGTTAAGCACGCTTTTGCCATTGCACTTTAGGTACGATGTCCGACCGTACCAAGCGTACCTTCGAACTCCTCCGTTACACTTTGGGAGGAGACCGCCCCAGTCAAACTGCCTACCATGCACTGTCCCCGACCCGGATTCACGGGCCAAGGTTAGAACCTCAAACAAACCAGGGTGGTATTTCAAGGACGGCTCCACGTGAACTGGCGTCCACGCTTCAAAGCCTCCCACCTATCCTACACAGATCGGTTCAAAGTCCAATGCAAAGCTACAGTAAAGGTTCATGGGGTCTTTCCGTCTAGCCGCGGGGAGATTGCATCATCACAAACACTTCAACTTCGCTGAGTCTCGGGAGGAGACAGTGTGGCCATCGTTACGCCATTCGTGCAGGTCGGAACTTACCCGACAAGGAATTTCGCTACCTTAGGACCGTTATAGTTACGGCCGCCGTTTACCGGGACTTCAATCAAGAGCTTGCACCCCATCATTTAATCTTCCGGCACCGGGCAGGCGTCACACCCTATACGTCCACTTTCGTGTTTGCAGAGTGCTGTGTTTTTATTAAACAGTCGCAGCCACCATTTTATTGCAACCCCTTCACCCTTCTGGCGCAGGCCAGTCAAGCTACCAGGGCGTACCTTATCCCGAAGTTACGGTACCAATTTGCCGAGTTCCTTCTCCCGAGTTCTCTCAAGCGCCTTAGAATACTCATCTCGCCCACCTGTGTCGGTTTGCGGTACGGTCTCGTATGACTGAAGCTTAGAGGCTTTTCTTGGAACCACTTCCAATTGCTTCGCAGCACTAGGCCGCTCGCCCCACATCCTTGAATCCCGCGCCCGGATTTGCCTGAGCGCCTTCTCCAATGCAGGGACCGGGACTTCCAACACCCGGACAACCTTCCGCGATCCGTCCCCCCATCGCATCATACGACGGTGCAGGAATATTAACCTGCTTCCCATCAGCTACGCATCTCTGCCTCGCCTTAGGGGCCGACTCACCCTACGCCGATGAACGTTGCGTAGGAAACCTTGGGCTTACGGCGAGGGGGCCTTTCACCCCCTTTATCGCTACTCATGTCAGCATTCGCACTTCTGATACCTCCAGCATCCTTTACAAGACACCTTCACAGGCTTACAGAACGCTCTCCTACCACGCGTGCGCTCCTTTAAATCCACTAGCATTGGCCACCACGATCATTGTGGGTGGCTTTGTCGATGCTGCGCATCGACAAGCTTGGTGCACTTAAAGGAACGCACGCGTCCGCAGCTTCGGTATATAGCTTAGCCCCGTTACATCTTCCGCGCAGGACGACTCGATCAGTGAGCTATTACGCTTTCTTTAAAGGGTGGCTGCTTCTAAGCCAACCTCCTGACTGTTTTAGCCTTCCCACTTCGTTTCCCACTTAGCTATATTTGGGGACCTTAGCTGGCGGTCTGGGTTGTTTCCCTCTTGACACCGGACGTTAGCACCCGATGTCTGTCTCCCGTGATTGCACTCTTCGGTATTCGGAGTTTGCTATGGCGGGGTAATCAGCAATAGACCCCCCAACCATGACAGTGCTCTACCCCCGAAGGTGAGACACGAGGCACTACCTAAATAGTTTTCGGAGAGAACCAGCTATTTCCAGATTTGTTTAGCCTTTCACCCCTATCCACAGCTCATCCCCTAACTTTTCAACGTTAGTGGGTTCGGTCCTCCAGTACGTGTTACCGCACCTTCAACCTGGCCATGGATAGATCATCTGGTTTCGGGTCTACACCCAGCGACTCAACGCCCTGTTCGGACTCGCTTTCGCTACGCCTGCCCTAATCGGTTAAGCTTGCCACTGAATGTAAGTCGCTGACCCATTATACAAAAGGTACGCCGTCACCCCGCTTTAAGCGCTCTCGCGCTTAAACCGCTTTGCGCGCCAGTGCTGCTATTTCACACTGAGGTCTTTTGGCGATCCTCACTGCGTGAGGTTCGCCGAAAGCGCTTAAAGCGGGGCTCCGACTGTTTGTATGCATGCGGTTTCAGGATCTATTTCACTCCCCTCCCGGGGTTCTTTTCGCCTTTCCCTCACGGTACTGGTTCACTATCGGTCGATCACGAGTATTTAGCCTTGGAGGATGGTCCCCCCATCTTCAGACAGGATTTCACGTGTCCCGCCCTACTTGTCGTACACCTAGTTCCACAACGCTGTTTTCGCATACAGGGCTATCACCTGCTAGGGCCGGGCTTTCCATCCCGTTCTGCTAACAACACTGCTAAAGAGTACAAGGCTCTTCCCATTTCGTTCGCCACTACTTTGGGAATCTCGGTTGATTTCTGTTCCTGCAGCTACTTAGATGTTTCAGTTCGCCGCGTTCGCTTCCCACACCTATGGATTCAGTGTGGGATGACCCATACGGGCCGGGTTTCCCCATTCGGACATCTCCGGATCAAAGCTCGTTTGCCAGCTCCCCGAAGCTTTTCGCAGGCTACCGCGTCCTTCATCGCCTGTGATCGCCAAGGCATCCACCACATGCACTTGTTCGCTTGACCCTATAACAAGTGTGTCTCAAGCTTGCGCTCATGACACCGCTCACTACAGGTTGAGTTCTCGCATTTGTGCCGTATTCCAAGTCATCTTTCGATCACTTAAATACTTTGGTTGATACAATCACAACCCGGTATCGCGTGTTGTACTGCAGCGTCTCATCAACGCTCGCGCGACACCTTTACTACATCCCATATTGTTAAAGAGCAGCCGATCATTCGATCGCTTGGCAATGCCAAATGAAAACACTCAGCAACGAGTGCTTTCATTTGGCCACCTGGCCTTCACCAACAAACTACCGATAAGTGTGGACGCTCAACGTAGGATGCACGCTCTGAAAGGAGGTGATCCAGCCGCACCTTCCGATACGGCTACCTTGTTACGACTTCACCCCAGTCATGAACCCTGCCGTGGTAATCGCCCTCCTTGCGGTTAGGCTAACTACTTCTGGCAAAACCCACTCCCATGGTGTGACGGGCGGTGTGTACAAGACCCGGGAACGTATTCACCGCGGCATGCTGATCCGCGATTACTAGCGATTCCAGCTTCACGTAGTCGAGTTGCAGACTACGATCCGGACTACGATGCGTTTTCTGGGATTAGCTCCCCCTCGCGGGTTGGCAACCCTCTGTACGCACCATTGTATGACGTGTGAAGCCCTACCCATAAGGGCCATGAGGACTTGACGTCATCCCCACCTTCCTCCGGTTTGTCACCGGCAGTCTCTCTAGAGTGCTCTTGCGTAGCAACTAGAGACAAGGGTTGCGCTCGTTGCGGGACTTAACCCAACATCTCACGACACGAGCTGACGACAGCCATGCAGCACCTGTGTCCACTTTCCCTTTCGGGCACCTAAGGCATCTCTGCTTCGTTAGTGGCATGTCAAGGGTAGGTAAGGTTTTTCGCGTTGCATCGAATTAATCCACATCATCCACCGCTTGTGCGGGTCCCCGTCAATTCCTTTGAGTTTTAATCTTGCGACCGTACTCCCCAGGCGGTCAACTTCACGCGTTAGCTACGTTACTGAAGAAATGAATCCCCAACAACTAGTTGACATCGTTTAGGGCGTGGACTACCAGGGTATCTAATCCTGTTTGCTCCCCACGCTTTCGTGCATGAGCGTCAGTGACGTCCCAGGGGGCTGCCTTCGCCATCGGTATTCCTCCACATCTCTACGCATTTCACTGCTACACGTGGAATTCTACCCCCCTCTGACATACTCTAGCCTGACAGTCACAAGCGCCATTCCCAAGTTAAGCTCGGGGATTTCACGCCTGTCTTATCAAACCGCCTGCGCACGCTTTACGCCCAGTAATTCCGATTAACGCTCGCACCCTACGTATTACCGCGGCTGCTGGCACGTAGTTAGCCGGTGCTTATTCTTCCGGTACCGTCATCCACGCCAGGTATTAACCAGCGCGATTTCTTTCCGGACAAAAGTGCTTTACAACCCGAAGGCCTTCTTCACACACGCGGCATTGCTGGATCAGGGTTGCCCCCATTGTCCAAAATTCCCCACTGCTGCCTCCCGTAGGAGTCTGGGCCGTGTCTCAGTCCCAGTGTGGCTGATCGTCCTCTCAGACCAGCTACTGATCGTCGCCTTGGTAGGCTCTTACCCCACCAACTAGCTAATCAGACATCGGCCGCTCCTGTAGCGCGAGGCCGTTACCGGTCCCCCGCTTTCACCCTCAGGTCGTATGCGGTATTAGCTAATCTTTCGACTAGTTATCCCCCACTACAGGGCACGTTCCGATGTATTACTCACCCGTTCGCCACTCGCCACCAGGCCGAAGCCCGTGCTGCCGTTCGACTTGCATGTGTAAGGCATGCCGCCAGCGTTCAATCTGAGCCAGGATCAAACTCTTCAGTTCAATCTCTGTGTGGGCCCGAAGACCCTCGCTCTTTCGAGCGGTCGCTCACTCTCAGAAAACTGACTGACCAGATCCGAAGACCCGGTCACGTTTTGCTGTGCGAGCACTGTATAACTTGTAAGCTAAAAGACCGAAGTCTTTCGCATCCGTTATCAAGCGCCCACACTTATCGGTGTTTGTTTGTTAAAGAACTTGCGCGATTCGCTTTGCTTGTCGCGTCGCTGTTTTGTCAGCAGCGAAGAAACGAGATCTTAAAGAATTTTCTACGATTTAGCAACTACTTTCGAGAACTTTCTTTTTCCGACCGGCGCTGCCAGCCGAAGTAAATCTCAAACAACCAATTCCCCTGCCATGCTTGCATGGCTGCTCGCGCTGCAGGAGGGGGCGAATATTAGTGCCTCAGAAAGAAAGTGGCAAGTCTTTTTCAAAAAACACTGAAAGTGCCCTGGTTTCCACTTTCTTGTTCATGTGCATCATCCGCCGGGCCGGAGCCCTTAGACGCGCGCCTTTTCGTGACTACGATGTCCAATAAGGCAACCTACCGCTGCTTGCCGTGAAACCGTCACCCGCCCTTTTTCTGCTCGCCGCCGCCCTGGCCGTGGCGCTGCCATGGCGCAGCGCCGGCGCGCAGGACGCAAGCGCGGCCGAGCGCGCCGACATGGTGAAGGAGATCGCCGCCATCGCGGCCGAAACCGGCGCAACCAGCGGCAGGCACACGCTGGACCGGCGCGTCATGGCGGTGATGGGCCAGGTGCCGCGGCACGAGTTCGTCCCGGATGCGCAGAAGCCGTACGCCTATCACAACCGTCCATTGCCCATCGGCCATGGCCAGACCATCTCGCAGCCCTATATCGTCGGGCTGATGACGGACCTGCTGATGGCAAAGCCCGGCGATACCGTGCTGGAGATCGGCACCGGCTCGGGCTACCAGGCGGCTGTGCTGGCCGGACTGGTCAAGGCGGTCTACACCATCGAGATCATCGAGCCGCTGGGACGGCAGGCCTGTGACCGGCTTAAGCGGCTGGCCTACCAGCAAGTGGCATGCAAAGTCGGCGATGGCTACTACGGCTGGGAGGAGCACGCGCCGTATGACGCCATCGTCGTCACCGCTGCGGCCAGCCATGTGCCGCCTCCGTTGATCCGCCAGCTCAAGCCAGGTGGCCGCATGGTGATCCCGGTGGGCGCGCAGTTCATGACGCAATACCTGCTGCTGGTCGAGAAGGCCGCCGACGGCGCCGTGTCCACCCGGCAGATCCTGCCGGTCAGGTTCGTGCCGCTGGTCAGAAAGCCATAGCGCGCCGCCGGCACCATGCCACGACCGCCGCTGCTTGCCCTGGCCCTGTTGTCCGCCGCCGCGCTGGGCTATGAACTCCTGCTGATGCGGCTGCTTTCCATCATCCTGTGGCACCACTTCGCCTACATGATGATCAGCGTCGCCTTGCTTGGCTATGGCGCGGCCGGCGCGCTGGTCGCCTTCGCACGGCCGGTGCTGCTGCGCCATTTCATGCCGGCGTTCGTGGCGGGCGCCCTGCTCTTCGGCGCCACCGCGATGGCCTGTTTCGCGATTGCCCAACTGGTCGCGTTCAATCCGCTCGAAATCCTGTGGGAGCCATCGCAGCCGCTGCGCCTGCTGCTGCTCTACCTGCTGCTGTTCGTGCCGTTCTTCTGCGCGGCGACCAGCGTCTGCCTGGTGTTTTCGCGCTTCGACACGCAAGTCCACCGCGTGTACAGCTTCGACATCCTGGGTGCGGGGCTGGGTTGCCTTGGGATCATCGTGGCGCTGTTCGCCTTGAGCCCGGTGGGGGCGCTGCGGCTGGTCAGCGCCGCAGGCATGGCGGCGGCCGCGCTGGCGTGCGTGGAATGCCGCTGGCATCGCCGATGGTTGCCGGCGTTCCTGCTGGTGGCGGCGATGGTGCCGGCTGCCGTGCCTGGAGCATGGATCGCGCTGCGGCCATCCGAGTACAAGGAACTGAGCCAGCTGCTGCGCATCGGCGATGCACGCGTGGTGGCGCAGCGCTCCAGTCCGCTCGGGCTGGTCACGGTAGTGGAAAGCCCGTCGATCCCGCTGCGTCACGCGCCCGGGTTGAGCCTGAATGCCAGCACCGAGCCGCCGCCGCAACTGGCCGTGCTGACGGACGGCGACGGGCTCAGCGCGCTCAACCGCTATGACGGCCGGCGCGAGCCGCTGGCCTACCTTGGCGACCTCACCTCTGCCCTGCCGTTCCACCTGCTGCAAAACCCTAAGGTGCTGGTGCTGGGCAGTGGCGCCGGAGCGGACGTCCTGCAGGCGATCTGGCATCACGCCAGCGCCGTCGATGCGGTGGAGCTGAATCCGCAGGTGATCGAACTGGTCCAGGGCCGCTTTGCCGCGTTCTCCGGCAAACCCTACAGCGCACCGGGCGTGCGCGTCTTTACCGGCGAGGCGCGCGGCTTCCTGGCGGCGAGCAAGGACCGCTACGACCTGATCCAGGTCGCCTTGCTCGACTCGTTCAGCACGTCCTCGGCGGGTCTGTATGCGCTGTCCGAGAGCTATCTCTATACCGTGGAAGCCTTCCAGGGCTACCTGCGCCATCTTCGCCCCGGCGGCATGCTGGCGATCACGCGCTGGGTCACGCTGCCGCCGCGCGATATTCCCAAGCTGTTCGCCACCGCCGTGGCGGCGATGGAAGGAATGGACGTGCCCGCGCCTGCGCTGCGGTTGGTGCTGATCCGCGGCTGGAAGACGGCAACGCTGCTGGTGAAGAACGGCGCGTTCGACGCGGCGGAGCTTGCCGCGCTGCAGGCCTTCTGCCGCGCCCGTTCATTCGACGTCGAATACTTTCCCGGCATCCAGGCAAGCCAGGCGAATCGCTACAACGTGCTCGACAAGCCTTACTTCTTCGAAACTGCGCAAGCCCTGCTCGGTCCCGAACGTGCGCGCTTCCTGTCGGAATACAAGTTCGACGTGCGGCCCGCAACCGACGACAAACCCTATTTCTTCCATTTCTTCAAATGGCGCACGCTGCCTGAATTGCTGGCGCTGAAGTCGCAGGGCGGCCTGCCACTGCTGGAATGGGGTTATCCGGTGCTGGTCGCCACGCTGCTGCAGGCCACCGCCGCGGCGTTGCTGCTGATCGTGGTCCCGCTGCGAGTACTCCGACGGCGCCCCCCCGTCACCACAAACGGCAGCCAGCGTCCGCACGCATGGCGCGTCGGCTTCTATTTCCTTGCAGTCGGCGTCGGCTTCATGTTCGTCGAGATCGCCTTCATCCAGAAATTCATCCTGTTCCTGAGCCATCCACTGTATGCGGTCGCGGTGGTACTGTGTGCCTTCCTCTGCTTCGCCGGCCTCGGCAGCCGCTACTCGCAAACCCTCCCTGCACGCGATGGGCGCCAGGCGATGCTGGCGATCACCGGCATCTGGGTGGTATCGCTGCTCTACCTCGTGGCGCTGCCCGCCGTATTCAGGCTGCTGATCGCGTTGCCCGATCCGGCCCGGATTGCCGTCGCGGTACTGCTGATCGCGCCGCTGGCGTTCCTGATGGGCATGCCCTTTCCGCTCGGCCTGAGCCGGGTCGCGGCCGGCGACGAAGCGCTGGTGCCGTGGGCCTGGGGCATCAACGCCTGTGCATCCGTAGTGGCGGCGGTGCTGGCCACGCTGGTTGCCATCCATGCCGGCTTTACCGTGGTGATCCTGGTGGCGCTGCTGTTGTACTTTGCTGCAGCGCTGGCCTGCCCATGACGGCCCGCCCGCGCTTCACGGCTCCTGCATTGTGACCCCATAGCCGGCAAAGATGCGCGCCAGTTCGCCCTTGCGCCGCAGCGCGTCCAGTGCAATCTCCAGCGATTGCGCCAGTTCCTTGTCGCCGGCCTTGATCGCCATGCCGACGGCCCAGCCGCGCGGCGGCAGCAGCGGCGAGCTGACGTCCGCCGTGCCAAAGCGCGCCGCGGACTGGCCGGCGGCCCGCAGCGCGCTCTCGTATTGCGCGCGGGTCACCATCGCGGCGGCGATCTCGCCGGCGAAGAGCGCGCGCAGCGCCTGGGCGGCCTCGGGGTAGATCTTCACCTTGTCGCGCAAGGCACCGCCCGCGCCGGACAGCAGCGCGTTGGCGCCGGCAGAGCCAGCCGCCGCGCCGGCGGGCTGGCCCGCCAGGTCGTCCAGGCTGCGCACGTCCGGCAGGCGCTCGCGGTCGCGCACCAGCACGAAGGTCTCGCGGTAGTAAGGCGCGAAGATCAGCGCCTTGTCGTTAGCGCGCATGAAAGCGCGGTCGACCGGCACGTGCAGCATCACGTCCGCCGGGCCGTAGCCGAGGTAGTGGCCGCGCCACACCATCGAGCGCAGGTCATCGGACATGTTCTCGTCGGCATCGAACGGCAGCAGCGACACCGAGACCCCCAGTTCGCTGGCCAGGGCCCGGGCCAGCGCCACGTCGATTCCTTCGTACTGGCTGCCCGCCGCCGCCGAGAAAGGCGGCAGGCCCTTGTAGACCGCGACCTTGAGCAAGCCGTTCTGGCGGATCCTGGCAAGGTCGGCCAATGCCGGCTGCGTGCCGAGCAGCGCGCCGGCCGCCAGCAAGGCGACGCAAAGCCGGCGCCGGGTCGATGCCGGTGCGGCGGGTGCGGCAGGGGTCTGGCAAAGCCTCTGGCCACTGACTGGGCTGGCAGGCATGAGGTCTCTCCTGGAATCGAATGACGATGGTTGTCGGAGCAGCAAGACGAATGGCACGGCCTGCGGGACCGTGCGCGGCCCTCACTCGCGCCGGGATTCCAGGTAGGTCTTGATTGCCCACACCGCTTCCTGGCTCAGCACGCCTTCGAACGGCGGCATATAGACGCGCCCATCGCGCGTGCGGCCCTTGCGCACGGTGGTGGTGTAGAACTGCGAGATCTCGCCCATGCAGGCCTGCTTCTTCTTGGCATCGGCCAGCGACACGCAGTCGCCGTCGAGCTTGCGCAGGTCGGGGGCGATGCCGCCGGACACCGCTTCCAGGCCGTGGCAGCGCGCGCAGTTCTGGTTGTAGGCCGAGCTGCCGATGCGCTGCGCTTCCTGTTGCGCGGCGCCGGCGCGGTAGGGATTGTCCGGACGCCATTCGTCGCCAAGCTGTGGCAGGGCCTTGGTGTCGACGGCCTGTGGCGTGACGTCGCCGTGCGCGAGCGCGGTGGACGGTGCGGCAAGGGCCGCGCAAAGCGATAGCAAGGCAAGCAGATGGCGCTGCGTGTTCATGGATGTCTCCTGCGGTGAATGGGTGTTGTGTTTGACGCCATTTCCGCAAGAGCCATACCAGCGGGTGCGGCACGCGCCAGACCGGACGCGGAACCGCGTCGCAGCAGCACTGGCCGGGGCCGGTCCTGCCGCAGCGGCACCAGTCATCGCCGCGCCGGTGTCCCGGAATGCCACACTCTGGCAAGCGTCTTGCTTCATGGCGCAACACTGTCGGACACGCGCCCGCTGAAGGCGCCGGCAGCGACCCGCGCAAAGATCGCGGGCGACCTTCCACAGGAGACACAGAAATGACCATCCAAGCCGCACCGGCGGGTGAACCCGCGCAACCCGAGCGCGCCGAACTGATTGCCCAGGCCCACCAGCGCTCCGCTTCCTACGGACTGCGCCCCTATGAGTCGCCGGATTTCTGCCCGGTGCTGCAGAGCGAACTGAAGACCCGCATCGAACGCAGCCAGTCACTGTTCACCTATGCGCTGCCGGTGATGGAAACGCTGTACGACCAGATCGTGAACACCCAGAGCATGGTGATCCTGACCGACGCCGACGGCCTGATCCTGCACTCGCTGGGCGACGATGACTTCCTGGCCCGCGCCGACAAGGTGGCGCTGCGCGCCGGCGCGGACTGGTCGGAATCGTCCCGCGGCACCAACGCGATCGGCACCGCCCTGGCCGAGAACCGGGCCACGCTGGTCCATGGCGCAGACCATTTCCTGGAGGCCAACCAGTTCCTGACCTGTTCCTGCATGACCATCCTCGATCCCTACGGCAAGACCGTCGGCGCGCTCGATGTGACCGGCGACCAGCGCGGCTTCCACAAGCACACCATGGCGCTGGTGCGGATGTCGGCGCAGATGATCGAGAACCAGTTGTTCGGCAATGCTTTCCGCGACATGGTGTGCATCCGCTTCCATTCGCGCGCGGAGTTCCTGGGCACGCTGGTGGAGGGCATCGTGTCGTTCACGCCGGGCGGGCGCTTCCTGTCGGCCAACCGCAGCGGGCAGTTCCAGCTGGGCCTGTCCAACGGCGCGCTGCAGGCGCATACCTTCTCGTCGCTGTTCGGCCTGTCGATGTCGCAGCTGTTCGACGTGGTGCGCGCGGCACAGGCCGGCATGGTGCAGCTGCAGTTGCCCAGCGGCGTCAAGGTCAGCGCGCGCGTGGAATGGAAGACCAGCCGGTCCGCGGTGCCCGGCGTGGATGGGGCGCGCCCCGAGGCGCGCCCCGATGCGCGCGACGCCGTCATGGCGCCACAGCGCCTGCGCGCCGACCCGTCCGGGCCCGCGGGGCCGGAAGGGCTGGATGACCTGGACACCGGCGACACCCAGATCCGGGCCGTGATCGGCAAGCTGCGCAAGGTGATCGGCAAGGACATCCCGGTGATGGTGCTGGGCGAGACCGGCACCGGCAAGGAGTTGATGGCGCGCGCCATCCACGCCGACAGCCCGCGCCGCGCCGGACCGTTCATCGCGGTGAACTGCGCGTCGATCCCCGAGAACCTGATCGAGTCGGAGCTGTTCGGCTACGAGGAAGGCGCCTTCACCGGCGCCCGCAAGAAGGGCGGCATCGGCAAGATGCTGCTGGCCAACGGCGGCACGCTGTTCCTGGACGAGATCGGCGACATGCCGCTGCACCTGCAGGGACGATTGCTGCGTGCGCTGCAGGAGCGCGCGGTGCAGCCGCTGGGCAGCAGCAAGGTGATCCATATCGATGTTTCGCTGGTGTGCGCCACCAACCGCAACCTGCGCGAGATGGTCGCCGGCGGGCAGTTCCGCGAGGACCTGTACTACCGCCTCAACGGCATGGTGGTGCGGCTGCCCGCGCTGCGCGAGCGCAGCGACCTGGACGTGGTGGCGGGCAAGCTGCTGCGCCAGGAGCGGGCCGCCGGCGTGCCGCCCCGCATCAGGGACTCGGTGATGGAGATGTTCCGCGCCTACCACTGGCCGGGCAATATCCGCCAGCTCGGCAACCTGCTGCGCACCGCCCGGCTGATGGCGGAAGGCGAAGCCGAGATCACCGAGGACCACCTGCCCGACGATTTCCTGGACGACCTGCGCGAGCGGCAGGCGCGGGCGGCCGCGCCGGCAGCCCTTGCCCCGACTAGCGCGCCGCCAGCCGCGCAGCCGACGCGGCTGGCCGAGGTCGAGGTCCAGGCCATCGTCGCCACCGTCAGGGCCCACCACGGCAATATCTCGGCGGCGGCCAAGGCGCTGGGCATTTCGCGCAATACCGTCTACCGCAAGATGGAAGAGGCGCGCGGGCTGCCGCACCAGCCCGGCTGAGCCCGTCCGCCACGATGCAGCGGTGTCCCGTTCCTGGACAGGTGTCCCATTTTGAAACAGTCGTGACACAGAGAGCAGGCGCGCACGGGCATCGGCCAGGCCCTCACCCGGCGGCATGATGCGAGGAAATCCCGGGCATGGATGTTGCCTCGAGAGGGATGCGACAGCCAGCCTGCCGCACCACAACGATATTCACTAACCACGCCATCCAAGGAGAGAGACATGACCTGGACCACCCCCGCCTACACCGAGCTGCGACTGGGCTTCGAGATCACGATGTATATCGCCAACCGCTGATCGCGCCCCGGACAGGCGCCACGCCCGCGTTGCCGGGCCGCGCGCCTGCTCCGTGACGCCATGCCCACGACCAAGCGCTCGCGCCATGACAACCATCCGGGTACTGGGGTCGGCCGCCGGCGGCGGCTTCCCGCAGTGGAACTGCAACTGCCACAACTGCGACGGCGTGCGCCGCGGCACCGTGCGCGCCACGCCGCGCACGCAGTCGTCGATAGCGCTGTTTGGCGACGGGCCGGACGCGATCCTGGTCAACGCCTCGCCCGACATCCTGCAGCAGCTGCGCCAGACGCCGGCGCTGCAGCCGGCGCGCGCGCCGCGCGACAGCGCCATCGCGGCGGTGCTGCTGATGGACGCGCAGATCGACCACGTCACCGGCCTGCTGATGCTGCGCGAGCACCGCCACGCCTTGCCGCTCTATGCGACCGCGGCGGTCCTCGACGACCTTGGCGCGGCCTTTCCGCTGACCCGCATGCTGTCGCACTTCTGCGGCGTGCAGACGCACGCGCTGCCTTGCGACGCCACGCCGTTCACCGTGCCGCCGCTGGCGGGCATGCGGCTCACTGCCGTGCCGCTGCAAAGCAAGGCCCCGCCCTATTCCCCCAGCCGCAACGCGCCGCGCATCGGCGACAACATCGGCCTGCGCATCGAAGACTGCCGCAGCGGGCGCCGCGCATTCTATGCACCCGGCCTCGGCAGCGTCGACGACCGCGTCTTTGCGGAACTGCGCGACGCCGACGCCGTGCTGGTCGACGGCACCTTCTGGCGCGAGGACGAGATGCAGGCCCTCGGCTTCTCCGCCAAGGCCGCCGCCGACATGGGCCACCTGCCGCTGTCCGGCCCCGGCGGCATGATCGAGATCCTCGACCGGCTGCCCGCCGCCCGCAAGATCCTTATCCACATCAACAATACCAACCCCGTGCTGGTGGAAGACTCTCCCGAACGCGCCGAGCTGGCGCGGCACGGCATCGAGCTGGCCTGCGACGGCATGGAAATCGCGCTATGACACATCCCATTGCATGGAGCCCGGCGGAGTTCGAGGCCCGCCTGCGTGCCAAGGAAAGCGGCTACCACATCCACCATCCCTTCAACCGGCGCATGGCCGCGGGGGAGTGCTCGCCCGCGCAGATCCGCGCGTGGGTGGCGAATCGCTTTTACTACCAGGCAAATATCCCGCTGAAGGATGCCGCGATCCTGTCCAACTGCCCCGACCGCGACACGCGCCGGCAGTGGATCGTGCGCATCCTCGACCATGACGGCACCGACATCGTGCCCGGCGGCATCGAGGCGTGGCTGCGGCTGGGCCAGGCCGTGGGGCTGGAGCGTGACGCGCTGCTGGACCAGCGGCACGTGCTGCCGGGCGTGCGCTTCGCCGTGGACGCCTACGTCAACTTCGGGCGCCGCGCGCCGTGGCAGGAGGCGGTGTGCTCGTCGCTGACCGAGATGTTCGCGCCGGAGATCCACAAGGAGCGCCTGGCGGGCTGGCCCACGCATTACCCGTGGATCGAGGCCGCCGGGCTGGACTATTTCCGATCGCGCATCCCGCTGGCGCAGCGCGACGTCGACCATGGCCTGCGCGTGACGCTGGATTTCTTCCGCACGCCGGAACAGCAGCAGCGCGCGCTCGACATCCTGCAGTTCAAGCTCGACGTGCTCTGGTCGATGCTCGACGCCATCCAGCACGCCCAGCCATGACAGCCATGACAGCCAACGCGACGCCAGACCTCGCCCGCCCGCTGCTGCACCGGACCTTCCGCCTGCAATGGGAAGAGGCGCAGCAGAGCTGGGTGCTGCTCTACCCGGAAGGCATGGTCACCCTCAACGACAGCGCCGCCGCGATCCTGCAGCGCTGCGACGGCGGACATACCCTCGACATGCTGATCGACGACCTGCAGTCCGCATTCGGCGTGCAGGGCATCGCCCCGGAGGTACATGCCTTTGTCAAACATGCGACCGAACGCGGCTGGCTGGTCTGACGCCGTCGCCGCCGCCCTGCCCGACTCCCCCGGCCCGCCGCTGTGGCTGCTGGCCGAGCTGACCTACCGCTGCCCGCTGCACTGCGCCTTCTGCTCGAATCCGGTTGACTATGCCCGGCACACGGCCGAGCTCGACACCGCGCAGTGGTGCGACGTATTCAGCCAGGCACGCGCGCTGGGCGCTGTGCAGCTTGGCCTGTCCGGCGGCGAGCCGCTGCTGCGCCGGGACCTGGAACAACTGGTGCGGCATGCGCATGGCCTGGGCTTCTATACCAACCTCGTCACCTCAGGCGTTGGCCTGACCGACGCCAGGCTCGCGGCGTTGCGCGAGGCCGGGCTGGACCATATCCAGCTGTCCTTCCAGGACTCCACGCGCGAGCTCAACGACTTCCTGTCCAGCACCCGCACTTTCGACCTGAAGCAGCGCGTGGCCCGGATGATCAAGGCGCACGGCTACCCGATGGTGATGAACTGCGTACTGCACCGGCACAACCTGCCGCATGTCGGCACCATCATCGAGATGGCGCTGCAGATGGGGGCGGAATACCTGGAGCTGGCCAATACCCAGTACTACGGCTGGGCATGGGAGAACCGCCTGGCGCTGCTGCCCACGCGCGAGCAGTTGCTGGAGGCCGAGGCCGTGGTCAGGGAATACCGGGCGCGCATCGGCAAGCGGTGCCAGGTCCTGTTCGTGGTGCCCGACTACTTCGAGGACCGGCCCAAGAAGTGCATGAATGGCTGGGGCACGACCTTCCTGGGCGTGGCGCCCGGCGGGACCGCCCTGCCGTGCCATGCGGCGCGCATGCTGCCGGGGCTGGCGCTGCCGAATGTGACGACCCAGGGGTTGCGCGAGATCTGGCGCGACAGCGAGGCGTTCCGCCGCTTTCGCGGCACGGCATGGATGCAGGAACCGTGTCGGTCCTGCGACCACCGGGAGGAGGACTACGGCGGCTGCCACTGCCAGGCCTTCCTGCTGACCGGCGACCCCGCCGCGACGGATCCGGTCTGCGAGCGCTCCGCCGACCACGGCAAGGTCAGCGAGATCGTGCTGCAGGGACGGCTGGCGGCCTTGCATCCGCGTGGCGAAGGCGAGCCGATGGTGTTTCGCAGCGATGGCAACTCCCTGCGCCTGAGCGCTGCGCGCAAGTAAAGAAAGCCCGGCGTGGCTCGCGCCAGCCGGGCTTCCGCCCTTCTCCCTCATTCCTCCCGCGTTCCTACCCTGCGTTCAACACCCACTCCGCGAGCTGCTTCGCCTCCGCCTCGCCAAGATTCCCATGCGCCGGCATCGGCACCGGCCCCCACACCCCCTTGCCGCCTTCGCGGATCTTCCTGGCCAGCCGCCCGGCTGCCTGGTTGTCCCCCTTGTATTTCGCCGCCACTTCGGCGAAGCCCGGCCCCACCAGTTTCGACTGCATGCCATGGCAGGCAAAGCAGCCGTTCTTGTCGGCCAGTGCCTGCATCTCGGCCGCCGTGCCCGCCTGCGCCGCGCAAGGCAGCAGCACCGCCGCCGCCAGCGCCATCCATTCCTTCTTCATACCCTTGTCTCGCTGTTTCGTCCTGCCGGCGCGCCGGCATCGGCATCGCGATGCCGGCGTGCATGCCCATCGACCGGCCCGCGTTCAGCTCTTGTGCAGCTTGAACACCCACACCGATCCGCCCTGCTCCAGGAAATTCACCCGCTTGGCGACTTCCCCGCCCCACAGCGGCACCGCGCCGCCCCAGCCCGACACCACGGCCACGTACTGCTCGCCGTTGTCTTCCCACGTGACCGGCGGCGCCACCACGCCACTGCCGGTCTGGAACTTCCACAATTCCTTGCCGGTCCGGGCGTCGGCGGCCTTCAGATAGCCCTCCGGCGTTCCCCAGAACACCAGGCCGCCGGCAGTGGTCATCGCGCCGCCCCACAGCGGCGCGCCGTTCTTCGCCTCCCAGACGATCTTGCCGGTCTTGGGATTGATCGCGCGCAGCGCGCCGATGTAGTCCTCGTTCAGCGGCTGGATGGTGAAGCCCGCGCCCAGGAAAGCCGCGCCCTTCTTGTAGCTGACTGGCTCGTTCCAGATATCCATGCCCCACTCGTTGGCGGGCACATAGAACAGGCCGGTCTGCGGGCTGTAGGCCATCGGCTGCTGGTTCTTGCCGCCGAGGAAGCCGGGCGCGGCGAACACGGACTTGCCCTTTTTCGCGTCGGCGACGGCGGCCGGGTCGCCGGGACGGCCTTCGCTGATAAAGTCGGGCCGGCCGGTCTTCAGGTCGATGCCGCTGGCCCAGGTGATCTTCCTGACGAAGGGAAAGGCGTTGACCAGCTTGCCGCTGCGCGCGTCGTTGACATAGAAGAAGCCATTGCGGTCGGCCTTGCCGCCCATGCGCTTGCCATCGAGGTCGAAGGTCACGAACTCATTGACGCCGTCGAAGTCCCAGCCATCGTTCGGCGTGTTCTGGTAGTGCCAGACGATCTTGCCGGTGGCCGGATCGATCGCCACCGTCGACGCCGAGTAGAGATTGTCGCCCTTGCGGATATGGCTGTTCCACGGCCCCGGGTTGCCCGTGCCGAAGTACACCAGCCCGGTGGCCGGATCATAGGTGCCGCCCAGCCAGGTGGCAGCGCCGCCGGTCTTCCAGGTCTCGCCAGGCCAGCTGGCGTTCTCGGCGCCGGTCACGCCGATCTCGGTCTTGTTGCCGTCCTTGTCGTACTTGTAGCCCATGTGGCCTTCCACGACCGGGCGCGACCACACCAGTTGGCCGGTTTTGGCATCGCGCGCATCGACGCGGCCGACCACGCCGAATTCGCCGCCCGAGATGCCGGTCAGCACCATGCCCTTGACGATCAGCGGCGCGGCCGTGTACGAGTAGCCGGCCGCGTAGTCCTCCAGCTTTTCCTTCCACACCACCTTGCCGGTCTTCTGGTCCAGCGCCACCAGCTGCGCATCCAGCGTACCGAAGATGACCAGGTTGTCGTAGAGTGCCGCGCCGCGGTTCACCACGTCGCAGCACGGCATGATGCCTTCGGGCAGGCGGTGCTCGTACTTCCACAGCTTGGCGCCGGTCTTCAGGTCGAGCGCGTAGATGCGCGAATACGATGCCGTCACGAACATCTTGCCGTCGTGGATCAGCGGCTGCGCTTCCTGGCCGCGCTGCTTCTCGCCGCCAAACGAGAACGACCACGCCGGCACGAGGTTGCCGACGTTTTTCGTATTGATGCGCGCCAGCGTGGAGTAGCGCTGCCCTTGCGGGCCCATGCCCCACGACAGCACGTCGCCGGGGGTCTTTGCGTCGTTCTCGATCATGGCGTCGGTCACCGCCGCCTGCGCGGCCACGCTGGCCGTAGCGGCCGCGACTGCCGTGGCAACCATCACTGCTCGTAACGTCCTCATTGCCTTCTCCTCTCTTTGTTTTGGTTTCCCACCGGTGCGCCAATGCACCACACACCAGACACGAACACGGCAATTCCCATGCCAATCGGATTGCCGCGCGAGCACGCCGGATGCGGCCGCATTGCGTGCCGGCGGCCGTGTCACCACGCAACACTGCGTTGCACCTGCTCCAGATCTGAACAGCCATCCATGCCGGGCGCGGCACGGTTCAAGCCTGCCCCCGGCGGGCCATGCCGCGCTGCGGGTCGTAGCCGTGCAGCGCCAGTGCAAAGAACACCGCCGCGCAGCCTGCCACCACCGCCAGGCTTACCGGAGCCACCTGCCCGTACAGCGCGAAGCGGATGGCCTCGACCGCATGCGTGAAGGGGTTGAAGCGCGCGAGCTGATAGACGATCTCCGCCCCCGATTCCTGCAGCTTCCACAGCGGATACAGCGCCGAGCTGACAAAGAACATCGGAAAGATCACGAAATTCATGGTGCCGGCAAAGTTCTCGAGCTGGCGCACATGGACCGACAGCAGCAGTCCCAGCGCGCCCAGCATCAGCGCAGCCAGCGCCATGGCGCCGCTTGCAAGCAGCAGGTGCAGCGGCTCGAAGCGGATGCCGAACATCATCGCCACCAGCAGGAACCCGGCCATCTGCAGCAGCGACAGCACCGTGCCCGCCACCAGCTTGCAGCCGAGCAGCCAGCCGCGCGGCAACGGTGCGGTCAGCAGCAGGCGCATCACGCCCATCTCGCGGTCGTACACCATCGCCAGCGACGACTGCATGCCGTTGAACAACGCGATCATGCCGAGCAGCCCGGGCGCCACGTAGACCTTGTATTCGATGTAGGTCTCATACGGCGGCGCGATCGCGACGCCGAGCGCATTCTGGAAGCCGGCCGCGAACACCAGCAGCCACAGCAGCGGCCGCACCAGCGACGACAGCAGGCGCCCGGGCTGGCGCAGGTACTTGCGCAGCTCGCGCCCGCAGACGGCGCGCAGCGCGCGCCAGCGATGGATCAGCACGGTGGCCATGGGTTGCGCCTTACGAGGACGGGGCGCGGCACGGGGTGTCGGCCTCGTCCGCGCCCAGGGTGTCGAGGTTGTTCTTCGGGTGCAGCACGCCTTCCACCGGTGCCACGGCAACGACGCCGTCGGGGTGCGCCAGCATGACCGGCTGGCGCAACTGGCGGTCCCAGTGCCGGAACGACAGCGGCGGGCCCTTGAAGCCGTCCACCACCACCTTGCCGGTGACCAGCGCCTGTGCCTGCGCGGCAAAGCCGGCCTTCGGCTGCCTTGCCACGCTTTCCGCGATCGCCTTGATGGCCACCCATGCGGCCCAGTCGTAGCCCGTCATCGGGCGCCCCGCCGCGCGCGTGAAGCGCCGGTTGAGCTGCGGCCCGCCATTGCGCTCCCAGGCCCAGTGCCAGGCCTGGGCGCCGAGGCCGCTGGCACCCGCCACGGGGCGCGGCAGCTGCGTGGCATAGGGCACGCCGCGGGCAAACTCGCCGTCGGCATCGGCGACCACCACCACGTCGTAGTCGGTGCCGCTGGTCAGCAGGTTCAGGTTGGCCTGATCGCGTTCGTGCGGATCGTTGGACAGCCTGAACGTCCGTTGCGCCGACCACGCGATGCCGAAGCGGCGCGCGGACTGGACCAGCGCGTCGCGCTGCGCCGCGTCGCCCGCCGACGGGCCGCTCAGCAGCAGCGCGCGGCGCCACTTGCGCTGCGCCAGGTACTGCATCAGGGCGTCGGCGCGCATGCGCAGGCTGGGCAGCGTGTGCAGCAGCACGGGCGAACAGGCGGCGCCGCGCAGGTCGTCGTCATGGGCCGAGACGTTGAACAGCAGGGCTTCGCCCGGCCTGACGGCGGCCGCCGCCTGCCGCACCGACGCGGCCGGCAGGTCGAGCAGGATAAAGCGCGTGCCCTGCCGCGCCAGTGCCGCGACCATAGTCCCGACTTCGGCTTCGCTGCGCGCTTCCTGCGCATCGAGCCTGAGCGACTGGCCCATCGCCTCCAAGGCGAAACGCGCCTCCGACGCCGCCACCTGTGCGCCGTCGAGTGCCCGGCCTTGCGGCTGGCCCGGATAGCGCTGCGCGAGGCGGCGGGGTTCATGGCGTGGATCGCCGGCCAGCGACACCACCGCCACGCGCACCTCTGCGGCCTGCACGGTAGCCGCGAGCAGGCCAAATGCGGCGGCAACCGCCTGGCAGCGCGAGCGCAGGCGTTCAGTCATCGATCGCTACCGAGTGCGGCACCCGGCCCGCCCTGAGGGTTGCGATCGCCTTGCCGCTGGCGGCATCCACCACGCTGACATCGTCCGACAGGCCGTTGGCGACATAGAGCCTGGCGTTGTCGCGGCTCAGCGCCAGCCCCCAAGCGCGCCGGCCGACCAGCACATAGTCCAGCACCCGGCGCGACGCCACGTCCACCACCGCCACGTGATTGGCACGCCCGAGCCCGACATAGGCACGCGTGCCGTCGCTGCTGGCCGCCATCCCCACCGGGGTCACATCCCCGGCGCGGAAGCCCCGCGGCGTGAAGTGGATGGTATGGGCCACCTCCAGCGTATCGGTGCGGATCACGCTGACGCTGGCGGACAGCTCGTTCGAGACCCACAACTCCTTGCCGTCGCGCAACAGCAGCAGCCGGCGCGGCCGGTTGCCGACCTGGATATTGCTCACCACCTTGCGCGTGGCCACGTCGATCACGTGGACCAGGTTGGCCACCTCCGAGGTCACGTAGACCCGCTTGCCGTCCGCGCTGACCTTGACGCCCTCCGGCTCCTCGCCCACCTTGACCGCGAACACGCGCCTGCCCGAAGCGGTGTCGTAGGCCGAGAGCAGGCCATCCTCTTCGTTCGAGACATAGAGCATGCGGCCGTCCAGGCTCAGGTCGAACAGCTCAGGGTCGTCGCCCACCGGCAGCGAAGCCAGCGTCTTGCGGCTGGCCACGTCGACCACGTCGACGCGGTGGTCGTCGCTGCAGGCTACATACAGGCGCGCACGATCGGGCGAGAGCTGCAGGTGGCGCGGCCGCTTGCACTGGCGCCACACGGCCAGCTGCTGCCGGCTGCGCGCATCGAAGGCGGCAATGGCATCGTCCTTCTCGCTCGACACGAACACCTGGCCAGTGGCCACGCGCGCCGCTTCGGCCAGCCCGGCGGCCACCAGCAATGCCGTCACCAGCAGCAGCGTGATGGCGAACCACTTGGGCGATGGCATCTTGTTCATGCCGGGACGCTCCTTTCCGTGTTGTTGGCAGAAGTGGCCGGTGCCCGCGTCATGGCCAGGAACGCGCTCTCAACGTCGTCGCGCCCGGCCACGCCGCGCAGCGCCGCCGGCGTGCCGTCGAAGCGCACGGTGCCGCGGTCCAGCACGATCACGCGGTCGGCGTGCTCCACCTCCTGCACCAGGTGCGTGGCCCACAGCACACCGGCTTGCGCCTGCGCGGCGAGCCGCCTGGCAATGCCGACCAGCTGCGCCCGCGAAGCCGGATCGAGGCCCACGGTAGGCTCATCCAGCAGCAGCAGCGCCGGTTCGTGCAGCAACGCTCGCGCCAGCTCCACCTTGCGCCGGTTACCGCCGGATAGCTCGCGCACCGGCGCGCGCGCCCGCGCGGCGAGGCCGAAGTCATCGAGCAGCCGTGCGATGCGCTGCGTGGCGACGCGGCGCGGCAGTCCGTGCAGGTCCGCGTGGAAGCGCAGGTTGGCCAGCACGGGCAGGTCCAGGTCGATGGCCGGCTGCTGGAACACGATGCCCAGGCGCGCCAGCGCGCGCACCGGATCGCGCCGCATGTCGTGATCTTGCCTATCGCTGCCCAGCACCGTCACGCGCCCGGCATCGGCGACGAACAGGCCGGTGAGGACCTGGAACAGCGTGGTCTTGCCCGCCCCGTTGGGCCCGAGCAGCGCCACGAACTCGCCGCGCCGCACTGTGAGCGAGACCCCCTCGAGCGCCACGCGGGCGCCGAAGGCCTTGCGCACGGACTCACAACGCAGCGCCTGCGGTGACTGGGTGGCGGTGATGTCAGCCAATGCCATGCTCCTGGGGATGGTGGTCGGCGTTGGTGGGCGGAGTTCCGGGCCCAGGCCGGAGTGTTTCCCGATACCCGAGGTACAGAACCTGCTCACTCCTCAGCCAGTTCGATTTCAGGTGCCGCCCGATGCAGGCGGCGCCGTGTACGCCCGAGGAGATGCAAGATGCCAGCCAGCCCGTTCCCTGCCGCGCGAAAGCAGGCTTTCCGCCATGCCGCAGCCCGCCGCCGCTGCGCTGCCACGGCCATCGCCATGGCCGCGGGGCTGCTGCTCCAGCGTCCCGCTGTTGCACAACTGGACAGCGCTGCTCAAAAACAGGACAGCGCGGTGCTGCCCGAAGTACTGGTGGTCGCCGCGGCGCCGCTGCCCGGTATCGGCGTCGCCAGCGACCTGGTGCCCTACACCGTGCAGACCGTGCGCGGCGACGAACTGGACGGCACCCGCGCGGGCAACCTGGCCGACTACCTGGCGCGCAACCTGGCCGGCGTCAACGTCAACGACATCCAGGGCAGCCCGTTCCAGAGCGACATCACCTACCGGGGCTTCCGCGCCTCATCGATCCCCGGCGTGCCGCAGGGGCTCTCTGTCTATCTCGACGGCATTCGCGTCAACGAGCCCTTTGGCGACGTGGTCAGCTGGGACATGATCCCGGAGGCCGCGCTCGCCAGCGTATCGCTGGTATCCAGCGGCAATCCGGCCTATGGCCTGAACAGCCTGGGCGGCGCACTGGCCATGACCACCCGCTCCGGGCTGGACTCGCCGGGCTTTACCGCCGACCTGTCCTATGGCAGCGGCAGCCGCAAGCGCGCGGACCTGTCGGGCGGCGTGCGCAACGACAGTGGCTGGCACGCCTTCGCCGCCGGCACGCTGTTCCAGGAGCACGGCTGGCGCGACCAGTCGTCGGGGCGGCTCGGCAACGTGTTCGCCAAGGCCGGTTATGCGGGCGATACGGACAGCGTCGACGTCTCGCTGCTGCACGGCCGCAGCACGCTGACCGGCAACGGGCTGGTGCCGTCCTACCGGGCCGACGGCAGCGCGACGCTGCCCGATATTTATCAATCGAACCGCCGCGCCGTGTATACCTACCCGGACCAGACCCGCAACCAGGTGACCCAGGTTGCCGTCAACGGCCGCCACTGGTTCGACGACAAGACCAGCGCCGCCGCCCTCGCCTACGTGCGCAACAGCCGCCGCGACACCACCAATGGCGACGTCAATCCCGATTACGAGGAATATGCGGAAGCCTGCGAGGACGGCTTCAATGCCGACGGCAGCCCGCGCAGCGGCGACTGCGGCGTGACCCGCGCCGAAGGCGCCGCGCTGCATCCCGCCGTGGTCAACACCACCCATATGCGGCAGCAGACCGTCGGCGTGGCGCTCAGCCTCTCCCGGGAAACCGATCGCCACGTGCTCAACGCCGGCGTCAGCCTGGACCGCAGCCGCCTGACCTATTCCCAGTTCGAGCAGCCCGGCACGTTTACCGCGGACCGCGGCGCCGTGGCCGACCCGGCGGAGCCGAATGCGCTGTTCTCCGGCGTCAGCGGCAACGCGCGCACCTTCGGCGCCTACCTGGCCGACACCTGGTCGCTGACACCCAGCACCTTCCTGACGGCGTCGGCGCGGTGGAATCTCGCCACCGTCAGCAATACGCTGCGCAACAGCGACGGCAGCGAGCAGCCGCGCGAGAACTTTACTTACCGCCGCCTCAATCCCGCGCTGGGGCTGGTGCAGAAGCTGGGCGGCGGCGTCACGGTTTTCGGCGGCTACGCGCAGAACAACCGCGTGCCCACGGTGCTCGAACTCGGCTGCGCCGACCCCGCGCGCCCGTGCCGCCTGCCGGCCGGGCTGCAGGCCGATCCCTACCTGAAGCAGGTGGTCTCGCACGCCTATGAAGCCGGCGTGCGCTGGCGCCCCGGCAAGGACACCGAGGTCACCGCCACGCTCTACCGCATCGACAACCACGACGACATCCTCTTCCTGCGCGCGCCCGACACCCGGCTCGGCTATTTCGCCAACTTCGACCGCACCCGCAACCAGGGGCTCGACCTGAGCGCGCGCCAGCGGGTTGGCGACGTTACGCTGCGGCTGGCCTACAGCTACCTGCAGGCCACCTACCAGGCGGCAGGCCAGCTGGCGGTCGGCGAACGCACCATCGAGATCCAGCCCGGCATGCGCATGGCCGGCCTGCCGCGCCATACGCTCAAGCTTGGCGCCGACTGGCAGCCGCTGGCCGGGCTGACGCTGGGCGCCGACCTGGTCGCCGTGTCCGGCAGCGTCGCCAGCGGCAACGAGGACGGCCTGCGCGGGGATACGCAACCAGGCCAGCCGCCCAAAACCGCCGACTGGCATGTGCCTGGCTACGCCACCGTCAACCTGCGCGCCGCCTACAAGGTGAACAAGCGCTTCGAGGTCTATGCGCGCGTGGCCAACCTGTTTGACCGGCGCTACGAGACCTATGGGCAAGTGGCGAACAACGTCTTTCCCGGCGGCAGCCTGGTGCAGCCGCATGTGGCGCCCGGCGATGCCGCGACGGCGTTGTTCGTGGCGCCGGGGGCGCCGCGCAGCGTCTGGGTGGGGCTGGTGTACCGGATGTAGATGGCCTTCAGGAGGCCGCCTGCAAGCTGCGCCGCCCCCCAGTTTTCGGCCTGCCGTTCGAGGTGCAGGCAGATGAAATCCATCAGCGTGCGAGCGCCGGCCCAGCGAGGCCCCGCGCGCGGGAGAAGGGAGCGTTTGCGCCGGGGTGGTGGCAAGCACCAGCGCTCGCGCGTAATCGCCTCAGAACGAGCGCGGCATCCCCAGGATATGCTCGCCCACGTACGAAAGAATCAGGTTCGTCGAAATCGGCGCCACCTGGTACAGGCGCGTCTCGCGGAACTTGCGCTCGACGTCATACTCCGCCGCGAAGCCAAAGCCGCCGTGGTACTGCAGGCAGGCATTAGCCGCTTCCCACGACGCATCCGCCGCCAGCATCTTGGCCATATTGGCTTCGGCACCGCACGGCTGGTGCGCGTCGAACAACTTTGCCGCCTTGAAGCGCATCAGGTTGGCAGCCTCGACGTTGACGAAGGCCCTGGCGATCGGGAACTGCACGCCCTGGTTCTGCCCGATCGGGCGGCCGAACACCACGCGCTCGTTGACGTACTTGGTCACCTTGTCGATAAACCAGTAGCCGTCGCCGATGCACTCGGCAGCGATCAGTGTGCGCTCGGCGTTAAGGCCGTCGAGAATGTACTTGAAGCCCTTGCCTTCCTCGCCGATCAGGTTCTCGGCCGGAATTTCAAGATTGTCGAAGAACAGCTCGTTGGTTTCGTGGTTGACCATGTTGAGGATCGGCTGGACGGTCAGGCCCTTGCCGATCGCTTCGCGCAGGTCGACGACGAAGATCGACATGCCTTCCGACTTCTTTGTGCACTCGGCCAGCGGCGTGGTGCGCGCCAGCAGGATCATCAGGTCCGAATGCTGCACGCGCGAGATCCACACCTTCTGGCCGTTGACGACGTACTTGTCGCCCTTGCGCACGGCGGTGGTCTTGATCTTTGTCGTGTCGGTGCCCGTGGTCGGCTCGGTCACGGCCATCGACTGCAGGCGCAGTTCGCCGCTGGCGATCCTGGGCAGGTACAGCTTCTTCTGCTCGGCCGAGCCGTGGCGCAGCAGCGTGCCCATGTTGTACATCTGGCCGTGGCAGGCGCCCGAGTTGCCGCCGGCACGGTTGATTTCCTCCATGATCACGGAGGCCTGCGTCAGGCCCAGGCCCGAACCGCCATACTCTTCCGGGATCAGCGCGGCCAGCCAGCCGGCCGCGGTCAGTGCATTGACGAATTCCTCGGGATAGCCCCGCACTTCGTCAACCTTGCGGAAGTACTCCGACGAGAACTGCCCGCACAGGTCGCGCACGGCTTCACGGATTTCCTGGTATTCATCGATTCGGTTCTGCACAGCCTTGTCTCCAACTTGCCGGGGTTAGTTCAGTTCTGCCGACGCGCTCATCGCGAGGGCGCCATCTTCATGGCGGATCCACAGCTCGACGGACTTGCCGTCCGCGCTGCGCTTGCCGCAGACGTATATGCGTTGCGGCACGAAGGTGGGGCGGACACCGCGGAAAGAGAAACTCCTGACCACCGCATCCGGCAGGTTGTTGCGCACCAGTTCCATCAGCAGCATCGCCTGCAGCGGGCCGTGGACGATCAGGTCCGGGTAGTGCTCGACCGCCGTCACGTATTGCTTGTCGTAGTGGATGCGATGGCCGTTAAAGGTCAGCGCGGAGAAGCGGAACAGCAGCACGGGGTCGGTCGCCACCTCCTGGACCCACTCCTCGTCCGTCGGCGCCGGGACCGGTTCCGGTGCGGGCGCGTTGGGCGAGGCGTTCTCGCGGTAGACGATGTCATGCTCTTCCGTGACCGCCAGGCCATCGGGGCCCGAGTACTTGTGCTCGACCGTGACAAAGGCGAGCGACCCGGTGCGGCCGGTCTTGGCGCTCACATCGAGAATGCGCGACACCTTGGAGACCGCATCGCCGACGCGCAGCGGCTGGTGGAACCAGAGCCGGCCACCAGCCCACATGCGGCGCGGCAGCGGCACCGGCGGCAGGAAGCCGCCGCGGCTCGCATGGCCGTCCGCACCCAGCTCGGACTGGCGGTGCAGCGGCAGGAAGTACAGCCAGTGCCAGAGCGGCGCGATGGCCGTGCCGCGGACCGTTACGGGGTTCTCATAGTCCAGCGTTGCCGCCAGGGCCTTGACGGGATAGGCAGTGATCTCGTCATGGCTTTCCGTGGTCCTGCCGATCCATTCCTTCAACTTCACAACGTCCATCACATCTCTCTGGTGTTGATTGCGTGGGTTCCACTATGCGCGCTGCGGCGCTGCGTTCCAATTCGAAAGTTCGGAACGAGCCATTCGCCCGCGCGGAAAGCAGTCTTCAGCCGGCGCGGCCCGCCTGGCGCAGCAGGTCGGCCGCGCGCGCGATCACAGGCGCGTCGACCATCTCGCCATCGAGCTGGAAGGCACCGGGACTCGACTTTGCGCCCTCGATCACACGCGCGGCCCATGCCAGCTGCGCTTCCGACGGGCGATATGCCGTGTTCACCGCCTCGACCTGCGACGGATGGATGCAGAGCTTGGCGCCGAATCCCAGCCGCCGGCCGCGTGTGCTGGCGGCGCGGAGCTCATCGGCATCGGCAATGGAGACCGTCACCCCGTCCACCGGCGGTGCAATGCCCGCGGTCCTTGAAGCCAGCACGAGCATGGAGCGGAAGAACAGTAGCTCCTGGTCGTCGCCCTCGATGCCCAGCTCCGTGCGGAAGTCCACGGTGCCGAAGATCAGGCGCTCCACACCCGGCGCCGCCGCGATCTCCGCCACGCTGGTCATGCCGGCGGCCGTCTCGATCAGGGGCAGCACCTTGATCGCCGGTGGCAGGTGCCGGGTCACCTGCGCGACCTGCGCGGCACTCTCCGCCTTCGGCAACACCACGCCCTGCACGCCAGGTTTCAGGCAGGCGCGCACGTCGTCCTCGAACCAGCGTGTCTGCGTAGCGTTGATGCGTACCAGGCCGGTACCGCCTGCCGCCAGGTAATCGGCGAGCAAGTGCCGGGCGCGGTCCTTGTCTTCTTCCGATACGGCATCCTCGAGATCGAGGATGACCCGGTCGGCGCCCGAGGCGTGAGCCTTGGCAAAGCGCTCCGGGCGGTTGGCCGGGACGAAAAGATAGGAGCGGGCGATAGCGGTGGTTGTCATGGAAACTCTGCTGGCGGGAAGATGGCAAAAACAGAAAAACAGGCGGAAGGAACCGGCGCGGACTAGATCGCGCCCTCCGCATGCAGCCGCGCAACGTCATCGCCGCTGTAGCCGAGCTCGCGCAGGATCGCTTCGCTGTGCTCGCCCAGCGCTGGGATGGCATCCATGCGCGGCTCGAAAGCATTCGACAGGCCAGGCGGCAGCATCGCGGGGATCATGCCCACCGGGGACCGGACCGAGGTCCAGCGCTCGCGTGCCTTGAGTTGCGGATGGTTCCACAGGTCGCGCATGTCGTTCATGCGCGCGTTGGCGATCTGCGCGCGCTCCAGCCGCTCGACCACGTCGTCGATCGTCAGTGCGGCGAAGACCTCGGTAATCACCTGCGTCAGCTCGACCCGGCTCTTCGAGCGCAGGGAGTTGGTGACGAAGCGCTCGTCGCTGGTGAGTTCCGGCCGCTCCAGCACGACACGGCAGAAGGCCTCCCATTCGCGCTGGTTCTGCAGGCCCAGGATGATGGTCTTGCCGTCGCCGGCGGTGAACGGCCCATACGGGAAGATGGTGGCATGCGAGGCGCCGGCGCGCGGCGGCGGCGTGGCGCCGTCGAAGGCGTAGTACAGCGGGAAGCTCATCCACTCGGCCATGCTTTCCAGCATCGACACATCGATATGGGCGCCCTTCCCCGTCTTGCCGCGCTGCAGCAGCGCCGCCAGGATATTGGTGTAGGCATACATGCCGGCCGCGATATCCGCGATCGAGCAGCCCGCCTTGGACGGGCTCTCCGGCGTGCCGGTGATCGAGACGAAACCGGACTCGGCCTGGATCAGCAGGTCATAGGCCTTCTTGTCGCGGTACGGACCGTCGTTGCCATAGCCGGAGATGTCGCAGACGACGATGCCGGGATAGCGCTGCGACAGCGCTTCGTAGGACAGGCCCAGCCGGTCGGCGGCACCCGGTGCCAGGTTCTGCACCAGCACATCGGCCTGGTCCAGGATCTTCTGCAGGATTGCCGGCGCTTCCGGATGCTTCAGGTCCAGCGCCAGGCTTTCCTTCGAGCGGTTGGTCCAGGCGAAGTGCGACGACATGCCGTCGACGCGCTCGTCGTAGCCGCGCGCGAAGTCGCCGACCTTCGGCCGCTCGATCTTGATGACGCGCGCACCCAGGTCTGCCAGCTGGCGGGTACAGAACGGCGCAGCAATCGCATGCTCCAGGGAAACCACGGTAATGCCATCAAGGGGACGCATAGCAGCCTTTTCGTGAAGATTGCGCTCGCACTGCCATCGCGGCACGAACGGCGGGGATCCGGTCGGCGGCCCGCTTCGCTAGTCGCATCGCCAGCCGCTTCGCTGCAAGTCTCGCAGCCCCGGCATGGCCCGTAAATCTCGTTTTCTCGAAGCAGCCGTTCACCCACGCCGAAAGCACCGCCCTGGCGTGCCCGGCAACGGTTTACGCTCCATGCGGCACCTTGATAAAGTTACGCCCAAGGAGCCCCCATGCATTTTGATTTTGCCGACCTGAGGCTGTTTGCGCGCATCGCCGAAGAAGAGAACCTGTCGCGCGGGGCGAGAAAGGCATTTCTGTCGCCCGCGGCGGCCAGCGCGCGACTCAAGGCGCTGGAAGACCAGCTCGGCACCCGGCTTTTCTACCGCGAAAGCAAGGGCCTGGCCCTGACCCCGGCCGGCGAGCGCCTGCTGCGGCATACACGCGTGATCGAACGCCAGTTCGAGCACGTGCGCAGCGAGTTCGAGGAATATTCGAAAGACTCGGTCGGCCATATCCGCATCTTTGCCAACACGACGGCGGTCACCGAGTTCATGCCCGAGGTGCTGGCCCGCTTCATGGCGGAGCGCCCTGCCGTCACCGTTGACCTGCAGGAACGCCTGACGCGGGACATCATCCGCGGGATACTGGACGGCAGCGCGGACCTTGGCATCATCTCCGGACCGCTCAATGCGGAAGGGCTGGAGGTCATCCACTTCAGCACCGACAAGCTGGTGCTGGCCACGCCGGTGGGACATCCGCTGACGCGGAAGAAGAACGTCACCTTCGACGACACGCTCGAATACGAGCATGTCAGCCTGCATGAAGGCAGCACGCTGCATGCGTTCCTGACCGAACTCGTGCGCGACCAGCGCCGCAAGCTGCAGATCCGCATCCAGATCCGCAGCTTCGAAGCGATGTGCCGGATGATCGAAGCCGGCGTCGGCATCGGCGTGGTGCCGTTGTCGGCCGCATTGCGGCATCGCCAGACCATGAAGATCGACATCATCGAGTTGCCCGAGGCCTGGGCGGTACGCGAGCGCGCGGTGATCGTGCGCGAGCTGGACGGCTTGCCCGGGTGCGCGAAGGCGCTGATCGATGAACTGATCGAAGTGGCGCAGGCCGCGGGCGGGAGCCCGGAAGGCGCGCTTTCAAGATGACCCACACCAGGCAGCCTTCTCGCGCCTGGCGGATCGCGAAAGGATTGCCCGAAGCGGCTGGTGCTCGAGGGCGCCTGGCCCGGGGGCAACATGGATCATGTGTGACTGCTCCGGCGACAGCACGCCCGCCGCTTGCAAAGATTTACAAATTGCTCTGGTGCCGGTGCCTTTTGCAGCGGCGCGCCGGTAATCAAGCATCACTTCGCAAGTGCCCTGGCACGGACGGCTTCGACAAACCATGCCACGTCAGTCACTTTCGGCGAAAAACCGTATGCAAGGCGTTGCAGTAGGGTTTCATCGAATGTGTTACTGAATGTAAATGAAGTAACTTGATTGCATGTTGTTCCGCCGACTTTGCAAGGTCGGTAGCCCTGAGCAGTGGGGACGTCATGCAGCATTCCAATCGATTCGCGTGCGGCCTGAGCGGCACGCTCGCATCCGGCCACAGCAGCCGGAACAGCCGTCCCGGCAAGACGCCCGCTATCCGCGCTCAGGCAATTCGTCACCGACGGCACTTCGGCCGTGCCCAGCGCCTCACCACGGCGCTTCAACGCCCGCCTACCGCCTGCCGACCTGCGTTACAAGCCTGCCGTCCGCCGCTTTGCCTTGAGCGAAGTCGCTCCTGCAGCTGTCCGGCGCACCCTGTGCGCTGAAGCGATCGCGGCATCGCGCCAGCAAGAGGCCCGGTTTGCCGGACCCGGCCTTGGATCAACGCGGCAACCATATTTTCGGAAGGCAGGGATTGCCATGGCGCTCTATGCTCTGCGTGAACTCACGCTGCAGTCGGTCGGGCCGCTCGGGGCCATGATCGAAGCGGGTCAGCGTGCCGTCGATTTCTGGGGCGAGTCCATCGCGTGGCTGCCCGGGATGCGCGAGGCCGGTGCCGCGCTTGATTTGTTTACCCGGCTGACCAGGTCCTACGGGAAGCCTCGCTTCGCCATCGACGAGGTCATCGTGTGCGGTCAACAGGTGCCGGTTACCGATACCGTGCTGATCGAGGCGCCCTTCTGCCGGCTGCTGCATTTCAGGAAGGACATGCCAAGCCCCGGTCCCCGCGTGCTGCTGGTGGCGCCGCTCTCGGGCCACTACGCCACGCTGCTGCGCCCGACGGTCGAAGCCTTGCTGCCCGGGCATGATGTCTACATTACCGACTGGGCCGACGCGCGCCTGGTCCCGCTCGATGCGGGCGGCTTTGACCTTGGCAATTACGTCGATTACCTCAAGCAGTTCATGCGATACCTCGGCGCCGGCACGCATATCGTGGCGGTATGCCAGCCAGGGGTTCCGGTGCTCTGTGCGGCCGCCCAGATGGCGGAGGACAACGAGCACGCCCAACCGTGCTCCATGACGCTGATCGCCGCGCCGATCGACACCCGCGTCAGCCCGACGGCGGTCAACCGGTTCGCGCAAAGATATTCGCTGCCATGGTTCGAGTCGAATGTCATCGAACGCGTACCCGACAGTTACCCGGGACGGGGGCGCAAGGTTTATCCCGGCTTCCTGCAGCTTGCTGGCTTCGTCTCGATGAACGTCGCACGCCACGCCGGCGCGCACCTTGACTATTACCGCCACCTGGTCGATGGCAGGCAGCACGAGGCCGCCAGGCATCGCCAGTTCTATGACGAGTACAACGCCGTGCTCGACGTGCCGGCCGAGTACTACCTGGAAACCATCCGGAAGGTTTTCCTGGAGCATCACCTGTGCCGCGGCTGCATGGAGGTTGGCCAGCGCCGCGTCTGCCCCGAGGCCATCACGAACGTGTCACTGCTGACCATCGAAGGCAGCGAGGACGACATCACCGGCCGGGGCCAGACCGAAGCGGCCCACGCACTCTGCACAGGCATTGCCAATGACCGCAGAGCGCACCTGGTCGTTGACGGCGTGGGTCACTACGGGACGTTCGCCGGCCAGGGATTCCGGCAATCCATCCTGCCGGCCATTTCGCAGTTCATCCAGCGGTGTGCGGACTGAGCGCAATGTCACAGCCTGGAAGCGAGGTGCGGACCTCTAACCTTTGCCCGCATGCCTTTTTCGTGCGGCCGTGATGAAAATCATTTGGTTAGAGCTTCTGCGCGCGTATGCTGGAACTGCCATCTTGGCAAGCAACGCACCAGGAGCAATCATGGCAAAGAGTCAACTACGCAGCACTCGCGAACCGAAAAAACCCAAGCAGCCCAAGAAGCCGCCAGTGCCGGCAACCCCGTTCAGCATGGTTCATTCGAGGGTCGGAAACGAAGGTGTCGCCAAGAAGAAGACATAAATCGGTTGGCCGCACAGACGCGGCACATGACACGCAACTTGTATGGCACTTGCCTTCCCCAACCCCAGCCGCAGCTATGATGCATCCAGGCATGGCGTGTGGTTCTGGGGTTATGACAACGCACGCGAAATTAGCTTCCTTGTGGACGACCGCGTACTGCTGAGTTTCGACTCCGCGCCCTGTTCCGACGAAGCCGGGGTGCTGGCCTCCTTTGACCGGCATCGCGATGAGATTCTGAAGATCGCCATGGCGCTCTATGCCGAGGGGCAGCAGACTCTCTACGTGCTGCACTGAGGAGCCTGCTAATGCGCGCCTGCCGGCAAGCCCCCGCTGCCGCCAGGGCTGCCGCGGTCTGGCTGCTGGTGGCGGCCATGGCCGCCGGGGCCTGGCTGCTGCCGCGCATCGCGCAGCCGCCGCAGTATCATCGTTTTGCCGATCCTTACGCCTGCTTCGGCACGCCCCACTGCCTCGACATTGGCTCGAACCTGCTGTTCCTGCTCGCGGGCGCGGCCGGCCTGCGCTATCTCGGTGCGAGCGCCTCCAGCCGAGCTTTTATCGCACCCGTTGAGGCCTGGCCTTACCGGGTGCTTTTTCTCGCCGTCTTCCTCGTGGGGCTGGGCTCGGGTTACTACCACCTGGCCCCGGACAACCAGCGGCTGGTGTGGGACCGGGCACCGCTGGCGCTCGCGCTGATGGCCTGGCTGGGCGCCAACGTGTGCGAGCGCGCCAGCCTGAAGGCCGGCTTGCGGCTGCTGCCGCTGCTGCTGATCGCGGGGCCGGCCAGCGTCGGCTACTGGGCATGGAGCGAAGCCCGCGGCAGCGGAGACCTGCGCCCTTACCTCCTGGTCCAGGCCTGCGCCATGCTGGTGGTGCCGCTACTGCTCTGCCTCTATGCACCGCGCTACACTGGCGACCGGGATGTGCTGGCCATCACCGGCGGCTATGCGCTGGCCCTGGCTTGCGATGTACTGGACCACCAGATCGCCGCGCTGACGGGACTGGTCAGCGGGCACACGCTCAAGCACGTGATCGCAGCGCTGGCCGTGTATGGCGTCTTGCTTAGGCTGAAGCGGCGCCGCATCCTGGAGGAAGGGACATGACGGTACCCGAACCGCCTGAAAGCGCGCTTCAGGAGAAACATGCCATGACGGCAAGCGAAAACCCCTCTCCGGCAACATATCCTGGTCGCTACTGGCATTTCCTGGACGACGGCCGCATGCAATGCGACCTGTGTCCGCGCCATTGCCGCCTGCATGACGAGCAGCGCGGCGCCTGCTTCGTGCGTCAGCGGGTTGGCGGCCGGATGCTGCTGACCGCCTATGGCCGCTCATCCGGCTTCTGCATCGACCCGATCGAAAAGAAGCCGCTCCACCACTTCTACCCAGGCAGCGCCGTCCTGTCGTTCGGCACGGCAGGCTGCAACCTGGCCTGCAAGTTCTGCCAGAACTGGGACATCAGCAAATCGCGTGAAATGGAGACACTGGCCGTGGCAGCCATGCCCGAAGCCATTGCCGAAGCGGCGGCGGCCCATGACTGCAAGAGCGTGGCTTTCACCTATAACGACCCGGTGATTTTCGCCGAATACGCGATGGACGTTGCCGATGCCTGCCGCGAACTGGGCATCATGGCGGTGGCGGTAACCGCCGGGTATATCGGCGAGCAGGCACGACGCGATTTCTATGGCCGGATGGACGCGGCAAACGTCGACCTGAAGGGCTTTACCGACGCGTTCTATGTTGCATTCACGGGCGCACATCTGCAGCCTGTGCTGGATACGCTCCTGTACCTGAAGCACGCGACCAAAGTCTGGTTCGAGATCACAACCCTGCTGATTCCCGGCAAGAACGACAGCGATGAGGAAATCCGCGCGGAGGCCCGGTGGATCGCGAGGGAACTTGGCACCGACGTCCCGCTGCACTTTACGGGGTTTCATCCCGACTACAAGATGCGCGACGTGCCGCCGACGCCGTTCTCCACGCTGGCGCATGCCCGCAAGCTCGCGATCGATGAGGGGCTGCGTTACGTGTACACCGGCAACGTCCACGACAGGGAAGGCGCAACCACCTACTGCCCCGCCTGCCGCGCACCGCTGATCGTGCGCGACTGGCATGCGATCGAGAGCTATCGCCTCACGCCAACCGGAACCTGCCCCGACTGCTTTGAGCCGGTTGCCGGTTGCTTCGGGCATTTCGAGCATCACTTCGGGCGGCGCCGGATTCCCGTGCACATCGGAACGTAGCCCAGTGGTGCAGCGCTGACGGCCCATGCCAGCAAACCTCTCTCCCGAGTACAAACAGGCCGAGCAGGCCTATCGGCTGGCGCGCCAGCCGCGTGAGCAGCTCGAGTGCCTGAAGGAGATGCTCCGTGTCATTCCCAAGCACAAGGGGACGGAGCGCCTGCAAGCCGATATCAAATCGCGGATCAGGGAACTGACCCACGAATCCGCGGGCCACGGGAAGGCGGCTCGCAAGGGGCCGTCACATGCGGTGCATGCCGAAGGCGCGGCCCAGCTCTGCCTGATCGGCCCGTCCGGCGCGGGAAAATCCAGCCTGCATGCGCAGCTGACAGGATCGGGCAGCGAGGCCGGGCCCTATCCTCACCCAACCCAGTTTCCGGTCCCCGCCATGTTGCCGTTCGAGGACATTGCATTCCAGCTCGTGGACCTGCCACCTGTCTCAGCCGAATTCATGCAACCCGGGATCACCGACATGGTGCGGGTGACAGACGGCGTGCTGCTCGTGGTCGACCTGAGTGCGCCCGACTGTACGGAACAGCTGGCGCTGATTCTCCGGCGACTCGCCGAAGCCAGGATCAACCTGTCGGAGCGCTGGCCAGGCGAGGCGGACAGCCCTGCCGCATCGGCCGCATCGCCGGCGTCGGCGCCTGACCCGTTCAGTGTCCACCTCCCTGCACTGCTGCTGGCCAACAAGGCCGATCTCGCCAGCCCCGACGACGCGGCCGTGCTCGAAGACCTGCTCGGCGTACATTTTCCGGCGCTCGCAACCTCGGCAACCCGCGGACAAGGACTGGCCGAAATCGGTCCGTTTCTTTTCAGGGCCCTGGGCATTGTGCGTGTTTACACCAAGGCCCCCGGGAAACCCGTCGAGCAGAGTCGGCCGTTTACGATGCGCCGCGGCGACACCGTACTGGATGTCGCCCTGCGGGTGCACCCGGATCTCGCGCGTACGTTCAAATTCGCCCGCATCTGGGGGAGCGGCAAGTTCAGCGGGCAGCAGGTGGGCGCCGATCATCCGGTCGCCGATCGGGACGTCGTGGAACTGCATGCATAGGCGCATCGCCGGCCAAAAGCCTGCGCCCCTTGGCAGAGTGGATCAGGCTGCGCGCGGCGGCACAGCCGGATTCACGTTGACCTGTTCGTCGGCCGCCCTATAATCAACCTGCTGGCTGAGAGGCGCTTTGACAAGGCGAAGGCAGGTCAGCGAAACGATCATGTTTCCTGGATGGTTTGCTGGTTGAAGCGTGATCGTGCAGGCGAAATACGCCTGCAGGTCCGAGCCGGATCATGAGTTGCTGACCCGGTTCGGACGCCCCCTGGTGGCTGAAAAGGCTGAAAGGGCGGAAAGCGCCGAGCACCTGCAGAAGGTGCTTTTTTGTTGGGTGTTCCCTAGATATCGGGAGCCAGCAGCACTCCGCTTTTCACGGTGTGGATCAGCGCAAGGCGATCTTCGACAGCCTTGCGCAGGACTTCCCGTCCCCTGAACGGATCCGTCAGGTAACTGGCGTACTGGCTTGCCCGGATCTGCACCTTGAGGCTCATCATCGTCGATCCGCTCTCCGGCCATGTCACCATGAATGCCGGATGTCCGTCCGCGCATTCAACGAAAGCCGTGTCAGGAGACGCAAAACAGGAGTCAGCACCCTGGGCCAGGAACTGGAGATCCTTGTCCTTGAACTCGTAAGTTGCCATGTCTTTCTCCCATCGCGCGGAAGACCGTGGCGTGGACGTCATCAGCGCGGGCAGCAGCCGCCTCCGCTCATTCCCATGTTAATACGCCTGGAGCATCCCGGGAGGCGTGCCGGCGCGCGCGGCCGGCACTGCCCCCCGTCAGTCGAGTTCGATGTTCGCGCGCGCTCAGTCGGCCTCGACCTTCATGGTCTTCAGCAGCGGCTGCCACTTGTCGCTTTCGGCCTTGAGCCAGGTCTTCAGCCCCTCCGGCGTCTGCTTGTCTGCGGGCACGATCTCGGCGCCCAGGTCATCGAGGCGCTTGGCCACCACCGGATCCTTCAGCGCCTGCTGCAATGCCTTGGTCAGCCGCGCCACCACGGTCGGCGGCGTGCCCTTGGGCGCGTACACGCCATGCCAGACCTTCATCGAAAAGCCCTTCAACCCGCCCTCCTGCAGCGTCGGCGCATTAGGCAGCGCCTTGATGCGGTTGGGTGTGGTCACGCCATACAGCTTGACGCGGTTGGCGTTGATATGCGGCAGCGTCGAGGTGGTCTGGTCGCACAGCAGGTCGACCTGGCCGCCCAGCAGGGCAGTCATCGCGGGACCCGTTCCCTGGTAAGGGACAGCCGTCATCTTGACGTGCACCGCTTCCTCGAACAACAGGCCGCACAACTGCGACACCGCGCCGAGGCCGGCATTGGCCAGCGACACCTTGTCCTTGTTCTGCGCTACGTACTTCACCAGTTCAGCCGCGTTGGCGGGCGGCAGGTCCTTGCGGCCGAGCAACGTCATCGGCACATCGGCAACCTGGCCGATATATTCGAAATCCTTCAGCGGACTGTAGGACAGCTTCTTGTACAGCGCCGGCGCGGTGGCCATGCCGTTGTGATGGATCAGGATGGTGTAGCCATCAGGCTGCGCGCGCCACGAACGCCGCCGCGACGGTCCCGCCGGCGCCCAGGCGGTTTTCCACCACCACGCTCTGGCCCAGGTCCCTGGCCATCGCCTGGCCGAGTGCCCGCGACACGACATCGGTGGGTCCGCCTGCGGAGAACGGCACCACCAGCGTGATCGGCTTCGACGGAAAGGCATCCGCAGCCTGCGTCCCGCCGGCGAGCGCCAGGCCCAGCGCTCCGACCACCATCCATTGCCAACCCTTGCCCTGCACTGCTTGCGTCACCATCGTTGCCGTCTCCATGCTGCCGGCACCTGTGCGCCGGTCGGTTATCGATCGGCGCCAGATTGCAGCACAAGGCTACGGCTGGCTATCCGGATTTCCCGAACGGACCATATGGCAAAACCGAATGCAGGGATGACTTCGAGGGACTGGCAGGCACGCAGCGGCGGCAAGCCGCGCATGGCAGAGCTTACCGGCAGGCGCGCGGCTCTTTCGCCCGGATGCGCCCAAGCGCCTTGAGGAAACGGTAACCCTGGAGCGTGACCTGCGGCCGGCTGACACTGGGCCCGACCCGTTCGAGCGTTATCAGCTGGTGCGCGAGCAGCGCTTCCACATCGGTCCGGTCCAGCTCGGGCGGGTCGCTGCTGTCGTTGACAAGGACCAGGGTGGCAAACTCGTGATGACTCAGCACAGGCGTCTCCTCGGCAAACATGGGTAGTGTGTTGCAACGGGACTGCGCTAGCGCCCTCTGTGGTCCGGTCTGGTGGTGCAGACCCTGTTTTCCGGGGCGCCTAGATTGGCTGGCGACGCTTACCGTTCGCGCCGCGAAAGTCCATGTTAGTCGGTCACCCGGGACTGTTCAATGCCGGATGCAGAACGAAGAGCCGCTGCATTATCCTCACATTGCCCTGCCAGTCGGCGCTCGCGCCGCGGTGCAACATGGAGATGCGGCGGCAATGTCCGACCGGTTAGTCGGTATGCGAATTCCCGCCGCGCCCGCGCAGCGCCGGCAGCCTGCGCCAATGAAAGACAGTAGCCTCAGCCATGCACACGACACCCTTCATTGCCATCGGCAAACGACTTGCGCCGCCGCGCTTCCTGGTGTGCGGCGCGATCCTGATCGTCGCGACCGGCGCGGCGGCAGCACTCGGCGCGCAGCTGCGCATCGCGCTGCTGATCGGCTTCGATTTCGCCGCGCTGGTCTTCCTTGGCGCCGCGCTGCCGCTGTTGCGCGCCGATGCCGCTACGATGCGGAGCACCGCAGAACACAACGACGCCAACCGGCCCGCATTGCTGGCAATCACCGTGCTGCTGTCGATGGTCATCCTGGTGGCGATCGGCACGCTGGTCGCGCGCCCCGGGACGCCGCACTGGCTCGACGTCGCGCTGATCGTCGCCACGCTGGTCCTGTCCTGGCTCTTCGCCAATACTGTCTTCACGCTGCACTATGCGCATCTCTTCTACCTGCAGTCGCCCACCGGCGACCGGCGCGGACTGGAAGTGCCCGGCGTGCGGGAACCCGGCTACTGGGACTTCCTGTATTTCAGTTTCACGCTGGGCATGACGTTCCAGACGTCGGACATCACCATTCACGGCGCGCATATGCGCAGGGTGGTGCTGGCGCACTGCATGGCCGCGTTCCTGTTCAACATGGGGATCCTGGCGTTCACCGTGAACGCCCTCGGCGGCTTGTAGCACGGGTGGTCCGGCGTTCATCTGTCTGACATATACGCCCGCCAGAATCCGTGACGTCATTCAAGCCACGGAGTCGTCATGACCCACACAATTGAAGTCCGCGGGCTTTCCAAATCGTTCCGCGCGGACCGCAAGGCGCTTGACGAGGTCACGCTTAGCGTTGCCCCCGGCGAAATGGTTGCACTGCTGGGCGCCTCGGGATCGGGCAAGTCTACGCTGCTGCGCCACATGGCCGGCTTTGTCACCGCCGATGCCGGCGAGATCCTGGTCAACGGCCGCCCGGTGCAGCGCAATGGCCGCCTGGCCCGCAACGTGCGCCAGGTGCGCGGCGAAATCGGCTTCGTCTTCCAGCAGTTCAACCTGGTGGGCCGGTTGCCGGTGATCACCAATGTGCTGGTCGGCATGCTGGCCCGCATCCCGAAATGGCGCAGCCTGTTCCGCATCTTCAAGGCCGATGAACTGCGTGCCGGGCTCGATGCACTCGCCCAGGTTGGTATAGACGACTATGCGTTTCAGCGCGCCTCGACGCTGTCGGGCGGCCAGCAGCAACGCGCGGCGATTGCACGCACGCTGGTGCAGAACGCGCGCGTGATCCTGGCCGACGAACCGATCGCCTCGCTCGACCCGGAGTCGTCGCGCCGCGTGATGTCGCTGCTCACCCAGATCAACCGCACGCGCAAGGTGGCGGTGGTGGTATCGCTGCACCAGGTGGACGTGGCCATGCGCTACTGCCCGCGCGTGGTGGCGCTGCGCCACGGCAAGGTGGTCTATGACGGTCCCTCGGCGGCGCTGACGTCGGCCATGCTGCGCGACCTGTACGGCACCGAGGCCGACGAGCTGCTGCACGATGCCGCAACGGATGCCGACGAACCCGCCGCGGCAATGCCCGCGCCCGCGATGGTCACCATGAACCTGGCGGCCGCCTGAGCGCCGCCCCTTCCCGCCCCTTCCCGCAGTCTTTCCCAAGCTTTCCCAATCGGAGTTGTCCATGCTTCGCAGAACCTTTGTCGCCGTCGTCGCTTCCGGCCTGGTCGCCCTGCCGTCCCTGTCCGCATTTGCCCAGGACGCCAAGAGCCTGAACATCGGCTTTATCTCGACGGAGTCGTCGTCAAACCTGAAGGCAGCCTGGCAGCCGCTGATCGACGATCTCAGCAAGACGCTGGGCGTGACGGTCAAGCCGTTCTTCGCCTCGGACTATGCCGGCATCATCGAAGGCATGCGCTTCAACAAGGTCCAGATCGCCTGGTTCGGCAACAAGTCCGCGATGGAAGCCGTGGACCGCGCCAATGGCGAGGTCTTTGCCTCGGTGATCGACAAGGACGGCAACCCGGGTTACTGGTCGCTGCTGATCGTCAACAAGGACAGCGACCTGAAGAGCGTCGAGGACGTGATCAAGCGCGGCAAGGAGCTGAGCTACGGCGCCGGCGACCCCAACTCGACCTCGGGCACCGCGGTGCCGGGCTACTACCTGTGGACCGCCAACAAGGTCGACCCGAAGACGCTGTTCAAGGCCGTGCGCATCGGCAACCACGAAGCCAACCTGCTGTCGGTGCTGAACAAGCAGGTCGACGTGGCGGTGAACAACACCGAAAACATGGAGCGCTACCGCATCAACACGGGCAAGAATCCGTTTGACCAGGTACGCGTGCTGTGGAAGTCGCCGCTGATCCCGGCCGATCCGATGGTCTACCGCAAGGACCTGTCGCCCGAGCTGAAGAAGAAGATCCAGACCTTCTTCGTCAACTACGGCAAGGGCACCGACGCGGCACGCGAGAAGCAGGTGCTGGCCGCGCTGACGTACCAGGGTTTCCGCCCCTCCACCGACGCGCAGCTGGTGCCGATCCGCCAGATCGAGCTGGCCCGGGAGAAGGCCAAGATCGAGACCGACACCACGCTGGCCGCTGCCGACAAGGACAAGCGCCTGGCCGACGTCTCGCGCCGACTGGCCGAGCTGGACAAGGCCGCCGCGGCCACCTCCGCGCAGTAAGCTGCGCCTTGCAGGGCCGGCCTGGCGCCGGCCCTGTGCCGTCCCCACATTCCCTGCTTCAAACCGGATTGCCCATGACCGCCACCGCCACGCCCGGCCTGCCCCCGTCGTCCCGAAACCCCGCCAGGCCGCCGCGCACGTCCCTTGCCATGACGCTGACCTGGGCGGTCGTGCTGGCCTTGCTCGGCCTGTCCTGGCAAGGCGCCGACATGCGCCCGCTGGACCTGCTGCGCGATTCCGACAACATGGCGAAATTCGCCGCCGAATTCTTCCCGCCCGATTTCCGCGACTGGCGCCACTACCTGGACGAGATGCTCGTCACCGTGCAGATCGCGCTGTGGGGTACCGCCATGGCAGTCGCGATGGCGGTGCCGCTGGGGCTGCTGTGCTCGGCCAATATCGTGCCCGCGTGGGTCTACCAGCCGGCGCGCCGCGTCATGGATGCCTGCCGGGCCATCAACGAGATGGTGTTCGCGATGCTGTTCATCGTCGCCGTCGGCCTGGGACCGTTCGCTGGCGTGCTGGCAATCTGGATCCACACTACCGGCGTATTGGCCAAGCTGTTTGCGGAAGCGGTCGAGGCGATCGACCCGCGCCCGGTCGAAGGCGTGCGCGCCACCGGCGCCGGCCCGGTCGAAGAGATCGTCTACGGCGTGATTCCGCAGGTGCTGCCGCTGTGGCTGTCGTTTGCGCTGTACCGCTTCGAGTCGAACGTGCGTTCGGCTTCGGTGGTGGGCATTGTCGGCGCCGGCGGCATCGGCTCCGTGCTGTGGGAAATCATCCGCAGCTTCCAGTATGGGCAGACCTGCGCGGTGATGATCATCATCATCCTGTTTGTGTCGAGCATCGACATTATTTCGGCGCAGATTCGCAAGGTGCTGGTGTGAGCGACATGCTGACGATCGAACGCATCGAAGCCCTCTTCGCCAGCCATGGCACCGAATGGTATGGCGGCGAGTCCATCAGCCAGACCGCCCATGCGCTGCAGTGCGCGCAACTGGCCGAACAGGCCGGCGAGCCCGATACGCTGGTCGTAGCGGCCCTGCTGCACGACATCGGCCACCTGATGCTCGCCGAAAGCACCACCACCGACATGCGCCACCAGGAGGCCGCCGCCGACGCGCTTGCGGCGCTGTTTGGCGAGCATGTTACCGAGCCCGTGCGGCTGCACGTCGCCGCCAAGCGCTACCTGTGCGCGGTCGATCGCGCCTACTTCGACACCCTGTCGCCCGCCTCAGTGCAGAGCCTGGCGCTGCAGGGCGGGCCCTATGACGCGGCCGGCGCCGAGGCGTTCGCCGCCAGCGCCCATGCCGACGCCGCGGTGCGCCTGCGCCGCTACGACGACCTGGCCAAGGTTGTCGACCTGGCCACGCCGCCGCTGGCACACTACCTCGCTATCGCCGCGCGCTGCGCGCACGCCCCCTCGTGAATGGTATGAACGGATTGCAGGACACGGCCGAAGCCGTGCTGGCGCTGCGCGAGGTGCGCGGTTCCGATGCCGAGCTGCGGCACCTGTCGGCGCTGCTCGCCGCCATGGATGGCGAGCCACCGTTGTCGCTGGAGACGATGCGCGAGCGGTATGCGACCATGCGGCGCTATCCGGATTATCGTTGCTACATGATGGTGGGGGCTGACGGGATACCGCTTGGCACGTTCAGCCTGCTGGTGTTTCCTGTGATGGTTCATGATGGACGGCCCGAGGCGATCGTCGAAGCCGTCGTGGTCGCGCCGCATGCGCGCGGCATGGGCGTTGGCAAGGCGATGATGCGGGAGGCCATGCGGCTGGCGCGGGAGGCTGGGGCTGCGAAGCTGGCGTTGTCATCGAATGCGCGGAGGCTGCAGGCGCATCGGTTTTATCGGGGGCTTGGGTTTATTGAGCATGGGGTTAGTTTTAGTGTTGGGCTTTGAGGCGGGGCTGTCGCTGTTGGTGACATGCTGTCGGGCTTTGACGCTTAGGTGTCGCTGTTGATGACATGCTGTCGGCCGTTGAAGCTTAGGTGTCGCTGCTGATGACATGCTGTCGGCCGTTGAAGCTTAGGTGTCGCGGCTGGTGACATGCTGTCGGCCGTTGAAGCTTAGGTGTCGCGGCTGGTGACATGATGTCGGCCGTTGAAGCGCCTGGTTCCGCCCTGCTGGGCGGGTCACTTTTTGGCCGAGCGCCAAAAAGTAACCAAAAAACGCGTCGCCTGAGCGGCTGGCTATCAATTCATCGGCGTGGGTCGTTCGGGCGGTGGTGATTTCCGGCCGATGTGGGTAGTGGTTCGAACCTGCTACGCCAGGTGAGTTTGGGATAGTGGCTGCGTCGACCCACTATTGAACGATCCCCATGCCGGGCGTAGGCCGCCTGCTGCATGCCATATCGGTGGGACGCCTTCGGCTGCGCTATGCGCGGGCCCAAGGTGACAGAGCGGCCGATTTGGATTTGGTCACCAACAGCGCCCCTGCGAGCGCAGCGACGCAGGTCCGTGCCAGGGCACCTCACCCGCGAGACTGAGCCGCGCGCAGCGCAGCCGAAGGCGTCCCCGCGTTGACGCCGGCAGCAGGCGGCCTACGCCCGTCCTGGGGATGGTTCAATAGTCGGGATTCGTCAGGGATAGTGGCTGCGTCGACCCACTATTGGACGATCCCCATGCCGGCCGTAGGCCGCCTGCTGCATGCCGTATCGGTGGGACGCCTTCGGCTGCGCTACGCGCGGGCCCTAAGGTGGCTGAGCGCCGATCTCGCCCTGGCCATTGCCGTCGCCGCCCAGCGAGCGAAGCGATGCGGGTTCGTGCCAGGGCACCCCACCCGCGAGACTGAGCCGCGCGCAGCGCAGCCGTAGGCGATGATGCGATGCCGCAGGTAGCAGGCGGCCTACGCCCGTCCTGGGGATGGTTCAAAAGTGGGGATTCGTCAGGCACCGACATTCACTCACCTGGCGTAGCAGGCTGGCATCGCGACCACGCCTCACTGAGACCAACGCCGCCCATATAACCGGAAGCGCCAAATTGGCTCAGCCAGCCGCAGGCGACGCGCTTTTTGGTTACTTTTTGGCGCTCGGCCAAAAAGTGACCCGCCCAGCAGGGCGGAACCAGGCGCTTCAACGGCCGACAGCATGTCACCAGCCGCGACCCCAACGCTTCAACGGCCAACAGCATGTCACCAACAGCGACCCCAGTCCCAAAACCCCTGCTAATCCCCCCCAACCCCCACCACCCGCGCCAAAACCTCCGCCGATGCCCCCAACGCCCCACTGTTATCAATCTCCACCAACGAACACCCATCCGGAACATCAAACGCCTGCCCCGCACGCACCAGCCGCCGCGCGATGGCGTCTTCTGACTCGCGCCCACGCTGACGCAGCCGCGCAGCCAGCACCTCTGGCTTGACCCGTACATGGATCGCGCAAAGCTTCGGATAGCGCGCCACCGCCTGCGGCAGGTACTCCCGCGATCCATTGACGATCACCGTCAGCCCTGCGGCGAGCCACTGCTCGATCTCGACGCCAATGCCATAGTGCAGCCCATGGCTGTGCCAGTTCAGCGCCAGGCACCCAAGCGCCTGGCGGCGCCGGAACTCATCGGGACTAAGGGCCACCGACGCTTCGTTGGCATCGGCCTCGCGCGTGATATAGCGATGCGCCACCACGACGCGATCCTCTGGACCCAAGCGCTCGCGCAGCGCGCGCAGCAGCGAATCCTTGCCGCTGCCGGACGGCCCCATTACGTAGAACAGGCCACTGCCGTCAGTCTTGATTCCCGTATTCATGCGTCCAGGTACGCCGCACCGGCGCCATCATCGATACCGCCATCGAAGCCATAGTGGCGCCCGACGATAAAGGCGTCGCCCGCCTGCGGCTGCACGAACACACTGATGCCATCGACATGCAGCGGCGTTTCCAGCAGCTTGCCGCTATCCGCCGACAGCCGTGCCAGCGCGGCGGCCTCGCTGGCGGCATCGAGCATGCCCGTCAGCGTGATGTGGAAGACAAAGGTCTCGAACACATACGGATAGCCCCACGCATCGAGCATCTTGCGCTGTGCCGCGCTCAGCTGCTCCGGCACGCGTCGGGCCAGTTCGGCCGGGGCCGGCGGCGCCCGGAAGCGCTCGAATGCCACCACGCTGGCATCGGCCAACGCCTGCATCGGCGGCGACGCTTCGGCCAGGCACCATGCGACAAAGCCCCGCAGCGAGCGCAACGCCAGCGGCGTGTCGAACGCTGCGCGGCCGCGCGCAAAAGCACGGGCGGCGGCGTCGAGCTGCGCGGCGTCGGTGCCCTCGGCAAGCCGGAACGGCGGCTTCAGCGTGGCATGCAGGCCATAGTGGGCCGGCGCCCGCACCCACTCGGACGGCGGCGCTGTGAAGCCGGGCGGCATGGGCGCGGCGGCGCCGGAATCGGCATTGCGGCCGAGCCACTGGCTGCCGAAGGTACGGAACGGCTCGCCCGGCGCCAGGTAGATCGCGTAACGGTGTGCGTGCATGGTCATGCCGCCAGTGTGCCGGCGTCGGCAAGATCGACCAGCGGCGGCATCGCTGCGGCATGCTTCAGTTCGCCATTGACGATGGTGGCGCAGACGCGCGGCGCGCCGGGCTGCCGGTCGTCGACCAGGATCGCGTCGGCACGCAGGCCCGCGGCGAGCGTGCCGCGGTCGCGCAGTCCGGCGGCGCGCGCAGGGTTGCGCGACACGAGGTGCCACGCACACTGCAATTCGAGCACGCACAGTTGCGCCAGGCGCAGCGCCGCCTGCAGCGGCGCCGGGTAGTAATAGTCGGAAGCGAGCACCGTGCACAGGCCGGCGGCGACCATCTCGGTCGCGTTGGGTGCGCCGGTGTGGCTGGTGCCGCGCACCACGTTGGGCGCGCCGAACACGATGTCGTCGCCCAGCTGGCGCGCCAGCGTGGCGGCGTCGACGGTCAGCGGAAACTCGGCGATACGGCAGCCGCGGCTGTGGTAGTGCTGGCGCGTGGCCACGTCCGGGTCGTCATGCGAAGCCACCGGCAGCCCTGCCGCGCGCGCCGCGGCGATCAGGCGCGCCATCGCCTCCGGCACTTCCTGCGCATTGGCGCTGGCCGCACGCAGGCGCCGGCGGAAGGTCTCGACGTCGCACTCGGCGCGTTCGGCGTATTGGCGCAGCTTGCCTTCGTCGGCCATGCGGCGCGCCATCATCGGCAAGTGGTCGTTGATGGCGAGCAGACCAATGCGCCTGTCGGCGATCCAGGCCAGCGCCGTATCGATGCCGGCGAGGTGGAATGCCTCGAAGCGCAGATGCACCTTGTGCTCGGCGCCCAGCACGGGGCGTAGCTGCGCGAGCGCTTCGAACATGCGCAGCGCATATGCTTCGCCGCGCAGCCCGCCCTCCCATGACAGGGTCACCCCATGGAACTCGGTGGTGATGCCGTTTGCCAGCAGCTGGCGGTCCACGTCGAGCAGCGCACCCGCGTAAGGGAAACTGACGCCCGGTCGCGGCATGACCGCGCGCTCGAAAGCGTCGCCATGGATATCGACGATGCCAGGCAGCACCAGCAGGTCGCCCGCGTCGATCCATAAGCCGGATGCAGGCGCATGCTGGACCACCGTGCCATCGCGCCAGCCTAGTGTAGCCGGCCCCAGGCCCGCTGCACCGAGCACGCGGCGCCCCGTGATGCCGCTCAGTTGCGGCGCTTGGGTTGGAATGATCGTATGCATGGACGGGACGTTAGCGCCGGCAAATGACAAGCAGATGTCTAGACCAATGCGCGCGGCGTCCGGGCAACGTCAGTCGGTGTCCGAAACCGTCAGCTGCACCCAATCCCCGGCAAAGCGCGTCACGCTGTACTGCACCGGCGCGCCGTCGATATCGACGTTGAGCGCCTCCACCTGCAGCACCGGGCGCGTCTTGGGCTGGTTCAGCAGCCGTGCCACCGGGGCGCTCGGCATCGCGGCGGTAATGCGCGACCACTTGCGGGTGTAGTCCGCGATGCCGAACTGCGCGAGCGCGCGCGACACCGATTGCTGCGCGCGCAACACCTCGTCGATGCCGGGGAAGCGCTTCGGATCGAAATAGTGCTCGGCAACGTCGATGGTGCGGGCCTCGGCCCGCCCGAGCATCTGCACGTGCAGCACCGTCGCAGTACGCGCCAGGCCCAGGTGGCGTGCGATCTCCGGCGCGCGCAGCTCCTGGCAGCCGATGATCTCCGTATGCCCGCGCATGCCCTGCGCGGCCAGGTTCTGCGAAAAGCGCGTGCGCCGGCCGATCGCATAGTCGATCGCATGCTCCTGCACGAAGGTGCCGCGGCCCTGCTCGATGCGCACCAGTCCGCTCAGCTCCAGCTCACCCATGGCGCGCCGGATGGTGTGCCGGTTCACGGCGAATCGTGTCGCCAGCTCCGGCTCCGGCGGCAGCTGCTCGCCGGGCTGGTACAGCTTGTTGCGAATGTCCTCCGCCAGCGCCTCGCCGATCTGGCGCCACACCGCCACGCCGGAACCCCGTTCTACTTCCCGATCAGACATCCTGCCCTCTTGTCATCAAGCGTTCATTGTTGCCATGCGATTGTGCCCGAGTTACTCCGGCATGGCACGGAGTCCGACTAATGCCGGGCAGCGTCACGAAACGTTCATCTGCCTGTGGTCTAGTAGCGGCGTGTTCACGTTGTGACATCTAAACGTATAGACGTATAGGGGTGATGATGCAAAGCGAAACCGCCGGTCCGGCAACGACCGATGCGAACCCGGCCCGCGCTGCGTGGCTGCGGGTATTGGCGATGGCGCCAACCGAGGCGCTCGACGCGGCCTATGCCCGGCTGGGCCAGGCAGCGGCCCTGCCCGCGTGGCGCCTGCTGCGCAAGCCGGAGTCCGGCATGGCGATGGTGCGCGCGCGTGCCGGCGGCACCGGAGCGCAGTTCAACCTCGGCGAAATCACGGTCACGCGCTGCGCGGTCGTGCTGGATGACGACGGTGCCGGCGGCACCGTAGGCGTTGCCTATGTACAGGGCCGCAGCACGCAACACGCGCAGCAGGCGGCGGTGCTGGACGCGCTGCTGCAGCGGCCGGCCTGGCACCAGCGCGTGCACGACGCGGTGCTGGCGCCGCTGGCCGACGCCCATGCCGCACGCGCGGCCCGGCAGGCCGCTACCGCCGCGCAAACACGCGTGGAGTTCTTCACCATGGTCCGGGGAGAGGACTGACATGATTTCAACCCAACCCATGCTGTCCGCCGCCACTTCGCTGGTGCCGGGCTTCGACAACCCGGTCGACGACGCCCAGCAGGTGTTCCGCGCCACGCTGCATGCCTTTGCCCATCCCGGACAAGTCCAGTCCCTGCCGGCGACCACCGGCCTGCCCGAGGGCCTGTCGCCGGCGCTCGCCGCGCTGCTGCTGACACTGGCCGATCCCGACACCCCGGTGTGGCTGCCGGCGGGCGTTCCCCTCGCCGCACGCGCATTCCTGCGCTTCCATTGCGGCTGCCCGCTGACCGACGACCTCCGCGCCGCCACCTTCGTGTGCGTGCCCGCCGGCCACGCCATGCCGGCGCTGGCGGACTGCACGCAGGGCGAGTCCGCGTTCCCGGACCGTTCGGCCACGCTGCTGGTGGAAGTCGCCTCGCTCGACGACGGCGACCTCTTCACGCTGCGCGGCCCCGGTATCGAACACACGCAAGCACTGCGCGTAGCCGGCCTGCCGGCCGGCTTCCGCGGCGCCTGGCGCGCCAACAACGCCGGCTTTCCGCTCGGCGTCGACCTGCTGCTCGCCAGCGGCGACCGGTTCTGCGCGCTGACGCGCACCACGCAGATGGAGGCCTGACATGTATGTAGCCGTCAAGGGTGGCGAACGCGCCATCCTGAATTCCTACCAGATGCTCGACGCCTACCGCCGCGGCGACACGGCGTTGCCCGAGCTGACGCTGGCGCAGATCCGCGAGCAGATGCCGCTGGCCGTGTCGCGCGTGATGGCCGAGGGCTCGCTGTACGACCCGCAGCTGGCCGCGCTGGCGCTGAAGCAGGCCGCCGGCGACCAGATCGAAGCGGTGTTCCTGCTGCGCGCGTACCGGACCACGCTGGCGCGTTTCGGCTATACCGTGCCGGTCGATACCGGCGCGATGCGCCTGCAGCGCCGGATTTCATCGACCTTCAAGGACGTGCCCGGCGGGCAGGTCCTCGGGCCGACCTACGACTACACGCAGCGCCTGCTGGACTTTTCGCTCGAAGCCGGCCGCGATCCCGCACCGCTGCCGCCTTCGGCCGAGCTGCTGCCCGCCAGCATGCCGCGCGTGACCGGGCTGCTCGAGGCGGAACAACTGGTCGAAGCCGACGAGATCCCCGCCGGCGACCCCCCCCCGCCCGACCTGACGCGCGAGCCGCTGACCTTCCCCGCCAGCCGCGCCGCGCGCCTGCAGAACCTGGCGCGCGCCGATGAAGGCTTCCTGCTGTCGATGGGCTATTCGACGCAGCGTGGCTACGGCAACTCGCACCCGTTCGCCGCAGAAATCCGCTACGGCACCGCCGAGGTCGAGTTGTTCGTCGAAGAACTCGGCTTCGCCGTGACGATCGGCGAAATCGAGCTGACCGAATGCCAGATGGTCAGCCAGTTCACCGGCAACGCCGACGAAGCGCCGCGCTTCACGCGCGGCTACGGGCTGGTGTTCGGCTACAACGAGCGCAAGGCCATGTCGATGGCACTGACCGACCGCGCGATGCGCGCCGCCGAACTCGGCGAGGCCGCCGACGCCCCGGCCAACGATATCGAATTCATGCTGTACCACAGCGACAACGTCGAGGCCTCCGGCTTCGTGCAGCACCTGAAGCTGCCGCACTACGTGGACTTCCAGGCCAACCTGGAACTGCTGCGCCGCCTGCGCGCCGAGCAGGAAGGCACGGACGCCGCCGCGCAGGCCGAACCGCAAGCCACGCAAGCCGCGCACCCCGAACCGCATCCCCAGCCCCAGCCGCAAGAGGAGACGCTGGCATGACCGCCGCGAACGCATCCGCCGCCACGGGCATCGCCCGCGACGAGCACTACAACTTCGGTTACCTCGACGAATCGACCAAGCGCATGCTGCGCCGCGCTCTGCTCAAGGCCGTGGCGATCCCCGGCTACCAGGTCCCGTTCGGCAGCCGCGAAATGCCGCTGCCCTATGGCTGGGGCACGGGCGGCATCCAGGTCACCGCGGCCATCATCGGCAAGCCCGACATGCTCAAGGTGATCGACCAGGGTTCGGACGACACCACCAACGCCATCAATATCCGCCGCTTCTTCGGCCGCGTGACCGGCGTGCAGACCACCGAGCGTACCGCCGAGGCGACCATCATCCAGACCCGCCACCGCATTCCGGAAACGCCGCTGCGCGCGGGCCAGACCATGGTGTTCCAGGTGCCGATCCCCGAGCCGCTGCGCTGGCTGGAGCCGAGCGAGACCGAGACCCGCACCATGCACGCGCTGTCGGAGTATGGTGCGATGCACGTGAAGCTCTATGAAGACATTGCCCATCACGGGCATATCGCCACCACCTACGACTATCCCGTGATCGTCAACCAGCGCTACATGATGCGGCCGTCGCCGATTCCCAAGTTCGACAATCCCAAGCTCGACCGCAGCCCCGCGCTGATGCTGTTCGGCGCCGGGCGCGAGAAGCGCGTCTATGCCGTGCCGCCGTATACCTCGGTAAAGAGCCTGGATTTCGCCGACCATCCCTTCACGGTCGAGAAATGGACGAGCTGCTGCGCGCAATGCGGCGCCACCGACAGCTACCTGGACGAGATCGTCACCGACGATGCGGGCACGCGCATGTTCGTCTGCTCCGACACCGAGTACTGCGCCGACCGCCAGGCGGAACAGGCAGTCACGCAAGCCGCGGGAGGTGCACGATGAGCACGACCCCGCTGCTGTCGGTGCGCAACCTGACGCGCACCTGGGACGGCCTGCATGGCTGCCATGACGTCAGCTTCGACCTCTATCCCGGCGAAGTGCTGTGCGTGGTCGGCGAATCCGGCTCCGGCAAGAGCACGCTGCTGCAGGCCTTGTCGATGCAGGCGCCGCCGCAGCGCGGCAGCGTCAGCTATGACATGCGCGAATGCGGCCTGACCGACCTGGCCACGCTGTCGAGCGCACGCATGCGGCTGCTGGCACGCACCGACTGGGGCTTCGTGCGCCAGCATGCCCGCGACGGCCTGCGCATGCAGGTCAGCGCCGGCGCCAATATCGCCGAGCGCCTGATGGCCGTGGGCGAGCGCCACTACGGCAACCTGCGCGAAGTCGCCGGCAGCTGGCTGGAGAAAATGGAGATCGACCTGGCCCGACTCGACGACGTCCCCGGCACGTTCTCGGGCGGCATGCAGCAGCGCCTGCAGATCGCGCGCAACCTGGTCACGCATCCGCGGCTGGTGTTCATGGACGAGCCCACCGCGTCGCTCGATGTCTCGGTGCAGGCGCGCCTGCTCGACCTGTTGCGCCGGCTGGTCTCCGACCTTGGCCTGGCCGCCGTGCTGGTCACGCACGACCTCGCCGTCGCGCGCCTGCTGGCGCACCGCACGCTGGTGATGCAGGGCGGACGCGTGGTCGAGCAAGGCCTGACCGACCAGATCCTCGACGATCCGCAGCATCCCTACACGCAGCTGCTGGTCTCTTCCATCCTGCAAGGCTGACGACGATGCAAGCAGACAATGCACAGAAGCTGGTCGAGGTCCGCGGCCTCGGCAAGATGTTTACGCTGCACAACCAGGGCGGCATCCGCCTGCCGGTGCTGAACGCGATCGACTTCGACGCCGCGCGCGGCGAATGCCTGGTGCTGTCGGGTCCGTCCGGCACCGGCAAGAGCACGCTGCTGCGCTGCCTCTACGGCAACTACCTCGCCACCGAAGGCAGCATCCGCCTGCGCGACACCAGCGCCGACGGCGAACCGTGGGTCGAACTGAACCACGCCCCCGAACAGCGCGTGCTGAAGCTGCGCCGCGACGTGATCGGCTATGTCAGCCAGTTCCTGCGCGCGATCCCGCGCGTGTCGGCGCTGGACGTGGTGGCCGATCCGCTGCAGCAGCGCGGCACCAGCCATGAAGAAGCGCGCGCCCGCGCCGAGGTGCTGCTGGCACGGCTCAACCTGCCGCGCCGGCTGTGGGACCTGCCTCCTGCCACGTTCTCCGGCGGCGAGCAGCAGCGCGTCAACATCGCCCGCGGCCTGATCGGCGGGCACCCGATCCTGCTGCTCGACGAGCCGACCGCGTCGCTCGACGCCGACAACCGCGCGGTCGTGGTCGAACTGATCCGCGAGGCACTGGCCGACGGCCGCGCGCTGATCGGCATCTTCCACGACGAGGCGGTACGCGACGCCGTGGCCACGCGCCTGCTGCCGCTGCAGCCCGCCACCGCCCTCGCCCCCAACTGCCAGTAACTGTCCAGAACAACGGAGCCGGACATGACCGCGACCTACCTGACGCACGCCACCCTGGTACTGCCCGACCGCGTGCTGCACGACAGCGCGCTGCTGATCGAGGACGGCCATATCGCCGCCATCGAACCGGGCGCCGCGCCTGCAAATGCCGACGTGATCGACCTGCGCGGCCACACCGTGATGCCCGGGCTGATCGACGTGCATTGCGATGCCATCGAGAAAGAGGTGGAACCGCGCGCCAACGTGCTGTTCCCGCTGGATTTCGCCGTGGCGCAGGTCGACCGCCGCAATGCCGCGGCCGGCATCACCACGCCGTACCATGCGCTTTCCTTTGCCGGCAACCACTTCGGCGTGCGCAACGTCGACACCGCGGCCACGCTGGTGCGCGCCGTTGCGGCGTTCCGCGGCGATAGCCTGGTCGACAACCGCATCCATTGCCGCTATGAAGTGACCGATTCCAGCGCCGTGCCCGTACTGGAACTGCTGATGGCCGAGGGCGTAGTCGACCTGCTGTCGGTGATGGACCACTCGCCGGGCCAGGGCCAGTTCAAGACGCTGGACGCTTACCTCGCCTACATGATGGGCAACCACGGCATGACCCGCGAGGAAGCCGCCGACGCCGCCGACAAGAAGGCCGCCGCGCTGGACGGCGCGCATGAACGCGTCAACCGGCTGGTGGCTCAGGCGCACCGCCTCGGCATCCCGACCGCCAGCCATGACGACGATTCGCCGCAGCGCATCGCCGCCATGCAGGCGCTGGGCGTGCGCATGAGCGAGTTCCCGATCAACCTGGAGACCGCGCAAGCCGCGTGCGCACAGGCACTGCCGACCATCCTGGGCGCACCCAACGTGCTGCGCGGCAAGAGCCAGAGCGGCTCGATGCGCGCGATCGACGCCATCCATGCCGGCGTCGGCACCATCCTGTGCTCGGACTACCAGCCGTCAACGCTGATCGCCGCGGCCTATGCCGCCGCCCGGCAGGCCGAGCTGCCGCTGAACGAAGCGCTGGCCTTCGTGACGGCGAACCCCGCGGAAGCCTGCCTGCTGCGTGACCGTGGCCGGCTGGCGCCAGGGCTGCGCGCCGACGTGATCGCCGTGGCCAGCGTGGCCGGCCAGCCGATGGTCACCCATACATGGTCTGGGGGGCGCATGGTGTTCGCGGCGGGGTACCGTGGCGGCCAGCCCGAGGCTACGGGTACGTCCCGGCGGCCGCAAATCCACGCGCTGGCCTGACCATCGGCGCGGCATGCGTTCATGTGCTGGCCTCGCCCATCCACGTCCAGACCACCTGTGCTTCATCTGACGGCGATAGCCCGAAACTGATCATCGGCGTCCCAGCCTGCCGCACCACGCCGGACTTGCCGGCCACCCACGCCGCCAGGGGGTGGCCGGACGGCAGCGAGGCGCGCCACATGCCTGAGCGCGGTACGACCTGCCCCGAGCGCACCGTGACAGGCTTGCCGGTCTGCGTCGGCGGCGCATCGACACGGAAACGCAGCCCGCCCAGGAGCCGGTCCCACAGGGCCACGGCCTCATCGTCGCTCAGCGACGCCTCGTCCGCGGCGCCGATGCGGTTGGCTGCCACCTTTGTGTACATCTTTGCGCCAATGGATGACGGATGCAGGGTGGTGCGCTCCTTGCCGACCGCTTCCCACTCGAAATCGTGGGTACCGTCCGCGCGGCGGACCAGGGACTCCTCTCCTTGCCAGACGCCGACAATGCGCTTGCCTTCGCGCAGGGTAGTCAGCTTCGGATAGCGCTTGCCCAGGTCCGCTCTCTGCGCCGCGATGGAAGCAAGCAGCCCTTCGCCGTTTGCACCGTCCACGCTCGCCAGCTTGTTGGAGTCGACTGAAAAGCTGACGTCCGGCAGGCTGGGGATGGCGATGCCTGCCCGCATGATTTCCTGGTGTACGCCGCTGCTGTCCACGATGAAGCCGTGGTCGATGCAAACGCCGGGGTCCTTTGGTATTTCTGCGTTGTCGCGGGCGCGCAAGCCGCGAACGAGCGGCGCAATCTCTTCTCCGCCATAGAACCATTCGTACAAATGATTGCCCGCTGCGGCAAGGGTGTGTGCCCCCTCAAGACCGTATTTCACGGATAAGTCGTCTTCGTAGTAGCGGATTTCTATGCTTTCCACTTTGGCACTTCGACCGAAATAGGTGATCTTCGCTGTGTCATCCTTGTCCAGAATCTTCTTGCGGTAGGCGTCCGCCTTTTCAGTCAAGCGGTCTGCTGCAGCAACGTGCGTCACAATCTTCCCGGGAAAATCCTGCGGTCCGAATATCAATCTCGCTTCGGCTGGCACTTCCAGGACATATCTTCCGAAGCAGACCTGTCGGGTCTTGCCGAACAGGGCTTGCAGGCGTGGTGACAGTTCGACTTCGTTCGGCACACCGTTCTCCTTGTATGAATATGGCTGGCAAGAAACCAACAGCAGACATGCCAGCATGGCAACAAATTTTCCGCAGTCGCTCATGATTTCCACCATGGTGCGGTATTGGCGATCTTGACGAGCGAATACAACAATGATGCGAGAACCTTGTCGTTGTTGTAACTGTTCTGGTGCTCATAGCCGGATTGCCGGAAGACTAGTGTGCCGCGCACACGCGATGCTGATGCGTCGCTGGGAACAGTCTGATCGCCGGCATCAATGGGCGGCTCAAGTCTGAGTTGCAGGGTGTGACGATTCTCGGCGCGAACCATAATGCGCCCTTCCCCGTCTTCACTGATAAGCCTCCATGAAAGCGGATTGCCGAATCCTTTTAGGCCTGTTGCGTTCACCCGATACGTGACTGCACCGAAGGCTTTTTGATAAGGGTCCGCGCCATAGCTAGCGTAGGTGGTCGGATGGTACAGGTCCTGGATATCCCGGTGAAACCTCTGCGCTTCGGCAATTCTCTTCGTTGCCAACCCATACGGGTTGTAGCCTTCATATTTCTTGTTTGCAGGATTGACCCACTCCGGGTTCAACAGGCGCCACCACGCATCAGGTTCGCGGGCGTAGATGTCATACAAGGGATCGCCAACGGCTACTGGCGCGCCGGGCCTTGTTGTTCCCAAGGTCTTATGCAACTGCATTTCGCTACGATAAGTCTTGAGCGGCTCGTCCGAAGCAATCGGCAACGCCATCACCTGCCGGTACTCGCTGGTCTGGACACGAAGCCAACCCCGCGGATAAGAAGCGCTCGGCAACAACTCCAATGGCCCTGGTGCGTTGGCAAAGACCGCTGTGACTTCCTTGCCGGTCTTGCCGATCACCGCGCGTTCGATGGCGCCCATCAGGTTGCCTTTCGCATCCTCAAAGCCCGCACGTACCCGCTTGTAGGCCGCCGCTGCCCCGACGGGGGGCTGGACGTTGTGATAGATGCCAAGGATCTTCTTGCCGATACCGTTGCCGTACTTCGGATTCAACATCGCCCTGGCAACCAGCCCGCCCATCGAATGCGTCACGATGATGACCTTCTCGCAGCGGCGCCCATTGGCCTGGTACATCGCGATCACTTCGTCAATGCGCCTGGCAAGCTTGCCCGCCGATACGCCGTTGCTTTGCAGCCAGTTGTATCCCATGGCATAGACCGGATACCAGCAGTTCCCGACCCGCCGGATCTCATCCTCGGTCAATGGCTGGCCTGCACCACCGCCCCACTCCCTTGGGTCCACCCCCAGCACCGGTATGCTGTGCGGCATCTTCCAGGCAAGCGACACCTCTCCCGTCGGTGCCAGCAGATCGTTCATTCTCGCTTCCATCAGCTTGATGGCCGTGCCGTACGATTCGAACATGACCTCGCTCCAGCCGCGCCAGCGGGCCTTCTGTGCCGCGGTGGCCTCATGCCTGCCGCGCTTCGCCTTCCATTGCTCTGCTGCAGCGGGCATGGGGGCGCTCATCAGCAAGCCGATGTCGGGCAGGCCATCCGGAACATTGCGGTGCCGTTTGTCGGAAGTTGCGGTCGCCTCGCCCATCAGGTCGAACTTTCCCGCGTCTTCGGTCACCTCGTAGCGATCGACCTCGGTCTCGTCGGGATCGAAGTTCAGTTGCCGGCGTTTCGGTGAGTCTCTGCGGCGGGAAAGGCTGTCGATCTTCTCGTCCGGCCGCCACGCCCGGTTGTCAGTGCGCTCGAGCTCGGCCTGACGCTTCCGGCTCATGCGCAGATGGGATCCCATCACGCCGGGAATAAAGATGATCGGAATGACCCAGTCCGGAGGCACCGGCAAGCTGACGCGGCGCTTGTCGGTTGACGGTGTCAGGGCAACGGTGGCACCGGCGCGGCCGCCGATCTCTTCGCCGGTTTTCAGGTGGATGCGATCATTGGCCACTTGCTGCCTCCCCGATCTCGATCGTGACGTTTTCCGCGCCCTGGCTTTGCTGGAACGTGCTCAGCCCATCCATGTCGGTGACGCCCTCGATCACGCTGCCATCCGACTGCGTCAGGCGGAATCTCCGATTCCTGGCCGGTGAGCCGTCGGGCAGGTGCAAGTACACCTCCTGGTCGAAATCGCTGTGCGGCAATGCCAGCGAGCTTGGACTCATTCCATCCGGGCCATCGAGACAGAATCCGGCGGCGTGAATCTGCTTTGTCCCGCGCATGCCTTCCACAATCTGCGAAGGCGTCCAGCGCTGGTAGGTCTGCCCGACCTTGAGCACGATGCCCTGGTCGGCTTCAAGGACGATATCGCCGAGCGCCCGAAAGTGGATGTTGCGCCGAGCGGTGCCCTTGATGTCGCCGCCCTGCGCTTCCAGTGCAATGTGATCGGTCGCGGCCACCAGCCGAATCCCCAGGCTGTGCGCGAACAGCGCAATACGCCGGGCCGCGCTGGCGAAGAAGCCGCCGCTGCTGGCGAACGACGCATGCTTGCCGGTCGTGACGGCCAGATGCTCCCCGCTATGCAAGTGGGTGGACCGTGCAGCCGTCGCAGCCAGTGCTGCTGCGGACGCCATTACCAGATGGGGTGCGGTCAGTTCGCCGTTGACCTCGCCCGAGCCACAGATCTCTTCGTGTTGAGCCTTGAGGACCGTGGCGACGTCCTGCTGTTCGCTGTCCTGCGCCTGGTGGTGACGGGCGAGCTGTGCGGTGGTGTGATGGGCGTGCTGCGCGTGGTGCAGGCGGTCCAGCGTTTCGCCCATGTCCTTGTGATGCGCCCTGGCATCGGGCCGGGCCTCGGTGCTGACCAGCAGGCCGTTGGCGCCGCGTATGGCGCCGTGCCCATCGGTACGCAGCTCGAAGCCCTCGCCCCGATGGTCCTGCCGCCCCCGGTTGTCCTCGATACGGGTGAGGTAGCCCAGGCTGAGCTGGGACCGCTGATGATCGGAGGACAGCTGGGACTGGATCTCGCCCTTGGTATCGTCGAATACCAGATGGCCGCTGCCCGAGCCGTCCTGTTCCCGGCTACGAATGCCCGTCAATGCATGCTGGTCCGGCAACTGCCACGGCGGCATGTTCAGGCTGTTCGGCACCGCGCCCATGACAATAGGCTTGTCCGGATTGCCGCCATCCAGGAACATCACAAGCACTTCGCTGCCAATGCGGGGGATGCCGACCTGGCCATGCTGCGAGCCCGCCCATGGCGTTGCCACCCGGACCCAGCATGACATCCGGTTGAACCGGTCCCACGGAAACTGCACGCGTACACGCCCGAAGCGGTCTGGCCATACCGCATGGCCCTCCGGGCCGACCACTGTCGCGCTTTGCGGACCTGTCACCACGGGCCACGGCACGCTCAGGGCGGGACGGAACACCTCCTGTGCCGGATGGCATTCGAATGCCACCCTGCAGTGCCAACGCTGGCCTTCGCCGGCGGCTTCCGCCACGTCTTCGACCGTGAGGTGCGTGTCGAGCACCACGTACTCCCGGTTGGCGGCCAGCTGTGGATGCCCGCTGACGTGCATGGTGTGCCCGGGCACGACAGCGCGCAGGTTGCCCTTGCCGAAGCAGCGAAGCCCCCGGGAACGAATCTCTTCCATGCGGATGCGGGCGATCGTCTCGCCTTCATCCCAGGGGCGGTTGTCCGTCGCCGGCTGCGCGTGCTCGCCTGGAAATTCGTAGACCTCCTGGTGCAGCGCGCCGGTGTTCTGGCCGGTTTCGCGGGCATCGGCGCTGCCGGCGGTCAGGTTGCCGCGCGGCTGGGTGAAACTGTAGGCATTGGTCGTGTACCTGCCGGCGACCACGGCATCGACTACGGAAAAATCGTCCAGGTGTTCCTCGTCGATCCTGACGCCGGGCGGATGGACTGCAAGCACCTGATAGGCCTCGCTCGGCATCCTGGGATAGCCGCCGACATGGTCTACCAGGATGAGGCGGTGCTTTCCCTCCGAATGCGCGAAGAACCATGAGATGCCCCAGTGCTGCATGAGACGGGCGATGAAGGTGTAGTCGCTCTCGTCGCATTGGGTCCGGTAGGCCCGCGTTGGGTACTTCGCCACATCCAGCCTGCGCTCAACGCGAAAGGAGTAGGCGGACAGCACCTCCTCGATGATCTCGATGTCGGTTCGGTTCTCGAAGATCCGGCTGTTCCTGTTAAGCGTGGCAAGCCACAGCCACGGACGCAGGGTCAGGCCATAGACGAAGTGCCGCCCTTCGGCACGCAGGTAGCGGGCACGATCGACGATGCCGCTGATCTCGCGGGTGCCCGCGCCGATCCGGCCCGCCAGCCCGGTTCCCATGCCATCGAGCTGGATATGCACGGTCAACTCCCGACCGTTCATTTCGCGCAAATCGACATTGCCTTCCCGGCCGTGGAAGTTGAAGTCCTTGTCGGAAGTCTTGAGCTCGATCTCGTACTCGAACAGGCCGCAGAGTCCTTCCTTGCCCTGCAGGCGTACGAAGGCAAACGGTGCCTGCCCGCGGCCATGCGGCAATGCCGGGCCGGAGACTGTGACGGTGCGGACGGAGATCGGCAGATGGTCGCGGACATTCATGCGGGCACTCCTGGAATGAAGACAACCACAGGGTGCCCGGATGCACGTCGAGCACGTTCTGCGGAGGGAGTCGATGCTATCCGCAAAACATGCCTGAAGAGGCCCGACTATCGCGACATTTGATGGTACCGATGCAAGTTCAGATTCTTCCCAGCGGACACGCAGACAAAGCGCAAATTGAATTCACACGGCGGACGCTGATATTTCTCCGCAGCCGCGGGGAAATGTAAGACGGCCCTAAGGCAACGCATCCTCCGGCAACACACTCAACCCCGACGCGCTGGTCGACATGGTCCGGCGCTGGCTCCTGAGCACCCCGTTCTCGTCGAACTCGAGCAGCACCGTCGACGAGCGGATGGAGCCGCCGGCGAACAGCGGTCCGATGAACGGGATAAAGCTTTCGGGATTCGGCCGGGAACTCGCGAAGGAATAGACCAGGATGGTCGAGCCGTTGCTGAGGGTCGTCTGCGAGGTAGGCTGGCCCAGTTGCGTGGTGACGTCGTCGAGCGTGGAGAAATCGAGCAGGAAATTCTCCAATTGCTCCTGCCGGACATTGACGCCCGTCGAAACGCAGGCAGCCAGCATCGCGCTGGCTGCAATCAGGGCGTGAACACGTTTCATGTCGTCACCGCCGTACCATGGTGCGTGGCGGGGAGCGTGTGCAGGGCCGTGCTGCCAGCGGAGCCCCGCATTGCGTCCGGCATGCCCTGCTTCAAGCATAGACGCTCCGGGCGGCGTCGGCTTGCGTCCGGTTGACCTGACAATGCAGGTGCCTCCGGCGCCATCTGGTTCCGCTTGCTGTCGTACACTAGGCACTGGCGCCGCACTGACGCTTGCGGTTCCATGTTCGTAGTGCCCGTCTTGACTCTGCTCAAGCCTTTACTCGCCGAGCGCTAGCAAACTGTCATCCATGACTTGTCCTACCTCGCCATCCGGCACGCCCCGCGCCGCCAATGCTGGCCAAGCCAGCGCCTCGTCCAGGTCCCATCGCCCGCTGCCCTTGCCGCGCGGCCGTCTTGCATGGGTCACCGGCATCGTCAGCTGGATCCTGCTGGTTGCCAGCACCCTGTTCTGGTGCCTGCTGCTATTCCCGCTGGCGCTGCTGAAGCTGGTGCTGCCGTTCGCCGCGGTCCGCCGGCGCATCGATCCGGTACTCAACGGTATTGCCACGGCGTGGATTTCCTGGAATACCGGCTGGTTCGCGCGCATCCAGCAGGCGCCGTGGGATATCCAGGGCAATACCGGGCTGCGCTACGCGGACTGGTACCTGGTCAACTGCAACCATCAGTCGTGGGCCGATATCTTTGTGCTGCAGCGCTCGCTGAACCGGCGCATCCCGCTGCTGAAATTCTTCCTGAAGCAGCAGCTGATCTATGTGCCGGTGATCGGGCTGGCGTGGTGGGCGCTGGACTTTCCGTTCATGAAGCGCCATGGCAAGGCGGAACTGCGCCGCAATCCGGCGCTGCGGCGCCAGGACCAGGAAACGGCGCGGCGCGCATGCGAGAAATTCTCGCTGGTGCCAACCAGCGTGATGGTGTTTGCCGAGGGCACGCGCTTCAGCGAGGCCAAGCGCGTCGCGCAGGCGTCGCCGTACCGTCACCTGCTCAAGCCCAAGGCGGGCGGGCTGGCGGTGGCGCTGAATGCAATGGGAACGCGCTTTCGCTCGATGATCGACGTGACCATCGCCTATCCAGACGGCGTGCCAAGCTTCTGGGACCTTGCTTGCGGCCGCGCCGGCATGGTGGTGGTGCGCATGCACCAGTTGCCGGTGCCACCGGCATTCTGCGAGGCCGACTACGCCACCGACAAGGCGTTCCGCACGGAATTCCACCACTGGCTGGCGCATCAGTGGCAGTCCAAGGACGACGAGATCGACGCCCTGACGGCCCGGCGCGCCGACTGACCGCGCGCATCGGCCGGCCGCCGCCCGGCTAGCCCGGCAACCGCTCCACCGCCCGCTTGCCCTGGCTGACCGCCGCCGTCACCGACGGGCTGCCGGCATTGTCGCTGTTGGCAATGCTGATGTTGCCGACCCCGGCCAGGTCCGGCCAGGCCGCGTCGGCAGCCACGTTCTCGCCTGCCACGCTGTCCGGCATATAGCTGTAGCCGTGCGCCCAGCGGTTCACCGTGATGCCGCGGATCACCTTGCTGGCGCTGAAGCCGGCCTGCCCCAGCATCCGGTCCAGCTGCGCGCGGATGTCGCGCTCGAGCGCATCGAACGGGGTTCCCAAGAGGAAGGCGCGGCCAGCGCGGAAGCGGTCGCGCGCGCGCATGCCGCTGTCGGGCACGGTTGGCACATAAAGCATGTGCAGCACTGCCGGGTCGGACGGACGGGGGCCAGCGGGCGGCTCCAGCCACAGGTCGGTGTACGTCATGGCCGGCGCGTGGATGCGCCGCGCGCGCAGCGCGGCGAAGGCCTGCCAGTTGTCGAGCGCCACCTTGGTGTAGACCAGCGGGGCCTTGGCCTCGTCGCGCAGCACCGCCTTCTGTGCGGCCGGCAGCGACGGCAACAGATACGGGATCATCATGTTGTAGCCGGCCAGCACCACGTGGCGCGCTTCGACACGGTGCAGGTTGCCGCCCCAGCCGTAGGTCACGCGCGTGATGTTGCCATCGGGCTCGACCGCAATCGCGGTGCTGTTCAGCCGCAGCCGCACCGGCGCGCCGTCGCGGTCCAGCCGGTTGTAGTCGAAGGCGGCAGTGGCCACCTCTGCCGGCACGGCAATCGACGCCACGCCCGGAATCAGGCTATGCACCAGCAGCCGTGCCAGCGAGGCATTGCCATCCGGGAACCACAGGCGCGAGGCCGGCGACTTGCCCAGCCGGGGGTTCGGCGCCGGCGCGGGCATGTTGGCGCCGGCGGGCAGTCCGATGGCGATGGCATCGGCGACCGAGATGCCGTCGGCATCGAGCGCATAGGCATCGTTGCTGCGGCTGCGCAGGAAGCGCAGCGCCGGCAGGCCGAGGCCGGCCTTGTCGCGCAGGAAGGCGGCGTAGCGCATGGTGCGCAGCGCCGCGGCGCGTGCGGCGTTGTCGAGGCCGGGCAGGTAGTCGGTGGTGCCGGCCGCCAGGCGGGCCAGCGCGGCGCGATCCGCCGCGGGTAGCGGCGCCTGCTCGAGGAAGCGTTGCAAGGCAGCGGCATCGGGCCCCTGCGCGCGCAGGCCATTGCGCGCATCGGCCAGTTCGCCGAACGGATCGCCGCCGAGCCACTGGTCGCGGCCGAAATGCTCGGCATCGAAGAACACGGCGCGGCCCATGCCCAGCGCGGCATATGGGTCGGACGGCGGTGCAGCCGGCGGGCGCGCGGGATCGAGGCCGATGCCGGCCAGCAGCTCGCGCATGGCAGCGTCGCTGGCTGCGCCGGGCGGCATCTCGGCGCTGCCGCCATAGGTGACCAGCCGCTGGCCGCGGACGGTGAATTCGTTGCGCTTGGCATGGCCGCCGAAGTCGTCGTGATTGTCGAGGATCAGGATGCGCCGGGCGGCGCCGAAACGGCGCCGGTAGAACCATGCCGCCGCCAGTCCGCTCACCCCGCCGCCGACCACGACCAGGTCGAAGGCCTCGCGCGCCAGCACCACGGGATATTTGGCGCCCTCGCGCGCCAGGCCGTGGGCCAGCGTATACGTGCCGTCATGGTTGCCGCGCAGCCCGGTCAGGGCCGGCGGATAGCCGGCGCTTGCCGCCCCGCCCTGCTGCGCGTGCAGCCATTGCACCGGTGCCAGCCCGGCGGCAATGGTCAGCGCGGTGCCGTTGAGGAAGTCTCTGCGCGTGATCGTCATCGGATGCTCATCGGAAAGCGGTGCGTGCCGGAGCGCTTCGCCTCAGCGCTGTGCCGCCAGCGCCTTGCGCCGCGCGGCCACGTCGGCTTCGGTCACCGGACCGGCACGGTTGCCCCAGCCGCGCCGGATGAAAGTCAGCACGCTGGCCAGTTCCTGGTCATCCAGCGTCCAGCCATAGCCGGGCATGTGGTAGTCGGTGGCGGCGGTGCCGACACGCGCGGTCACGGCGCCATCGAGCAGCAGGTTGACCAGCGACGCCGGATCGGGATCGGCCACGGTCGGGTTGCCTGCCAGCGGCGGGAACACGCGCGCGAAGCCCTTGCCGTCGGCGCCATGGCACGGCATGCAGTACACCGCGTACTGGCGTGCGCCCGGCACGTCGAAGCGGCCCTGGTGCAGTTGCTGCGCGGTGGCGGGATCGGGGCGGAACGGCTTGTCCTCGCCGCGCGCGCCGGGCAGCGACTTGAGGTAGGCCGCCACGGCATCGAGGTCACCCGGACTCATGTATTGCGTGGCGGTGGAGATCACGACGGACATGGGCCCGAACGAGGTTGCGTGCCCATTGCGCCCGGTGCGCAGGAACTCGGCAATGTCCGCGCGCGACCATGCCCCGAGGCCGGTGACCTGGTCGCCGGTCAGGTTGGTCGCGGACCAGCCTTCCACGCTGGCGCCCGACAGGAAATGCCGGCTGCGCTCGTCCAGTCCTTGCTCGGCGAACAACCGGCCGCGGGGCGTGTGGCAGGCTCCGCAGTGGGCCACGGCCTGCACCAGGTAGGCGCCGCGGTTCCACGGGTCGCCGCGCGCGGGCTCGGTGCGAACCGGGTCGTCGTCGAGAAACAGCAGGTTCCAGACCGACAGCAGCGAGCGCATGCCGTACGGAAAGCGCAGCTGCGGCGCCGGGTTGCGCTGCGCCACGGGCGCGACTTCCGCGCGCAGGTAGGCATACAGCGCGGCCACGTCGTCGGCACGCATGCGGGCGTAGGACGGGTACGGCATGGCCGGATACAGGCGCTTGCCGTCGCGCGCCACGCCCTGGCGCAGTGCGCGGTCGAACTCCGCCAGCGTATAAGCGCCGATGCCGGTGGCGGCGTCGGGGGTGATATTGGTCGAGTGAAGGGTGCCGACGGCGGTGCGGATCGGCAACCCGCCGGCAAATGGCTTGCCGCCCTCGCGGGTATGGCATGCGGCGCAGTTGGCGATGCGCGCCAGATAGCGGCCGCGTTCGACCTGCTGCGCCTCGGCGGCGCCCGCGGCCAGTGCCGGACGGGCCGGCCAGGCAACCAGCAGCGCCAGGGACAGCCACAGCCAGGGTAGCCGGGACAGCCACTGCGCGGGCAGCAAAGCGGCGGCGCAATGCCGCCCGGTCGGGCGAGACATGGGGTCGATCAGATTGTTGTTGTGATGAGAATGTAACGCGACGCCGCGGCTCAGGCTATCGTCATGGCCGGTATGGCGCTTGCCGCTGCCGATGCGCCCGACACGGCCCAGTTGGCGGCCAGCACCAGGCAGGCTACCAGTCCGGCGGCCACGGCCACGCCGGTCAGGATCAGCGGCACGGGACGCAGGTTTTCCAGGTCGCGCTGGTGTTCCTGGCCCTTGCGCAGGCCAAAGAAGCCCCACAGCACGGTCCGCAACAGCCTCAACGGGTTCATTGTCTCTCCTTGCACGAAAGCCTTTGGCGACGACAACCGATTATGGCCGCCAGCCGCCGGCCATAACAGCATCAGATACCCGGAAAATTTACGTATCAGTTGCCGGACCCGGGGCGATAATGGCACCCTACACCCCGCCCCGCCCCCGCCCCCGACTGCGCCCCATGAAACGGTACGAAGCCCTCGCCGAAACCCTGGCCGCCGATATCCGCAACGGCAGCCTGCCGCCCGGCACCCGCCTGCCGTCGATCCGCAAGACCGTGGCGCAATACGGGGTCAGCCCGTCCACCGCGTTCCAGGCCTACTACCGGCTGGAAGAGCGCGGACTGGTGCGCGCGCGCGAGCGTTCCGGCTACTACGTGGCGGGGCCGGCCCGGCGCGACCTGCCGCAGCCGCAGGCGCGGCCGTCGCGGCAGGTGTCGACCCAGGTCGACATCTCCAAGCTGGTGTTCGCGGTGCTTGAAGGCGCGCGCGACCGCAAGCTGGTGCAGTTCGGCTCGGCCTTCCCCTCGCCTGAGCTGTTCCCGTGGGAGCGGCTGGGCAAGTCGCTGGCGCGGGCCGGCCGTGCGCTGGACCCGTGGCATTCGGTCAACGACCTGCCGCCCGGCAACGCGGCGCTGCGGCGGCAGATCGCGCTGCGCTACCTCGGCGCGGGCGCGCCGCAGCCGGCCGAAGACCTGGTCGTCACCAACGGCGCGCTGGAGGCGCTGAACCTGTGCCTGATGGCCGTGACCCAGCCGGGCGACGTGGTCGCGATCGAGTCTCCGGGCTTCTATGCCGCGCTGCAGGCGCTGGAACGGCTGCGACTCAAGGCGCTGGAGATCCCGGTCGATCCGGCGCAGGGCATCGACCTGGGCGCGCTCGACAACGCGCTGTCGCGTCACCCGGTCAAGGCCTGCTGGTTCATGACGCAGTTCCAGAATCCGCTCGGCGCCAGCATGTCGGAAGACAAGAAAAAGGCGCTGGTGGCCCTGCTCGCCCGTCACCAGGTGCCGCTGATCGAAGACGATGTCTATGGCGAGCTCTATTTCGGCAACCGCTGCCCGCTGCCGGCCAAGGCCTTCGATACGCAGGGGCTGGTGATGCATTGCAGTTCGTTCTCGAAGACGCTGTCGCCGGGCTTCCGCATCGGCTGGGTGGCGCCGGGCCGCTTCGGCGAGGCGATCCAGCGGCTCAAGCTGATGACCACGCTGTCGGCCGGCGTGCCCACCCAGGTAGCGCTGGCCGAGTACCTGCAGCACGGCGGCTATGACAAGCACCTGCGCCGCCTGCGCCATGTGCTGGAGATGCAGCAGGGCCAGATGCTCGATGCCATCGGCCGGCATTTCCCGGAGGGCGTGCGTGTATCGCGGCCGGAGGGCGGGTACTTCCTGTGGGTCGAGTTCGCGCCCGGCTTCGATGCGCTGGCGCTGCACCATGCCGCGCTGGAGGCCGGCATCGGGCTGGCGCCGGGGCCGATCTTCTCCGCGCGGCAGGGCTACCGCAACTGCATCCGGCTCAACTACGGGCACTTGTGGAACGACGAGGCCGAGACGGCGGTCGCCACGCTCGGCCGGCTGATCGCGCAACAGGCGACCTGAGCGACCTGAGCGGCCTGAGCGGCCTGAGCGGCCTGAGCGGTCTCAGCGGTCTCAGCGGTCTCAGCGGTCTCAGCGGTCTCAGCGCGCGTCGCGATGGCGGCGCAGCGCCCATTCCAGCGTCTCGAACGCGGCCTGCACGGCGAGCGCCAGCACCGCGGCCGGGATCGCGCCGGCCAGCAGCAGCGTGGTGTCGTTGAGCGCCAGCCCGGTGGCGATGCGCTCGCCAAAGCCGCCGGCGCCGACGAAGGCCGCGATCGTGGCCGTGCCCACGCTGATGATGGCGGCGGTCTTGACGCCGGCCAGCAGCACCGGCAGCGCCAGCGGCAGTTCCACGTAGCGCAGTACCTGGCCGCCGCGCAGCCCGAGCGCGCGGGCAGCGTCGCGCATGCCCGGCGGCACCTGCTCCAGTCCGGTGGCGGTGTTGCGCACGATCGGCAGCAACGCATACAGGAACAGCGCCACCAGCGCCGGCCACACGCCGATGCGGCCCAGCAGCGGGATCAGCATCGCCAGCAAGGCCAGCGACGGCACGGTCTGCAGCACGCTGACGGCGCCCAGCACCACCTGGCCGGTGCGCCGGCGGCGCGCAGCCAGGATGCCCAGCGGCACGCCGGCCAGCGTGGCGGCGCCGACGGCGCCTGCCACCAGGCCGACATGGCGCCGCGCCAGCCGGTTGGTGTCGGGTCCAAGCAGCGCGCCCAGCAGGCCGCGATCGCTGGTGCCTGCCACCGAGGCCGCGGACGCCGCGGACGCCGGTACTGCGGCCGGTTCGGCGCCGGGGTTCGGGCCATGCGCCGCGAACTCCCGCGCGACGAGATCGAACGGCTTGCGGTCGATCTCCGCCGCGGCGTTCATTGCCACCATGTCGGCCGCGCTGATGCGGCCCGACAAGCGCTGCAGCGCCTGCCACGCCTGCGGGAAGCGCTGCGGCACGTCCAGCCGGTACACCACCACGGCGTCATAGCGCGGGAAATAGCGGCGGTCGTCTTCGAGCACGCGCAGCCGGTACTTGAGGATCTTGGCGTCGGTCGAATAGATGTCGATCGCATCCACCTGCCCCGCCGCCAGCGCCTCGTAGGCAACGCCGTGGTCCAGCCCGACCGGCTGCTGCGGCAGGCGATAGCGGCTGGCAAGGCCGGGCCAGCCGTCCGCCCGGCCGAGGAATTCATGCGACAGGCCCAGCCGCAGCCGCGGCTGCGCGGCCAGGTCGCTGAGCCGGCGCAGGTTGGGCGGGCGGGTGTCGGAGACGGCCAGTGCGTAGGTGTTTTCAAAGCCGAGCGGGATCGCCGCACCCAATCCCAGCGGGGCCAGTGCCCGCTGGATGGCGTCCAGGCCGGCGCCGGGCGGCAGCTTCAGGATCTCCGCGGCGAGCGTGCCGGTGTAGTCGGGATAAAGGTCGATGCTGCCGGCCTTGAGCGCCTCGAACACGATCGCGGTATTGCCCAGCCCTTGCTGGTGCTGCGCGGTGCCCGGCGGACCGGCGGCCTGCGTCAGCAGTTCGCCAAGGATATAGGACTCGGTAAAGCGCTTGGAGCCAACGCGCAAGGGGTCGGCGGCCTGCGCGGGCGCCGCTCCCACGAGTGCTGTCGCGAGCACCCAGAGTGTCAAGCGCCACAGCGTGGTCCTTTCATTGACCTGCCGATAGCCACCGAGCCAGGCAAACACGTCCGTCCTTTTTGGGGGGCCGGTGTGCTCCCGGCATCTCTACATCATAGCCGCGGCATAGCCTTATCCCGAAATAGTATTTGGCATCTGCATGATAAGCACGTCAGAATCCGGATTGAACATACATCGCCAACACCAATGGAAATCCGGCAACTGGAAGCCTTCGCCGCCGTCGTGACCACCGGCAGCGTCACCGCCGCGGGCCGCCTGCTCGGCCGCTCGCAGCCGGCCATCACGCGCCTGATCCAGGAGCTGGAGGCCGAACTCGGCTTTGCGCTGTTCACCCGCAGCGGCCCGCGCGTCAGTCCGACGGAACAGGGCTTCCTGCTCTACGACGAGGTCGAGCAGACGCTGGCCGGCATGCAGCAGATCCGCAGCCGGGCCGCGGCGCTGGCACGCGGCGACGGCCGGCCGTTGCGCATCGCCGCCACGCCGGCACTGGCCGCCGGCCTGCTGCCGCCCGCGCTGGCGCTGGCGTTCGAGCGCGGCCAGTGCGCGCCGGAACGCGTGGCCGTGCAGGCCGTATCGCCGGAACAGGTGGTGCATGCCGTGCTGACCGGCGCCGCCGACATCGGGCTGAACAGCCTGCCGCTGGAACACCGCGGCGTAACCGTGCACTGGATCGGCCAGTCGGCTTGCGTGGCGGCGGTGCGCGGCGACGATCCGCTCGCGGCACAGGCAGCGATTTCACTGCAGGATTGCCGCGCGCGCCGCATCGTCACCATGCAGAACCCCTACCGGCTGCGCCGCCGCGTGGACCGGGCGCTGGCCAGTGCGGGCGTGCCGGCCGCCGGCGTGATTGACACCAACACCTCGATCAACGCGCTGACGCTGGTCCGCGCCGGGCTTGGCATTGCGCTGCTGGAGCCCGTGACCGCACGCGGGCTGCCGCTGACCGACATCGCGGTGCGCCCGATCGACGCGGATATCCCGTTCTACTTCGGCGTCATCACGCCGCAGGCGCGACCGGCCAGCACCGCCGTGCTGGCGCTGGTGCAGGCGGCGGCCGATGCCGCCGCCGCGCTGCTGCCGGACCTGCTGCTGCGCGATGCGGCCGAGCACGGCGCGCTGCTGCAATCGCTGTACGGCGACACCGGCGCCGGCACCGACTTGTTTTCACCGGACACCGATCTTCCCAGCCATGACTGACCCCACCACTACCACCCCCGCCGGCCTGCCCGCCCTCGAGGCACGCCTGCGCCAGGACCTGTCCTGGCTGGAACTGCCCGCAAAGCCGTGGACCATGCCGCGCACCCACGACGGCCGTGACGTGCTCGACGTCGCCGTGATCGGCGGCGGCATGGCCGGCCTGGCGGCCAGCGCCACGCTGGCGCACCTTGGCATCCGCGTGCGCGCCTTCGACCGCGCGCCGGCCGGCTTCGAGGGCCCATGGGCCACCACGGCGCGCATGGAAACGCTGCGTTCGCCCAAGCAGCTGACCGGCCCCGCGCTGGGGCTGCCGGCGCTGACCTTCCGCGCCTGGTTCGAGGCGCAGTTCGGTGAAGACGCATGGCAGGCGCTGGACAAGATCCCGCGGCTGCAATGGATGGACTACCTGCGCTGGTACCGGCAGGTGCTGGACCTCGATATCCGCAATGAGCACCGCGTCGAACAGATCGTGCCGCGCGCCGATGGCCTGGTGTCGCTGTCGATGCGGTCCCCCGCAGGCCCGCTGACCGTCCTCGCGCGCCGCGTGGTGCTGGCGACCGGCCGCGACGGCCTCGGCGGCGCCTACGTGCCTCCGCTGGCGGAGGCGCTGCCGCGCCACCTGTGGGCGCACTCGTCCGACGAGATGGACTACGCCACGCTGCGCGGCAAGCGCGTGGGGGTGGTTGGCGCCGGCGCGTCGGCGATGGACAGCGCCGCCACCGCGCTTGAAGCCGGCGCGGCCTCCGTCGAGATGCTGGTGCGGCGCCAGGACATCCCGCGTGTCAACAAGAGCAAGGGTGCCGGCAACCCGGGGCTGACCCACGGCCACTATGGCCTTCCGGATGCCTGGAAATGGCGGCTGCGAAACTACATCAACACCGAGCAGGTGCCGCCGCCGCGCGGCAGCACGCTGCGGGTTTCGCGCCATGCCAATGCGCATTTCAACCTGGGCGCGGCGCTGGAGTCGGTCGAAGTGCGTGGCGACGTGCTGCATGTCGCCACGCCGCGGGGCACCTTCGAGCTGGATTTCCTGATCTTCTCGACCGGCTTCCGCATCGACCTGGAAACCCGGGCGGAATTTGCCGCCTTTGCCCCGCATATCCGCTACTGGCGCGACCGCTACGTGCCGCCGGCAGGCCAGGAAGACCGCGAGCTGTCCGATTCGCCGGACCTGGGCGAATCGTTTGAATTCCAGGAAAAAAAACCGGGCGCGTGCCCTGGCCTGTCGCGCATCCACTGCTTCTGCTATCCGGCGGCGCTGTCGCACGGCACCATTTCCGGCGATATCCCGGCGATCAGCGACGGCGCGCGCCGGCTCGGCCAGGGCATCGCCGCGCTGCTGTACCGGGAAGACGTCGAACTGCACTATGCCGCGTTGCAGGCCTTTGCCGAGCCGGAAGTCTTCGGCGACGAATGGACCCCGGCGCTGCCGCCGGCTCTGCGCACCGCGCAGGCCTGAGCGCAAATACCTTGAACCTTGAACCGATACTTCCGAACCAACAGAGTCCGATGACCCAGACCTCCGCCCCCGCGGTCGACCTGATCGACCAGCTCACCGGCCTGGTGCCCGGCAGCGCCACTTACGCGCTGCGCCATCAGCGCGACAAGGTCGTGGCCGCCACCCAGGGCAGCCATGACGCCCTGTTCGACCCGGCCCTGCCCGGCCTTTCGCTCGAAGAACGCCTGCTGGTCGCGCTGTACGCGGCGCGCCTGACGCCCTCCGCGGCGCTGGCGGCGCACTACCGCGCGCGGCTGGAACAACTCGGCGCCGATGCCGCGCACGTGCGCGCCGCCGCCGAAGGCCAGCCTCAGGAGATCGCCGAGCCGCGCCTGCGCGCGATGCTCGCGTTCACCCGCACGCTGATCGAAAAACCCGTCGAAGGCGACAAGGCCGCGCTGCAGGCGCTGCCCGCAGCGGGCCTGAGCACGCCCGCCGTGGTCACGCTGGCGCAGCTGATTGCCTTCCTGTCGTACCAGGTTCGGCTGGTAGCCGGCCTGGACGCCTTGAAGGCATTGAACGACACTGCAGGAGCCCAGGCATGAGCGAGATCATCAAATCCCACGGCTTTACCAACGAAGTGCTGGACTGGAAGGCTTGGCTCGATATTGTCGAACTGGACCAGGCCACGCCCGAACAGGTTGCCGTGCTGGAAGAAAGCCATCCCAAGGCCAAGGTGCAGGACTACTACCGCTTCCTGGTGCACCAGCCCGAGATCCTGCGCCAGCGCTCCACCGCCTTCAACGCCATCATGTACGCACCCGGCGGCATGCCGCGCGCCGAGCGCGAGCTGGCGACCACGGTGGTGTCGCGCATCAATGGCTGCGTGTACTGCGCGTCGGTGCATGCGCAGCGCTTCGAGCAACTGGCCAAGCGCAATGACGTGATCCGGGAAGTGTTCGAGGACCCGCGCTCGGCGGGGACCACCGCGCGTGAGAAAGCGATCGCGCAGTTCTCAATCGAACTGACGGAGCGGCCGGCGGAGGTAACCGCGGCACTGCTCAAACCGCTGCGCGATGCGGGGGTGACGGATGCGGAGATCCTCGACCTGATCCACTCGGTCGCGATCTTTGCGTGGGCGAACCGGTTGATGCTGAATCTTGGCGAGCCGGTGTTTCCGGATCAGGCTGAGGGGTGAGGGGTGACTGAGGACCGGCCTCGATAGCCAGCAACATGCGCTGTCGCGGGACACGGTCTAGCTGTCACCGCCCCCGTAATGCACCGCCAACCAAACCGTCGGCTGCGTTTCGTCAGTCCATGCCACACGATGCCGGCAATGCGCCGGCAAGTGCAGCCAGTCGCCGGGCCGCATCACATGCTGAACTGCCTCACCTTCAATCTCCAGCGCAGCACTGCCGCTGACCAGCAGCACCCACTCGGCTTCCGCGCTGTCGTACCAGAACCCTGCCGGACTGGCCTGCCCGTTGGAGACGATCCGCTCGATCTTCAGGCCAGGCCGAGCCAGCAGCGGCTCGAACACTTCTTCCGCCAGGTTCACCGGCACAGCGGCCAGCAAGCTTCCATGCTCGAGCGCCATCATCGCCTCCGGAAGGTAACGTCGTGTCAGTCCGCCGGCCCCGGCGCCAGCACGTCGCGCGCGCCGTTGCGGCCCATTGGCGACACCAGCCCGGCGACTTCCATCTGCTCGATCAAACGCGCGGCGCGGTTGTAGCCGATGCGCAGCTGGCGCTGCACTGCCGAGATCGAGGCGCGCCGGCTGGTCAGCACGAAGGACGCGGCTTCGTCATACAGCGGATCGGCTTCGCCATCGCCGCTGCCTTCGCCGAACAGGTCGGCGCCGCCGGCCTCGGCCGGGTCGCCGGCCAGGATGGCTTCATCGTAATCCGGCTCGCCGAATTGCTTCCAGTGCTCTACCACGCGGTGCACTTCCTCGTCGGCGACGAAGGCGCCGTGCACGCGCTGCGGGTAGCCGGTGCCCGGCGGCAGGAACAGCATGTCGCCCTGGCCGAGCAGGCTCTCGGCGCCCATCTGGTCGAGGATGGTGCGCGAGTCGATCTTGGACGAGACCTGGAACGCCACCCGCGTCGGGATATTGGCCTTGATCAGCCCGGTGATCACGTCGACCGACGGTCGCTGCGTCGCCAGGATCAGGTGGATGCCGGCGGCGCGGGCCTTCTGGGCCAAACGCGCGATCAGTTCTTCGATCTTCTTGCCCGCGACCATCATCAGGTCGGCCAGCTCGTCGATCACCACCACGATCATCGGCAGCCGCGACAGCGGCTCGGGCGCGTCCGGCGTCAGCGAGAACGGGTTGGGCACCTTGCGCTCCGCCGCCTCGGCGGCGCGGATCTTCTGGTTGTAGCCGGCCAGGTTGCGCACGCCCAGCGCCGACATCAGCTTGTAGCGCTTTTCCATCTCGCCGACGCACCAGTTGAGCGCGTGCGCGGCCTGCTTCATGTCGGTGACCACCGGCGACAGCAGGTGCGGGATGCCCTCGTAGACCGAGAGCTCGAGCATCTTGGGGTCGATCATGATCAGGCGCACATCTTCCGGCGTGGCCTTGTACAGCATCGACAGGATCATGGCGTTGACCGCGACCGACTTGCCCGAACCCGTGGTGCCCGCCACCAGCAGGTGCGGCGCGCGCGCCAGGTCGGTGACCACCGGATTGCCGGTGATGTCCTTGCCCATCGCCAGCACCAGGCGCGAATGGTGTGCCTGGAACGAGGCCGCCTGGACGATCTCGGACAGCCGGATCATCTGCCGGCGCGCATTGGGCAGCTCCAGGCCCATGCAGGTCTTGCCGGGGATGGTCTCGACCACGCGGATCGAGGTCACGCCGAGCGCGCGGGCAAGATCCTTCATCAGACCCACGACTTGCGCGCCGCGCACGCCCATGGCGGGCTCTACCTCGAAGCGCGTGATGACCGGGCCGGCATCGGCGCCGACCACGGCGACGGGTACCTTGAACTCGGCCAGGCGCTGCGCGATCAGTTCACCGGTGTCGCGAAGGCGCTCTTCCGACACCTGCTCGCCGCTGTCGAGCTGGTTTTCCAGCAGGTCGGCGGGCGGCAGGCGGTAGTCGACCGGCGGGCGGGGCGCGGGCGGTTCGGGAACCGGTGCGGGTGCGGGAGCGGGCTGGCTCGAGCCCAGCGGCACCGTGCGGCCGACCACGGCCGGCAGGACGATGCGGGGCTTGGCCAGGGGCGCGGCGATCGGGGGCGGTGCCGGCTCGGGTGCGACGGTCGCTTCCGCAGGTTCCGCTGCCGCCTCGATCGCGGCAGCCGCTAGCTCTTGTTCCGGCTGGATAGCTTCGGTTGACTCGACTGCTTCAACAGTCTCAACTGCTTCAGCTGCCTCAACGACCTCAGCCGACTCAACGACCTCAGCCGACTCAACGACCTCAGCCGACTCAACGACCTCGGCCGATTCAGCAACCTCAACGGCCTCAGCGACCTCCGCCTCCGCATGAGGTTCGCCTGCCCCCCTATCAGCAACCGCTTCGCCGACCAGACCGTTACCGTCCATCAGCGTTTCCGTGTCCCGCTCGGCGGCAGGGTCGGCCGAGGCCGGTGCAGCCCCACTCTCCTCCTCCATCGCCGAGGTAGCGACGGCCTGTGCCACGGCACCGAGATCGTCAGTGTCGTCAGCCGGCACGGCGCCCACAGGCTGGCTTTCGACCTCAGTTTCGCCTGCCGGGACCAGGCCGTCTGCTTCATCCTTCGGCGCAGCATCGATTTCGTCCGCAGCATCCGTCGCGTCGGCAATGTCGGCCAGCGCCGCCGTGATTGCGGGACTTTCAGGAACTGCGGCGACTTCCGTTACGGACGCAGGCTGCCTGGCCTTGCCCGCCAGCGCCTGCAACTCGGCCAGCAGGTCCAGCGCTTCCTGCCGGATTGCTGCCAGCGTGACGGCGTCGATGTCGCCGGCAATGTCCTTGTCGATAGCCGGCTGCGCAGCCGGCTCTGCCGGCTCTGCCGGCTCTGCCGATTCTGCCGCCCCTGCCGGCGTGACCGGCGCCGCGTCGTCGGGCTCGATCACAACTGTGTCAGCGGCGACAGCCGTGTCGGCCTCGGCCACCGGCGTTTCCGGCACCGCCGGCTTGGCGATGGCAATCGCCGGCTCGACTGCTGCCTGGACAACGCCGGCCGCCGCGGCAGGCACAACCTCTGCGGCAGGCGAGAGCGCAGCCAATGGCACCGTTGCCGCCGCCTTCGCCTGCGCCTCCGGCAAAGTCGTGATCGACGAGCGCACCAATGGCTGCGGCTGTCGGAACGGGCTGCTGACGACGGTTGCGCGCGGGGGTTGCGCAGGACGTGCGGCCGCTGCTGCCTGTGCCGGCGCTGCAGCCACTGCGGCCGCTGCGGCCGCTGCGGGCTTGCGTGGCGCCGGCGCCGGCGCAGGCCGTGCTGCCGGCGCCGCCTGCGCAACGGCCTGGGCCGCGCCTGCCGCAGCGGAGGGTCCCGCGGCGCGCACGGTCTTGCCCGCGGCCGGCGCATCGGCAGCATGCAGCCAGATCTCGCCCGGCTGCGGCGGCGATTCACGGGTACGCCGCGGCGGCTGCCACGCGGGCTGGCGCCGCGCCGAAACCGCTTCGAAACTGCGGTGGCGCTGGGGCGGCGCGCTCCAGTTGCCCTGGGCGCCGGTGGCGGCCTCGCGGCGCTCGGCTTCGCGCGGCGCCTGCGGCGTGAAAGTATTGGCGAACGGGTTGGTGAAGGCCGGCGCCGGCTCGTCTGTCGGGGCATCAGGGTCCGCCGCGCGGCGCGGCTTGCGCGCGAACAGGCTGCGCCAGGTTTCGCCGAACACCATCGGTGCCGCCAGCGCCAGCACGCCCAGCATCAGCAGCAAGGCACCGGTCCAGCCGAACAGGTTGCCGAACATGCCGGCAAGCGCGCGTCCCGCGGAACCGCCCGCGCTGGACTCCGGGTCGGACCCGCCGGTGAGCGCCTCCAGGCTGGCGCTGGCACACAGCACCGCCAGCGTACCGAGCCAGGTACGCAGCGAGCCCGGCCCGGCCAGACGGCGATCGCCGGCAAGCCAGCGCCCGGCCATCCGCCAGACCAGCGGCAGCACCCAGAAAGTCGAGAATCCGAACCAGCCCAAACCCATTATCGACATGCCATGTTCAAAACTACGGGCAGCGATTGTAGCGGGTATGGCAGCGGGTCATTGAACCGGAAAGCGCAAATATTCGTAACGCAGCGCGTTTCACCGGCTATATCGCCAATTTCGCTGCGCCATGGCGACAGCCCCACTGCTGGCCGGCGCGCCGATGCCGCGCTACCATGCCCGGATGCGCTCGCCGCGCCCCCCTCCCATGCCGATCCGTTACGCTACCCTGCGCATCCTCGTTGTCGAAGACCACCCGTTCCAGCGGCTCGCGGCCGAGGGACTGCTGCGGCAATTGGGGGTGCAGACGGTGGTGTCGGCGCAGAGCGGCATGCAGGCCGCCGAGTTGCTTGGCCGCCAGCCGTTCGACGCCGTGCTGTGCGACATCGAGATGCCTGGCGGCAATGGCCCGGAACTGATCGCCGAACTGCATCGCCGCGGCGCGCAGGCGTTTGCCGCGGCACCGCCGGTCTGGGTCTGGGTTACCGCGCTGGCGGATGACATCCTGGAATCGAATCGCAGCCTGGCGCACGCCGCGGGCATTGCGCGCGTGCATGCCTTGCGCAAACCCCTCTCGCGCGATGCCGTAGAGGAAGTCCTGGCCGCCGTGCTGGCGCCCGGCCCGGAACACGACGCACAGATGCCCGCCTGCTTGCCCGACGATGCCGAGCTGACCGCCGCGGCGCGCTCGGGCAACGGCCTGCTGGTGATGCTGCAGCCGCAGCACGACCTTGCCAGCGGCCGGCTGGCCGGCGCCGAAGCGCTGGTGCGCTGGCGCCATCCGCGGCACGGACTACTGCGGCCCGATGCCTTTGTCCCGCGCCTGGAAGCGCTGGACGCCGCCCACCTGGTGTTTGAATTCGTCGTGCGCCAGTGCCTGGCGGCACAGCAGCGACTGCAGGCCGCAGGCATCGACATCACGCTGGGCATCAACGCGTCGGCGCAAACCCTGTGCCGGCCGGGCGTGCTGGAACAGCTCGATACGCTGGTGGCGGCCAGCGGCGTGTCGCCGCGCGCATTGACGGTGGAACTGACCGAAGGCTATCCCGTGCCCGACACGGTGGCGCTGTCGGTCGCGCTGAACCGGCTGCGGCTGATGGGCTACGGCGTGGCGATCGACGATTTCGGCATCGGCATCGCCACGCTCAAGCTGCTGGCGGACCTGCCCTTCACCCAGCTCAAGCTGGACCGCTATTTCGTCGCGCAGATCGACGGCCACGGCCAGCGCGAAGCCATTTGCCGCCACATGATCGCAATGGCGCGCGACCTGGGGCTGGAGTGCGTGGCCGAAGGGGTGGAAACGGAATCGCAGCGCGCAGCACTGCGCGCGCTGCGCTGCCCGCTTGGCCAGGGCTACCTGTGGTCGGCGCCCAAGCCCGTCGATGCCTTTATCGCCGAGGCGATCGAGCGCGCGCCGCGGCCCGGCTAGTGCAGGCTAGTGCGAGCTATTGCCCCGCGCGGAACGGGTACTTCGCAAAGATCTGCCCCACGACCTTGTCGATGCGCTGCTGCGCATCGGCCTTGTCGCCGGTATCGACGCTGCCCACCGCCACGCCTTCCCACACCAGCTTCTTCTGGCGGGCATCGACCAGGTCGATATTGAGCGTGCCTTCGGTGTAGGTATAGACGTCGTTGTAGAAGCCGTAGCCGGGCCACGGCGCATAGAGGCCGCCGCGATAGCCGTAATAGCCCATCATCGGCGCCGGCGCCGGGCTGACCTGGACCTTTTCCTGCAACCGCGTGTTGAAGTTGACCAGCAGGTCCGGGGACTGCTGCGCGTAGCGGTAGCCGCGCGCGGTCATCTCGCGCTGTACCGCGCCCTTCAGGTACTGGGTGGTCAGGCTCTCGTATCCCTGTCGGTCGGTGCCCGGATGCTCGACGAAGCCGAAGCTGCGGTAGGCGCTGAAGTCGGCCGAGCGATTGTAGTCGGTCTTGATGTCGGGCGCGCTGGCGCAGCCCGCCACGGTCAGCGCCACCGCCACCAGCGGAAAGGACAACCGGAAGGATTTCACGATACGTCTCCAGAGGCCACGGTCACGCGTTCACCCGGCACCCCTGCCCATCCGCGCGGCGCCGGAACGCCACGGTGCCGCGCGGCGCCAGACCCGCGGAAGCTAGTTGAGCTTCCCGTTGATGCCGCCCACGCTGAACCTGCCGGCGCCCAGCAACGCCACCGCCAGCGCCGCCCCCAGGAACATGCCCTGCAGCTCCAGCGCCCAGCCGCCGGTCTTGGATAGCGCGCCGAATTCGGCGCTGTGCACCAGGAACAGCGCAAACAGCATGTTGATGGCGACGATGATCGCCGCCAGCCGGCTCCACAACCCGATGATCAGCAGGATCGGCGCCACCAGCTCGCCGATATAGACACCATAGGCAACCCAGGCCGGCAACCCCGCATCCGCGACCACCTTCGACACGAAACCGATGCCGGATGCGCCGGTCACCTTGGCGATGCCGTGCATCAGGATCAGCACGCCAAGCACGATGCGCAACAGCGCCTTGCCCAAATCCTGAGAGCCACCCATGGCCATTCTCCTTGCCGAGTTTTTTGGGAACGGTCCGGCTTCCATGCGCCTTTACCCTCACGCGCAGGTGCCGCCCCTGTACCTTAGTGCGAGCCGGCGTGAAGGTAAAGCCGCAATTGCCAGACTTGCCCGTGGCGCGCCGATGACCCGCGCGGCCGAGATCCGTGCGACGTCCGCCCTCTCGCCGATCACACCACACGCTCCCGGACGGGGCGCGCGCTAGACCACCCTGTGCATGGCCGGCTGCCTCGGTTCGACCATGCCGACCTTGCGCGCGCACTCGGGCAGGATCTCGCCCAGGAAATCGAGAAAGCGCCGGGTCGCCGGCGTGACGCCCTTGCGCGACGGGAACACCGCGTGCAGCGTGCCGACCGGCATCTCATACTGGGGCAGCAGCAGTTCAAGCTGGCCGCTGTCGATGGCATCGCGGCAGTACATGCGCGGCAGCATGGCCACGCCCACGCCGGCGATCGCGGCCTCGCGCAGCAGCGCGAATTCATCGGTGACCAGGCGCGGGTCGTAGGCGATCTGGATGGTCTCGCCGGGCTGGCAGCGCAGCATCCAGACATGCTTGCCGTCATGCGGGTGCTGGCCCACGCCGGGCATGCCGTCGAGCGCCTGCGGCGTGCGCGGCCGGCCGATGCTGTCGAGCAGCGCGGGGCTGGCCACCAGCATCAGCTGGCTCTCGCCGAAGGTGCGCACGGCCAGGCTCGAGTCTTCCATCACCTCGCGCACACGCAGCGCCAGGTCGAAGCCCTCGGCGATCACGTCGACACGCCGGTTGGTCGCCTCCAGCTCGATCCGCACCGCCGGGTTGGCCCGCATGAAATGCCCGATGGCCGGCGCCAGCAGGATCTGCGCTATCGCCACCGGGCAGCTGACGCGCAGCGTGCCGCCAGGCTGCTCGCGCGCCTGCTCGATCACTTCGCGCGCGGCCTGGGCTTCGTTGAGCATGGCCCGGCAGCGTTCGTAGAACGACTCGCCAAGCGGCGTCACGCGCACCTGCCGTGTGGTCCGGCGCAGCAGCTGCACGCCCAGGTCGCGCTCCAGCTGGGCGATGCGCCGGCTCAGGCGCGACTTGGGGACGCCGGTGGCGCGGCTGGCCGCCGAAAAGCTGCCGTGTTCCACCACCTGCGCGAACAGGGACAGGTCGTTGAGGTCTTGCATGACGGTTTGGCTTGGCGTTGCATCGATAGAACAATCATTTGCATTTTGCCTCACTACCGATACCAATGGCCAGCCAGTATCTTTCCTCCATCGCAACCGCCCCTTCGTGGAGAAAGACATGAACATCCTGCAGATCGATTCCAGCGTCCTCGGCGACAACTCCGTTTCCCGCAACCTGACCGCCAGCGTGGTGGCCGACCTGGTCGCGGCCAACCCTGAAGCCAAGGTCACCGTGCGCGACCTGGACCGGGATGGCCCGGCGCACCTGTCGGGCAACCTGCTGCCGGTTCTGGGCGGTCCCAAGGATGGCCTGAACGCCGTGCAGCAAGCCGAGCTGGAGCGCACCGAGCAGTTCCTGGCCGAATTCCTCGCCGCCGACGTGCTGGTGCTGGGCGTGCCGCAGTACAACTTCGGCATCCCGAGCCAGCTCAAGGCCTGGATCGACCGCATCGCACAGGCTGGCCGCACCTTCAAGTACACCGAAAACGGCCCGGTCGGCCTGGCCGGCGGCAAGCGCGTGATCGTGGTGTCGTCGCGCGGCGGCGTGCGCCAGGATGCAAATTCGCTGGACCTGCACGAAGTCACCGTCGACGTGGTGCTGCGCTTCCTCGGCATCACCGACATTACCTACGTGCGCGCCCACGGCCTGGCCATGGGTCCGGAGTTCCGCGAAGCCGGCCTGGCCAACGCCCGCACCGAAGTCGCGGCGCTGAACGACGCCACCCGGCTGGCCGCCTGAACGGCTTGCTGGAATGGCTGACTGAAGCCAGCGGGCAGCCGCGCGCCGTGTAGGACGGCGCCTGCTCGCCCCGGCAACGGATCGGGTCTATGATGGATCGGGGCGCTACGGCGCCCCGCGTGCCATTGGCGGCACGCTGGCGCAGCCAGCAAGGACGCGCCCGCCGGCCGCCTGCAGTCATCGATCGATCCATTCCGGGAGCCCGCATGACTTCAGCCCTGTTGCCCGCCGCCGCCCTCCATCCTCCGCACGAACCCGCCCTGCTTTCGCAGTATCGCCACGTCCGCGCCAGCACCGAGACGCTGGTGGCCGACCTGTCCGATGCCGATGCCACCGTGCAGTCGATGGACGACGCCAGTCCGGCGAAATGGCACCTGGCGCACACCACCTGGTTCTTCGAGGAATTCGTGCTGGCCGCGCGCATCCCCGACTATGAGCCGGTGGACCCGGACTACCGCTACCTGTTCAACTCCTATTACGAGGCAGTCGGCCCGCGCTATCCGCGCCCGCAGCGCGGCCTGCTGACGCGCCCGTCGCTGGACGAGGTGCTGGCCTACCGCGAGGCCGTGGACGAGTCGATGATGGCGCTGCTCGGCAGCGCCCAGACCGACGCCGAGGCCGCGCTGATCATGCTCGGCCTGCAGCATGAGCAGCAGCACCAGGAACTGCTGCTGACCGACATCCTGCACCTGTTCGCGCAGAATCCGCTGCGGCCGGCCTTTGCGCCGGAACTGCCCGAGCCGGTGATTGCCGACCCGCGCCCGGCGCCCGACTGGATCGGCTTCGACGGCGGCGTGGTCGAGATCGGCCATGGCGGCGAGAGCTTTGCCTTTGACTGCGAGGCGCCGCGCCACAAGGTCTACCTGCAGCCGTTCACGCTGTGCTCGCACCCGGTCAGCAACCGCCAGTGGTTCGAGTTCATCGACGACGGCGGCTACCAGACCGCCGGCCTGTGGCTGTCCGACGGCTGGCGCTGGGTCGGCGAGCAAGGCATCCAGGCGCCGCTGTACTGGGAAGCGCGCGAAGGCACATGGTGGCAGATGACGCTGCGCGGCATGCATCCGGTCGATCCGGACAGCCCGGTCACCCATATCAGCTTCTACGAGGCCGACGCATTCGCGCGCTGGGCCGAGCGCCGGCTGCCGACCGAGGCGGAATGGGAGCACGCCGCGCGCAGCCTGCCGGCCACGGGGAATTTCGTCGAAGGCCGCGCGCTGCGGCCGCTGCCGGACCGGCAGAACACCTCGGGCGTGCTGCGCCAGATGTTCGGCGATGTGTGGGAATGGACCGGCAGCGCCTTCCTGCCCTACCCCGGCTTCCGCCCGAACGCCGGCGCGGTCGGCGAGTACAACGGCAAATTCATGAGCAGCCAGATGGTGTTGCGCGGCGGGTCGTGCGTCACGCCCGAATCGCATATCCGGGCAACCTACCGCAACTTCTTCTACCCGCACCAGCGCTGGCAGTTCACGGGCGTGCGGCTGGCGGACGACGTCTAGAGGCTGTGCCCGCTGTCAGCGCGCTGTCAGCGCGGCGCCAGCCAGCGCCAGGCCAGCCACGCCAGCACGCCCCACAGCAGCACGATCACCACGGCGGCCGCGCGAATGCGCGGCCGTTGCGCATGGGTGGCCTGCCAGGCCTCGGCGCGGCCGCGGCATTCCTCGGTGACCGCGGGCGGAATCATCCGCAAGGCGAGCCAGATGCCCACCGGCACCAGCACGACATCGTCGAGGTAGCCCAGCACCGGGATGAAATCGGGAATCAGGTCGATCGGGCTGAAGGCATAGCCGACCACCAGCACCGCCAGCAGCCGCGCGCCCAGCGGCGTGCCGGAGTGGCGGCTGCAGAACCACAGTGTCAGCAGGCTGGCCTTGAGCCGCCGTGCCCACTGGCGCAGCCGGCCCGGTGCGGTCGGGGCGGGGGTTGCATCCATGCCGGGGCGCGCCTTACCAGCCCTTGGTCTGCGGCGCAGCCGGCGCGGTGGCGGGACGCTGGCCGCCCGGCGTCCCGGTGGGCGCCTTCAGCGGCGGCGCCGGCACGATCGGCGTCTGCGGATACATCTTCTGCCAGCGCGACTTCAGCCCGTTGGCGATCTCGGCCTGGTTGTAGCGCTCGGCAAAGTCGATCACGGTCATGCCCTGCTGGTTCTTCAGGCGCATGTCGGCGCCTTCGTCCAGCAGCAGCTTGACGGTCTCGATATGGCCCGCGCGCGCGGCCATCATCAGTGGCGTGGTGCCGTTGGGCGACTCGGCGTCGATATACGCGGCATGGTCGACCAGGTACTTGACCACGTTGTTGTGGCCATTGGTGGCGGCGTAGTGCAGCGGGGTCCAGCCGGTCTTGTTGATCTCGGCCTCCATCTCGTCGACCATCAGCTTGACCATGTCGAGCTGGCCCTGCAGCGCCGCCATCATCAGCGGGGTCTCCCCGGCGGGGTTGGCCTTGTCGAAATCGATGTCCTTGGCGCGGATCAGCACCGTTGCCACCTTGAGCGACTTCTCGCGCAGCGCCAGCACCAGCGCCGGGTTGCCGCGGCTGTCGACGATATTGGGATCGACGCCCTTGGCCAGCAGCTTCCTGACGGTATTGGCATCGTCGAACTCGACCGCCTTGCGCATGTCGTCGGCCGGCGTGGCCTGCGCCAGCGTGGCCGCCGCCAGCACCACGGCGCCGGCGGCACGGCGGACAGACTTCAGGTCAAACATGAGCATTCCTGTCGATGTGCTTGAATAGGTTAAAGAAATTTTCCGTGGTCTGCTCAGCCACCTGCGCCACCGGCACCCCCCTCAGCTGCGCAATGAACTCGCCTACGTGGCGCACCCAGGCCGGCTCGTTGGTCTTGCCGCGGTATGGCACGGGTGCCAGGTAGGGTGAATCGGTCTCGATCAGCATGCGGTCGAGCGGCACCTTGCGCGCGGTCTCCTGCAGGTCGGCGGCGCTTTTGAAGGTGACGATGCCGGAAAACGAGATATGGAAGCCCTGGTCCAGCGCCTGCCGGGCGACGTCCCAGGTCTCGGTAAAGCAGTGCATCACGCCCCCCGCTTCGCCCGCGTTCTCTTCGCGCATCAGCCGCAGCGTGTCGTCGGCGGACGAACGGGTATGGATGATCAGCGGCTTGCCGGTCTGGCGCGCGGCACGGATATGGTTGCGGAAGCGTTCGCGCTGCCACTCCATGTCGGCGATGCTGCGCCCGTTGAGGCGGTAGTAGTCCAGCCCGGTCTCGCCGGTGCCGATCACGCGCGGATGCGCCGACAGCTCGACCAGGCGCTCGACGGACGGGTCCTCCCCCTCTTCATAATCGGGATGCACGCCGACCGAGGCATACAGGTTGGGATGCTGCTCGGCCAGCGCCAGCACGCGCGGGAAGTCCTCCAGCGTCACCGAGATGCACAGCGCATGCGTGACCTGGTTGGCGCGCATGTTTTCCAGCAGTTCGGGCAGGCGCGCGGCCAGCTCGGGGAAATCGATATGGCAATGGGAATCGACAAACATGGGAATTCTCTTGTCTTCGGCCGCTCAGGCCGGCTGCCCGCCATCCACGCGGAGGCCGAGGATGATCAGGTCGCGCTCGACGCCGTCGAGCACGGCCACGCGCGGCAGGTCGCCCCAGCGGGTAAAGCCCATCGCGGCGAACAGGCCCAGGCTGGGGGCATTGTGCCCAAAGATGAAGCCGAGCAGCGTATTCACGCCGACCGCGGGCGCATGGTCGATGGCCTGCTGCAGCAAGTACCGGCCCAGCCCCTGGCCCCGGCGCTCGGCGTCCAGGTAGATCGAGACCTCGGCGGTGCCGCCATAGGCCGGGCGGCCATAGAAATCCGAGAAGCTCATCCAGCCGGCCATGCGGCCGTCGGCATCCTCGCACACCCATAGCGGGCGGCGTCCGGGCTGGTGGGCGTCGAACCAGGCCTGGCGCGAGTCCACGGTGACCGGCTCGGTGTCGGCGGTGACCATGCGCGACGGCACGGTGCTGTTATAGATCGCCACGATGCCCGGCAGGTCGCGGGGCTCGGCAATGCGCAGGGAAAAACGGGAAGAATTCATTAACTATCAATGGATTGCGAAGCAATCTTCGCAATCTTCATATGGTTTGCGTGGGGCGCCCGGATTCCAGCATCTTGCCCAGGATCTCCTCCACTGCGCGGCGCAGGTTGCGCCCGTTGTCGTCGTCGGGGAAGTGTACGCCGACGCCGGGGGTCTTCATCGGCGTGCCCGCCGGGGTGATCCAGGCCACCTGGCCCGCGATCTGGTACTTCTGCGGCCGGTCCAGCAGGGACAGCACCAGAAACACCTGCTCGCCCAGCCGGAACGGGCGGTTCGACGGCACGAAAATGCCGCCGCGCGCCAGGAATGGCATATAGGCCGCGTACAGCCCGGCCTGATCCTTGATCGACAACGACAGCACGTTGGGACGCGATGCCGCACCGCTGCCGGTCGGCGCGCCCAGCGGGGCGCCCGGCGGTGCCCCGGTGACTGCAGTGTTCATGGTTGACCCCCTGAATGACGATGCTGCTTGTTACTGCTTGTTGTTATGGTGTTGCCCCGAAACGGCACTGCGTAGCGGCACTGCGTAGGGGCGCTGCCTTATCGGAACAGCTGCCGGTACTCCAGGAATACTGCCTCCATCACCAGCCTTGCCGCTAGCGGATGGTTCTCGCTGCGGCGATGCGCGGTCAGCCGCGTCGCGTAGGCCTGCAGCCGGTGCGCGTCGGTGGCCCCGGCGCAGCGCGCCAGCGCGGCGCGCTCCTTGGGGAAGTAGCGCGGCGCGGTGCCGCCGGCGCCATCCAGCCGCAGCTTCAGCAGATCGTACGTCCAGCGCTGCAGGATGCCAAGCACGGCGGGCACCGGCAGCTTCTGCAGTTGTTCGGCGGCTGCAGAGGCGTCGAACGCGGCGCCCGCGCCCAGCTGGCTGACCAGCAGGCGTTGCAGCGGCTGCTCCTCGGCCTCGGCCGCGTGCAGCGCGGTCAGCGGCGAACCGCCGGCCTGCGCCAGCTGGGCCTCGGCATCGGCAACCCCCTGGCCCTGCAGCCACGCGAGCGCGGCCTCCGGCGTCGGGCGTTGGGCCGAGAACTGGCGGCAGCGCGACAGGATGGTCGGCAGGATACGGTCGAGCCGGTCGGTCACCAGCAGGAATACGGTCGACGGGGGCGGTTCCTCCAGCGTCTTCAGCAGCGCGTTGGCGCCCTCGGTCTGCAACGCATCGAGCGGATACACGACCACCACGCGCAGGCCTGCACGGTGCGTGCCGACGCCCACCGCCTCGATCAGCGCGCGCACCTGCTCCATGCGGATGATCTTGCTCGGCGCCTTTTTCTTGCCGCCTTCGTCGGTATCAGGCTCGGCCGAGGCATCCAGCGCCTCGGGGCGCACCACGGTGAAATCAGGGTGATTGCCCTGGCTGAACCAGTGGCACGCGGAACACTGGCCGCAGGGCTGGCCGTCGGGCCGCGGCGCTTCGCAAAGCAGGCCTTGCGCGAAATGCAGCGCCAGGTCGCGCTTGCCGATGCCTTGCTGGCCATGGATCAGCAAGGCATGCGGGAGCCGTTCGCGCAGGATGCCGAGCCGTTGCCAGTCTTCCTTCTGCCAGGGATAGAGCATGTGAATCAGGGAGTATAGTGCCGTCAGATCAAAGGGTTGCGATAATCTGATCGAGTTCTTCTCGAATTGCGTCGATGCTGCGCGTGGCGTCGATCACGCGGAAGCGCCCCGGTGCCGCCGCGGCCCGGCGCAGGTATTCGTCGCGGGTGCGCTGGAAGAACGCACGCGATTCCGCCTCGAACTTGTCCGGCGCCCGGGCTCCGGCCAGCCGCTCGCTGGCGGTTTCCAGCGGCACGTCGAATAGCAGCGTCAGGTCCGGCTGCAGGCCGTCCTGCACCCAGTCTTCCAGCACTTCGAGCCGCTGCGTCGGCAGGCCCCTGCCCCCGCCCTGGTAGGCAAAGGTGGCATCCGTGAAGCGGTCGGAGATCACCCATTCGCCACGTGCCAGCGCGGGGTCGATGACCTCGGCGATATGCTCGCGGCGCGCCGCGAACATCAGCAGCGCCTCGGTCTCGAGGTGCATTTTCCGGTGCAGCAGCAGCTGGCGCAGGTCTTCGCCCAGCGGCGTGCCGCCCGGCTCGCGGGTGGTGACCACGGCGGGAATGCCGGCGCGCGCCCGCAGCCGGGCCGCCACCCAGTCGATATGGGTGCTCTTGCCGGCGCCGTCGATGCCTTCGAAAGTGATGAATTTTCCGCGCATGGAATGCCTATTTGCCGCGCTGGTACTTGTCGACCGCGCGGTTGTGTTCGGGTAGCGAGTTGGAGAAATGGCTGCTGCCGTCGCCGCGGGCGACGAAGTACAGCGCATCGGACGGCGCCGGTGCGGTGGCCGCCGCCAGCGAGGCCAGGCCCGGCAGCGCGATCGGCGTGGGCGGCAGGCCGGTGCGGGTGTACGTATTGTACGGGGTGTCGGCCTGCAGGTCGCGCTTGCGCAGGTCTCCGTCGAAGGCCTGGCCCAGGCCGTAGATCACGGTCGGGTCGGTCTGCAGCATCATGTTCTTGCGCAGCCGGTTGATGAACACCGCGGCGATCATCGGGCGCTCCGACGCCTGCCCGGTCTCCTTCTCCACGATCGACGCCATCACCAGCGCCTCGTACGGGGACTTGTACGGCAGGTCGGGCGCGCGTGCGTTCCAGGCTTCATTGAGCCGGCGCTGCATGGCGCGATAGGCGTGCTTGTACAGGTCGATATCGCTGCTGCCGCGCGCGAACAGGTAGGTGTCCGGGAAGAACAGCCCCTCGGGCGAGGCCTCGGCGGCGCCGATTGCCTTCATCAGCTGCGCGTCGGACATGTCGCGCGTATCGTGGCTCAGCGCCGGGCTGGCATCGACCGCCGCGCGCATCTTGCGGAACTCCCAGCCCTCGATCACGGTAACCACGTAGTGCGTGACTTCGCCGCGCACCAGCTTGCCCATCACCGACAGCGGCGTGGCGCCGGTCTCGAATTCATAGCCGCCGGCCTTCAGGTCGGGCCCGTGGCCGGTCAGGCGCACCAGCAGCGTGAACAGCCGCGGGTCCATGCCGACGCCGCCGCGCTGGATCTGGCGGCCGACGCTGGCTACGCCCGAATTGGGCTTGATCACCACTTCGACCGGCGAACGGTTCAGCGCCAGCGGGTGATTGGCCCACCACGCAAAGCCGCCGGCTGCCGCCAGCGCGAGTAGCAGGAACGCCAGGCCCAGGCGAAGGAAAAAACGTTTCATGTATCAGGATCGGGGTGAGACTGCGGCGCATCGGCCGAAAATCTCGTAGCCCCATATAATAACCGGCAGCCTCGCACCGACCATGCGCGGCGGCTCCGGCGCCTCTTGCGCACCTGGCCGCGCGCGCCGCCACCGGTGCCTTTCCAACCCGATCTGTCTCGGACGATCGCCACGATTTCGCAATGCCAGTGATGAATGCCAAAGCCCCGGAACTCGCCGCCAGCCTCGAATCCTTGCAGGCAAGCGGAATCGTCTGTGCCCCCGCCGGGCTCGGACTGATCCGCGTGGCCGGCGACGATGCCGCCAGCTTCCTGCACACCCAGCTCACCAATGCGGTCGAGGACCTGACGCCGGGCTCCGCGCGCCTGGCCGGCTACTGTTCGCCCAAGGGTCGCCTGCTCGCCACCTTTCTGATGTGGCGCGATGCTGAAGGCATCGTGCTGCAGCTGTCCGCCGATATCCAGGCCGCGGTGCAGAAGCGGCTGTCGATGTTCGTGCTGCGCTCCAAGGCAAAACTGGCCGATATCACGCCCGCCAGCGCCATCGTCGGCGTCGCCGGTGCCGGTGCCGCCGATGCGTTGGCGGCCGCGAACCTGCCGGCGCCGGAAGCGGCCTTTGCCGTTGCCGAGGCCGACGGCGTTGCCGTGATCCGCCTGCCGGACGCCGCCGGGCAGCCGCGCTGGCAACTGTTGCTGCCCGCCGGGCGCGCCGAGGCCGTGCGCGCGGCGCTGGCCGGCAAGCTGCAGGACGCGCCGCCGGCGCTGTGGGACTGGCAGGAAGTGCAGTCCGGCCTGCCCCGCATCGTCGCCGCGACGCAGGAACAGTTCGTGCCGCAGATGATCAATTTCGAGCTGGTCGGCGGCGTGAATTTCCGCAAGGGCTGCTACCCGGGCCAGGAAATCGTCGCGCGCAGCCAGTACCGCGGCACGCTCAAGCGCCGCATGTGGCTGGTGCAGGGCGATGGCGAGGTGCCGGCGCCCGCGGCGGAGATCTACCGGCCGGAAGACCCCGGCCAGCCGTGCGGCATGATCGTCAACGCCGCGCCCGCGCCGCAGGGCGGCTGGGCCGGGCTGGCCGAGCTGAAGATCGACGCCGCCGGCAGCGCGCTGCGGCTGGGCAGCGCCGAAGGCCCTGCGCTGGCGACCGCCACCCTGCCCTACGACGTGCCGCTGGGCGAAGCGGCCCAGGCGGCGGGCTGACATTTCGGAACCGGGACCCTGCCATGAGCGACCACCTGTTCGTCTATTTCCGCGTGCCCGAGGCCGTTGCCGCCGAAGCGCTGCCGCTCTGGCACCGCTGGATGGAGACGGTTGCCGAGGCGACCGGAATTGGTGGTACGCTGATGCGCAGGCCCGAGACCCGAGCCGGCGTGCAGACCTGGATGGAATGCTACGCCGACGTGCCGCCCGCCTTCGATGTCACGCTGGCCGGCCTGTGGCGCCAGAGCGGGCTGGACCAGTGGGTGGACGGCGAGCGGCAGGCCGAACACTTTATCGACCTGGACGTGCTGTAGCGTCCCGGAACTGCAGAAACGCGAAGTACGCCGGAACGCCCGCGCGCCCAGCGTCCCCGGCGGCAAAGGAAGCCGAACGATGTGCCTGATCCTGGTTGCCTGGCAATCCCACCCGGACTATGCCCTGGTCGTTGCCGGCAACCGCGATGAATTCTATGTCCGCCCCGCGGCGGCCGTGCACTGGTGGCAGGATGCGCCTCAGGTGCTGGCCGGACGCGACCTGGCGGAAGTGATCGGCGAGCCCGGCACCTGGATGGGCGTCAACGCCGACGGGCGTTTTGCCGCGCTGACCAATTACCGCGCCCCTTCCGAGAAACGCACCGACGCGCGCTCGCGCGGCGAGCTGGTGGCCGGCTTCCTGCGCGGCCATGATGCGCCGTTCGATTATCTCGACGGGCTGGCCGGCGAGGATGGCTGCTACAACGGCTTCAACCTGCTTGCCTGCGACCTGCGCGAACTCTGGTGGTACAGCAACCGCTCGGCCACGCGCCAGCCGCAGAAGCTGCGCCCGGGACTGTACGGGTTGTCCAATGCACTGCTCGACACCCCCTGGCCCAAGGTGCGCAGCCGCGTGGGCGCGCTTGCCGAGGTGCTGGCGGCCGACAGCGGGCGAGCCGATGCCAGCGCCGAGCCCTACCTGCAGATGCTGGCCGACGAGCGCCAGGCGGCGGATTTCGAGCTGCCCTCGACCGGCGTCGCGCCGGAGTGGGAGAAGCTGCTGTCATCGGCATTTATCCGCTCGGCGTCATACGGCACCCGCGCCAGCACGGTGCTGCGCGTGCGGCACGATGGCCGCTTCGACCTGAGCGAACGCAGCTTCGACGCCAGTGGCCGCATCGGCGAGGTGTCCTACCACGGCAAGCTGAACCTGCCGCGCGATACGGGCATCGTGCAGGCGCCGCGGTAATGGCGGCAGCGGGCGCTTAGCCCGCCAGCCGCTTGCGCATCTCGATATGCGGGATGCCGGCCTCTTCGAACTCCTCCCCCGACTGGGCAAACCCCGCGCGCAGGTAAAACGGCGCGGCATGGGTCTGGGCATTGAGCACCAGTTCCGGGTAGCCGAGTTGCGCGGCCTTCTCCATCAGCGCCCGCAGCACCTGCGCGCCGACGCCGGTGCCGCGCGCCGCCTTCAGCACGGCCATGCGGCCGATATGGCCGTCGGGCAGCAGCCGGCCCGTGGCCACCGGGGTGCCATCCCCGGCCAGCGCCAGCGCGTGCCAGCTGGGCTCGTCCCATTCGTCCCATTCCAGTTCCACCGGCACGTTTTGCTCTTCGACAAACACGGTGTAGCGGATGGCGCGGGCACGTTCGCGCGCTTCGGACCAGGGGCAGATCAGGACGGTGACTGGCATGGCGGTTGGGTCTGGCGTGGGTAGCAATAGGTGTCCCGGCCTTCCAGGCTCGGGCGGGCGCCCATGATACGCCAGCCCGGGGCAGGCGGCGAAGCACCAAAGTGGAGCATTGGTAACTACCAACGCACCATCCTAGGGTTTTCCCGGGATCGCATGGTCCTAGCAAATTTGTATGATGACCTGATTACCGAATAACCCGGCGAATCCGCATGTTCCAGAAAGTCCCTGCCCGAGCGCTGACCGACAACGTCGCCGAACAGCTGCTGGACAAGATCCAGAGCGGCGCCTTTGCCCGCGGCGACAAGCTGCCCACCGAGGCGGTGCTGTCCGAAGAGTTCGGCGTCAGCCGCACCGTGGTGCGCGAGGCGATTTCCCGGCTGAAGTACGAAGGCGTCGTCGAATCGCGCCAGGGCAGCGGCGTGTTCGTGACGCTGCAGGCCGGCATCCGGCCGCTGCGCATCGACTACACCGACACCGGCACGCTGGAATCGGTGCTGCAGATCGTCGAGCTGCGCCGCGCGATCGAAGCCGAGGTGGCCGCGCAGGCCGCGCGCCGCCGCACCGACGCATCGATGGCCGCCATCGATGCCGCGCTGGCCCGCATCGACGAGGAAGTCGGGCAAGGCGGCGACGGCGTGGCCGCGGACGTGGCCTTCCATCGCGCCATCGCCGGCGCCACCGGCAACCCCTACTTCCTGAAGACACTGGAATTCCTCAGCCAGTACCTCGAAGCGGCCACCCGCGTGACCCGGACCAACGAGGCACGCCGCGCCGACTTCTCGCGCCAGGTGCGCGAGGAACACCAGGCCATCGTCGCGGCGATCCGCGCCGGCGACCCGCTGGCCGCGCGCAATGCCGCGCAGAACCACATGTACAACGCCGCCCGCCGGCTGGCCCAGCTGGGCGCCGACGAGAACGGCGCCGGTGACGATGAAGCCGCCGCCACGCGGGGCGCGTCGAACTGACGCCAGCCGCACCTTTCAAGCTTTCCCCGTATCAGATTCAGGAGTCCTCTATGTCCAGGAATATCGGCGTCATCGGCCTTGGTGCCATGGGCTTTGGTGTCGCGCAGTCGCTGCTGCGTGCCGGTTTCAAGGTGCACGCCTGCGACCTGCGTCCCGAAGTACTGCAGCGCTTTGCCGATGAAGGCGGCGTGCCGTGCGCGTCGCCCGCCGAGCTGGGCAGCCGCTGCGACGTGGTGCTGACGCTGGTCGTCAACGCGCAGCAGACCGAGGCCGTGCTGTTCGGCGCCAACGGCGCCGTGGCCGAGATGCAGCCGGGCAAGCTGGTGATCGCCAGCGCCACGGTGCCGCCGGGCTTTGCCGAGACGCTGGGACAGCGCCTCGCCGAAAAGGGCCTGCTGATGCTTGACGCGCCGGTCTCCGGCGGTGCCGCGCGCGCCGCCAGCGGCGAGATGACCATGATGACCTCGGGCCCCGCCGAAGCCTACGCGCTGGCAGAGGACGTGCTGGCCGCCATCGCCGGCAAGGTATACCGCCTGGGCGCCGCCCACGGCGCGGGCTCCAAGGTCAAGATCATCAACCAGTTGCTGGCCGGCGTGCATATCGCCGCCGCGGCCGAGGCGATGGCGCTTGGCATGCGCGAAGGCGTGGACCCGGACGCGCTCTATGACGTGATCACGCACAGCGCCGGCAATTCGTGGATGTTCGAGAACCGCGTGCCGCATATCCTGAAGGGCGACTACACGCCGCTGTCGGCGGTCGACATCTTCGTCAAGGACCTTGGCATGGTGCTCGACACCGCGCGCACCAGCAAATTCCCGCTGCCGCTGTCGGCCGCCGCGCACCAGATGTTCATGATGGCCTCCACCGCCGGCCACGGCGGCGAAGACGATTCGGCCGTGATCAAGATCTTCCCGGGCATCGAACTGCCGGGCACGGCCGAATAAGGAGCACCAACGATGACCGCGCTCCTTGGCTGTATCGCCGACGACTTTACCGGCGCCACCGACCTCGCCAACACTCTGGTGCGCAATGGCATGCGCACCGTGCAGACCATCGGCGTGCCTGAATCCGTGGCCGATACCGGCGCGGCCGATGCGCTGGTGGTCGCGCTGAAATCGCGCACCATCCCCGCCGCCGAGGCCGTGGCGCAGTCGCTGGCCGCGCTGGAATGGCTGCGCGCGCAGGGCTGCCGCCAGTTCGTGTTCAAGTACTGCTCGACCTTCGATTCGACCGATGCCGGCAATATCGGCCCGGTCGCCGAAGCGCTGCTGAACGCGCTGGACAGCGATTTCACCATCGCCTGCCCCGCCTTCCCCGAGAACGGCCGCACCATCTTCCGCGGCCACCTGTTCGTGGGCGATGCGCTGCTCAACGAATCGGGCATGGAGCACCACCCGCTGACGCCGATGACCGATGCCAGCCTGGTGCGCGTGCTGCAGCGCCAAAGCCAGAGCAAGGTCGGCCTGCTGCGCTATGACGCGGTCGCGCGCGGCGCGCAGGCCACGGCCGACCGCATCGCGTCGCTGCGCCACGACGGCGTGCGGCTGGCGGTCGCCGATGCGGTGTCTGACGCCGACCTGCTCACGCTGGGCGAAGCCTGCGCCGGCCTGCCGCTGATCACCGGCGGCTCCGGCATCGCGCTGGGCCTGCCCGGGAATTTCCGCCGCGCCGGCCTGCTGCCGCAGCGTGGCGATGCCGACGCGGTCCCGGCCGTCGACGGCCCGGGCGTGGTGCTGGCCGGCAGCGCCTCGCGCGCGACCAACGGGCAAGTGGCCCGCTGGCTGGAGCAAGGTCGCCCGGCGCTGCGCATCGACCCGCTCGCGCTGGCGCGCGGCGAAGCCGTGGCCGACGCCGCGCTGGACTTCGCCGCCTCGCACGACGAGCCGGTGCTGGTCTACGCCACTTCCAGCCCCGACGAGGTCAAGGCCGTGCAGGCCGAACTGGGCGTCGAGCGCGCCGGCCACCTGGTCGAGCAATGCCTGGCCACCGTCGCGGCCGGCCTGCTCGCACGCGGCACGCGCCGCTTTGTCGTCGCCGGCGGCGAGACCTCCGGCGCCGTGGTGCAGGCGCTGAACGTCCGCGCGCTGCGCATTGGCACGCAGATCGCACCCGGCGTGCCGGCCACGGTCACGCTCGGCGCCACGCCGCTGGCCCTGGCGCTCAAGTCGGGCAATTTCGGCGGCCCGGACTTCTTTGACGAAGCGCTGCGCCAGCTCGGAGGCCAATGATGAGCACCGAAAGCAAGCTGCGCGAAGAGATCTGCCGCATCGGCGCCAGCCTCTACCAGCGCGGCTATACCGTCGGCTCGGCCGGCAACATCAGCGCGCGGCTGGACGATGGCTGGCTGATCACCCCGACCGACGCCTGCCTGGGCATGATGGATCCGGCCGCGGTAGCCAAGGTCGCCGCCGACGGCACCTGGGTGTCGGGCGACAAGCCGTCCAAGACGCTCACGCTGCATCGCGCGATCTACGACAATAACCCCGGGGCGCACGCCGTGGTGCACACGCACTCGACGCACCTCGTGGCCCTGACGCTGGCCGGTGCCTGGCAACCGGACGACGTACTGCCGCCGCTCACGCCGTATTACGTGATGAAGGTCGGCCATATCCCGCTGATTCCCTATCACCGGCCCGGTGATCCCGCGGTCGCCGCGCGCGTGGCCACGCTGGCCGCGCAGGTGCGCGGCGTGCTGCTGGAGCGCCTCGGTCCGGTGGTGTGGGAGTCCAGCGTCTCGCGCGCCGCGTTCGCGCTGGAAGAACTGGAGGAGACCGCCAAGCTATGGATGATGATGAAAGACACGCCGGGCTTCGCCGCCCGCGCGGCGCTGCCTGACGGCGCACTGGCTGAATTGCGTGACGCCTTCCGGGCGCGCTGGTAGCACGGCCACCCGTTTTTCCGACTGACACGGCCATACGAATCTGACCGGCGCGGTTGCCTTGTGGCCACCGTGCGGGACACGCGCATGCCTGCAATTCGCGCGGCCGCCACCCATTACTAGACCAGACTGACTCTACCCGGAGACCACCAATGCCATCCAACCAACCGGCGGCCAGCGTGCCAGCCTTCGACAGCCTGGGCGGCAACGCCCGGCTCGACACCGACACCCAGATCGAGAAACGCGCCTACAACAAGGTGTTCTGGCGCATCATGCCGTTCCTGATGCTGTGCTACGTGGTCGCCTACCTCGACCGCGTCAACGTCGGCTTTGCCAAGCTGCAGATGGGCCAGGACCTGGCCTTTTCCGAGACCGTGTTCGGCTTGGGCGCCGGCCTGTTCTTCATCGGCTATTTCCTGTTCGAAGTGCCCAGCAACCTGCTGATGCACAAGATCGGCGCGCGCATCTGGATCGCGCGCATCATGATCACGTGGGGCATCATCTCGGCGCTGTTCCTGTTCGTGAAGACGCCGACACAGTTCTACGTGATGCGCTTCCTGCTCGGCCTGGCCGAGGCGGGCTTCTACCCCGGCGTGATCCTGTACCTGACCTACTGGTACCCGGCCAACCGCCGCGCCAAGATGATCGCGCTGTTCATGTCGGGCATCCCGGTCGCCGGCATGTTCGGCAACCCGCTGTCGGGCTGGATCATGGACGCCTTCAACGGCACGCATGGCATGAGCGGCTGGCAGTGGATGTTCCTGCTGGAAGCCCTGCCCGCGCTGGTCATCGGCGTGGTGACGATCTTCGTGCTGCGCGACGGCATCGACAAGGCACCGTGGCTCAGCGCCGATGAAAAGCGCGTGCTCAAGCGCAATGTCGAGGAAGACCAGAAGAAGGCCGGCGCCGCCGCCGGCCAGGCCCACGGCCATTCGCTGGGCGCCGTGTTCAGCGACCGCCGCGTGTGGTGGATGTGCCTGATCTACTTCTGCTTCGTCACCGGCCAGTATGCGCTGACGTTCTGGATGCCCACGCTGGTCAAGGCCAGCGGCGTCACCGGCAACCTGAAGATCGGCCTGCTGTCGGCGATCCCGTTCATCTGCGCCATCATCGTCATGAACATCCTCGGCCACAGCGCCGATGCGCGCCAGGAACGCCGCTGGCACCTGATCGTGCCGGCGCTGATGGGTGCGGTGGGCTTCGCCATTGCCGCCTCGTTCACCAACAATACGACCGTGTCCATCGCCGCGCTGTCGCTGGCCGCCGCCGGGGTGCTGACCTGCGCGCCGCTGTTCTGGTCGCTGCCCACCGCGTTCCTGTCCGGCATTGCCGCCGCCTCCGGCATCGCCGTGGTGAACTCGGTCGGCAACCTGGCCGGTTTCGTGTCGCCATACATGGTTGGCGCGCTGAAGGACCTGACGCACAGCACGCAGCTGCCGATGTACGTGCTGTCCGCGATCCTGGTGGTGGGCGCCGTGCTGGTGTGGCTGACGCCGGCTAAACTGGTCAACCGCTGAAATCCGGCCGGGCCGGTCGCGCTGGCCGCGACCGGCCCGGCTTCGTCCTACGCTCTGGAGTTCCCATGCCGCGCTTCGCCGCAAATCTCTCGATGATGTACAACGAGCACGCTTTCCTGGATCGCTTCGCCGCTGCGGCGGCGGACGGCTTCCAGGCGGTGGAGTACCTGTTCCCGTACGAGCACCCCGCCGCCGAGCTGCGCGCACGCCTCGACGCGAACGGCCTCACCCAGGCGCTGTTCAACGCCCCGCCGGGTGACTGGGCAGCGGGCGAGCGTGGACTGGCCTCGCTGCCGGGGCGCGAGGCGGAATTCCGCGACGCCGTCGGCCGCGCGCTGGAATACGCCGGCGTGATCGGCAATGACCGCGTGCACGTGATGGCGGGCCTGGTGCCGGCCGATGCCGACCGCGCGCGCTACCGCGCCACCTACCTGGAAAACGTCGCTTTTGCCGCGAAGGCGGCTGCCGCGCAGGGTGTGACCATCGTGCTGGAGCCGATCAACACGCGCGACATGCCGGGCTATTTCCTGAACCGCCAGGACGACGCGCAGGCGATCTGCAAGGAAGTCGGCGCGGCCAACCTGAAGGTGCAGTTCGACTGCTACCACTGCCAGATCGTCGAGGGCGATATCGCGATGAAGCTCAGGCGCGACATGGCCGGCATCGGCCATATCCAGATCGCCGGCGTGCCCGAGCGCCATGAGCCGGACCTGGGCGAGCTGAACTACCCGTACCTGTTCGACCTGATCGACTCGCTCGGCTACAAGGGCTGGATCGGTTGCGAATACCGTCCGCGTGCCGGCACGTCCGAAGGACTGGGCTGGCTCAAGCCCTACCTCGGCCGCTGATTACAGAACAACCACAGATCTCTTGCCATGAACGTACTGATTACCGGCGGCGCCGGCTTCCTCGGCCTGCAACTCGCCCGCCTGCTGCTGCAACGCGGCACCCTGAACCTGGACGGCCAGGCCGTCGCCTTCGACCGCCTGACGCTGCTCGACGTGGTCGCGCCGCAAGGTCTTGACGATGCGCGCGTGCGCGTGGTGACCGGCGACCTGTCCGACCCGGCGGTGCTGCGCCAGGCCATCGACCAGGACACCGGCGCGGTGTTCCACCTGGCGGCCGTGGTCAGCGGCCAGGCCGAGGCGGATTTCGAACTGGGCATGCGCGTCAACCTCGACGCCTCGCGCGCGCTGCTCGAAACCTGCCGCGAGCTGGGCCACAAGCCGCGCGTGCTGTTCACCAGCTCCGTCGCGGTCTATGGCGGCGAGCTGCCGGCGGTGGTGCAGGACGACACCGCACTGAACCCGCAATCGTCGTACGGCGTGCAAAAGGCGATCGGCGAACTGCTGCTGTCCGACTACAGCCGCCGCGGCTTCGTCGACGGCCGCGTGCTGCGCCTGCCGACCATCAGCGTGCGCCCGGGCAAGCCCAATGCGGCGGCCTCGTCGTTTGCCAGCGGCATCATCCGCGAGCCGCTGTCCGGCGTGGCAGCGAACTGCCCGGTGGCGCCGGAGACCAAACTGTGGCTGCTGTCGCCGCGCGCGGCGGTGGCCGCGCTGATCAATGGCATCGAACTGGCCGGCGAACGGCTGGGCAACCGCCGCGTGATCAACCTGCCGGGGCTGTCGGTGACGGCCGCGGGCATGGTCGATGCGCTGCGCCGCGTGGCCGGCGATGCGGTGGCGGATCGGGTGACCTGGGAACGCGAAGAGCGCGTCGAGAAGATCGTCGGCACCTGGCCGGCGGCATGGAATGCGGAACGGGCCTTGTCGCTGGGATTCGAGAGCGATGCCAGCTTTGATGCGGTGATCCGGGCTTATATGGAAGATGCGGGTGTGGGCAAGTAAAAATTTGCCGCCTTCGCTATGACGACGGCCTCCTCAGCTACTGAGAGCCTGTTCCCTCTCCCGCTAGCGGGAGAGGGGAGCAAACATGCGGGATTCAAGGCTCAGTGGCACGCCATCACCCCGCCGGCTTCACCACTTCATACCCCTCGATAATCTCCCGCACCACCCCCGGGATCGCCGCCGACTTCTGCGTCGCCGGATCCGCGCACACATAGACGATTTCACCGGTGATCAGGTGCTCGTCGCCCCGGTACATCTCCACCCGGAACAACATGCTGGATCGCCCCAGCCGCGCCATGCGCCCGCGCAGTTCCAGCTCGTCGTCAAAGCGCGCCGATGCGTGATACTCCAGCGTGGACTTGACCACAAAGATATCGACGCCATGCGCATGCAATACGTCCTCGGGATAGCGGATCCCCAGCGCGCGCCAGTACTCCGTCACGCAGATATCGCAATAGGTCAGGTAATGCGCATTGAAGACGATCGATTGCGGATCGACTTCGGACCAGCGCACGCGCAGCGGGATGGTGTGGCGGAACTCCTCTTTGGCCATTGACGTGGCCTCCCTGTTTGTTTGTCGGAGCAATGCAAAGCATCAGGCCGCCGCCCCGCCGGCACGGGTCCGGCAGGCGCGGCGGCCTGGTTGAACGCAACTGGTGCTGGCTTACTGCGGCTTGGCCAGGCCCAGCTTCTCGATGATCGCCTTTTCCTTCTTGACGGTTTCGGCGGCGAACTGCGCGTACTGCTGGCTGTTCATGTAGAACGGCTCCATGTCGAACTTGGCCAGCGATTCGCGGTAGTTGGGCATTTCCATCGCCTTCTTGAAGGCGTCATGCAGCTTCTGCACGATCTTCGGATCCGTGCCCTTGGGCGCGACCAGGCCGAACGGCGAGGTCTGCACGATGCCCATGCCCAGTTCCTTCAGCGTCGGCACGTTGGGGAAGCGCGCCGAGCGCTTCTCGCCCCAGGTCGACAGCAGGCGCAGCTTGCCCTGCTCCACGTACGGAGCCCACGCCGGCGTGTCGGCCACCGACATCACATGGCCGCCCAGCAGCGCCTGCATCGATTCCGCATTGCCCTTGTATGGGATATGCGAGAACTGCACGCCCTGCTTCAGCGCCAGTTCTTCCATGGTCAGGTGCAGCGTGGTCATGCTGCCCGGCGACCCATAGGTGAGCTTGCCCGGATTGGCCTTGGCGTAGGCGACGTAATCCTGCATGGTCTTGATCGGCGAATCGGCCGGCACCACCAGGCCGAACGAATAGCCGGCCAGGTTGATGATGTAGCTCAGGTCCTTGACCGGGTCCCAGTTGATCTTGGTGGTGTACGGCAGGCGGTAGACCGGCATGGCGACCTGCGCCAGCGTGTAGCCGTCGGGCGCGGTGGTCTGCATCAGCTGCGCGGGCAGCACGCCGCCAGCGCCGGGCTTGTTCTCGACGATCACCGGCTGGCCCAGGATCTTGGAGGCGTTGTCAGCCAGGACGCGGAACGGGATGTCGGTGGAGCCGCCGGCGGTATAGCCGATCACCAGGCGGATCGGGCGCTGCGGGAACTTGTCGGCCTGTGCCTGGGCAGGCATGGCGGACAGGCCGATGGCTGCGGTAGCGGCGGCGAGGCCCGCGCGGGCGATAAATTGGCGGCGTTGCATTTGACTAGGTCTCCTTGTGCTGCAAGTCACTGCTGAAAAATGTCGGTGCTGCTTTTTTTTGTTCAGGGCTGGGCGAAGGCGGTCCGCAGCGCGGCGACGGCATCGGCATGCGCCTGCGCCACCGCCGGCACGAACCGGCCCAGCTTGAAGAAATCATGGATCATGCCGGGGTAGTTCGCCAGCGTGGCCGGCACGCCGGCGGCGCGCAGCTTGGCCGCGTAGGCGACGCCTTCGTCATGCAGCGGGTCGTAGCCCGCCACGGCGACCCAGGCGGGGCACACGTTGCGCACGTCGGCACCGTTGCCGCCACCGTCCAGCGGGGCGAAGCGCCAGTCGTCGCGGCTGGCTTCCTGGTCCAGGTACTGCGCGAAGAACCAGCGGATCATTTCAGCGGTCAGCAGGTACCCCTCGGCCAGTGCACGGTGCGACGGCGTGTCCTGGCGCGCGCAGGTGCCGGGGTACAACAGCATCTGCAGCACGGGCGCGAACCCGGCGTTGCGCGCCTCTACCGCGCTGGCCGCGGCCAGCGTGCCGCCGGCGCTGTCGCCGCCCAGCGCGATGCGGGCGGGGTCGGCGCCCAGCCGCCCGGCCTCGGCAAAGATCCAGTGCAGCGCGTCGAACGCGTCGTTGACCGCGGCTGGAAAGCGCCATTCTGGCCCGAGGCGGTAATCCACCGACAGCACCATGCAATCGGCCTCGCCGCACAGCAGCCGGCACAGCGCATCATGCGAATTGACGCTGCCGACCGTAAAGCCGCCGCCGTGGTAGTACACCAGCAGTGGCAGCGGCTCGGCCCAGCTGGCCTCGCGCGGCGTGTACAGCCGCGCCGGGATGGCATGGCCGTCACGCGCGGGCACGTGCAGGTCTTCGGTTGCGTGCACGGCGGGCGGGCTGATGTCGAGGATCGGCGCGCTCTTCTCGTAGGCGATCTTGGCGTCCTCCGGGTCCAGTGCGTTGATCGGCGGCCGCTTGGCGCGGGCGATCAGTTCCAGCAGCTGTGCCACCTGCGGGTCGAGCTGCGCCGACGGCAAGCCGGGCATTTGGTTGACGGAGGATGGTACGGCGGACATGAGAAATCAGTTAAATCCGAGCTTCCGCTGCGACGGCCAGCGTGTCGTGCACGCCGCCCGGGTGGAAGTTCGAATAGTGAACGATCGTTCGATTTTAGTATGATGCCAGATGTTTCTGAAACGAGGCAGTACGAGATAACCCCGAAAGCTCTCGCCAGCCCCTGCCACGCGGCCACTTTTTGCGCGATGATCGGCTGACGCGCGGCGCGGGTCACAACAACTCATTGAAACCGAAGGCAGCGCGCCTGGCCAGTGCCTTACCCTGACCCCGGTTCGCGGCAGATCCCTGCAGGAGGCAAGCAAATATGGCGTTTATCTACTATCTGACCCACATCCACCTGGATTTCGGCGCGGTAAGCCTGCTCAAGTCGGAATGCGAGCGCATCGGCATCCGCCGCCCGCTGCTGGTCACCGACAAGGGCGTGGTTGCGGCCGGCGTGGCGCAGCGCGCCATCGACGCCATGCAGGGCCTGCCGGTCGCGGTATTTGATGAAACCCCGTCGAACCCGACCGAGGCGATGGTGCGCAAGGCAGCCGCGCAATACCGCGAAGCCAACTGCGACGGGCTGGTGGCGGTGGGCGGCGGATCGTCGATCGACCTGGCCAAGGGCATCGCCATCCTCGCCACGCACCCGGGCGAGCTGACCACCTATGCCACCATCGAAGGCGGCAGCGCCAGGATCACCGATCAGGCCGCGCCGCTGATCGCCGTGCCGACCACCTCGGGCACCGGCAGCGAAGTGGCGCGCGGCGCCATCATCATTCTCGACGATGGGCGCAAGCTGGGCTTCCACTCGTGGCACCTGCTGCCCAAGTCGGCCATCTGCGATCCGGAGCTGACGCTGGGCCTGCCGGCCGGGTTGACCGCGGCCACCGGCATGGACGCGATCGCGCACTGCATCGAGACCTACCTCGCCCCCGCCTTCAACCCGCCCGCCGACGGTATCGCGCTCGACGGGCTGGAGCGCGGCTGGACCCATATCGAGCGCGCCACCCGCGACGGCCAGGACCGCGATGCGCGGCTGAACATGATGAGCGCATCGATGCAGGGCGCGATGGCCTTCCAGAAAGGGCTGGGCTGCGTGCATTCGCTATCGCACCCGCTGGGCGGCCTGAAGATCGACGGCCGCACCGGCCTGCATCACGGCACGCTTAACGCGGTGGTGATGCCGGCGGTGCTGCGCTTCAACGCCGACGCGCCCACGGTGGTGCGCGACAACCGCTACGCGCGCCTGCGCCGCGCCATGCATCTGCCCGACGGCGCCGATCTCGCGCAGGCCGTGCACGACATGACCGCACGCCTTGGCCTGCCCACCGGACTGCGCCAGATGGGCGTCACCGAGGACATGTTCGACAAGGTGATTGCCGGCGCGCTGGCCGACCATTGCCACAAGACCAACCCGAAAGAAGCCAGCGCGGCGGATTATCGGCGTATGCTTGAGCAATCCATGTAGTGCATAGCAGCAAGGTGGCCCGCCGGCACCGCGGCGGGCGCGCTCTCAAACCAGGAGACGACATGACCGGCGAGCACCTGCAGGTAGTCCATGGCGACATCACCCGGATGGAAGTCGATGCCATCGTCAACGCGGCCAACAGCGGGCTGCTGGGCGGCGGCGGCGTCGACGGCGCCATCCACGGGGCCGGCGGCCCCGCCATCATGGAGGCCTGCCGCGCGATCCGCGACGCGCAGGGCGGCTGCCCCACCGGCGAGGCGGTCATCACCACGGGCGGGCGCCTGCCCGCGCCGTACGTGATCCACGCGGTCGGCCCGGTCTGGCATGGCGGCGGCCAGGGCGAGGACGAACAGCTCGCCGACGCCTACCGCAACAGCATCCGCGTGGCCACGCAGCACCACCTGCGCACGCTCGCCTTCCCCAACATCAGCACCGGCATCTACGGCTTTCCGCGCGAGCGCGCGGCGGATATCGCCATCGCCGCGGTGCGCGAAGCGCTGGCGGCAGCGCCCGAGATCGAGCAGGTGACCTTCGTCTGCTTCGACGACGAGAACTACCGCCTGTACCGCGAGCGCCTGACCTGACGCTGGCCGCCGGGCCTGCGTCAGAACCTGTAGCGCAGGCCTTCCGGATGCCGCAGGGCGCAGCTAAACCGCAGGCAATGCGCTGCGGATCAGCAGGTTGACGTGCTCCGGCTGCTCGTGCACGACCCAGTGGGTGCCGTCCGGGATGCGCTCCAGGCGCAGGTCCGTGACAAAGTCCTCCAGGCCATTGAGCAGGGATTTCGGCAAGGCGCGGTCGCGTTCGCCCCAGATCACCAGCGTCGGCACGCGGATGACGAACCTGGCCGGATCGAGCTTTGACAGATCCGGCCCCGCGTCGCCGTCGGCCGGCGGCCGCATCGGCGACGCGCGGTAGAAATTGACGCCGCCGGTCAGCGGATGCACGCCCCCTTCACCCTCTCCACCCTCTTCGCCAGGCTGCGACCACGCGGCGTGGTAGCGCTCGCGTGTCTGCGGCGTGTACCACGCGGCCGGCTTGCCGTCGGCATCGGCAAGCATGCGGTCCAGCAGCGCAAAGTCGTTGGCGGCCAGTGCCTTCTCCGAACCCGACTTGCGCAGCCAGTTCATGTAGGCGGAGGCGGCCTGCTGCTCCGGATCGGTGGCCAGCGCGCGCGCGAACAGGTACGGGTGCGGCGAGTTGATGATGACGAGCTGGCGCACGAGCTGCGGGAACTGGATCGCCAGGTTCCAGCAGATCGCGCCGCCCCAGTCGTGCGCGACAACGATGGCCTGGTCATAGCCCAGCGCACCGATGAACTGCACCAGGTCTTCGACGATATGGCGCGGCCGGTAGGACTCTACGTCGCCCGGCTTGCTCGACAGGTTGAAGCCGCGCAAGTCCGGCGCGACGGCGAAATGCGTGTGCCCGAACTCGGCCAGCTGGGCTTCCCACTCGTACCAGAACTCGGGGAATCCGTGCACGAACAGCATCAGCGGCTTGCCGCGCTCGCCTGCGCTGGCGTAGTGCAGCCGGGTGCCGTTGGGCAGGCTGGCGTACTGCAGGTGCCGGATGACGGCGGGGGCGGCCATGGTGGTCTCCATGTGCGTGGTTCCTCGTTGGTGGCGTTGGCGCGTCAGCCGCGCAGCGCGGCCACGAGGCCCGCACGGACTTCGGGCTTGTCGGCAAAGGGATCGCCGGGGTTGCGCGGCCCGACGATGTCCTCGAAGCGCTGGCGCACCGGCGCCAGTGCCTGCGGATGCGAATAAATATAGAAGCTATCGGCGCGGATGGCATCGAAGGTTTTCTGCGCCACCTCGGCCGCGGTCACCTTGCCCGAGCCGACGGCCTTGTCCGACAGCGCCTGCGACACCAGCTGCGAACGCGTGGGCGGCGCCTGGTTGGCCAGCTCCGCCGGCCGGTTGCGCTGCGACTGGTTGATGCCGGTCGGCACGAAATACGGGCACAGTACCGAGCAGCGCACCTGCTCGCTGACCAGACCGAGGTCCTGGTACAGCGTTTCCGACAGCGACACCACGGCGTGCTTGGACACGTTGTACACGCCCATCGCCGGCGGGTTGAGCAAGCCCGCCATCGACGCGGTGTTGACGATATGGCCCTGGTACGACGGGTCCTTCTCCGCGGCGGCCAGCATCAGCGGGGTGAAGATGCGCACGCCGTGGATCACGCCGTAGAGATTGACGCCCAGCACCCACTCCCAGTCCTGCAGCGAGTTTTCCCAGACCAGTCCGCCGGCGCCCACGCCGGCATTGTTGAACAGCAGGTTGACCTGCCCGAACGCCTCCATCGCCGCGTCGGCCAGCGCCTGCACCTGCTCGGCGCGCGACACGTCGGTGCGCAGCCCGATCACCGGGACGTTGCGCGCCTTGAATTCGGCCACGGTCGCGTCCAGCGCGTCTTCCTGCACGTCGGCCAGCACCAGCTTCATGCCGAGATCGGCGCCGATGCGGGCGAATTCCTTGCCAAACCCCGAAGCACCACCGGTGATGACGGCTACCTTGTTGGAAAAATCCTTCATGTCGTCTGTCCTGTCGCGTGAAATCAATAGGAGAAGGGCCGCGCGCAGCGGCGCAGCGCAGCACCGGTTCAGGCGGCGCGCTGTACCTGGTAGCCCTGCCGCGGGAAGTGCACGTTGAGCGCGCCCGCGCGCGGGTCCTGCCGGCGCAGCGTGACGCGGTGCGGGCCCAGTGCCAGCAGCACGCCGGCCACGGGGTCGCGCGCGTAGTCGGTGGGCGTGACCGTGACCGGGTCGCCCGGCTGCAGGCCTTCGCCCTCGCGCACGCCTTCGTCGAGCGCCACCGGATCTGCGCTACGCGCCATGCCGATGGCCTGCTCGCCATCGATCACGCGCGGACGCCCGTGGCCGAAGGTATTCATGCGCGCATACCAGGCCTGCAGCCTGGGATAGGCCTCCAGCATCTGGGCCAGAGCGCCGGCGCGGCGGATAAACCAGAGGTTGTGGTACAGCGAGAAGTCCGCCACGGACAGCAATGGCCCGGCCACATACTCAACGCCCGCGGCGAACTGCGTTTCGACCCTGCCAAAGGTCTCGTGCAACTGCGCGGTGGCCTCGGGCAGCGGCATGCGCAGCGCGTTGGTGTCGCCGCGCATGGCCTTGCGGTCGGCGACAAACGCCTGGATCTGCGCGGGCGACAGATGGCCCAGCATGCTGGCGACGCCGGCCGGCTGGAACACGTAGGTCGCGGCAGCGGTGAACAGCGCACTGTCGAACCACGCCGCCATCATGCGTGCCGCCGCGGCCTGCGTGGGCGGATACAGCGGCGTGGCCGGGGCCAGCTGGTCGATGACTTCGCAGATCAGTGCCGTGTCGCAATAAATGTCGGCGCCGACCTGCATCACCGGCGTGCGACGGTAGCCGCCGGTCAGCGCCAGCAGGTCGGGCTTGGGCAGGATGGCCGGGATTTCCACCGCCTGCCACGCCAGGCCCTTGGCGCCCAGCAGCAGCCGTACCTTTTCCGAGAACGGCGAGGTTGCGTACTGGTGAAGGATGATGTCTGCCATGCGTGCCACCTCACGGTTGTTGATCGACTGCAGGGATGGCCGCCATGCGGCGGCCGCATTGCAATGCCTTCCGCAGGCCGCTCAGTCCAGCAGGTCGGGCTGTTCCTTGACGATGCGCGCGTACAGCGGCTGGAACTGGAACCAGCCCGCCTGCGCCGTGCCGACGATCGAATACGCCTGCCGTGCGGCAGCGTCGGCAATCACCTTCAGCGGCGCCTGCGTGCGCGCCGCGGCCGCTTCGGCCAGCAGCTGCACCTGGCAGGAGCGTTCCATGGTGATGAACCACCACGCCGCTTCGTCCACGGTCTTGCCGACCGTCAGCAGGCCGTGGTTCTGCAGGATCGCCGCCTTGTTCTGGCCGAGCGCGTTGGCGATGCGCTGGCCTTCGTCCAGCTCGACCACCACGCCGCCAAAGTCGTCATAGACCGCGTGGTCGTTGTAGAACGCGCACACGTCCTGCGTCAGCGCATCGAGCGGGCGGCCGAGCGTCGACCAGGCGCGGCCATAGGTGCTGTGCGAGTGCGCGGCGGCGACCGCGTCGGGGCGGGTCTGGTGCACGCGCGAATGGATCGCAAAAGCCGCGGCATTGACCGGGTAATCGCCCTCCACCACGTCGCCATGGTGGTCGCAGCGGATCAGGTTGGACACCTTGACCTGGCTGAAATGCACGCCGAAGGGATTGACCCAGAAGGTGTCGGGAAACTCGGGATCGCGCGCGGTGATATGGCCGGCCACGCCCTCATCGAAGCCGAATTTCGAGAACAGCCGGAAGGCGGCGGCCAGGCGCTGCTTGCGGTGCAGGCGCTCCTCGCCCACGGTGGCGAACTGCGGCGGCCGCGGCAGGTTGCGGTAGCGGGCCTTGACCTCTTCAGGCAGGCCGGCGCCGATATCGTCGCTAGTGTCTTGCTGGACTTGCGGAACTTGCGGGGCATTCATGGGTGTCTCCTCCTCTTTCTTGCCTGCGCTGTCTTGCCTGCACTGTCTTGCCTGCGTTCGCTGCGCGGCACGCCCGTGGGGACGCGGCGTGCCGGTGCTGCATTCAGACCAGCTTGACCAGCTGCTTGCCGAAGTTCTTGCCCTTGAGCAGCCCCATGAAGGCTTCCGGCGCGCTGGCCAGGCCTTCGGCAATGCTCTCGCGGAACTTCAGCTTGCCCTGCGCGACCGCGGTGCCCAGCTCCTTCAGCGCCTGCGGCCAGACTTCCATGTGCTCGGATACGATAAAGCCCTCGATGGTCAGGCGCGAGACCAGGATCAGCTGCGGGTTCTTCAGCGGCAGCGGCTGACCGTCATAGCCGGCGATCATGCCGCACATGGCGATGCGGCCGAAGGCGTTCATGCGCGACAGCACTGCGTCGAAGATCTCGCCGCCGACGTTCTCGAAATAGCCGTCGATACCGTCTGGCGTGGCTTCCTTGAGCATGGTGTAGAGCTCTTTCGGGTCTTTTGCCGCCTTGTAGTCGATACAGGCGTCGAAGCCCAGCTCATTGACCACGTAGTCGCACTTGTCCTTGCCGCCGGCAAAGCCCACCGCGCGGCAGCCCGCCAGCTTGGCCAGCTGGCCCACCACGCTGCCGACCGCGCCCGACGCGGCGCTGACCGCGATGGTCTTGCCCGCCTTGGGCTGGATGATCTTGTTCAGGCCATACCACGCGGTCACGCCCGGCATGCCGACCGAACCAAGGTAGGCCGACAGCGGGATATGCGTGGTATCGACCGGCTGCAGGCCGGTGCCGTCGCTGACGCCCATTTCCTGCCAGCCGAACATGCCGACCACCTTGTCGCCCGGCTTGAACTTGCTGTTTTTGCTTTCCACCACTTCGCCGACGGTGCCACCGATCATCACTTCATTAAGCGGCTGCGGCGCGGCATACGACTTGCTGTCGTTCATGCGGCCGCGCATGTACGGGTCGAGCGACAGGTAGTGGTTGCGCACCAGCACCTGGCCGTCGGCGATCTGCGGCACGGGCACCTCTTCCAGCCGGAAATTGGCCGGCGTCACCGCGCCCTCGGGACGCGAGGCCAGGACGATGCGCTTGAATGTGTTGGACATGGTCGGGTTCCTTCCAATGGGAGATGGAAACTGCATGGAAACTGCTAATGCGGGGCACGAACCGCCCCACATGTCCTGGCGCCGGCGCTCAGCCGTCGGCGCCGGTATCGGTTTCGCCCGGGCGCTGCGGCGGCATGCGCCGGATGTACTTGAACGTGCCCGAGCCGCGCGCCACGGTCTTGCCGTCGGCATCGACAATCTCCGCCTCGCAGAACACCATGGTGGTGGTGCGGTGCACGGTGGTGCCGCGCGCGGTCAGCTGGCCGCGGCCCGGCGCCATGAAGCTGCTCTTCATCTCGATGGTCACCACGCCACGGCCATCGGCATCGCTGCTGCGGCCGGCCACCGCCATGGCCACGTCGAGCAGCGTCATGATCACGCCGCCGTGGGCCATGTCCCAGCTGTTCTGGTGGCGTTTTTCAACCGGCAGCGAGATCTCGCTGCGCCCGCTCTCTGCAACGCTACAGGTCACGCCGAGGTCGGCAAGGAAGGGGATATGGCTCAGGGAGCCGGTGTACTGGTTCATGGCAATGCGAGTCGAAGTGGGGGCTGGAGAGGCGCCGGCGGCAGCTTGCCCGCCGGCGCCTCTCCCGCATTATTGCCGCAAACGCCGGCAGTCGTTCAGACCGCGCTCAAACCGCGCTGACGCCGCCGTCGACCGCCAGGATCTGCCCGGTGATGTGCTTGCCGGCATCGCTGGCGAACAGCAGCGCCGCGCCCTTGAGGTCTTCGTCGTCGCCCAGGCGGTGCAGCGGCACGCCGGCACACATCGCTTCGACGCCCATGCGCTCCAGCGAGCCCTTGGTCATCTTGGACGGGAAGAAGCCCGGCGCCAGCGCGTTGACAGTGATGTTGTGCTCGCCCCACTCGCCCGCGAGCGTGCGGGTGAAGTTGACCACCGCTCCCTTGGACGTGTTGTAGGCGATGGTCTCCATCGATCCCGGCGGATTGCCGGCCAGGCCCGCGATCGACGCCACGTTGATGATGCGGCCGTAGCGGCGCGGAATCATCGACAGCTTGCCGATGCGCTGGCTCAGCAGGAACAGGCCGCGGATATTCAGGTTCATCACCTTGTCCCAGGCCTCCACCGGATGGTCTTCCGCCGGGGCGCCCCAGGTGGCGCCGGCGTTGTTGACCAGGATGTCGACGTGGCCAAGCCTGGCGATGGCTTCGTCGGCCAGGCGGGCAATCTCGGACTCCTGCGAGCCATCGGCGGCGATCCAGTCGGCCTCGATGCCGAGGCCCTTCAGGTGTTCCTGCGCCGCGCGCAGCTCGTCGGCCTTGCGTGCCGACAGCACGATACGCGCGCCCTGCTCGCCCAGTGCCTCGGCGATCTGCAGGCCAAGGCCGCGCGAGCCGCCGGTGATCAGCGCGGTCTTGCCCTTCAGGTCAAACAGTTGCTGGATGGTGCGCATGTGTCTCTTCCTCGGTTGTCTTTGAATGATGTAGTCAGCGGTCAGAACCAGGCGTCCTGCATGTCCAGCGTGGTTCGGTCGAGCGATGCCAGCAAATCGAGCTGAGGGCCGACCCTGGGCAGCTCGAAGCGGAAGAAGTACGCCGCCGCGGCCAGCTTGCCGCGATAGAAGTCCTGGTCTTCCTTGCCGCCCGCCTGCGCCAGCGCGGCCTGTGCCAGCAGTGCCTGCTCCAGCCAGATCCACGCGACCACCACGTGGCCGAAGGCTTCGAGGTAGACCGAGGCGTTGGCCAGCGTCACATTGGAGTCGCCGGCGCTCCACAGCGTCTGCGTCACTTCGGCCAGGCGCCGGGTTGCGGCGCCGAGCGCGCGCGCCTGCCGCGCCAGCTCGGCATCGTCCGCGGCGAGCGCGCGGCCGATGGTGGCCTGCACGCGCTCGCCCAGCAGCTTGAACGCGGCGCCATCCTTCATCACCACCTTGCGGCCCAGCAGGTCCAGGCCCTGGATGCCATGCGTGCCCTCGTGGATCGGGTTCAGGCGGTTGTCGCGGTAGAACTGCTCGACGTTGTATTCGCGGGTGTAGCCATAGCCGCCATGCACCTGGATCGCAAGGTTGTTGGCCTCCAGGCACCATTGCGATGGCCAGCTCTTGGCGATCGGGGTCAGGATGTCGAGCAGCAGCGCCAGGCGCGCATGCGCTTCCTGGTCGCCCGCGGCGGCCGCGGCTTCTTCCTCGTCCACCAGCCGCGCGCAATACAGGTTCAGCGCCAGGCCGCCCTCGACATAGCTCTTCTGCGCCAGCAGCATGCGGCGGATATCGGCGTGCTCGACCAGCTTCACCTGCGGGCTGGCGGCATCCTTGCCGCCGGGGCCGACGGGGCGGCCTTGCGGACGGTTGCGCGCATAGTCCAGCGCGTGCAGGTAGCCGGTATAGCCCAGCATCACCGCGCCCAGGCCCACGCCGATGCGCGCCTCATTCATCATGTGGAACATGCAGGCCAGGCCCTTGTGCGGCTCGCCCACCAGATAGCCGATGGCACCGGCCTTGCCGCCCGGCTTGTACTTCATGCCTTCGCCGAAATTCAGCAGGCAGTTGGTGGTGCCGCGATAGCCCATCTTGTGGTTCAGGCCGGCCAGCACCACGTCGTTGTGCTCGCCCAGCGAGCCGTCTTGGTTGACCAGGTACTTGGGCACGATGAACAGCGAGATGCCCTTCACGCCCGGGATCAGCTTGCCGTCCCGGCCGGGGATCTTGGCCAGCACCAGGTGGACGATGTTGTCCGACAGCTCGTGCTCGCCCGCGGAAATCCACATCTTGTTGCCGCGCAGGCGGTATTGCGCGCCCAGCGGCGATTCGCCCTCATACTCGGCGCGCGTCGTGATATCCGACAGCGACGAGCCGGCCTGCGGCTCCGACAGGCACATGGTGCCGAAGAAGCGCCCTTCCATCTCCGGCTTGACGAAGGTCTCGACCTGCGCCGGCGTGCCGTGCGTCAGCAGCAGGTTGGCGTTGCCGATGGTCAGGAACGGGTAGGAGCTGGTACCGACGTTGGCGCCCTTGAAGTAGGCGAAGCCGGCCTTTTCCACTACCACCGGCAGCTGCATGCCGCCCAGTTCGTAGTCCTGCCCGGCGGCCATCAGGCCGGCCTCGCAGAAGGCCTTCAGCGCGGTGCCGACCTCGGGAATGATGGTGACGGTCTCGCCGTCGAATTCGGGTTCCTGCTGGTCGTTCTTCTTGTTGTGCGGCGCGAACAGGTCGGTGGCGATCTTCTCGCAGGTGTCCAGCGCGGCGTCGAAGGTCTCGCGCGAGTGGTCGGCGTAGCGCGGGATGCGGGTCAGCTCGTCGACCTTGAGCCATTCATACAGAATGAAGTTCAGGTCGCGACGGGAAAGGATCATCGACATGGTGTCTCCATGCGGCGCACTGCTTGGTGCGCCGTGAATTCTTGTTGCCTTCTTGTGCGAACCGCCCCCGCATTGAATCGCACCGCATGTGTGCTCCCTCTCCCGCTTGCGGGAGAGGGTTGGGGTGAGGGCCGGCGGGACGACGAAGTAGAGGCCGGTGGTATGCCACCGCCTGCCCTCACCCCCTGCCCCTCTCCCGCAAGCGGGAGAGGGGAGCAAACCGGCAGCGTGCCGGTTTTGTCGGCAGTTACAGGACTTCGAACAGACCAGCAGCACCCTGCCCGCCGCCGATGCACATGGTCACCACCACATACTTCACCCCACGGCGCTTGCCTTCGATCAGCGCATGGCCGACCAGGCGCGCACCCGACACGCCGTACGGGTGGCCCACCGCGATGGCGCCGCCGTTGACGTTGAGGCGATCCATCGGGATGCCGAGCTTGTCGGCGCAGTACAGTACCTGCACCGCGAAGGCTTCGTTCAGCTCCCACAGGCCGATGTCCTCGACCTTCAGGCCAGCCTTCTTCAGCAGCTTGGGCACCGCAAACACGGGGCCGATGCCCATCTCGTCCGGCTCGCAACCGGCCACGGCAAAGCCGCGGAACACGCCCAGCGGCTGCAGGCCCTTGGCCTCGGCCACGCGCGCGTTCATCACCACGGCCGCCGAGGCACCGTCCGAGAACTGCGAGGCATTGCCGGCGGTGATCACGCCACCCGGCACCGCGCTGCGGATCTTGGCCACGCCTTCCAGCGTGGTGTCGGCGCGGATGCCTTCGTCGCGGTCGATGGTCACTTCCTTCGTCACCAGCTGTCCGGTGGACTTGTCGGCGACGCCGGCGAGCACCGTCATCGGCACGATCTCGTCCTTGAACTTGCCGGCTTCCTGCGCGGCGGCGGCGCGTTGCTGGCTGCGCACGCCATATTCGTCCTGGCGCTCCTTCGAGATGCTGTAGCGCTTGGCCACGTTCTCGGCGGTCTGCAGCATGTTCCAGTAGATTTCCGGCTTGTTCTTCACCAGCCAGCTTTCCTGGATCATGTGGCGGTTCATTTCCTGCTGCACGCAGGAGATGCTTTCCACGCCGCCGGCGACGAAGATGTCGCCTTCATTGGCGATTACGCGCTGCGCGGCCATGGCGATGGTCTGCAGGCCCGACGAGCAGAAGCGGTTGACGGTGGCGCCGGGGACGGTGACCGGGCAGCCGGCGCGCAGTGCGATCTGGCGCGCGATGTTGGCGCCGGTGGCACCTTCCGGGTTGGCGCAGCCCATCAGCACGTCTTCCACTTCGGCGGCGTCGATCTTGGCGCGGGCGATCGCATGCTGGACCGCATGGCCGCCCAGGGTGGCGCCGTGGGTCATATTGAAGCCGCCCTTCCAGCTCTTGGCCAGGCCGGTCCGTGCGGTAGATACGATGACTGCTTCGTTCATGTGTTGCTCCTCGGAATCTTGTGTCGTTCAGTTCGGTGGTTTGGTTCAGCCCTGGCCCTTGAGCACATCCGCGGACATCACGCGCGCGACGCCGGCGGCGCCGAGGTCCTGCCATGCTTTCGCCAGCGACCCTTGCAGGTCGATGGCCCGGCACGCATCCTCGATCACCGCGGCCTCGAAGCCGGCGGCGCGCGCATCGAGCGCGCTCCATGCCACGCAGTAGTCCGTCGCCAGCCCGGCGCAGAACACGCGCTTCACGCCATGCTCGCGCAGGTAGCCGGCCAGCCCGGTACGCGTGGTGCGGTCCGCCTCAAGGAAAGCGGAGTAGCTGTCCACGTCGGCATGGTGGCCCTTGCGGATCACCAGCCGCGCGTGCGGCACGTGCAGGCCCGCATGCAGCGCGGCGCCGGGCGTGTCCTGCACGCAGTGCACCGGCCACAGCACCTGCTCGCCATACGGCAGCGTGAGCATCTGGAACGGCTGCGTGCCGGCATGGTTGGCCGCAAACGAGACGTGCGCGGCCGGATGCCAGTCCTGCGTCACCACCACATGCCCGAACGCGCGCGCCAGCCGATTGATGACGGGCACCACCTCATCGCCGTTGGGCACGGCAAGCGCGCCGCCCGGCATGAAGTCGTTCTGCACGTCGATCACCAGCAGGCAATCGTCCGGTCCGATGGTGGTGTTCATGGCCGCTCCTTGCTGAACCCTCTTGGCAAATTAACCGTTGAAACCCTTGCCTTCGTCCGCCAGCTTCTGCAGCAGCGGCGCGACCTGCCAGGCTTCGCCGTGGTAGCCCTTGGCGTAGCGCTTCATTGCCAGCGCCACGTTGTACAGGCCGACCTGGTCCGCATACAGCATCGGGCCGCCGCGGAACAGCGGGAAGCCGTAGCCGGTCAGGTACACCATGTCGATATCCGAGGCCTTGGAAGCAATACCCTCTTCCAGGATCTTGGCGCCTTCGTTGACCAGCGCGAACACCAGGCGCTCGACGATCTCTTCGTCCGAGATCTTGCGGCGCGTCAGCCCCAAGTCCTTGGAGTGCTGCACGATCATGTCGTTGACCTGCTGGTTCGGGTACGGCTTGCGGTCGCCCGCCTTGTAGTCGTACCAGCCCGCGCCGGTCTTCTGGCCGTAACGGCCCATCTCGCACAGCAGGTCGGCGGTCTTCGAGTACTGGATCTCGGGCTTGTCGACGGCGCGGCGCTTGCGGATGGCCCAGCCGATGTCGTTGCCGGCCAGGTCGCCCATGCGGAACGGGCCCATGGCGAAACCGAACTTCTCGATGGCCTTGTCGACCTGCTCGGGCAGCGCGCCCTCGTCCAACAGGTAGCCGGCCTGGCGGCTGTACTGCTCGATCATGCGGTTGCCGATAAAGCCGTCGCACACGCCCGACACCACCGCGGTCTTCTTGATCTTCTTGCCGATCTGCATAACCGTGGCCAGCACGTCCTTGCCGGTCTTCTCGCCGCGCACCACTTCCAGCAGCTTCATCACGTTGGCCGGGCTGAAGAAGTGCATGCCGACCACGTCCTGCGGACGCTTGGTGAACGAGGCGATCTTGTTCACGTCCAGCGTGGAGGTGTTCGAAGCCAGGATCGCGCCCTGCTTCATCACTTCGTCCAGCTTCTTGAAGACGATTTCCTTGACGCCCATTTCCTCGAACACGGCCTCGATGACCATGTCGGCGTCCTTGATGTCGTCATAGGACAGCGTGGTGCTCAGCAGGCCCATGCGCTGCTCTACCTTCTCCTGCGTGAGCTTGCCCTTCTTGGCGCTGTTTTCGTAGTTCTTGCGGATGATGCCGACGCCGCGGTCCAGCGCTTCCTGCTTGGTTTCCAGGATCGTGACCGGGATGCCGGCGTTGAGGAAGTTCATGCTGATGCCGCCGCCCATGGTGCCGGCGCCGATCACGGCAACCTTCTCGATCTTGCGCACGGGGGTGCCTTCGGGCACGTCGGGGATCTTGCTGGCGGCACGCTCGCCAAAGAAGGCGTGGCGCAGCGCGCGCGATTCCGGCGTGGTCACCAGGAACAGGAAGCCCTCGCGCTCTTCCTTCAGGCCTTGCTCGAACGGCTTGAGCGAGCCGGCCACCGCTTCCAGGCACTTCAGCGGAGCCGGGAAATTCTTGGCCATCGCGGCCACGGTGTTGCGGGCGAAGCCGAGGTAGCCTTCGGGGTTCTCGTGGCGCACCTTCAGGTCGCGCACCTTCGGATGCGGGCCGCTGGCGGCGCCGACGTTCTGCGCGAACTTGACCGCCGCGGGCAGCACGTCACCCTCGACGATTTCATCGAACAGCTTGGTGCCGGCGAACTTCTCGGACAGCACCGGGGTGCCCGACACGATCATGTTGGCGGCGGCCTCCAGGCCGATCACGCGCGGCAGGCGCTGCGTGCCGCCGGCGCCGGGCAGCAGGCCCAGCTTCACTTCCGGCAGCGCGATCTGCGCGCCCTTGGACGCCACGCGGTAGTTACAGCCCAGCGCCAGTTCCAGCCCGCCACCCATGGCGACCGAGTGCACGGCCGCGACCACGGGCTTGGACGACGCTTCCAGTACGCGGATCACCGAGTGCAGCGTCGGCTCCTGCATGGCCTTGGGGGTATTGAATTCACGGATGTCGGCGCCGCCCGAGAATGCCTTGCCGGCGCCGGTAATGACGATGGCCTTGACGGCGGCATCGTCCAGCGCACGGGTCATGCCTTCGACGATGCCAAGACGGGTGCTGTGACCCAGGCCGTTGACAGGGGGGTTGTCGAGCGTGATGACGGCTACGCCGTCCTGAACCTGATACTGCGCTGTCATGCTGGTTCCTTTTACAAAAGTTTGTCTCGGGATTCGAATTCTCGAATTATTGTTTTGCTGCTGGGTGCAGGGGTGATTGGCACAGGGTTAACCCGCCGCGGTTACCGCTTGCCACAAGCCTTCCGGGGCTTGGGCGAAACAAGCATACACAAAATAGCACGGTCGTTCAATTTCAATTTCACGGGTTTTTGTGGGGCATGCGTGGGGCGAATTTCGGCCTGTAGCGTGGTGCATGGAGGCGGGAGCTTGGGCGTGCGGGAGACCGTTTGCTGATGGCGCATCAGGCACATTGGTGAATGTAGCGAGCGCTGGCTCTAGATTAGTATGGGATTTGGAAATGGGGATTTGGGGTTGGGCGCTGGGGTGGCTGCTGGCGGCGGCGGGTGGCGGCTGGCGGCGGCGGGGGCTGCTGGTGACATGCTGTTGGCCGTTGAACCGCCTGGTTCCGCCCTCCTGGGCGGGTCACTTTTTGGCCGAGCGCCAAAAAGTAACCAAAAAACGCGTCGCCTGAGCGGCTGGCTATCAAGTTGGCGGCGTGGGTGGTTCGGGCGGTGGTGATTTCCGCTTGGGCTTGGTGGCCGTTCGACCCTGCTAACGCCAGGTGATTCAGGGCCTGTGCCTGACGTTAACCGGTTATTGAACGATCTCCATGCCGGGCGTAGGCCGCCTGCTAGAAGCCTCATCGGTGGGACGCCTTCGGCTGCGCTACGCGCGGGCCCAAGGTGGCAGAGCGGCCGAAAGCGCTCTGGTCATTGCCGTCGCCGCCCAGCGAGCGAAGCAATGCGGGTTCGGGCCAGGACACCTCACCCGCGAAACTGAGCCGCGCGCAGCGCAGCCGTAGGCGATGACGCGATACCGCAGGCAGCAGGCGGCCTACACCCGTCCTGGGGATGGTTCAAAAGTCGGGAATCGTCAGGCACCCACACTCACTCACCTGGCGTAGCAGGCTGGCACCGCGACCACCTCTCACTGAGACCAATAACGCCCATACATCAAGAAGCGCCAAATTGGCCCAGCCAGCCGCTAGGCGACGCGCTTTTTGGTTACTTTTTGTCGCTCGGACAAAAAGTGACCCGCCCAGGAGGGCGGAACCAGGCGGTTCAAAAGCCGACAGCATGTCACCAACAGCGACAGCGCGGCGCCTCAAAACCCGACAGCATGTCACCAACCGCGACATAGTAGGCACAGAGCACTGGCACCAGCGAAAACAGCCCGCCTCCCATAAATCACAGGAAACGGGCCGCATTGAATTATCAAAAAATTAGAACTTGAAGTTAGCCGTCAACATCCCAAACCGCCCAGCACCCAGCGCACCGTAGTGGTTATGCGCCTTGGTGTAATAGGTCTTGTCAAACAAGTTCTGCACATTCAACTGCAACGACAGATTCTTGTTGACGCGATAAGCCGCCATCAGGTCAAACCGCCAGTACGACGGCACATACAGCGAGTTGGCCGGATTGGCATACACCTTGTCGACATAGTACGCACCACCGCCAACCGTCAGCGCCGGCAGCACCTGATAGGTCGTCCACAGGCTGAAGCTGTTCTTGGGCGTATTGGGGAACTGGTTCCCGTTGTTGGCCGCGTTCGCAGCCTGCGGGCCGTTATCGATCAGTTCGCTGTTCAGGTACGTATAGCCGCCGAACAGGCCCCACTTGTCCGTCAGGTTGCCGGCAAAGCCCAGCTCGAAGCCCTTCACACGCTGCTTGCCGGCATTGACGGTCGTGTTGGCATCAACCGCCACGCGCGCATTGTTCTTCTCGATCTGGAAGATCGCACCAGTCAGCGACAGCCGCTTGGCCAGCAGATCCCACTTGGTGCCGATTTCCACCGAGCGCGCCGTTTCCGGCTCCAGGTTGCGCTGCGCCGCCGTGATGTTGTCGGCGCCGTCACCGTTGGTCGAACCCGGCGGCGTCGACGAGGTGCCATATGACACATAGATGCTGCCGTACTCGACCGGCTTGTAGACCACGCCCGCCTGGTAGTTGAAGAAATTCGACTTGTTGCGGATGTCCACCTGCGCCACGGCCGCGCCCGTGTTCGGGTTGGTATAGGCGTTGGTGAAAGCGTGCGTGTCGTAGCTGTCGTAGCGAACGCCACCGTTGATCATCCACTGCTTGGTGATCTCGACCGTATCGAACAGGTAGACCGAGCGGGTATTGGTCGTAGTGGCCGTGGTGAAGGGCATCTTGGTGATGGTGCCGCGCCACGGGTCGTTCGGGTTCGGGTTGGCCAGCGACGTGCAGTCGAAGCTTGCCAGCAGCGACGCGTTGCAGATGCCCGGGACAGTCGGCAAACTCCGCGTAGGATTGCTCGCAGGATTGGCCGAAAGGACGTTGTACGGCGTGTTGTCGGTATCGTCGCGGCTGAACTCGAAGCCGAACAGCACGCTGTGCTTCACGCTGCCGGTCTCGAACTTGGCGGTCAGGTCGGTCTGGTTGGTCAGCGTCTCGGTGGCGGAGTCGCGGTTCTTGGTGTTGCGCCAGACAAAGCCGCGCGGCACGTTGCCGCGGCTGTCGTCAGGGTTGGTGACGATGTAGTCGTTGGTGGCGCGGCCCCAGCGCGTGGTGTTGCTGAAGACCAGGCCGTTGCGGAAATCATGCTGGACCGTGGCCGTGGCGATATTGCTCTGTGTCTTCTGGAAATCGCGGTCGGTCAGGCCGTAGAAGTTGTTGCGGTCAACGTTTGCGGGCTGCGACGGGTTGGCCTTGGACGACTGGCTGGCCGGGCGCGAGTACGGAATGCTGTAGTCCGGCATGCCGTTGCCCTGCAGATGGTAGTACGACAGCGTGACCTTTGTATCGGACTTCATGCCGAACGTCACCGACGGCGCAAAGCCCCATGAGTTCTGGTCGACCTCGTCGCGGCCCGGCACGTTGGCGGTATAGCCCAGCGCGTTCAGGCGCACGGCGGTGTTGTCGTTGATCACGTAGTTGCCGTCGGCCGTGGCGCGGAAGTACGAGTCCGTGCCCACGCCGATCGAGCCCTGCGCGAAGTTCTCGGCCTGGGGCAGCTTCGACACGATATTGATCATGCCGCCGGCCGAGCCCTTGCCGCCGTAGGCCGAGCTGGGGCCCTTGATGACTTCGATGCTTTCGATGTTGAAGGTGTCGCGGGTCTGCGAAGCGGTATCGCGCACGCCGTCGACATAGATGCTCGACATCGAGTCGAAACCGCGGATGAAAGGACGGTCGCCGATCGGGTTGCCGCCTTCGCCGGCGCCGAAGGTAATGCCGGGCGTGGTGCGCAGCGCGTCCTGCAGCGAGTTCGAGCCCGACTGCCGGATCACCTCGGTCGGCACGACGGTCACGGACTTGGGCGTGTCGAGCAGCGGCGCGGTGAACTTGGGCGACTGCGCCTCTTCCACCTTGTAGCCATCGTCGCGCTTGCCGGTCACGGTGACCCGTTCCAGCGTCACCGGCGCAGCCTGGCCGGTGGCGGCGACGACAGGCTGGCTCCCCTGCGCCGATGCACCCTGCATGGCAAACGCTGCGACGGCGCCTGCCAGTGCAGCGGCGAGCGGGGTCAATTCAAACGACTTCTGGTTTCCTTTCACGGCCTTGCCTTCCCTGTGTTGTCTTGTAGTTCTTGACGCGAACAAGCGTGGTCAATGAAGACAAGCTCAAGGAAGCGCACCACCGTCGCCCGTGAATCAAGTCGTCCATCCCCGGCGGGCGATTATAGGGAGGTAGGAATCGAAGTACAAATGCGAATCATTCCGATTTTTGTGTTAAGACAAATTTACAACAGTGTTGCAAAGTGGCTTGTCCTCGACTGGAAATTTGAGTAGTCAACGACCTGAGAAGCACTAGTGACGCTCGGAGTTGAAGGAGCGCCTTTCCCGCGGCTGTCGTGAAACATGAAGTGACGCCGACGCTACGGGTGGCACCCGCAGCGCCGGCGGAAACGCTTAAACCTCCAGCCACTCCTTCCGGATCTGCGAGTTCGCCTTGAGTTCGCCGGGCGTGCCCTCGAACACGATATGCCCGTGCCCCATGACGTAGACCCGCTGCGAGATATCCAGCGCAATCGCCAGCTTCTGCTCGATCAGCAGCACCGAGACGCCCCGCTCCTTCAGCGTCTTCAGGTAGTCACCCACCAGCGCCACGATCATCGGCGCCAGCCCTTCGGTGGGCTCGTCGATCAGCACCAGGTCGGGATCGCCCATCAACGTCCGGCACAGCGTCAGCATCTGCTGTTCGCCGCCTGACAACACGCCCGCGGAGGTGTTCTCGCGTTCCCTGAGCCGGGGGAACATGTTGAACATGTCTTCCACCGACCAGCGCGGTTTGGGCTGCCGCGGGTTGCGCTTCTCGCCAAGCAGCAGGTTCTGCCGCACCGTCAGCGTCGGGAAGATGTCCCGGTTCTCCGGCACATAGCCGATGCCCAGGTGCGCGATCTCGAACGTGCGCCGCCCCAGGATCTCCTCGCCGCGGAACTTCACCGAGCCCTCGGCCTTGACCATGCCGAGGATGGCCTTGGCCATGGTCGAGCGCCCCACCCCGTTGCGCCCCAGCAGCGCCACGATCTCGCCTTCGTCGATATGCGCATCGACGCCATGCAGGATATGGCTCTTGCCGTAGTAGGCATGCAGGCCCGTGACTTCCAGCATCCGCTTGCCCATCAGTGCGCTCCTTCGGTGGTGTCTTCGTCCAGCGTGGTCCCCAGGTAGGCTTCCTTGACCTTGCGGTTGTTGCGGATCGCCTGCGGGGTATCGGTGGCGATCACTTCGCCGTAGACCAGCACCGAAATGCGGTCGGCCAGCCCGAACACCACGCTCATGTCGTGCTCCACCATCACCAGTGTCTTGCCGACGGTGACCTTGCGGATCAGTTCGACTGCATGGTCGGACTCGGAGCGGCTCATGCCCGCGGTAGGCTCATCCAGCAGGATCACCTCGGCACCACCGGCGATGGTGATGCCGATTTCCAGCGCGCGCTGCTCAGCGTAGGTCAGAAGGCCCGCCTGTGTATTGCGCCGGTGCTGCATGCCGATCAGTTCCAGCACCTCGTCGGCCCGCTCGCGCGCATCGCGCAAACCCGTCAGCCGGTGCCAGAACGAGTACTTGTAGCCAAGCGACCACAGCACCGCGCAGCGCAGGTTCTCGAACACCGACAGCCGATGGAAGATATTGGTGATCTGGAAGCTGCGCGACAGCCCCATGCGGTTGATCACGAACGGCTGCAGCCCTCCGATCTCATGCCCGTTCAGGCGCACCGTGCCGCTGGTGGGCGCAAAGCGGCCCGAGATCAGGTTGAAGGTGGTGGACTTGCCCGCCCCGTTGGGCCCGATCAGCGCGTGGCGCTCACCCTTCGGGATGCTCAGGTTCACGCCGCGGATAATCTCCGTCTGGCCGAACTTCTTGCGTACCTCGGTCAGTTCCAGTGCCGCCGTCATGCCGTGCCTCCCGCGATCTCCGCCTGCACCTTGTCCCATTCGGCGCGCGACGCGCGCACCGTCAGCCGCCATGCGGCCAGCCCCCCGGCCCACAGCACCGCCGCCACCGCCCATGGCGTCCACGTCGCCGCATCGAAGCCGACGCCGAACAGCTTCATGGCCGTGCCATTGGCGCTGTCGACCTGCACCTTGTAGACGAGTTCGACCGTCACGATCATCGCCACCAGCAGCACCACGCCGGCCGCGCCCGCCTTTGCATAAGAGGGCAGCATGCGGCGCAACCTGCCCTTCGCCGCCAGCGGCAGCTGCATCAGCAGCAGGCTGGCCAGGCCGCCCGGCACGAACATCACCATCAGCACGAAGAACAGGCCCAGGTACAGCAGCCACGCCTTGGTCAGGTCCGACAGCGCCACCGCGAACAGCACGAACACCACCGCCCCGATGATCGGCCCGAAGAACACGCCCGCGCCGCCGATGAACACCGCCAGCAGCACGCCGCCTGATCGCACCGCGCTGACGTTCTCGGCCGAGACGATCTCGAAGTTGATCGCCGCGAGCGCCCCGGAGATCCCGGCGAAGAACGCCGACAGCACCAGCACCAGGTAGCGCACGCGCTGGGTGTTGTAGCCGATGAACTCGACCCGCTCGGGGTTGTCGCGCACGGCGTTGGCGATACGGCCCAGCGGCGTCTGCGTCCAGGCGTACATGGCCACCATCGACACCAGGCACCACACCGCGATCAGGTAGTAGACCTGGCGCCCGGGCCCGAAGGTGAGCCCCAAAAACGGGTCGCCGACCACGCGGTTGGTGGAGATGCCGCCCTCGCCGCCGAAGAACTCGGGGAACATCAGCGAGCTGGCGAACACCATCTCGCCGATGCCCATGGTGATCATGGCAAAGGTGGTGCCGGCCTTCTTGGTGGTGACATAGCCGAAGATCACGCCGAAGAACGCGCCGGCCAGCCCGCCCACCAGCGGCAGCATCGACACCGGCAGCCAGACCGTGCCGGCGCCGACCATGTTCAGCACGTGCACGGCAATGAAGGCGCCCAGCCCGGAATACACCGCATGGCCGAACGACAGCATGCCGGTCTGCCCGAGCAGCATGTTGTACGAGAGCGCAAAAATGATCATGATGCCCATCTGCGACATCAGCGTGATGGCGAAGCCCCCGGTAAACACCAGCGGCAGCACCAGCATGATGACGATGGTCAGGCTCCAGATTACCCAGCGCGCCAGGTTCAGCGGGCGGTAGCGCAGGGTGCGGCCGGTCGACACCGGCTCGCGCGGTTGTTGCATCGCTTGCTCCATGGCCTCAGCTCTCCCGGGTTCCCATCAGTCCACGCGGGCGGAAGATCAGCATCACCACCAGCAACAGGTACGGCAGCACCGGCGCCACCTGGGCCACCGTGAGCTTCCACAAGGCGTAGAACGGCGTGGCTTCGCTGACTGCCATGCCAAGGCTGCGCAACAGCCCCGCAAGCGAAGCGTCGATCGTGACCGCAAAGGTCTGCAGCACGCCAATCAATATTGACGCAATGAAGGCCCCCACCAGCGACCCCATGCCGCCGACCACCGCCACCACGAATACGATCGACCCGACCGCCGCCGCCATCGACGGCTCGGTGACGAAGGCATTGCCGCCGATCACGCCGGCCAGCCCCGCCAGCGCGGCGCCGCCGCCGAACACCATCATGAACACGCGCGGCACGTTGTGGCCCAGCGCCTCGACCATCTCCGGATGGGTCAGCGCGGCCTGGATCACCAGGCCGATGCGGGTGCGCGTCAGCACCAGGTAGATCGCCACCAGCATGCCCAGCGACACCAGCATCATGAAGGCGCGGTATTTGGGGAAAGTCGAGGTGAACACCTGGAACAGCGGGCCTTCCAGTTCGGCCGGGATGCGGTAAGGCACCGCGGCCAGTCCCCACACCAGCTTGACGCCCTCTTCGATCAGGTAGGCCAGGCCGAAGGTGAACAGCAGCTCTGCCACGTGGCCGTACTTGTGCACCGTGCGCAGGCCGAAGCGCTCCACCAGCGCGCCCGCGCCAGCGACCAGCAGCGGCGCGAAGATCAGCGCCGGCCAGAAGCCGACCTTGCTGGCGATGGTGTAGGCGAAATATGCGCCCAGCATATAGAAGCTTGCGTGCGCGAAATTGAGCACGCCCATCATGCTGAAGATCAGGGTCAGGCCTGATGACAGCATGAACAGCAGCAGCCCGTAGCTGATGCCGTTGAGCAGGGAGATGACAAAGAATTCCACAGCGTGTCCTTCAAGCTGGTGCCGCCGCAGTGGGGTGCGTTGGCATCCGTCCGGTTGGATTTGGGGTGAGCGTCCCCCTCCGCAGGGCGCATGGCGCCCCGGACGCTACCGCTATCGATCCAGAAAGACCGAGAGTATGCAGGATCGGGCCGCCACGCTGTCACGCTGCATCACCTGCGCGTGTCATCGTGGCCGGCCCGACATGGACAGGATCAGCCCGGCCGCTTCATCTGGCAGGACGTCGGCTGCGCGGACACGTACTGGTCCATCTGCGCGTTGGTCTTCCAGCCGTACCCGGTGTTCTCCTGGTCGTACTTGATTTCCTTGCCGTCGATCTTGGTCCAGGTGGCCACCACCAGCGGCTGCTGGGCCTGGTGGTCGGTATTGCGCATCTCGACCAGGCCGTTCATGCTCTCGACCTTGATGCCTTCCAGCGCCTTGGCCACCTTGACCGGGTCGGTCGAGTTGGTGTCCTTGAACGCCTTGGACAGCATGGCGATGCCGGTGTAGGACGCCATCACGTAGAAGTCATCGTTGTACTTCTTCTTGAAGCCCTCGATGACGTCGGAGCCCTTGAACCCCTTGTTGTTGGGGTTGTAGTAGCCCACGTACTTGACGTGCTCGGCACCGGCCGCGCCCATGGCGGTCGGCACGCCGGTGGTGCCGGCGTAGTAAGTGTAGTAGTTGGTGGTCAGGCCGGCGTCCTTGCCCGCCTTGATCAGCAGTGCCAGGTCGCTGCCCCAGTTGCCGGTGATCACGGTATCGGCGCCCGAGGCCTTGATCTTGGCCGCATACGGCGCAAAGTCCTTCACCTGCGCCAGCGGGTGCAGGTCTTCACCCACGATCTGGATATCCGGGCGCTTGCGCTTCAGGTAGTCCTTGGCCGCCTTGGCCACCTGGTGCCCGAACGAGTAGTTCTGGTTGATCAGGTAAACCTTCTTGACGCCGGGATCCTTGGCCAGGAAGGTGGTCAGCGCCTCCATCTTCATGTCCGAGTTGGCGTCGAGCCGGAAATGCCAGTAGTTGCACTTGGCATTGGTCATGTCCGGGTCCACCGCGGCGTAGTTCAGGTAGATGATTTCCTTGCCCGGGTTGCGCTCGTTGTGCTTGGCCACCGCATCCTGCAGCGCCAGCCCGACCGACGAGCCGTTGCCCTGCACGATATAGCGGATGTTCTGGTCGATCGCCTGCTTCAGGATGGTCAGGCTCTCCTGCGGCGAGAGCTTGTTGTCAAAGCCCACCACCTCGAACTTGTGCGCGCCGGCCCAGCCCTTCTGGTTGGCCACGTCGGCCACGAACTGCCAGCTCTTGAGCTGGTTCTGTCCAACGGGGGCCATTAGCCCCGAAAGCGGATCGATGAAGGCGATCTTCACCGTATCCGCGAGTGCCGAACCCGAAACCAGCGCAGAACCCATTGCGGCGAACATGGCCACACCAGCCACCAGCGGACGCATCTTGGTCATACTGTCTCCTTCACTCTTGTCGTTGGCTTGTCGTTGATTGCAGTCGTTGATTGCAGTCGTTGATTGCGGCCGGCGGCGTGGCGCCCTCCTGTCCGCGCCATGCAGCCGGGCCCCGGGCGGCGCCATGCCGCAAGCAGGCGCGGCGCACCGGATGCTGCCCTGTGCCGGCTTCAGGCCGCCGGCAGCTTGTAGTCCTTGAACTGTTCGCGCAGCTTGAGCTTCTGCATCTTGCCGGTGGCGGTCAGCGGAATCTCGGTGACAAAGGCGACATCGTCCGGGATCCACCACTTGGCGACCTTGCCCTCGAAGAACTGCAGCAGTTCCTCGCGCGTGACTTCGGCGCCGGGCTTCTTCACCACCACCAGCAGCGGGCGCTCGTCCCACTTGGGGTGGTAGGCCGAGATGCAGGCCGCCATATGCACCGCGGGGTGCGCGGCGGCGACGTTCTCGATGTCGATCGACGAAATCCATTCGCCGCCGGACTTGATCACGTCTTTGCTGCGGTCCGTGATCTGCATGAAGCCGTCTTCATCGATGGTGGCGACGTCGCCGGTCGGGAACCAGCCGTCGACCAGCGGGTTGCTGCCGTTGCGGTAGTACTGGTCGATGATCCATGGCCCGCGCACCATCAGGTCGCCGAAGGCCTTGCCGTCCCACGGCAGTTCCTTGCCTTCGCCGTCGACGATCTTCATGTCGACGCCGAAGATCACGCGGCCCTGCTTCTCCTGGATCTTGTGGCGGTCGGCATCGGACAGTTCCTCATGCTTGGCCAGCAGCTTGCACGAGGTGCCCAGCGGCGACATCTCGGTCATGCCCCAGGCGTGGATGACGTCCACGTCCAGCGCCTCGAGCGCGCGGATCATCGCTGGCGGCGCAGCGGAGCCGCCGATCACGGTGCGGCGGAAGGTGGAGAACTTCAGGTTGTTCGACTGCACGTATTGCAGCAGGCCAAGCCAGACCGTCGGCACGCCGGCGGAGAAAGTCACCTTCTCCTGCTCGAACAACTCATAGAGCGAGGCACCGTCCAGCTTGGCGCCCGGGAACACCAGCTTGGCGCCGACCAGCGGCACCGAGTACGGCAGGCCCCAGGCGTTGACGTGGAACATCGGCACCACGGGCAGGATCACGTCGCGCGCCGAGCAGCCGAGCGCGTCGGGCAGCGCCGAGGCGTACGAGTGCAGCACGGTGGAGCGGTGCGAATACAGCGCGCCCTTGGGATTGCCGGTGGTGCCTGAGGTGTAGCACAGGCTCGACGCGAGGTGCTCGTCGAACTGCGGCCATTCGTAGTTGCCATCCTGCGCGTCGACCAGTTCCTCGTAGCAGAGCAGCGGCACCTTGGACTCGGCCGGCATGTGGGCGCGATCGGTCATCGCAACCCAGCCTTTCACGTTTGGGCAATGCGGCGCGACGCCCTCTACCAGCGGCAGGAAGGTCAGGTCGAAGAAGACGTAGCTGTCTTCGGCATGGTTGACGATATAGGCAATCTGCTCGGGGAACAGGCGCGGGTTGATGGTATGGCAGACGGCGCCCATGCCCGACACGCCATAGTAAACCTCCAGGTGGCGATAACCGTTCCACGCCAGCGTGCCGACGCGCTCGCCCTGCTGCACGCCCAGCGCGCCGAGCGCCTGCGCCACCTTGCGGGCGCGCAGTTCGCAATCGCGGTAGGTATAGCGGTGCAGGTCGCCCTCGGTGCGGCGCGAAACGATTTCCGTCGACCCGTAGTAACGGGCGGCGTGCTTGATGATGGAGGAAATGAGCAGCGGCGCGCTCATCATTTGACCCATCAATGCCATGAAACTGCCTCCTGAAGTCTGGTGGATTCGTCAAAAAACGAACAACCGTACTATTTTTGGGCGGTTGTCCGCGTGCCTCGAAACAGCGTCACTGCGATTCTGTTGTGCACTGCCGTACTGCTGTGGTTAAGCCGTGTGGTGAAGCGTGGTAATCGGGGCCGCAATTCTGCGAAATCCATGCACCGGATTCATGTGCGCATTGAAGGAGGGAAATAACTGCGCGGTGCGTGGCGGTCTCACCGGATGTGAGCCGTTGAGGACGTACAATACTGCGTGGCATGTTGCACCTCAACATGTCGTTTTCCCTAGCCATCTACGCATTCCCGTGCCCTAGTCATGCGGCGCCCGCACCGCCCCGGAAGCGGCTTTGCGCGCCGCACCCGAACCCGCGGATTGCGCTTGCCGCGCGCCCCTATCGCGATGCCAGACACGCCCCAGTCCAACGCCTTGCACGACTTCGATACCTACGGTGCCAACGGTGCCTCGGCGCTCGCCGTACCGTTCGACACCACGCCCGGCTTCTCCGTGCTCGGCGAGAAATTCTTCACGCGCCTGCAGCCAACGCCGCTGCCCTCGCCGTACCTGGTAGGCGTGGCGCCGGCCGCCGCGGCGCTGCTTGGCTGGGATGGCGGCGTGGGCGCCGAGCCCGGCTTTGTCGAGACCTTTGTCGGCAACCAGGTGCCCCGCTGGGCCGATCCCATTGCTACGGTCTATTCCGGACACCAGTTCGGCATCTGGGCCGGGCAACTCGGCGACGGCCGCGCGATCCGGCTGGCACAGGCCGACACGGCCACGGGCCCCTGGGAAATCCAGCTCAAGGGCGCCGGACTGACGCCCTACTCGCGCATGGCCGATGGCCGCGCGGTGCTGCGCTCGTCGATCCGCGAGTACTTGTGCTCGGAAGCAATGGCCGCGCTCGGCGTGCCGACCACGCGCGCGCTCAGCATCGTCGGCTCGGATGCACCGGTGCGGCGCGAAACCATCGAGACCTCGGCGGTGGTCACGCGCCTGGCGCCGACCTTTATCCGCTTCGGGCATTTCGAGCATTTCGCCGCGCATGACGACGTGGCCTCGCTGCGCCAGCTGGCAGACTTCGTCATCGACAACTTCATGCCGGCGTTGCGCGACGAGGCACAGCCATACCAGGCGCTGCTGCGCGAAGTCTCGCTGCGCACTGCCGACCTGGTCGCGCACTGGCAGGCCATCGGCTTCTGTCACGGGGTGATGAACACCGACAATATGTCGATCCTGGGACTGACCATCGACTACGGCCCGTTCGGCTTCCTCGATGCATTCGACGCCAACCATATCTGCAACCACTCCGATACGCAGGGCCGCTACGCCTACAGCCAGCAGCCGCAGGTGGCATTCTGGAATTTGCACTGCCTGGCACAGGCGCTGCTGCCGCTGTGGCTGCCGGCGGTGGACGCCGACAAGGAAGGCGCCCGCGATGCCGCCATCGAATCGGCGCGCACGGCGCTCGATCCGTTCCGCGACCGCTATGCTGCCGCCTTCTTCCGCCACTACCGTGCCAAGCTTGGCCTGCGCCCGCCGGCCGGCGGCGATGACAAGGTTGACGAGCCCCTGCTGACCAGCCTGTTCCAGCTGCTGCACGGTCAGCGCGTCGACTACACGCTGTTCTGGCGCAAGCTGTGCGGCATCTCGTCGCACGATGCCTCGCGCGATGCGCCGGTGCGCGACCTGTTCCTGGACCGCGCGGCCTTCGACGCCTGGGCCGTCGACTACCGCGCGCGGCTGCGTGCGGAGCAATCGGACGACGCCGCGCGCGAGCTGGAAATGCTGGCGGTGAACCCCAAATACGTGCTGCGCAATCACCTGGCCGAGACCGCGATCCGGCACGCACGAGAAAAGGATTTCAGCGAAACCGGGCGCCTGCTGGCGGTGCTGTCGCGCCCCTTCGACGAGCAGCCCGAGGCCGACCACTATGCCGCGCTGCCGCCCGACTGGGCCGCCGGGCTGGAAGTCAGCTGCTCGTCGTGACCGGATTGCTCATGTGCCCGAGCCTGCACGCCGGCGCCATCCGGTGTAAGGTTCGCGCCAGTGCGCCGACCAACGAAGGTTCCGGGGCCAGGAGTTCCGAGGCCAGAAGTTCCGAGGCCAATATCCCGGGCAAGACCGTGAGGAAACGACAATGACCACCACCAAGACCGACGCCGAGTGGCGCGACCAGCTCTCCGACATCGAATACCGTGTGACGCGCGAAGCCGCGACCGAGCGCCCCTTCACCGGCCGCTACTGGGATCACTGGGAACGCGGCATCTACAACTGCGTCGGCTGCGGCACGCCGCTGTTCGAGTCCGCCACCAAGTTCGATGCCGGCTGCGGCTGGCCCAGCTATTTCCGCCCCATCAACGGCGAGGTCATTGCCGAACATGCCGACCACACCCACGGCATGGTGCGGGTGGAAGTCCGCTGCAAGGAATGCGGCAGCCACCTGGGCCATGTGTTCGAGGACGGGCCGGCCCCGACCGGCCTGCGCTATTGCATCAACTCGGCTGCGTTAAAATTCGACGATCGCGACCCGGCGCAGCGTGAGGCGGATCATGCCCACGATGCCGGCAGCGGCAACGAACCCCGGCGCGACCCGCAGCGCTGACAAGCGCCGGCCATCGGGCCGGCAACAACCTGGTACCGCATGAAATTCCTGTTCGACCTGTTCCCGGTCATCCTGTTTTTCGCCGCCTTCAAGCTGGCCGACATTTACACCGCCACTGCCGTGGCCATTGCCGCCACGGTGGTGCAGATCGGCTGGGTCTGGTTTCGCCACCGCAAGGTCGAGCCGATGCAGTGGGTCAGCCTGCTGATCATCGCCGTATTCGGCGGCGCCACGCTGGTGCTGCACAACGAAACCTTCATCAAGTGGAAGCCGACGGTGCTCTACTGGATGTTCGCCGTGGCACTACTGGGCTCGGCGATGGTCTGGCGCAAGAACCTGATCCGCGCCATGATGGAAAAGCAGGTCACCCTGCCCGATCCGGTGTGGGCGCGCCTGAATGCCGCCTGGGCCGGGTTCTTCGCGGCCATGGGTGTGCTGAACCTCTACGTGGCCTATCAGTTTTCCACCGACGTCTGGGTCAACTTCAAGCTGTTCGGCAGCATGGGGCTGATGCTGGTGTTCATCGTCGCGCAGAGCGTCTGGCTGTCGCGGCACATGCCCGAGAACAGCCAGGACTGACGCTTCTGCCGTTTTATCCCCGATAAGGAAACTACCGATGGCAGCCAATCCCGCCACGATCGAGGCACTGCTGCGCGAAGCGCTCGCCCCCAGCTACCTGGCCGTGCGCGACGACAGCGCACTGCACGCCGGACATGCCGGCGCCGCATCCGGAGGCGGACATTACGACGTGACAATCGTCAGCGAGCGCTTTGCAGGTCACAGCCGGGTTGCGCGACACCGCATGGTGTATGATGCGCTGCGCAGTCTGTTCCCCGCGCAGATCCACGCCTTGGCCGTGACTGCGTACACCGACCAAGAGTACCAATCGCGCGCATGAGCGCGCTTCTTTCAGCAACTCTCAGACCAGATTCCATGAAGACCACCGTCCTCTCGTTCAGCCTGGCGGCTGTGCTTGCAGCTGGCAGCTTGCCGGCCATCGCCCAGAATGCCGCCGTCGTGAATGGCAAGGCCATTCCGTCGACAAAGCTGGACAAGTTGATCGCCGGCACCGGCCAGCCCGACAATCCGGAGCTGCGCAAGCGTGGCCGCGACATGCTGATCGACCGCGAACTACTCGTGCAGGAAGCCAACAAGCGCGGCCTGACCCAGCGCGACGACGTGCAGGAGCAACTGGAACAGGCACGCCTGAACGTGCTGGCCGGCGCGGTATTTGAGGACTACGTCAAGACCCACGGCGCCAGCGACGCCGAGCTGCGCAAGCAGTACGACAAGATCAAGTCGCAATTCGGAAATGGCAAGGAATACCATGCCCGCCATATCCTGGTGGAGAAGGAAGCCGACGCCAAGGCGATCATCGCCAAGATCAAGGGCGGCGCCAAGTTCGAAGACCAAGCCAAGGCCGCCTCGAAGGACCCGGGCTCGGCTGCCAACGGTGGCGACCTGGACTGGGCCAACAGCGGCAGCTACGTGCCGGAGTTCTCGGCGGCCATGACCGGCCTGAAGAAGGGCCAGATGACCGATACGCCGGTCAAGACGCAGTTCGGCTGGCACATCATCGAGCTGGTCGACGTGCGTGAAGCGAAGATCCCGTCATTCGAAGAGGTCAAGCCGCAGCTGATGCAGATGCTGATGGGTGACCAGAACTGGCAGCGCGAGCAGTTCCAGGCCATGATGAAGTCGCTGAAGGACAAGGCGAAAATCCAGTAATCACGGACCGGTCGCCCCCACCGGTCCTGCAAGGTTGAACGATGCAGCGTGTGGAGACGACCGCCCCCTACTGGCAACTGTGGCATCTCACGTCCCGGGGCATGTGCTATTGCGCGCTGGCCTGGACGACTCTGGACGGCGCCGCCCCTGGCTGGCGCCAGCTCCACCCCTACCTTCCCCTGCGTGACCGTTATGCGCCCGAGAAGATCCTGCATGCCGTGGTGGCGTACAAGGAGGCTCGGGGTGAAATCAAGCCTGCACCTGGATTTGAATCGGGGCGGATGTTGACTTATGCGTATGCGTCTTGGAGTTCTAGGTTGATGGCGTAGGTTTTGGGGTGAATCGGCTTTAGTAGATTATCGACGGTCCTCGCAGCTGGTGACATGCTGTCGGCCGTTGATGCGTCGCTGTCGCTGATGGTGACATGTTATCGGCCGTTGCTGCGTCGCTGTCGCTGTTGGTGACATGCTGTCGGCCGTTGAAGCGCCTGGTTCCGCCCTGCTGGGCGGGTCACTTTTTGTCCGAGCGACAAAAAGTAACCAAAAAGCGCGTCGCCTGCGGCTGGCTGAGCCAATTTGGCGCTTCTGGCTATATGGGCGGCGTTGGTCTCAGTGGGCGTGGTCGCGATGCCAGCCTGCTACGCCAGGTGAGTGAGTGTGGGTGCCTGGCGAATCCCCACTTTTGAACCATCCCCAGGACGGGCGTAGGCCGCCTGCTACCAGGGGGATCGCGTCATCGCCTACGGCTGCGCTGCGCGCGGCTCAGTCTCGCCGGTGAAATTCTCGGGCACGGACCTGCGTCGCTACGCTCGCAGGGCGCTGTTGGTGACCAAGTCGAAATCAGCCGCCCAGCCACCTTAGGGCCCGCGCGTAGCGCAGCCGAAGGCGTCCCACCGATACGGCATGCAGCAGGCGGCCTACGCCCGGCATGGGGATCGTTCAATAGTCGATTAACGCCAGGCACTATCCCTAACTCACCTGGCGTTAGCAGGCTCGAACGGCCACCCAAGCCAAAACGGAAATCACCGCCGCCCGAACCACCCACGCCGCCAACTTGATAGCCAGCCGCTCAGGCGACGCGTTTTTTGGTTACTTTTTGGCGCTCGGCCAAAAAGTGACCCGCCCAGGAGGGCGGAACTAGGCGCTTCAACGGCCAACAGCATGCCACCAACTGCGACAAAGCGCTTCAAAAGCCCGACAGCATGTCACCAACCGCGAGGTCCCTAGGCGCAAGACAGATCCCAAGCCTTACCCCACCCACTTCCTGGCATTCCTGAACATCCGCATCCACGGGCTACCACCATCGCCAACCTGCTTCCAAGCATCCGGCGCCCAGCTCATCGTGGCAGCACGGAACACACGCTCAGGATGCGGCATCAGCACGGTAAAGCGCCCATCGACAGTAGTCACCGAGGTGATGCCCTCAGGCGAACCATTCGGATTCAACGGATAGCTCTGCGTCACCGCGCCGTAGTTGTCGACGAAACGCAGCGCAACGTTGGCCTCGCCGATATTCCCCTGCTGCGAAAAGTCCGCATACCCTTCACCGTGCGCAACCACGATAGGAATGCGGCTACCTTCCATGCCAGCAAAGAAGATCGACGGCGACGACTGCACCTCCACCGTGACATAACGCGCCTCGTACTGCTCCGACTGGTTACGCGTGAACTGCGGCCACGCCCCCGCCCCCGGAATGATCGGCGCCAGGTTGCTCATCATCTGGCAACCATTGCAGACGCCCAGCGCAAACGTGTCCTCGCGATTGAAGAACGCCGCGAACTGCTCGGCCATCTGCGCATTGAACAGGATGGTCTTGGCCCAGCCCTCGCCCGCGCCCAGCACGTCGCCGTAGCTGAAGCCGCCGCAGGCAACAAAGCCCGTGAAATCCGCCAGGTTGGCACGCCCGGCGATCAGGTCGCTCATATGCACATCATGCGTATCGAAGCCCGCACGATCCATGCTGTAGGCCATCTCGATCTGCGAGTTGACGCCCTGCTCCCGCAGGATCGCCACGCGCGGACGCGCGCCGGTAGCGATGAACGGCGCGGCGATGTCCTCCGCCGGATCGAACGTCAGCACCGGGCTGATGCCCGGATCGGCGGCGTCCAGCAGGCGGTCATACTCGCTGTCGGCGCAGGCCGGGTTGTCGCGCAGGCGCGCGATGCGCCAGCTGACCTCGCTCCAGTTGCGCTGCAGGTCCGTGCGCGACGCGCCGAACACCTTCTTGGCATCGCGGTAGATCTCGACCTGGTCGGTGGTGTTGGGCTTGCCGACCACGTGACTGCATGCGGACAGGCCAGCCTCGCGCAGCACCGCGAAGACCGCGTCGCGGTCCTGCAGGCGCACCTGCACCACCGCGCCCAGTTCTTCCGAGAACAGTGCGCGCAGGGTCTGGTCGTTGCGGCGCTCGGCGATCTGCTGGGCCCAGTTCTTGGCGTCGCCGTAGTCCTGTTCCTGCTGCGGATCGAGCGCCAGCATGTCGACGTTCAGCGACACGCCGCAGTGGCCGGCAAAGGCCATCTCGGCCAGCGTGGCGATGAAGCCGCCATCGGAACGGTCATGGTAGGCCAGCAGCTTGCCCTCGCGGTTCAGGCGCTGGATGACGTTGAAGAAGTTCTTCAGGTCTTCAGCGCTGTCGACGTCCGGCGCGCTGTCGCCCACCTGCTGCGTGACCTGCGCCAGGATGCTGCCGCCCATGCGGTTCTTGCCGCGGCTCAGGTCGACGGCGATCAGCACGGTGTCGCCGGCGTCGGTGCGCAGTTGCGGCGTCAGCGTGCGGTTGACGTCGTCCACCGCGGCAAAGGCCGAGATGATCAGCGATACCGGGGCCACCACTTCCTTGTCGACGCCCTCGTCCTGCCACTTGGTGCGCATCGACAGCGAATCCTTGCCCACCGGGATGCTGATGCCCAGCGCCGGGCACAGCTCCATGCCGACGGCATGCACGGTGTCGTACAGCTTTGCATCTTCACCTTCGACGCCGCAGGCAGCCATCCAGTTGGCCGACAGCTTGACCTTGCCCAGCTCCTTGACCGGTGCGGCCGCCAGGTTGGTCAGCGCCTCGCCGATCGCCATGCGGCCCGAGGCCGGTGCATCGATCACGGCCAGCGGCGTGCGCTCGCCCATGGTCATCGCCTCGCCGGCATTGCCCTTGTAGTCCAGCGTGGTCACGGCCACGTCGGCCACCGGCACCTGCCACGGACCGACCATCTGGTCGCGTGCGTTCATGCCGCCCACGGTGCGGTCGCCGATCGAGATCAGGAACGACTTGCTGGCCACGGTCGGATGACGCAGCACGTCGCGCACGGCCTGCTCCAGGCTAATGCTGGTCACGTCCACCGCCGGCAACGGCTGCTCGACGCGCTTGACGTCGCGGTGCATGCGCGGCGGCTTGCCCAGCAGCACGTCCATCGGCATGTTGACGGCGTAGTGCTCCTTGAGCGCAGCGTCGACGCTGGCATCGACCAGTTGCAGCTGCTTTTCCTCGGTGGCGATGCCGACCACGGCGAATGGCGAACGTTCGCGCTCGCACATGGCCTGGAACTGCGGGAAGCTGTCCGGCGCGATCGCCAGCACATAGCGCTCCTGCGACTCGTTGCACCAGATTTCCGCCGGCGACAGGCCGGACTCTTCCAGGTGCACCTGGCGCAGGTCGAAGCGCGCGCCACGGTCGGCGCCGTCCACCAGTTCAGGGAAGGCGTTGGAGATGCCGCCAGCACCGACGTCGTGGATCGAGAGGATCGGGTTGGCGTCGCCAAGCTGCCAGCACGCGTTGATCACTTCCTGCGCGCGGCGCTCCATCTCTGGGTTGCCGCGCTGGACCGAGTCGAAGTCCAGGTCGGCGGTGTTGGTGCCGGTTGCCATCGAGCTGGCGGCGCCGCCGCCCATGCCGATGCGCATGCCCGGGCCGCCCAGCTGGATCAGCAGCGTGCCGGCCGGCAGCGGGTTCTTGTGCGTGTGCGAGGCATCGATATTGCCAATGCCGCCGGCGATCATGATCGGCTTGTGGTAGCCGCGCACGGTGCCGCCGACGTTCTGCTCGTAGACGCGGAAGTAGCCACCCAGGTTGGCGCGGCCGAATTCATTGTTGAACGCGGCGCCGCCGAGCGGGCCGTCGATCATGATCTGCAGCGGCGAGGCGATGCGGTCCGGCTTGCCGGTCACGCCAGGCTTGTCGTCGGGGTTGCGGTGCGCCACCGGCTGGGCGGCGTCGCGGTCGTTTTCCCAGGACTCCACCGCCTCGGGCAGCATCAGGTTGGACACCGTGAAGCCGGTCAGGCCGGCCTTGGGCTTGGCGCCGCGGCCAGTCGCGCCTTCGTCGCGGATTTCACCGCCGGCGCCGGTCGAGGCACCCGGGAACGGCGAGATCGCGGTCGGGTGGTTGTGCGTCTCCACCTTCATCAGCGTGTGCGTCAGCGCCTCGTGGCGGCCGTACTTGTGGCTGTCGCCGCGCGGGAACCAGCGCTCGGCCACGTCGCCTTCCATCACCGCCGAGTTGTCCGAATAGGCCACGATCGAGCCCTGCGGATTGAGCTCGTGCGTATTGCGGATCATCGCGAACAGCGACTTGTCCTGCTGCACGCCGTCGATGGTCCAGGTGGCGTTGAAAATCTTGTGGCGGCAGTGTTCGCTGTTGGCCTGCGCGAACATCATCAGCTCGACGTCGGTCGGGTTGCGCTCCAGCTTGCCGTAGGCGTCGACCAGGTAGTCGATCTCGTCCTCGGACAGCGCCAGGCCCATCTCGACGTTGGCCGCGGCCAGCGCGCTGCGGCCGGCGGAGATGTCGATGAAGCGCAGCGGCTTGGCCGGCAGTTCCTGGAACAGGCCGGCGGCATCGTCGCGCGAGGCCACCACGGTCTCGGTCATGCGGTCGAACAGGTGCGCGGCGACGGCGGCGCGGGTGTCCGCGTCCAGCGACTTGCGGCCGCGCAGCAGGCCCTTCTTGCAGATCACGGTGATCTCGATGCCGCGCTCGATGCGGTGGATATGCGTCAGGCCGCAGTTATGGGCGATGTCGGTGGCCTTGCTGGCCCACGGCGAGATCGTGCCGAAGCGCGGGATCACGACGAAGCGGTCGCCCTCGGGCTGCTCGGCGAACGGTGCGCCATAGGTCAGCAGCGCCGCCACGCGCGACTGGTCGTCGGCCGACAGCGGCGTCTGCGCGTCAACAAAATGCAGGAACTGGCCGTGCACCGATTCGATATCGGCATCGATTTGCCGCAGGGCGGTAAGCAGGCGTTGCTGACGGAAGGCGGAAAGCGCCAAAGCGCCGGGGAAGCACGAGAAATGCGCCATGATCGTAGCGGTCGGGAGGCGTGTAGTAAGGCCGGGAAGGCCTGGGTAATGGCTGGGTATGGCTGCTGCTTGGCCGGCACCGCTGCATGGGGTGTCCGGCTGGCGGGAAACCGCTATTGTACCTTGCCGAGGGCGGGATTTTGCACTGCGCCATCACGACGGCTCCGTGCTACACGGATTCGTGATAATGCTTATGCATCACTTTACGCAATTTATCGCCCATGCGGCATGTGCGACCGCCGGGCCGACACCGGGCCGAATCTCGCCTGCCATGCACGGCAGGCGGCGCTTATGCGCGCCATTCGGCATTTTTAGCTTGACACTTGATTCCCGAATTATGAGCATGGTCACCACCCCCGGTACCGCAACCCCGCGCCCATGCCATCCATGCTTACCGATCTCGATACCCTGAACACCCGCCTGCGCGAGGGCGCCACCAGCCGCGCGGCGATCCTCGAGCAGGCCGCCGCCGCGGCAGCCGGGCCCGCCGCCGAGGCGGTGTTCCTGCACAGCACGTTCGAGGCTGCCGCCCAGGTTGCCCGCGCCGCCGATGCCGCCAGCGGTGCCGGCAAGACGCTGCACCCGCTGGCCGGCCTGCCGGTCTCGGTGAAAGACCTCTATGACATCGCCGGAGAAGTCACGCGCGCAGCCTCGGTCGTGCGCCGCGATGCCGCCCCGGCGACGGCGGACGCGACCGTGGTGGCGCGCCTGCGCCAGGCGGGCGCCGCCCTCGTCGGCCGCACCAATATGACGGAGTTCGCCTTCTCCGGCGTCGGCATCAATCCCCACTACGGCACGCCGGCCAACCCGGCCAGCGAGCCCGGCACGCCGCGCATTCCCGGCGGGTCGTCGTCGGGCGCGGCAGTGTCGGTGGCGCTCGGGCTGGCGGTCGCCGCGCTCGGCAGCGATACCGGCGGCTCGATCCGCATCCCGGCCGCGCTGTGCGGCATCACCGGTTTCAAGCCGACTGCCCGGCGCGTGCCGCTGACCGGCGCCTTCCCGTTGTCGTATACGCTCGACACCGCGTGCGCCATGGCGCGCACGGTCGGCGACTGCGTCGCGGTCGATGCCGTGATCGCCGACCAGGCGGTGCTGCCGCGCGTCACCAGCCCGACGGCGACGCGGCTGGCAATTCCGCGCCAGTACCTGCTGGACGACCTCGACCCCGTCGTGGCCCGCGCCTTCGACCGCGCACTCGGCCGGCTGTCGGCCGCCGGCGTGCAGCTGGAACACGTCGACCTGCCCGAGCTTGGCGAGCTCGCCGCCCTGAACGCACAGGGCGGCTTCAGCGCGCCCGAGGCCTATGCCATCCACCGCCATGTACTGGCCGGCAAGCGCGAGCTGTACGACCCGCGCGTGGCGTCGCGCATCGACCGCGGCGCAACGGTCAGCGCCGCCGACTATATCGACCTGGGCCGCGCCCGCCTCGACTGGATCGCCCGCATGGAAGCGCGCCTGGCCCGCTTCGACGCCGTGGTGTGCCCGACCGTGCCGATGGTTGCGCCCGAGATCGCCCCGCTGCGCACCGATGACGCGCAGTTCTTCCGCGTCAATGCCCTGCTGTTGCGCAATACCTCGGCCTTCAACTTCTTCGACGGCTGCTCGATCTCGATGCCCTGCCATGCGCCGGACGAACTGCCGGTCGGGCTGATGCTGTCGCACGGCCCGATGCGCGATGCCGGACTGCTGGGCACGGCGCTTGCATTGGAACGGATCGTGCAACCGTCTTCGCGCGACGACTGAGACCGCCGCCGCGCTGTTGATCTTGCGCCGACCGCGGCCCGCCGCGCAAGGCACCAGGTAGTACGCAGACAAGCTGTACAACCGCGCCCCCGAGCGCACACCAGGAGAGATCGAGATGCGAGTCAAGGCAATCGTTGCGGCTGGCCTGGCGCTGGCCGCCATGACGGTACAGGCGGATACCAAGTGGGACCTGCCCACCGGCTACCCGGCGAGCAACCTGCATACGGAAAACCTGCAGCAGATGGCCAACGACGTCGACAAGGCGACCGGCGGCAAGCTCAAGATCGTGCTGCATCCCAATGGCTCGCTGCTCAAGGCCAACGAGATCAAGCGCGGCGTGCAGACCGGCCAGGTGCAGATGGGCGAGATCCTGATGTCGCTGCTGGCCAACGAGAATCCGGTGTTCGGCGTGGATTCGGTGCCATTCCTGGCCACCAGTTATGGCGATGCCTACAGGCTGTGGCAGGCCTCGCGCCCGGTCACAGAGAAGGTGCTCGACAAGCAGGGCATCAAGCTGCTCTATGCGGTGGCATGGCCGCCCCAGGGCATCTACGCCAACAAGCCGATCAACTCGGCCGCCGACATGAAGGGACTGAAGTGGCGGGCCTACAACCCGGCCACCTCGCGCATCGCCGAACTGGTCAGCGCGCAGCCGGTGACGATCCAGGCGGCCGACCTGGCGCAGGCGCTGGCCACCGGCACGGTCAATTCGTTCATGTCGTCGGGGGCGACAGGGGTCGACACCAAGGTGTGGGAAAGCGTGAAGTACTTCTACACCGTGGATGCGTGGCTGCCCAAGAACATGCTGGTGGTCAGCAAGAAGGCCTTCGCGGCGCTGGACAAGCCCACGCAGGACGCGCTGCTCAAGGCCGTCGCCGACGCCGAGAAGCGCGGCTGGCAGGTCTCGGAGCAGAAGACCAGGGAGTACCTGGCCACCTTGTCGAAGAACGGCATGACGGTGCAGGCGCCCTCGCCGCAGCTCAAGGCCGACATGCAGAAGGTCGGCCAGACCATGGTGGACGACTGGGCCAAGACCGCGGGCGATGACGGGAAGGCCATCCTCAACGCTTATCGCAAGTAAGCAAGCAAGCCCGTACCGCAGCCTTCCCGCCAGGCCGCGCAGGCTGGCATGGCGGGAATTCCTTCCTTCCTGACGCTGCCATCATGCCGACTACCCCACTCCCCAAGCGCTGGCTCGACCGTCTGCTCGACCTGTTCGCCGCGCTCGGCGCGCTCTGCATTTTCGCCGTCTGCGTGATCATGATCCTGATGTCGCTGTCGCGCGAGACCGCGGTGATCTTCAAGGGCGGCGACGATATCGTCGCGTGGCTGTGCGCGGCCTCGGCCTTTCTCGTCCTGGGCCAGACTTTCCAGCACGGCGGCATCGTGCGCGTGGAAATGCTGCTCGAAGCCGTCGGCCCACGCCTGCGCTGGGTGCTGGAGGTGGTCTCGCTGACCGTCTGCCTGGCGTTTGCCGCCTACGCGGCATGGGCACTCGGCACCTTCGCCTGGCAAAGCTGGGACATCGGCGATGTCTCGCAGGGACAGATCGTGATCCCGCTGTGGATTCCGCAGAGCTTCGCGGTGGTGGGCATCATCGGCTTCCTGCTGGCGGTGGCCGACGAATGGCTGCGCGTGCTGCGCCGGCAGAAGCCGCGCTACCGGCTCGCGCAGGAAGCCAGGCTCGCCGCCGGCGATTTCGGGGAGACGGTCTGATGAGCACAGTCCTGGTTGCATTGGTCCTGCTGCTGGTGCTGATCGTCTTCCTGGCGATCGGCGCGTGGATCCCGGTGGCCATCGCGGTCACGTCGTGGATCGGGCTGGTGGTCTTCTCCGACCGCGAGGCGCTGGTGAGCCTGGCCAACGCGTGGTGGTCGTCGAGTGCGTCGTACACGCTGGCCTCGCTGCCGCTCTTTGTCTGGATGGGCGAGATCCTGTTCCGCACCAAGCTGTCGGAGCAGATGTTCACCGGGCTTTCGCCGTGGTTGAACTGGCTGCCAGGGCGGCTGATGCACGTTAACATCCTGGGTTGCGGCATCTTCGGCTCGGTGTCGGGATCGTCTGCGGCGACGTGCGCCACCATCGCCAAGTCCGCGTTGCCGGAGCTGACGCGGCGCGGCTATGACGAGCGCACCACGCTCGGCTCGCTGTCTTGCGCGGGCACGCTGGGCATCCTGATCCCGCCGTCGATCACGATGGTGGTGTATGCGGTGTCGGCGGACGTGTCGATCATCCGCGTGTTCCTGGCCGGCTTTATCCCCGGGCTGATGCTGATGCTGCTGTTCTCCGGCTATATCGTTGTCTGGGCGCTGGCCAACCCGGACAAGACCCCGGCGCCAGACCGCTTCGACTGGCACGCGCGGCTGGCGTCGATCCGTCAGCTGCTGCCGTGCATCGTGCTGATCGCCTTTATCGCGTGGGTGATGGTCACCGGTTATGCCACCGCGACCGAAGCGGCGGCTTACGGCGTGGTGGCGTCGCTGGGGCTGGCGTGGGCGGGCGGCTCGCTGACGCGCGCGGCGTTCTGGGACAGCCTGATGTCGGCGACGCGGCTGACCGCGATGATCATGTTCGTGCTCGGCGCCACCTCGTTCCTGTCGGTGACGATGAGCTTTACCGGCATCCCGCGCGCACTGGCCGAGTGGGTGGCGGCGCTGCAACTGTCGCCGTGGGCGCTGATCGCGGTGCTGACGGTGATCTACATCGTGCTCGGCACCGCGCTGGACGGCATCTCGATGATCGCGCTGACGACTGCCACGGTGCTGCCGATGGTGCAGGCGGCCGGGTTCGACCTGGTCTGGTTCGGCATCTTCATCGTGCTGCTGGTGGAGATCGCCGAGGTGACGCCGCCGGTGGGGTTCAACCTGTTCGTGCTGCAGAGCATGACCGGCAAGGACAGCAACTATATCGCCCGGGTCTCGCTGCCGTTCTTCATGATGATGGTGGTCGCCATCGGCATCATCACGATCTGGCCGCAGGTGGTGACGTGGCTGCCTGACCTGGTCATGCAGCAGGAGGTCAAATAGCATGGGCCCGGCGCCGCTCGTGCGCCGCTGCGCTGGGCGGAGGCCGCTGACCGCATGCATGTGATTGTCATCGGCGCCGGCGTAATCGGCGTCTGTTCCGCGTGGTACCTGCGCCAGGCCGGTTTCGACGTGACCGTGCTGGAGCGGCGCGCCGCGCCCGCGCAGGAAACCAGCTTCGGCAATGCCGGCATGATCGCGCCGGGCTATGTCACGCCGTGGGCGGCGCCGGGCATGCCGGGCAAGGTGCTGCGCACGCTGTTCGCGCGCGAGGCGCCGGTGGTGTTCCGCCCGTCGGCGGACCCGGCGATGTGGCGCTGGATCGCGCGCTGGCTGCGCGAATGCGATCTGGAACGCTACCGTGCCAACAAGCTGCGCATGCAGCGGCTGGCGTTCTACAGCCGCGCCTGCCTGCACCGGCTGCGCAGTGAACTGGAGATCGACTACGAGCAGTCGCAAGGCTACCTGCAGCTGTTCCGCACCGCGCGCGACCTGGACGTGGCAGGCCCCGCGGTGGCGCTGCTGCGCGAGAACAATGTGCCGCACCGGCTGGTCAGCGCGCAGGAATGCCGGCGCATCGAACCCGGCCTGGCGGCCGATACGCCGCTGGCCGGCGGCCTGCACCTGCCCGAGGATGAGTCCGGCAACTGCCCGATGTTCGTGCGCGCGCTGCACCGGCATGCCGAGGCGGCGGGGGTCGCATTTCGCTTCGAAGCTCAGGTAGCGCGCATCCGGCCAGACCAGCGTGGCAAGCTGCAGGTCGAACTCGCGCACGGCAAGAGCGAGAGCGCGCTGGTGCTGGCCGCCGACCGCGTGCTGGTCGCCGCCGGGGTCGACAGTGTCCCGCTGCTGCGGCCGCTGGGCCTGCGCGTGCCGCTGTATCCGGTCAAGGGATACTCGATCACGCTGCTGGTGCGCGACGAACTGCAGGCGCCGCTGGGCGCGCTGATGGACGAGTCGTACAAGATCGCGATCACGCGGCTGGGCAACCGCATGCGCGTCGCCGGCACGGCCGAGCTGGGTTCGCGCCGGCTCGACCTGCGCCCCGCCGCGCTGCGCACACTGGTCAAGGTAGCGCGCGACTGGTTCCCGGTGGCGGGCAACTACCAGGAAGCCACGCAATGGGCCGGTGCGCGCCCGATGCTGCCGGACGGACCGCCGCTGATCGGCCCCACCGCCGTGCCCGGCCTGTTCCTTAACCTCGGCCACGGCTCGACGGGCTGGGCGATGAGCTGCGGATCAGGCAAGATTGCGGCTGACCAGATCGCCGCCAGCGCCGGCGCGGCACGCGGGCCCGACATCGACATGGAGGGGCTGCTGCCGGACCGCTATGGCCTTGGCCCCGCCGGATAGCCACCATGAGCCACCCTGCCACTTCCACCGCCGCGCCGCAAGACCAGGGCGACGGCTGGTTCGAGCTCGACGCCGCCTCGCCCTTGGCTGTGCCGCTGTACGACGTCGCCGCCATCCGCCGCATCGAGAATGCCGCATTCGCACGACTGCCTTCGTTCACGCTGATGTCGCGCGCCGGCGCTGCCGCCGCGGACTGGCTGGCGCGGCATGCGCCGGCGGGTCCATTGTTATTTCTTGCCGGGCCGGGCAACAACGGTGGCGACGCACTGGTGGCCGCGACGCTGCTGCACGGCGCGGGCCGCACGGTGCAGGTATGGATCGCGGCGAACCCGGCCCGGCTGCCGGCCGATGCGGCGATCGCGTGGCAGCAGGCGCAGGCGGCCGGCGTGCCGATCCGAGAAGCCGGGGAGATGCCGGCATCCGCATCGGATCCCGCACCGGAGTGGCCGCCACAGGCCGCCGCCATCGTCGACGGCCTGCTCGGCATCGGGCTGAACCGCGCGGCCAGCGGCGCCATGGCGTGGTGGATCGAGCAGGTTAACCGCAGCGGGCTGCCGGTATTCGCGCTCGACATTCCCAGCGGGCTGTTCGCCGATACCGGTGCGGGCGCACCGGCGATCCGCGCCCGCCGCACGCTGACCTTCATTGCCGCCAAGCCCGGCCTGCTGACGCTGGATGGCCGCGATTGTGCCGGCGCCGTCGACATCGCGCCGATCGGCCTCGACTATCCTCCCGCGGAACCGCCGCATGCAATGGCCAACGGCACGGCGCTGTTCGGCGCAGCGCTGCCGCGACGGCACCATGCCGGCAACAAGGGCACGCATGGCTCGCTGGCGGTGATCGGCGGCAACCACGGCATGACGGGCGCGCCCTTGCTCGGTGCCCGTGCCGCGCAGTTCCTGGGCGCGGGCAAGGTCCATATCGGCTTTCTGGCGCAGCCGGCGCCGCTGCTCGACCCGGTGCATCCGGAACTGATGCTGCATGCGCTGGACGGCCTGGCGCCGGGCGCAATGTCGGCACTAGTGATCGGCCCCGGGCTTGGCACCGACGCCACGGCGCAGCGACACTTCGCGCGGCTGCTGCAGGCACTAGCCACGACGCCGGTGCCGACGGTGCTCGACGCGGATGCGCTCAACCTGCTCGCTGCCGATCCCGCCCATGCCGGCGCGCTGGCCGCCGCCCGCGCACCCTGCGTGATGACGCCGCACCCGCTTGAAGCGGCGCGCCTGATGGGCACCTCGGTGACGGACGTGCAGCGCGACCGCATCGCGGCGGCCACCGCGCTGGCCAGGCAATGGCAGGCGGTGGTCGTGCTGAAGGGCTCGGGATCGGTGATCGCAGCGCCGGACGGCAGTCCCGCCACACTGAACCCGACCGGCAACGCGGCGCTGGCCAGCGCCGGCACCGGCGACGTGCTGGCCGGCATGATCGGCGCATTGCTGGCGCAGGGCATGCCGCCGCTGCCGGCCGCGCAGGCGGCGGTATGGATCCACGGCCAGGCGGCGGACGACCTCGTCACGCAAGGCACCGGACCGGCCGGCGTGACCGCCAGCGAACTGTACCTGCCCGCACGCACCGTATTCAACCGGTTGCTCACGGAGAGCGGCGCGTGACGTCCGGTGCGCCGGTCACGACGCGGCCGTCAGACAACGTCCGATAGCTGGCTGGCACGCCGGATGCTATGTTGCAAGTGGTAACGATATGGCGTGGCGACCTGCACGGATGGTCACATTGCTGACGCTATACTTCCTGTCTGCGACTCGGCTCGCGCCCCTGCAACCTGAATTGTCCTGCATGCCCACTGACCTTCACGCCTGGAACGCCCTGCTTCGGCACCATGACACGATTCGCGATGCACAGATGCGCGAGTGGTTCGATGCCGATGGCAAGCAGCGCGTCGCGCAGTTTTCGCTGGAAGCCGCCGGCCTCTATCTCGACTATTCGAAGAACCGCATCACGCCCGAGACCATGCGGCTGCTGGTGCAACTGGCAGCCGAATCCGGTGTGCCGCAGCGGCGCGACGCGATGTTTGCCGGCGAGCATATCAACACCACCGAGGACCGCGCGGCGCTGCATGTGGCGCTGCGCGCCACGGCCGGTGATGGCTACAAGGTCGACGGCGAGCGCGTCATGCCGGCCATCCAGCAGGTGTTGGTGCGCATGCGCGACTTCTCCGAGCGCGTGCGCAGCGGCGCATGGAAAGGCGCCACGGGCGAACGCATCACCGACGTGATCAACATCGGCATCGGCGGCTCCGACCTCGGGCCGCGCATGGTATGCCGCGCGCTGTCGCACCTGTCCGACGCTGATGGCCACGACGGCCCGCGCATGCACTTCGTCTCCAATGTCGACGGCACCGACCTCGCCGAAACGCTGGTGCGCCTCGACCCGCAACGTACGCTGGTGATCGTCTGTTCCAAGACCTTCACCACGCTGGAAACCATGGCCAATGCGCGCAGCGCGCGTGCCTGGTTCATCGCCAGCGGGGTGGCCGAGAACGACCTGGCCAAGCATTTCGTCGCGGTCTCGACCAATACCGACGCGGTGCGCGAGTTCGGCATCGATCCCGCCAACATGTTCGAGTTCTGGGACTGGATCGGCGGGCGCTTCTCGCTGTGGTCGTCGGTCGGCCTGTCGATCACGCTGGCGGTGGGCTTCAACGCCTTTGCCGACCTGCTCGCCGGCGGCCACGCCATGGACGAGCACTTCCGCACCGCGCCGCTGGAGCGCAACATGCCGGTGATCCTCGGCATGCTGGGCATCTGGTACCGCAATTTCTGGCACCTGCCGACCAGCTGCATGGCGCCCTACTCGACTTCGCTCGAACTGTTCCCCGCATTCCTGCAGCAGCTGGAGATGGAGAGCAACGGCAAGTCGGTGCAGCTCGACGGGCAGCGCGTGCGCACGCATACCTCGCCGGTGGTGTGGGGCACGGCCGGCACCAACGGCCAGCATGCCTACTTCCAGCAGATTCACCAGGGCTCGCAAGTGGTGCCGGTGGATTTCGTCGCGCCGCTGGTGCCGCCGCGCCGGCTGCCGGGCCATCACGCCAAGCTGCTCGCCAACTGCTTTGCGCAGGCCGAGGCGCTGATGCGCGGCCGCAGCGCCGACGAGCTGCGCGCCGCGGGGCTGAACGACGAAGTTCGCATCGCCCATATGGTGTTCGATGGCAACCGGCCCAGCAATACCTTGCTGATGGAGGACCTGACGCCGCACGTGCTGGGCGCGCTGATCGCGCTCTATGAGCATCGCACCTTCGTGCAGGGCGTGGTGTGGAAGATCAATTCGTTCGACCAGTGGGGCGTGGAACTGGGCAAGATCCTCGCGCGGCCGATCGAAGCCGAGCTCACCGGCGCCGGCACCGGCCAGCACGACGCCTCGACCGCGGCGCTGATCGAGCGCGCCCGCGCGGTCCTGAAGGCAGGCGCCGCCAGCTAGCGCGTCAGACCTCAGCGCCCATCCATTCGTCGCTGGCCACACGGCCGGCGTCGATGGTCAGGATGCGCCCACAGCGTGCCGCCACCGAGCGGTCATGCGTGACCAGCACCAGCGTCGAGCCGGCGTCGCGGTTGAGCGCGAACATCAGCGCGATCACCGCCTCGCCGGTGGCCGTGTCGAGGCTGCCGGTGGGTTCGTCGGCAAACAGGATGTCGGGACGCGCGACGAACGCGCGTGCCAGCGCCACGCGCTGCTGCTCGCCGCCCGACAACGTGCGCGGATAGTGGCTCAGGCGCGCTCCCAGGCCGACGCGTTGCAGCATGTCCACCGCGCGCTCGCGCACCTGCGACGTTTCACCGCGCAATTCCAGCGGCAGCATCACGTTTTCCAGCGCGGTCAGGTGCCCCACCAGCTGGAACGACTGGAACACAAAGCCGACATGCCGGCCGCGCAGCGCTGCGCGCTGGTCCTCGTCCAGTGCATACAGGTCCTGCCCATGCAGGCGCACCGTGCCCGCGCTGGGCAGGTCCAGCCCGGCCAGCAGTCCCAGCAGCGTCGACTTGCCCGAGCCGGACGCGCCCACGATGGCCAGCGTTTCACCCGGCGTGACGGAAAACGACACCTCGTGCAAAATCGTCAGCGAACCTGTCGTGTCGGCTACGGTCTTTCCAAGGGACTCGACGGCAAGAATGGAAGAGGACATGGATAAAGTGATCCGAGTGATCGGAGAAATCCGGCACAAAAGGCGCAGGCTGCTGCTGGCAGCCGCGGCGACGCTGACGATGTTGGGCGGGATGCAGCCCGCACAGGCCGCAGCGCCTGCGTTGCTGGTGCTGGGCGACAGCCTGTCCGCCGAATACGGCATCACGCGCGGCACCGGCTGGGTCACGCTGCTGCAAGACCGGCTCAGGCAAGAGCGCTTCGATTATAACGTCGTCAATGCCAGCATCAGCGGCGAGACCACCATCGGCGGCAAGACTCGCTTGCCGGACCTGTTGTCGCGGCACAAGCCGGCCATCGTGGTGGTGGAGCTGGGTGCCAACGACGCCCTGCGCGGCCTGCCGCTGCAGACCACGGAGTCCAACCTGCGCCAGATCGTCAGCAGCGCGCAGAAGGCCGGCGCCGGGGTGCTGCTGGTCGGCATGCGCATCCCCCCCAACTATGGCCAGGACTACACCGAAAAGTTCTTCTCGCTGTATCCGAAGCTGGCCGGCGAATACAAGGTGCGGCTGGTGCCGTTCTTCCTCGACAAGGTGATGGCCAGGCAGGATTGGTTCCAGCCGGACCGCATCCACCCCACCGCCGAGGCGCAGCCGGCACTGCTGGAGACGGTGTGGCCGCAGCTCAAGCCGATGCTCAAGCGTAACGCTGACAGGTAGACGATTAAGAGATAAGAGACGATCACGGCGAAGCTTCCAGCAACAAAAAACCCCTGCCTCCATGGCAGGGGTTTTTTGCTTGCGGCGCGCGGCGTGGCGCGTGCCAGCCTTACCGGCCTTACTCGGCGTTCTGCGCCTGCTTGTCCGCCGGCGTCAACAGCTTGACCTTGGAGCGCGCCTTCAGGCTTTCATAGAAGGCCTGCAGGTCAGCCTGGCCGGCGAGTTGCGACAGTTGCTGCGCTTCGGCCTGGCGTTGCGCCGGGTTGGCTTGCGCCGGCTGGCTGACCTTGGAGATGCGATAGACGGCATAGCCATCGGCGCCCAGGTCAACGCCAACTACCGCGGGCAGCTTGGTGGCATCGGCCCGCATCACTGCCTCGACCGCCTTCGGCGGCACGCCATCGGCCTTGGCGCGCGACACGGTCTGCACCGCGCCGAAGCCGTCGGCGCTGTCGGCCTTCTTCAGCGCCTCGAGGCGCGCCTCGCCATCCTTGCGGGCCAGTTCCGCAGCCTGCTGGGCGATATAGCCTTCGCGCACCTTGGCTTCCACTTCCTCGAACTTGCGCACGGTGGCCGGACGATAGTCGACGATGCGGGCCGCGACCAGCGTATTCGGCGCGACCTGGACGGCTTCGGTATTGCGCTTCTTCTGGACCGACTCTTCGCTGAACAGTGCCTTCAGCACCTTTTCGTTGTTGAGCGGGTTCTGCGCGCCCTGGGCCGGGTTCGGCTTGCGCGTCACGTTGTCGGCGGTCTGGATCGTCAGCTTGAATTTGTCGGCGGCCGGCTTCAGGCTGTCAGCCTGTTCGTACACCATGTTGCCGAAGGCGTCGGCCTGCTCGGCGAACTTCTTGTCGGCCAGCTGTTTGCGCAGCTCGGCTTCCAGTTCGGTGCGCACGGCTTCAAGCGGCCTGGTTTCCGACGCCTTGATGCCGGTCAGCTTGATGATGTGGAAACCGTAGTCGGTCTCGACCACGTCGCTGATCTGGCCATCCTTGAGCGCGTACATCGCCTCCTCGAACGGCTTGACCAGCGCGCCCCGGCCCATGAAGCCGAGGTCGCCGCCCTTCTCGGCCGAGCCCGGATCCTGCGACCGCTTCTTCGCCACATCGGCAAAGGTCTCGGGATGCTTGCGCAGCTCTTCCAGCAGCTTGGTCGCCTTGTCCTTGGCGGCCTGGCGTTCGCCAGCCGGTGCATCCTTCGGCGCGACGATCAGGATATGGCTGGCACGGCGCTGCTCATCGGTACGGAAGCGCGCGATATTGCTTTCGTAGTAGGACTTCAGCTCTTCCGGCGTGACCGCCTGCGCGGCAGCAAGGGCTTCGCCCGACAGCACCAGATATTCGACCTTGGCCTGCTCCGGCACCGAGAACGCCGACTGGTGGCTGTCATAGTAAGCCTTCAGCGCGGCGGCATCGGGCTGCACCTTGGCGGTGTAGCTGGCCGGCTTGAACACCAGTGCCTGCACATCGCGCTGCTGGTCGCGCACGGCGATCAGGCGCTCGAGCAGCGACTTGGGCATGAATGCCGTGGCGGCCACCGAGGCGCCCAGTTGCTGCGTCGCCAACTCGAAGCGCATGCGGTCATCGAACTGCTCGGGCGTCATGCCCTGCGACTGCAGCAGCTGCAGATAGGCCTTGTCGTCGATCTTGCCGTCCGCCTTGCGCGGCAGCTGCGCGATCGCCGGCAGGTTGCTGATTTCCTCGAGCAGCTTGGCATCCGACACGGTCAGGTGCTCGCGCGCCACGGTATTGGCCATGACGCGCTGCAGGATCAGCTGGTCCAGTACCGCCTTGCGCGCCTCCGGGCCTTCGAACTGGCGCGGATCGTAGTTGTTGCCGAGGATCTGGCGCGCACGCTCGCTCTGGTCACGCACGACGTTGTCGACTTCCTGCACGCTGATGGCCCGGCCCTCGACCTTGGCCGCATCGTGCGAGCTGTCCATGAAGCGCGAGTAGCTCTCCACGCCGAAGAACACGAACGACGGGAAAACAAGCACCAGCAGCAGCAAGAGCATCAGGCGCCGGTTGTTGCGTACGAAATCAAGCATGCGGATTCGGGTAGTGGATTGGCACGAAAGACAAACTTCGCGATTCTAGCAGGAGCCGGTGGGGGCGGACCTTTTGTGGAGGGCGCGAAACATGGCGCAGAAAGGAAAAACGCCCGCAAAAGCGGGCGCTTCATAAAACTGGCGGAGTGGACGGGACTCGCCCACGTCCCGCGGGCCGCGGCTGCGCTTGCAAGCGCAGCCCTTCGACTCCCGCCGGAAGCCGCGCAGGCGGCTTCCTCTACTCCGCAAAAATGAAAAACGCCCGCTAAAGCGGGCGTTTCATAAAACTGGCGGAGTGGACGGGACTCGAACCCGCGACCCCCGGCGTGACAGGCCGGTATTCTAACCGACTGAACTACCACTCCTTTGTCGGTTGCTTCCTGCCGCATATGTACCGCACTTGCGATGGGGAACGTGGTGGGTGCTGAGGGGCTCGAACCCCCGACCTACGCCTTGTAAGGGCGCCGCTCTACCAGCTGAGCTAAGCACCCGTTCGACCATCGCAGGCAAGCTGCCTGCAGGTTGCTTTCGCTTCGCACCTCGCGGCAGCTGCCGTGGTTTGCGTTGCGAGGGCGCAAGTGTAATACAGGAGATTTCAGTTTGCCAAGGCCGTGCGCATAAAAAAACGCCGCCGGGCATCGCTGCCCCGCGGCGTTCATTTCACGCAGCCAATCAGTGGTGCAGACGCTCCACCTTGGCCGTGGCCTTGTCCGCCACGTCAGCGGGCTTGGCATCTTCTTCCGGCAACGGCTCGGGCTTGCGCTCGAGCGCCAGTTCCAGCACCTTGTCGATCCAGCGCACAGGCACGATCTCGATGGCGTTCTTCACGTTGTCGGGGATCTCGGCCAGATCCTTGACGTTTTCCTCCGGGATCAGAACCAGCTTGATGCCGCCACGGTGGGCCGCCAGCAGCTTCTCCTTGAGGCCACCGATCGGCAGCACCTCGCCGCGCAGCGTGATCTCGCCGGTCATGGCGACATCCGCGCGCACCGGGATGCCGGTCAGCACCGACACCAGCGCCGTGGTCATGGCACCGCCTGCCGACGGGCCGTCCTTGGGCGTGGCGCCTTCGGGTACGTGGATGTGGATGTCGCGCTTCTCGAACATCTCATCCGTGATACCCAGGCGGCGTGCCCGCGAACGCACCACCGAACGCGCGGCCTCGACCGATTCCTTCATGACGTCGCCCAGCGAACCGGTGCGGGTGATGTTGCCCTTGCCCGGCATGATCGCGGCTTCGATGGTCAGCAGGTCGCCACCCACTTCCGTCCACGCCAGACCGGTCACCTGGCCGACCTGGTTTTCCTTGCCGGCCAGGCCGAAGTCGTACTTGCGCACGCCGAGGAACTTGTCGAGGTTCTCCGAATCGACCTTGATCGTGCCGGACTCCTTCTTCAGCAGCAGGAGCTTGACCGCCTTGCGGGCGATCTTGGACACCTCGCGCTCAAGCGAACGGACACCAGCTTCGCGCGTGTAGTAGCGGATGATGTCGCGGATCGCAGCATCGGTCACCTCGATCTCGCCAACCTTCAGACCATTGTTCTTGATCTGCTTCGGCAGCAGGTAACGTGTGGCGATGTTGAGCTTTTCTTCCTCCGTGTAACCCGACAGGCGGATCACTTCCATCCGGTCGAGCAGCGGCGGCGGGATGTTCAGCGAGTTCGACGTCGCCACGAACATCACGTCGGACAGGTCGAAGTCCACCTCGATGTAGTGGTCCTGGAACGTGTGGTTCTGTTCCGGGTCCAGCACCTCGAGCAGCGCCGACGACGGATCGCCGCGGAAGTCCATGCCCATCTTGTCGATTTCATCGAGCAGGAAGAGCGGATTGCGCACGCCGACCTTGGACAGGCTCTGCAGGATCTTGCCCGGCATCGAACCGATGTAGGTACGGCGGTGGCCGCGGATCTCGGCCTCGTCACGCACGCCACCCAGTGCCATGCGCACGAACTTGCGGTTCGTCGCGCGCGCCACCGACTGGCCGAGCGAGGTCTTGCCCACGCCGGGAGGCCCGACCAGGCACAGGATCGGCGCCTTCACCTTGTCCACGCGCTGTTGCACCGCGAGGTACTCGAGAATGCGTTCCTTGACCTTCTCCAGGCCGTAGTGGTCTTCATCCAGCACGCGCTCGGCGTTGGCCAGGTCGTTGTTGACCTTGCTCTTCTTGCGCCACGGCAGGTTCACCAGCGTGTCGATGTAGTTGCGCACGACGGTGGCTTCGGCCGACATCGGCGACATCAGCTTGAGCTTCTTGAATTCGGCGTCGGCCTTCTTCTTGGCTTCCTTCGGCATGCGCGCAGCCTTGATGCGCTTGTCGAGCTCTTCCAGGTCGGCGCCTTCTTCGCCCTCGCCCAGTTCCTTCTGGATGGCCTTGACCTGCTCGTTCAGGTAGTACTCGCGCTGGCTCTTCTCCATCTGGCGCTTGACGCGGCCACGGATGCGCTTTTCAACCTGCAGGATGTCGATCTCGCCCTCGAGCTGCGACAGCAGGCTTTCCAGGCGCTCGGTCACATTGACCATCTCCAGGATCTTCTGCTTCTGCTCGAGCTTGATCGGCAGGTGCGCGGCGATGGTGTCAGCCAGGCGCCCTGCCTCGTCGATGCCCGACAGCGAGGTCAGGATCTCCGGCGGAATCTTCTTGTTGAGCTTCACGTACTGGTCGAACTGCGACACGATCGCGCGGCGCAGGGCCTCGGTCTCGGCGCTTTCGCCAGGTGCGGGCGGCACGGGCACGGCTTCGCACATGAAGTGCGATTCGTCCTCGCTCACCTCGCGGATATTGGCACGCTGCGTGCCTTCGACCAGCACCTTCACGGTACCGTCGGGCAGCTTCAGCATTTGCAGGATATTCGCGATGCAGCCGACCTCATACAGGTCGTCGGCGGTCGGCTCGTCCTTGGCCGCCGTCTTCTGGGCTACGAGCATGATGCTCTTGCCCGCCTCCATCGCAGTCTCAAGCGCCTTGATGGACTTCGGGCGTCCCACGAACAGCGGGATCACCATGTGCGGAAACACCACCACGTCGCGCAGCGGCAACAACGGGAGGCGAATCGGCTCGGCCGGGAGGAGTTGTGTTCCGGACATCATTTTCCCCAAGTCAGTCATTTAAGGCGTAAATTGGGCCGCCTGATTCGATTACAAGATACATGCCAATCGATTCACCAAGGCAGGGAGATGCCGCTCCCTGCACTTGCAGGCCCCTCTGAAACAGCATACCCGCGTTTCCTCCTTCTCGTCGGTGGAAATAAACAAAAAAAGCCGCTCGCTTCTACGCGAACGGCTTTCTCGCCTGGCTGCCGGTGTGGTTCCAAACACTTACCACCGTTGGCAGCCCTCGCGTCAGTTGGAGCCTGCCACTTTCGGCTGCTGCTCTTCGTACATCAGCAGCGGCGGCGCATCCCCGGTAATCGTATTTTCATCGATCACCACCTTTTGCACGCCCTTGTAATTCGGCAGGTCATACATGACGTCCATCAGCGATTGCTCCAGGATCGAACGCAGGCCGCGGGCGCCGGTCTTGCGGCGGATCGCCTTGCGCGCGATCGCGGTCAGCGCGCCCGGGCGGATTTCCAGCTCGACGCCTTCCATCGCCAGCAGCTTCTGGTATTGCTTGACCAGCGCGTTCTTGGGCTCGACCAGGATCTGCACCAGCGCGGCCTCGTCCAGCTTGGACAGCGTGGCGACCACCGGCAGGCGGCCGATCAGCTCGGGGATCAGGCCGAACTTGATCAGGTCTTCCGGCTCGGTCTGCGGCAGGACTTCGCTGACGTCGCGCTCTTCCTTGCTCTTGACCTGCGCGGCAAAGCCGATCCCGGTCTTGTCCGAGCGCTGCATGATGACCTTTTCCAGGCCGTCGAACGCGCCGCCGCAGATAAACAGGATGTTGGTCGTGTCGACCTGCAGGAAGTCCTGGTTCGGATGCTTGCGGCCACCCTGCGGCGGCACCGAGGCCATCGTGCCCTCGATCAGCTTCAGCAGCGCCTGCTGCACGCCCTCGCCCGACACGTCGCGCGTGATCGACGGGTTGTCGGACTTGCGCGAGATCTTGTCGATCTCATCGATGTAGACGATGCCGCGCTGCGCCTTCTCGACTTCGTAGTTGCAGTTCTGCAGCAGCTTCTGGATGATGTTCTCGACGTCCTCGCCCACGTAGCCGGCTTCGGTCAGCGTGGTCGCGTCAGCGATCACGAACGGCACGTTGAGCAGGCGCGCCAGCGTCTGCGCGAGCAGCGTCTTGCCGGAGCCGGTCGGCCCGATCAGCAGGATGTTGCTCTTGGACAGCTCGACGTCGTCCTTCTTGCCGAGGTGCTTCAGGCGCTTGTAGTGGTTGTAGACCGCGACCGCCAGGATCTTCTTGGCCTGTTCCTGGCCGATCACATACTGGTCCAGGCTTTCGCGGATTTCGTGGGGCGTGGGCAGGTCCGAGCGCGCGGCCGCGGCGGCGTCTTTCTCGGTTGCGGTGGCTTCGTCACGAATGATCTCGTTGCACAGGTCGATGCATTCGTCGCAAATGAACACCGAGGGGCCCGCGATCAGCTTCTTGACCTCATGCTGGCTCTTGCCGCAGAAGGAGCAGTAGAGAAGCTTTTCGCTGGATGAACCTTTTTTGTCCGCCATAGGAATCAGTCACTTTTGCATTGCGCACATCGCGGGGCGAAAGGCTCCCCGGCAATACGCTTTAAACGCATCATACGCCAAAACAATTGGCCTCACCGGCGCTCTCCCCCAGCTGTGGGGCAAAAGCAAAAAACGAGGCACAAGGCCTCGTTCCGGTGTAGCCTTCGCCATTTGGGCAATGCTGCCGCGCCAGGACGTTCCGCGCAATGCGGGTTTCCCGGCAGGCTGGCATAGCCGCCGTTGCGGATTGCGCCGCCGGCGGCCCGTGGCATCAGCCGCGGCGGGCGATGACCTTGTCCACCAGGCCGTAGTCCACCGCCTGGTCGCCGCTCATGAAGTTGTCGCGATCGGTATCGCGTGCAATCTTCTCGACCGGCTGGCCGGTCACTTCCGACAGGATGCTGTTCAGCCGCTCGCGCAGGTACAGGATCTCGCGCGCCTGGATCTCGATATCCGAGGCCTGGCCGCGCGCGCCGCCCAGCGGCTGGTGGATCATGATGCGCGAGTTGGGCAGCGCGAAACGCTTGCCCTTGGCGCCGGCCGCCAGCAGGAAGGCGCCCATGCTCGCCGCCATGCCCATGCACAGCGTGGACACGTCCGGCTTGATGAACTGCATGGTGTCGTAGATCGCCAGCCCCGCCGAGACGGAACCGCCCGGCGAGTTGATGTAGAGCGACACGTCCTTGTCGGGGTTCTCGCTCTCCAGGAACAGCAGCTGTGCCACCACCAGGTTGGCGGTCTGGTCGTTGACCTCGCCCACCATGAACACCACACGCTCCTTCAGCAGGCGCGAATAGATGTCATAGGCGCGCTCGCCCCGGCCGGACTGCTCGACGACCATCGGCACCAGCCCCAGGCCCTGGGTTTCCAGTGCCGAAGCCTGCGTGGTGGCGAGACGGTCAAGCAAATCATTGCGGGTCATGCAGGTTCTCCATGGATTCATCGGATCGCAAGGCGATCAGTCACTCGGGACACTGGCCCGCTTTCGCTTGCCTCCGCGCCGGGGCGCGGAAGAAAGCGGGCTTGCGGGTTATCCCCGACCTCAGGCAGCTTGCTGCTGGTTGCCTTCGGCGGTGAGTTCCTCGAAGGACACCTTCTTGTCGGTGACCTTGGCCTTGTCGCACACGAAATTTACCACGTTGTTTTCGAGCACGTAGGCTTCCATTTCAGCCAGGCGTTGCTGGTCGCCGTAGTACCAGCGCATCACTTCCTTCGGGTCTTCGTAGCTCTTGGCGAAGTCCTCGATCTCGGCCTTGATCTGGTCGGCCTTGGCTTCCAGGCCGTTGGCCTTGACGATCTCGGCCAGGATCAGGCCCAGCTTGACGCGGCGCTCTGCCTGCTGCGCGAACATCTCGGCCGGGATCGGCATGTCCTTGGCATTGGGCATGCCACGCTGTTCCAGGTCGCGGCGGGCCATCTCGACCAGGCGCTCCTGGTCCTGCTCGATCAGGGCCTTGGGCACGTCCAGCTCGCTCGCCTTCAGCAGCGCTTCCATGACCTGGTCCTTCAGCATCGAATGCGTACGGCGCTTGACTTCACGCTCCAGGTTCTCGCGGATGTCGGCGCGCATCTTCTCGACGCTGCCGTCGGCGATGCCCAGCGACTTGGCGAAGGCTTCGTTGACTTCCGGCAAGTGGGCCCACTCGATCTTCTTCAGCGTCACGGTGAACTCGGCGGTCTTGCCGGCCACTTCCTTGCCGTGGTAGTCCTCCGGGAACGCCAGCGGGAAGGTCTTGCTCTCGCCGACCTTCAGGCCCAGCGTGGCCTGCTCGAACTCGGGCAGCATGCGGCCTTCGCCCAGCACGAACGGGAAGTCCTCGGCCTTGCCGCCGGCGAACTCTTCACCGTCGATCTTGCCGACGAAGTCCAGCGTCACGCGGTCGCCGTTCTGGGCGGTGACGTCGGCACCGCCGTCGCCATGCTCGCCGGCTTCGCCGCGGGTGTGGTAGTGCACGCGCTGCTTGCGCAGGATGTCGACGGTCTTGTCGACTTCGGCGTCGGTGATCTCGGTGCCGGTGCGGGTGACTTCGGCGGCCGACAGGTCGCCGATCTTCACTTCCGGGTACACCTCGAAGGTGGCATCGAACGCGACTTCGTCAGCGCCCACGCCTTCGGTCTTGACCTCGAACTTGGGCTGGCCGGCAACCTTGACGTCCTGTTCCTTGGTGATGTCGAAGAACTTGCGCGCGGCCTTGTCGAAGCGCACTTCGAACTCGACTTGCTGGCCGTACTGCTTCTCGACCATCTTCATCGGCACCTTGCCCGGACGGAAGCCCGACATCTTCACGGTCTTCGACAGGCGAACCAGGCGCTCCTGCTTTTCCTTCTCCACTTCGGCCTTGGGGATGGCCAGGGTCACCTTGCGGTCCAGCTTGCCGAGGTTCTCAATCACGTTCGACATGGTCGTAGATCCAATCCAGAAATGTAGTTGTGTTCGTTGGCGCTACCGTTTGCGCTGCGCCATATGCAGCACTGCCTGGGGCCGCCGCGGCGCGACGGCGCACGGAGGGCTCCGCGCAAACGGAAAACGGGGATTATCGCACGGTTTTGATTCGCTTCCGGCGTTTTTGCCCTGAAGCGGGCCGGGAACCGCTTTCCGGCACCCTCGCCCCTAGCTCACCTGGCCGTGGCGCAGCGCGCGCAGCAGCAGGCGTGCCGGATCGATGGCATCGGCCAGGTCGGCCTCGAGCGGCAGCGGCTCGCCTTCGATCTGGCTGGCCAGCAGCTCGGCCCCCAGTGCGGACCATGTGAGGCCGCGCGACGCATAGGCAAGGGCCGCGTACAGGCCGGGGATTCGCGGCAGGTCGCGCAGGTGCGCGCCGCGCAAGGCACCCGCGTGCGCACGTGCCGCCGCTTCGTCGGCGACCTGCCCGATCAGCGGCAGCCGGTTGTGCGTGACCGTGCGCACGCCGACATAGCCGGTGAGCGCGGCGGGGTCGATGCCGGCCACCGCGCCGGCCTGCCGCGGCAACAGGCCCGCCAGGCGCACGAGGTTGGCGGCATGCACGTCCGGATGATCGACCAGTGGCCCTTCGTCGGGGTCGTAGCTGGAGCCGACGCGGCCCGTGCCGTCGGCGGCACGCGGCAGCAGGTAGCCCGCGCCCGTGACCACGCAGTCCGGCCAGCCGCCGATCGCATCGACTTGCGCGGCCGGCAGCGTGGAGAGCTGGCCGCGCACGCGCCGCATGGTCCAGTGCTGCTGCGGCAGCAGGTGCTGCGCCTCGTGCGCATTGGCCAGCACCAGCACCGGCGCCGACGCCAGCACGGCGCCGTCGGCAGCCAGCGCGTGCCACCGGTCGTCGTCGCGCGCGATGCGCGCCACGCGGCAACCGAAGCGCGCGGCGACGGCATCGCCCGCACGCGCCAGCTGCGCCTTGCAGACATCGGGCGGCGCAACCCAGCCGCCGGCCGGGAACCACAGCCCCCCTCGCGGCACGCCGGCCCGGTGGGCGGACGCCGCCTCTTCGGCACTCATCCAGCGCACGAACGATTCCGGCAGTCCCATGGCCGCGAGCGCGGCGCGCTGGGCCTCGCCCTCGGCTTCGTCCTCGCCGATCTGCAGCACGCCGCAGCCGTGCCAGTCGACCGCGTAACCGGCTTCGCCCAGCGCCGCCCAGGCTCGCAGCGCGTACTGGTTGCCGGCGCGCGAAAGGCGCGACAGCAGGCTGTCGTCGGCAGACACGTGGGCATGCATGGCCGCCGCGCGATGCGCCGAGGTCTGCCGCGCCGGGCCGTCATGGGCATCGAACAGCGTAATGCGCCAGCCGCGCGCGGCCAGGCGCTCGGTCACGGCGCAGCCGGCCAGGCCGGCACCGATCACGATGGCATGCCGGTCGGGCCATTGCGCCGCCAGCGGAGGCGCATGGCGGCGCGACTTCCACAGCGGGCGGAAGCGCGCGACCGTCATGTCGCGCTTGCCACCGAAGCCTGGCGCCTTGCTGGCCTCGAACCCGACCTCCTTCAGCCCGCGCCGGACAAACCCGGCGGCGGTGTAGGTGGCCAGCGTCGCGCCCGGCCGGGCCAGCCGCGCCAGCCCGCGGAACACCGGCGGCGACCACATGTCCGCATTGCGCGCCGGGGAAAAGCCGTCGAGGTAGAAGGCGTCGGCGCCCACCGACAGCCTGGGCAGCAACTGCCCGGCGTCGCCAAGCGCAATCGTCAGCACCACCTGCCCGCCGTCGAAGGCAAGCCGGTGCAGGCCCGGCAAGGCGTCGGGCCATTGCGCCTGCAGCGCCTGCGCCAGCGGTTCCAGCCTTTGCAGGCCGGCATGCAGCCGGGACAGGCCCTCGCGCGTGAAGGGATGCTTCTCGATCGAGACGAAATGCAGCGTGCCGCAGCGCCGGGGATCGTCGCGCCACGCCTGCCAGGTCGCCAGGAAATTCAGCCCCTGGCCGAAGCCGGTCTCGACGATGACGAACTGGCGCTGCCCGGCCCACGCCTGCGGCAGGCCGTTGCCGCCCAGGAAGACATGGGCGGCCTGCGCCAGCCCGCCTTCGGTGCTGTGGTAGACGTCGTCGTAGCGGGGTGAATACGGGGTGCCCTCGGCAGACAGGATGGGCTCGGCGGGCTCGAGTGCGCGCGGCATGGGATACGGATACTTGGGGCCCGGGCGGAGGTGCCGGACATGGGGAGGGGGCGACTCGCCGCGGATGGTAGCATAGCGGCCTTCCCCGCAGTGGCCACGCCGCCCTGCTCCCGATCTTGCGCCTCAGCGGCGCCCGCTTCGCCATGCTCAGCTATCGTCACGCCTTCCATGCCGGCAACCATGCCGATGTCCTCAAACATGCCATCGTCGTGCAGTTGCTCGAGCATCTGACGCAGAAGGACAAGGCGTTCTGGTACATCGACACCCACGCCGGCGCCGGTCTTTATGCGCTCGAGCACGAGTGGGCGCAGAAGAAGGCCGAGTTCGAGACCGGCATTGCGCCCCTGTGGCAGGCCGCCGCCAGCGGCACCGCGCTGCCGCCGCTGCTGGACGAGTACCTGGACCAGGTACGGGCGCTGAACCAGGACGGCACACTGCGCCACTATCCCGGTTCGCCATGGCTCGCCTGGCAGATGCTGCGCGAGCAGGACCGGCTGCGCCTGTTCGAACTGCACAGCACCGAGATCCAGGTGCTGCGCGATAACTTCCGCGGCGCCGGCCGCCGCGTGATGCTGTACGACGGCGACGGCTTCGGCGGCATCAAGGCGATCCTGCCCCCGCCGCCGCGGCGCGCGCTGGTGCTGGTGGACCCGTCCTACGAAGACAAGCAGGACTATGCCCGCACCGTGCAGACCGTGCGCGACGGCCTGGAGCGCTTCGCCACGGGCGTCTACGCGGTCTGGTACCCGCAGGTGCAGCGGCGCGAATCGCTGCAGCTGCCGGTGCAACTGAAGGCGCTGCCGCTGAAGAGCTGGCTGCACGTGACGCTGACCGTCAGGAACCCGGTCGAAGGCGGCCTCGGCTTGCACGGCAGCGGCATGTTCATCGTCAACCCGCCGTGGCGGCTGAAGGAGATGCTGCAGGAGGCGATGCCGCTGCTGGTCGACCTGCTCGGCCAGGACGGCGGGGCGAAGTTCACGCTGGAAGCCGAAGAGCGGTAGAGCGGCAGACCGACAGGCGCCGCCGCGCGAACTAGCGCGGCCAGCGCCGGCCACGGCCGCGCCACAGCCAGTCAAGCGCCAGGCCCGCCAGCACCCCACAGGCGTCCGCCACCAGGTCGAGCCAGTCGGCCTCGCGGTAGGCGGTCATGCCCTGCAGCAGCTCGATGACGCCGCCATAGACGACCAGCACCAGCAGCAAGGACAGCCCGTGGCCGGCAAACGCGCGGCGCCCCAGCAGCGCCAGCACACCGAAGGCCAGCAGGTGATTGCTCTTGTCCCAGCCCGTTGTCGGCAGCGGCTGGGACGGCGGCATCAGCGACAGCGCCAGCACGGCGGCGGCGCAAGCCCAGAACAGCAGGCGCCATGGCGGCGCCTTGAGGGAGGAAGTCTGACCAGGGAGCATGGGACGAGGAGCGCGCCGCCCCATGCGGCACGCGTTGGCAATGCCGACAATATATATCGCTGGCCGGCAGGGCTGGATTCCCCCCGCGCCTTGCGCTACAATCCGCAGCCTCGTTGCGCTGCGGGCGCATAACTGCCGCGGCAGGCGCCGGCAGCAGCGGACCGATGAAAGGCGGGCAGTTCCAGCCGCCTTTTTTGCTTTCGAGTCTGCGCAGGCAACGAGCATCGCGGCCGCCCGTCCGGGCTGGGCCGCAAGGACCGCGAGGGTGGCGAAATTGGTAGACGCACCAGGTTTAGGTCCTGACGCCAGCAATGGTGTAGGGGTTCGAGTCCCCTCCCTCGCACCATCCGCCCTTCCTGTGGCGGCGCCAGCACATCCCCAATCGTCACGGAACCCTCTCAGGCAACGCGGATCGCCGCGCCGGCATTCACTCGTGCCATTCGACGGCCGCTGACACCGCCACAACTGGCAGCGCTGACCGGCATGACCAGCAGTTCGGCTCAGCGGACAGTCCATACGCTCGAGGCGCGCGGCTACGTCGACAGGTATCAGCAAGCGCAGGGGTACGCCTGCAGTGAGGCGGAATTTTTCCTCGTCGACATGGGTGGTCTCGTCGCGCCGATCGTGTCGGTATTGCCGATGCCAGGAAAAGACTGGCGAGGTGGTAGAACACCTGAGTGCCAACGGCTTTCGCAGCCCTTCCCCGCCATCTATGCTGAAGGTGTTGGAGCGCTGTTGCGCACTTCGCCTGCCGCTCCAGTCTTCACCTCAGCCCTATCGGAGGGCATATGAAAGTTTCTGCCTTGCTGTTGGCAGCGTCGATGGCCGCTGGCTGGTCATCGCTCGCCCAGGCTGCCGGATGCCAGTACGACATGCAGTGCAAAGGGGAGCGGATCTGCCAGCAAGGGCAGTGCGTGTTCCCTGATGCCGAGGAAACGGCCGAAGCCGGCGGGCCGAGCCCGGTTCCGGCGCCGACCCTCAAGCGCACACCGATGCCGCCACCGCCGCGCGGCTGCTGCACGGTAGCAGGCAAGCTCAAGCTGTCGCCGGCTTCGGCCTCCGACACCAGCCTGTCCACCGGCGACGCTTGCCAGGGCCTGACCAACTCCGGCAAGCCGGTTCCCGGCACGATCTGCAACTAGGCGCGCAGGCCTGAGGCGTGATGCCGGCGCGCCGCGGCCCGTCAGGCCGCCAGCGCCCCCACCCCTGCCTCGGGCCGCCTGATGCGGAACCACGCCGCATACAGCGCCGGCAGGAACAGCAGCGTCAGCACGGTGGCGATGATCAGCCCGCCCATGATCGCCACCGCCATCGGCCCCCAGAACATCGAGCGCGACAGCGGGATCATCGCCAGCACCGCCGCCGCGGCGGTCAGGATGATCGGGCGGAAGCGGCGCACCGCGGCCTCGACGATGGCGGTCCAGGGCGGCACGCCCGCGCTGATGTCCTGCTCGATCTGGTCGACCAGAATCACCGAGTTTCGGATGATCATGCCCAGCAGCGCGGTGATCCCCAGCTGCGCCACGAACCCCATCGGCGCGCGCAGCAGCAACAGCGTCGCGGCGGCGCCGATCAGGCCCAGCGGGCCGGTCAGGAACACCATCAGCGCGCGCGAGAAGCTGTGCAGCTGCAGCATCAGCAGCGTGAAGATCAGGAAGATGCACAGCGGCAGCTGCGCCGCGATCGAAGCGCCGGCCTTGCCGCTTTCCTCTTCCGCGCCGGCCACCGTGATGCGGTAGCCCGCCGGCAACTGCGCGCGCAGCTTGTCCAGCTGCGGGTTGATCTGCGCGGTCACGGTCGGGCCCTGGATGCCGTCGACCACGTCCGCCTGCACGGTCACGCCGAAGTCGCGGTTCTCGCGCCAGACCACGCCGGGCTCGGACTTCAGCGCCACGCGGGCCACTTGCGTCAGCGGTACGGTGCGGCCGGTGTTGGTCGGCACCAGCACGTTGTTCAGGTCGGACATGGCATCGCGCTCGTTGCGCGGCGTGCGCATCAAAATCTCGATCAGCTTGTCGCCGTCGCGGTACTGCCCGACCGGCACGCCGGTCAGCACGGTCTGCGTCACGCGCGCGATCGCGCTGGTGGTGACGCCCAGCGCGCGCGCCTTGTCCTGGTCGATCTCCAGGCGCAGCATCTTGACGTTCTCGTTCCAGTTGTCATTGACGCCGACCGTGTTCGGGTTCGCGCGCATCTCGGCCTTGACCTGGTCGGCCAGCTGGCGCACCGCGCCCGCCTCCGGGCCGATCACGCGGAACTGCACCGGATACGCTACCGGCGGCCCGTTCGGCAGCAGCTTGACGCGGCCGCGCAGGTACGGCAATTCGGTGTCGAGCAGCGCGATGATGCGACGGCGCAATGCATCGCGCACCTCGGTGCTGACCGGCATCACGATCACCTGCGCCACGTTGCTCTGCGGGAAGATCTGGTCGAGCGGCAGGTAGAAGCGCGGCGCGCCGGTGCCGACGAAGGTGGTCAGGCTTTCCACCTGCTTGTCCTTGCCCACCAGCCGCTCGAAGCGCTTGGCCTCGGCTTCCATCTGGGCAAAGCTGGTGCCTTCCGGCATCCACAGTTCCACCATCAGCTCGGGCCGGCTGGAGTCGGGGAAGAATTGCTTCTCGACGAACTTGAACGCATAGATGCCCAGCACGAACGTCACCAGCGTGATGGCGATCACGGTCTTGCGCCACGTCACGCACCAGTCCACCAGCCGGCGGAAGCGCGCGTAGAACGGCGTGTCGAACACCTCATGGTGCTCGCCGGCGCCCGGCCCGCGCGTCCTGAGCAGCAGGTAGCCGAGGTAAGGCGTGAAGTACACCGCCGCCAGCCACGACAGCACCAGCGCCAGCGCGGTCACGGCAAAGATGGCGAAGGTGTACTCGCCCACCGTCGAGCGCGCCAACCCCACCGGCAGGAAACCCGCCGCCGTGATCAGCGTGCCGGTCAGCATCGGCATCGCCGTCGAGGTATAGGCAAAGGTGGCTGCCTCCATCTTGGAGAAGCCCTCTTCCAGCTTGCGCACCATCATCTCGACCGCAATGATGGCGTCGTCGACCAGCAGCCCCAGCGCCACGATCAGCGCGCCCAGCGAGATCTTGTGCAGGCCGATGCCGAAGATGTGCATGAACAGGAAGGTCACCGCCAGCACCAGCGGAATCGTCAGCGCCACCACCAGCCCGGGCCGCACGTCCAGCCGCAGCGGCCGCGTATGCAAGCCCAGCGCGACAAAGCTGACCGCCAGCACGATCACCACGGCCTCGATCAGCACGCGCACGAACTCGCCCACCGATTGCCTGACCGCCTTGGGCTGGTCCTGCACCTGGTCCATCTCGATGCCGACCGGCAGCTGGCCGCGCAGCTTCTCGAAGGCCGCGCGCAGGTCCTTGCCGAGCTGGATGATGTCGCCGCCCTTCTGCATCGAGATGCCCAGCCCGATCACATCCTTGCCGTTGAAGCGCATGCGTGTCTGCGTGGGGTCGACATAGCCGCGGTACACATGCGCGATGTCGCCGAGACGGATATTGGCGATGCCGTTGGGCCCGCGCAGCACCAGGTTCTCCAGGTCGCCGACGCTGGCGAACTGGCCGGACAGGCGCACCTGCAGGTTGTCGCTCGGCGTGACCAGCACGCCGCTGCCGGTCAGGTTGTTCTGCTGCGAGATCTGGTCGGCGATGGCATTGATGTCCAGCCCGAGCTGGGCAAAGCGCGCCTGGTTGAACTCGATATAGACCTTCTCGTCCTGCAGCCCGATCAGCGACACCTTGGCCACCGACGGCACGCGCAGCAATTCCTGCCGCACCAGGTCGGCGTACTCGCGCAGCTCCTTGTAGTTGAAGCCGTCGGCGGACAACGCATAGATTGTGCCGTAGACGTCGCCGAACTCGTCGTTGAAGAACGGCCCGCGCACGCCCGCGGGCAGCGTCTGCTGGATGTCGCCGATCTTCTTGCGCACGGTGTACCAGATCTGCGCGGTTTCCTTCGCCGGCGAGGTGTCCTTGAGCTGGAAGATCACCGTGGTCTCGCCGGGCTTGGAGAAGCTGCGGATCTTGTCGGCGTAAGGCACTTCCTGCAGCTGGCGTTCGATCTTGTCGGTCACCTGCACCGCGATTTGCTCGGCGGTGGCGCCCGGCCAGAACGCCTGCACCACCATCACGCGGAAGGTAAAGGGCGGGTCCTCGTCCTGGCCCAGCTGGAAGAACGCCAGCAGGCCGCCCAGCAACAGCACCACCAGCAGGTAACGGGTCAGCGGCTGGTGCTCGAGCGCCCAGCGCGACAGGTTGAAGCGGGAATGATCCATGCCGGCTTCAGCCCTCCCTGGGGGTCGGCGCGGAAGCGGGCGCGACGGTCTGCAGCGGCCGCACCTTCTGCCCCGGGCGCAGCAGGTGTACGCCTGCGGTGACGATGGCCTGGCCCGGCGCCAGCCCCTGGCGCACTTCCACCTCGTTGCCGACGGCCTCGCCCAGCGTCACCGTGACCGGCTTGACCGTGCCGGCGGCGGCGTCGTAGATCCACACCTGGTTGCGGCCCTGCTCCTGCAGCAGCGCGGTCAGCGGCACGCGGATCGCGGGAGTGGCCCCGGTCCGCACGAAGGTCACCACAGCGGTCATGCCGAGCTTGAGGTCGGCGGGCGGATCGGGAATGGTGACGCGGGTCGCATAGGTGCGCGTGACCGGGTCGGCTGCCGCGGCAATCTCGCGCACGCGGGCGGGCAGCGCGCGCTTCGGCTCGGCCCAGGTATGGATACTGACATCGGTAATGCCGCGCAGCAGGTCTACCTGGTCTTCCGGCAGGCCGATCGCCACTTCCTTCTCCGCGGTCTGGGCCACGCGCACCACCGGCTGGCCCGCGGTGACGACCTGGCCCACCTCGGCGTCGATGGCCGTGACCACGCCGTCGGCGTCGGCGTGCAGCACGGCATAGCCGGTCTGGTTGGCCTGGCTGCGCAGGCCGGCCTGGGCCTGGCGCAGGCGCGAGTCGGCCGCCTCGAAACTGGCCTGGCGGCGGTGCTGCTCGGCGGCGCTGATAAAGCCCTTGGCAAACAGGTCGTTGTAGCGCTTCAGGTCGGACGCGGCAAGGTCGCGGTCGGTCTTCGCCGCCTCGAACTGGGCGCGCGAGCCTGCTTCGGCCAGCGAAAGATCGGTCGGGTCGAGCCGGGCCAGCGGCTGGCCCTTGGTGACGACGGCACCCACATCCACCAGGCGGGCCGCGATCTTGCCGCCCACACGGAACCCCAGCCGCGATTCGACGCGCGGTCGCACGTCGCCGGAAAATTCGAAGGCGGTCTTGCCGCTGTGCTGGCTCAGTTGCATCAGGCGCACCGGACGGACTTCCTGCACCGGTTCGGCCTTCTTGCCGCAGCCCGCGACCATGACAGCGGCGACGGTCACCAGCGCGGCAGCCGCGAAGCGCCCGAAGCGCGCGCGGCGTAACGATTTTGTGTCAAAAAGAGTCGCTGCGGCCGCAACTTCCGGCACTGGGCAAAGCACTGGCATCGGTAAGCTAGGATTCGGATGGAACAGCTGGCAAGGCAGGCCGTCGGCCGTGGAGGCCAGTGCGGGGCAATAAATAACTGGCCGGTCAGTAATATAGCGATCCCCGCGGGGGTGCGTCAAACGACAGGCGACGAAACGTCTGGAATGCCTCCTCGGGTGCCGTTCCCGGCGGACGAGCTGTGGTTAAATGGCCGCCGCCGGGTCGTCAGCCGGCGTCCGGCTGTCCGGATCGGCGATGCTACAATCGGCGCCCCGCGCTTCTGCCATCCTTCCCCCACCCCATCTTCAGACCGAGACCGGCGTGACGCCCGATCAGTATTGCCAAGAGAAAGTCGCCCAGAGCGGCTCCAGCTTCTATTACAGCTTCCTGTTCCTGCCGGCCGAGCGCCGGCGCGCCATCACCGCGCTGTACGCCTGGTGCCGCGAAGTCGACGACATGGTCGACGATACGCATGATACTGGCCTGGCGCACCAGCAACTGGACTGGTGGCGCGCGGAACTGCGGCGGCTGTTCGACGGCGCGCCCACGCACCCGACGACCCAGGCGCTGCAGCCGCATGTTGCCGGCGCCGGCCTGCCGCAGGGCGAAATGGCCGAAGTGCTCGACGGCATGGAGATGGACCTGACGCAGACACGCTACCTTGATGAGGCCGGCCTGAACCGCTACTGCCATTGCGTGGCCGGCGTGGTCGGCACGCTCAGCGCGCGGCTGTTCGGCTATACCGACCCCAAGACGCTGGAGTTTGCCGAGAAGCTCGGCCTGTCGCTGCAGCTGGTCAATATCCTGCGCGACGTTGGCGAGGATGCCCGGCGCGGCCGCATCTACCTGCCCGTCAATACGCTGCAGCAGTTCCAGGTGCCGGCTTCGGAAATCCTCAAGGGCCAGCATTCCGAGCGCTTCGTCGCGCTGATGCAATACCACGCCGAACGCGCCCGCAAGCTGTACCGCGAGGCGCTGGCAGCCCTGCCCCGCCAGGACCGCCGCGCCCAGCGCGCCGGCCTGCTGATGGGGGCGATCTACCATGCGCTGCTCGATGAGCTGGAAGCCAGCCAGTTCCAGGTCCTCAGCCAGCGCATCGCGCTGACGCCGCTGCGCAAGCTGTGGATCGCATGGAAGACCTGGATCCGCAATAGCTGACACATAGCAAACAGGCCGCAAGCCACGATACCCGCCATGACCCAGACCACCGCTTCCCTCGGCCAGGCCATCCTCGACCACGCCGACCAGCTCGCCCGCTTCTCCGACATGGAAGGCGGCCTCACCTGCGCCTACCTGACGCCGGCGCACCGCGCCGCGCAGGACCGGCTGGCGCAATGGATGGAAGCCGCGGGCATGCAGGTGCGCATCGACGCCATCGGCAATGTCATCGGCCGCTACGCCGCCGACCCCGCCGTCACCGATGCGCGCGTGCTGATGACCGGCTCGCACTTCGATACGGTGCGCAATGGCGGCCGCTATGACGGGCGCCTCGGCATCCTGCTGCCGATCGCCGTGGTGGATGCGCTGAACCGGGCCGGGATACGGCTGCCGTACCACTTCGAGGTGGTGGGGTTCGCCGAGGAGGAAGGGCTGCGCTTCAAGACCAGCTTCCTGGCCAGCAGCGTGCTGGCGGGCCGCTTCGACCCCGCGCTGCTCGCCCGCGCCGACGCTGACGGCGTCACGCTGGCCGAGGCGCTGGCCGCCTCCGGCCTGCCCGGCGCCGGCGGCCTGGATGCGCTGCGTGCCGCGGCGATCGATCCGGCGACACTGCTGGGCTTTGTCGAAGTGCATATCGAACAGGGGCCGGTGCTGCTGCACCACGGCCTGCCGCTGGGCGTGGTCACGCAGATTGCCGGAAGCAGCCGCTTCCAGGTCCGGGTGGAAGGCCAGGCCAGCCATGCCGGCACCACCCCGATGGGCATGCGCAAGGACGCCGCCGCGGGTGCGGCCGAGATGATCCTGCTGGTGGAAGAGCGCTGCGCCGCCGCGCCCACGCTGGTCGGCACCGTCGGCCAGCTGCAGGTGCCGAATGGCTCGAGCAATGTGATCCCGGCCGCCTGCACCTTCTCGATGGACATCCGCGCCGGCGCCGACGACATCCGCGAGGCGGCCATTGCCGACATCGTCGCCGGCATCGAACGGATCGCCGCACGGCGCGGGCTGTTGGCGCAGGTCGAGCGCGTGCCGCCGGTCAACAACGCGCCCTGCGCCCGCTGGCTGATGGACCAGTTCGGCGCGGTATTGAAGAAGCGGGGGATGGAGGCGTTCGAGCTGCCTTCCGGCGCCGGCCACGACGCCATGATGATGCACCGCATCACCGACGTGGCGATGCTGTTCGTGCGCTGCGGCAATGGCGGGATCAGCCACAACCCGCTGGAGACCATCACCGCCGAAGATGCGCAGCTGGCGGCCGAAGTCTTCGTCGACTTCCTGCGCCACTTCCAGCCGCGCGGCTGACAGCACACGGCAGCGCTCAGCTGCCGTCGTACATCTCCCGCCCGAAATCGTAGAGGCTCTTGCGCAGGCGGCGCCGCTCGTCCGGCGACAGCCGCGAACCGCCGCGCTCGCGTTCGTCCGCGCGGCGGCGGTCGGTCTCGCGTTGCTCGGCGCGATGGCGCTCGGCACGGGCACGCGCCTCGCGCTGGCCGTTGCCCGGATCGCTCGCCTGCGTCGACGGATGGCGCTTGAGCAGGTTGGCCATGCCGGCCGACTGGGCCCGCGCCGGCCCGGCCGGCCCCAGCAGCCATGCGGCAGCCGCAAGCGCAATACATGCGCCGGCTATACCATGCTGCGGAGGCCCGTGCCGGGTTCGGTTCACTTTCATTGATAATGGCGGTCTTGGCTTCGGGAAACGCGGTCGTTGAAACCATCTGAAGCCGGGAAATTTCGTTACCCCGTCCGATCCCCGCCTGGCGCTGCTGGCCTCTGCAAGCATCGGGCCAGGGCCCGCGAGCCAGGGAAGCCGATGCCGCGGATCATGCAGTGCAAATGCGCGGAAAATCAGTCCGCAAGGAGCGCAAATAGACGGGATGGCGCAGTGTAGTCGCACGATTGATGCACGCTGCCATACCACGGGGTAAAGTATGTAACGTTTTGTTAAGCCATTTTGAGCGAAAGCGATAGTCGCTAAGATACCGCCATGGAAAATACCAGCCACAAGATTCTTGTCGTCGACGATGACCCGCGTCTGCGCGATCTGCTGCGCCGCTATCTGGGCGAACAGGGTTTCACCGTGCTGGTGGCGGAAAACGCCACCGCGATGAACAAGCTCTGGCTGCGCGAGCGTTTCGACCTGCTGGTGCTGGACCTGATGATGCCGGGCGAAGACGGCCTGTCGATCTGCCGCCGGCTGCGCGGTGCCAACGACCAGACTCCGATCATCATGCTCACCGCCAAGGGCGAGGACGTGGACCGCATCGTCGGCCTGGAAATGGGCGCCGACGATTACCTGCCCAAGCCGTTCAATCCGCGCGAGCTGATCGCGCGCATCCACGCGGTGCTGCGCCGCAAGGGCCCGGCCGAAGTGCCCGGCGCCCCGTCGGAAACTCCCGAGACCTTTGCCTTCGGCGACTTCGTGCTGAACCTGGCCACGCGCACGCTGACCAAGAACGACGAGGAAATCACGCTCACCACCGGCGAATTCTCGGTGCTCAAGGTATTCGCCCGCCATCCGCGCCAGCCGCTGTCGCGCGAAAAGCTGATGGAAATGGCGCGCGGCCGCGAATATGAAGTGTTCGATCGCAGCCTGGACGTGCAGATCTCGCGCCTGCGCAAGCTGATCGAGCCGGACCCCAGCAACCCGCGTTTTATCCAGACGGTCTGGGGCCTGGGCTACGTCTTCATTCCCGATGGCGTGAAATAACCGATAACGGCCGCTGTTCCTATCGTGGCGACCGTTATCGGCAGAACCGCGACGCGGTTCTTTGGTTCGCTGTTCTGGCGAACCTTCATGCTTATCGCCCTGCTGCTGGCGATCTCGCTGGGCATCTGGTTCCAGAGCTACCGGCTGTTCGAACGCGCCCCGCGCGCGCAGCAGATCGCCATGCAGGTGGTCAGCGTGGTCAAGCTCACGCGCGCCGCGCTGCTCTACTCCGACCCCGCGCGGCGCCGCTTCCTGCTGCTCGACCTGGTGCAGAACGAAGGCATCAAGGTCTATCCGCGCGAGAAGGACGACGACTTCGCCGCGCCTACCGCCAATCCCTTCCTGACCTCGCTGGTCCAGCAGGAAATCCGCAGCCGCCTGGGCGAGGACACCGTGCTGGCCACCACCGTCAACGATATCCCTGGTGTCTGGGTCAGCTTCGAGATCGAGGGCGACGACTATTGGGTCGCGATCAGCCCCGAGCGCTTCGAACGCGTGCCCGGCATCCAGTGGCTGTGGTGGAGCATTGCCGCGCTGCTGCTGTCGATCATCGGCGCGGCCTTTATCACCGCGCGCGTCAACTATCCGCTCAAGCGCCTGGCCAATGCCGCGCGCGCGATCGGCGCCGGCGGCGACCCGCCGCCGCTGCCCGAGCGCGGCGCCAGCGAGGTGGCGCTGGCCAACCACAGCTTCAACCAGATGGTGCAAGACCTGCGCCAGCTTGACGACGACCGCGTGGTGATGCTGGCCGGCATCTCGCACGACCTGCGCACGCCGCTGACGCGGCTGCGGCTGGAGACCGAGATGTCGCCGATGGACACGCCCACGCGCGACGCCATGATCGCCGACATCGAGCAGATGGACGCGATCATCGGCCAGTTTCTCAACTACGCGCGGCCGCCGCTGGAGACCGTCGAACCGGTCGACCTGTCGGCACTGGTGCACGATGCCGTGGGCGTCTATGCCGCGCACGACGACGTGCGCGTGCATGTGCGCGCCAACGCGCCGGTGATGGCCGTGGCCAACCGCATGGAAGTCCAGCGCATCCTCGACAACCTGGTCGAGAACGCGCGCCGCTATGCCAAGGACGAGCAGAGCGGCATGGCGGTGGTCGAGATCTCCACCCGCGTCGATGACAAGGAAGCCGTGCTGACCGTAGCCGACCGCGGCAATGGCGTGCCCGAAGGCCAGCTGTCGCTGTTGACGCGGCCGTTCTACCGGCTCGACAGCGCGCGCAGCGAGGCCAAGGGCGCGGGACTGGGCATGTCCATCGTCAACCGCATCATGCAGCGCAACGGCGGACGGCTGCTGCTGGCCAACCGCCCCGCGCCGGATTCGGGCCTGGTGGTCAGCGCCTGCTTCCGCCGCGCCTGAGCGCGGCTGCCTTCCGCGCGCGTCGCAGTGGTGCCGTGCTGCAGCCGGCTTGAATCCCGGCGGATCGTCACCAACTTGCCCTTTGTGTGCCTGCCTTGCATGGCATACTTGCCGCTTCGCAGCGTCGACCCTGCCCGGCGCTGAACCACTGCATGCCGTGCCTATCGGGCTCTTTGAGAATATCAATTAGCCCCCCGCGGGATGTTCACGCATAATCACGTTTTGTCGCGGTGCGCCGCAGCAAAGTGCCTGGCAAGCTTCACGCCGGGCCAGCGGCGGACACTGTACTTATCGCAACCGTATCTGGAGATAGTCTTATGAAGACCGTTGGTGAAAAGCTCGAAGCCTTCCACGTCGTCGGTGTCAAGCCGGGTTTCAACAATCACGAAGAGAACGGCCAGTCGGCTTTCGAAGACATCACCGAAAAGTCGTTCGAAGGCAAGTGGAAGGTCATCTACTTCTACCCGAAGGACTTCACCTTCGTGTGCCCGACCGAAATCGTTGCCTTCGCCAAGCTGAACGGCGACTTCGCTGACCGCGACGCGATCGTGCTGGGCGGTTCGACCGACAACGAGTTCGTCAAGCTGGCATGGCGCCGCGAGCACAAGGACCTGAACAAGCTGAACCAGTGGCAGTTCGCCGACGTGACCGGCTCGCTGATCGACCAGCTGGGCGTGCGTGACCAGGCCGCCGGCGTTGCCCTGCGCGCGACCTTCATCGTCGACCCGGACAACGTGATCCAGCACGTTTCGGTGAACAACCTGAACGTCGGCCGCAACCCGGACGAAGTCCTGCGTATCCTCGACGGCCTGCAAACGGACGAGCTGTGCCCGTGCAACCGTGCCGTTGGTGGCGCAACGCTGTAATTTGCGCTGTCACCTGCAATTCTTCGCCAGACACCGTGGCGAGCCGCGGAGGGCCCTGCCCTCCGCTCCGAAACCCGCTTGCGCGGGTTTTTTGGGCCCCGATCGATAGGAGAAATAAATGGAATTCCTCAGCACAATTAAAAATCTCATCCCCGATTACGCCAAGGATATCCGCCTGAATGTGGACGGCACCATCGCCCGTTCCTCGCTGGAAGGCAACGATGCGGTCGGCGTGGCGCTGGCGGCGGCATTCGCGGCGCAGAGCAAGGTGCTGGTGGATGCCATCCGCAATGCCGGCGTGCTATCGCCCGAGGAAACCAACGGCGCACTGACCGCCGCGGCGCTGATGGGCATGAACAACACTTGGTACCCGTACGTCGAAATGGCGGACGATACCGACCTGTCGACCCAGCCGGCCGGCCTGCGGATGAACGCCTACGCCACCCATGGCGGCGTGGACAAGCGCCGTTTCGAGATGTACGCTCTGGCCGCGTCGATCGTGGGCAAGTGCCACTTCTGCGTGAAGTCGCACTACCAGCTGCTGAAGAACGAACAGGGCATGACCGCGCAGCAGCTGCGCGACGTGGGCCGCATCGCCGCGGTGATCGTGGCCGCGGCCAACGTGATCGCCGCCGAGTAAGCAGGCAGCGAGCACGTAACGAGCACGCAACAAGCACACAGCGCGCCCCCGCGCCCTCCGACGGGGCCGTCCCACGGCCCCTGTAGCACAGCAGCCGGCAGCTTCCCAGCGGGAACTGCCGGCTGTTCCCATCTTGCAACCGCCCCCCGCATCGGGACTGCACTGGCGCGGCGATCGGCCTACAATCCAGGCAGCATATGCACTTTCAGCCTGCCATGACCCTGCCTTCGCCGACTTCCCCCCGTTTCCACTACCGCCTTGCCGCGGTGCAAGACTGGGGCGACATCGCTGCCGTCACGCAGCAAGCCTATGGCCAGTATGAGCTGGAAATCATGGAAGACTGCCGGGCCTCGTTCCAGCGCGGCATGCAGGCGGTACTGGCGACCAGCAATCCCGACATGGAATGGTGGGTGGCGGAAACCGATCACGGCATCATGGGTGCCGTGCTGTTCTGCCATCCCGGGGCTACGCTGCCCGCGCTCGACGGCAGCACCATCACGCTGACGCAGCCGGAGGCGCGGCTGCTGTCGGTCAGCCCGCAGGCGCGCGGCCTGGGGCTGGGGCGCACCCTGATGCAGATCTGCATCCAGCGCGCGCGCGATATCGGCTCCCCTACGCTGCTGGTGCGAACCATGCCGGAGATGGACTCGGCCAACCGGCTGGTGCAGCAGATGGGCTTCACCAAGCGCACCGAGGCCGGTGCGCGCTCGGGCGCGATGGCGCGGCTGATCGACTACACCTACACCATCCCGCCGGACAACGCCCCGGCGGCGGACGCGCCGCGCAGCTAGCAAAGCTCGTCCGCGCCACCCACTGCGCCCGCCACAGGTCGCTCAGTCCTGCGCGCCCGTCACCGAGGCGCGCCAGACCAGCACCGCGGCCTGCGCCACGATGCCTTCCTGCCGTCCTTCGAAGCCCAGCTTTTCGTTGGTCTTTGCCTTGACGTTGCAGCGCCCCGGCGCCAGCCCGAGGTCTTCCGCCAGGTTAGCCACCATCGCGCCGATATGCGGTGCCAGCCTGGGCGCCTGCGCAATCACGGTGGCATCGACATTGCCGATTTCATAGCCCGCCTCGCGCACGCGGCGCGCTGCCTCGCGCAGCAGCACGCGGCTGTCGGCGCCGGCAAATCGCGCGTCGGTATCGGGGAAATGGCGGCCGATATCGCCCAGCGCGGCTGCGCCGAACAGCGCGTCAGTCACCGCGTGCAGCAGCGCGTCGGCATCGGAATGGCCCAGCAGGCCGCGGTCGTGCGGGATCTCCACGCCGCCCAGTATCAGCTTGCGGCCCGGCACCAGCGCGTGGACGTCATAGCCCTGACCCACGCGGATATCGAAAGGCATCATTGCGGTTACGCTCCTTATGCTCCTTATGCTCCTGTTGCTCCTGGTGCGCCTGTACCCAGCAGCACTTCGGCGAGCGCGAAGTCTTCCGGGTATGTCACCTTGAAATTGCGCAGCGAGCCGTTGACCAGCCGCGGATGCAGCCCCAGCCGTTCGATCGCGCTGGCTTCGTCGGTCACCACCGCGCCGGCCGCCAAGGCATCCTGCAGCGCCTGGCGCAGCACGCCCAGCCGGAACATCTGCGGCGTCTGCGCCTGCCACAGCCCTTCGCGCGGCACGGTGCCGCCAATGCGGGCATCGTCCTGCGCGCGCTTGAGGGTGTCGGGCACCGGCACCGCCAGGATGCCACCGATGGCCGCATCCGGATCGTCGTCGCCGTCGCTTTCGACCGCGCGCACCAGCGCGTGGATCATCGCCGGGGTCAGGCCCGGGCGCGCCGCGTCGTGCACCAGCACCCAGTCGGTATCGGTGGCGCCGAGCTGGGCCAGGTGATGCAGCCCCGCCAGCACCGACGCATGCCGCGTGTCGCCGCCAACGAAGGCGGTGTCGAAGCGCAGCCCGGCGAACGCAGCGGCGCCGAAGCGCGATTCCAGCGGCATGTCGTCGGGCGCCAGCACCAGCGCGGTGGCGTTGATCGCGTCGCACGCCGAGAACGCCGCCAGCGCGTACCAGATCATCGGCCGGCCGGCCACGGTCTGGTATTGCTTGGGAACGGCGCCGCCGGCGCGGCTGCCGGTACCGGCACAGGGAATCAGGGCAAAGCGGCGAGCGGACACGGCTGGGGCAGGAAGTGGATGGCGAAGTGAAGCTGCAAGGGACTGGGCTAGCGCAGGCGCCGTGGCGCCAGCGGGACAACCGGGTCGCATTCTATAATACGGCCCTTGCCCGTCGCCATGGCGCATGCGTGCCCGGCGGCGTGGGCGGGTGCCGCCACGTGCCCGCAGCATTCTGTCCGACCCCCGCCCGCGCTGCCGGCGGGGTGTCGTCGTTTTGAACGCCCCGTTGCCGACATGCCTGACGCTACGCCCTCCCTGCCCTTCGTCAACCTGCCGCTGGTCAAGCCCGGCCTGCGCCACACCGTCGCCGGCCTGCGTGGCTCGGCCGATGCCCTGGCCCTTGCCGCCTACGCGCGGCAGCACCGCGCGCGCGCGCCGATGCTGGCAGTGGTGTGCGCCAATGCCGTCGACGCCCAGCGCCTGGCCGAGGAAATCCCCTGGTTCGCGCCCGAGCTGCGCGTGCGCCTGCTGCCCGACTGGGAAACGCTGCCCTACGACAGCTTCTCGCCGCACCAGGACCTGGTCTCCGAACGCCTGGCCACGCTGCACGACATCCAGGGCGGGCAATGCGACGTGATGCTGGTGCCGGCCAGCACCGCGCTGTACCGGCTCGCGCCACCGTCCTTCCTGGCCGCCTACACCTTCTTCTTCAAGCAGGGCGAGCGCCTGGACGAGGCCGCGCTGAAGGCGCAGTTCACGCTGGCCGGCTACGAGCACGTCAGCGCCGTGATGCGCCCGGGCGAATACAGCGTGCGCGGCGGCCTGATCGACCTGTACCCGATGGGATCTGCGCTGCCGTACCGGATCGACCTGTTCGGCGACGAGATCGAGACTATCCGCGCGTTTGACCCGGACACGCAGCGCAGCCTTTACCCGGTCAAGGAAGTGCGCCTGCTGCCGGGCCGCGAATTCCCCCTCGACGAAGCCGCGCGCACCGCGTTCCGCGGCCGCTGGCGCGAAGTCTTCGAGGGTGACCCGACCAAGTCGCCGATCTACAAGGACATCGGCAACGGCGTGCCGTCGGCGGGCATCGAGTACTACCTGCCGCTGTTTTTCGAAGAGAGCGCGACGCTGTTCGACTACCTGCCCGCGGATACCCAACTGGCCTTCGCGGGCAACATCGACGAAGCGATCCGCCGCTTCTGGGCCGACACCACGCAGCGCTACAACTTCATGCGGCACGACCGCGAGCGTCCGCTGCTGCCGCCGGCCGACCTGTTCCTGTCCGAGGAGCAGTTTTTCGTCGGCGCCAAGCCGATGGCGCGGCTGGTGCTGCAGACGGAGCCAGGCGCGGACCAGGTGCCGTTCTCGGCGATCCTGCCGGATGTCTCCGTCAACCGGCGCGCGGAAGATCCGCTGGTAAACCTGGAATCGCTGCTGCTCGACACGCAGACCCGCGTGCTGATGTGCGCCGATTCCGCCGGCCGGCGCGAGACGCTGCTGCAGCTGTTCGCCGAAAGCGGCCTGCGCCCGCATCCGGTGGACGACTTTGCCGCATTCCTCGCCGGCGAGGCGCATTTCTCGATCGCGGTGGCACCCTTGCAGAGCGGCTTCGCGTTGCCGCAAGGTCAGCTCGCCTTCGTCACCGAAGCCGAGCTATATGCCGGCACCGCGCGCCGCGCCGGCCGCCGCAAGCAGGAGCAGGCCACCGCCGTCGACTCGATGGTGCGCGACCTGGCCGAACTGAAGATCGGCGATCCGGTGGTGCACAGCGAGCACGGTATCGGCCGCTACCACGGCCTGGTGTCCCTCGACATGGGCCAGGGCGACGAGGAATTCCTGCACCTCGAATACGACAAAAGCAGCAAGCTGTATGTGCCGGTGCACCAGCTGCACGTGATCTCGCGCTACTCCGGCGCCGACCCGGACACCGCGCCGCTGCACCACCTGGGCTCGGGCCAGTGGGACAAGGCCAAGCGCCGCGCTGCGCAGCAGATCCGCGATACCGCTGCCGAATTGCTCAACCTCTACGCACGCCGCGCCGCTCGCGAGGGCTTCGCCTTCCCGCTGTCGCCGAAGGACTACGAGACCTTTGCCGAAAGCTTCGGCTTCGAGGAAACGCCGGACCAGGCCGCCGCCATCGCCGCAGTGATCGCCGACATGACCTCGGGCAAGCCGATGGACCGGCTGGTCTGCGGCGACGTCGGCTTCGGCAAGACCGAGGTCGCGCTGCGTGCGGCCTTTGTCGCGGTGCTGGGCGGCAAGCAGGTGGCGATGCTCGCGCCGACCACGCTGCTGGCGGAGCAGCACTTCCAGACGCTGTCCGACCGCTTCGCGGAATGGCCGGTGCGCATCGTCGAACTGTCGCGCTTCAAGACCAAGAAGGAGATCGACGCGGCCATCAGGCAAATCAACGAGGGCAGCGTCGATATCGTCATCGGCACGCACAAGATCCTGTCCGACCAGGTCAGGTTCCAGCGGCTGGGCCTGGTCATCATCGACGAGGAACACCGCTTCGGCGTGCGCCAGAAGGAAGCGCTGAAGACGCTGCGCGCCGAGGTCGACATCCTGACGCTGACCGCCACGCCGATTCCGCGCACGCTGGGCATGGCACTGGAAGGCCTGCGCGATTTTTCGGTAATCGCGACCGCGCCGCAGAAGCGGCTGGCGATCAAGACCTTCGTGCGCCGCGAGGAAGACGGCGTGATCCGCGAGGCCATCCTGCGCGAACTCAAGCGCGGCGGCCAGATCTACTTCCTGCACAACGAGGTCGAGACCATCGAGAACAAGCGCGCGAAGCTCGCCGAGCTGGTGCCCGAGGCGCGCATCGCGGTGGCGCACGGCCAGATGCACGAGCGCGAGCTGGAGCGCGTGATGCGCGACTTCGTCTCGCGCCGCGACAACATCCTGCTGTGCACCACCATCATCGAGACCGGCATCGACGTGCCGACCGCCAACACCATCCTGATCCACCGCGCCGACAAGTTCGGGCTGGCGCAGCTGCACCAGCTGCGCGGCCGCGTCGGGCGTTCGCACCACCAGGCCTATGCCTACCTGCTGGTGCATGATGTCGACGGCCTGACCAAGCAGGCGCAGCGCCGGCTCGAGGCGATCCAGCAGATGGAGGAACTGGGCTCGGGCTTCTACCTGGCCATGCACGATCTGGAAATCCGCGGCGCCGGCGAGGTGCTCGGCGACAAGCAGTCGGGCGAGATCCACGAGATCGGCTTCCAGCTCTACACCGACATGCTCAACCACGCGGTCAAGGCGCTGAAGGCCGGCAAGGAGCCGGACCTGATGGCACCGCTGGCGGCGACCACCGAGATCAACCTCGGCACGCCGGCGCTGCTGCCCAACGACTACTGCGGCGATGTGCATGAACGCCTGTCGCTGTACAAGCGCCTGGCCAATTGCGAAACCGCCGAGCGTGTCGACGATATCCAGGAAGAACTGATCGACCGCTTCGGCCGCCTGCCGGCGCAGGCGCAGGCGCTGGTGGAAACGCACCGGCTGCGCATCGCCGCGGCGCCGCTGGGCGTGCGCAAGATCGATGCGGGCGAGGCCACCTTCAGCGTGCAGTTCGTGCCCAACCCGCCGATCGATGCCATGCGCATCATCGACCTGGTGCAGAAGAACCGGCATATCAAGCTGGCCGGGCAGGACAAGCTGCGCATCGAGGCCAAGATGCCGGACGTGACGGTACGCGCGCAGACGATCAAGCACACGCTGCGGCAACTGTCGTAAACCTGCGGGGCGGCGTCATGCGCCGATTGCATGGACTCGGTACACGACCGGGTGTAGCATCGGACTCCTGATCGGTTAGTGATAGCGCCCCATGCCAGCCCAAGCCGCCGCCCCCAGCCAGACCGTCAATGACCACGCCGCGCGAGGCAGCGCGCTCGAATGGACCCAGCGGCTGGTCGCCTATGACACCACCAGCCGCCACTCCAACCTCGGCCTGATCGAGACCGTGCGCGACCACTTCCTGGCCAAGGGCCTGAAGCCGCATCTGAGCTACAACCCGCAACAGGACAAGGCCAATCTCTTTGTCACGGTGCCCGCGGCCGATGGCGGCACCAACGGCGGCATCGTGCTGTCGGGCCACACCGACGTGGTGCCGGTGGACGGCCAGGACTGGACCACCGATCCGTTCAGGCCGGTGATCCGCGACGGCAAGCTCTATGGCCGCGGCACCTGCGACATGAAGGGCTTCATCGGCACCAGCCTGTCGCTGCTGCCAGCCATCCTCGGCGCGAAGCTGCGCGAGCCGGTGCACTACGCCCTCTCCTTCGATGAAGAAATCGGCTGCATGGGCGCGCCCTACCTGCTGGCCGAACTGCGCGACCGCGGCGTGACGCCCGGCGGCTGCATCGTGGGCGAGCCGACCAGCATGCGCGTGATCGTCGCGCACAAGGGCATCAATGCCTACCGCTGCTGCGTGCGGGGCCAGGCCGCGCACTCGTCGCTGACGCCGCGCGGCGTCAATGCGATCGAATACGCGGCGCGGCTGATCTGCTTCATCCGCGATATCGCCGATGAATTCAAGGCCAACGGCCCTTACGACCAGGCCTTCGACGTGCCTTATACCACCGCGCAGACCGGCACTATCCAGGGCGGGATCGCGCTCAACACCATCCCGGCGCTGTGCGAGTTCGTATTCGAGTTCCGCAATTTGCCCGGGGTGGATCCGGAAGCGATCTACGCGCGGATCCATGCCTACGCCAACGACGTGCTGCTGCCGAAGATGCGCGCCGAGCATGCCGATGCCGACCTGACGCTCAGCAAGATTGCCGCCGCGCCGTCGCTGGATGTTGCCGAGCAGGCCGCGATCACGCAGCTGGTGCGCGCGCTGACGGCCGATCGCGAGACCAACAAGGTTGCCTATGGCACCGAGGCCGGGCTGTTCCAGCGCGCGGGCATTCCGGCGGTGGTGTGCGGGCCTGGCGATATCCAGCAGGCGCACAAGCCGGATGAGTTTGTCGCGCTGGAGCAGCTGGCGGCGTGCGAAGCGTTCCTGCATAAGGTGGTGGATAGCCTGCGCATGGCCTGACCAACTATGTCTGGCGTGACACCAGGCTCAGGATGTGACCAGGGCGCCCTTCAACCACTCGCCCGAGTTCTATGTGGACGAGCCGGCGCTGATCAACGGCGTGCGCGCGCTGTCCAACCTGACGGTGGACTACATGCTGATGGCGCGGCGCTGAGCATCCGGGCAGTGCTCAGCCAGCCGGCCAGGGCGGCTACAATAGCGGTTTTTCCGCGTTGCCGCCCTGCCTGCCCGCCATGCTGCGCGCGCCCGATCCTCACCTGCCATGCCCCTGATCCTCCAGAGCACCGCCCCGCTTTCCGCCGCCGACCTCGACACCGCCCGCACCCTCGCCCGCGCCTCCGCGCTGGTGCCGCGCAGCGACACCGTGGCTGCCGCCGAGGACTGCGCGCCGCTGACGCCGGCGCTGCGCGATGCGCTGGATGATTTCTGCGGTCCGCGCGCGATCGACTGGGCCGTGGTCCCGGCCGGACGCAGGCTGTCGGATTTCCGGCTGGTGGCGATGGACATGGACTCGACGCTGATCACGATCGAGTGCATCGACGAGATCGCCGACTTCTGCGGCCTCAAGGCCGAGGTCTCCGCCATCACCGAAGCCGCGATGCGTGGCGAGATCACCGACTTCAACGAAAGCCTGCGGCGCCGCGTGGCGCTGCTAAAGGGCCTGGACGCCAGCGTGCTCGACCGCGTCTACGCGGAGCGCCTGCGCCTGTCGCCGGGTGCCGAGCGCATGCTGCAGGCCGTGCAGGCGCTGGGCATCAAGACGCTGCTGGTGTCCGGAGGCTTCGTCCACTTCACCGACCAGCTCAAGCCGCGCCTGAAGCTGGACTTCACCCGCGCCAACACGCTGGAAATCGTCGACGGCAAGCTGACCGGCAGCGTGGTCGGCGAGATCGTCAATGCCGACGTCAAGGCCCGTACCGTGCGGGAAGTCTGCGCACAGATCGGCGCCACGCCGGACCAGGCCATCGTCATGGGCGACGGTTCCAATGACCTCAAGATGATGGCCGTAGCCGGGCTCTCGGTGGCCTTCCGCGCCAAGCCGGTGGTGCGCGCGCAGGCCAGCGTGGCGTTCAACCATGTCGGGCTGGACGGGCTGCTGGCACTGTTCCCCCACTGAAGTCACGCAAGGGGGCGGCAGCGCCGCTTCCGTGGCGTCGATTCCGTGGCGTGGATTCCATGGCGTCGGGTCCGTTGCGCCGCTGGGTGGCGGTTGTGCCACCTTTCGACGCCCCTTCTCCAACACTCCGGGCATCCCGGTCAGCGGAATCTACTGCGGCACTGGCCGCGCTGGCCGTGCCGCTGTCCAACGCCATCCTGACCGGCGACCACCTGCTGCGCAGCATCCCCAGCGGGCACTGGATCATCGCCGGCTTCGATATCGGCGCCATCGCGCTGGCGGCAGGCTTCGTCGCCCTCGCCCGCGCCACCCGGCGGCGTGCGCGCAGCGGACCGGCCGAGTCGGTGTGGGCGCTGCCGCGTGCCGCCGCCGCGGCCACGGACACGGCCGCCGCCGGCGCCAAGCCGATGTCCGGCGCCGACGCCCGCTGAGCGCCGGCGGTTGAACGGGGCTCGGCTACACTACATGAGCCCCCAACCAACAGACCCGACCGCCATGGAACCGACCTTCCACCAGTTTTCCGAACTGTTCGCGCAACTCGGCCTGGCTTCCGATGAGGCCAGCATCCGCAGCTTCATCGGCCAGCACGCGCCGCTGCCAGACGATGTGGAGCTGGCAGAGGCGCCGTTCTGGACGCCGGCGCAGTCAGCGCTGCTGCACGACGAGCTTCTCGACGACGCCGACTGGGCCGAGGTGGTCGACCAGCTCAACCTGGCTCTGCGCAAGCCTGCCTGAAGCGGGCGCGGGGCGCCTGCGCGCCCCGCCTAAGCCTTACATCCCTTACGCCGCGCCCAACTGCGCCTCCATCGCCTGGCGCAGGTCGGCGATCAGGTCGCGCGTGTCCTCCAGGCCGATATAGAGCCGCACCAGTTCACCGGTGTCCTGCCAGCCGGCCGGCGGCCAGGTGCCTGCCGGACGCATGTTCTGGACGTGGTAAGGCACTGCCAGGCTGTGCGCGCCGCCCCACGACCAGCCGATCGCGAACAACTGCAGCGCCTCGACAAAGGCATCGACCTGCTGGCGCGAGTAGCGCGCGCGCAGGATGATGGCGAACAGGCCGGTAGCGCCGGTGAAGTCGCGCCGCCAGTTGGCGTGGCCCGGGCAGTCAGGCAGCGCGGGATGCAGCACACGCGCGACCTCGGGCCGCTGGCGCAGCCATTCGGCGACTTCGCGCGCGCCGCGGTCGTGCGCCGCCAGCCGCACCGGCAGGCTCGGCAGCCCGCGCAGCACCAGGTGGCAGTCATCGGCGGACACGCCCCAGCCCATCAGCATGCGGGTGCGCCGCAGGCGGTCGTGCAGCGCATCGTCACAGGTCATGACCGCGCCCATCAGCACATCGCTGCCGCCGGACTGGTATTTGGTCAGCGCCTGCACCGAGATATCGATGCCTTTCTCGAACGGGCGGAAGTAGACGCCGCCCGACCAGGTGTTGTCGATCGCGGTCAGCACGCCATGCGCCCGCGCGGCGGCGACGATGGCATCGGTGTCCGCCACTTCCATCGTCACCGAACCCGGCGACTCCATCCAGATCAGGCGCGTCTCGGGCCGGATCATCGCGGCCATGCCGGCAGCGTCCATCGGATCGTAGTAGCGCACCGACACGCCATAGTCGCGCGCCAGCCATTCGCCATGGTCGCGGTTGGGGCCGTAGACGTTGTGCGGCATCAGCACGTCGTCGCCGCTCTTGAGCAGCGCGAAGTAGACCAGCGAAATCGCCGCCAGCCCGGAAGGCAGCAGCAAGGTATGGCGCGCCCCTTCGATCAGTGCCAGGTGCTGGCACAGCGCCTCGCTGGTCGGGGTGGCGTGCAGGCCGTAACGCCAGTAGGTGGTGGCACCGTCACCTTGCGCACGCAGTTCGGCCAGGTTGCGGAACACCACGGTCGAGCCACGGTGGGTGGCGGGCGAGAATGAGGCAAAGCCGGAGGCGATGTCCAGCTCGGGCTGGACCGCGACGGTCTGCAGGTAATGGGGGCGGGATGCGGGCTTGTCGGACGGCGAATCGGACACGGCGGATTCCTTGCTGGCTGCTGGCCGGCGCTGGCACGATGCCAAGCAGGCATCACGCTGTCCGGCCAGGAATGAGACTCGGTGAGCCTTCGAGCTTACCAGCAAATGCCGGCCGCGCCACCGGGAACGACGGCGGTTCGCATTTCAGGGGAAGATGCGTGCGCTTACCAGCCCGAGATCGACGACTTGGGCGGCGGCGGGGCGTAGGTGACGCCGCTGTTGGGCGTCATGTCGAAAGGCGGGATGACCAGCACGCCCAGCGGGCGGATAAAGAACGGCAGCACGATGGCGGGATTGAAGGCATCGGTCCAGGTGCCGCGCACGGCGCCGCTGGCGTCGATGTTGCCCTCCCAGTTGCCGGTTACGCGCGTACCATCGTCCGACTCTTCCATCAGGAAAGCGCCGTTTTCCCATTCGCCGGCAAGCAGGCGCACACCGGCGCCGCGGCCGCTGTATTCGCCGCGCACGCTGTCGCGCTCGTCGGGCTTGGGGCCGAGCCGCAGTCGCACGGGCTGGTCGCCGACCTTGCCGACATAGACCGGCAGCGAGGAATACTCGGGGCGCGGCGCCAGCGGCCTGGGCGCGCCGGTCGACAGTGCCGTGCCACGTTTGGCCTCGCCATCGCGGATGGCCTGGTTGATGCCCAGGCTTTCACCGCCAACCGATGCCGCCCCAACCGGGCCGGTCGACAACTCGGTCGCCGGTGCCGCCTGCGCCGTGCCCGCCAGGACGAGCACGGCAGCCAGCGCCGGGACAGACAATTTCAGCAGCACACGGCGCAAGTCGAACCTCAGACGCGTTCGAAGATCGCGGCAATGCCCTGCCCGCCGCCGATGCACATCGTCACCAGCGCGTAGCGGCCTTGCACCCGTTGCAGCTCGTACAGCGCCTTGACCGTGATCAGCGCGCCGGTGGCGCCGATCGGGTGGCCCAGCGAGATGCCCGAGCCATTCGGGTTGACCTTGGCCGGGTCCAGGCCCAGCGCCTTGGTCACGGCGCAGGCCTGCGCGGCGAAGGCCTCGTTGGCTTCGATCACGTCCAGGTCCGCCACCTGCAGGCCGGCGCGTTCCAGCGCGATCTTCGTCGCCGGCACCGGGCCGATGCCCATGGTCTTCGGATCGACGCCGGCATGGCCGTACGAGACCAGGCGCGCCAGCGGCTTCAGGCCGCGGCGCTCGGCCTCGGCGCGCTCCATCATCACCACTGCGGCGGCGGCATCGTTCAGGCCCGAGGCATTGCCGGCCGTGACGGTGCCGTTTTCCTTGGCGAACACCGGCTTGAGCTTGGTCATGTCGTCCATGGTCGCGTCATGGCGCACGTGCTCGTCGGTGTCGAACGTCACATCGCCCTTGCGGCCCTTGCTCACCACCGGGACGATCTGGTCCCTGAAATAGCCGGCCTTGATCGCGGCGGACGCGCGGCGGTGCGATTCCAGCGCGGCTTCGTCCTGCTGCGCACGCGAAATGTCGTATTCCCTGGCCACGTTCTCGGCCGTGACACCCATGTGGATGCGGTGGAACGGGTCGTGCAGCGCGCCCAGCATCATGTCGACCAGGCCGGCGTCGCCCATGCGGGCGCCCCAGCGGGCCGCGGGCGCCAGGTACGGGGCGCGGCTCATGCTTTCGGCACCGCCGCCGATGGCGACGTTGGCATCGCCCAGCAGGATGGTCTGCGCGGCGCTGACGATGGCCTGCAGGCCCGAGCCGCACAGGCGGTTCACGGTCAGCGCGGGCGCGTTGATCGAAACCCCGCCGTTGACCGCGGCAACGCGGCCCAGGTACATGTCGCGCGGCTCGGTCTGGATCACGTTGCCGAACACCACGTGGCCGACGTCGTCGCCGGATACCTGCGCGCGGGCCAGCGCCTCGCGCACCACCAGCGCGCCCAGTTCGGCCGGCGCCACGTCCTTCAGGCTGCCGCCAAAGGTCCCGATCGCGGTACGGACACCGCTCACCACTACGACTTCACGCGTCATGACTTGTCTCCCAGGAGGTTTGTTGCGCTGCACAGTATAGCGGCGCCCGCGCAGAAACGAACGACCGTACTTTTACCTAATCGCGCCGCGCCCCGCCTCGTCCGGCAGGACTAGCTCAGACCTCGCCCCACAGGTCGTGACCATCGGCGCCCGTGATCTTCACGTCGACGAACTCGCCTGCGCGATAGCGCTGCGAGGTACGCTCCGGCGGCGCGATATAGACCAGGCCGTCGATTTCCGGCGCATCCGCCGACGAACGGCCGATGCCGCCGTCCTGGTTGACCTCGTCGACCAGCACGCGCAGGGTCTGGCCGACCTTGCGCTGCAGCCGGCGCGCGGACACTTCCTCGGCCACTTCCATGAAGCGGGCGCGGCGCTCCTCGCGCACCTCGTCGGGCAGCGCGCCCGGCAGGTCGTTGGCCGTGGCGCCTTCCACCGGCGAGTATGCAAAGCAGCCGACGCGGTCCAGCTCGGCCTCGGCGATAAAGTCCAGCAGCGTCTGGAACTCGGCCTCGGTCTCGCCCGGGAAGCCGGCGATAAAGGTGCTGCGGATGGTCAGCTCGGGGCAGATCTCGCGCCAGGCACGGATGCGGTCCATGGTCTTTTCGGCGTTGGCCGGGCGCTTCATGCGCTTGAGCACGTCCGGGTGGGCGTGCTGCAGCGGCACGTCCAGGTACGGCAGCACGTGGCCGTTGTTCATCAGCGGGATGATCTCGTCGACGTGCGGGTACGGATAGACGTAGTGCAGGCGCACCCAGGCGCCGTACTGCGCGGCCAGTTCGCCCAGCGCCGCCACCAGTTCGGTCATGCGGGTCTTGAGCGGACGGCCGTTCCAGAAGCCGGTGCGGTACTTGACGTCGACGCCATAGGCACTGGTGTCCTGCGAGATCACCAGCAGTTCCTTGACGCCGGCCTTGAACAGATTCTCGGCCTCCAGCATGACCTCGGCCACCGGGCGCGACACCAGGTCGCCACGCATCGACGGGATGATGCAGAACGAGCAGCGATGGTTGCAGCCTTCCGAAATCTTCAGGTAGGCGTAGTGCTTGGGCGTCAGCTTGATGCCGGCGGCCGGCACCAGGTCGGTAAACGGGTCGTGCGGCTTCGGCAGGTGCGTGTGCACGGCCTGCATCACTTCGCCCAGCGCATGCGGGCCGGTCACGGCCAGCACCTTGGGGTGCACCGACGACACGATGTCGTGCCCCGCCGCATCCTTCTTGGCACCGAGGCAGCCGGTCACGATGACCTTGCCGTTCTCGGTCAGCGCCTCGCCGATGGCGTCCAGGCTTTCCTGCACAGCCTCGTCGATAAAGCCGCAGGTATTGACCACCACCAGGTCGGCGCCGTCATAGGTGCCGCTGATGGCATAGCCCTCGGCGCGCAGCTGGGTGATGATCTGCTCGGAGTCGACCAGGGCCTTGGGACAGCCGAGCGAAACGAAACCCACGCGCGGACTACTGTCTTTCTGGGTCGTTGATTCTGAAGGGTTTTTCACGGTGCGATACGAATGTGGGGCAGGCGCGGCGGAGTATATCCGGTTATCGCGCGGGCGATCGGGCGCCAGGCGATGCAGGCCAATCGCGTATTTTACCCGTTTGCCAGTCTTTGCCGGCGCCTGACGCCACACTTGATGGCTGGTTCAGCCAGGAATCGGAGAGGCGCCGGGAACACTCAGCAGCAGACGCGCGATCTCGGCCGAGTCCTGCATGCGCCGGATTGCGTCATGCAGTTCGGTGGCCTGCGGCCAGGTCCGCTTCAGGTAGCTGAGCCAGAGCTTGACCCGGCCGTGCTCATGGCAGGACGAGATCCGTTCGTGCAGCTTCTTCAGGTACAGCGAGATCTGGCGCAGCACCAGCGGCCATTCGGCGGCGGACGGCGTGCGCTCCATCTGGCCGCGGATGCGCCGGACCAGGAAAGGGTCGGAGACCGCGCCGCGCCCGATCATCACATCGTCGCAACCGGTCACTGCGCAACAGCGCTCCCAGTCGGCGACGGTCCAGACGTCGCCGTTGGCAATGACCGGAATGTCGATGGCCTCGGCGATCCGCGCGATCCACTCCCAATGCGCGGGCGGCCGGTAGCCGTCGTCGCGCGTGCGCGCATGCACCACCAGCGACGCCGCCCCGCCCTCCGCCAGCGCGGCGGCGCAGTCCAGCGCGAGAGCGGTATCGGAAATGCCCAGCCGCATCTTGGCGGTCACGGAGATATGCGCCGGCACCGCGGCGCGTACTGCGGCCACGATGCGGTTCAGCAAGTCAGGTTGCCCGAGCAGCATGGCGCCGCCGCCATGCCGGTTGACGACCTTCGCCGGACAGCCGAAATTCAGGTCGATGCCGTGGGGCGACAAGGTCGCGGCATACGCGGCATTGCGCGCCAGCCATTCTGGGTCGCTGCCTAGCAGCTGGATCACCATCGGCGTACCGCTGTTGGTGTAGCCGCCCTGCAGGGTTTCGGGCGTATCGCGCTCATAGACACGGGCGGGAAGCAGCGAGCCCGTCACCCGCACGAACTCCGACACGCAGCCGTCGTAGCCGCCAAGGCCAGTCAGCACGTCGCGCAGGACGTAGTCCGCAAGCCCCTCCATCGGAGCGAGGATCAGCCGGCTCATGATCAGGAGTGCGCCAGGCGGCGTGCGCCGGCTTCGCGGGCGCATAAATGGCAAGGACGGTGGATTCTGGAAGGCATCGGGATTCGCGCTATGCAGGCGAGTCCGCAAATGAGCCGCCAGTTCAGGAGGTCGGCATTTTAACCGCTTTGGCCGCTGCGCTGCACGACGGGGCTGTTTATCGACAGCGCACAGGAAAAGCGGCAGGCCGAACGGCCCGCCGCCACGTCGATTACTTCTTGTCCGGCTGGTTGAACGGGAACGTCCCGAACATATTCTTGGCCTGGTTCTGCATCTGTTCCTGCATCTGCACGAACAGGTTCTTGCTCTGCTCGATGTAGTTGCTCATCATGCCCTGCATCATCGGGCCCTGCATGTTCATGAACTGCGACCACATGTCGGGGCTGAAGGCCTCGCCCGAATACAGGCCCTTGGAATTCTCGGCCAGCTTGTTCTGGATATCGATAAAGGCCTGGATGTTCTTTTCCAGGTAGGTGCCCATCATGCCCTGCATGGCATGGCCGTAGAACCGGATGATCTGCGACAGCATGGCACTGGAGAACATCGGCACGCCGCCGGTCTCTTCTTCAAGGATGATCTGCAGCAAGATGCTGCGGGTCAGTTCATCCCCCGACTTGGCGTCAACGACCTTGAATTCTTCGGAATCCATGACCAGCTGCTTGACGTCAGCCAGGGTGATATAGGTGCTGGTCTGGGTGTCGTAGAGCCTGCGGTTCGGATACTTCTTGATCAGTCGCTCTGCGCCTTTTTTGGTCGTGGCCATCGGTGCTCTGTCCTTGTGTCGTCGCTGATTGCGCGCTGCTGCACCGCATGGGGTGCACTGCGCAAATCGGTACCGCCTGCGCCATCTGTGTTTGTCGTGTCGGCTTGCCGCGGCGTGTTCGCGCATGGCTGCGCGTTGCGGCTTCGCCACCTCGCCCCCGCGAGGGCCGCACTGCACGACTATGGTGCTGGCTGCGCCGCTGCCCTGATTCTATGCCCAACACAGCACTAAGAAAAGCGACCCAGCTTAAGGAAAACCCGGTAAACCCACGCCAAATCGGCAGACAAACCGCTGCGCGGAAATGATTCGCGGGCCCTTGCGGCCCGCGAAAGAGACAGCGAAACCAAACCTCCGCCGCCTTGTGCGCCGCGCTGGCTGCACCGCAAAATGCGGCCGCCGGCGCGGTTGCCGATCACGCCGGCAGGTCAGCCCATGTGCAGGCCGCCGTTCAGCGAGAAGTCGGCGCCGGTCGAGAAACCGGACTCATCGGACGACAGCCAGGCGCAGATCGAAGCGATCTCGTCCGGCTCGCCCAGGCGCTTCACCGGGATCGTGGCGACGATCTTGTCGAGCACGTCCTGGCGGATCGCCTTGACCATGTCGGTGGCGATATAGCCCGGCGAAACGGTGTTGACCGTCACACCCTTGGTCGCCACTTCCTGCGCCAGCGCCATGGTGAAGCCGTGCAGGCCGGCCTTGGCGGTGGAGTAGTTGGTCTGGCCGAACTGGCCCTTCTGGCCGTTCACCGACGAGATATTGACGATCCGGCCCCAGCCACGGTCGACCATGCCGTCGATCACCTGCTTGGTGACGTTGAACAGCGAGGTCAGGTTGGTGTCGATCACCGCATCCCAGTCGGCGCGCGTCATCTTGCGGAACACCACGTCGCGCGTGATGCCGGCGTTGTTGATCAGCACATCGACCTCGCCAACCTCGGCCTTGACTTTGTCGAAAGCGGCCTTGGTCGAATCCCAGTCGGCAACGTTGCCTTCCGAGGCAACGAAATCGAAACCGAGCGCCTTCTGCTGCTCGATCCACTTTTCACGGCGCGGCGAGTTGGGGCCGCAGCCGGCCACCACACGAAAGCCATCCTTGGCCAGGCGCTGGCAAATGGCGGTCCCGATGCCGCCCATGCCGCCGGTCACATACGCAATGCGCTGAGTCATGTCCACTCCTTGATTGGCTCTTCGTTATCGTTGCCGGGCCCGCGAGGACCGCTGGCCCGGCCTACTGCTGATTCGTTGCCGCTTGATACCGAACTGGTTGCGGATCAGTTGCGCTCAACCGCCAGCGCCACGCCCATGCCGCCGCCGATGCACAGCGAGGCCAGGCCCTTCTTGGCGTCGCGGCGCTTCATCTCGTGCAGCAGCGTCACCAGGATACGGCAGCCCGATGCACCAATCGGGTGACCGATGGCGATGGCGCCGCCGTTGACGTTGACCTTGGAGGTATCCCAGCCCATCTGCTGGTGCACCGCCAGCGCCTGCGCGGCAAAGGCCTCGTTGATTTCCATCAGGTCGAGGTCCTGCGGCGTCCAGCCGGCACGCGACAGCGCGCGCTTGGAAGCCGGCACCGGGCCCATGCCCATCACCTTGGGATCGACGCCGGCGTTGGCGAAGCTCTTGATCGTGGCCAGCGGCGTCAGGCCCAGTTCCTTGGCCTTGGCCGCCGACATCACCACCACCGCGGCGGCGCCGTCGTTCAGGCCCGAGGCATTTGCCGCGGTCACCGAGCCGGCCTTGTCGAAGGCGGGCTTCAGGCCGGACATGCTGTCCAGCGTGGCGCCTTGGCGGACAAACTCGTCGGTCTTGAACGCGACCGGGTCACCCTTGCGCTGCGGGATCAGCACCGGCACGATTTCCTCGTCGAACTTGCCGGCCTTCTGCGCGGCCTCGGCCTTGTTCTGCGAGCCGACGGCAAATTCATCCTGCGCCTCGCGCGTGATGCCGTATTCCTTGGCGACGTTCTCGGCGGTAATGCCCATGTGGTACTGGTTGTACACATCCCACAGGCCATCGACGATCATGGTGTCGACCAGCTTGGTATCGCCCATGCGGAAGCCGTCGCGCGAGCCCGGCAGCACGTGCGGAGCGGCGCTCATGTTTTCCTGGCCGCCGGCCACCACGATCTCGGCGTCGCCGGCAGCGATGGCATTGGCCGCCAGCATCACGGCCTTCAGGCCCGAGCCGCAAACCTTGTTGATGGTCATGGCCGGCACCATAGCCGGCAGGCCGGCCTTGATCGACGCCTGGCGCGCCGGGTTCTGGCCCGAGCCGGCGGCGAGCACCTGGCCCATGATGACTTCGCTGACTTGTTCCGGCTTGATGCCGGCACGCTCCAGCGCCGCCTTGATGACTACTGCGCCCAGTTCGGGGGCCGGGATCTTGGCCAGCGATCCGCCAAACTTGCCTACTGCGGTACGGGCCGCGGAAACGATGACAACGTCAGTCATGGTGTAGTCCTTTCGATGGAAATGGAAAGCCTGCGCGGCAGCCGATGCCGCCAGTGTGGCGGCCCGGCCATCATGCAAGCATCATGCCTTGGCTTTGACGTAACGCCCAGGCGCGGGTTCGATCACGGGATAGCGCGCGTTGCCGTACTCGGCGGGCGCGGCGCGCTTGGCACCGGCATGGCCGGCAAGCCATGCCATCCAGTCTGGCCACCAGCTGCCGTGGTGCTCGGTGGCATCGGCCAGCCATTGCTGCGGCGATGCCGCCAGCTTGTCGTTGGTCCAGTGGCTGCGCTTGTTCTTGGCCGGCGGGTTGATCACGCCAGCGATATGCCCGGATGCGCCCAGCACGAAGCGCACCTTGTTCTTCAGCAGCGCGGTCGAGGCATAGGCGGCGGTCCACGGCACGATATGGTCCTCGCGCGAGCCGTAGAGATACGTCGGCGTGTCGATGCTGCCCAGGTCGACCGGCACGTTGCACACGGTCAGCTTGTTGGGCACCTTCAGCTCGTCCTGCAGGTAGGTGTGGCGCAGGTACCAGCAGTACCACGGGCCCGGCAGGTTGGTGGCGTCGCCATTCCAGAACAGCAGGTCGAACGGCACCGGCGTGTTGCCCTTCAGGTAGTTGTCGACCACGTAGTTCCACACCAGGTCGTTCGGGCGCAGGAACGAGAAGGTATTGGCCAGCTCCAGCCCGCGCAGCAGCGAGCAGGGTGCGCCGGCACCACCGCCCAGCGTGGCTTCGCGCAGCTGCACATGGGCTTCGTCCACGAACACGTCGAGGATGCCGGTATCGGCGAAATCGAGCAGCGTGGTCAGCAGCGTCAGGCTCGAGGCCGGATGCTCGCCGCGCGCGGCCAGCACTGCCAGCGCGGTCGAGACGATGGTGCCGCCCACGCAGAAGCCCAGCACGTTGATCTGGTCCTGGCCGCCGATATCGCGCGCAACCTCGATGGCCTTGATGGCGCCGTGCTCGATGTAATCGTCCCAGGTGGCGGCCGCAAGGCTGGCATCGGGATTGCGCCACGACACCAGGAACACCGTATGGCCCTGCTCCACCGCATGCCGCACCAGCGAGCTTTCCGGCTGCAGGTCGAGGATGTAGTACTTGTTGATGCACGGCGGCACCAGCAGCAGCGGGCGCGCATGGACCTTGGCGGTCAGCGGCTTGTATTGCAGCAGCTGGAAGTATTCGTTTTCATAGACCACCGCACCTTCGGTCACTGCAACGTTGCGGCCGACCTCGAACGCGGTCTCGTCGGTCTGCGAAATCTTGCCGCGCGTCAGGTCTTCGAGCATGTTGCGCACGCCGGCGCGCAGCGATTCGCCGCCCGATTCGATCAGCAGCCGCTGCGCTTCGGGGTTGGTGACCAGGAAATTGGCCGGCGACATGGCATCGACCCATTGCGAGATCGCAAAGCGGATGCGCTGGCGTGTCTTGGCATCGGCCTCGACAGCGTCGGCCAGCTCGGTCATGGCGCGTGCGTTGAGCAGGTAGAACGCGGCGGCGAAGCGATAAGGAACGTTATTGCGCCACGCCTCGCCGGCGAAGCGCCGGTCATGCAGCGGCCCCGCGGCGTCGGGATTACCCTCGGCCATGGCCTGCCACAAGGCCACGAAGTCGTTCATGTAGCGCTTCTGGATATCGCCCAGTTGCGCCGGGGCGATCTTCATGCCTGCGAGCGCGTCCAGGCCCGGAATGCCTGCGACGGCCGCATGGCCGTTACCTCCTGTGCCCTGCCACTGGCGGGACCATTCCAGCCATGTGGCTGGATCGAATGGCCCCGGCGTGAACTTGAACGGTTGGGACTTGCCTTCCTGGATGGAAGCTGCCGCACCTTTGCCGGTCGCCATGATGTGAATTGTCTCTCTGCCGTCACTATACGAACCGGCTCCGGGCATTGCCCTGGCCGGCACTTTTGCATTGGGAGATGCTATCCGGATGGACCCGGCGCGCGCCTCACCCGAACCGGGCAGGCTAGCCAGATAATTCGCCGGAACCCCGGCGCCGCGCTTGCGCGGCGGATTCCGCCCATCCCGATAGCAACTCCCTTTTTACCGGCTACCGCGGCGCTCTGGCTGGCAACGCCATGCGGTATGCTTGCCGGCAAAAACCCTTGGAATCGTCAGCGATCCCGAGACATTTGAGGCCATTGTTGCCTTGCAACGTATGTACTGTCAATGTGGAAATCCGTCCTGGCGAAACGGGCTCCCCGACCTACCGGACGGTATGCCGCGCCTGCCTCCGCCGAGGCTCCGCAGGATAGGCGAGAAGGATGAAAATTTTATGTACATCGTAGCCATTGGCTGGCTCTATGTCGCGCTGATGATGGCGATCACCGAGCACACGGTGGTGGCGGGCGTCGCCACGTTCGTGTTCTATGGGCTGGCGCCGGTGGCACTGGTGCTGTACATCCTGGGCACGCCGGCGCGGCGGCGGCGCAAAGCGCAAGCCGAGCGCGCGGCGCAGGCCGGCGGCAATGCGCCGCCGGTGGCGGAAACACCGCCGGAGAAGTAGGACTGACGCCTCAGTCGGCCAGCCAGACCAGGCTGGCCATGCGGCCGGTCACGCCGTCGCGGCGATAGGAGTAGAAGCGCGCTGCGTCGGTGACGGTGCAGGCATCACCGCCATACACCTCGGTGCAGCCGGCCCGTGCCAGCCGCGTGCGCGCGAGTGCATAGATGTCGGCCAGGTACTTGCCCGGGGCACCGGCACGGAAAGCCGCCGCAACAGCGGCCTGCTCGCCGGCATGCGCCTGCGCCAGGAAGGCGTCGCGCACCTCGGCGCCGACCTCGAACGCATCCGGCCCGATGGCCGGACCCAGCCACGCCAGCCAGCGCTGGTCCTGACCGCCGGCCGCGGCCTGCATGCGGGCCAGCGTGGCTTCGATAACGCCATTGCACAGCCCGCGCCAGCCGGCGTGCGCCGCACCCACCACCGTGCCTTGCGCATCGCACAGCAGGACCGGCAAGCAGTCGGCCGTCATCACGGCGCAGACATGGCCCGGTGCGCTCGCGACACTGGCATCGGCCTGCGGGGCCCGATCGCCTGCACCGGCCACGTGGCCGGCCGTGACCACGGCGCAGCCATGCACCTGGTCAAGCCAGCGCGGCATCGACGGCAGGTGCGCGGCCAGCCGTTCCCGATTGCGCGCGACGTCCGCCGGATCGTCGCCCACATGCGTGCCCAGGTTGAGCCCGCCCGGCATGCCGCCGGCAAGCCCGTACGGTCCCTGGCTGACGCCGCCATGGCGTGTGGTCGAGAGCGCGCGCACGCGCGCCGGCGCCGACCAGCCGGGCACCAGCCATTGGGAGTCAGGCGTCGCGCTCATCGTCTTCATCCTCGTCACCCTCGCCGGCATATTCCCAGTGGGCTTCACCGCCTTCCCACACCTCGTCCCAGGCCTCTTCTTCCTCTTCATCCTGCGCGCTTTCGAAGTCGAGCGCATCGACCAGTGCCTGCAGGTCCGCCGGCGGCTGCGCGGTCCACGACATGTGCCGGCCGGTGGCCGGATGCACCAGGCCAAGCTTGTACGCATGCAGCGCCTGGCGCTCGAACGGCACCGGCAGCGGCACGCGGATGGCCGGACGCTGGCCGCGCTGGGTCGCGCGGAAGTAGACCGGATCGCCCACCAGCGGATGGCCGATCGATTCGAAGTGCACGCGGATCTGGTGCGTGCGCCCGGTCTCGAGCTTGCACATCACCATCGAGACAAAGCTGCGGCCCAGCGGCACCGTGGCCAGCGTGCGGAAATGCGTGCGCGAGGGCTTGCCGCTGGCCGTATGCACCACCGCCATGCGCGTGCGTTCGCGCGCGTCGCGGCCGATCGGCGCGTCGATGGTGCCCTCGTCGTAGGTGCGGCCCCACACCAGCGCAATGTACGTGCGCTTGACCGTGCGCGCCTGCAGCTGGCGCACCAGGTCGGTCTGCGCGGTCAGGGTGCGCGCGACCACCATCAGGCCAGATGTTTCCTTGTCGAGCCGGTGCACGATGCCCGCACGCGGCAGGGCGCTGGCGGCCGGGTCGCGATGCAGCAGCCCGTTGAGCACGGTGCCGCTCCAGTTGCCGGCGGCCGGATGCACCACCAGCCCGGCGGGCTTGTTGATGATCAGCAGCGTGTCGTCTTCATAGACCACGTCCAGCGGCACATCTTCCGGCGCAAAGGCAGAAGATTCGGGCGCGGCCTGCGGCTGCACCTCGATGCGGTTGCCCATCTGCACCGCATCGCGCGGGCGCCGCACCTGGCCGTCAACGCGCACCGCGCCGCTTTCGATCCACTGCTGCAGGCGGCTGCGCGAGAACTCGCTGAAGTGACGCGCGAGCAATTTGTCGAGGCGTTCGCCATGCGCGGCACTGTCCACCTCCAGGGACAGCGTTACCCCGGCCTCGGCGCCCAGCGCGGCATTGGCCGGCGCGGCCTCGGCAAGGTCCTCGAATTCCTCGGAATCGGCCACGGCTGCGGCGGCGCGCACCTGTTCGGGTGGCAGTCCTCCCACACCCGCGCCCGGTCGGGCTTGAGGTTGGGGGCTTGGGCTATAATGCTTGACGCTATTTTTCTTCATCCGGGATACGATTGCCCATGCAATTGCAGAGCATGAAACGCGCGCCGTGGCGCGCGACAATTGGAGCGGTTCTGCTCGCAGGCGGCTGCGTCATGCTGTCGGCATGCGGCCTGCTGGCGGACCAGCCCGACGAAACTGCCGGCTGGTCGGCCAACAAATTATATTCGGAAGCCAAGGACGCACTGGATGGCGGCGACTACACCCGCGCCGTCAAGCTGTACGAAAAGCTCGAAGGCCGCTATCCGTTCGGGCGCTATGCGCAGCAGGCGCAGATCGACACCGCCTACGCCAACTACAAGGACGGCGAGACGGCCGCAGCGCTGGCCGCGGTGGACCGCTTTATCCAGCTGCACCCGAACCACCCCAACATCGATTACGCCTACTACCTCAAGGGGCTGATCAACTTCAACGACAACCTGGGCTGGCTGGGCCGCTTCTCCGGCCAGGACCTGAGCGAGCGCGACCCCAAGGCCGCACGCGCCGCCTACGACGCGTTCAATACGCTGGTCACCAAGTACCCGGACAGCAAGTACGCCCCCGACGCCGCGCTGCGCATGCAGTACATCGTCAACTCGCTGGCCCAGCACGAGGTGCATGCCGCGCGCTACTACTACAAGCGCGGCGCCTACCTGGCCGCGGTGAACCGCGCGCAGCAGGCGCTGAAGGACTATGACGGCGCGCCGGCTAACGAGGAAGCGCTATACATCATGATCCGTTCGTACGATGCGCTGGGCATGAAGGACCTGCGCGACGATACCGCCCGCGTGATGGAGAAGAACTTCCCGGAAAGCGACTTCATCAAGTACGGCGAACGCCGCAAGGACAAGTCCTGGTGGGAAGTGTTCTGAACCTCGCCAACGCCCACGGGCGGCGATAAAAAAACGGGACGTGTCGCATGACCGTCCCGTTTTTGCTTTCCAGGGGTGCGCCCTTCAGTCTTCCGCGCCCGCTTCCGCGGCACGCGCCGCCTTGCCCTCCCCGCGCAGCGATTCCAGGAAGCGCACCACCGTGGCCGCCTCGCGCGTGCGCGTGAACGGCGGCAGGCTCTGCCAGATCTGGCGGCCATAGGGCTTTTCCACCAGCCGGGTGTCGAAGATGGCCAGCACGCCGCGGTCGGACTCCGAGCGGATCAACCGCCCCGCGCCCTGCTTCAGCGTGATCACCGCATGCGGCAGCTGGTGCGCGGCAAACGGACTCAGCCCCTTCTTCTGCAGCACTTCCATGCGCGCGGCCAGCACCGGGTCGTCGGGCGGCGCGAACGGCAGCTTGTCGATGATCACCAGCGACAGCGCCTCGCCGCGCACGTCCACCCCTTCCCAGAAACTCTGGCTGCCCACCAGCACGGCGTTGCCCAGTTCGCGGAAGCGATCGAGCAGCTCGGTGCGGCTGGCCTGGCCCTGCACCAGCAGCGGCAGGTTCAGCCCGCGCTCGGCGAAGGCGTCGTAGAGCAGGTCGGAGGCGCGCTGCACCGCGCGCAGCGTGGTGCACAGCAGGAAGGTGCGCCCGCCGGCCGCTTCGATCAGCGGCAGCGCGGCCTGCACCACGGCATCGGTGAACTGCGGCGACTGCGGCGCGGGCATGTCGCGCGGCACATACAGCAGCCCCTGCTTCGCGTAGTCGAACGGACTCGGCAGCGTCAGCGAACGGTCCTTGTCGAGACCAAGCTGGGCTGCATAGTGCGTAAAGTTGCCCTTGACCGACAGCGTGGCCGAGGTAAAGACCCACGCACGCGGCTGGCCGCCGCGCTGGCGCGAGAAAATCGGCGCGATCGACAGCGGGGTTCGGTGCAGCTGCACGGTGTGGGAGAACACTTCGACCCAGCGTACGGTTTCAGCGGGCGCCGGCGTCTGGGCTGCCTCGCCGCCTTCACTGCCCTCGCCTGCCGGTGCGGCGGGCGCGGCAACGACATCGCTGCGCCATGCCGCCAGCCGCTCGGCCAGCTCCAGCGCGCGCCGGTGGCACTGCTGCAGCGATTCGGCGCGCTCCGCCTGGCTTTCCAGCATTTCGACGAAGGCGGACAGCGCCTCGTCCAGCGCATCGAGCGTTTCATTGAAGGGCTCGGCAATGCGGCGGTCGGCCTCGATCTGGCCCAGCGCCAGCCGCGCGTTGTCCTTGCCGAACGCCAGCCGCAGGTCGCGCGCGGCACGCTCCAGCGGCGCGCCCAGCGCCACCCAGTCGACCGCATCGCGCGCATGCGACAGGCCTTCGGCCACCGTGTCGCGGGCCAGCTCGAGCAGCTGGCTGGTCGACAGCGTCTCGCCGAAGAACAGCGTCGCAGTCTCGGGCAGCTGGTGCGCTTCGTCGAAGATCACGGTGTTGGCGGCAGGCAGCAGCTCGGCCATGCCGGTATCGCGCAGCACCACGTCGGCGAAGAACAGGTGATGGTTGACCACCACCACGTCGGCCTGCTGCGCTTCCTTGCGCGCGCGCATCACGAAGCAGTCCTTGTAGAACGGGCACTCCGAGCCCAGGCAGTTGTCGCGCGTCGACGTCACCATCTGCCACACCGGCGCGTTCTCGGGCACGGCGGCCAGCTCGGCCTTGTCGCCGGTCTTGGTTTCCTTGACGAAGCGACCGATGTCACGCAGCCACGCGGCGTCCTGGCGCGATGCCAGCCGCCCGGCCGCCTGCGCGCGTTCGAGGTGATAGTGACAGACGTAGTTGGCGCGGCCCTTGAGCAAGGCCACCGAGACCGGCACGTTCAGCGCATGGCGCACCGTCGGGATATCGCGCAGGAACAGCTGGTCCTGCAGGTTCTTGGTGCCGGTGGACAGGATGACCTTGCCGCCCCACAACATGGCCGGCACCAGGTAGGCGTAGGTCTTGCCGGTGCCGGTGCCGGCCTCGACGATGACGGTGTCGTTGGACGCGATCGCCTCGGCGACGGCATCGGCCATCTTGTGCTGCGAAGCGCGCGGCCGGTAGCCCGGGATGGCCTGCGCCAGCGTGCCGGTATCGGCAAAGATGGTGCCAAGCTCGGCGCTGCGGCTGGCTGCGGCGTCCATGGCGCTGGCGGCGACGTCATGCAGGTCCGTGGCGTCGTCCGCACTGGCGGCATCGTCTTGCTCGGGGGAATCGGAAAGGTCGGACAAGGTGGGGGAATACTTTGTGTAAGCCGCCGGTCGGTGTGCCGGCGGCATCTGGTGCGGGCGGCCCGGATGCTCAGGCCGGCACGTCGGGTTCCAGCTGCAATTGCAGCAGCGTGATGGCGTCCTTCAGCTTCAGCCGGCGCTTCTTCAGGCGGCGCAGTTGCAGCTCGTCATGGACGGCGTCGCTCGCGAGCCGGTCGATCAGGAAGTCCAGGTCGCGGTGCTCGATCTGCAACTCCATGATGCGCCGCTCCAGGGTATTCAGGTTGCTGTCCATGTGCGCCTCCGCTGTACGGTCACAGTGCGATCGGCTCAGAAGCCGAACGGGCGCGGCGCCGACGCCTGGCCCTGCTGCTCCTTGGCCTTGGCGCGCCGCTCTTCCAGTTCCTTCTGGCGCCGCTCGAGGTCGCGTTGCTTGGCCTCGTACGCCTTCACGTTTTCCTCGCGCTGGCGCGCCTGCTCGGCGCCCTTTTGCTGCGCCTCCTTCATCTTGGCGTCATAGTCGGACTGCTTCTGCTGGTACGCCTGCGCATTGGCGGCACGCTGCGGCGCTTCACCCTGGCGTTGCGCGTCGCGCAGTTGCTGTTCCTGCTGCTTCTTCTCGAACGCGGCGCGGCTGGACTGCTCGCTGGCGGCACGCTGCGGCTGGCTGGCCTCGAATTCGGCCCGGCGCAGCGCCTGCTCGCGGTCGCGCTCGGCAGCGCGGTGCGCGCGTTCGGCCTCGCCGACTTCCAGTTCGCGCTTGCGCAGCACCTGCAACTCCTCGCGCTGGACTTCCTTGGCCTTGTCGATGCAGCTGTTGACGAAGAACTTGCTGTAGCACTCGTGCTCGGCCGCGGAAAAACGGTAGTTGGTCCAGGCGCGGGAATCGCCGATGGCCTTGCGTTCGGCACCGAAGTCGCGCGGAGCTCCGGCGGCCGGCGCAGAAGCTTGCGCCAGCGCCGGTCGCACCGGCATCAGCGCGGCGCCGGAGGCGAGCGCCAGCACGGCCAGGCTGGCAGCCTGGAAAAGGACGGATTTCGGCACGTTGGCGACAGTTGGCATGGCCGGCGAGGTGGCGGGAGAAGTTACCGCGGAAGTAGCCAGGGCGGCGGCCTGACGGGGCTTGACGATCATGACGGGATTCTAGCATCCGGGCCGCCTGGCGGCCTGCCCCGCACATGCCGGTAACGCCCCTTGCGCGAAGCCGGCGGCAAGCGTGGCCGAACTGCGGCGCGCTTGTGGCAAAATGCCCCGCTTTCGACCGACTGCGTTTTCAGATGTCCAACCTGCCCGCTTCCGTCTCGCAAAAAATCGTGTCGCTCATCGCGGCTGAACTGTCCGTGCAGCCGCGCCAGGTCGCGGCCGCCGTGGACCTGCTCGACGAGGGCGCCACCGTCCCGTTCATCGCCCGCTACCGCAAGGAAGTGACCGGCAACCTGGACGACACGCAGCTGCGCAACCTGGAAGAGCGACTGCTCTACCTGCGCGACATGGAAGACCGCCGCGCGGCCATCCTGGCGTCGATCCAGGAGCAAGGCAAGCTCACGCCCGAGCTGCAGGCTGCCATCGAGGCCGCCGAAACCAAGCAGACGCTGGAAGACCTCTACCTGCCCTACAAGCCCAAGCGCCGCACCCGCGCCCAGATCGCGCGCGAATGCGGACTGGAACCGCTGGCGCTGGCGCTGCTGGCCGACCCCACGCTGGACCCGCAGGCCGAGGCCGCCAGGTACGTCAACGGCAACCCGACCGCCGACGGCGGCGTGCCCGATGTGAAGGCCGCGCTGGACGGCGCGCGCGACATCCTGTCCGAGCAGTTCGGCGAGACCGCCGAGTTGCTGGGCAAGCTGCGCGAACACCTGTGGAACAACGGCGTGGTCGCCTCCACCGTGATGGAAGGCAAGGAAACCGCCGAGGAAGAGAAGTTCCGCGACTACTACGCCTACAGCGAAACCATCCGCACGGTACCGTCGCACCGCGCGCTGGCGCTGTTCCGCGGCCGCAATTCGGGCGTGCTGATGGTCAAGCTGGGCCTGGGCGAAGAACAGGACGCGCTGGTGCCGCACCCGTGCGAAGGCATGATCGCGCGCCATGTCGGCATCCAGCAGCTGGGCCGCCCCGCCGACAAGTGGCTGGGCGACGTGTGCCGCTGGTGCTGGCGCGTGAAGGTGCAGCCGCACCTGGAAACCGAGCTGCTGACGCAGCTGCGCGAAACTGCCGAAAGCGAAGCCATCAAGGTGTTCGGCCGCAACCTGCATGAACTGCTGCTGGCCGCGCCGGCCGGGCCCAAGGCCGTGATGGGCGTCGACCCAGGCATCCGCACCGGCTGCAAGATCGCGGTGGTCGACAGCACCGGCAAGCTGCTCGACACGGCCACCATCTACCCGCACGAGCCGCGCCGCGACTGGAACGGTTCGCTCGCCACGCTGGCCCGCCTGGCGAAGCAGCACAACGTCGCGCTGGTCTCGATCGGCAACGGCACCGCCAGCCGCGAGACCGACAAGCTGGTGCAGGACCTGATGAAGCAGATGCCCGAGCTGAAGCTGACCAAAATCGTGGTCAGCGAGGCCGGCGCATCGGTCTACTCGGCGTCGGAACTGGCCGCCAAGGAATTCCCGGACCTGGACGTGTCGCTGCGCGGCGCGGTGTCGATCGCACGCCGCCTGCAGGACCCGCTGGCCGAACTGGTCAAGATCGATCCCAAGTCGATCGGCGTGGGCCAGTACCAGCACGATGTGAACCAGCGCGAACTGGCGCGTACCCTCGATGCCGTGGTGGAAGACTGCGTGAACGCCGTGGGCGTGGACGTCAACACCGCCTCGGCGCCGCTGCTGGCGCGCGTATCGGGCCTGAACACGGTGCTGGCGCGCAATATCGTCGAATACCGCGATGCCAACGGCGCCTTTGCCAACCGCAATGCGCTGAAGAAGGTGCCGCGCCTGGGCGACAAGACCTTCGAGCAGGCGGCCGGCTTCCTGCGCATCAACGATGGCGACAACCCGCTGGACCGCTCATCGGTGCACCCGGAAGCCTATCCGGTGGTGCAACGCATCCTGGACGCCATCAAGAAGGGCCTGCGCGACGTGATGGGCAACCGCGAAGCGCTGCGCGGCCTGTCGCCGGAAAAGTTCACCGACGAGTCGTTCGGCCTGCCGACCGTGCGCGACATCCTGTCCGAGCTGGAAAAGCCCGGCCGCGACCCGCGCCCCGAGTTCAAGACCGCGACCTTCCAGGAAGGCGTGGAGGACGTGAAGGACCTGCAGCCCGGCATGGTGCTGGAAGGCGTGGTCACCAACGTGGCGGCGTTCGGCGCGTTCGTCGATATCGGCGTGCACCAGGACGGCCTGGTTCACATCTCGGCGCTGTCGAACAAGTTCGTCAAGGACGCGCACGAAGTGGTCAAGGCCGGCCAGATCGTCAAGGTCAAGGTGATGGAGGTCGACGTCAAGCGCAATCGCATTGGACTGTCGATGCGGCTGGACGACGAGCCGGGCCAGGCGGCACCGCGAGCCGGCGGCGGCGACCGCGGCGGCCAGCGTAACGGCGGCAAGGGCTCCGGCGGCGGCCGCCGCGAGCCGGAGCCGGCGGGCGCGATGGCAGCGGCATTTGCCAAGCTCAAGCGCTGAACGGCACGCTCCACGCTAAATCAAGGTCGCCCCGCACGAAACTGTGCGGGGCGTTTTTCATTGCGCGCCGCCGCGGGCGATCGTCACGACCAGTCCGGTCGCGCCGTCGGTCCGGTTGGCAAAGGCAAGGTCGAGTCCGTGCAGCCTCGCCACGCGCAGGGCGATGGAAACGCCGAGGCCATGCCCATGCTCGCGGTGCGCCCCGCCCCCGCGGAAGAAGCGGTCGCCGAGCCGCGCCAGCACATCGGGCGCGATGCCCGGCCCCTGGTCGCGCACGGAAATACCGCCCGGCTCGAAATCCACCGTGACCAGCGCGCCCGGCGGGCTGTAGCGGATGGCATTGTCGAGCAGGTTGCGCAGCAGCAGGGACAGCAGGTTGGCATCGCCCGCGACCGGCAGCGGTTCGCCGCCCTGCTCCGGCCATTCGAGCTCCACATCGACCTGCTTCTGCTGCGCCAGCGCCAGGCAGTCCGACAGCGCCTGCTGCGCCACCGGCAGCCAGCTGACCGGCTGGCGCGACGGCAGCGCCGAGGCATCCTCCAGCCGGCTCAGCGTCAGCAGCTGCGATACCAGCCGGCTGATGCGGTCGATGCCGGCGGCGACGTTGGCGCGGGCCCGGTCGCGCTCCACGGCGTCCGGCGAGCGCTCGGCAAGCTCCCATTGCGCCCTCAGCGCGGCCAGCGGCGTGCGCATCTCGTGCGCGGCGTCGGCGGTCAGGCGGCGCTCGTGCTCGATCGAATCCGACACGCGCTCCAGCAGCCGGTTCATCGCGTGGACCAGCGGTACCAGCTCGCCAGGCACCGCCGCCAGGCTGAGCGGCTGGCGATCGTCGGGCGCGCGCCGTTCGATGTCGGCCGACAACGCCCGCACCGGCGCCATCGCGCGGCGCGTGAACCAGATCAGCAGCGCGATCAGCAGCGGCAGGCCCGCGGCCCATGGCAGCACCTGCGCGGCGATATAGGACAGGATCAGCTCGTTGCGCTCGGCCAGTTGCTGGCCGACGCAGACACGCCAGCCGGTATCCGGATCGTCGAGGTAGTACAGCCGCCAGCGCTGGTGGTCGAGCACGGTATCGGTAAAGCCCTTCGCGCCCGGCGCGCGCGGCAGCAGGTCGCCCTCCGGATCGATATGCAGCGGCTGCCCGTTTGGCAGCCACGCGGCGATGGCGAGGTCGCCGAGGCCGGCATCGCCCTGGTCGCCTTCCACCAGCTGCGGCAGCCGCGTGCGCGACGGCCCGGCGGCAAGGTCGACCATCGGCGCCACCGAGTGCATCTGCAGCGCCATGCGCACCATGTCGGTGTCATACAGCTCGTTGATCTCATGCCGGGCGCGCACGTAGGTCAGGCCGATGGTCAGCAGCCAGACCACCGGCGTGGCGATCAGCACGGCCAGGATAAGCCGGCGCTGCAGCGTCATTGGCAGTCCTCGGCTGCGCCCAGCGTGTAGCCCGCGCCGCGGAAGGTGCGCACGATCCTGGGATGGATCTTTCGGCGCAGGTGGTGGATGTGGACTTCCAGCGCATTGCTTTCCACGCCGCCCTGCCAGTCATAGAGCTTGTCGCGCAGGAAATCGCGCGTCAGCAGGCGGTTGGGGTGTGCCAGCAGCAACTCGAGCAGCATGGCTTCGCGGCTGGTCAGCTCCACCGGCGTGCCGGCCCAGTATGCCTGCCGGCGGGCGGGATGGAATTCCAGCGCGCCGTGCTTCCACACCGGCGACGACATCCCCACGGCGCGGCGTGTCACGGCGCGCAGGCGCGCGGCCAGTTCGTCGAGCGCGACCGGCTTGACCAGGTAGTCATCGGCGCCGGCATCGAGCCCGCCGATGCGGCTTTCGATCGCATCGCGCGCGGTCAGGACGATCACGGGAATGCGGCAGCCGCGCGCGCGCCAGCGCGCCAGCAGCGCCATGCCGTCCTCGCCGGGCAGGCCGAGGTCCAGCACCACGGCGTCATAGCCGGCCATCTCGAGCGCATGGTCGGCCTCTGCGGCGGTGCTGAACCAGTCGACCGCATAGTCCAGCAGCTGCAGCCCGCGCCGCAGGCCGTCGCCGAGCATGGGGTCGTCTTCAACAATAAGGATTCTCATGTTCCGGGTCGTTATGCGGCCGTCACGCCACGCAGGGGATCGATTGTGCGCTTGCAAGCTTAATGTGCCATTAAGGTTGCCGGCTTATCCTCGCGCTCGCATTGCCAGGCCTTGTCCTGTTCAACGCCGCGCCTGGCGCCGGCGCCGACAAGGCCGTCAACTCTTCCGCCCGCGCCGCCTTGCCGTCACACCTGCCCTCCAGCCCTGCCAGCCCCGCCGTTCTGCCACACGCCGAGCGCCTCGCCGCGCGGCCCGACCATGCCGTGCGCGTGGCAGGCATTCCCGCCATTGCGCTCGCGCTCGCGGTGCTGGCGTTCGCGCTGCTGTGGTTCGGCACGCTGGGGGCACGCCACCTGCTGGGACCGGATGAAGGCCGCTACGCCGAGATCGCGCGCGAGATGCTGGCCACCGGCGACTGGGTCACGATCCGCTATGACGGGCTGAAGTACTTCGAGAAGCCGCCCTTCCACCTGTGGGTGACGGCAGTGTCATATACGCTGTTCGGCATCGGCGAATGGCAGGCGCGGCTGTGCGTCGCGCTTGCCGGCCTGGCCGGCGTGGCGGCATCGATGCTGGCGGCGGCGCGCTGGTTCGGCGCGCGCGCGGGATGGCTGGCGGGGCTGGTGCTGGCATCGGCGCCGATGTGGAATGCCGCGGCACACTTCAATACTCTCGACATGACGCTCTCCGGCGTCCTGGCCTGCGCCCTGGCGGGCATGCTGCTGGCGCAGCACCCCCGCACCACGCCAACGTCGCGACGCAACTGGATGCTGGCATGCTGGACGGCGATGGGTATCGCGCTGCTGACCAAGGGGCTGGTCGGGGTGGTGCTGCCGGGACTGGCACTGGTGGCGTACACCTGCGTCACGCGCGACCTGGCGCTGTGGCGGCGCCTGCATGCGCTGGCGGGCATTGCGGTGATGCTGCTGGTGGCGGTGCCGTGGTACTGGCTGGTGGCACGTCGCAACCCCGAGTTCCTGCACTTCTTCTTCGTGCACGAGCACTGGCAGCGCTACACGTCGACGGTGCATGCGCGCCAGGGTCCGCCGTGGTACTTCGTGCCGCTGGTGCTGGGCGGGTTCATGCCGTGGCTTGGGGTGCTGCCCGCAATGGTCCGCACCGTCAGGCATCGCGCCGGGGCCAGCGTGACCACCGTGACCACCACCATGACAATCGGCCCGGCACCGTTCCAGCCCGCGCTGATGTGCGCTGCGTGGGCATTGTCGATCTTCGCCTTCTTCAGCCTGTCAGGCTCCAAGCTGCCCGGCTACATCCTGCCGGTGTTCCCGGCGCTGGCGATCCTCGCCGGTGCCGCGCTGGCGCAAACCGGCGTGCCGGCGTGGCGCACGCAGCTTTGGGCGATGCTGGCGATCGGCGCGCTCGGGCTGCTGGCGAGTCCCGTGGTGGCGAACCTCGATTCCAACAACACACCGAACGTGCTCTATCGCGCCTACGCCGTATGGGTGGCGATGGCGTTTGCCCTCATCTGCGCCGGCACGCTCGCCGCGCTGTGGCTGCTGCGCCGGCACGGGCGCATGGCAAGCATCACGGCTTACGCGCTGGGCATGCTGCTGGCATTCACCGTTGCCCTGCTCGGCCATGAGGCCATCGGCCGCTCGGCCTCGGGCATCGCCCTGGCTGCGCCGATCGAGCGCGTGCTGCGGCCCGGCATGCCGCTCTATGGCGTGGGCATGCTCGACCATACATTGCCCTTCTACCTGCGGCATCCGCTCACCATGGTGGCGCAGCCCGATGAACTGGCCTTCGGCACGGAGCAGGAGCCGCAGAAGTGGCTGCCGACCATCGACGCCTTTGTCGATGCGTGGCAGCACGGCCCGCGTGCCGTGGCGCTGTTGTCGCCGCGGACGTTTGCCGAACTGAGCGCGCGCGTGCCGATGCATGTGATCGCGCGCGACTGGCGGCGCGTGGCCGTGGCCAACTTCCCCGTCGCCGGCGTGCACTAGCGTGCTGCCGGTGTTTCGTGCCGCACTCGTGCGGCACGCTTCTTTTCGATGCGATCGTCAACACAATGCAAGGCAAGAAAGTACTGATTCTCGGCGTCAACGGCTTCATTGGCCATCACCTGACGCGCCGCATCCTGGAAACCACGCCGTGGGAGGTCTACGGCATGGACATGAACACGGACCGCCTGGGCGACCTCGTCGATCACCCGCGCATGCACTTCTTCGAAGGTGACATCACCATCAACAAGGAGTGGATCGAGTACAACATCCGCAAGTGCGACGTGGTGCTGCCGCTGGTCGCCATCGCCACGCCGGCCACCTACGTGCGCCAGCCGCTGCGCGTGTTCGAGCTGGATTTCGAGGCCAACCTGCCGATCGTGCGCGCCGCGGTCAAGTACGGCAAGCACCTGGTGTTCCCGTCGACCTCGGAGGTCTACGGCATGTGCAGCGACGAGGAGTTCGACCCGGAAGCCTCGCCGCTGGTCTACGGCCCGATCAACAAGCCGCGCTGGATCTATGCCTGCTCCAAGCAACTGATGGACCGCGTGATCCACGCCTACGGCATGGAGCAGGGCCTCCACTACACGCTGTTCCGCCCCTTCAACTGGATCGGCGCGGGGCTGGACTCGATCTTCGAGTCGAAGGAAGGCTCGTCGCGCGTCGTGACGCAGTTCCTCGGCCATATCGTGCGCGGCGAGCCGATCAAGCTGGTCGACGGCGGCGCGCAGAAGCGCGCGTTTGCCGATATCTCGGACGGCATCGGCGCGCTGATGCGCATCATCGAGAACCCGAGCGGCATCGCCAGCGGCAAGATCTTCAATATCGGCAATCCGGCCAACATCCATTCGGTGCGCGAGCTGGCCGAGATGATGCTGAAGATGGCCGCGGACTACCCCGAATACGCCGAGGAAGCGCGCAAGACGCAGATCGTCGAAACCTCGTCGGGCGACTTCTACGGCAAGGGCTACCAGGACGTGCAGCACCGCGTGCCGAAGATCGACAACACCGTCGAGGAACTGGGCTGGAAGCCCGAGGTCACGATGGAGCAGTCGCTGCGCCGCATCTTCGAAGCCTACCGCGGGCACGTGGCCGACGCGCGCACGCTAGTGAACCAGTCGTAGGCGCAGGCAGGCAGGCCACAGGCGCTCGATGTCCTAAGCGTCCGCCCGGTCAAACCCCGCCTTGCGCGCCAGCACGATGGCCTGCGCGCGGTTCTCCACTTCCAGCTTGGCGAAGATGCTGGTGATGTGGTTGCGCACGGTCTTTTCGCACAGGTCCAGGCGCGCGGCGATCTGGGCGTTGTCGCGGCCCTGCGCGATCAGCTCGACGATATCGCGCTCGCGCCGCGTCAGCGCGGTGAAGGCGGGATCGCGCACCGGTGCCGAGGCCGGCAGGAAGGCACGCACCTCGTCGAGCCATCGGTTCCAAGCGGGCTCGGTGTCGAGCAGCAGGTGATTGCCGCTTTCCAGCGGCACGAAGCGCGCGCCGGGAATTTCGCTGGCGATCAGGCGGCCCTCGTCGAACGGCACGCGCGCGTCGCGCACCGCATGCAGCACCAGCGTCGGGCACGTGACCCTCGGCAGCAGTTCGACCACATCGATCTCGTTGAACACGCGCATGAAGCGCGCGGCATTCAGCGGCGACGTGGAGACCCGCTCCAGCTCGTTGAACCACGCATGCTGCTCGGCCGTGCCGCCCGGGATGAACTGGGTCGTGAAGAACTGGCGGAAGGCGGGATTCTCCTGGCCCCAGCCTAGCTCGGCGAGCTTGTTCATCAATTCGGCTTCCTCGCGCAGGCACGGGCTCAGGTTGTCGCGCTTGAGCCGCCCGCGCGCATAACCGCCGTGGAGGATCAGGTGGCTGACGCGCTCGGGGTGCGCCACGGCGTAGGCCACGGCGATCGATGCGCCCTGCGAGATACCCAGCAGCGGGAAATGCTCCACGCCGTTGGCATCGACGATGGTTTCGAGGTCGCGCAGCCACGCGTCGAACGACAGGTCTTCGATATCGCGGTCGGACAGCCCGCAGCCGCGTTCGTCATAGCGGATCAGCGTGTGGTGCGCCGACAGGGCCATGATCATGTGGCTCCACACCGGGCTGTCCACATCGAACTCGAGGTGGCTCATCCAGTTGGCCGCCTTCACCAGCGGCGCGCCGCTGCCCGTGACGGCGTAGGCAAGGCGAACGCCATCCCGGCTGGTGCACAGGCGAATCTGCTGCTTGAACATCGGCATGTCGGGCCGCGCGGTGCTGGGACGGCCTGCCGGCGGCGCGGCCCTCGGGACCGTGCCTGCCAGGCGGGCGCGCCGCGTGACTTCACTAGTGTAGGAAAGGATCGGTGCGGCTTTGCAAGGGATTGCGCAAGCGCGCATGGCGTTGCGCTAATGCACCGGCCCGGCATGAAACCGGGCCGGTGGTCAGGGACGAGCGTGCGGCAGCGTTTGGCACGGGCGGGTCCTGACGCACATGCGGGCGCATGTGCGCTGGCATGGTGCCTCACCGAGGCACACGGTTATGCATGGCTGAGGCATTCGCCACTGTCGCGCGGGCCGCTGCGTGCGCCGTCGCTGTAGCCGTCGCGCGATCTGGTGCGGGTCCCTTCCGTAAACGGGTCGAACTGTCCCATGCGCGCGCCGTCGGTATATGGATCGGGCTTGCGCATGCCGTCACGGTACGGATCAAAGTCACGGACCGCGCACACTGACATGCCCTGGCGCGCCACCACGGACAACATCGTGGCCTCGGTCGCGGGCCCGTGCGCTCCGTCGGTGAAGGCGTCGCGCTGTCCGTGGCGGACATGCGCGGCAGTCCGCGTGGCTTCGTCACCCGCCCCGGCGTGGGCGGTCGGGCTCGCGCCGACCGCCAGTGCGGCAAGTGCGGTGACGGTGAGCAGGGTCTCGGCAAACTTCTTATGCATTGCTATCTCCAACCGGGGATGCCGGCAGCGTGGCCGCTGCGGTCCCTCATGCAGGCGATCACCAACGGAATGCACGGGCCGCACGGGATCGCCTTGGCCGTGCGGGCCGATTGCCCGGCGCCTGCCGGCTGCCCTCCCATCGCGGCAGCGGTGCGGCGCCTGACTCCTGGATCAGGAAGATGCGGGTGTGGGGGGGGCGGGCGCGCATGGCGCCCCGCTTCAGTCGCTCAACGTCAGTGCAGCCATCCGAACATCGCGAGCAGCGGCACCAGCGGCATTAGCGGCGACAGCGCCGGCGACGGCATCAGCCGCGCCGGACTGCGCCAGCGTGCCGCCAGGCCCGCCGACACGCGGTCGGCGGCCAGCTGCACCGCGGTGCGCCAGAGCGCCGCATCCGGCGCCTGGCGGCCGCGCAGGGAGCGCGCCAGCGACAACGCGCGTCCCAGCTCGCGCGCCGGCGCGCCGTGATCGTGGTCCAGCTCGCGCAGCGAGGCCAGCCACGACTCCCAGTTCGCGTGTGAATGACAGAAGACGTAGAGCAGCAGCAGCGCCGGCGGCAGCAGCACCGCGCCGGTGGGCGCGATGCGCTCGCGCAGCATGCGTCGCAGCCATGGCGGCAGCGCACGTCGCGGCAGGCGCGCGCGACGGGCTTCGTCGGCATGCCGGCTGGACGGGCGAGACCACTGCTGCAACGAACGCATGGCACGGCTCCTCGAGGAGGCGGACCGCCACGAAGGGGTCCTGTGACAAGTTGAGGGTTGCATTGTCCGGCCCGGGGCCGGCGCGCGCATGAGGCCGTGGTCCCGGGCCGGCTGCTGCGACGCCCGGGTTTCCGGGACAAGTGCCCCGGGGGAGCGCCGGCGGGTGGCGCATGGCAGACGCGCGCCTCGACCGCGCGGGCCGCGTCAGACAAAAAAGCCCCGGGACACGCCTTGCGGCGCCGTCCCGGGGCTTGCAGCGGCGGGCACCAGGCCCGCCCGCTTCAGATCTCGACCTTGGTACCCAGCTCCACCACCCGGTTGGCCGGGATCTGGAAGAAATCTGACGGCTTGGCGCCGTTCTGATGCATCCAGGCGAACAAGCTTTCGCGCCACATCGGCATGCCCGGCAGCTTGGACGGAATCACCGATTCGCGCGCGATGAAGAACGAGGTTTCCATCAGCTCGAAATGCATGCCGAGCTTGCGGTCGGCCAGGTCCAGCACCTTCTGCACGTCCGGCGTTTCCTTGAAGCCGTATTCCGACTTCAGGATAAAGACGCCGCCGCCCAGGTCCTTGCAGCTCAGGCGATGATCGTCGTCGACATACGGCACGTCGCGCGTGATGAAGTGCAGGAACACCACGCGCTCGTGCAGCACGCGGTTATGCTTGAGGTTGTGCAGCAGCGACACCGGCACCGACTCGGTGTTGCCGGTCAGGAACACCGCGGTGCCCTCGACGCGGTGCGGCGGGTGCGCCAGCAGGCCGGCGATGAACGGCTCCAGCGGGATGCCGTCTTCCAGGCTGCGCGCGCGCAGCAGCTTGCGGCCGCTGTACCAGGTCATCAGCATGAAGAAGGCCATGCTGCCCAGCAGCAGCGGGAACCAGCCGCCTTCGGCGACCTTGAGCAGGTTGGCGGCAAAGAACGACAGGTCGACCAGCAGGAAGCCCGCGCCGACCAGTACCACCAGCGCCGTGTTCCACTTCCACACATTGCGCATGCACACCGCCGCCAGGATGCTGGTGATGACCATGGTCGTGGTCACGGCGATGCCGTAGGCCGCCGCCAGGTTCTCGGACTTCTTGAACGAGATCACCACGCCGATCACCAGCACCAGCAGCAGCCAGTTGACCACCGGCAGGTAGATCTGGCCGATCTCCGCGGCCGAGGTGTAGCGCACGCGCATGCGCGGCACAAAGCCCAGCTGGATCGCCTGGCTGGTCAGCGAGAAGGCGCCGGAGATGACCGCCTGCGAGGCGATCACCGTCGCGCAGGTGGCCAGCAGCACCATCGGGATCAGCAGCGGCTCCGGCACCATCAGGTAGAACGGGTTCTCGGCGCCGGCGGGGTTTTGCAGCAGCATCGCGCCCTGGCCGAAGTAGTTCAGCATCAGGCACGGCATCACCAGGATGAACCAGCCGAGGCGGATCGGCCGCGCGCCGAAATGGCCCATGTCGACGTACAGCGCCTCGGCCCCGGTCAGCACCAGGAACACCGAGCCCAGCACGATAAAGGCCTGCAGCGCATGCTCGACCAGGAAGGTGATGCCGTACAGCGGATTGACCGCCTTGAGGATTTCCGGCGCCTGGACCAGGTTGAACACGCCCAGCGCACCCAGCGTCACGAACCAGGCCGTCATGATCGGACCGAACAGCTTGCCCACCGCGTGGGTGCCATGCCGCTGGATCAGGAACAGCCCGGCCAGGATGGCCAGAGTGATCGGTATCACGAATTGCGACAGCTGCGGCGCCGCGATCTCCAGCCCTTCCACCGCCGACAGCACCGAGATCGCCGGCGTGATGACCGCATCGCCATAGAACATGCAGGCGCCGAAGATGCCGAGCATCATCAGGATCTTTGCCTTGCCCGAGCGCGGCGCCACGGTACGCAGCACCAGCGCCATCAGCGCCAGCACCCCGCCCTCGCCGTCGTTGTCGGCGCGCATCACGAACACCACGTACTTGATCGAGACCACGATGATCATGGCCCAGAACAGCATCGAGATGACTCCCAGCACGGCGTCGGGGCTGAAGGCGATGCCATGTTCCTTGCTGAAGCACTCCTTGAGCGCGTACAGCGGGCTGGTGCCGATGTCGCCGAAGACGACGCCGACCGCGCCGAGCACCAGGGCGCGTGTACTGGGACTCTCGACGAAATAATGGCTGGTTGTGGACTGGGTAGTCATGAGATTGGGTCTGCCCGGCCGGCTTGCCGGCAGTTTTGTTGGCTCTGGCAGCCGCCACCCGGCGCGGGGTGCCGACTGCTGCGACCGTTTTCCGGCGCTTTTTGCGTTCTATTGCATTGCACAAACCCGCGCAATTCTAGATGAACTGCCCGCGAACGACCACTCCGGTGATCCGGATGCCGTTTTCGTGACCGAGCAAGCATGGGAGGGAAGTGGCCGGTGGTCAAGGCCCGGGTAAGCAATAAAGCGTGTCCTTGCGCCCGCAAGGGCCGTTGTGGCACAACAACATTTGTGCCTCAGGCGGCACCCAGGAGGGGCCTATACGCCGAGGTAACGATCCAGCGCTTCCGGCTTGCCGGCCAGGTCGGCCGCCGGGCCAGCCAGTACCACCCGGCCTTTTTCCAGCACCACGGCGCGGTCGGCGTGCGCCAGCACCGAGCGGAAGTTGCGGTCTACCACCACCGAAGCGATCCCGGTGGCGCGCACCGTGGCGATGACTTCCCAGATCTCGCGCACGATGCGCGGGGCCAGCCCTTCGGTGGCTTCGTCCAGCACCAGGCAGTCGGGATTGGTCATCAGCGCGCGGCCGATCGACAGCATCTGCTGCTCGCCGCCGGACAGTTGCTGGCCGCCATGCGAGAGGCGCTCCTTCAGGCGCGGGAACAGGTCGAGCACACGCGCCTCGTCCCAGTCGTTGCGGCCATTGCTGCCCTTGCGGGCGGCCATCAGCAGGTTTTCACGCACCGACAGGCTGGGGAAAATGCCCCGCCCTTCCGGCACGTAGGCGACGCCGAGGCGCGCCACCTCGTAAGGCTGCGCCCGCGACATGTCGCGGCCGGCCACGCGGATCTGCCCCTGGCGCTGGCGCACGTGGCCCAGCAGCGTGCGCAACAGCGTGCTCTTGCCCATGCCGTTGCGCCCCAGCAGGCCCACGGTCTCGCCCACGCCCACGGTGAAATCGATGCCGCGCAGCACATGGCTGGAGCCGTACCAGGCGTTGATGCCGGTGGCTTCGATCATCGGTGTGCTGGTGAGTGTGCTAGTAGGCGTACTCATGCGGCCTCGTTTTCTTCTTCGCCCAGGTAGGCAAGCTGGACTTCGCGGTTGGACCGGATCGCCTCGGGCGTGCCGGTGGCGATCACCGCGCCGTTGACCATCACGGTGATACGGTCGGCAACCGAGAACACCGCGTCCATGTCGTGTTCGACCAGCAGGATGGCATGGCCCTCGCGCAGGCCGCGCAGCAGCCCGAGCATGCGCGTCGATTCCTCGGCGCCCATGCCGGCGAGCGGCTCGTCGAGCAGCAGCGCAACCGGCTGCGTAGCCAGGCACATCGCCACCTCGAGCTGGCGCTTCTGGCCATGCGCCAGGTCGCTGGCGCGCCGGTCCGCCAGCGGCGCCAGGCCGGCGCGCTCCATCGCCTCGTCGGCCAGCGTGGCGCTGGTGCGGCAGCCCTGCGCGCTTTCCCACAGGCGCCAGGCCCGCTGCGCGCGCGACTGCGCGGCCAGCCGGCAGTTCTCGCGCACGGTCAGCGGCAGGAAGATGTTGTTGCGCTGGTAGCTGCGCCCCACGCCGTGCCGTGCCAGCCGCGGCTGCGACCAGCCGGTGACCTCCTCGCCCTTCAGAAACAGGCGCCCTGACGTGGGCGGCAGCTCGCACGACAGCATGTTGATCAGCGTGGACTTGCCCGCGCCATTGGTGCCGATCACGGCATGGATCTCATGCAGCGCCAGCGACAGGTCGACGCCGGCCACGGCAGTAAGGCCGCCAAAGCGGCGCGTGAGCTGCTGCGCCTGCAATACCGGGGTGTTCATGCGGCCTCCGTATTTCGCGCGTTGCCATCATTGGTCTCGCTGGCTTCGCTCCCCTGCCCGCCATTGTGCCTCCCGGTCTTGCCGCGGCGCCCGTGCCGCAGCACCGCGGGCAGGCTCACCAGCCCCCGCGGCAGCAGCGCGACGGCAACGATGATGAAGCCGCCCATCACGAGCTGCCAGTGCTTGGTCAGCGTGCTGAACCATTCGGCCAGCAGCACGAACGAAAACGCCCCCAGCACCGCCCCGGCAAGGCTGCCGACACCGCCCAGGATCACCATCAGCATGGCGTTGCCCGACTGGTGCCACGACGCGATCTCCGGGTTGACGAAGCCGAACTGGATCGCATAGAGGAAGCCGGCCAGCCCCGCCAGCACCCCGCCGGCGACAAAGGCGCCTAGCTGGTACCGATAGGTGGCATAGCCGGCGGCGCGCATGCGCTGCTCGTTATGGCGGATGCCCACCAGCGCATGGCCGAAGCGCGAACGCAGCACCAGCGCCAGCAGCGCGACCGTGGCCACCAGGCCCGCCCACACCAGCCAGTAGAAGTGCGTGGGGTCGGTGACGGTCAGCAACTGCTCGCCCGGCACCGGGAATTCCGGGCGGAAATAGATATAGGTGCCGTCGCTGCCGCCCGCGAGCTTGGTGTCATGGAAGACGAAGTAGACCATCTGCGCGAAGGCCAGCGTCACCATGATGAAATACACGCCGCGCGTGCGCAGCACCAGCGCGCCCACCACCAGCGCCAGCCCGGCCGAGGCGGCCAGCGCGCCGGCCAGCAGCAGCCAGCCGTTGCCCGGCCCGGATTGCGGCGCGAGCATCGCGGTGGCGTAGGCCGCCATGGCGAAGTACGCGGCATGCCCCAGGCTCACCAGCCCGGTATAGCCGATCAGCAGCTGCAGCGACAGCGCGAAGATCGCCATGATCATCACCTTGCTGAGCAGCTCGATATAGAACTTGTGGCTGTCCGCGGTCAGCAGCAGCGGCAGCACCGCCAGCACGGAGAAGGCCACCAGCCAGCCCAGCGCGGCAAGCAGCGCGGCATTGCCGCGGGAATGCCGGCGCGCCGGCAATGTCGTCGGATTCATGTCAGCCCGCCTTGAACAGCCCCTGCGGCTTCCACAGCAGGATCACCGCCATCAGCAGGTAGATCAGCACGCCGGCCGCCTCCTGCCAGAACACCTTGCCAAAGGTATCGACGAAGCCCAGCAGCAGCGAGGCCACCAGCGCGCCCTTGACCGAGCCGATACCGCCGATCACCACCACCACGAAGCACACGATCAGCACCTGCCCGCCCATGCCCGGATACACCGACGACACCGGCGCCGAGATCATCCCCGCCAGCACCGCCAGCGCCACGCCCAGCGCGAACACGAAGCGGTACAGCACGGTGATGTTGATGCCGAGCGACTGCACCATCTCGCGGTTGGTCGCGCCCGCGCGGATCATCATGCCCAGCCGCGTGCGCCGGATCACGTAGTACATGGCCGCGGCCACCGCCAGGCACACCGCGGAGATAAAGAGCCGGTACACCGGGTACGTCATGTCGTTGCCGATCGGCAGCGCGCCGTCGAGCAGCGCCGGCACCTGCACGCCGTGCACATCGTCGCCGACCAGGATGCTGCGCAGCTCTTCGAACACCAGGATCAGGCCGTAGGTCATCAGCACCTGCTGCAGGTGGTCGCGCTCGTACAGGTAGCTGAAGAAGGCCCACTCCAGCACGTAGCCGAACACCACCGCCAGCACGATGCCGAGCGGGATCGCGATAAACAGGTTGCCGGTCAGCCCGGCGAGCGTGAAGGCAAGGTATGCGCCCAGCATATAGAAGCTGCCGTGCGCCAGGTTGATCACGCCCATGATGCCGAAGATGAGCGTCAGGCCGCTGGCGACCAGGAACAGCAGCAGGCCGTACTGCACGCTGTTCAGGCACTGGATGAGGAAGGAGACGATGTCCATGCGGGCACTTCTGCAGACTACGACAGGGAAGACGGTTTTGGGTGCGCCAAAGCCGCCCGAACTTGCCTGAGCAAGGTGTTCTCCCTCTCCCCGCATGGGGAGAGGGGTGGGGTGAAGGGTGGTTTAGCCAGGTACCAGATCAAGCGGAGCCTTCGGTCTTGAATCGATGGGCGTCAGCCTTTGACCCGCATGCCCTCACCCCCTGCCCCTCTCCCGCAGGCGGGAGAGGGGAGCAAACACGCGGGTATTGAAGCGCTTACAGCCTGCACCCACGCGCCGGATCCGCCAGCGCCTTCACCGCCACCGAGCTGACCTTGTTCTCGCGCCCGTCCACCTTGCGCAGGTAGAAATCCTGCACCGGGTTGTGCGCCTTCGACAGCGTAAAGGCACCGCGCGGGCTGTCGATCTTGGCCGAGCCCATGGCCTTGTACAGGTCCGCCTTGCGCGTCATGTCGCCCTTGACCGCACTGGCACCGGCCGCGAGCAGCTGTGCCGCGTCATACCCCTGCACCGCGTAGACGTCGGGCTGCAGCTTGAAGGTCTTGGCGTAGTCCAGCCGGAAGTTCTTGTCGCGCGCATTGCTCAGGCCGTCCGCGTAGTGCAGCGTCGTTTCCAGCCCCTGCGCGGCGTTGCCCTGCGCTTCCAGCGTGCCGTCGGTCAGGAAGCCCGAGCCGTACAGCGCGATCTTGTCCTTCAGCCCCGCCGCGGCCCAGTCCTTGACGAACTTGACCGCGCCGCCGCCGGCAAAGAACACGAACACGGCATCCGGCTTGAGCGAAGCCACCTCGGTGATCAGCGCCTGGAATTCGACGTTGGGGAAGGGCAGGCTCAGCTCCTTCACCACCTTGCCGCCCTTGGCCTCGAAGGCCTCCTTGAAGCCCTTGACCGACTGCTCGCCGGCGGCGTATTTCCACGTCAGCGTCACCACCTTCTTGAGCCCGCGCTCGGCCAGCACCTGGCCCATCGCATAGCCCGGCTGCCAGTTCGAGAATGAAGTGCGGAAGATGTTCGGGCCGCACAGCGGACCGGTGGCTTCATCGACGCCGGCGTTGGGGATGATCAGCAGCGTGTTGTTTTCCTTGGCGACCTTGACGATGCCCATCTGCACGCCCGAATGCACCGTGCCGACCACCACGTCGACCTGGTCGCGCTTGACCAGCTTGGTGGCGTTTTCCGGGGCCTTGGCGGGGTCGGATTCATCGTCGACCTTGAAGTATTCGATCTCGCGGCCGCCGAGCTTGCCGCCCTGCTGCTGCACATACATGCGGAAGCCGTTCTCGATGGCGGTGCCGAGCGCCGCGTACGTGCCGGTGTACGGCAGCATGAAGCCGACCCTGATCTTGCCGCCCGGCGCGGGCTGGGCTGGCGGGGCGGGCTGGGCCGAGGCGCCGGCCATGGCAAACACGGTGGCGGCGGCAAGGCAGGCAGGCGCGAGCCCGCGCGGTGTGAAGCGACGCATCAATGTCTCCTGGTGGTCAAGCCGGCGGCTTACCGGACCGTTGCCGGTCCCCCTGCCGCTGCCGTGGCCTGCGACGGCGCATGCTGCGCCGCGGACCCTGCGGAGCGGGCGGGAAGCCCAATTATTTTAGGTATGAAGTATGTGTGTTTATATGCCGAACCGCGGCCTGCGTCAACGCCTCAGGCTGGTCGCGGTGTGGCGAATGCCCGCATCGCGCGAGTTTAAGCAACGTGGTTTGTGGGGCATATCGATGGATACCCTCGATCTGCGCCATGGTGCCGTACTCGTCGTCTTCGCCCTGCACCGCCAGCACCGGGCCCGTCAGCCCCGACAGCAGCGGACGCAGGTCCCACTGGCGGAAATCCGGGTCGAGCCAGATATCGTTCCAGCCCCAGAAGGCGGATTCGACGTCGTCATGATGGCGCCCCAGCCGCTGGCGCAGGTCGGTGTCGAGATAGACCTGGCGCGTGGCGGCGATGCTGCTTACTGACAGGTCTTCCACCACGATATGCGGCGCGAGCACGGTGATGCCGTCCAGCGCCTGCGGGAAGCTGGCGGCATAGATCAGCGCGATGGAAGCGCCATCGCTGTGCCCCATCAGCCAGGGCACGCCATGCTTGCGGCCGGGCCCGATATCGAGCGCGTCGAACAATGCCGGCAACGCCTCGCGCGCCTGGCGGTGCATGAAATCGGGGCGCCATTTCTCGGCATGCGGGCGCGGCGTGGAACGGCCGTAGCCGTAGCGTGAGAACACCAGCCCGCGATAGTCGCCGGCCTCGCAGAAATCGCGCGGGAAATCGCGCCACATGCTGACCGAGCCCAGGCCTTCGTGCAGGAAGACCACCAGCGGACGCTGCGTGCGCTCGGGGCGCAGCCACTGGTATTCGATCTGGATACGGCGTTCGTCGAAGGGGATTTCCACCAGGCTGGTGGGCATCGGCATCTTGTCGTCTGGCATCGCTTCAGGAAGGAGTTGTCTGGGACTGGCGCGCGGCTTCCTCGCGCTGGCGCAGCCGGAAACGCTGGATCTTGCCGGTGGCGGTCTTGGGCAGTTCCGGCACGCATTCGATCTGGCGCGGGTACTTGTACGGCGCGAGGCGCGCCTTGATGAACGCCTGCAGCTCCGCGGCCATGCCGTCCTGCCATTGCTGGCCCGGCCGCAGCACGACGAAGGCCTTGGGCTTGACCAGCTCGTCGGCATCGGCCACGCCGATCACCGCGGCTTCGAGCACGGCCGGGTGCAGCGCCAGCGCGGCTTCGACCTCGAACGGCGAGACGTAGATGCCGCCGACCTTGAGCATGTCGTCGCTGCGCCCTGCATAGGTGTAGTAGCCGTCGGCATCGCGCAGGTACTTGTCGCCGCTGCGCGTCCATTCGCCGACAAAGGTGTCGCGGGTCTTGTCGCGATTGCACCAGTACATCAGCGCCGCGCTCGGTCCCTTGATGTAGAGGTCGCCGATCTCGCCAGGCGCGCACGGTTCGCCGCGCTCGTCCAGCAGCTTCAGTTCGTAGCCCGGGACGGCCATGCCCGTGGTGCCGTAGCGCACCTCGCCGGGCCGGTTCGACAGGAAGATATGCAGCATCTCCGTGGAGCCGATGCCATCCAGGATGTCGCAGCCGAAATGCGCCAGGAAACGCTCGCCGATATCGCGCGGCAATGCCTCGCCGGCGGAGGTGCACACGCGCAGGGCCACGTCGCTGCGCACGGGCAGGTCGGACGCGGCGAGCATGCCGGCGAACAATGTCGGCACGCCGAAAAACACTGTTGGCCGCTGCTCCCGCAGTCGCCGGGACACCGCCGTCGGCGTGGGCCGTTCGGCCATCAGCACGGTGGTCGCGCCAACCGACATCGGGAAGGTCAGCGCATTGCCCAGCCCGTAGGCGAAGAACAGCTTGGCGGCCGAGAACACGACGTCGTCCTCGCGAATGCCGAGCACCTGGCGGGCATAGAGATCGGCGGTGTAGAACAGGTTGCCGTGGGTATGCACCGTGCCCTTGGGGCGGCCGGTCGAGCCCGACGAATAGAGCCAGAACGCCATGTCATCGGGGCCGGTGCGCGCGACCGGCGCCGGCGAGCGGGTGCGCGCCAGCATCGCGCCCACGCTGCATGCCGGCGCCGCATCGCCATGCGGGGCGGCCTGGATCACCATCGGCGACAGGCCGCTCTTGTCGATCGCTGCCTGCATCACCGGCAACAGCGGCGTCGATACCACCACTGCGCGGGCGCCGCTGTGCGCGAGCATGTACGCATAGTCGTCCGCGGTCAGCAGCGTGTTGACCGCCACCGGCACCACCCCGGCCAGCAGGCAGCCGAGAAACACCGTGGGGAAGTCGACAGTATCGAGCGCGCACAGCAGCAGCCGCTCTTCCTGCCGGAATCCCGCATCGCGCAGCGCGCCGCCAAAGCGGCGGGCGCGGGCATCGAGCGCGGCGTAGGTCAGCGAAGTGGCGTCGTCGACATAGGCGACCTTGTCGCCCCGCCCTGCCTCGAGGTTGCGCGAAAGCAGGTCTTCGGCGGCGTTGTAGCGCGTCGGCAGCACCGCGACGGTGCCGTCCGGCGCTGCAGTGCGGGCAATGGCGGCGGTATTCGGGGGCGTCATGTCTCCACTCCTTGGTGTCGCATGCCGCGCGCTGCCTGGACCGGTAGCTACGCGCCAGGCGCCAGGCCAGTCGCTGTTATCTCGATGTCCGGATCACTTGCGTGCCGGCATCCGCTTTGCGATGCATTTTATTTCATATCAACTATTATGCAAGCAAGGGGATGCACTATAAGACAGCGCCTTGCGGGGAGCCGCCGGGCGGGAGCCCGAAGCACCACAGGGCGCGGCAACCCTGCTCGTATAATGCGCCCTTGCTTTTTGCCAGGCGGCCCAGGCGCCGCCCGGCCAACATGACCTTCGACACCATGCGCCGCGACCCAGCCCCGCTGCCTGCCACCGACCCCGACGCCCGCCCCGCGCGCGAAGCGTCCGCGCCGGCCGCCAATGCCGAGCGCGACCCTTACCTGACCCAACTGGGCGACCGCATCCGCTCGCTGCGCGCCTCGCGCGGCATGTCGCGCAAAGACCTGGCGCGCGGCGCCGGCGTGTCCGAGCGCTACCTCGCCAACCTCGAAACCGGCACCGGCAATGCCTCGGTGCTGCTGCTGCGCCAGGTGGCCGGCGCGCTCGACGTGCCGCTGCCGGTGGTGCTGGCCGAGGTGGACGGCCCGAACGGCTTGAACGGCCAGCAGGCGACGGAGTTCGCGCAGATGGTGCAATGGCTGGCGCAACTGCCGGCCGCGGACCTCGCGCGCGTGCGTGAAGCCTGCCGCCATGCGCTGGCGCCTGAAGAATCCGGTGACGCGCGCCACCGCCGCATCGCGCTGATCGGCCTGCGCGGCGCCGGCAAGTCCACGCTGGGCCGCGCGCTGGCGGCCGCGCGCGACGTGCCCTTCGTCGAACTGAACACCGTGATCGAGCAGGAAGCCGGCGCCAGCCTGTCCGAAATCCATTCGCTGTATGGCCAGGCCGCCTACCGCCGCTACGAGATGCGTGCGCTGGAACGCACGCTGCGCGAGAACGAGCGCATGGTGCTGGCCACGCCGGGCAGCCTGGTGTCGGAGCCGGGCACCTTCAACCTGCTGCTGGCGCACTGCTACACCATCTGGGTGCGCACCTCGCCGGAAGAGCACATGGCGCGCGTGGTGGCCCAGGGCGACATGCGCCCGATGGAAGGCAACCGCGAGGCCATGGCCGACCTGCGCCGCATCCTGCAGGCGCGCACGCCGCTGTACGCCCGCGCCGATATCTCGATCGACACCAGCGGCCTGGATGCCGCGACCTCGCTGCAACAGCTGCGCGCACAACTGCAGGCCGCGGGCGCCTGACCTCGCTTTACCCGCTCTCACCCCGCACGCGTTGCGCGCGCGGGGCAATCAGGCATTGCGCCGCGCCCTCCTCTGCACTATATTTCATCAAAAGCCGCAAGGCACTATAGTGCATCAAGGAGACAGCCATGTCCGCGCCGGCACCCGCCCCCGAAGCCCCCGTTCCCGTCACGTTCGAGCGCCATCCCGACCAGTACCGCCACTGGAAGCTCAGCTTCAACGGCCCAGTCGCCACGCTGGCGATGGACGTCGACGAGGAAGCCGGCCTGTGGCCCGGCTACGCGCTTAAGCTGAATTCGTACGACCTCGGCGTCGACATCGAACTGCATGACGCGCTGCAGCGCATCCGCTTCGAGCATCCCGAAGTGCGCACCGTGGTGCTGACCAGCGCGCGCGAGCGCATCTTCTGCTCCGGCGCCAATATCTTCATGCTGGGCCAGTCGTCGCACGCGTGGAAGGTCAACTTCTGCAAGTTCACCAACGAGACCCGCAACGCCATCGAGGATGCCAGCGAGCATTCCGGGCTGAAATTCATTGCCGCCTGCAACGGCACCACCGCCGGCGGCGGCTACGAGCTGGCGCTGGCCTGCGACGAGATCGTGCTGGTCGACGACCGCTCTTCCGCGGTCAGCCTGCCCGAAGTGCCATTGCTGGGCGTGCTGCCCGGCACCGGGGGCCTGACCCGGGTGACCGACAAGCGCAAGGTCCGGCGCGACCATGCCGACATCTTCTGCACCACCACCGAGGGCGTGCGCGGCCAGCGCGCAAAGGACTGGAAGCTGGTCGATGAAGTGGTCAAGCCGGCCCGCTTCGCCGAGTACGTCGCCGAGCGCGCCGCGGCACTGGCCGCCGCCAGCGACCGCCCGCAGGGCCACCACGGCATCACGCTGACGCCGCTATCGCGCACGGTCGAGCCCGACGGCTACCGCTACGAGACCGTGCGCGTGCATATCGATCCCGCGGCACGCAAGGCCACGCTCACCATATTCGGCCCCGACAAGCACCAGCCCGCCGATCTGGCCGGCGTGGTCGCCGCCGGCGCGCAATGGTGGCCGCTGAAGATGGCGCGCGAGCTCGACGATGCCATCCTGACGCTGCGCACCAACCACCTCGGCATCGGCATCTGGGTGCTGAAAACCGATGGCGACCCGGCGCAGGTGCTGGCCGCCGATGCGCTGCTGGAAGCCAATGCCGGCCACTGGTTCGTGCGCGAGACCATCGGCATGCTGCGCCGCACGCTGGCGCGGCTGGACGTGTCGTCGCGCAGCCTGATCGCGCTGATCGAGCAGGATTCGTGCTTCGCCGGCACGCTGCTGGAACTGGCGCTGGCGGCTGACCGCAGCTACATGCTGCACCTGCCCGACGCGCCCGACGACGCGCCGCGCATCTTTGTTTCGCCAGTCAACTTCGGCCGCTACCCGATGCCGAACGGGCAAGACCGGCTGGCCGCGCGCTTCTATGGCGACGAGACCGCGCTGGCCGCGGTGCGCGAACACGTCGGCGCCCCGCTCGACGCGCTCAGCGCCGACTCGCTCGGCCTGATCACCGCCGCGCCGGACGATATCGACTGGGAAGACGAAATCCGCATCGCGCTGGAAGAGCGCGCCAGCCTGTCGCCGGACGCACTCACCGGCATGGAAGCGAACCTGCGCTTCGGCGGCGCCGAGAACATGGCAACGCGCATCTTCGGCCGGCTGACCGCGTGGCAGAACTGGATCTTCCAGCGGCCCAACGCCGTCGGCGAGAACGGCGCGCTGAAGGTGTTCGGCACCGGCAACAAGGCGCGCTTCGACTGGGACCGGGTGTAGCGCCCTGCCCCCTGCCCCGCGCAAGGACAACGAGGAGACACCGTGAGCATCGACTACAGCCAGAAGATCCCCAACAACGTCAACCTGTCAGACGACCGCGCGCTGCAACGCGCGCTCGAGCACTGGCAGCCCGCCTTCCTCGACTGGTGGCGCGACATGGGGCCCGATGGCTCGCACAACTTCGACGTGTACCTGCGCACCGCGGTGTCGGTGGACCCGTCGGGCTGGGCGCATTTCGAGCACGTCAAGATGCCCGACTACCGCTGGGGCATCTTCCTGCAGCCGGCCGACCCGGAGCGCAGGATCCATTTCGGCGAACACAAGGGCGAAGCCGCGTGGCACGATGTGCCCGGCGAGCACCGCGCCAACCTGCGCCGCATCATCGTCACGCAGGGCGACACCGAGCCGGCATCGGTCGAGCAGCAACGGCACCTGGGCCTGACCGCGCCCAGCCTGTACGACCTGCGCAACCTGTTCCAGGTGAACGTGGAAGAAGGCCGCCACCTGTGGGCCATGGTCTACCTGCTGCACCGCTACTTCGGCCGCGACGGCCGCGAGGAAGCCGAGGCGCTGCTGGAGCGCCGCTCCGGCGACCAGGACAACCCGCGCATCCTCGGCGCCTTCAACGAGCGCACGCCGGACTGGCTGTCGTTCTTCATGTTCACCTACTTCACCGACCGCGACGGCAAGTTCCAGCTGTGTGCGCTGGCCGAGTCGGGCTTCGATCCGCTCGCGCGCACCACGCGCTTCATGCTGACCGAGGAAGCGCACCACATGTTCGTCGGCGAATCGGGCGTATCGCGCGTGATCCAGCGCACCTGCGAGGTCATGCGCGAGCGCGGCATCGAAGATCCGGAACAGGTGCGCGCCGCCGGCGTGATCGACCTGGAGACGATCCAGCGCTACCTGAACTTCCACTACAGCGTGACCATCGACCTGTTTGGCGCGGACCAGTCGTCTAACGCTGCCACCTTCTACAGCGCCGGCCTGAAGGGCCGCTTCGAGGAAGGCAAGCGCGCCGACGACCATGTACTCAAGGGCGATGTCTACCGTGTGCTGGAAGTGCGCGACGGCCGCCTGGGCGAGCGCGAGGTGCCGATGCTCAATGCTCTCAATGAAGTGCTGCGCGACGACTACATCAAGGACAGCATGGGCGGCGTGGCGCGCTGGAACAAGGTGATCGAGAAAGCCGGCATCTCCTTCCGCCTGACCGTGCCGCACAAGGCCTTCAACCGCAAGATCGGCACGCTGGCCAACGTGCATGTGTCGCCGCAGGGAGAACTGATCTCAGAGGCCGAGTGGAAGGCCAACGAACGCAAGTGGCTCGCCACGGACGAGGACCGCGCCTTTGTCGCCAGCCTGATGGGCCGCGTGGTCGAGCCCGGCAAGTACGCCAACTGGATCGCGCCGCCGGCGGTGGGTATCAATCGCCAGCCGATGGATTTCGAGTACGTGCGTTTCAACTGAACCAGGCAAGAAGCCGGCAAGGAGATACCGGACTAACCGGAGATAAGAGCAATGGGCGCCCCCGACATCATCAAGCAGCACCTGATCGACCCGGAAATCTGCATCCGCTGCAATACCTGCGAGGACACCTGCCCGATCGACGCCATCACCCACGACGACCGCAATTACGTGGTCAAGGCCGAGGTCTGCAACGGCTGCAATGCCTGCCTGTCGCCGTGCCCGACCGGCGCCATCGACAACTGGCGCACCATGCCGCGCGGCGACGCCTATACCATCGAGGCGCAGCTGTTGTGGGACGAACTGCCGGCCGAGGTGCCGTTGCCGGAGCTGGACACTGCGATCGAAAACACCGCGGCCGCGGCGCCCGCTACGGCGGCGCCTGACGTGAGCATCCAGGCGGTCGAAGCCAGCCGCCACACCTCGCAGCGCGCGCCATGGTCGGCGGCGCACCCGTATGTGAACCTGCACGGCGTGCGGGCGCCGGTCGCCGCGACGGTGGCCGGCAACTACCGGCTCACCGCCGACGACGCCTCCAGCGATATCCACCATATCGTGCTGGACTTCGGCACCCATTTCTTCCCGATCCTCGAAGGCCAGTCGATCGGCATCGTGCCGCCGGGCACCGACGCCGCGGGCAAGCCGCACTACATCCGCATGTACTCGGTGGCCAGCCCGCGCGACGGCGAGCGCCCCGGCTACAACAACCTCGCGCTGACGGTAAAGCGGGTCGACCAGGACCATGACGGCCGGCCGGTGCGCGGCGTGGCATCCAGCTACCTGTGCGACCTGGCCAAGGGCGACACCGTGCAGGTGGTGGGTCCGTTCGGCACCACCTTCCTGATGCCCAACCACGCCGAAGCCAGCGTGATGATGATCTGCACCGGCACGGGCTCCGCACCCATGCGCGCCATGACCGAGCGCATGCGCCGCAACCTGGCGCACTTCAGCGGGCGCCGGATGCTGTTCTTCGGCGCCCGCAATGCCAACGAACTGCCCTACTTCGGCCCGCTGCTCAAACTGCCCAGGGATTTCCTCGACATCCACTTCGCCTTTTCGCGCGATCCCGATACACCGCGCCGCTATGTGCAGGACGCCATCCGCGAGGCGGCCGATGCCGTGGCGACCCTGCTGGCGGACCCGAACGGCCATGTCTACATCTGCGGACTGAAAGGGATGGAGGAAGGCGTTCTGGCCGCCTTCAACGCGGTCTGTGCCGGCGCCGGCCGCAGCTGGGCGGAACTGGAAGCCATCATGAAAGCCGAGGGCCGGCTGCATATCGAGACCTATTAGCCGGCACGCCTGTCTAACCGGAACCGGCCCGCCAGCATCCGGCGGGCCGGACCTTTTTGCCCCAAACACTTCCCTTCTGAAATCGTTCGCCTATAATCTTTCTGAAGAAACAGGAGCAAGGCGATGCAATCCAGGCGGATCCCGGAAACAGACCCCGCCGGCGGCCCCGACCCCGGCACCACGCTGACCAAGGCGGTAATGCGTGCCGCCGGCTTCCTTGGCATCAGCCAGGCGGTGGTGGCAAGCGTGCTGGGGATCAGCACGGCTTCGGTATCGCGCATGGCATCCGGCGGCTATGTACTCGACGCGCACCGCAAGGAGTGGGAATTCGGCGTGCTCTTTGTACGCCTGTTCCGCTCGCTGGACGCAATCCTCGGCCATGGCGACCAGGCGCGGCTGTGGCTGACGCATGAAAACCTGGCACTGGGCGGCAAGCCCATCGAAATGATCCGCACAACGGAAGGTCTGGTCCGTGTCGTTCACTACCTGGACGCCACCCGCGGTCGCATCTGAGCGCCGGCAGTTCGCGCTCACGTTGTGGCGGGCGGTGGAAGCCCAGCACGTTGTCTCCACCATGCCGCTGGTCGACAGCCTCGAAGAACAGGCCGTGCTGGAAGCCGTGCTCGATGCCGGCAAACCTGCGGTACCGGTCGAGGCACGCCACCTGCACTATCTGCTGTTCACCCCCTTTCGCTACCCGCCGTCTCCCTGGGGTTCGCGCTTCCGTGCCGCGCAGGATCCCGGCGTGTTTTACGGCGCCGCGGAGATCCGCACGGCCTGCGCGGAGCTGGGCTACTGGCGCTGGCGCTTCCTTAACGACAGTCCGGCGCTGCCGGGCATCGACGCGCGCGCGCAGACGCTGTTCGAAGTGCGCATCGCCACCGACGGCGTGGCGCTCGACGCCCCGCCCTTCGACCGCGATCGCGATGCCTGGACCGATCCCGACCGGCACGAACCCTGCCAGGCCTTCGGCCGCGTCGTGCGCGAAGCCGGCCTCGGCATGATCCGCTACACCTCGGTACGCGACCCGCATCACGGCCTGTGCGGCGCCGTGCTGACGCCGCGCGCTTTCGCCCACCCGCAGCCACTGGCAACCACCACCTGGATGCTGACCGTGCGCCCCGACCGCGTGATCTGGCAGCGCGACGACCTGCAGCAGCGCGACAGCTTCGAGTTCGCCGCCACGCTGTGGCAGCGCACAAGCGATAGTCCGGGCGAGGGCTGAACCTGTTCGCGCTCGCGGCGATCTAATCGTTGTGGCACGCGGGTTTTCGCGGCGCTTGGCGATACTTCCAGTCAGGTGTTGCAATGCGCAACCAGGTGCCCTATAATCTTTTCTTCGACGGACGCGGGGTGGAGCAGTCTGGCAGCTCGTCGGGCTCATAACCCGAAGGTCGCAGGTTCAAATCCTGCCCCCGCAACCAACCGCTGATGATGCGGTTGGACACTGCAAGTCATCCGATCCGATTCGGTCCCATTCGGTCCGCTCGACAGACAAACCCGCCACTGGCGGGTTTTTTGTTTTGGCCGCGCCGTTTTGCGCAGCCTCAGCACACACGCCGGCAGCATCATCGGTGCGGCATGCAACCGACCTCACCGTGCTGCCCTGCTGACCCGCCGCGGCGCCCTCCGCGAGGGTGATACACTTTCGCCATTCCTCCCGGACGCCCCTCATGAAATTCTGCTCGAACTGTGGCCATGCGGTCGTGTTGCGTGTGCCTGACGGCGACAACCGCCCGCGCAGTGTCTGCGACAGCTGCGGCACCATCCACTACGTCAACCCGCGCAATGTCGTGGGAACGATTCCGGTCTGGGAAGACAAGATCCTGATCTGCAAGCGCGCGATCGAGCCGCGCTATGGCTCCTGGACCCTGCCCGCCGGCTTCATGGAAATCGGCGAGACCACCGCGCAGGCCGCCGCGCGCGAGACGCTGGAAGAAGCCGGCGCGCGCGTGCAGGTGGGCGAGCTGTTCTCGATCCTCAATGTGCCGCATGTGCACCAGGTCCACCTGTTCTACCTGGCCACGCTGGACGACCTGGACATCGCGCCGGGCGAGGAAAGCCTGGAGGTCAAGCTGGTGGAAGAGGCCGACGTGCCGTGGGACGAACTGGCGTTCCCGACCGTGATCCACACGCTGCGCTGCTTCTTCGCCGACCGCGCCGCCGGCCGGCTGCAGGACGGCAGCTTCCGGCTGCATAGCCTGGATATCGACAAGCCCATGCGCCCGCTGACCAGCCGGGCCACGGTCACGCCCTGAGCGCCGGCCGGCGCGCGCAACACCCGGCACGGCCCTCATGATCGCCTGGCTGGAGCCGCACGACCCGTTTCCTCCGGTGGAGGAGGCGCTCGGGCCCGATTCCGACGCGCCCGGCTTGCTGGCGGCTAGCCGCGACCTGTCGCCCCAGCGCCTGCTGCTGGCGTACCGGCAAGGCATCTTTCCGTGGTATTCGAGTGGCCAGCCGGTGCTGTGGTGGAGCACCGACCCCCGCATGGTGCTGGCGCCGCAGGCATTGCGCGTGTCGGTGACGCTGCGCAAGACGCTGCGCCGCGTGCTGCGCGACGCGGACTGGGAAATCCGCGTCGACGACGATTTCGCGGCGGTGATGCGCGCCTGCGCCACCACGCCGCGCGACGGGCAGGACGGCACCTGGATCACCGGCGACATCATCGCCGCCTATGGCACGCTGCACCGCAACGGCCTGGCGCATTCGGTCGAGACCTGGTTCCGCGGCGAGCGTGTCGGCGGCTTGTACGGCGTGGCGCTGGGACGGATGTTCTTCGGCGAGTCGATGTTCGCGCACCGCACCGACGCCTCCAAGATCGCGCTGGCGGCGCTGTGCGCCTTCCTCGGCAACCACGGCGTGGCGATGATAGACTGCCAGCAGGAGACCGACCACCTGGCCTCGCTGGGCGCCAGCCCGATCCCCCGCGCGCAGTTCGTGGCACATGTGCGCGCGGCGGCGCTGCAGCCCGCGATCCACCCGTGGCGGTTCGACAAGTCGGTGCTGGAGTGCTGGGCCGGAACGCCAGCCGCGCCAGCCGGTTGAATCCCGGGAAGGACGCCGCCCCCGCCAAACGTCCGCCCGCATCGTCCCGCCCGGAGCCCCCAGAGTCATGAGCAAGCTGAAGGAACTACCGCTCTCTGCGCTGCAGTTCTACGCTACGGCGCCCTACGCTTGCAGCTACCTGGAAGGCCGCATGGCGCGCTCGCAGGTCGCCACGCCCGCGCACCTGATCAACGCCGACGTCTATTCGCGCCTGGTGCGCGCAGGTTTCCGGCGCAGCGGCATCTTCACCTACCGGCCATATTGCGACGATTGCCATGCCTGCACGCCGTGCCGGGTGCTGGTCGACCAGTTCACGCCCGACCGCTCGCAGCGCCGCGCCTGGCGCCGGCATGAGCACCTGCAGGCGCTGGTGGCGCCGCTGACCTACGTCGAAGAGCACTATTCGCTGTACCTGCTGTACCAGTCGATGCGCCACGCCGGCGGCGGCATGGACCAGGACAGCCGCGACCAGTACGAGCAGTTCCTGCTGCAAAGCCGTGTCAATTCGCGCCTGGTCGAGTTCCGCGAACCTCCGGGATCGCCCGAGGCAGGCCGCCTGCGCATGGTCAGCATGATCGACGTGCTCGACGACGGGCTGTCGTCGGTCTACACCTTCTACGACCCGCTCGAGCGCAACGCCAGCTACGGCACCTTCAACATCCTGTGGCAGATCCAGCAGACCCACGCGCTCGGCCTGCCGCACCTGTACCTGGGCTACTGGATCGCCGACAGCCGCAAGATGGCGTACAAGGCACGCTTCCAGCCGCTGCAGGTGCTGACCGGCAACCACTGGCACGCCTTCGAGGAAAAGGACGCCGCCGCGGCCCCAGACGCCCCCGACACGCCTCCCGCGAAGGAGTAGCCCGCCACCGGGCAAGCGGCCCAGCCGCTACAATGCCGGGCTGGAATTCACTCTGTGACGGCCCCGCCGGCCGGCTGCCCCGTGCTCAACGCGCTCTACCCCCTGTTTCGCCCCGCCCTGTTCTCGATGGATGCCGAGGACGCCCACCATTTCACGCTGAACAACCTGCTGCGCGCCCACCGCATGGGCCTGGGCGGCTGCATCGGCAACAAGATCGCCGACGATCCGCGCACCGTGATGGGCGTGCGCTTCCCCAACCCGGTCGGGCTGGCCGCCGGGCTGGACAAGGACGGCGCGTATATCGACGGGCTGGCCGCGTTCGGCTTCGGCTTTATCGAGGTGGGCACGGTCACGCCGCGCGCGCAGCCGGGCAACCCGCGCCCGCGCATGTTCCGCCTGCCGCAGGCGGATGCGCTGATCAACCGCATGGGCTTCAACAACGGCGGCGTCGATGCCTTTGTCGCCAACGTCAAGGCGTCGCGCTGGAAGGCCGAGGGCGGCGTGCTGGGGCTGAATATCGGCAAGAACGCCGATACGCCGATCGAGCGCGCCAATGACGACTACCTGTACTGCCTGGAGCGGGTCTACCCGCACGCCAGCTATGTGACGGTCAATATCTCGTCGCCCAACACCAAGAACCTGCGCCAGCTGCAGGGCGCCAGCGAGCTGGACAGCCTGCTGTCGACGCTGAAGGACGCGCAGCAGCGCCTGGCCGACCAGCACAAGCGCTACGTGCCGCTGGCGCTGAAGATCGCCCCGGACCTCGACGCCGACCAGATCGGCAATATCGGCGACGCGCTGGTGCGGCACAAGATCGACGGCGTGATCGCCACCAACACCACCATTTCGCGCGAGGCGGTCAAGGGGCTGCCGCATGCCGAGGAAGCCGGCGGCCTGTCGGGGCGCCCGGTGTTCGAGGCCTCCACGCGCGTGGTGCGCGCGCTGCACGCCGTGGTCGGCGATGCGGTGCCGATCATCGGCGTGGGCGGCATCTTCAGCGGCGCCGATGCGCGCGCCAAGATCGACGCCGGCGCGAAGCTGGTGCAGGTCTACAGCGGGCTGATCTACCGCGGCCCGGCGCTGGTGCGCGACTGCGCCGCGGCCTTGCGTCGCTAAGCCTTCTCCATCCCCCTGCCGGGGCCCGGCTCGAGGAAAACCTCGACGCCCGGGATGCGCAATTGCATGAAGATGGGATCGCCGCAATCGGGGTAATCCACAAGGAAATCACGAATCCCGCGCAATAATATGCGCCTGAATGGCCGATAGCGGGCGTCTGACAGCATCGGATGCCGCGCTTTGGCATGATGACTACGCATTTCGTGCGCGAGAAGTGGTATCCTCGCAGGCTTATCGCTGTCGCATCCGACGCGCCCGCGCACGCTCCCTCTCGCCGCAGGAAGCCGCCGCGCACGCCCCGGACCGGCACCGTCCGCCAGTGCACGGGCGAGCGCCAGGACAGCGGACCGAACCATCCGCGGCCGCATCCATCCAGAACCGAGCATTCGGGGGAGAACAGATAATGAAGTCCATCAAGGGTCTCGCAGCAACCAAGTCGATCCTGGGCGGCGCCGTGGCGCTGGCCTTGCTGTACGGCGGCGCCGTGCAGGCCCAGACCGTCAAGGTGCTGTCGATCGTCGACCACCCCGCGCTGGACGCGATCCGCGACGGCGTGCGCGCCGAACTGAAGGCGGCCGGCTATGACGCCGACAAGAGCCTGAAGTGGGAATACCAGAGCGCCCAGGGCAACACCGGCACCGCCGCGCAGATCGCCCGCAAGTTCGTCGGCGACAACCCGAACGCCATCGTTGCCATCGCCACCCCGTCGGCCCAGGCCGTGGTCGCCGCGACCAAGACGGTGCCGGTGGTGTACTCGGGCGTGACCGATCCGGTCGCCGCGCAGCTGGTCAAGAGCTGGGCCGCTTCGGGCACCAACGTGACCGGCGTGTCGGACAAGCTGCCGCTGGACAAGCAGGTCGCCCTGATCAAGCGCGTGGTGCCGAAGGCCCGGAACGTGGGCATGGTCTACAACCCGGGCGAGGCCAACTCGGTGGTGGTGGTCAAGGAACTGAAGGAGCTGCTGGCCAAGGAAGGCCTGACGCTGAAGGAAGCCGCCGCGCCGCGCACCGTGGACATCGGGCCGGCCGCCAAGAGCCTGATCGGCAAGGTCGACGTGATCTACACCAACACCGACAACAACGTGGTGTCGGCGTATGAGTCGCTGGTCAAGGTCGCCAACGAATCGAAGATCCCGCTGGTGGCGGCCGATACCGACAGCGTCAAGCGTGGCGCGGTGGCCGCGCTGGGCATCAACTACGGCGACCTGGGCCACCAGACCGGCAAGGTCGTGGTGCGCATCCTGAAGGGCGAGAAGCCGGGCGCGATCGCTTCGCAGACCAGCGACAACCTGGAGCTGTTCGTGAACACGGGCGCCGCCGCCAAGCAAGGCGCCACGCTGTCGCCGGAGCTGATCAAGGAAGCCAAGACGGTCATCAAGTAAGCACGTCACTGCCCGCCGCCGTCGCAATACGGCGGTGCCCTGCCGCGCCTACCCGGCGCGGCAGGCGCAGACCGGGCGAGGCGGCGGGCGGCTCCACACGGGCCGCCGTGCCGCCCCGCTCCAAACCGGCGCCAGGGTAGCCGCCGGCCCCCGCAACAGGATTCCCCCATGTCCCTTTTTTCCCTTCTGGGCGCCCTGGAGATCGGCCTGATCTTCAGCCTGGTCGCGCTCGGGGTGCTGATTTCCTTCCGCATCCTCAACTTCCCCGACCTGACCGTTGACGGCAGCTTTCCGCTGGGCGGCGCCGTTGCCGCGACGCTGATCGCCGCCGGCCAGGACCCGTTCCTGGCGACCGTGGTCGCGATCGCAGCCGGCGCGCTGGCTGGCTGGATCACCGGCTGGCTCAACGTGCGTCTCAAGATCATGGACCTGCTCGCCAGTATCCTGATGATGATCGCGCTGTACTCGGTCAACCTGCGCATCATGGGCCGCCCCAACGTGCCGCTGATCACCGAGCCGACCCTGTTCACCATCCTGCAGCCGGAATGGATGCCTGACTACGTGCTGCGCCCGCTGGTGCTGTTCATCGTAGTGGTGATCGCAAAGCTCGGCCTGGACTGGTTCTTCAGCTCGCAACTGGGCCTGGCGATGCGCGCCACCGGCGCCAACCCGCGCATGGCCCGCGCGCAGGGCATTCCCACCGGCCGCGCCACGCTGGCCGGCATGGCGCTGTCCAATGCGCTGGTGGCACTGGCCGGCGCGCTGTTCGCGCAGACCCAGGGCGGCTCGGATATCTCGATGGGCATCGGCACCATCGTGATCGGCCTGGCCGCGGTGATCATCGGCGAAACCGTGCTGCCGGCGCGCCGCCTGATCTGGACCACGCTGGCCGTGGTGCTCGGCGCCATCCTGTACCGCTTCTTCATCGCGCTGGCGCTGAACAGCGACTTCATCGGCCTGAAGGCGCAGGACCTGAACCTAGTCACCGCCGCGCTGGTGACGATCGCGCTGGTGCTGCCGGCCACGCGCAAGAAGCTGTTTGCCCGCAAGAACGGAGGTGCCTGAGATGCTGCGCGCACAAGACCTGAAGCTCACCTTCAACCCGGGCACCCCGATCGAGACCCGCGCGCTGCGCGGACTCACGCTGGAAATCCCGAGCGGCCAGTTCGTCGCCGTGATCGGCTCCAATGGCGCCGGCAAGTCGACCTTCCTGAACGCGATCAGCGGCGACCAGATGGTCGACTCGGGCCGCATCACCATCGATGACACCGACGTCACGCGCCAGCCGGCATGGGACCGGGCGCACCTGGTGGCGCGCGTGTTCCAGGACCCGATGGCCGGAACCTGCGAGGCGCTGACCATCGAGGAGAACATGGCCCTGGCGATGGCGCGCGGCGCGAAGCGGGGTTTCCGCCCGGCGCTGAACCGCGCCTCGCGCGAGCTGTTCCGCGAGAAGCTGCGGCTGCTGAACCTGGGGCTGGAAAACCGCCTGACCGACCGCATCGGCCTGCTGTCCGGCGGCCAGCGCCAGGCGGTGAGCCTGCTGATGGCATCGCTGCAGCCGTCGCGCATCCTGCTGCTGGACGAGCATACCGCCGCGCTGGACCCGAAGACCGCCGCGTTCGTGCTGGAACTGACCGCGCGCATCGTCGAGGAGAGCAAGCTGACGACGATGATGGTGACGCACAGCATGCGCCAGGCGCTGGACTACGGGCAGCGCACGGTGATGCTGCACCAGGGACAGGTGGTGCTGGATGTCTCTGGCGACAAGCGCAAGGGGCTGGATGTGCCGGACCTGCTGAAGATGTTCGAGCAGACGCGGCATGAACAGCTGGATGATGACGCGCTGTTGCTGGGCTGACAGCGCTGACATCCAAGAAGAATGGGGAGCTTTGGCTCCCCATTCTTTTGCGTTCGATGACGCTTGAGTGTCCCGAATGTTTGCTCCCCTCTCCCGCGAGCGGGAGAGGGGAGCAAACCGGCAGCATGCAAACGACTAATCGATCGTGATGCGCCGCTGTCTGATCAACCCCGCCCACCGGACACTCTCCTTCTGGATTGTTGCCGCCAGCTGCTGCGGCGTGCCACCCGCCGCCTCCATCCCCAGCGTTGCCAGCTTTTCCTTCAGCGCCGCATCGGCCAGCACCGCGTCGGCATGCTGGCTGAGCTTGCGTACGATCTCGGGCGGCGTACCCGCCGGCGCCATCAGCGCATACCACGACACCGCCTCGAATTTCGGGAAGCCCTGCTCCGCGATCGTCGGCACATCGGGCAGCACCGTCGAGCGTTTGGTGCTGGCCACGCCCAGGGCGCGCAGCTTGCCTGCCTTGATATAGGGCAACGCCGCCGACAGCTGCGCGAACATCATCGTCACCTGCCCGCCGACCACATCGGTCATGGCCGGGCTCACGCCCTTGTACGGCACGTGGTTCAGCTTGACGTTGGCATCGAGCTGCAGCAGTTCCCCGGCGAGGTGCGCCTGGCTGCCGGCGCCGGGCGAGGCGAAACTCAGTTCGCCCGGTTTCTGTGCGGCCAGCTTGAGCAGGTCCGCCAGCGATCTGGCCGGCGTGGCCGCGTTGACCACCAGCACGTTTTCGGCGGTGGCGAGCATCGCCACCGGCGCCAGGTCGGACTGCTTGTAGGGAAGGTTTGGCATCAGCGTGGGATTCACCGCGATATTCCCGACCGGCACCAGTGCGATGGTGTAGCCGTCTGGCGCTGCCTTGGCCACCATGTCGACACCGATGGTGCCGGCGGCGCCTGCCTTGTTCTCGACCAGCACGCTCTGGCCGGTGGCCTTGGCGATGCCCTCCCCGACGGCGCGCGCCAGCACGTCGGCGGGGCCGCCGGCGGCAAACGGCACGATCAGGCGGACCGGCCTGGCGGGATAAGCCGGCGGCTGGGCATGGGCCGGCGCCGCACCGAGCCATGCCGCGCAGGCTGCCGCACAGGCAAACAGGCAATGCATGGCAAGGCGCCGGATGTCAGAACTCACGAAAGACTTAACATCGGATTTCACAGCGGCATTCACAGCGGATTTCATGACGTTTTCCCCAATTTGGCAGTAATCAGGCTATGGCTCCTCCACCGCGCCGGCAGTCTTGTTATCGCCGATGGCCGTGTGCGGTCAGACACGTTGCCTATCCCGTGCCCCGCTCTGCAGCGGCGGGACCGGTCAGCGCAAAGCTCGCGCGATCCGCTTCATTCGCCATCGCGGGCAGGCAGGCATAGTCGCCCGGCTGCACCTCAACGAAGCGCGCCAGTTCCAGCGACGCCAGCAGCGCGGTGCCGGCGGCATCCTCATGCATTCCCAGCAATGCCGCACGCACGCGAGCACACTGCTGCGGATCGGTTCCCGCCGACGCGACCAGCACCGGAATCGGTGCGGGCGGCGTCAGCGCCAGCGTCTTCAGCTGCGCGGCAAGCCCCGGGTCATAGCGGCGCAGCAGGTCCATCACATAGCTGTCGATCACCCCCACGTCGGCATCGCCAGCAAGCACGGCATCGATGACCTCGCGCGGAGTTGGCGTGGCCATCGCAGCGGGCCGGTACAGCGACTGCGTACCCGCCGGTGCCAGCCGCATCAGGTAATGGCGCGGCGCGTTATAGCCCGAGTTCGACTCAGGCAACATGCATGCCAGCCGCCCGCCGAAGGTTTGCGCCAGGGACTGCACCGGCGCATCGGCGCGCACGATGAACTCCGTGAAATAGACCGGCCTTCCGCCATAGCGCGCATGCGACGGAACCGGCGCGGCCAGCAACTGCGGCGTAACCGGCGCGCTCGCGTACGGATAGCCACACATGAACACGCAGCCGCAGTCCGGCCGCGCCCACAGCGCGCTGACCGGCGCCGGCGCGGGATGCCCGACATACGGCAACGCAACGCCCGCGCGCTCGGACACGCGCGCCAGCAGCGCGCGCCATGCCGCTTCGGCCTGCGGCGTTACCGCGTACATGCGGGCATTGGCAATCATGCGTACACCAGCTTCTGGCCCAGCCCGCGCTGCTCGGCCTTCTTCAGGATGGCATGTCCCAGCGCGATATCGCTGAGCGACAGGCCGCGGTGCCAGAACAGGTTGGTTTCGTCGTCGCTCTGGCGGCCGGGCTTGCGGCCGGCGGCGATCTCGCCCAGTTCGGCGTAGAGCGTCTGTTCCGACAGCTTGCCCGCTTCGACATGCGCGCGCAGCGAGCCGAACATGCCGCCCTTGCACTGGCCCCAGTCGTCCACCACCATCCGCGTCATGATGTCGGTCAGCGACAGCTCGACCGCGCTCATGGTGCCGTAGGGCACGACGAACGCACCGGGCTTGATCCATTCGGTCTTGAGCATCGGCGTCGGGCGCTCCAGGCGCGACGCCTCGACCACGATGTCGGCGCCGCGCACGCACGATTCCCAGTCGTCGGTCACCACGATCTTCTTGCCGAGATCGCGCTCCAGCCGCGCGGCAAAGGCATTGCGGCTTTCCGGACGGCGCGAATGCACGCGGATCTCGTCGAAGTCATAGAGGCTGTCGAGCAGGCGCACATTCCAGTACGAGGTGCCGCGCGCGCCGATATGGCCCAGCACCTTGCTGTCGCGGCGTGCCAGGTGCTTGGCGCCGAGCGCGGTCAGCGCGCCGGTGCGGGCATCGGTGATGAAGGTGGCGTCGATCACCGCCACCGGCATGCCGGTGCGCGGATCGAACAGGTTCAGCATGGCCATCTCCGAAGGCAGGCCGAGCTTGTAGTTGTCGACGAAATCGCCGACGACCTTGACGCCGGCCAGCCCCAGCGGCGCCACGTAGCCGCGCAGCACGTTGAAGTGGCCGTTGAAGGCCGGGTCCGGCATCAGGTGCACGCGCGGCTCGATCACGGTCTGGCCATTGCCCTGCGCAACCAGTGCCTGTTCCACCGCATCGATGATTTCGGCATCGGTCATTTCCAGCCGCGCAATGTCCCGGCCGTTGAGATAGGTGAGATGAATGTCAGCCATACGGTCCCCGCTCTCCAGATCAGTGTGTGGTGTGTCGATGGAGTCCAGTGTAGGGTTGGCGCCCTTGACTGTCATATGCTTATATATCCGCCTGCCTTAACATCAGGTTAATGCCATGAAAATGAACCTGCGCCAGATCGAAGTCTTCCGCGCGGTGATGCTGACCGGATCGATCAGCGGCGCATCGAAGCTGCTCTATGTGTCGCAACCGGCCATCAGCCGGCTGATGTCGCACACGGAACAACGGCTCGGCCTCGAACTGTTCCGCCGCACCAAGGGGCGGCTCTACCCCACGCCGGAAGCGCGGCGGCTGCTGGGCGAAGTCAATGCGGTCTATGAAGGGATCGAGCGCGTCAACGAGATCGCCGAGGATCTCGCCGCCAACCGGACCGGCAGCCTGCGCATCACATGCAGCCCCAACCTGGGGCAGACCGTGCTGCCGCGCGCGATCGCCAGCTTCCGCGCCGCGCACCCGGCGGTGCGCGTGGTGGTGCGCACGCAGATCCCCGGCAACATGTTGCGTGCGCTGCTATCGGGACAGGTGGACCTGGCGGTGTCGAACATGCCGCTGACGCACCCCAACCTGGAGGCGCGGCTGCTGGTGAAGAACGAGATCGTGGCGCTGGTGCCGGTGGCACATCGGCTGGCCACGCGCAAATGGGTGCGTCCCGCCGACCTGATCGGCGAAGACCTGATTGGCTATGGACCCGATGTGCCGTTCGCGCTGCTGGTGCACGAGATGTTCGGCAACGATGGCGACCAGCCCGACATGCGGGTACAGGTGGAGCAGGCCCATGTGGCGCGCGCGCTGGCGCAGGCCGGTGCCGGCATCGCGCTGGTCGATGCCATGACGGTATTCGGCGCGAACTGGCCCAATATCGTCGCCGTGCCGATCCGCACCAGGGTCAATGCCTCGGTGCAGATCTTCCATGTGCAGACGGAGCCGCTGTCGCGGCTGTCGCTGGAGTTCGTGGAGACGCTGACGGGGATGATGAAGCGTTGAGCCGCGGGGGCGGCTGCGGCGAGGCGTATCGGCCTCAGGCCGTGGCCGCCTTGTCCAGCCACCTCGCCAGCTGGTCCGTCACCGCGCTGCTCGAGAACGAGCAACTGTCCTGCGCAAACACCGCCGACATCTCCAGCCTGCGCAGCAGCTCTTCCATCGCCTGCCCATAGACGGGCGGCAGCGCCAGCCCGCTGCCGGCATCGCGCCACGCACGCACGAGTTCCTGCGCGGGCATGGCCCCCGCGACGTGCCGGTCCAGTGCGGCGCGCATGCGCGCCAGCGTTTCCGTGTTGGCTGCGCTCATGAACGCGCCCTCCTTTCCTTGTAGAGTTCGCGGAACGTGCGGCCCGACGGGGCCGGCATGTCGCGGGTTTCGGTCCAGCCCTTGCCGGCCATCGGCAGGCTGGTGATCAGCTTGTTGCCGCCGCCCATGCGGCCCAGCCACCAGGCACCGATGCGCGTGGCAAAGGCATACAGGTCGGGCCGCTTGGCCACGTAGCCCCAGGCCTTCAGCGCAAAGCGCTCCTGCCACGGTCGCAGGCCGCGTTCCATCTGCTTCTCGCGCAGCTTGCGCAACAGGTCCGACAGCGGGATCGAAGCCGGACAGACCCGATTGCATTCGCCGCACATGGTCGCCGCCTGCGGCAGGTCCACCGCATTCGCCAGGCCTACGTAGCTGGGCGTCAGCACGCTGCCCATTGGCCCCGGATAGACCCAGCCATAGGCATGGCCGCCGATCTTCTGGTAGACCGGGCAATGGTTCATGCAGGCGCCGCAGCGGATGCAGCGCAGCATCTCCTGGAAATCGCCGCCGATCAGCCCCGAGCGGCCGCCGTCGACCAGCACGAAGTACATATGCTCGGGGCCATCGCGCTCGCCTTCGGCGCGCGGGCCGGTCAGCAGCGAGAAGTAGTTGGAGATCGCCTGGCCAGTGGCCGAACGCGGCAGCAGGCGCATGACCGTGGCCAGGTCTTCCAGCGTCGGCAACACCTTCTCGATGCCGGTCACGGCCACGTGCACGCGCGGCATCACCGTGCACATGCCTTCGTTGCCTTCATTGGTAACCACCGCGACCGACCCGGTCTCGGCGATGATGAAGTTGCCTCCGGTCACGCCCATGTCGGCCGACAGGAATTCCGGGCGCAGCACCTCGCGCGCCTCGCGGGTCATCTCCGGGATATCGGTCAGCCGCGGCTTGTGGTGAACCCTGGCGAACAGGTCGGCGATCTCGTCCTTGTCCTTGTGCACCACCGGCGCAATGATGTGCGATGGCGGCTCCGAGTCGTTGATCTGCAGGATGTACTCGCCGAGGTCGGTCTCGATGCTCTGCACACCCATCTCGCCCAGCACCTGGTTCAGGCTCATTTCCTCGGTCACCATCGACTTGCTCTTGATGACCTTCTTCACGCCGTGCTTCTGCGCGATCTCGGCGACCAGGCGCGCGGCGTCGGCGGTGGTCTCGGCGAACAGGACCGTGGCGCCGCGGCTGGTGGCGTTCTGCTCGAACGTCGCCAGCCAGACATCGAGGTTTTCGAGCGCGCGGTTGCGGCGCTCCTTCAGCGCCTCGCGCGTGGCGTCGAAGTCGATGTCGCGGATGGCATCGGCGCGTGCCGTGACGAACTTGGTCGAGAGCTTCTTCAGGTTCTGCTGCAGGCGCTGGTCGGCCAGCTTCTGGCCGGCGCGCGCCTTGAATTCCATACTGTGGACTTGCATCGTGGCGTCTCTCGTTGTCAGGCGTCGCCGGCCAGCACCTGGGCGATATGCAGCACGCGGGTCTGGCTGTCGCCGGTGCGGCGCAGCCGGCCTTCGATATTGAGGATGCAGCCCAGGTCGCCCAGCACCACCGCATCGGCGCCGCTGGCCTTGATGTTGGCGCATTTCTCGTCGACGATGGCCGTCGAGATATTGCCGTACTTGACCGAGAACGTGCCGCCGAAGCCGCAGCAGGCTTCGCAGTCCTTCATCTCGGTGAGCTGGACGCCGGGCAGGCGCGACAGCAGTTCGCGCGGCTGTTGCTTGACGCCCAGCTCGCGCAGGCCGGAACAGGAATCGTGGTAAGTGATATGGCCGGCAAAACCGGACGGCAGCGTCTCGACGCGCGCAACGTTGACCAGGAACTCGGTCAGCTCGTACACCCGTTCGCGCAGGCGTTCATAGCGGCCGTTCAGCTCCGGATCGTCGCGCAGCAGGTCACCGTAGTGGTGGCGGATCATGCCGCCGCAGCTTCCCGACGGGACCACGATGTAGTCGAACATCTCGAACTCGCGCAGGAATTTCTCGGCGAGATCCCGCGACACCGGGCGCTCGCCCGAGTTGTATGCCGGCTGGCCGCAGCAGGTCTGCGCCTCGGGCACCATGACCTCGTAGCCCGCGGCTTCCAGCAGCTTCAGCACCGAAAATCCGATCTCCGGACGCATCAGGTCCACCAGGCAGGTGGCGAACAGACCGACTCGCATTGTTGGCTTCTCCAGACCCCAAAACCCCGCAATTATGCGCGCCTTGGGCCGCGCGTGGCGCACAAGCGGTTCATCGCCGGCATGAATGCGGTGCGAAACACATCACTTTCCCAGGCGACATCACGGGGCGATTCTTACCGTAATGTCATTTCACCTATTGAAATTTTCACGATGCGAGATAGAATCAGGCAGATACTTAAAAATGCCGCAAAGCAACATTCTCTCTTTCCACTATGTCCGAAGCAGACAAGTCACCCGGCAAGACGTCCATCCAGGTCATCGAGCGCATGATGACCCTGCTGGACGCCCTCGCCCAGCACGCCGACCCGGTCAGCCTGAAAGAGCTGTCGCTGGCCACGGGCCTGCATCCTTCCACCGCGCACCGCATCCTTAACGACATGGTGGCCTGCCGTTTCGTCGATCGTTCCGATCCGGGCAGCTACCGTCTTGGCATGCGCCTGCTGGAACTGGGCAACCTGGTCAAGGCTCGACTGTCGGTGCGCGACGCTGCGCTGGCGCCGATGCGCGCGCTGCACCGCGTGACCGGGCAGACGGTCAACCTGTCGGTACGCCAGGGCGACGAGATCGTGTATATCGAGCGCGCCTACAGCGAGCGCTCCGGCATGCAGGTGGTGCGCGCCATCGGCGGCCGCGCGCCGCTGCACCTGACCTCGGTCGGCAAGCTGTTCCTGGCCGCCGACGAGTCGGCGCGCGTGCGCAACTACGCCACCCGCACCGGCCTGGCCGGGCATACCCGGACCTCGATCACGGACCTGACCAAGCTGGAGCGGGAGTTGAACTGGGTCCGCACCAATGGCTACGCCCGCGACAATGAAGAACTGGAACTGGGCGTGCGCTGCATTGCCGCCGGCATCTACGACGACTCGCGCCGGCTGGTGGCGGGCCTGTCGCTGTCGGCCCCGGCTGACCGGCTCCAGGACAGCTGGCTGCAGAACCTGAAGGAAACCGCGCTGCAGATCTCGCGCGGCATGGGCTACGTGTCCGAAGCCGCGGCCTGAGCGCCGGCATTCGTTCGAGAGCGCGACGACGCGCGGGCCGCCAGCAATGGCGGCCCGCGCGTTTTTACTTCCGGCATCGGGCACATTGATTCACATAGGTTTACCCTTAGTTTTCTGATAACCAGCAAACCTTATAATCGACGGCCATGCGAACCCGTGCCGTCACCCTCACCGAACAGGTCACCCGCCAGTTGCGCGCCGATATCGAAAGCGGCGCGTACCCGGTCGGCACCCGGCTGCCGACCGGCAAACAGCTCTCGGAGCAATATGGCGTCAGCGCCGCGGTGATCCGCGAAGTCACCGAGCACCTGCGCTCGCAGGGCTTTGTCGAGACGCGCCAGGGCGTGGGCTGCACGGTGCGCTCGCGGACCGGCGCGGCGGGGTTCCAGCTGCCGCGCGAGCCCGATATCGACGCCGCCGGCCTGGCTGACCTGTACGACCTGCGCATCGACCTGGAAGGCGCCGCGGCCGCGCTCGCGGCCGTGCGCCGCACCGATGACGACGTCGCCGCGCTGGCTGCGCTGCTCGAGCGGCTGCATGCCCACCTCCACGACGGGCAGCCGGCAACCGATATCGACGCGGCCTTCCATATCGGCATCGCCGCGGCGACGCATAACCCGTATTACCGCCAGTTGCTGCAGTACCTGAACCTGCAACTGCACCAGGCAGTCGCCACCGCGCGCGCCAATACGCTGCGCCAGCCCGGGCTGGCCGAAGGCGTGCAGGCCGAACATGAAGCCATCGTCGACGCGATCCGCCGCGGCGACCCCGACGCAGCCCGGACCGCCGCGGTCACCCACCTGCGGAACGCGGCGCGGCGTCTTGGCCTGACGCTGCGCGCGCGCGCCGCCAGCCCTTCCCCCGCGGAGCCCTGACACCACGGAAACACCGAACATCATGCAAACCGCTCATTTCGCCCAACGCCTCGCCGAAGCGCTCGGCCCCGACACTGTCCTGACCAACCCCGACGACATCGCTCCGTGGCTGTCTGACTGGCGCGGCATCTATCGTGGGCAGGCGCAGGCAGTGGTGCGGCCGCGCAGCGTGGAACAGGTCTCGCGCGCGCTGGCGCTGTGCCAGCAGGCGGCGGTGCCGGTGGTGCCGCGCGGCGGCAATACCGGCCTGTGCGGCGGTGCTACGCCTGACGGTCAGGCGGGCAACGTGGTGCTGAGCCTGGACCGCATGAATGCGGTGCGCTCGCTCGACACCATCGCCAACACCATGGTGGCCGAGGCCGGCTGCATCCTCGGCAACCTGCGCCGCGCCGCGCAGGAGGCCAACCGGCTGTTGCCGCTTTCGCTGGCGGCCGAGGATTCGTGCCAGATCGGCGGCAACCTGGCCACCAATGCCGGCGGCGTCAACGTGGTGCGCTATGGCATGGCGCGCGAGCTGGTGCTGGGCGTCGAAGCCGTGCTGCCCAACGGCGAGGTGTTCAACGGCTTGCGCACGCTGCGCAAGGACAATACCGGCTATGACCTGAAGCAGCTGCTGATCGGTTCGGAAGGCACGCTGGGCGTGATAACGGCGGCGGCGTTGCGGCTGTTCCCACGCACCGATGCGCGCAGCGTGGTGCTGGCGGCAGTAGCCTCGCCAGCGCAATCGCTGGAGCTGTATGAGCTGCTGTTCGCGCAGTGCGGCGCGCGCCTGCAGGCATTCGAGTTCTTTACCGGAGACTGCCTCGACCTGGTGCTGACGCACGCGGAAGGCGTGCAGGAACCGTTCGCGCAGCGCTATCCCGCCTATGTGCTGGTCGAACTGGCAGACACCACGGATGAGGATGCGCTCAACGCGCTGCTGGAGCGCGTGATCGGCGAAGCGCTGGAGCGCGAACTCTGTCTCGACGCGGCGGTCTCGGCATCGCTGGCACAGCTGCAGGCGCTGTGGAAACTGCGCGAGGAAATCTCCGAGGCACAGCGCGCCGATGGTCCGCACCTGAAGCACGACGTGTCGCTGCCGATCGAACAGATCCCGGCGTTCATGGCGTCAATGGCAAGCCGGCTGCGCGCGCTCGACCCGGCGATCCGGCCCTTTGTCTTTGGCCACTTCGGCGATGGCAATCTGCACTACAACCTGTCGCGCCCGGCAGGCGCCCCCAAGGACTGGGCAGCGGCCCAGGGCGAGACTGTGACTGACGCGGTGCTGGATGAAGTAATGCGCTACGGCGGCAGCATCAGCGCCGAGCACGGCATCGGCCAGCTCAAGCGCCATGCCTTCCTGGCGGTCAAGGATCCGCTGGAATTGCGGCTGATGCGAGAGATCAAGGCGGTATTTGATCCGGCCGGGATCATGAACCCGGGCAAGCTGCTCTGAGCGCTGTCGCGCTGGTACAAAAAAACGCGCCGGGATCCGGCGCGTTTTTCATTGCAGGTCAGCGATCAGATACCACGCCCCTGCTGCGAAGCCAGGATCGCGTGCGCGCCGCCCGGACGCTGCGTCAAGTTAGGGGAAGAGGGAAAGCCCTGCGGGTGCTGCGACGGCGCATGCTCCAGCCAGTCCTTGACACGGTTGGCATCGGCAAAGCGCGACAGCTTGCCCGCCGAATCCAGGAACACCATCACCACATTGCGGCCCTGCACGCGTGCCTGCATCACCAGGCACTGGCCTGCCTCGGAGATAAAGCCGGTCTTCTGCAGGCCGATCTCCCAGTTGCCGCCGCGCACCAGGCGGTTGGTGCTGACATAGTGCTGCGTGCGGCCCAGCACGTTGACCTCATGCTCGGTCTGGGTCGAGAACTCGCGGATGGTCGGGTTGCGGTACGCGGCGTTGACCATGCGCACCAGGTCCATCGCGCTCGACACATTACTGCTCGACAGGCCGCTCGAGTCGACAAAGTGGCTGTCGTTCATGCCCAGCTCGCGCGCCTTGCGGTTCATGGCCTGCACGAAAGACGGCAGCCCGCCCGGATAGTGGCGGCCCAGCGCCGAAGCGGCACGGTTCTCGGACGACATCAGCGCCAGCAGCAGCAGTTCCTGGCGGGTCAGCTGCGTACCAAAGCGCAGGCGCGAGCTGCTGTGCTTTTCGGTGTCGCGGTCTTCCTCGGTGATGGTCAGCACTTCATCCATCGGCAGGCGCGCGTCCATGACCACCAGCGCGGTCATCAGCTTGGTGATCGAGGCGATCGGCAGCACCGCCGAGGCGTTCTTCTGGAACAGCACCTCGTTGGAGCCCTGGTCCATCACCAGCGCCACGCTGGAGCGCAGCGCGAGCGCGTCGTCGGTGTCGCGCAGCCCCATCGCCTCGCCCAGCGATGGCTTGGCGGGCGTGAACACGGCGCGCACCGGCGCCGCGCGATGCGCGGCCACGACCTGGCGCTTGCCGTTTTTCAGCACGATCACCTTGCGGCCGGAACCGGCTTCGCTCTTGGCAACCTTGCTGGTGCGCGACTTCGCGCTCACAGCCTTGGAAGCGGATTTTTTGGTGACTTTAGCGTTAGTTGCCTGCTTTTTAGACGCTTTTTGCGTGCTTGCGGACGTACTGGCAGCTTCGGCGACGGGAGTTGCAACCATCGACACCGACACCAGCACCGCGGCGGCAACGGCGGACAAGGGCGTGGAGCCGAAGAATCTGGAAAAAATGGAATCAGACCGAAACATGATTCGTTCAGCGCATGAGGAATGGCGCTAGTGTAGAAAATTAAGAAATTGTTAGCAAGATTAAAGACTTACAGACGCTCCTTAAAGTTCGATTTACAAACATTTCCACATGGTGGAAAAAGATGACCACAGGTCACGTCCGCAAACGAACTACAATCGCTCCGCCTTGCTCACCCCAGTAACAATCACGGCCAATACGGCAATTCGCTCTCTATATCGGCAGCAATCGTTACACATTGATACAAACCTCTCTATGAGAGGAAACGCGCAAACCCGCTTACCGGTTCCCGTTCGGTGGTCATGCGATTTTCCGGCGCGTCCGGATCGGCAAATCCCAGCGACATGCCGCACACCACCATTTCCTCCGGCGGCAGCAGCAAGTGGCTGGCAATGATCTTGTGGAACTGCGTGAACGCCGCCTGCGGGCAGGTATCCAGCGCGCGCGCCCGCGCGGCAACCATGATGCTTTGCAGGAACATGCCGTAGTCGAGCCAGCTGCCCTGCTCCATGATGCGGTCGATGGTAAAGATCATCCCCACCGGCGCATCGAAGAAACGGAAGTTGCGCGCGTGCTGCTCATGCATGCGCGCCTTGTCCTCGCGGCTGATCTCAAGCAGGCCGTACAGGTCCCAGCCCACCTTGCGCCGTCGCGCCAGGTAGGGGTTGGCCCATTCGCGGGGGTAGTACGGGTATTCCTCCAGGTACTTGCTGTCGCGCTCGGGGTCTTCGTAAGCGGCAAGCACATCGGCGCACAACTTTGCCTTGGCTTCTCCCGACAGGACATAGACCCGCCATGGCTGCGTATTGGTGCCGGAGGGAGCGCGGCTGGCGACGGCCAGAATGTCTTCCACGGTCTCCCGCGGCACGGGCGTATCGAGAAAGGCCCGCACCGAACGCCGTGTCAGGATCGCACGATCCACGCACGCCACGGCGTCCTGCGAACCCGGTTTCATCTCGAGGGACATCTTGTTCGTCTCCATTGCCCCGCCGTCACCCTTGCGCGCCTGCGACCGCCAGCGGCAGCAGCGCCTCGCGCAGCGGCGCCGGCAGCGGTACCGGCCGGCGCGTGGCGCGATCGACATAGACGTGGATGAAATGCCCCTGCGCGGCGGCAACCTCGTTGTCGCCGCTGAACAGGCCGACCTCATAGCGCACGCTCGACGTGCCGAGCCTGGCGACGCGCAAGCCTGCGACCACGGTCTCCGGGAAGCTGAGCGACGAGAAGTAGTTGCACTGCGTCTCGATCACCAGCCCGATTGTCTTGCCCGACTCGAGATCGAGCGCACCCTGCCGGATCAGGTAGGTATTCACCACGGTGTCAAAATAACTGTAGTAGACAACGTTGTTAACGTGGCCATAGACATCGTTATCCATCCAACGTGTCGTGATCGGCTGGAAGTACGGATAGGCACTGCGCGGGTCGGCTTGTGGCTTCATGGGGCGAGCAAGGAACTGGGCAAGAACGGAAAAGGGAAACGGAGTGCGCCAGGGCAACCGTTGACGCGTTCGCGCCTGCGAAACGAACGCACCAGCGCTACCTGCGGATGACCAGTGCCACCCCTGACGCAGCAAGCACCATGCCCGCGGCGGCCAGCGGCGGGAAGCGTTCGCCGAAGAGCAGCCAGGCCATCACGGCAGTGGTTGGCGGCGTCAAGTACATCAGGCTCGACACCCTGGTTGCCGCGCCCTGGCGGAGCAGCACGAACAGCAGCGAGATGGCGCCGATGGACAACGCCACCACCGACCACGCCAGCGCGCCGATCATGGCGGCGGTCCATTGCACGCCGCGGGTCTCGAACAGGAACATGAACGGCAGGCAGGCGAGCGCGGCGGCGCCGAACTGGATCACGGATCCCATGCGCAGGTCGAACACCGGGCAGAAGTGCTTCTGGTAGACCGTGCCGACGGTAATGCTGAGCAGCGCGCCGACCGCCAGCGCCAGGCTTGCCGGCGTCAGCGCGCTGGTGCCGAGCTTGTTGCCCACCACCAGTGCCACGCCGGCGATGCCCAGGAGCAGGCCCAGCCACTGGCGCCCGCTGATGCGCTCGCCCAGCCGCGCGGCGATCAGCGCGGTCAGGATCGGCTGCATGCCCGCGATCAGCGCCGACACGCCGGCCGGCATGCCGAGCTTGATCGCCGCCCACACGCCACCAAGGTAGCCGCCCTGCAGCAGCAAGCCCGCCACGGCAAGATGGCCGACCACGCGCCAGTCGGTATGTGTCGAGCCGGCCGCGCGCGGCAACGGCACGCCGGCCAGCAGCACGAACGGCACCATCAGCACCAGCACGCCGGCAAAGCGCAGGAACAGGAATGTCATCGGTTCCGCATACGGCATGCCGTACTTGGCAACGATGAAGCCGGTGCTCCAGATCAGCACGAACAGCCACGGCATCGCCGCCACCCATGCCGTCTGGCGGGTGCCCGCGCCCACCGCGCGGCCGGGTTCTGCCGCGGCGCTCATGACACCCCCACCAGCGTGCCGTGGCGGGCATGGTATTGCGCGGCCAGGCGCACGGTCTGCACGTGGACCGCGACCGTGTCTTCGATCTGGTTGCCGTAGCCACCGGCCATCGCCACCGCCACCGGCAGTCCGCGCGCCATGGCGGCGTCGAATACCAGTTGGTCACGCCGCGCCAGGCCGGCGAAGCTCAGTTTGAGCCGCCCGAGCCGATCGCCCTCGTGCGGATCGGCGCCGGCCAGGTAGATCAGCAGGTCGGGCGCGAAGCGGCTGAACAGCGTATCCAGTGCCGCCTGCAGCGCACTGGCATAGCCATCGTCGTCGCAGCCGTCCGGCAGGCCGACGTCGAGGTCGCTGGCTTCCTTGCGGAACGGGTAGTTTTTCTCGCCGTGCAGCGACAGCGTGAACACGGTGGGGTCGCCTTGCAGGATCGACGCCGTGCCGTTGCCCTGGTGCACGTCGAGATCGACCACCGCCACGCGGCGCACGTCGCCGTCGCGCTGTAGCACGCGCGCCGCAATGGCAGCGTCGTTGAACACGCAGAAGCCGCCTCCCTTGTCGGCATACGCGTGATGCGTACCGCCCGCGAGGTTCACGGCAACGCCTTCGCGCAAGGCCGCCCGGCACGCCTCGATGGTGGCACCGGCAGAGCGCCGCGAGCGCTCGACCATGGCTTCGGACCACGGGAAGCCGATTTCGCGCTGGCGGGCGGCATCCAGCGTGCCGGCGGAAGCGGCCTGTACGTATTCCGGCGTATGCGCCAGCAGCAGGGCATCGTCGCCGGCGCGCGGCGCCTCGGCCAGGCGCAGGCCAGGAATCTGGGTTGCGACCGTGTCGCGCAGCATGCTGTACTTGCGCATCGGGAAACGATGTCCCGGCGGCAGCGGCAACACGAAATGGTCGGCGTAGAAGGCGAGCATGGGTCGGCCTGTGCGGTTCTGTTCACGTCTTGTCGGTTTTCGCAGGCGGCGGCCAGCCGTACAGCGAGGCAAGCCGCGATGTTAGCATCGCTCACCATCCCTCGCCGCCCTGCCGAAATGCCTGCTGCGGCACAAAATCAGCGCACCGCCACAATCTTTTTGTGCGACGCACAAAATGCGCTTGACATTAAACCTGGCTTCCCTAGAATTGGAATTGTTGCGGCGCATCAAAGCATCGGGCGCGGCACACAACCACCCACACGCGCCTGGGCTGGCCGAAACGGGAAACACCGTCACGGCCCTGACATCTAGGCGGCTTATTTTTGTATTTTGCTTGACCTTGAAGTTCACCACTGGAGACCAGCAATGATCCTGACCCCGGAACAAGTCGCAGCAGCGCAAAAAGCAAACCTGGAAACGCTGTTCGGCCTGACTACCAAGGCATTTGAAGGCGTCGAAAAGCTTGTCGAACTGAACCTGCAGGTCGTGAAGACCACGTTCGCCGAAAACGTGGAAAACGCCAAGAAGGCGCTGTCGGCCAAGGACGCACAGGAACTGCTGGCCCTGCAGGCCGCAGCCGTGCAACCGGTCGCCGAGAAGACCCTGGCTTACACCCGTCACCTGTACGAAATCGCTTCGGAAACCCAGAGCGAGTTCACCAAGGTGGCCGAGGCCCAACTGGCCGAAGGCTCGAAGAACGTGCAGGCGCTGGTCGAGAACTTCGCCAAGAACGCCCCGGCCGGTTCGGAATCGACCGTGGCCATCGTGAAGTCGGCGATCTCGGCTGCTAACAACGCCTACGAGTCGGTGCAGAAGGCGACCAAGCAAGCCGTGGAAATCGCTGAAACCAACTTCCAGGCCGCTGCTTCCGCCGCCACCAAGGCTGCCCAGCAAGCCAGCGCCACGGCCCGTACGGCCACGGCGAAGAAGGCTACGGTTGCCTGATAGCTGTTTGCCTTGACGATGGACCGGCTCCGGCCGGTCCGTTGGCAAAGCGCATCGAAGCGGAAACCTGCCGGTGTGTTTTGCCAACGATGAAGGTGGTGTCCCGACCGAGGATAGCGGCACTGCCTGGTCTGCCGATGTCTCCTCGGTACCGCGGTCTCCTTGTCCAAAGGTATCGTTAAAGCCTGGCCTGCAAAGGCCGGGCTTTTTTTTGGTTTTTCTCTTTCCCGCTTGTGCAGCGCCCCGCCCTGTTGGCCCCCAGTGTGGTGGCCTCGGGCTTCTGGCGGTTAATTGCATTCTCGGGGCAAAAAAAGAACCCGCCCGGAGGCGGGTTCTGCGCTTGCTGCGGAATCCTCAGCGCTTGCGCGGCGGCGGCACGTCGGTACAGGTACCTTCGTAGATCTCAGCCGCCATGCCGATCGATTCGCCCAGCGTCGGGTGCGGGTGGATGGTCTTGCCGATATCCACCGCATCGGCGCCCATCTCGATCGCCAGGCACACTTCGCTGATCAGGTCGCCGGCGTGCGTACCCACGATACCGCCGCCGATCACGCGATGCGTTTCCTCGTCGAAGATCAGCTTGGTAAAGCCCTCGTCGCGGCCATTGGCGATGGCGCGGCCCGAAGCGGCCCACGGGAACACACCCTTGCTGTACTTGATGCCCTGCGCCTTGCACTCGTCTTCGGTCAGGCCGGCCCAGGCCACTTCCGGATCGGTAAAGGCCACCGACGGGATCTGCTTGGCATCGAAGAACGCCTTCTCGCCATGCGCGGCTTCCGCGGCCACGTGGGCTTCATGCACCGCCTTGTGCGCCAGCATCGGCTGGCCGACGACGTCGCCGATCGCGAAGATATGCGGCACGTTGGTGCGCATCTGCTTGTCGACGTTGATAAAGCCGCGGTCGGTCACGGCCACGCCCGCCTTTTCGGCGGCGATGCGCTTGCCGTTGGGCGCGCGGCCCACCGACACCAGCACCAGGTCGTAGCGTTGCGCCTCGGCCGGGGCCTGCTCGCCCTCGAACTTTACGTAGATGCCGTCCGGCTTGGCTTCCACCCCGACCGTCTTGGTATTCAGCATGACCTTGCCGAAACGGTCCTTGTTCTTCTTTTCCCAGACCTTGACCAGGTCGCGGTCAGCGCCGCCCATCAGGCCCGGCAGCATCTCGACGACATCGATTTCCGCGCCCAGCGTGCTGTAGACCGTGGCCATTTCCAGGCCGATGATGCCGCCGCCGATGACCAGCATCTTGTTGGGCACTTCCGGCAGTTCGAGCGCGCCGGTCGAGTCGACGATGCGCGGGTCTTCCGGGATGAAGGGCAGCTTCACCGCCTGGCTGCCGGCGGCGATGATGGCCTTCTCGAAGCGGATCACGGTCTTCTTGCCGGTGCTGCGCTTGCCCTCGCCCTCGGTCAGCTCGACTTCCATATGGTGCGGGTCGAGGAAGTTGCCGATGCCGCGCACCACCTGCACCTTGCGCGCCTTGGCCATGCCGGCCAGGCCGCCGGTCAGCTTGCCGACCACCTGGTTCTTGTAGTGGCGCAGGCCGTCGAGGTCGATCTTGGCTTCGCCGAACAGGATGCCATGGGCGGCCAGCGCCTTGGCTTCGTCGATCACGGCGGCGTTGTGCAGCAGCGCCTTGGAGGGGATGCAGCCCACGTTCAGGCAGACGCCGCCAAGCGTGCTGTAGCGTTCGACCAGCACGGTATTCATGCCCAGGTCGGCGGCGCGGAAGGCGGCCGAGTAGCCGCCGGGGCCGGCGCCCAGCACCAGCATTTCGCACTGGATATCGGCACCGCCGCTATGCGTTGCGGCGGCCGGCGCAGCGGCGGCCGGTGCCGCGGCAGCCTGCGCAGGCGCAGCGGCCGGAGCCGGAGCTTGCGCGGGCGCCGGTGCAGCGGCGGCGGCCTCGGCCTCCACGGTGCAGATCACCGCGCCCTGGCCGACCTTGTCGCCCACCTTGACCTTGACTTCCACCACCTTGCCGGCGACCGACGACGGCACATCCATGCTCGCCTTGTCGGACTCCAGCACGATCAGGGACTGTTCCGTCTCGACCGTATCGCCGGCCTTGACCAGTACCTCGATCACTTCCACCGCGTCGAAATCGCCGATATCCGGCACCTTGACTTCGATCACACTCATATTTGCTCCTCAATACGCGCCCGCCTCTCGGCTTCAGGGCGCGCCGTCGTTGTTGGTTGCCGCATCCGCCGCCGGCGCTGCGCCATTGTCTGCATCGTGCAGCCGCACCGTATGGACCTCGATCGGCCCCGATGAGCTTTTGTCGAACTCCACGCCCGCATCGACGCCGATGCGCGCGATCTCGCCCGCATCCAGGTCGGGCCGGTCATACACCGCGTGCATCGCGCCCAGCGCGTAGTTGCGGCCCGAGCCGATGCCCCAGAAACGGTCGAACGAAAACACCTCGCGATACGAATAGACGCCGAAGATGCCGGCCGGATTGGCGATCAGGCATACGATCTGCGACGACTCGTAGGGATCGTCCTCGTCTTCCTTGGTGTTGACGAAGTACTCCGTCTTCAGCTTCTCGTGCACCTTCAGGAAGGTGCGGAACACGTCGTCGCGCGAGTCCAGCCGGCACTCCTCGCCCAGGCCCGCCAGCAGCGTGCGCATGACCGGGAAGTGCGCGGTCGTCCCGGCCAGCGCGATAAAGCCGTCGCCGACCGGAAAGACCTTCTGGTTGCGCTCATACGCGCGCGAGAGCCGCGTATCGCCGAAGGTGACCAGCGCGTCCGCCGCGATCGCCACCTCGGCGCCCTTCTTGACGACAACACAGGTAGTCATGGCTCGCTCCTCTGAATCAACTCAGGTGGCTGGCCTTTCGCACACCGGCAAAGCCGGTGTGCGTCGCGGCTGCTTTTTACAGCAGGATGCGGCGGAAGTCGGCCAGCAGTTGCGCGAAGTACGTGTTGAAGCGCGCAGCCTCGGCGCCGTCGATGACGCGGTGGTCCCACGACAGCGACAGCGGCAGCGTCAGGCGCGGCGCGAACTGCTTGCCGTCCCACACCGGCTTCTGGAACGACTTGCACACGCCCATGATGGCCACTTCCGGCGCGTTGATGATCGGCGTGAAGTACGTGCCGCCCAGGCCGCCCAGCGACGAGATCGAGAAGCAGCCGCCCTGCATCTGGTCCGGCTTGAGCTTGCCGTCGCGCGCCAGCTTGGCCAGCTCGCTCATTTCCTGGCTGATCTCCAGCACGCCCTTCTTGTCGGCGTCCTTGATCACCGGCACGACCAGGCCATTCGGGGTGTCGGCGGCGAAACCGATGTTGAAGTACTTCTTCAGCACCAGGTTGTCGCCGTCGAGCGAGGCATTGAAGTTCGGGAACTTCTTCAGCGCCGCGACCGTGGCCTTGATCATGAAGGCCAGCATGGTGACCTTGATGCCGGACTTCTCGTTTTCCTTGTTCAGCTGCACGCGGAAGGCTTCCAGCTCGGTGATGTCCGCTTCGTCATGGTTGGTGACGTGCGGGATCATGACCCAGTTGCGGTGCAGGTTGGCGCCGGAAATCTTCTTGATGCGAGACAGGGCCTTGCTTTCCACCTCGCCGAAGCGGGTGAAATCGACCTTCGGCCACGGCAGCAGGCCGAGCTCGCCACCGCCGCCGCCAGCCGCGGCAGCCTGGGCCGGCGCGGCGGCCTGGCCGGTCATCACGCCCTTGACGTAGTTCTGCACGTCCTGCTGCGTGATGCGGCCCTTGGGGCCGGTGCCGGCCACGCGCGACACGTCGACGCCCAGCTCGCGTGCGAACTTGCGCACCGACGGGCTGGCGTGGGCGGCCTTGCCGCTTACGCCAGCGACGGCCGGCGCGGCGGCAGCCGCTGCTGCCGGAGCCGGGGCCGCCGCGGGCGCGGGTGCCGGGGCGGGCGCGCTGGCAGCGGCCGGTGCCGGAGCCGCCGCGGCAGCCGGAGCCGGTGCCGCGGCGGCGCCTTCCAGGATCAGCAGCAGCGTACCTTCGGACACGTTGTCGCCAACCTTGACCTTGACTTCCTTGACCACGCCGCCCTGTGGCGACGGCACGTCCATGGTTGCCTTGTCGGATTCCAGCGTCACCAGCGCGTCTTCGGCGTTGATGGTGTCGCCCGGCTTGACGTGGACTTCGATGACCGGCACGGCGTCGTAGTCGCCGATATCGGGTACCTTGACTTCGATGGCGCCGCCACCGCTCGCGGCAGGGGCTGCCGCGGGAGCCACTGCCGGCGCGGCAGCGGGTGCGGGCGCTGCGGCGGCCGGCGCCGGAGCAGGCGCAGCGGCCCCGGCGGGCGGTGCCGCGGAGGCCTCGTTGGCCGCTTCCAGCATAACCAGCACGGAGCCTTCGGACACGTTGTCGCCCACCTTGATGCGGACGTCCTTGACCACGCCGGCCTGCGGCGAGGGCACGTCCATGGTGGCCTTGTCCGATTCCAGCGTCACCAGCGCGTCTTCCGCGTTGATGCTGTCGCCGGGTTTCACATGCACTTCGATGACGGGAACGGCGTCATAGTCGCCGATATCCGGCACCTTGATTTCAATTGCTTGACTCATTCAGTGTCTCCTGGGCAGGCCGGCGCGCACGACATCCGCAAGCGGCGAGATTACCTTCGCCGCCCGCTTCTGTCACGCCGCCATGCCGCAAGGCGCCAGCCGGCGGTTTGCCGGGGCGCCCGCGGCACGGCGTCGCCGTACTGCGGGGGTGGGTGCAGGCTGCCGGATCAGACCGACATCGGGTTGGGCTTGCTCGGGTCGAGGTTGTACTTCTTGATGGCCTCGGCCACCTTGTCGCGGCTGATGGCGCCCTCGTCGGCCAGCGCCTTGAGCGCGGCCAGCGTGACCCAGTGGCGGTCCACTTCAAAGAAGTGGCGCAGCTTCTCGCGGGTATCCGAGCGGCCGAAGCCGTCGGTGCCCAGCACCACGTAGCGGCGCGGCACGAACGGGCGGATCTGCTCGGCGAAGGCGCGCACGTAGTCGGTCGATGCAATCACCGGGCCGCGGACCGACTTCAGCTTCTGCGTGACAAAGGCTTCGCGCTGGGCTTCGGCCGGGTGCAGCAGGTTGAAGCGCTCGGCGGCCTGGCCTTCGCGGGCCAGCTCGGTGAAGCTCGGGCAGCTCCACAGGTCGGACTCGACGCCCCAGTCCTTCTTCAGCAGCTCGGCGGCGGCAACCACCTCGCGGAAGATCGTGCCCGAGCCCAGCAGCTGCACGCGTGGCGCGTTGCTGTTCTCGACGCCCTTGCGGAACTGGTACATGCCCTTGACGATGTCCTGCTCTACGCCAGCCGGCATTTCCGGATGCTCGTAGTTCTCGTTCATCACCGTCAGGTAGTAGTAGACGTCTTCCTGCTCGGCGTACATGCGGCGCAGGCCGTCCTGCATGATCACCGCCAGTTCGTACTGGTAGGTCGGGTCGTACGAGATGCAGTTCGGGATCGCGGCGTGGAACACGTGCGAGTGGCCGTCTTCATGCTGCAGGCCCTCGCCGTTCAGCGTGGTGCGGCCGGCGGTGCCGCCCAGCAGGAAGCCGCGCGAGCGCATGTCGGCAGCGGCCCAGCACAGGTCGCCGATACGCTGGATGCCGAACATCGAGTAGTAGATGTAGAAGGGGATCATCTGCACGCCGTGCGTCGAGTACGACGTGGCGGCGGCGATCCAGTCGCACATGGCGCCGGCTTCGTTGATGCCTTCCTGCAGCACCTGGCCAGTCTGCGATTCCTTGTAGAACATCAGCTGGTCATGGTCTTCCGGCACATACTTCTGGCCTTCCTGGTTCCAGATGCCGACCTGGCGGAACAGGCCTTCCATGCCGAAGGTGCGCGACTCGTCCGGGACGATGGGCACCACGTGCTTGCCGATCTGCTTGTCTTTCAGCAGGGTGTTCAGGATACGCACGAAGGCCATGGTGGTGGACACTTCGCGGCCTTCGCCGGTGGCCTTGAGCAGCGCCTCGAACGCGGACAGCTGCGGGACCGGCAGCGCTTCGGCCTTCTGGCGGCGGGCCGGCAGGTAGCCGCCCAGGTTCAGGCGCGCCTGGCGCATGTATTCCAGTTCCTTCGAACCTTCCGGGAAGGTGATGTACGGCACATCTTCCAGCTGGTCGTCGGCAACGGGGAGATTGAACTGGTCGCGGAACTTGCGGATCGCGTCCACCGGCATCTTCTTCTGCTGGTGGGCCACGTTCATGGCCTGGCCGGCGTCGCCCATGCCATAGCCCTTGATGGTCTTGGCCAGGATCAGCGTGGGCTGGCCCTTGTGCTCGCTGGCGGCCTTGTAGGCGGCGTAGATCTTGTGCGGATCGTGGCCGCCGCGGTTCAGGCGCCAGATATCGTCGTCGGACCAGTCGGCGACCATCGCCTTCAGCTCAGGCGTGTTGAAGAAGTGCTCGCGGACGTAGGCGCCGTCCTTGGCCTTCATGGTCTGGTATTCGCCGTCGACGCATTCCATCATGCGCTTCATCAGCAGGCCCTTGGTGTCGCGCGCCAGCAGCGAATCCCACTTGCTGCCCCACACCACCTTGATCACGTTCCAGCCCGCGCCGCGGAACTCGGATTCCAGTTCCTGGATGATCTTGCCGTTGCCGCGCACCGGGCCGTCCAGGCGCTGCAGGTTGCAGTTGATGACGAAGACCAGGTTGTCGAGCTTCTCGCGGCCGGCCATGCCGATCGCGCCCAGCGATTCCGGCTCGTCGGTCTCGCCGTCGCCCAGGAAGGCCCAGACCTTGCGGTCGCCGGCCTTGGCCAGGCCGCGGCTGTCCAGGTACTTCATGAAGCGGGCCTGGTAGATGGCCATGATCGGGCCCAGGCCCATCGACACCGTCGGGAACTGCCAGAAGTCCGGCATCAGCCACGGGTGCGGGTAGGACGAGATGCCGTGGCCGTCGACTTCCTGGCGGAAGTTGTCGAGCTGGTCCTGGCTCAGGCGGCCCAGCAGGAAGGCGCGCGAGTACACGCCCGGTGCCGAGTGGCCCTGCACGAAGACCAGGTCGCCACCGCTCTGTTCCGAGGGGGCGCGCCAGAAATGGTTGTAGCCCACGTCATACAGCGTGGCCGCCGAGGCAAACGAGGAGATATGGCCGCCGACGTTGGTGTGCTTGTTGGCGCGCAGCACCATCGCCATGGCGTTCCAGCGGGTGTACGAGCGGATGCGGTGCTCGATGTCCTGGTCGCCGGGGATGCGGGCCTGCTGCTCCACCGGGATGGTGTTGATGTACTGCGTCTCGGCGTGGAACGGCTGGGTCACGCCGTTCACGCGTGCGTACTCGATCTGCTTGTCGATCAGGAACGCGGCGCGTGCCGGGCCCTCGGCGGCGAGGACGCCCTGCAGGGCATCCAGCCATTCATGGGTTTCCTGGGGATCGGCGTCGTTGGCGCTGGATGCGCCGAGAATCTGCTCTGGTACGGCGGACATGACTGTCTCCTGGGTGAATTCGTGCTTCGTGCCTGCGCTTCCGGCGCCGGCTTTGGGGGCTCTACGGGTTGACTCGCACCGTTGCGGGTTCGGCGCTGCCGCGCCTTGCATCGGGGCCGCCGCCGGGGAACCTGTTCCGGCTCCTCCGCGCGGCAGGCGCATGGCTACCGCCCGCATTCTTGGGTCGAACCGATTCTATGGAAGCCCATTGGGCAACACAAGTGAAATTTTCAAATTGCGATATCGTTTTTTACGATGTGGAATAATGACGCAATGCACCAAGATCCACGCCACGACGCGCAAGGCGCCAGCCGCAAGGGCGCCCGCGCGGACAGCGGCGGCCGGGATTTCATTGGCGCTTTCCCCAAGCGACGCACCGCAATAATCTCGGTACACTGAACGGTCAGCCGTCAATCCCTCCCATGCCGTTCCTCGATCGCTACCTCTCCCGCCTGCGTGCAGCCATGCTTTCTCCCGATGCTTCGGGCACAGCCAAGGCCGCCGGGGGCGACACCGGCCACAACCCGCCTCCGGCGACGGGGCTCGGTCCGATCGACACCCTCGACCCCGACGACGGCGCGCCGGTGGCGGCCCCGCGCGGCCTGTGGTGGCTGCGCTGGCGCAATCTCGTCGCCACCAGCTGGTTCATGTTCATCCCGCTGGTCGCGATCGTGCTGTTCACGGTGGCAATGGGCGTGATCCTGTGGTCGCTGCACGAGACCGAGCGCCAGCAGCAACGCGATGCGCTGTACCGCGACGCCGCCTGGGCGCAACAGCGCGTACGCCTGTCGCTGCTCAGCAACCAGGACCAGCTGGCCTCGCTGGCGCGCGACATCGCCGCCGCGCAACTGGAGCAAGGCGCCTACCGTACCGCCGCCCAGGAAATCCTGCGCGAGAATTCCGAGATCGTCTTTATCAACTGGCTCGACGCCACCAAGCGCGGCCGCTGGTCGCTGCCGTCGACGTCCGAGTTCGCGGTGCGCCTGCGCGAAAACCAGGACCAGCCGCTCGAGCCCGAAGTGCTGGACACCTTCGATGCCGCGCGCGAAACCCAGCGCGTGGTCTACTCGCGCCCGCTGGTCAACGACCGCGGCGACAGCTTCATGCTGATGCAAGTGCCGATCGTGCGCGACAACGAGTTCCTCGGCACGCTCGGCGCGCTGTACTCGATCAACGGCATCCTGACGCACCTGCTGCCGCCGGAGCTGACCGAGCGCTACCGCTTCTCGCTGATCGATAAGAACAACCAGACCCGCGCCAGCACCTCGCTGCGTCCAGTGCCCGGCAACGCGCTGTCGTATGAAGTGCTGCTGGATCCGCCCGGCCATTCGCTGTCGCTGCGCGCCGACGCCTACCCGCCGCCGTCGAACCTGCCCAACAACATGCTGCTGTGGCTGGTGGTGGGCCTGTCCTGCTTCCTGCTGTGGAGCCTGTGGAGCATGTGGCGCCATACCAGCCGCCGCTCCGAGGCGCAGCGCGCGCTGCTGGCCGAGACCTCGTTCCGGCGCGCGATGGAAAACTCGATGCTGATCGGCCTGCGCGCGCTCGATCTGAACGGCCGCATCACCTACGTCAACCCCGCCTTCTGCCGCATGACCGGATGGCAGGAGAACGACCTGGTCGGCCGCCTGCCGCCCTTCCCCTACTGGCCGCCGAACGACCAGCAGGAGATGCAGAAGCAGATCGACCTGACGCTGCAGGGCAAGTCGCCCGCCGGCGGCTATGAGATGCGCACGATGCGCCGCGACGGCAGCAGCTTCTACGCGCGCATGTATGTGTCGCCGCTGGTCGACAGCCGCGGCCGCCATACCGGCTGGATGAGTTCGATGACCGACATCACCGAGCCCAAGCGCGCGCGCGAGGAACTGGCCGCCGCGCATGACCGCTTCACCACAGTGCTGGAGAGCCTGGACGCCGCGGTGTCGGTGCTCGCCACCGACAAGGCCGAGCTGCTGTTCGCCAACCGCTATTACCGCCAGCTGTTCGGCTGGGAGGCCGAGGGCCACCTCAAGCTCGCCGGCGACGATCTCGACAAGGAACAGGTCTCGAGCGACAACACCGATTACGTCGACGCCTACGCCGGCCTGCCCGCTTCCGAGCTGATGCCCTATGCGTCGGACGCGCGCGAGGTGTTCGTGCCCGACATGCAGAAATGGTTCGAAGTGCGCCGCCGCTATATCCAGTGGGTGGACGGCCACCTGGCGCAGATGCAGATCGCCACCGACATCACCGTGCGCAAGGCCGCCGAGGAAATGGCGCGCCAGCATGAGGAACGCCTGCAGTTCACCAGCCGCCTGACCACCATGGGCGAGATGGCGTCGTCGCTGGCGCACGAGCTGAACCAGCCGCTGGCCGCCATCAACAACTACTGCATGGGCGCGGTGGCGCGGCTGCATTCGGGCCGCAGCACGCCGGAAGACCTGATCCCGGTGCTGGAGAAAACCTCCGCGCAGGCCGTGCGCGCGGGCACCATCATCAGCCGCATCCGCGGCTTCGTGAAGCGCAGCCAGCCGCAGCGCCGCGAAGCGGCGCTGCACGATATCGTCGCCGATGCCGTGGGCCTGGCCGACCTGGAGGCGACCCGCCGCCGCGTCACCATCCTGACCCGGCTGCCGGCGCCGCCGATGACCATCTATGTCGACCCGGTGCTGATCGAGCAGGTGCTGGTGAACCTGCTCAAGAACGCGGTCGAAGCCATGGCCGGCCTGCCGGCGCTGCGCGCCGGCGGCGTGGTGCGCCTGCACGCGCGCGTGGAGCCGGGCGAGTTCGGCGACAACGTCCATATCGATGTCATCGACCAGGGTCCGGGCGTCGACGAAGCGACCAAGGAACGGCTGTTCGAGCCCTTCTTCAGCACCAAGTCCGACGGCATGGGCATGGGGCTGAACATCTGCCGCTCGATCATCGAGTCGCACCAGGGCCGGCTGTGGGTGGAGAACAATGTCGACGGCATTGGCTGCACCTTCAAGATCATGCTGCCGCTGCATCCGGTGATGGCCGAACAATAATCCCCGCATTCGACCGCTGTCCGATTCGTTCCGGACGCCCCCGGCAGGCCGGCGCGGACTCCCTACGCATGTGGGGGATCCGTCTCGCCACAGAGGCCCCGGGGCGGTTACACTTCGCAGCAATGAATTGTTGTCCCGAGGAGACTACATGACCGCAACGCCAAACCCCACGCCCCACCGCGGCGAGACCGTGTTCATCGTCGACGACGATGAAGCCATGCGCGACTCGCTGACCTGGCTGCTGGAGGGCAATGGCTACCAGGTTCGCAGCTTTACCAGCGCCGAGCAGTTCCTCGCCGCCTACGACGCCAGCCAGGTGTCCTGCCTGATCCTCGACGTGCGCATGCCCGGCATGAGCGGCCCGGAACTGCAGGAGCGGATGATCGCCGAGAACATCAATATCCCGATCGTCTTTATCACCGGCCATGGCGACGTGCCGATGGCGGTATCGACCATGAAGCGCGGCGCCATCGATTTCATCGAGAAGCCGTTCGACGAATCCGAACTGCGCGCGCTGGTCGAGCGCATGCTGCAGAAGGCCCGCACCGACCACTCGGCCGCGCGCGAGCAGCGCGCCGCCAAGGACCTGCTGGGCAAGCTGACCACGCGCGAGCAGCAGGTGCTGGAGCGCATCGTGGCAGGCCGCCTGAACAAGCAGATCGCCGATGACCTGGGCATTTCCATCAAGACGGTGGAGGCGCACCGCGCCAACATCATGGAAAAGCTCAACGTCAACACGGTCGCCGACCTGCTGCGCCTGGCCCTGTCGCGCAACAGCTGACCTGCGGCGCCGGCTGGCCTCCTCAAGCCCTCCTGGCCAGCCTTTCCGGGCGCCACTGCCGGCGCCCCGGTCTCAATTCTTCAGGTAATCTTCGTCCCGGAACGTGACCACCCATTGTGGCCGGTAGACCACAAAGACGGCCACCAGCAGCCCGGTCAGGAACGCCTCGCCAAACGCCAGGATCAGCGTAGCCGCCAGCGTATCGGCCACGGTGAACGGCAGCCCCGGCGCCATCACGTGCCGCCACGCCGCCTGCGCGGCACTCGCGCCCAGCGCGGCCAGCCCCGCGGTGAAATAGCCGTGCCCCAGGATAAAGATGAACGGATGGCGCGGCAGCCAGCGCCGCATCAGCGCCTGCAGTCCGGCCGAAAGCAGCGCCGGCACCAGCGCCAGCCAGGTATAGCGCACCCATAGCGAAGGCCAGTCGAACAGCGCCCAGCTGTGGCCGGCCAGGTATTCAAGCCCGAACAGCGACACCAGGTCCACCACGAACAGCGACAGCAGCGCCAGCGGCAGCCCGAACAGCGTCACCATCAGCGTGGCGCCCAGCAACTGGATCACCAGCCCGCCGACCAGCGTGGCGCGCACCGTCCACAGCAGCGCCACCAGCACCATCGCCCCCAGCCAGGCGTGCTGCAGCGAATTGCGCCGCAGCAGGCGCCACGGCCGGCGGCTCAGCGCCCACAGCAGTCCGGCGAGGGACACGACAACGAGCAGCGGATCTGACAGCAGGGACGGGAGCGCGGTGTGCATGCGGCCGATGCTACCAGTCCCTTACCCCTACAACCCTTGCATCCGGTCAAGCTGCGCGCGCCAGCCCGCACTGACCCTTTATAATTCGCCTTTGATCCGCATGCCCGCATGACGGGCGCACGCCACTCGCGGCCGAAGCCATCTGCCGGATCCGCCCAAATTCGCACAAACCCGCCCAAACCGGTCTTTTCCTCCATGTCTGCCCAACTGATCGACGGCAACGCCCTTGCCAAACAAATCCGCTCCGAAGCCGCCCAGCGCGCCGCCAGCCTGACCGAGCGCGGTCACCGCCCCGGCCTCGCCGTGATCCTGGTCGGCGAGGACCCGGCCAGCCAGGTCTACGTGCGCAACAAGGTCAAGGCTTGCCAGGACAACGGCTTCCACTCCTCGCTGGACCGTTACCCGGCCGACCTGTCCGAGGCGGAATTGCTGGCCCGCATCGACGCGCTCAACCAGGACCCGAGCATCCACGGCATCCTGGTGCAGCTGCCGCTGCCCAAGCACATCGACAGCCACAAGGTGCTGGAAGCGATCGCCCCCGAAAAGGACGTCGACGGCTTCCACGTCGCCAACGCCGGGGCGCTGATGACCGGCGCCCCGCTGTTCCGCCCGTGCACGCCGTATGGCTGCATGAAGATGCTGGATTCGATCCAGTACCCGCTGCGCGGCGCGCGTGCCGTGGTAGTCGGGGCCTCCAATATCGTCGGCAAGCCTATGGCGATGCTGCTGCTGCAGGCCGGTGCCACCGTCACCATCTGCAACAGCAAGACGCGCGATATCGGCGCCCATACCCGCGACGCTGACGTGATCGTCGCCGCGGTCGGCAAGCGCAACCTGATCACCGCCGACATGGTCAAGCCGGGCGCCGTCGTGATCGACGTGGGCATGAACCGCGACGACAACGGCAAGCTGTGCGGCGACGTGGACTTCGCGGGCGTGCGCGAGGTGGCCGGCTACGTCACGCCGGTGCCTGGCGGCGTCGGCCCGATGACCATCACCATGCTGCTGGTCAACACGCTGGAAGCCGCGGAACGCGCCGCGGGCTGAAGCGCGCGCGTTCGGCGTACATTCGACCTACAGTACGCCACACGGGGTGCTGGAAATGCCCGCACCCCGCCCCCATCTGCGGGGCATCGACCTTTGAGGCCAGCCAACCGAGAACACGCCATGGACCAAGCCGCACAAGCCACCCCGGTCAACAATCCGCTGCTGGACTTTTCCGACCTGCCCCGCTTCGCCGAGATCCGGCCCGAGCACATCAGCCCGGCGCTGGACGCGCTGCTCGAAAATGCGCAGCAGGCGGTCGCCCGCGCCGAGGATCCGGCCACGCCGGCCGACTGGGCCAACGCCGTGCAGGCGCTGGAAGCCGCCACCGAGCCGCTGGGCCGCGCCTGGGGCGTGGTCAGCCACCTGAGCGCGGTCGCCGACACGCCGGAACTGCGCAAGGCACACGCCGACAACCTGCCGCGCATGACCGAGTTCTGGTCGTCGCTCGGCCAGAGCCTGGCGCTGTATGAAAAGTACAAGGCGCTGGCCGCCAGCCCCGAGTTCGCCGGCATGAGCGCGGCCCGCCACCAGCTGATCGAGAACGAGCTGCGCGGCTTCCGCCTGGGCGGCGCCGAGCTGCCCGAAGACCGGAAACCGCGCTTCGCCGAGATCCAGGAGCAGCAGGCGCAGCTGTCCAAGGCCTTCTCCGACCATGTGCTGGACGCCACCAACACCTACGCGCTGATCGTCGAGGACGAGGCACGCCTGGCCGGCCTGCCCGACGATGCGCGGGAAGCCGCCCGCCACGCCGCTGAGAAAGACGGCAAGGCCGGCTGGAAATTCACGCTGCACTTCCCCTCGTACTTCCCGGTGCTGCAGTACGCCGACGACCGCGCGCTGCGCCAGACGTTGTACGAGGCCAATGTCACGCGCGCCTCGGAACTGGGCGCGCAATACGGCCTGGGCCAGGGCGAGTGGGACAACACCGCCAACATGCGCGACCAGCTGGCGCTGCGCCGCGAAGAAGCGCAGATGCTCGGCTACCAGTGCTACGGTGAAGTCTCGCTGGTACCTAAGATGGCCGAGTCGCCGGCCGAAGTGCTGAAGTTCCTCGACGAGCTGGCCATCAAGGCAAGGCCCTACGCCGAGAAGGACTGGGCCGAGCTGAAGGCCTTCGCCGCCGCCGAACTCGGCCTGTCCGACCTGCAGCCGTGGGACGTGGCCTATGCCTCGGAAAAGCTGCGCCAGCAGCGCTATGCGTTCTCCGAGCACGAGGTCAAGCAGTACTTCCCGGAACCCAAGGTGCTGGAAGGCCTGTTCGGCGTGGTGCAGAAGCTGTTCTCGGTGCGCATCGAGGCCGAGCCGGCGCAGACCTGGCACAAGGACGTGCGCTTCTTCCGCGTGACCACTGCGGACGGCACGCTGCTGGCCCAGTTCTACATCGACCTGTACGCGCGCGAAGGCAAGCGCGGCGGCGCCTGGATGGACGACGCGCGCGGCCGCAAGGTGCTGGAGCAAGGCGGCGTGCAGACGCCGGTTGCGTACCTGACCTGCAACTTTTCCGCGCCGGTGGGCAACAAGCCCGCGCTGTTCACGCACGACGAAGTGATCACGCTGTTCCATGAGTTCGGCCATGGCCTGCACCACATGCTGACGCAGGTGGGCGAGCTGGGCGTGTCCGGCATCAACGGCGTGGAATGGGATGCGGTGGAACTGCCGTCGCAGTTCATGGAAAACTTTTGCTGGGAATACGAAGTGCTGACCGGCATGACGCAGCACGTCGACACCGGCGCGCCGCTGCCGCGCGCATTGTTCGACCGCATGCTGGCCGCCAAGAACTTCCAGAACGGCATGATGACGCTGCGCCAGATCGTGTTCTCGTCGTTCGACATGCACCTGCATACGGACTTCGACCCGGCCGGCGCCGCCTCGGTGCTGGAGCTCTCGCGCCAGATCAATGATCGCGTGCACGTGGTGCCGCAGCATCCGCTGTCGCGCTGGCCGAACACCTTCAGCCATATCTTTGCCGGCGGCTACGCGGCGGGCTACTACAGCTACAAGTGGGCGGAGGTGCTGTCGGCCGACGTCTATGCGGCGTTCGAGGAAGCGGCACAGCTGTCGGGCACCGTGCTCGACAGCGAGACCGGCGCGCGCTACCAGCGCGAGATCCTGTCGGTGGGCGGCAGCCGCCCGGCGATGGAATCCTTCGTCGCCTTCCGCGGCCGCGCGCCGCAGATCGATGCGCTGCTGCGCCACGGCGGGATGGCGGCATGAGCGCGGTTGCACTACCCACCACCGGTCCGCTGCGGATCGCGAGCTGGAACGTCAATTCGCTGAAGGTGCGCCTGCCGCAGGTGCTGCAATGGCTGGCCGAGCAGGACCAGGCCGGCGCGCCGATCGACGCGCTGTGCCTGCAGGAACTGAAGCTGCCGGACGACAAGTACCCGCTGGCCGAACTGGAGAATGCGGGCTTCCACAGCATCTACACCGGCCAGAAAACGTACAACGGCGTGGCCATTCTCGCGCGCGACGCCAGCATGCCCGGGCCGGTCGACGTAGTGCGCAATATTCCCGGCTTCGAGGATGCGCAGCAGCGCGTGATCGCCGCCACCTACGGCGACCTGCGCCTGGTCTGCGCCTACTTCCCCAACGGCCAATCGCCCGAGTCGGAGAAGTTCACGTACAAGCTCAAGTGGCTGGAAGCGATGACGGCGTGGCTGCGCGACGAAATGCAGCGCCATCCGCGCCTGGCGCTGCTGGGCGACTTCAATATCGCGCCCGAAGACCGTGACGTGCACGATCCGGCCAAGTGGGTCGGCCAGAACCTCGTGTCGCCGCCGGAGCGCGCCGCCTTTGCCGCACTGGTGGAACTGGGCCTGGCCGATGCCTTCCGCAGGTTCGAGCAGCCGGAGAAAAGCTTCTCCTGGTGGGACTACCGCATGCTGGCGTTCCGCCGCAATGCCGGGCTGCGCATCGACCATATCCTGCTGTCGCCGGAGCTGGTCGAGCAATGCTCCGCCTGCGTGATCGACCGCGTGCCGCGCACCTGGGAACAGCCCTCGGATCACACTCCGGTGGTCGCCACGCTGCACTGCGGCTGAGGCCCGCCACGGGCTGCGGCCGCCACGGCATGCGCCGCCAGTCCACGCATTCACGCAAGCCCGGGCATGCCCGGCTCGCCCCGCGGCGGCCTGCCCGCTACACTGACGGCATGAACCCCGCATGAACCCCTGAACGCGGCAAGACCGCGGACAGGGGCGCCGAGGCCTGTTCCCATGTCCGTATCCACGCAAGGCTCATTCCTGCATCGCATGTTCCCGTGGCGCCAGCGCGTCGACCGCGCCACGCTGCGCGCCGACCTGGTCGCCGGCCTGCTCGGCGCGGTGCTGGTGCTGCCGCAGGGCGTGGCCTTCGCCACGCTGGCCGGACTGCCGCCGCAGTACGGCATCTACAGCGCGGTGGTGCCCTGCATCGTCGCGGCGCTGTTCGGTTCGAGCTGGCATGTGATGTCGGGGCCGACCAATGCCAATTCGCTGGCGTTGTTCGCCATGCTGAGCCCGCTCGCGTTCGCCGGCAGCCCCGCGTATATCGGGCTGGCGCTGGCGGTGACCATCGTGGTCGGCGTGATGCAGCTCGCGGTCGGCACGCTGCGGCTCGGTTCTCTCGCCAACTTTATCTCGCCGTCGGTGCTGCTCGGCTTTACCTGCGGCGCGGCGACGCTGATCGGGTTGTACGCGCTGAAGGATGTGTTCGGACTGCAGGTGCCGACCGGCACCAGTGCCTTCGGCGTGCTGCGCCACCTGGCCGAGCATGCCGAGACCATCAACTGGTCCGCAGCGGCAGTCGCCGCCGTGACGCTGGCGGTGACGCTGCTGTGCAAGCGGCTGTGGCGCAAGCTGCCGTTCATGCTGCTGGGGCTGCTCGCCGGCTATGGCGTGGCGCTGCTGCTGAACCAGGCCGGCGCCTTCGCCCAGCATGTGAACGTGGTCGGGCCGATCCCTTCGGCGCTGCCGCATTTCCATGTGCCCGACGTCGACTGGCGCAAGCTGCCCGACCTGCTCGGCATCGCCTCGGCGCTGACCATCGTCGCGCTGGGCCAGTCGATCTCGATCGCCAAGGCGGTGGCGCTGCGCTCCGGGCAGCATATCGACGCCAACCGCGAATTCATCGGCCAGGGCCTGTCCAATATCGCCGGCGGCTTTTTCTCCGGCTATATCTCGTGCGGCTCGCTCAACCGCTCGATGCCCAACTTTGAAGCCGGGGCGCGCACACCGCTGGCCAGCGTGTTCTCGGCGTTGTGGCTGGTGGCGCTGGTTGCGCTCAGCGCGCCGCTGCTGGCGCAGATCCCGATGGCGGCGATCGGCGCCATGCTGCTGCTGGTGGCGTGGGGACTGCTCGATCTCGCCCGGCTGCGGCGCATCTTCACGCTCAGCCGTACCGAGTTCGCGATTGCCATCGGCACCTTCGCCGCGACGCTGGTGATCCGGCTCGAAATGGCGGTGCTGCTCGGCACCGTGCTGTCGCTGGTGGCCTACCTGTACCGCACCTCGAGGCCTGCAGTGCGCAGCCTGGTGCCGGATGCCGACGACCCGGGCCGGCGCTTCACGCCGCTGGACGAACTGCACCGCCCGCAGCCGGAATGCCCGCAACTCAAATTGCTGCGCATGGAAGGCGCGATCTACTTCGGCGCCGTCCAGTACGTGACCGACCGCCTGCACTGGCTGCGTGAGGTCAATGCCGGCCAGACGCACTTGCTGGCGATGACCAAGAGCATGAATTTCATCGACCTGGCCGGCGCGGAAATGTGGGAAAACGAGCTGGCCGAGCGCCGCGCGATGGGCGGCGATCTCTACTTCCACCGCCCGCGCACGCAGGTGCTGCAGACGTGGGAGCAGACCGGCTTCAGCAACAAGCTGGGGCCGGACCATATTTTCCCGACCAAGCGGCAGGCGCTGCACACGATCATCGGCAAGCTGTCGCCCGAGATCTGCGCGCAGTGCCGCGCCAGGATCTTTGAAGAATGCGCGTCGCGGCCGGGGGCATCAGGGCACGACGCCGTCGATGCCGATGCGGCCAGCGCACCGCGGCCGCAGGCATGCGCCACCGCGGCGGCACGCTGACGCGTCGCGCACAAGATGCCGTCAGCAAGAAAAAGCCTGCCGAGGACAGCGTTAGACGACCGGAAATTGAAACAGCGGGGAAGACGTTGGTGCCTGCGCCGGCGTTGCGGGGCCGGGTACGCAAGGCCGGACGGCCCTACGCGGTGATGCCTGATGGTGGATGGGCGCCCGCGGCATGCCGACGGCTGGCCGGGGCATCCATCCTCATCAGATCGGCGCCACGTGGGCGCGCTTGACGACGATTGGCTGGGGCGCGCCCTGCTCGATCAGCACCACGGCGGCGCGTTCGATGGTTTCGCGTCCGGCACGGAATGCCTCTTCCAGCGACAGCACCTGGTCGGCGCTGAAGCCTTCCCACAGTGCTTCGCGTGTCACTACGCAAGTCACTTTCTCGCCATTGACGATCGCCTGGAAGAGCAAGCCTTCATTATTGATGTCGTAGCGTTCTTGCTCTTGGAATTTGATATCCATCGGTGCAGCCCTCCATATGCAAGTGGAGAAGAATCCTAACATGGCTCCGACCATATCGTGCGGATCCGCCTTGTGCGATTGCGCTCAATCCGATGACCGGCAAGGCTGGCGTTCGGTTCCGTTCACCTGATCGTCACTGGCATCGGCATGCGCGAAAGGCGTTGCACACGGTTGTTTGCAAACTGTTGACAGCGCCGGAAATCATGCTAGAATCTCGTTCTTCGTTGGGGCGTTAGCTCAGTTGGTAGAGCAGCGGACTCTTAATCCGTAGGTCGAGTGTTCGAGTCACTCACGCCCCACCAGCGAATACAGAAAGGCCGGAAGCAGCGATGCTTCCGGCCTTTTGCTTTTTCCGCTGCTGCTTTCCGTTCCGGGTTTTCTCGAAAATGCCGCAGGCAGTGCACGCCTGCGGCAGTTCACCTCCCCGCGCTCACGCGCCGACGCTGGCGCGCTCGAACAGCGTGTGCGCCAGTGCGCGATGCCGCGTCAGCACGTTGGGCAGGTCCGCCGTCAGCAGCACGCCGTCACGCACCACTTCGCGCCCGTTGATCACGCTCGCCGCGACATTGGCCGGCGTGCAGAACACCAGCGACGCAACCAGGTCGTGGCCGCCGCCGGCGAAGCCCACCCCCGACATATCGAAGGCAACAAAGTCCGCCGACATGCCCGGCGCGAGCGCGCCGATATCGTCGCGGTTGAGCACGCGTGCGCCGCCCAGCGTGGCGATCTCCAGCGCCTCGCGCGCGCTCATCGCGGCCGGGCCGTAGCCGACACGCTGCAGCAGCATGGCCTGGCGCGCTTCACCCAGCATGTGCGCGCCGTCGTTCGACGCGCTGCCGTCGACACCCAGCCCGACCGGCACGCCCGCATCGCGCATCGCCCGCACCGGCGCGATGCCGGATGCCAGCCGCATGTTCGAGCACGGGCAATGCGCCACGCCGGTGCCGGTACGCGCGAACAGCGCAATGGCTTCGTCGTCGAGCTTCACGCAGTGCGCATGCCAGACATCGTGACCGACCCAGCCCAGGTCTTCGGCATACTGCGCCGGCGTCAGGCCGAATTTCTCGCGCGAGTATGCGATGTCGTTGTCATTCTCGGCCAGGTGGGTGTGCAGCGACACGCCATAGTGGCGCGCCATCACGGCCGACTCGCGCATCAGGTCGCGCGACACCGAGAACGGCGAGCAAGGCGCCAGCACCACGCGCAGCATCGCGTGGCGCGCGCTGTCGTGGTACTGCTCGACCAGCCGCTGGCTGTCGCGCAGGATCGCGGCTTCATCTTCGACCACCACGTCGGGCGGCAGGCCGCCCTTGCTGCGGCCCACGCTCATCGAGCCGCGCGCGGCGTGGAAGCGCATGCCCATCTCCTGCGCGGCGGCGATCGAATCGTCCAGGCGCGAGCCGTTGGGAAACAGGTAGAGGTGATCGCTGGTGGTGGTGCAGCCGGACAGCATCAGCTCGGCCATCGCGGTCCTGGTCGACACGGCAATCATTTCCGGCGTCAGGTGCGACCACAGCATGTACAGGTTGGTCAGCCACGAGAACAGCTCGGCATCCTGCGCGGCGGGCACGGCGCGCGTCAGGCTCTGGTACATGTGGTGGTGCGTGTTGACCAGGCCCGGTGTCACCACGCGGCCGCGCATATCGAGCACCTGCGCGCTGCCATCGTCGACCATGCGGCGGTATTGCGGCGGCAGCCCGGCGGTCGGACCGACCCATTGCACCGCCGGGCCTTCGGCGACCAGCGCGCCGTCGCGGATCTCGCGGCGCTGCGCGTCCATGGTGACGAGTACGTCGGCGTTCAGGGCAATCAGGGTCATGGCGGCATTCCTTAGGTTCTCGGGGACGGATGCCGCCAGTCTAAGGCGAAGGCGTGCTCGCGCCTAAGCATTGAATTCCGAGCACTGTGTCCACAAAAAGTGGACATCCACCCTACCCCGCCTAGCGGGCCTGGGCGAACAACGTGGCCAGTGCATCGCCGATGCGTTCGGCCATCAGCTCCGCGGCCGCGCTGAGGGTGCCGCGGGCACGCGCCACCAGCGTTAGCGTCTGCCCCTGCAGGTGGCGGTCGCGCAGCGGCACGTACACCAGCGCCTGCCGCGCGCGCTCTTCCATCACGTCGAGCGGGTTCAGCAGCGCCACGCCAGTGCCCAGCATGACCAGCTGGCGGATCAGCACGGTCGAGGTCGATTCCGCCACCGGCGAAACTTCGATGGCATTGCGCGAGAAGGCCGCGTCCAGCAGGGCGCGGATCGATAGCGACGGCGCCGGCAGGATCAGCGGATAGCCGACGCATTCGCTCAGCAGCACGGACGGCTGCGCCGCCAGCGCATGGCCCGGCGGCACCACCGCGCCGATCTGCCAGTCGCTGCTGGCCAGCGTGCGAAAGGCGGGCAGCTCCGGCAGATCGTAGCCAAGCCCGAGATCGGCATCGCCTTGCTCGACCGCCGCGACGATATCGGCAACCGGCAGGTCATTCACCCGCACCACGATGCCCGGATAGCGCTGGCGGAAGTCATGCACCAGCGACGGCATCAGCGAGCCGGCCAGTCCCGCGGTGACCGCCACGGTGACCTCGCCGCGGCGAGCGCCCTTGAATTCCTCGATACGTTCGCGCAGCGCGTCATGCTCGCGCAGCGTCTGGCGGACGTGGGCCAGCACCATCTCGCCCAGCGGCGTCAGGCGCAGCCGCTTGTTGATGCGCTCGAACAGCGGCGCGCCCAGCTCGGCTTCCAGGTCAAGGATCTGCCGGTTCACGGCCGTCGGCGCCACGTGCAGGTGCTCGGCCGCCTTGCGGATCGAACCGCGGCGGACAACCTCGTCGAGATAGCGCAGGACTCTGGCGTGCATGGGCTGGCCGTGTCAGGGTGTATCGGGGGGTGCCGAATTGTAGCGGCGGGCGCGAGCCCCGCGGCCGTCCCCTTCGCGGAAAATGGCGAAAGGGTATTGCGCAGTATCCGATACCTTGCTACAATCTTTTTCTTCGTTGGGGCGTTAGCTCAGTTGGTAGAGCAGCGGACTCTTAATCCGTAGGTCGAGTGTTCGAGTCACTCACGCCCCACCAGCGAATTCAGGAAAAGCCGGAAGCTTGCTTCCGGCTTTTTTTCATTTCCGCCTTCGTTTCCGTTCTCATTCCCGCTCGCCCTTCCCTCGCTCCCCTCTCCTGCGCAAGCCGCTGCCAGGCAGCACGGCACGACCGCCGTTTTCTTGATACGCGGGTTGTCACCAATTCCTTTCCACGCGCTTTCCCGGTTGAATCGCTTCCGCGCACGTTGTGGAACTTGGTTCCGTATCGCGGAACCGCAACGCGCAGGCCGCTGCCGCACCCCGGCGCGGCCGGGTCAGCCGGCGCGGGAAGACTGACGGCGCGGGGCGCACGATGGTGGCGCCCGATAGAAACGCCTGCAGCCCGCCTGGCAAGCAATCAGTGAAAGAAGAACGGAGGCATCCTTGAAAGCAGTCAACAATGCAGGCGCAGCCGCCTGCCTCGCAGCCATCGGCCTGGCCTGTGCCGGCTTTGCCCAGGCGCAGTCCTACCCCACCAAGCCGATCCGCCTGATCGTCCCGTTCGCGGCCGGCGGCACCACCGATATCGTCGCGCGCGCGGTCTCCGACGGCCTGGGCCGCGAGCTGGGCCAGCCGGTGGTGGTGGAAAACCGCGGCGGCGGCGGTGGCGCGATCGGCGCCGACGCGCTGGCCAAGTCCGCGCCGGATGGCTACACCCTGGGCATCGCCACGGTCAGTACCATGGCGACCAACCCAGCCACCAATCCCAAGAATCCGTACGACCCGCTCAAGGATTTCGCGCCGATTACCAACCTGGTCAACGTGCCCAACGTGCTGACGGTGAACCCGAAGGTGCCGGCCAAGACGCTGAAGGAATTCGTCGCACTGCTGAAGGCCAACCCGGGCAAGTACAGCTACGCGTCCGCCGGCAAGGGCAGCATCTCGCATCTGGATGGCGAGCTGTTCAAGGACATCACCAAGACCGACATGGTCCATATCCCCTACCGCGGATCGGGCCCGGCGCTGAACGACACGCTGGCCGGCCAGGTCAACGCGCAGTTTGACAACCTGCCGTCGTCGATGCCGCATATCCAGGCCGGCAAGCTGCGTGCGCTGGCAGTGGCGGCACCCAAGCGCGTCGAGGGCCTGCCCGATGTGCCGACCTTTGCCGAAGCCGGCATGAAGGACATGAACAACATGGCCTGGTATGGCCTGGTCGCCCCGACCGGCACGCCCGCTGCCATCATCACGCGCGTGCACGATGCCGCGGTCAAGGCACTGCAGGACCCGAACGTCAAGCGCCGCCTGGCTGAAAGCGGCGCCTACACCGACGGCAACACCTCGGCCCAGTACGCCGCGCAGATCAAGCGCGAACTGGACCTGCGCAAGAAGATTGCGCATGACCAGAACATCACGCTGGAATAACCGGCCTTTGTGTCAAAGAGGACATCGAACGGCTGCCACATGGCAGCCGTTTTTTCGTCTGGACGCCACAAAACGTGCAGATTACATCACTCTCCAATGGGAAATTTCTGTTCTCGGAGCCGAATCTTGATCCTGGACAGGACGCAACCTCCGCCCAAGCGTTTCAATATCCATAGAAGAAACTTTCACTTTGCGGACACGCGCCAACTCGGTACATTAGCTGGGTGATCCGCCACACGGCCGGCCGCATGCCGGACCACGCTCGGCCCCAACCCGTCATCGCGCAGGCGCTGCGATGCCGATATCGCGAGGATAAAGAGATGCTGAAGAAGACCGTTTCGACCCTGATCGTTGCAGCATTCGCCGCTGTGGGTGCGACGCAGGTTTATGCGCAGAAGAACTACACCGAGGGCGGCGACCTCTACGGCGGCAGCCACACCAAGAAGCAGGCCAGCCCGAACCAGAACCCGGCGAAGTCGGGCAAGTTCGATCCCTACACCGATGGCGCCAAGCAGTCGACGCGCTCCGACCTGACCAACTCGGGCAAGAAGTTCGACCCGAACACCGACGGCGCCAAGGCCGGCAAGTACGATCCGTACACCGACGGTGCCAAGGCTGGCAAGCCCGATCCGTACACCGACGGTGCCAAGACCGGCAAGTACGATCCGTACACCGATGGCGCCAAGGCGCCCGCCAGCCAGGGCGACAAGGCCCAATAAGCCCGCACTGCCCAGGCAAGACAGCCCGCTTCGGCGGGCTGTTTGCATTGTTGCGTACGCGTTTCAGGCAGCCAGCGCCTGCGCCGGCTGTGGGGGCTGCATCGTGCCGCGATCGCGGAAGCCGACGTGCCAGGACAGCGCCTCTTCCAGCAAGTGAGGTGTGTGGCCACCGTGGGCGCCGGCGCGGCGGAAATAATCGCCCAGCAATTCGCGGTATTGCGGGTCGGCGCAATTGGCGATGACGGTGTGCGCGCGCTCGCGCGGCGCCAGGCCGCGCAGGTCGGCCAGGCCATGCTCGGTGACGATGATGTCGACGTCGTGCTCGGTGTGGTCCACGTGCGCCACCATCGGCACGATGCTGGAGACATCGCCGCCCTTGGCCACCGACTTGGTCACGAACACCGACAGGTGCGCATTGCGCGCAAAGTCGCCGGAGCCACCGATGCCGTTCATCATGTGCGTGCCGCCCACGTGCGTGGAATTGACGTTGCCGTAGATGTCGCACTCCAGCGCGGTGTTGATGGTGATCAGCCCCAGCCGGCGCAGGATCTCTGGATGGTTGCTGATCTCCTGCGGGCGCAGCAGCAGCCGCGAGCGGTAGCGGTCCAGGTTCGACAGAAAGCGCTGGTAGACCTCGCGCGTCAGCGTCACCGACGATGCCGAGGCGAACGACAGCCGGCCCGCATCGAGCAACTCGATGGTGCTGTCCTGCAGCACCTCGGAATACATCTTCAGGTCGCGGAACGGCGAGTCGACCAGCCCGTGCAGCACGGCGTTGGCAATGGTGCCGATGCCGGCCTGCAGCGGCTGCAGCGACGGCGACAGCTTGCCCGCGCGCACTTCGCGCAGCAGGAAGTCATTGAGGTGGCCGGCGATGCTGCGCGTCTCGTCGTCCGGAGGCAGCGCATTGGAGGGGCTGTCGTCCTTGGCGGTGATGACGATGGCGGCAATCTTTGCCGGATCGATCGGGATATACGGCAGTCCGATGCGCTGTTCCGGCGCGATCAGCGGGATCGGCTGCCGGTACGGGCGGTGGACCGGGAAATAGATGTCGTGCAGCCCCTCCAGCTCCAGCGGCATGTTCATGTTGATTTCGACAATCACCTTGCGCGCCAGCATGGCAAAGCTGGCCGAATTGCCCACCGAGGTGCTGGGGATGATGCCGCCCTGCTCGGTGATCGCGACAGCCTCGACCACCGCCACGTCCACCGGCGCGATCTGGCCGGAACGCAGCTGCTCGACGGTTTCGGACAGGTGCTGGTCGATGAACATCACTTCGCCGGCGTTGATCTTGCGGCGCAGCGTGGCATCGGACTGGAACGGCAGCCGGCGCGCGATCACGTCGGCCTCGGCCAGCACGCGGTCGATGTCGTTGCCGAGCGAGGCGCCGGTCATCAGGGTAATGCGCAGTGGCTCGGTCGCCGCACGCCGCGCCAGCGCGAACGGGACTTCCTTGCAGTCGCCCGCGCGGGTGAAACCGCTCATGCCTACGGTCATGCCGTCGCGGATCAGCGCGGCGGCTTCGTCGGCCGAGACTACCTTGTCATGCAGCCTGGCCAGGCGAATGCGTTCCTTGTACATCCATATCTCCGGTCTGGCGGCGCAGGCCCTTGCCCATGCCGCTCGCCCCGCGCCTTGTTTGCCGAAGGCTGGCGTTGTGGGGTCTCCGGCTCGCAGTGTAGCCAGCCGCCCCCATTCCGGCTGTGATTTAAAGTCATGGGCAGCAGTCGCTTTCCTCATAGGCGGCGGCAGTGCCAGCGACCTTCGCTCCACTAACTGCAGCCAGAGTCTCAGGGCATACCCGCAATGTCACAAAAATGGCAAAAGTTTCTGGTACTGTCTCGCCCTATCGGTTGAAGGGGCCCGCCAGAGAGGTCCAGCAACCGTGCCGCCCGGGCCGGCCATGCTCGGCCCATCAACCCGTTGCACCAGCGTGACGGGTGCCTGCAGCATCGTAGTGGCGGCAAATTTAAAATCAGGAGACGCCATTCATGCAGCCCAGACCTCTCGAACCCAACGAGCCGGTCGTCCTTGCACTGGTCGACGCCGTCACCGCCTGGCAAGACGCCCTGGAACAGACCCTCTCCGCCTCTGGCCTGACTTACGCCAAATGGCTGTTGCTGCGCGCGATCAAGCGCGGCGACTTCGTACGCGGCGCCCCGTTGCCGGGCGCCATGCCGATCGACGTTCCACAGTCCGAACTGCTGCTGCATGAACTGCGTCGCGACGGCTGGATCGAGCATGCCGAAGCCACCACGCCGTGCATCGCCGACACCGCCGCGAGCCGCCTCGAACGCGTTTCGCAGGCGCTCAGCGCGCTGCACAGCGTGTCGGTGGCACCGTTCAACCCCCAGGAGCGCGTGGCGCTGGGCAGCCTGCTGGAACGGATGAAGCTCCGGCTGAACGACCACACCATGCGCCAGATCCGGGTGGGCGGCGAAGCCGCTCGCCAGGACAGGCTGGCGAGTGCAGGCGGTACCGGCGCTACTGCCGGCGGGATTGCCCCGCAGGGCGGCGCGCCGGCGCCCTGCGCCTCCTGCACGGGACTGCCCCCGGTCGCGCATCGCCCGGCCTCTTGTCCCACCCTCGCCAGCGCGCGCTTCTGAGGCGCGTAGCCAGGCCGGTTGCCGCCCCTTCTGCAGGTGGGCCGGCCGCACTGTCCGGATCGTTCGCTTTCTTCGCGACTTTATCCCGCCAGGTGCGCTGATTTTTCCTAAAGTATGAGCATGCCCCGGCACATGCCCGACCGGGCGGCGAATTGCCGCGCGGGCCGCGCGAGCCGCGTCGTCTATCGATACCGCGAGGAGAGATCATGCCGCAGGAGAACGAAGACAAAGTCGCGCACCTGCTGGACGAACTGCTTGCCTTTGCGCGGGAGCGGCTGCCGGCGGCCACCTTCAGCGCCGCCGAGCCCTTCCTGCGGCACTACTACGACCAGGCTGACCTCGACGACCTGCTGCACTGCGAAGTCGCCGACCTGTATGGCGCCGTGATGGCGCACTGGCAGACCGCGCAGAAGTTCGTCCCCGGCAGCGCGCGCATCCGCATCTACAACCCCACGCTGGAAGAGCATGGCTGGCACTCCGACCATACCGTGGTCGAGATCGTCAACGACGACATGCCCTTCCTGGTCGACTCAGTGACCATGGAGATCAACCGGCAAGGATTGGCGTTGCATTCGGCCATCCACCCGGTGTTCCGCGTCTGGCGCAGCGCCGCCGGCGGGATCGAGCGCATCGCACTGGGCGGCGCCGGCGAGCCCGGCGACAATTCGCGCCTGGAATCCTTCATCCACTTCGAGGTCGACCGCAGCGGCGAGGCCGCGCGGCTGGAAGCGCTGCGCAGCGGCATCGCGCGCGTGCTGGGCGACGTGCGCGCCGCGGTCGAAGACTGGCCGGCGATGTGCGACATCACCCAGGCCACCATCGCCGCACTGGCGCAGGCGCCTGACGCCGCCTCCCCTGACAGCACCGAGGCCCGCGCCTTCCTGGAATGGATGATGGACGACCATTTCACCTTCCTCGGCCAGCGCGACTACCAGTTGGTGGCGCAGGAAGGGCGCTATTTCCTGCGCGGCGTACCGGGCTCGGGCGCGGGCATCCTGCGCGAGAGCCTGCGCGAGCCGGACGCCGATGACCTGACGCCACTGCCCGCCGCGGCCACCGCCATCATCGAAGGCCCCTCGCCGATCTTCGTCACCAAGGCCAACTCGCGCGCCAGCGTGCACCGGCCGGGCTATCTCGACTATATCGGTGTCAAGCTGCTGGATGCACAGGGCCAGCTATTTGGCGAGCGCCGCTTCGTGGGCCTGTACACCTCGACCGCGTACACGGCGCCGATCGCCGAGATCCCGCTGGTGCGGCGCAAGTGCGCCAATATCCTGGCGCGCGCCGGCTTCCTCACCAAGGGTCACCTGTACAAGTCGCTGGTCACGATCCTCGAGCAATATCCGCGCGACGAACTGTTCCAGGCGAGCGAAGACGAACTGTTCAGCATTACCACCGGCATCCTGCGGCTGCAGGAGCACCAGCGCACGCGGCTGTTCGTGCGGCGCGACCGTTTCGACCGCTTTGTCTCGTGCCTGGTGTTCGTGCCGCGCGACAAGTACAACACCGACCTGCGCCAGAAGATCCAGAAGCTGCTGACCGCGGCCTTCCACGGCACCAGTTGCGAATTCACGCCGCTGCTGTCGGAATCGCCGCTGGCACGCATCCAGCTGACCGTGCGCGGCGAGCCGGGCACGATGCCGCATGTCGATACCGCCGAACTGGAACAGCGCATCGTCCATGCCAGCCGCCGCTGGCAGGACGACCTTGCCGAAGCGCTGCACGAGAGCCACGGCGAAGAACAAGGCAACCGGCTGCTGCAGCGCTACGGCGGCTCGTTCCCCGCGGGCTACCGCGAAGACTACCCCGCCCGGACCGCGGTGCGCGACATCGAGCTGATGGAGCACGCGCTGCGCGCCCACCACAGCGCGCGCGGCATGGCCATGAACCTGTACCGGCCGATCGAGGCCGCGCCGGGCGCGTTCCGCTTCAAGGTCTACCGCGCCGGCGAGCCGATCGCGCTGTCGCACAGCCTGCCCATGCTCGAACACCTGGGCGTGCGGGTGGACGAAGAGCGCCCCTACCTGATCGAGCCCGACAGCGGCGCGCCGGTGTGGGTGCATGATTTCGGGCTGGAGATCGCCGACAGCGGCGGCGCGGCGGACTTCGATATCGCGCGCGTCAAGGCGCTGTTCGAAGACGCCTTTGCGCGCGCCTGGCATGGCGAGATCGAGAACGACGACCTCAACCGGCTGGTGCTGCGCGCCGAGATGGCCGCGCGCGACGTCACCATCCTGCGGGCCTATGCACGCTATTTGCGCCAGGTGGGCTCGACCTTCAGCGATGCCTATATCGAACGCGCGCTGACCGGCAATGCGGGCATCGCGGCGATGCTGGTCGCGCTGTTCATCGCGCGCTTCGACACCGTGAGCCAGGTGGCTGCCGATACCGCGCGCCAGGCACGCTGCGACAAGCTGCTGGCCGAGATCGAGGCCGCGCTCGACAAGGTGCCCAACCTCGACGAGGACCGCATCCTGCGGCTCTTCCTGGGCGTGATCCAGGCCACGGTGCGCACCAACTACTTCCACCGCAGCGACGACGGCCAGCCGCGTCCCTACGTGTCGTTCAAGTTCAACCCGGCGCTGGTGCCGGGGCTGCCCGAGCCGCGGCCGATGTTCGAGATCTGGGTCTATTCGCCGCGGGTCGAGGGTGTGCACCTGCGCGGCGGCCGCGTGGCGCGCGGCGGGCTGCGCTGGTCCGACCGCCGCGAAGACTTCCGCACCGAGGTGCTGGGGCTGATGAAGGCGCAGATGGTGAAGAACACGGTGATCGTGCCGGTAGGCTCCAAGGGCGGCTTCGTGGTCAAGCGCCCGCCGCCGCCGACCGACCGCGATGCCTTCCTGCAGGAAGGCATCGCCTGCTACCAGACTTTCCTGCGCGGGCTGCTGGACCTGACCGACAACCTTGTCGGCGGGCAGCTGGTGCCGCCGCCCGACGTGGTGCGGCACGACGACAACGATCCCTACCTGGTGGTGGCGGCCGACAAGGGCACCGCCACGTTCTCCGACTTCGCCAATGCGATATCCGCCGAGTATGGCTTCTGGCTCGACGATGCCTTTGCCTCCGGCGGCTCGGTCGGTTACGACCACAAGAAGATGGGCATCACCGCGCGCGGAGCGTGGGAATCGGTCAAGCGGCATTTCCGCGAGATGGGCGTCGATATCCAGACCACCGACTTCACCGTCGCCGGCGTCGGCGACATGTCGGGCGACGTGTTCGGCAACGGCATGCTGCTGTCGCCGCATATCAAGCTGGTAGCCGCCTTCGACCACCGTCACATCTTCCTTGACCCCGACCCGGATCCCGCGCGCACGCTGGAGGAACGCACGCGGCTGTTCAGTCTGCCGCGCTCGAGCTGGGCCGACTACGACGCCACGCTGATCTCCGCCGGCGGCGGCATCTTCCCGCGCACCGCCAAGACCATCGCGCTGACGCCGCAGGTGCAGGCGGTGCTCGGCGTCACGGCCAGCGCGCTGTCGCCGGCCGAGCTGATCCACGCCATCCTGATGGCGCCGGTCGACCTGCTCTACAACGGCGGCATTGGCACTTACGTCAAGTCGAGCCAGGAAACGCATCTGCAGGCCGGCGACCGTACCAACGACGCGGTGCGCGTCAATGGCAATGAACTGCGCTGCAAGGTGGTCGGCGAAGGCGGCAACCTGGGTTTCACCCAGCTGGGCCGCATCGAGTTCGCGCGCAAGGGCGGCCGCATCAACACCGATGCCATCGACAACTCCGCCGGCGTGGACTGCTCCGACCATGAGGTCAATATCAAGATCCTGCTGGGCCTGGTGATGGCCGACGGCGAGATGACCGAGAAGCAGCGCAACAAGCTGCTCGCAGAGATGACCGACGAGGTCGGCCTGCTGGTGCTGCAGGACAACTACTACCAGACCCAGGCGCTGTCGGTGGCCGGGCGCCACGCCACGGCGCTGCTCGACGGCGAGGCGCGGCTGGTGCGCTGGCTGGAGCGCGCCGGCCGGCTGAACCGGGCGCTGGAATTCCTGCCTTCGGACGAAGAGATCGCCGAGCGCAAGCTGGCGGGCGAAGGGCTCACGTCGCCCGAGCGCGCGGTGCTGCTGGCCTACAGCAAGATGTGGCTGTACGACGCGCTGCTCGATTCCGACGTGCCCGAAGACCCGCTGGTCGGCGGCCTGCTGGCCGATTACTTCCCGGTGCCGCTGCGCCAGCGCCATGGCGATACCATGCATCGCCACCCGCTGCGGCGCGAGATCCTGTCGACGCACCTGACCAACATGCTGGTCAACCGCATCGGCGCTACCTTCGTGCACCGGATCATGGAAGAAACCGACGCGCGCCCCGCCGACATCGTGCGCGCCTGCCTGATTGCGCGCGACGTGTTCGGGCTGACCGCGCTGTGGCAGGAGATCGATGCGCTGGACAACCGCGTGCCCGATGCCGAGCAGGCACGCATGTTCGGCCAGGTGGCGGTGCTGCTGGAGCGGGCCTGCCTGTGGTTTATCCGCTATCTACGCAGCGGCGGCCAGGCCAGCGCCGAGCTGGCGCGCTTTACGCAGGCGGCGCAGTGGCTGGTGCCGCAGTTGCCCCAGCTGCTGCCGCCCGCCGATGCGGCGGCGCTGGCGGAGCATGCCAGGACCTTTTCCGATGCAGGTGTCGACGAGGCGCTCGCCTTGCGCGTTGCCGGCAGCGAGATCTCGGCGGCGGCGCTGGATATCGCCGAAGTGGCCAACGCGTGCGAGCGCAGCCTCGACCTGGTTGCGGGCGTGTATTTCGCGCTGGACAGCCACCTGAGCTTCAGCTGGCTGCGCGAGCGTGCGCTGGCGCTGCCTTCTGACACGCACTGGGACCTGCTGGCGCGCACCACCACGCTCGAAGACCTGGGCCGGCTCAAGCGTGCGCTGACGGTCAGCGTGCTGTCGCAGCAGGGAGAACTGGAATCGCCGGAAGCGATGATCGATGCCTGGCGTGCCAGCCGCCATGGCGCGCTGGAACGCTTTACGCGCATGCTGGCCGACCAGCGCGCATCGGGTGCGGCGGGACTGTCGATGCTGTCGGTCGCGGTGCGCGAGATCGGGATGCTCGAGCGCGGCTAGCGCGCCATGCGTGGCGCGGGCGAGGCGCGCTTATTCGTCCGCGCTGCCTTCGTCGCCGCTGTCGTCATCGCCGTCGAGGTCGGTGTCGAGACCGTCATCGTCCCGGCGGGCGCGCAGCTCCAGCCCGAGCAGCACCAGCAGCTCGAAGGCATCTGACAACAGGTGCTTCTGCCGGGGCAGCAGGCTGGCGTAAGGCATGTCGTAGATCGACTGGTGCGCGGCGCGCTGCCCCTTCAGGCCGCGGTCGCGCGCAATATCCGACAGCAGCGCGGCAAACCCGGACAGGTCCTGCGCCGCCAGCGCCGAATTCAATACCTTGGCGATGACTTCCGGGGAAGCGTTCGCCCAGCCCATGCGTTCAGCATTGGAAGCGGAATCTTGAGGGAAGTCGGCAAAGTCCATTTTGTGTTTAACGGTCTCGCCCAATGGAGCTTAAGTCGGCAGCCATGTGAATTTGACCCCACATGCGTGGGGTTCTGCACAGGCTCGCCGCGCCGATACAGCTAGCGCGCTGCCGGCTTCGCGGCTACCTGCCGATAGACCGTGGTGCCGTCACGCGCGGTGCGGGCTTCGACATAGTTGCGGGCGCCGCATTGCGGGCAGCGGAATACCGGCCCCTGCCCTTCGTTGCGGATCTGCACCTCGTCCGGCTCCCAGCGCGCGCCGCAAGCCTGGTTCCCACAAACAAACATGAACTCTCCTGAAAATTGAAAATTAAGGGCCCAATAGCGGCCCGCTCAACCATTGCGTTGCACCCACTGCCGCGCCCATGAAATCGCCGCGGCGCGGGCATCCTCCGGCGTGGCGTGCGTGGTCGGCGGCGCGCCGCCTTCCAGCACGACGGCGCCGGACTCCCAAATATCGCACAACGCCTTGAAACGTCCCGGCCCCAGCGCGTGGCAGAACACGTGGATGACAAAGCCGCGATACTCGACCACGTCGGTCGCGTCATCGGTCAGCGCGCGATCGGCGGTGGCATTGGATGGCACCACCGGCGCGTCCACACGCGGCTCCGGCCTGCCTCGCGCCGGACTTGCCCGCAGCAACGCCGCGCAGGCACCGCCCAGCGCCGCACCGATGGCCACGCCCAGGCCAAACCAGCAAGCCCTGCTTTTACACTGCGCCATCGGCATTCCCTGTCAGCGGCCTCCTGCCGGTCATCCTGTCACCCGCGCAAGACCGCCGGCAGCGTGCGCGGTATTGCTTTCAGAAGGTTATACCAATCCGGAAGAAGGCCATTGGCGGCGCGCGGTGCGCTGAAATAAGAATTCGGAACGTGACCAGACCGCGGGCGGCGACTATACTGTATATTCATACAGTAATCAGCAGGCGTCCTGCATCTGGCCGCGCTGCCGCATGGTCCTTGCCATAATGCCCCTGTACCAGTCCGATTCCATCCTGCTCGAGGCCTTTTATTTCGGCGACGATGCCGAATCCCTGCGCCTGCCCTGCGGCAGCGTCAGCATTGACGCCGGCGCCATCATCGTCCACGGCATCGAGCCCAACCTGCTGTGGTCGCTGCGCTGGACGCCCGATTTTCTCTCGTTCGAAGCGCACGGCACGCATCACCGCTATCCGGTCAGCCGCCCTGCGCTGGTCGGCCCCGCGCAGGCACGCTTCGCCCTGCTTTAAGCTATCGCTTCCGCCCGCCATGCCCTGCCGACACCGACATGCCAGACCGCAGCCTTGCCGCCAACGAACTGATCCGCACGCTTGAACTAAAGCCGCACCCGGAAGGCGGCTTCTACCGCGAAACCTACCGCAGCGAAAAACGCGTCGTGTGCGCCGACCAGCGTACGCGCGAAGCCAGCACCGCGATCTACTACATGCTGTGCGGCAACGACTTTTCCGCATGGCACCGCATCTGTTCCGACGAGTTGTGGCATTTCCACGCCGGGTCGCCGGTAGACGTGCACAGCATCGCCGACGGCGGCATCGTCACGCAGCGTCTCGGCGATCCGTTGCGCCACGACGGTGCGTCATTCCAGGCGATGGTGCCCGCGGGCCGATGGTTCGCCGCGGAACGCGTGGACCTTGGCGACGGCGTCGACTTTGCGCTGGTCGGTTGCACCGTGGCGCCGGCCTTCCAGTTCAGCGAGTTCGAACTGGCCGATGCAGCCGCGCTTGCGGGCCTGGCAAGCGGGCACGACGCCCTGCTGCGCCGGCTCTCGCGATAGCGCGCGGCAAAAAAACAGCCCACCGCGGCGGGGTGCGGGCGGGCCGTCAGCACTGCGGCGCCAGTCTACGCCGTCACCGCGCGCGCCCATCGGCAAAGAACCCGGGTAGCCCACCGCTTTTTCCTCCGACAGTCCGCACAGAGCGCTATACTGTATATCCATACAGTACTTCTTCTGTGCGCCCTATGTCACCCGAACCCGCCAACTGCCCCGTCTGCGGCGCCGCTGCCGAGCGCCTGCGTGCCGCGCCGCGCAGCTACCGCTACACCTGCCCCAGCTGCGGCATTTTCCAGATCAGCTCACGCGCGCTGACCTGCCGCCCCGGCCTGCCGGCCTCGGCGCGCGAGGATATCCGCCGGCTGCGCGCCTACGGCCACCTGCCGCTGCTGGACCTGACCCGGGACGGCGTCAGCATCAGTCCTGGCAGGCCCTGACCGATGGGCAACAACAAGCGCGCGTCCCGCTGCCACGTGCCGGCAGCGGCACCCGACAGCTACCCCGTCCCCGGGGCCAACGGCATCCTGGGCCGCATCCCCGGCCACTACATTGCCGCCGCGCTGGGTACGCTTGGCCCCGCCACGCGCGACGGTCCCGCCCACCGCGAAGTGCTGCTCGAAGCCGGCCATGCCGGCACCGTGCGGCTGTTTATCGAAAGGAAGCAGGCACGCCATGGCCGGTACACGCATTACTACTGGTCCGCATACCGCGCCGAGCCCGAGTGAGCAAGCGAATCGGAAGGCGGCACCGGCGGGCGCCAGCGGTTTGCGTCGCAAGAAGACGCGATCCGTCCTCCGTCGTAATCAGGACTAAAAACGGGACTAAAAACAGGACTAAAGCAGGAAGGACGCCATCGTCCGGTCATGCCATGGCCGCAGCCAGAACATTCACTACACGCGTAATGCGGAAACGGTTGCGGCGAAGGTCGCGTTCATGAACGCTTGCATTCAACCTTCTCTTCATACTCTCCGTCCTCATCCCATTTACGCTCGATCAGGCACGGACCGTCGCGATACTTTTCCTTGTGCTCATAGCCGCGCGGACCGCCCTTGCACTTGCGCTCTTCCTTGTATTCGCCATCCCGCTTGACCTCGCGCTCGATCTTGCAGGGGCCGCTGCGGAATTTCTCCTTGTACTCGCCGCCGGCATGGGAAACCGGTGAGCCAATCAGGCAGGAGAAGATGACGATAGGGGTAAGGTGTATGCGTGCCATGGGAACGACCTGCGCAGGGGATGACCGAGCATAACAACAGCCGCTGCCAGCGGCTGTATCAAAGCGTTACGCCTCGTCACATCCGTGCGCCCCGATGCGGACGCATGGCAATGCGATGCAAGCCATGGCAAACGAAATCGGATCATTGCAGGCGATGACTCGCAAAGAAAAAACCCGCTTGGCTTTCACCAAGCGGGTTTCTTGTTCTGGTCGGGGCGAGAGGATTTGAACCTCCGACCACCTGCACCCCATGCAGGTACGCTACCAGGCTGCGCTACGCCCCGAAAGAAGAAGATTATATCAGAAGCATTTCCCGTATGACTAGCTCCGGAAGCACAAATTATCCGGGCTTCGCGATCTCGCGCAGCTGCGCGAGCAGGTGCTGCACCTCGACCAGTTCGTTGCGCAGACCGGCTACGTCGATCGACAAGGCTGCCGGGCTTTCCTCGCGGCGTTCGTCAGCGGGTTCCGCCGCGGCGGCAGTGTGATGACGGCCTTCGTCGAGCCGGTTGCGCGCGCCGTTGATGGTGAAGCCTTGCTCGTACAGCAGCTCGCGGATGCGCCGGATCAGCAGCACCTCATGGTGCTGGTAGTAGCGGCGGTTGCCGCGGCGCTTGACCGGCTTGAGCTGCGTGAACTCCTGCTCCCAGTAGCGCAGGACATGCGGCTTGACGGCGCAAAGCTCGCTCACCTCACCGATGGTGAAGTAGCGCTTGGCCGGGATCGGCGGCAACGCGATGCGTTCGCTGGATTTGTCCGACATGCAGTGTGTAGACGAGCGTCAGGCCATGCCGGCCATGAGGTTGGCGCGCAGGGTTTTGCGCGCCCAGAAGGATACCGATGCAGGCCTGCGGAGGCAATCCGCCTTTCGGGTGATGCGTGACGTGGCGAAGCGTCAGCCGGCGATGTCCGCGCGCTCTTCCACCAGGCCCTTGAGCTTCTGGCTGGCGTGGAACGTCACGACCCGGCGCGCGGTGATCGGAATCACTTCACCGGTCTTGGGATTGCGGCCGGGACGCTGCGGCTTGTCACGCAACTGGAAATTGCCGAAGCCGGACAGCTTGACGCTGTCGCCCTGCTCCAGCGCTTCGCGGATGACGTCGAAGAAAGCTTCGACCATGTCCTTCGATTCGCGCTTGTTCAGGCCGACCTGGTCGAACAGCATCTCGGCAAGTTCGGCCTTGGTCAGCGTGGGAACTTCGGGCGCGCGGGTATCCGGCGTCGCGTCGTCAAGGGTGGAAGCCTGCCGGTCGCTCATGTCACCCAGTGCTGCAGCGGTCATGGAATTCGCGTCTCGATCATTCATGTCGATCGCTCTAGTGTCTGTCTGGCGATCCGCCCGGGGCAAGGCCCGGGCGCCCTTGTTTATCGTAAGCCGTCGCTAGTAGCGTCAGTCTAGCCACGCAGCCGGGCCTGGAAGGCCTCTGTCAGCGCGTCGACCATGGAGCGCACTGCGCTGTCGACGGTTTCGTCCTGGAGGGTCGACCCAGTATCTTGCAAGGTCACCCGGAACGCAAGGCTTTTCTCGTCCGCGCCGATGGCGGCCGAAGCGGCCTTGGGACGGAACTCGTCGAACAGCGCGAGGCTCTGGCAGAAGCGGCCATAGCCCTGCTTTTCCAGCGCCGCGCGCATGGTGTCGAGCATGTCCTGCACGCGTACCGATTGCTTCACCACCACGGCCAGGTCGCGCACGGCGGCCGGGAACTTGGAGATTTCGGTGTACGTGGGCAGGCCGGTCTCGCGCAGTGCGTCGAGCTCCAGTTCGAACAGCACCGGCGCGTGCTGCAGCTCGTATTCCTGCAACCAGCGCGGATGCAGTTCACCGACCACGCCAACCGGCTTGCCATCGACCAGCACGCGCGCGGCGCGGCCGGGATGCAGCGCCGGGTGCGACACCGGCTCGAAGCGCGGCACGCGCGGATGGAACAGTGCCTCGACATCGCCCTTGACGTCGAAGAAGTCGACGTTGCGCGTGGCGATGCCCCACTGCTCTTCAAACGCCGGGCCGTAGGCGATGCCCGCGGCCATCATCGGCTGGTGGTAGCCGGCCACCGTCAGGCCGCCGTCCTGCACGTTCTCGTCGCGATGGAACACACGGCCCACCTCGAACATGCGCACGCGCGCGGCCTTGCGGTTCAGGTTGTAGCGCACCTTGTCGACCAGGCCGCCGACCAGCGACGAACGCATCACGGCCAGCTGGCTGGCGATCGGGTTGAGCAGGCGGATCGGCTTGTCGTTGGCGGCGAAGTCGCGTTCCCATTTCTCTTCGACGAAGGCGAAGTTGATGACTTCCTGGTAGTCGCGCGCAGCCAGCGCGTGGCGCACCACATGCGTCGAGCGGCGGGCTTCGTTGGTCGGGCGCATTTCGCTTTCGGCGATCGGCGGACGCGCCGGGATGCGCTCGAAGCCGTAGATACGCGCGACTTCCTCGATCAGGTCCTCCTCGATCTCGATGTCGAAGCGGTAGCTCGGCGGCGTGACCTCGAACACGTCGCCTTCGGCGCCTTGCACGCGCGTGAACGGCAGCTGCAGGCGCTGGAACACGTCGGCGATGGCGGCCGGCGACAGCTCGATGCCGAGCACGCGCTCGGCGCGCGCCACGCGCAGGCTGACCGGCTTGCGCACGGGCAGGTTGACCACGTGGTCGTCCACCGGGCCGGCCTGGCCGCCGCAGATCTCGAGGATCAGCGCGGTGATGCGCTCGATATGCTCGACCGTGGTGGCGTAGTCCACGCCGCGCTCGAAGCGATGGCCGGCGTCGGTCGAGAAGTTGTAGCGGCGGCTGCGGCCCTGGATCGCGGCCGGCCACCAGAATGCGGCTTCGAGGTAGATGTCGGTGGTGTCCAGCGTGACGGCGGTGCTGTCGCCGCCCATGATGCCGGCCAGGCTCTCGATCTCCTTCTCGTCGGCGATCACGCCGACCTGTTCGTCGACCTCGATGGTGTTGCCGTTCAGCAGCTTGATCTGCTCGCCCTTGCGGCCCCAGCGCACGTCCAGGCCACCGTGGATCTTGTGCAGGTCGAACACGTGCGACGGACGGCCCAGCTCCAGCATCACGTAGTTCGAGATATCGACCAGCGCGGACACGCTGCGCTGGCCCGAGCGCTCCAGGCGCTGCACCATCCACAGCGGCGTGACGGCACGCGCATTGACGCCGCGGATGACGCGGCCGGAGAAACGGCCGCACAGGTCGGGCGCCGACACCTTTACCGGCAGCTTGTCCTGGATCGTCACCGGCACCGGCTTCATGTCGGGCAGGTTCAGCGCGGCACCGGTCAGCGCCGACACTTCGCGCGCGACGCCGTGGATCGACAGGCAGTCCGCCTTGTTGGGCGTCAGCTTGATGACGAAGACCTGGTCATCCAGGTCCAGGTACTCGCGGATGTTCTGGCCGACCGGCGCGTCTTCCGGCAGCACCAGCAGGCCGCCGTGCTCCTCGGACAGCTTCAGTTCGCGCGCCGAGCACAGCATGCCGTAGCTCTCCACGCCACGCAGCTTGCCGACCTTGATCTCGAACGGCTGGCCGCCGTCCTCTGCCGGCGGCAGCACCGCGCCGACCAGTGCGCACGGCACCTTGATGCCGGGCTTGACGTTGGGCGCACCGCAGACGATCTGCAGGGTCTCGCCGGTGCCGGCATCGATCTGGCACACGTTGAGGCGGTCGGCATTGGGATGGCGCTCGGTCGACAGCACGTGCGCGACCACCACCTTGTCGAACGGCGGCGCGACCGGGCCCACCTCTTCCACTTCCAGCCCGGCCATAGTCAGGCTGTGCGACAGCGCGTCGGTGGAGATCTTTTCAGGGTTGGCGAAGGTGCGAAGCCAGGATTCCGAGAATTGCATGGCGCTTCTGATCCGGTAAGTATTCTGTGTAGTCGGTGACGAGTGATGCGGCGGCTGAATCAGTCCCGCGTCAAGCGAACTGGCGCAGGAAGCGCACGTCGCCCTCGAAGAACAGGCGCAGGTCGTTGATGCCGTAGCGCAGCATGGTCAGGCGCTCGAGGCCGGAGCCGAACGCGAAACCGATATAGCGCTCGGGATCGAGGCCCATGTTGCGCAGCACGTTCGGGTGCACCTGGCCCGAACCGGATATTTCCAGCCATTTCCCATTGCCAAAGGCCATGTCGATTTCCGCCGACGGCTCGGTGAACGGGAAGTACGACGGGCGGAAGCGCACCTGGATGTCATCGCGCTCGAAGAACTTGCGCAGGAAATCGGTGTACACGCCCTTCAGGTCGGCAAAGCTGACGTCCTCGCCGATCCACAGGCCTTCGACCTGGTTGAACATCGGCGAGTGCGTGGCATCGCTGTCGACGCGGTAGGTACGGCCCGGGCAGATCACCTTGATCGGCGGCATCGCCTTGCCCGCGTACTTCTCCACGTGCATCTTGGCGTAGCGCACCTGCATCGGGCTGGTGTGCGTGCGCAGCAGCAGGAGCTTGTCGTCGCTGTCGCGGCCATCGACGTAGAAGGTGTCCTGCATCGAACGCGCCGGATGGTTGTCCGGGTTGTTCAGCGCGGTGAAGTTCATCCAGTCGGTTTCGATCTCGGGGCCGTCGGCCACGTCGAAGCCGATCGAGCCGAAGATCTGCTCGACACGCTCCCACGTGCGCATCACCGGATGCAGGCTGCCGCGGGCGACCGCGCGGCCCGGCAGCGTGACGTCGATGGCTTCGGCGGCCAGGCGCGCGTTCATCAGCGCGTCGGCCAGCGCCTGGCGTCGCGCCTGCAGCGCGGCTTCCACCTGCTGCTTGACCTGGTTGATGCGCGCGCCCTCGCTCTTGCGGGTCTCCGGGTCGAGCTTGCCGAGGCCCTTGAGCAGTTCGGTCAGCGCGCCGGTCTTGCCCAGGAAGCGGGCCTTTTCGTTTTCCAGCGTGGCGTTGTCATTGGCGGCGGCGAAAGCGGCCTGGGCGTCAGCGACGATTTGGTCCAGATCCTGAGACATGGCGGCGGTCGTGGAGTGTTCTGACGTCGGCGGAACAATGTCAAAAAACAAAGCCGGCGCGACGTGGGTTGGCACTGCGTGCGGTATGCGTTTCCGGATGCCGTCTCGATAACAAACGCAAGACGGCATCCGGAACTGCAAATAAAAACGGGGCTCGGTGAGGAGCCCCGTTTCAGCGGACCTTGCGGTCGGCGGTCGACCTTGCGGTCGGTGCTTGCCCGGCGGCGCTTACGCGCCGCCGCAGCCGGCATCAGGCAACGGTGGCTTTCACCTGGTTGACGATGGCGGCAAAGGCAGGCTTGTCGTGAATAGCCATGTCCGACAGCACCTTGCGGTCCAGTTCAATCGAGGCCTTCTTCAGACCGTTCATGAACACGCTGTAGGTCATGCCATGCTCACGCGTCGCGGCATTGATACGCGCAATCCACAGGGCGCGGAACACGCGCTTCTTGTTGCGGCGATCGCGGTACGCGTACTGGCCAGCACGCATGACCGCCTGCTTGGCGATGCGATAGACATTATTGCGACGGCCGCGGTAACCCTTGGCAGCGTCGATGACTTTCTTGTGACGGGCCCGTGCAGTGACCCCACGCTTTACTCGAGGCATGTAATTCTCCTTTCGTTATCGTCAGGGGTTATGCGTAAGGCATCATCGCGCGCACCGACTTCAGGTTCGTCTCATGGACGTCCTGAGTACCGCGCAGTTGACGCTTGTTCTTGGTGGTCTTCTTGGTCAGGATGTGACGCTTGAAGGCCTGGCCACGCTTGAACGAACCGTTCGGACGGGCAGTAAAGCGCTTGGAAGCGCTTTTCTTCGTCTTCATCTTCGGCATGAAAAACTCCAGCTCATATGACATGCATGCAGGTGGCCGGCTCACGCCGACGCTTGCAAGACCCGCATCCACTTGTTGTTGCACGACGCCCTTGCGGGCGCGCGCGACTTCCGCACGAAGCAACGCCGGAATGCGCTGGCATTCCGGCCGCTGCACCGCGCAAGAATTACTTCTTCTTCTTGGGGGCGAGCACCATCACCATCTGGCGCCCTTCCATCTTCGGCATCTGCTCGACCTGGCCGATCTCTTCCAGATCCGCCTTCAGGCGTTCGAGCATGCGCGCGCCGATTTCCTGGTGGGCCATCTCGCGACCACGGAACCGCAGCGTGATCTTGGTCTTGTCGCCATCTTCCAGGAAGCGCTTCAGGTTGCGCAGCTTGACGTTGTAGTCGCCATCATCCGTACCCGGCCGGAACTTGACTTCCTTGACCTGGATGATTTTCTGCTTCAGCTTGGCCTCGTGGGCGCGCTTGGCTTCCTCGTACTTGAACTTCCCGTAATCCATGATCCGGGCGACGGGCGGAGTCGCGTTGGGGGCGATCTCCACCAGGTCCAAGTCCTTGTCCTCAGCCAGCCGCAGAGCGTCCATGAACTTGACGATGCCGAGCTGCTCGTTATCAACCCCTACCAGGCGCAATTCAGGCGCGCTGATTTCCCGGTTGATGCGATGACCTTTGTCCGTAGCGATGTTGCGTTACCTCAAGAAGACAAAAAAACAAGCCGTGCTCACCACCCTCAGGCTTTGCTGGCGACGTCGTGTTGCAGACGCTCAACAAACGCGGAGACGGGCATCACACCCAGATCCACGTTGCCACGGGCACGCACGGCCACTTGATTGGCATCCCGCTCCTTGTCGCCCACCACTAGCAGGTAGGGAACCTTCTGAAGGGAATGCTCGCGGATTTTATACGTAATTTTCTCGTTGCGCAAATCGGCCTTGGCCCTAAACCCTTGTTTTTGCAGCAATTGCACGACGTTTTCGGCGTATTCTGCCTGCGAATCCGCAATATTCATGACCACGACCTGGTCCGGGGCCAGCCAGGCGGGCAGCGCGCCGGCATGGTTTTCCAGCAGGATGCCCAGGAAGCGCTCGAAGGAGCCCAGGATCGCACGATGCAGCATGACCGGGCGCTTGCGCGAGTTGTCCTCGGAGACGTACTCGGCACCCAGGCGCTCCGGCAGCACCAGGTCGAGCTGCAACGTGCCGCATTGCCACGAGCGGCCGATTGCGTCCTTGATGTGGTACTCGACCTTCGGGCCATAGAATGCGCCCTCGCCCGGCAGCTCCTCCCATTCCACGCCGCAGGCGCGCAGCGCCAGGCGCAGGCCTTCCTCGGCGTGGTCCCAGACCTCGTCCGAGCCGGCGCGCTGGTCGGGGCGCAGCGACAGCTTCACCGAAACGTTCTTGAAGCCGAAGTCGTCGTAGACCGAGAACGCCAGTTCATTGAAGGCCTTCGCTTCCGCGACGATCTGCTCTTCCGTGCAGAAGATGTGGGCATCGTCCTGCACAAAGCCGCGCACGCGCATCAGGCCATGCAGCGCGCCCGAAGGCTCGTTGCGATGGCAGGCGCCGAACTCGGCCAGGCGCAGCGGCAGGTCGCGGTACGAACGCAGGCCGTGATTGAAGATCTGCACGTGGCCCGGGCAGTTCATCGGCTTGATCGCGTAGTCGTGTTTTTCCGACTCCGTGACAAACATGTTCTCTTTGTAGTTCTGCCAGTGGCCGGACTTTTCCCAGAGCGAACGGTCCATCACCTGCGGCGTGCGCACTTCGTCATAGCCGGCGTCGCCCAGGCGGCCGCGCATGTATTGCTCGACGGCCTGCCACACCTGCCAGCCCTTCGGGTGCCAGAACACCATGCCGGGCGCCTCTTCCTGCAGGTGGAACAGGTCGAGCGTCTTGCCCAGCTTGCGGTGGTCGCGCTTCTCGGCCTCTTCCAGCATGTGCAGGTAGGCTTCCTGGTCTTCCTTCCTGGCCCAGGCCGTACCGTAGACACGCTGCAGCATCTCGTTGCTGGAGTCGCCGCGCCAGTAGGCGCCGGCCACCTTCATCAGCTTGAAGACCTTGAGCTTGCCCGTCGACGGCACGTGCGGGCCGCGGCACAGGTCGACGAAATTGCCTTCGCGGTACAGGCCGATTTCCTGGTCCGCCGGGATCGAGGCGATGATCTCTGCCTTGTACTTCTCGCCCATCGACTCGAACAGCGCCACTGCCTCATCGCGGTTCCACACCTCGCGCGTGACCTTCTCGTCCTTGCGGGAGAGTTCCGTCATCTTCTTCTCGATGGCCGCGAGGTCTTCCGGCGTGAAGGGACGCTTGTAGGCGAAGTCGTAGTAGAAGCCGTTCTCGATCACCGGCCCGATCGTAACCTGCGCTTCCGGATACAGTTCCTTGACGGCATAGGCCAGCAAGTGCGCCGTGGAGTGGCGGATGACGTCGACGCCGTCGGCGTCCTTGTCCGTGACGATGGCCAGCTGGGCGTCGTCTTCGATCTTGTAGCTCGTGTCGACCAGCTTGCCGTCCACCTTGCCGGCCAGCGCGGCCTTGGCCAGGCCGGAGCCGATGCTCTGCGCCACTTCGGCAACCGTCACCGGGCCCGGAAACTCGCGGCGGGACCCATCCGGCAGCGTGATTGCGATCATTTGGACTCTCCAGGATTCCGCCGGCGGCGCGCTGCGCATGGGCCGGGCGGATCAAACTGCATCTTGCGGGCACCGGTCCGCGGCTGCGCGACCCGGCGATTGTTCGATTGCTTTTTGCCGCACACATCGCTCCGCCGAAGCGCGCGAGAGCGGCAGCTTATCAGGCTGCTGGCAGGCGACAGGCGAAAAAAAACGCGGCCAAGGCCGCGTTTCTCTTTATCAAACCCGTTTCAACCGGGTCGGAAGGCGCACCTCGACTACTGTCGCTTGCCAGCGGTAGTAGTTCGCGGTGTCATGAACATGATGCCTTTCCGTTCCATTTCAGGTTGAATCGGACTTGCCGCACTTCGTTGTTACTGCAATTCGTTGGTAGGCTCGATTGGACTCGAACCAACGACCCCCACCATGTCAAGGTGGTGCTCTAACCAGCTGAGCTACGAGCCTAGCGAAGACGCAAGTATAGCATCACTTTCTTTTTGCCTGCAATACCCCCTGCACCTCTTCGATCAGCGACAGCGCGCGCTGCAACTGCGTGGCCTCCGATACCTCCGCGGTGAACTGCATGCGTGCCACGCCCTTGCTCGACAACGTCTTTACGCCGGTGACGTTGATCTTCTCGCGCGACAGCACTTCCGAGATATCGCGCAGCAGCCCTTGCCGGTCGATGGCTTCGACATGGATGTCGACCGGATAGACCGCGGCATGGCTCTTCTTGCCCCACTCGGTCTGGATGACCCGCTCCGGCGCGCGCGCCGACAGCTGCTGGAAGGTATGGCAGTTGCGCCGATGGATCGACACCCCGCGTCCGCGCGTGACAAAGCCGACGATATCGTCCGGCGGCGCCGGCTTGCAGCAGCGCGACATCTGCGTCATCAGCGAATCCACGCCCACCACCAGCACGCCGCTCTTGGCGCCGCGCGCCACGCTGGTGGCGCGGCTCTTCTTGGTGACGGCGTCTTCCTCGCTGAGCGGTGCCTGGATTTCGCCTTCCGGGTGGCGCAGCGCATGCTCGACATGGCGCAGGCTGAACTCGTCCTTGGCCACCGCGGCGAACAGGTCGTCGGGCGTCTTGAAGTTCAGCCGCGCGGCCAGATCTTCCAGCTTGACCGCGGTCTTGCCCTCGCGCTGCAGGGTCTTGTCGATCAGCGCGCGGCCCTGCGCGATGGTCTCCTGCGAATCGAGCGCGTTGAACCACGCCCGCACCTTGGCGCGCGCACGGCTGCTGGCCAGGTAGCCAAGCTCCGCATTGAGCCAGTCGCGCGACGGCCCGCCCTGCTTGACCGCGATGATCTCGACGGTCTGGCCGTTCTTCAGCGTGGTATTCAGCGGCACCATGGTGCCGTCCACGCGCGCGCCGCGGCAGCGGTGGCCGAGGTCGCTGTGCAGGTAATAGGCAAAGTCCAGCGGCGTGGCGCCCTGCGGCAGCGCCACCACGCGCGCCTGCGGCGTCAGCACATAGATGTGGTCGTCGATCGCCGCGTGCTTGATCTGCTCCCACTCGTCATGCGCCACGCTGTGGTCGGCATCGTCCTTCCATGCCAGCAGCTGGCGCAGCCAGGCGATCTTCTCGTCGTAGCGTTCGCTGGCGGAGAACTGCCCACCGTAGCCCTTGCTGCCCGCTTCCTTGTAGCGCCAGTGGGCCGCGACGCCGTATTCGGCGAAGTGGTGCATCTCGTGCGTGCGGATCTGCACCTCGAAGGCGCGGCCGTCATCGCCGATCACCACCGTGTGCAGCGACTTGTAGCCGTTGGCCTTGGGCCGCGAGATGTAGTCGTCGAACTCGCGCGGGATCGGCTGCCAGATATGGTGGACGATACCCAGCACCGTATAGCAGTCCTTGATATCGTCGACGATCACGCGGAAGGCGCGCACATCGTACAGGTCGGCAAAATCCAGCTCCTTGCCGCGCATCTTCTTCCAGATGCTGTAGATGTGCTTGGGCCGGCCGCTCACTTCGGCACGGATGCCCGCGGCCGTCAGCTCGGACTGCAGCCGCGCGATGGCGCCGGCGATATAGCCTTCGCGCTCGATGCGCTTTTCGTCCAGCAGCCTGGCGATGCGCTTGTAGGTGTCGGGCTGCTCGAAGCGGAACGCCAGGTCTTCCAGCTCCCACTTCATCTGCCAGATACCGAGGCGGTTGGCCAGCGGCGCGTAGATGTCGAGCGTTTCGCGCGCCACGCCGGCGGTCGGCGTGTGCTTGGTCTCGGCCAGCCAGCGCAGCGTCTGCAGACGCGAGGCCAGCCGCACCAGCACCACGCGGATGTCCTGCGCGAATGCGAGCAGCATTTTGCGCAGCGCCTCGACCTGCTCGTGGCGCGCCTGCGCCTCGTTCTTCGACGGCGTGGCCGCTTCCACATCGGGGCGATTGCCGGCGATGGCACCGATGCGCAGCAGCTGCCGCACACCGTTGACCAGCCGCGCCACTTCTTCGCCGAAGCGCGGCTCGATCTCGGCTTCGGTGTCGGGCACGAATGCCGCCAGCCCGAACAGGCAGGCGGCCGCGCGCGCGGCATCGTCCACGCGCAGGCCATCGAGGATGCGCAGCATCCCCTCAGCGTGCGACTGCACCGTCTCGCCCGTAGGCAGCGCCACGCCGGCGCCGTGCTCGCGCACGTACGCCAGCGCACGGCCCACCAGTTCAGCATCCGGAATGCCTGCGATCCGGCCAGCCACGTCGGTCGACGTCACCATGTCCCTACGCCTGCATCAGTTGAGCGCAGCGGTCACCACCACTTCGATCAGGTAATCGGGATTGGCCAGGCGGGCTTCCACCGTGGCGCGCGGGGGCGTGTTGCCTTGCGGCACCCAGGCGTCCCAGACCTCGTTCATCTCGCCGATCAGGTCGACGTTGGCGAGGAAGATCTGGCACGACAGGATGCGGGTCTTGTCGCTGCCGGCCTCGGCCAGCAGGCGGTCGATATGGCCGAGCACCTCGCGCGTCTGGCCGCGGATATCGGCCTTAGGGTCGACCTCGGGCACCTGCCCGGCCAGGTAGACCACGCCGTTGTAGACCGCATATTCGGACAAACGCTTGCCCACGTGGGCGCGCTTCAGTTCAAGGTTACTCATGACAATGCGTTGATCGATAAAAATACAGGTCCGCCGCGCGATGCGCGCCAACTCACCCGACAAAAAACTGCCGGGCGATCGCGATCTGCGCCGGATCGACAAAGGTTGGTGCATGCCCCACTTCAGGGACTTCCACCGAGCTCACATGCTTGCCGCGTGCCACCATCTCGGCGACGGTCTCGCGCAGCAGCAGGTCGGACTGCGCGCCGCGCACCACCAGCACCGAGGCTTCGATGGCCTCGAAGCTGCGCCACAGCGAGGCCTCGCCCGCCGCCACCGCTTCCGGCGTGGACTTGCGGAAGGGCACGGCCAGTTGCGGGTCGTAATGCAAGCCCCATTCCAGGCCGTCGCCGCCCTGCACCGGCTTCAGGATGGCGGCGTTCAGCTCGCGCCACTGCTCCGGCGTGTGGCGGCCGAACGACGCGCTGATGGTCTGCAGGTATGCCAGCCCTTCCTCAAAGGTCTTGAAGCGTACCGGCAGGCCCAGGTAGGCACCGATGCGCTCGACCGCCGACGGCGCGATCCTGGGGCCGACGTCGTTCAGCAGCAGCTTGCGCACCGGCGACTTGGGCAGCCCCGCCAGTCCCATGCCGATCAGCCCGCCCATCGAGGTGCCGAACCAGTCCACCTGCTCGACATTGAGCCGGGCGATCAGCGTGACCATGTCGGACACGTACTGCGGCACGATGTAGCTGTCCGGATTGGCCAGCCATTCCGAGCGGCCGCGCCCGACCACGTCGGGGCATACCACGCGATAGTCGCCGCACAGCGCGCTGGCGACGGCATCGAAGTCGCGGCCGGTGCGCGTCAGCCCGTGCGCGCATACCAGCACGCGCGGATTCGCGGGATCCCCCCATTCGTGGTAGGCCATGCGGTGCAGGCCCGCCGGACTGATGCACTGGACAAAACCGAGGCGCGGACTGGCAGACATCTGGACTCCCTGACGGACCCGGCCGGGACCGCGAAAAAGCGGCGCTGCCGGTGGTTGAGCAAAACTGGATTGTACGCCGCACCGGGTACAATGCCACAGCACACTGTCTGCGCCACCGCACGCGCCCGCGCGCCGATGCATGCCGGTGCGTGGCGGTGCCAGACCAGGCGGACCGGGCCACCCGGGCCGCCCTTTCCTTCCTGTGGAATCTCTCTCGATGGAGGCTTACATGCTCAAAGGCAAGACTGCTCTGGTGACTGGCTCGACCAGCGGCATCGGGCTCGGCATCGCAAAGGCACTGGCGGCCCAGGGCGCCAACATCATCGTCAATGGCTTTGGTGACGCGGACGCCGCAAAGAACGAGATCGCGCAGGCCGGCCAGGGCATCCAGGTCGGCTACCACGGCGCGGACATGAGCAAGGCGTCAGAGATCGAGGACATGATGCGCTATGCGCAGGCCGACTTCGGCGGCGCCGACATCCTGGTCAACAACGCCGGCATCCAGCACGTCGCCCCCATCGAGGACTTTCCCACCGAGCGCTGGGACGCCATCATCGCCATCAACCTGACCTCGGCCTTCCACACCACGCGCCTGGCGCTGCCCGGCATGCGCCAGAAGAACTGGGGCCGCATCATCAACGTGGCGTCGACGCACGGGCTGGTCGCGTCGGCACAGAAATCGGCCTACGTGGCTGCCAAGCACGGCATCGTTGGCTTCACCAAGGTGACCGCGCTGGAAACCGCGCAGACCGGCGTGACCGCCAACGCGATCTGCCCGGGCTGGGTGCTGACCCCGCTGGTGCAGAAGCAGGTCGAAGCCCGCGCGCAGAAGGAAGGCATCCCGGTCGAGCAGGCCAAGCGCGAGCTGGTGCTGGAGAAGCAGCCCTCGGGCGAGTTCGTGACGCCCGACGAGCTGGGCGCGCTGGCAGTGTTCCTGTCGTCCGACGCGGCACGCCAGGTTCGCGGCGCGATCTGGAACATGGATGGCGGCTGGGTGGCGCAGTAAGGATCTACGATGCAACGACGACGTTTTCTCGGCACCCTGGGCGCGCTGGCGCTCGGCACGATCGCGGTGGGCGCGCTGGGGCCTGCGGCCGATGCCTTCGCGCAGGCCAGGCCTCTTGCCATCGACGTCTACAAGAGCCCGCTGTGCGGCTGCTGCGAGGAATGGGTCAAGCACCTGCGCACCAATGGCTTCACGGTGACGGTGCATGATGTCGAGGATACCGGCGATTACCGCAAGCGCTTCGGCATGCCGGAGCGCTTCGGCTCCTGCCATACCGGCTACATCGGCGGCTACGCGATCGAGGGGCATGTGCCGGCCGCCGATATCCGCAAGCTGCTGGCCGCCAAACCCAAGGCAGTCGGGCTGGCGGTGCCGGGCATGCCGGTCGGCTCGCCGGGCATGGAACAGGGGCCGCGCAAGGATCCGTTCGACGTGCTGCTGGTCAAGGCCGACGGCGCGGCCTCGGTGTTCACCCGCTACAACAAGCCGGCGGCCTAAGGCGTCCGCCCCGCCGCCCTGCCGGATGCGCCGCCGCGCGTCCGGCCTTCCCTAAACCCCCGCAAGGCTTTCCAAAGCCGCTTCGACTTCCCGCCACACCGCCTCGGTCTCGCCCTCGGTGCATTCACCGTGCTGCCGCTTGACCGCCCCCAGCCGGTTCAGCACCAGGTGCTGGTCCGGCACCACGCCCACGTTTGCCAGGCAAGCCTGCACGCAAGCCAGCGGGCAGCCATCCAGCGCCAGGATCGGCCGGCCCGATTGCGCCACGCGCGTCAGCGCCGGCACGCCGCCGCCCACGCCGCTGATGCACGACATTTCGGCGCGGCCGCTGCGGTCCAGCCGCACCGCGCACGCATTGGCCAGTTGCGCCACGCTGGAGCAGCCAGAGCAGGCATACACCAGTGGCAGGGATCGGGTGGGAGAAGCCGGCATCGCGTACCTTCCGTCAGGACTTTGGTTGGCAGGACCACGCCTGCCGGGAAGCGGCCAGCATAGTGACTTGTGCGGCGGCGGGCCATTCGCCGATAGAGCTAGCCCGCACGGCCGATCGGCGTGGTCGGCAACACCAAATGAAAAAAGCCCTGTGGCGCAGTGCGCCACAGGGCCCGTCAGGCAATGGCCGAAGGCTTGCTTACAGCAACGGCGCCCCGGTCTTCGCCTGGATTTCCTCGCGGCTGACGCCCGGTGCGGTTTCGACCAGCTTCAGGCCTTCCGCAGTCACGTCCATCACGCCCAGGTCGGTGATGATGCGATTGACCACGCCCACGCCGGTCAGCGGCAGGTTGCACTGCTTCAGGATCTTGATGTCCTCGGTGCCGTCCTTCTTCTTGGCGGTGTGTTCCATCAGCACCACCACGCGGCCGACGCCGGCGACCAGGTCCATCGCGCCGCCCATGCCCTTGACCATCTTGCCCGGGATCATCCAGTTGGCCAGGTCGCCCTTCTCGCTGACCTGCATCGCGCCCAGGATGGCCAGGTCGATGTGGCCGCCGCGGATCATCGCGAAGGAATCGGCCGAGGAGAAGATCGACGAGCCCGGCAGCGTCGTCACGGTCTGCTTGCCGGCATTGATCATGTCGGCGTCGACTTCTTCCTCGGTCGGGAACGGGCCGATGCCGAGCAGGCCATTTTCCGACTGCAGCCACACTTCCATGCCCTCCGGCACCCAGTTGGCCACAAGCGTCGGCAGGCCGATGCCCAGGTTGACGTAGAAACCGTCCTGCAGCTCAGCCGCGGCGCGCGCGGCCATTTCGTCACGTGTCCATGCCATGATGCGTCTCCTTAGCTGGCCGCGCGCACGGTGCGCTGCTCGATGCGTTTTTCGGGATTGGTGTTCAGCACCAGGCGCTTCACGAAGATGCCGGCCAGGTGGATCTCGTCCGGGTCCAGCTCACCGGTCTCGACGATATGCTCGACCTCGGCGATGGTGACCTTGCCCGCCATCGCGCACATCGGGTTGAAGTTGCGCGCGGTGCGGCGGAACACCAGGTTGCCGGCCTTGTCGGCCTTGTATGCCTTGACCAGCGCCACGTCAGCCGTCAGCGAACGCTCCATCACGTACGTCTCGCCATCGAATTCGCGGACTTCCTTGCCTTCGGCGACGATGGTGCCGACACCGGTCTTGGTGAAGAAGGCCGGGATACCCGAGCCGCCGGCGCGCAGCTTCTCGGCGAGCGTGCCCTGCGGGGTGAATTCGAGTTCGAGTTCGCCCGCCAGGTACTGGCGCTCGAACTCCTTGTTCTCGCCCACATAGGACGAGATCATCTTCTTGATCTGGCGCGTGGCCAGCAACTGGCCCAGGCCGAAGCCGTCGACGCCGGCATTGTTGGAGATGCAGGTGAGCTGCTTGACGCCGCTGTCGCGCAGCGCGGCGATCAGCGCCTCGGGGATGCCGCACAGGCCGAAACCGCCAACGGCGATCGTCTGGCCGTCGCGGACGACGCCTGCAAGCGCTTCTGCGGCGCTGGCGTAGACCTTGTTCATGTTCGCTCCTTCCTCGGTAGTTCCTCGGGGTTCCGCTGTTGTGCTTCCGCCGCCCGCTTGTGCGGTGGGCGACGCAGGGAAATTGTAACGGTACAATCGGCGCAGTCGATGACGGGCGCCGTTTATCGTCCGACCGACAGCATACGCAAGCCCCGCCGGCTACGCCATTACGTAAAAATACATAAGTAGATGCCCGCCATCGACTACCAGACCGCTTTCCAGCTCGCCCCCGTGGGCCTGGTGCTGTCACGCGAGCGCGTGATCGAGGACTGCAACGAGGAAGTCTGCCGGATTTTCGGCACCACGCGCGAGGCGCTGCTGGGCCAGTCGTTCCAGGTACTCTACCCTACCGCCGACGAGTTCGAGCGCACCGGCGCCCGCATCGCGCCGATCATGAACAAGCGCGGGATGTATTCGGACGAGCGCATCATGAAGCGCGCCGGCGGCGAACTGTTCTGGTGCCACGTCACCGGACGCGCGCTGGACCGCGCGCAGCCGCTGGGCGCGGGGATCTGGACCTTTGAAGACCTGTCGCAGAAGCGGCAGGTGACGGCCGAGCTGACCGCGCGCGAACGCGACATCGCGGCACAACTGGTGGAAGGCAAGACCAGCAAGCAAATCGGCAAGCTGCTGGCGATCAGCCCGCGCACCGTGGATATCTACCGGGCGCGGCTGATGAAGAAGTATGGGGCGAGTACGTCGGTGGACCTGGTGCAGCGGCTGGTGAACCACTGAGGGTTAGCCTTCGATAATCGCCCGGATCTCCGGCGGCACCGGCACCGATTTCTCCACCGCATAATCGCACCACACGACCTTCGCCCCGCCCTCCGCCCACACCACGTCAGGCAGATCGGTACGCCGGATCTCCATGCGCGTTTCGAAACTGGTGCGCCCCAGTTGCCCCGCATAAACGCGGCATTCGATATTGCCCGGATAGCGCAGCTGCTTCAGGAAGGTCATATGCGCATTGATGATGACCGGCCCCTGCCCTTGCGCATCCTTGCCGCCGCGCCCCAGCGACGCGAACCACTCGATGCGCGCCTGCTCCAGGTACTGGAAGTAGACGGTGTTGTTGACATGGCCCATCGCATCCATGTCGCCCCACCGGATCGGCATGACCACCGTATAAACGTGCTTCATCTCAGCCTCCAAAGCAACAGGCCCGCCAACGCTGGCGGGCCTGTTGCATGACTTAGCGCTTGGCGATCGCGCCTTCGGCCTTGGTCACCAGGTCGGTGCCGATCTGCTTCTTCCACTTGTCGTAGACCTTGGCGGTCGCCTTGCGGAAGGCGTCATGCTCGGCCGGCGTCAGGTGCGTGACCTTGACGCCATGGCCTTCCATTTCCTTCCAGGCGGGCGCACCGGCCTCGGCCAGGCCCTTGCGGGCCAGCGCGATTTCCTGCTTGCCGGCGTCGATGGCGGCCTGCTTGACGATCTCGCGGTCGGCCGGGGTCCAGCTTTCCCAGATCTGCTTGTTGACCACGAAGATCAGCGGGTCAGCCACGTAGCCCCAGGTGGTCACGAACTTCTGGCCGACCGTGTACAGCTTGGCGGCGGCGAACACCGATTGCGGGTTCTCCTGGCCATCGACCGCGCCCGAGGCCATCGCCGGCTGCGCGTCGGCCCAGCTCATCTGCGTCGGGTTCGCGCCCAGCGCGTTGAAGGTCTCGATGTACAGCGGCGAGCCCACCACGCGCAGCTTCAGGCCCTTGAGGTCGTCCGGCTTGCGCAGCTCGCGCTTGGAGTTCGACACCTCGCGGAAGCCGTTCTCGCCCCAGGCCAGCGGCACCACGCCGGCCTTCTCCAGCGTGGAGAAGATCGACTTGCCGACTTCGCCCTGCGTCAGCGCGTCCAGCGCCTTGTAGTCGGGCATCAGGAACGGCAGCGAGAACAGGTTCAGCTCCTTGACCTGCGGCGACCAGTTGATGGTCGAGCCGACCGCCATGTCGATCACGCCCTGGCGGATCGCCGAGAACTCGCGGGTCTGGTCGCCGGCCACCAGCGAAGTGCCGGGGTACAGCTTGATATTGATGCGGCCGTTGGTGCGCTGCCTGACCAGGTCGGCCCAGATCTCGCCGCCCTTGCCCCACGGGAAGGCCGGGCCGAGCACCAGCGACATCTTGTACTCGGACTTGTAGGTCTGGGCCATCGCGCCGGCGGGGGCGAAGGCGGAAGCGGCAATGGCGGCGGCCGTTGCAAGCATCAGGGCACGACGTTTCATTTCATCTCCTCTCGGGAATCGTCAGTTCTTGTTTGTGAATGCAAAATGAAGTCAACAGCGATCAATAGCCGAGGTACTCCGGCAGCCAGGTCGCCAGCGGCGGATAGGCCAGCACCATCAGCATGGCGATGAACATCGCCAGCAGCATCCATATCACCCAGGGCACGGTTTCTTCCATGCGCACGCGGGCGATCCGGCACGACACCATCAGGTTCACGGCCAGCGGCGGCGTGAACTGTCCGAGCGCCACCTTCAGCGTCAGCACCACGCCGAACCACACCGGGTTCCAGTGGAAGGCATTGGCGATCGGCAGCAGCAGCGGCACGAAGATCAGGAAGATCGAGATGCCGTCGAGGAACATGCCAACCGTCATCAGCAGCAGCACGATCAGCGCCAGCACGCCGTATTCGCCCAGCCCGGAGCTGGCGATCGCCTGCGCCAGCGGATCGATCACGCCGAGCGTCGACAGCGCATAGGCGAAGATGCCGGCCAGCGCGACCACCAGCAGGATCACCGCCGAGGTCTCGGCCGCTTCCTGGAAGATCGTGAACAAGTCGCGCATGCCGATGCTGCGGTACACCACCATGCCGACGAACAGGCCATAGACCACCGCCACCACCGCGGCTTCGGTCGGCGTGAACCAGCCCGCGCGCATGCCGCCGAGGATCAGGAACGGCGCCACCAGGCCCCACGCCGCTTCGCGCAGGCTCTTCCAGAACGGGGGGCGCGGCAACGCGGCTTCGGCGGCGCCCATGTTGTGCTTGCGCGCCAGCCACACCGCCGGCACGATCAGCGCCACGCCGGCCAGCACGCCCGGGATCATGCCCGCGGCGAACAGCGCCGGCACTGAAGCGCCCGGCACCAGCACGCTGTAGATGATGAAGGCCACCGACGGCGGGATCAGGATGTCGGTCGCGGCCGCCGCGCCGACCACCGCGGCGCTGTACGAGCCGGGATAGCCCGCGCGCGACATCGCCGCGATCATCACGCCGCCGACCGCGGCCGCGTTGGCCGGGCCCGAACCGGAAATGCCGCCGAGGAACATCGCCACCAGGATCGCCACCAGCGGCAGCATGCCCGGTCCACGCCCGACCACGGCAATGGCGAAGGTCACCAGCCGCTGCGCCACGCCGGAACGGTCGAAGATCGACCCCACCAGCACGAACATCGGAATCGCCAGCAGCGGATACTTGGCCAGCCCCGCGTAGAAGTTCTGCGGCACGGCCAGCAGGCCGAACATCTGGGTGTCCAGGTTGGACAGGCCGATCGCGACCAGGCCACCCAGCCCCAGCGACACGCCGATGGGCACGCCCAGCAGCATCAGGCCGATAAAGACCACGAACAGGATGATGGCAACCAGCGTCATTGCAAACGCTCCTTCGCCACCCGGTTCTGTTCATGCAGCGCCTTGAGAGCACGCACGTTGCGCAACGCCAGGCCCAGCGCGCGCAGTGCGATGCCGGCCGACAGCACCGGCAGCCAGATCGAGTACCACCAGCTCGGCACGCCGATGCCGGGCGAGGTTTCGCCGAAGGTGTACTCATCCCACGTAATGCGCGCGCCCAGCACCGCCAGCGCGACGAACATTACAGCCACCGCCAGTGCCGACAGGATTTCCAGCCGGCGCTGGCGCGCCGCGCTGCCGCGCTCAAAGAAGAACTCGATGCGGATATTGCGATCGCGCGCCACCGCGGCGCTGCCGGCAACGAGCGCCAGCACGATCATCAGGAAGACCGAGAATTCCTCGGTCCAGGCAAACGACTCGTCGGTGAAATAACGGACGACCACGTTGGCGAAGGTGATGCCGACCAGCAGCAGCATCACGATCACGCCAATCCAGTCCTCGAGGCGGGGTGAAACCCGGAATTCAGCGTCCTGCGCTTCGTCTGCCGCCCGCGGGATCACCGCGGAATCGACGACGTGTTGCGGCACGGCATTGCGCCGTGCCTCTTCTTGTTGCTCCATCTCCCCGGCCTCCGGTCCAGGGCCGCTTGGGCCAGGCGGCCACGGCGGCATTTTTTGCTTGTATGTAAAGACTTAGTCTAAAGACATGGCGGATTATGCCAAGACTGGCACACCGCGCATCAACTTTCTTTGATTGGAAACTGGAAGCCGCGCTCGAAAGCCCGCCCCAAGGGGACCGGATAAAGCCCTGGGGTGGCCAATGGTGGTGCTCCGCCGCACGCTTGTGGCGCGCGGGGGCAAGCGGGCGGCGCGGCGCCGGCGGCCGGATTCAGACCATGCCGTCGTCGGCGGTGATCACGGCGCCATTGATGAATTGCGACTGGTCGGAAGCCAGCAGCAACAGCAGGCCGTCGAGGTCGTCGGGCTTGCCCAGGCGCTTGCGCGGCAGCATCTGGATCAGTTTCTGGCCGGCGTCCGAGTCCCAGTGATGGTGGTTGATCTCGGTATCGATATAGCCGGGACAGATCGCGTTGGTATTGATGCCGTGGCGCGCCCATTCCAGCGCCATGGCCTTGGTCATGTGCACCACCGACGCCTTGCTCATGCAATAGATGCCGATCTGCGACAGCACCTTCAGGCCCGCCACCGATGCGACATTGACGATGCGCGCCTGCGGCAGCGGGGTGCCGTTCTTTTCGGCGCCCTTGGCCCGCGCGATCATGCGCTTGGCGACTTCCTGCGCGACGAAGAAGGCGCCGCGCGTATTGGTGTCGAAGACGAAATCAAAATCGTCGGGCGTGACGTCGGTCAGCTTCTGCGTGGTCGACACGCCCGAATTGTTGACCAGGATGTCGATCGAGCCGGCTTCGGTTTCCGCATGCGCCACGGCGGCGCGGATGCTGTCCGGATCGGTGACGTCGAGTCGCACCACGTGCGCGCTGCCCCCCTCGGCCTCGATCGCCGCACGCAATTCCTTGAGGCGCTCGGTGCGGCGCGAGGCCAGCACGACCTTGGCCCCGGCGGCGGCCAGCACCGTGGCAAAACGCGAGCCGAGCCCGCTCGATGCGCCGGTCACCAGCGCTACCTTGCCTTCCAGATTGATCGACAAACCCATGATGACCTCTTGTGCGGGCGCCCCTCCAGCCTCTTCGGGTGCGGAAGGCGGCATACCATAAAAAAGAACGACCGTTCCAAAAAAATCCTTGCCTGTGGGTGGCGAGTCCCGGACAATGCCGGAGATTCTAAGAACTTGGCCTGCAAAGGGAAAGAGGGAAAACGAGCGATCCGGCCGGCTATCGGCCGCAAACAGCCGTCAAAATCCCTTCCGGTGCCCCGCCGGCTCAAGTTCGAGCAGAACGATCACCGCACTTCCCACAATTGCATAGCTAGCAGCAAAGAAATAGAGGGTTAGAGACAATGGATCAGCAACAGCTCCTGGAGCAGTTCGGCCCGCGTGAAGCCATGGAATACGACGTGGTCGTGGTCGGCGGCGGCCCCGCCGGCCTGGCCACGGCCATCCGCCTGAAGCAACTCGCGCAGGAGAAAGGCAGCGACGTCAACGTATGCGTGCTGGAAAAGGGTTCCGAGCCCGGCGCGCATATCCTGTCGGGCGCCATCATGGATCCGCGCGCCCTCAACGAGCTGATCCCGAACTGGCAGGAGCTGGGCGCGCCGCTGAACCAGCCGGTCAGTGAAGACAAGTTCCTGTTCCTGAACGAGTCGGGCTCCAAGGGCACGCCGCCGGCGCTGCTGCCGGAGTGCTTCCACAACCACGGCAACTACATCATCAGCCTGTCGAACTTCGTGCGCTGGCTGGGCCAGCAGGCCGAGGCGCTGGGCGTCGAGATCTTCCCGGGCTTCCCGGCCGCCGAGGTGCTGTACAACGAAGACGGCTCGGTCAAGGGCGTGGCTACCGGCAACATGGGCATCAACAAGGAAGGCGAGCCCACCGACAACTTCCAGCTCGGCATGGAGCTGCATGCCAAGTACACCATCTTCGCCGAAGGCTCGCGCGGCCACCTGGGCAAGCAGCTGATCGCCAAGTTCGGCCTGGACGCCGGCAAGGATCCGCAGAGCTACGGCATCGGCCTGAAGGAGCTGTGGGAGATCGACCCGGCCAAGCACAAGCCCGGCCTGGTGGTGCACACGGCCGGCTGGCCGCTGGACCCGGCCACCTACGGCGGCTCGTTCCTGTACCACATGGAAGACAACAAGGTCGCGGTCGGCTTTGTGGTCGGCCTGGACTACACCAACCCGTGGCTGTCGCCGTTCGAGGAATTCCAGCGCTTCAAGACGCACCCGGAAATCCGCCAGTACTTCGAAGGCGGCAAGCGCCTGTCGTACGGCGCGCGCGCCATCACCGCCGGCGGCCTGCTGTCGCTGCCCAAGACCGTGTTCCCGGGCGGCGCGCTGGTCGGCTGCGATGCCGGTTACCTGAACGCCTCGCGCATCAAGGGCAGCCATGCCGCGATCAAGACCGGCATGCTGGCCGCCGAGGCCGCCTATGACGCGCTGCAGGGCGGCCGCCAGCACGACGAGCTGACCGCCTACCCCGCCGCGTTCGAGCAGAGCTGGCTGTACAAGGAACTGCTGCAGGCCAAGAACTTCAAGCAGTGGTTCAAGAAGGGCCGCACCACCGCCACGCTGATGACCGGCATCGAGCAATGGCTGCTGCCCAAGCTGGGCATCCGCAACCCGCCCTGGACCATCCACCGCGTCAAGCCGGACCATGTGTACCTAAAGCCGGCGGCCGAGTGCGAGAAGATCGCCTACCCGAAGCCGGACGGCAAGCTGACCTTCGACCGCCTCAGCTCGGTGTTCATCAGCAACACCAACCACGAGGAAAACCAGCCGGCGCACCTGACGCTGAAGGACGCCAGCGTGCCGGTCAGCATCAACTGGGACAAATTCGCCGGCCCCGAGTCGCGCTACTGCCCGGCGGGTGTGTACGAGTTCGTGCAGGACGAGACCTCGGGCAAGGAACGGCTGCAGATCAACGCGCAGAACTGCGTGCACTGCAAGACCTGCGACATCAAGGACCCCACGCAGAATATCGTGTGGGTCACGCCGGAAGGCGGCGGCGGTCCGAACTACGTCGGCATGTAAGGCCCCCGGCGCGCAAGCGCCCGGCGCATGGAACGGCACCGGTTTCCCGGTGCCGTTTTTTTATTGGCGGGCTGCGCGCAGGCTACAGTGGCAGGCGCGTCGTGGATAGCAGCTGCTCGTAGATGTAGCACTGCAGCAGCGTCATCTCGCGCTCCGCCAGCAGGTCGAAAGCCACGCCGAAGGCAGGGAAATCGCCGTCGTCCTGTCCGGCCGCGCCTGGTGCCACCCTGACCCAGCCGTCGACGATGACTTCGCTGTCGAACGACGCGGCCCGGAGCTGGAAGCGCAGCCGCACGCGGCTGCCCGGCGCGGGCGACGGCGCGGTGGTCTGCACCAGCGCACCGCCGGTGCTGAGGTCGGACAGCAGCGCCAGCCGCGCCGTGCCCGCCCGCACCGCGACGGCCACGCCATGAACGCCGTCGTCGTCTTCCGGAGGCTCGGTCAGGTATGCCGCCAGCCGCGTCGGCACGCGCGCCGCCTTGCGGACCGGGGTCGCGTGCAGGTTGGTCGGCGCCGACAGCACCAGGTAGCGGAACGGGCTGCGGCAGACCGCGGTGATGGTCGAGGTAAAGCTGTGGATCGCCTGTCCGGAGAAGCCGCGCAGCAGCACGGTGTCGCCCGCCTGCAGCGCCAGGTCGCGCCCGCCCAGTTGCGGCCAGGTCACGAACAGCCCCTGCTCGATAAAGCCGATCAGGCGGCTGGCGGCGGCGCGTGCGGACTCGCCTTCATGCTTGATGTGGAGCAGCGTGCCGACCTGCAGGCCAACCGGCCCTGGCGCGGTGCGCATGCCGGTGTCGGCATCAGTATCGCCGCTGTCGTCGCTTTCGCTGCCATTACCCGCGCGGCAGAGCACGCCGTGCCGGAACACCAGGGCGAGGTCGCGCGCATCGGGAATGACGCTGCCGCTGCCGAGCACCAGGTTGCCGTCGCCGTCGAGCAGCGACCAGGGCAGCGGGTGTCCGACCGGAAGATCGTTGGGAGTGAGCTGGATCATGGCTGTTTGCAAAGGGCCCCGCGTTTGTCGCCGCGCGCGGAGCATGGCAAACCCACGGCGGAGGTGCCGGGCAGCATCCGCCACCTGTATCCGGATACTATCGGCCGCGGGCCGCAGAAGTTAAGCAAATACCGGTGGGTCTAGCCCGCCATGTGTAGCACCGCCCATTGCGGAAAGCTTGACTCGCGACAACTTCGGTACCACAATCGCACAAAAGCTGTCTGACAGCCTGACATATCTGCCCATGACCCTGCACCGCCCGCCCTCGCTGGCCAGCCGTATCGCCCAGTCCTTGCACGACGACATCCTCGCCGGCCGCTACGCCGCGGGCGGACGCCTGCCCGCCGAAGCCACTCTGGCCGACACCTTCGGCGTAAGCCGGCCGATCGTGCGCGAAGCCATCGCCCAGCTCAAGGCCGACGGCGTGCTGGTCACGCGCAAGGGCTCTGGCGCCTTTGTTTCGGAAACCCCGGGCGGCCAGGCCTGGCGCGTGGCGAGCGCACCGGATGGCGGACCCACGCTGGCGCAGCTGTTCGAGCTGCGCCGCGTGGTCGAGACCGCCTGCGCCGAGATGGCGGCCGAGCGCCGCACCACGGCCGATGTCGGCGCGATCCGCGCCGCGCTCGCAGCCATGCAGGCGCAGGCCGACGGCCATGGCGACATGGCCAGCGCGGCCGCCGCCGACATGGCCTTCCACCACGCCATCGCCGAGGCCGCGCACAACCCCTGCTTTACCGGCCTGACCGATTTCGTCAGCCAGCAGATGCTGGCGGCACGCCAGCGCGCGTGGGAGAACACCGCGCGGCTCGGCGCCGCCACCGGCGCCCCGCGCGCCGCCGACACCGAGCACGCGGCGCTGGCCGACGCCATCGCCGCCGGCAATGCCCCGGCGGCGCGCGAGGCCGCGCAACGGCACCTGTCCGCGGCGGCCGCGCGGCTGGGCCTGGCGGGCTGAATCCCGCCACACGGCAACCAGTACTGCAACAAACCATAGCAACAAGGAAACGAGCATGGAAAAGGTGGACTGCGTCGTCATCGGCGCCGGTGTCGTAGGACTGGCAGCCGCGCGCGCCCTCGCGCTGCAGGGCCGCGAGGTGATCATCCTGGAAGCGGAAAACGCCTTCGGCACCATCACCAGCGCGCGCAACAGCGAAGTCATCCACGCCGGCATCTACTATCCCGCCGGTTCGCTGAAGGCAGAGCTGTGCGTGCGCGGCAAGGCCATGCTGTACGACTACTGCGCCACGCACCACGTGGCGCACCAGCGCTGCGGCAAGCTGATCGTCGCCACCAGCGCGGCGCAGGTGGCGACGCTCGACGGCATCCGCGCCAAGGCGGCGGCCAACGGCGTCGACGACCTGCGGCTGCTCTCGCGCGACGAAGCGCAGGCGCTGGAGCCGCAGCTGCAATGCCATGCCGCGCTGCTGTCGCCCTCCACCGGCATCGTCGACAGTCACGGCCTGATGACCGCGCTGCTGGGCGATGCCGAGAACGCCGGTGCGGTGCTGGCGGTGCAGTCGCCGGTGCTGGCCGGCGCGATCACGGCGGACGGGATTCGGCTGGAAGTGGGCAGCGAAGATGGGGGCGCCACCACGCTGCTGGCGCGGACGGTGGTGAACTCGGCCGGCCTGACCGCGCCGGAACTGGCGCGCCGCCTCGACGGCATGCCCGAAGCCCATATCCCGCCGCAGTACTACGCCAAGGGCTGCTATTTCACGCTGGCCGGACGCGCGCCGTTCTCACGGCTGATCTATCCGGTGCCCGAGGCCGCCGGCCTGGGCGTGCACCTGACGCTGGATCTCGGCGGCCAGGCGCGCTTCGGCCCCAACGTGCGCTGGATCGACGATATCGAGTACAGCGTGGACCCGGCCGATGCCGACAGTTTCTATGACGAGGTGCGCCGCTACTGGCCGGGACTGGCCGACGGCGCGCTGCAGCCGGGCTATGCCGGCATCCGCCCCAAGATCAGCGGCCCGCACGAGCTGGCGGCCGACTTCCGCATCGACGGCCCCGCCGTGCACGGCGTGCCGGGGCTGGTTCACCTGTTCGGCATCGAGTCGCCGGGGCTGACCTCGTCGCTGGCGATCGCCGAGCGCGTCTGCGCCGCGCTGGCCTGAGTCGCATCGCCGCCTGCCGCACCTTCCGCGCGGAAGCTCATCGCCGCGCAGAAGGCGCCGGCCGCCGCGGCCACGGCGGCCAGCCCGAAGGTGTGTTCGGGCGCCAGCGCATTCCAGGTCCAGCCCATCACCAGCCCGCCGAGCGTGCCGCCCACGCCGTAGGAAATGCCCGTGTACAGCGCCTGCCCGCGCCCCTGCAACGGGCCGGCGAACCATGCCTGCAGCCGCTTCAGGCTGGCGCTGTGGTGCGCGGCGAAGGTGGCCGCGTGCAACACCTGCACCAGCGCCATCAGCCAGGCAAACTGCGCGAAGTAGCCGGTCAGGCCGAAGCGGACCGCCGCCAGCACAAAGGTGCCAGCCAGGATGGTGCGCAGCGCGAAGCGCGCGAACAACAGGCCCTGGTAGTAGAAGAAGACGATCTCCGCGACCACGCCGATGGTCCACATCACGCCGATGGCGAACTTGCTGTAGCCAAGCTTCTCCAGCCACAGCGAATAGAACACGTATAGCGCGGCATGCGCGAACATCATCAGGAAGGCCGACGCCAGGAACCACGCCACGTCAGGCCGGCGCAGCAGCGGCAGCGCGCGCGGCGCGGGCATGCGCGGCCCTTCGTCGGCGGCATCGCGCATGGTCAGCACCACGCCCGCCAGGATCGCCAGCAGGCCGCTGGCCACCCACGGGAACGCACGCATGCCAACCGCCTCGAACAGCGCCCCGCCGGCCAGCACCGCGCCGATAAAGCCGACCGAGCCGAACATGCGGATGCGGCCGTAGCTATGATCGAAGGCGCCATGGCGGCGCAGCGTGGAGATGGTGAGGGCATCGCCCAGCGGCGACATCGCGCTGGTGAGCAGGCTCAGCGTCAGCATCATCGCCATCATGCCGCCGTAGCTGCCCACGCCGGGCAGCATCAGGAACGCCAGCAGCGAGGTGAACGCGCTCACGCGCAGGATGCGCACGCGCGTGTGCATCACGTCGGACAGCCAGCCCCACAGGTAGGGCCCGACGATGCGGCTGACCTGGAAGCTGGCCATCAGCACGCCGATCTGCACCGGGTTGAAGCCGCGATCGGCGAAATACAGGCTCACATACGGCGAGATGACGCCGACGTAGCCGTAGTAGCCGAGGTAGAAGAGCCCGAAGCGGGCATAGTCCGGGCGAGCGGCGCCCGTCGCGCCGCCAGCCCCACGGAGGGTGGCCAACTCAGCGCGATCAGCGCGTCTGGCCGGCCTGCGCCGGAATATGCGGCGTGTCGGTCCTGACGTCGCCGCACTGCGCGCGGTGGCGCAGGGCGTGGTCCATCAGCACCAGCGCCAGCATGGCCTCGGCGATCGGCGTGGCGCGGATGCCGACGCACGGGTCGTGGCGCCCGAAGGTCTCGACCGTGGCGGCGTTGCCGGCCTTGTCGATCGACTCGCGCGGCGTGCGGATCGAGGACGTCGGCTTGATCGCCAGCGACACGGTGACGTCCTGGCCGGTGGAAATGCCGCCGAGCACGCCGCCGGCATTGTTGGTGCGGAAGCCCTCGGCGGTCAGCTCGTCGCCATGCACGCTGCCGCGCTGCGACACGCTGTCGAAACCGGCGCCGATCTCCACGCCCTTGACTGCGTTGATACCCATCATCGCGTGCGCGATGTCGGCGTCGAGGCGGTCGAACAACGGCTCGCCCAGCCCGACCGGCACGTTGCTGGCCACCACCTCGATGCGCGCGCCGACCGAATCGCCGTCGCGGCGCAGCGCGTCCATATAAGTTTCGAGCTCGGGAATGATGTCGGCGTTGGGCGCGAAGAACGGGTTCTCGGGCACATGCGACCAGTCGGCGAACGGCACCGCGATCTCGCCCAGTTGCGACATATAGCCCCGGATCTCGGTGCCGTACTGCTCGCGCAGCCACTTCTTGGCCACCGCCGCCGCAGCCACCACCGGCGCGGTCAGGCGCGCCGACGACCGGCCGCCGCCGCGATAGTCGCGGATGCCATACTTCTGCCAGTAGGTGTAGTCGGCGTGGCCCGGGCGGAAGGTTTCGACGATATTGCCATAGTCCTTGCTGCGCTGGTCGGTGTTGCGGATCAGCAGGCAGATCGGCGTGCCGGTGGTCTTGCCCTCGAACACGCCGGACAGGATCTCGACCTGGTCGGGTTCCTTGCGCTGGGTGACGTGGCGCGAGGTGCCGGGCTTGCGGCGGTCCAGGTCGCCCTGGATATCGGCCTCGCTCAGCGCCATGCCCGGCGGGCAGCCATCCACCACCGCGCCGATGGCGGGGCCGTGCGATTCGCCGAAGGTGGTAACAGTGAAGAGCAGGCCAAGGGTGTTGCCGGACATGATGGAAACCGCACAGGAATTGGGGACGGCCTCCATTGTAAGGCCATTGCCCGCCCGCTGGCGGCCCGGCGGGCTCAGGCCGCCGCGGTTTCCGGTGCAAAGTCCGGGTAGAACTCCGCCCGCATCCGGTCCATGTAGGCGACCAGGTTGGCATGCCCTTCCGCCGCGGTGCGGATCGGCGTGTCGAACGTGGGGCACAGCAGGCTGCCGGCAAAGGCGAACAGCGTGGCGTCGGCGCCGCATGGCTTGTCGCCCATCAGGTAGCGCTTGTCGCCCAGGATATCGGCGATCGAGGTCACGCCCTTGCTGGCGAGCGCCACCAGTTCTTCCTCGCTGTGCCGGCCCAGCCCCTGCCCCCACAGCGTCTTCCTGACCTTGTAGCGCACCAGCCGCTCGGCCAGCCCGCGCACCGGTGCCGGCACGCCGCGGAAGAACTGCGCCGGGCCGCGCTCGAAATTGGCCTGGTCGAGCCAGCGCACCCGTGCCACCGCCCAGTACAGGTGGTCTTCCATCAGCTTCTCGGCGGCCCAGGCGATGCCGCGCTCGGCGGGGCTCAGGCCGGCGTCGAAATCGATGTGGTAAGTCTTCTCGATATGCCAGCGGATCAAGGTCGAATCCGCCACGATCCGGCCCATGTCATCGAGATACGGCAGCTTGCCCTTGGGCGCGCGCCGCAGGCTGCCGGGGCGGGCGTGGTATGGCAGGCCGGCAAGCTTGAGCAGCATTTCGGCCTTGGTGACAAACGGGCTGGCGTCAGGCAGCCCGAAGGCCGGGCCGAAGGTATAGAGCGTGATCATCGTGGGTCCGGGTCCGCGTGGGAGAACCTGCGTTCAGCGCCAGTCGCCGCGCAGGGCCTGCACCATCTGCTGCAGCCCCTCGGGCGTGGCCGCTTCCGGCGGCACCGGCTCGCCCACCACCAGTTCCAGCCGGTTCAGGATGCCGCGGCGGAACGGCCGCGACATCGCCGGCGCATCCTTGCGCGAGAAAAAGCTGCCCCACAGCCCGCGCAGCGCCATCGGCACCACCGGCACCGGCGTGCGGCGGATGATCTGCTGCACGCCCTGGCGGAACGGATTGATCTCGCCGTTGGCGGTGATCTTGCCCTCCGGGAAGATGCAGACCAGGTCGCCCTCCTCCAGCGCCTGCGCCACGCTGTCATACGCGCGCCTGAGCATGTCCGGGTGTTCGTGCGCGGGCGCGATCGGGATCGCGCGGGCCTGGCGGAAGAACCACGACAGCAGCGGCACGCTGAAGATGCGGTAGTCCATCACGAAGCGCACGGGACGCGGGCTGCATGCCATCAGCACCACCGCATCGGCGAAGCTGACATGGTTGCAGACCAGCACTGCGGGCCCATCGGCGGGAATGCGCTCGGCGTTCACGCGGCGCAGCCGGTACAGCGTATGCACCAGGATCCAGGCGATAAAGCGCAGCAGGAATTCCGGCACCAGCGAATAGATGTAGACCGCCACCACCGCGTTGAGCAGCCCTACCACCAGGTACAGCTGCGGGATGCTGTAGCCGGCGTTCGCCATCGCCACGCCCAGCAGCGAGGCCGCGATCATGAAGAAGCTGTTCAGGATGTTATTGGCGGCAATGATGCGCGCGCGGTGCGTGGGCGCGCTGCGGCTCTGGATCAGCGCGTACAGCGGCACGCTGTAGAAGCCGCCGAACATCGCCAGCAGGAACAGGTCGGCCAGCACGCGCCAGTGGCGCGCCTCGGCCAGGAAGCCGCCGATGCCGGTCAGCGCGGCCGGCGGCTGCCCCTGGCTGGCAAAGTACAGGTCGACGGCAAACACCGTCATGCCGATCGAGCCGAACGGCACCAGCCCGACCTCGACATGGCGCCCGGACAGCCGCTCGCACAGCAGCGAACCGGTGCCGATGCCCAGCGAGAACACCGCCAGCAGCAGCGTGACCACGTTCTGGTCGCCGCCCAGCACATCCTTGGCATAGCTGAAGAAGGAGGTCAGGAAGGTCGCGCCGAGGAACCACAGCCACGAAATCCCGAGCAGGCTCTGGAATACCGTGCGATTGCCGTGCGCCAGCACCAGGTTGCGCCAGGTCTCGGAAAACGGGTTCCAGTTGATGCGCAGTTCAGGCTGGGGCGCCGGCGACACCGGGATCCGGCCCGACACCACGCGCCCGGCCACGGCGATCGCCACGCACACGGCGCCGACATACAGCGGCCCCACCACCGTGCCGCCCTGCTGCAACCCCGCCAGCTCGCCGCCGACCAGCGTGCCGATCAGGATCGCGACGAAGGTGCCCATCTCGACCAGCCCATTGCCGCCGACCAGCTCGCTTTCATCCAGGTGCTGCGGCAGGTAGGCAAACTTGACCGGCCCGAACAGCGTCGAATGCAGCCCCATCAGGAACGTGCCGGCGTAGAGCAGCGGCGCGCTATGCCAGGCAAAGCCGGCCAGCCCCAGCACCATGATGGCGATTTCCAGCGACTTGACCAGCCGGATCAGGCGCGACTTCTCGATCTTGTCGGCGACCTGCCCGCTGGTGGCGGAGAACAACAGGAACGGCGCGATAAAGATGGCCGAGATCAGGAAGGCGGCACTGCGCGCGTCCACGCCCTCGAACAGCGCCGTGTGATAGGTCACCAGCGACGTGAAGGCGACCTTGAAGACGTTGTCGTTCATCGCCCCCAGGAACTGGGTCCAGAAGAACGGGGCGAAGCGGCGCGCGCCGAGCAGTCGGAACTGGCTGTGTTGGCTCATGGATGACCGGTCGGCCTGCTGGGGCCGCCGCGGAAATGGATACGCCGGCAAGTTTGCCGGAGCCGGAAACCGGCCGCCATCATGCCACCGCCACGCGGCCGCGCGGCGCCAGTCGCAACAATTTTCCGAAGGGGACTACGGGACAGGCTGCCCCGCCGCCGGCAGGGCGGGCGCAGCCGGGCGTTCAGGCCCGCTCTTCAGGCCAGTCGCGGATATAGGCCTTGAGCATCTTGTTCTCGAAGCTCTGGTCCTCGACCACCGCCTTGGCGACGTCATAGAAGGAAATCACGCCCATCAGCGTGCGGTTGTCGAGCACCGGCAGGTAGCGGGTGTGACGCTCAAGCATCATCCGGCGGACTTCGTTCACATCGGTTTCCATGGTGCAGGTCAGCGGCGCATCGTCCATCACCTTGCGGATGCTGCTGGTGCCAAGGGTGCCGCCGTTGCGGGCCAGAGTCTCGATGATTTCGCGGAAGGTCAGCATGCCGACCAGGTCGCCGTATTCCATCACCACCAGGGAGCCGATGTCGCGCTCGGCCATGGTGTTGACTGCGAGCAGCAAGGAGGTGTCAGGCGTCACGGTGTAGAGCGTATTGCCCTTGATCTGCAGGATGTCGCTGACTTTCATGTTGGTCTCCGCTGCCTTGTACTGAGCTGTGCTGATTTGCGCCGGCCACATCGCGGGGGCGATGCCGGTCACTTCGTTATCTGTCCGGGATGTGCGGGCAGAGATGCCCGTGCGTCCGATCCTAGCCCAAACCAGCCGGCAAAGTAAAGCAGGAGGCCGGTTTGCGGGTGATCTGCCAGCGTGGGCGTGCGCACGATGCTACGATGCTGGCCGGAGATAACTACACCCGACCGACCATGTCCGGAACCCGCTTCGATACGCTGGCGCTGCACGCCGGCGCCGCGCCAGACCCCGCCACCGGGGCGCGCGCCACCCCCATCCACCTGACCACCTCGTTCGTGTTCCGCGACAGCGAGCACGCGGCGTCGCTGTTCAACATGGAGCGGGCGGGCCACGTCTATTCGCGCATCTCCAACCCGACCGTGGCCGTGCTCGAAGAGCGCATCGCGGCGCTGGAGAACGGCGCCGGCGCGATCGCCACCGCCTCCGGCCAGGCCGCGCTGCACCTGGCCGTGGCCACGCTGATGGGGGCCGGCTCGCACGTGGTGGCGTCGTCGGCGCTGTACGGCGGCTCGCACAACCTGCTGCACTACACGCTGCGCCGCTTCGGCATCGAGACCACCTTCGTCAAGGCGCGCGACATCGACGCCTGGCGCGCCGCGATCCGCCCCAATACCAAGCTGCTGTTCGGCGAGACGCTGGGCAACCCGGGCTTGGACGTGCTCGACATCACCACGCTGGCGCAGCTCGGCCAGGACCACGGCATCCCGCTGCTGGTCGATTCGACCTTCACCACGCCCTACCTGTTGCGCCCGTTCGATCTCGGCGCGGGCCTGCTCTACCACTCGGCGACCAAGTTCCTGGGCGGCCATGGCACCACCATCGGCGGCGTGCTGGTCGAGGGCGGCACCTTCGACTTCGAAAAATCGGGCCGCTTCCCCGAGCTGTCCGAGCCCTATGAAGGCTTCCACAACATGGTGTTCACCGAGGAAAGCACGGTGGCGCCCTTCCTGCTGCGCGCGCGCCGCGAAGGCCTGCGCGACTTCGGCGCCTGCATGAACCCGATGGCCGCGTGGCAGCTGCTGCAGGGCGTGGAGACGCTGCCGCTGCGCATGAGCCGCCATGTCGACAACACCCGTAAGGTGGTGCAGTTCCTGGCCTCGAACCCGATGGTGGAGTCGGTGTCCTACCCCGAGCTGGAATCGCACCCCGACTACGAACTGGCCAAGCGCCTGCTGCCGCGCGGCTGCGGCGCGGTGTTCAGCTTCAACCTGAAGGGCAACCGCCTGGCGGGCCAGCGCTTTATCGAAAGCCTGTCGCTGTTCTCGCACCTGGCCAACGTGGGCGATGCGCGCTCGCTGGTGATCCACCCGGCGTCGACCACGCACTTCCGCATGGACGCGGCGGCGCTGCAGTCGGCCGGCATCGCCGAGGGCACGATCCGCCTGTCGATCGGCCTGGAAGACCCGGACGACCTGATCGACGACCTCAAGCGCGGCCTGAAGGCCGCCGAGAAGACCATGAGCAAGGGAGGGCAGGCCTGATGGAACTGAACGTTGCAGGCCAGCCGGCCTACGCCTATACCGGCGGCAAACCCTTCGATCCCGCCCTGCCCTGCGCGGTGTTTGTCCACGGCGCGCAGAACGACCACAGCGTGTGGGCGCTGCAGACGCGCTGGTTCGCCAACCACGGCTTCTCGGTGCTGGCGGTGGACCTGCCCGGCCACAACCGCAGCCAGGGCACGCCCCTGGCCACCGTCGAGGCCATGGCCGACTGGGTGATGGCGCTGGTGGCCGCCGCCGGCGTCAAGGCGCCGGCCTTCGTGTTCGGCCACAGCATGGGTTCGCTGATCGCGCTCGAATGCGCGGCGCGGCATCCGCAGGCGGTGCGCGGCATCGCCTTGCTCGCCACGGCCTATCCGATGAAGGTTTCCGATGCGCTGCTCGATGCCTCGCTGAACCGTGAGAGCGAGGCCATCGCCATGGTCAACGCGTGGTCGCATTCGAGCCTGGCCAACAAGCCCTCATCGCCGGGTCCCGGCGCCTGGATGCACGGCGGCAGCCAGCGGCTGATGGAGCGCGTATCGCGCAACAACCCGCAGGCGCATGTGTTCCACAACGACTTCTCCGCGTGCAATGCCTATGCGCACGGCGAGGAAGCCGCCGCCGCGGTAGCCTGCCCGGCGCTGCTCATCACCGGCAGCAAGGACATGATGACCTCGCCCAAGGCGGCCCAGGCGCTGGCCGGCAAGATGGCGAAGGCCAGCCTGGTATCGGTGCCGTGCGGCCATGCGCTGATGGGCGAGCGCCCGGACGAAGTGCTGGACGCGCTGGCGGCCTTTGCGCGCAAGGTGGTCGCGGCGGGCTGACAGCTGCGCCGGATGGCCGGCCATGCCGGCGGCCATCCTCCCTTCAGGGGCATGGGGGCGTGGAAGGTCTACACTGCACAACATAAGACCTGCCGGAGACAGCCATGGCCCACGCCCACAGGCGCGAGTTCGAGAACTTCGCGGCCTTCTACCCCTACTACCTGAGCGAGCACCAGGACCGTACCTGCCGGCGCCTGCATTTTGTCGGCTCGACCGTGGCGCTGCTGTGCCTCGTGGCGCTGGTAGTGACCGGCAATGCGTGGTGGCTGCTGGGCGCCGTGGTCGCCGGCTACGCCTTCGCCTGGGCCGGTCATTTCGGCTTCGAGAAAAACCGGCCCGCAACCTTCCGCCATCCGCTCTACAGCCTGATGGGCGACTGGGTCATGTACGCCGAAATCTGGCGTGGCAAGATTCCTTTCTGACGCGGCCGCCGCCCAGGGCTCACACTTGCCCGTGCCAGCCCGGCGGCACCACCTCCAGCGTGCGCCGTTGCGGCGCCCCATCTTCCGCCGCAGGCGGCAAGTCGGCCGGCTGCTGGCGGAAAACCGCCTCCAGCGTCTGGTCCAGCTGCGGATTGTCCAGCAGCGACCGCAGCGACTCGGCGCCACGCAGCTGCTGCGCCAGCGCGGTGCGCGGCAACCGCGGCAGGTTCAGCACCAGCCGGTCGTGCAGCATGCGCAGCGTCACCTGCGACGGATCGCACAGCAAGGCCCAGTGCGCCTGCCCGCCCTCCTGCTGCAGACGCCCGACCAGGTGCATGGCCTTGAGCTTGCCGAGCAGCCCCGCCAGGTAATCCGCTTCAACGCGCAGCTTGCGCCCCAGGTCCAGTTCGCCCACGCTGCGCGGCACCTCGTCGCGGGCGCGGTAGAGCAGCAGCAGCACGCCCAGTGCATCGAAGAACTCGCTGCCGGCAAAGGTGCGGCGGCGCCAGTAGCCCTGCCGGATCACCGGCATGTTGGCAGCGATGGTGGCGCCCAGCAGCGTCACCAGCCAGCTCAGGTAGATCCACAGCAGGAAGATCGGCAGCGCCGCGAAGGTGCCGTAGACCGCCGTATAGGCCGGGATATGCGTGACGAAATAGCCGAAGCCGCGCTTGGCGAACTCGAACGCGATCGCCGCCACTACGCCGGCGACGATGGCATCGCGCCACTCCACATAGGCATTGGGCACCGCGGTGTACAGGAAGGCAAAGGCCAGCGCCGACAGCACCACCGGCGTCGCGCTGACCAGCAGGCCGATCCCCACCGGCATGGTGCCGACGTAGCCAGCCGAGATCGAGATCAGGTAGGAACTGATCGACAGGCTCGCGCCGATCAGTACCGGCCCGAAGGTCAGCACCGCCCAGAACACCAGCACCCGCTGCGCCAGCGGGCGGCGCTGCTTGACGCGCCAGATCGCGTTGAGCGCGTCCTCCACCGTCAGCATGGTGAGCACCGACGTCACCATCAGCCCGCCCAGGCCCAGCGCCGTCAACCCGCGTGCGCTCTTGGCGAACTGGCCGATGTAGCGCGAGATCGATTCGCTGACGTTGCCGGGAATCAGGTTCTGGAACAGGAACGCCTCGATGGCATTGCGGAAGTCGCGGAATACCGGGAACGCGGCCAGCAGCGCGAACGCCACCGTCAGCACCGGCACCACGGCCAGCACGGTGGTAAAGGTCAGGCTCGCGGACACCTGCGGCAGCCGGTCTTCGCCGGCGCGGCGCACGACATAGCGCGCCAGTGCGCGGACCTTCTGCAGGTTCCATTCCCTGCGCAGACGGGCAACGCGGGTACCAAGCATGCGGCAGCAATCTCCTCGTGGATGGATGGATCGATTTGAACGTTGGCAGCGCCGGCGGGCGGACGGGCATCTGCCGGGATGCGGAAGCGGCGCTTCGCGGGGGAGCGCGCGCGGGGGCACATCTATAATACGCGCATTGCCTGCGGCACCCGCCGCCTCCTTCCGGCAGCGCCGGCCATCCCGCTCCATGACCGACATCCTCGTCCTGTATTACAGCCGCCACGGCAGCACCCGCAAACTCGCCGAACTGATCGCCAACGGCATCGACAGCGTCCCCGGCGCCCAGGCGCGCCTGCGCACGGTGCCGCCGGTCTCGACCGTGTGCGAGGCCACCGCCCCCGACATCCCCGCCGACGGCCCACCCTATGCCGAGCTGCGCGACCTGGAAGAGTGCGCGGGCCTCGCGCTGGGCAGCCCCACGCGCTTTGGCAACATGGCCGCGCCGGTCAAATACTTCCTGGACGGCACCGTGGCCCAGTGGCTGTCGGGCGCGCTGACCGGCAAGCCCGCCTGCGTGTTCACCGCCACCGGCAGCCTGCACGGCGGCCAGGAGACCACCCTGCTGTCGATGATGCTGCCGCTGCTGCACCACGGCATGCTGATCATGGGCCTGCCCTATTCCGAGAAGGGCCTGATGACGACCGCCTCGGGCGGCACGCCGTACGGCCCGAGCCACCATGCCTATGTCGACAATCGCGGCCCCATCACCGAGGACGAATCGGCGCTGGCGATGGCCATGGGCCGACGCCTGGCGCAAGCCGCGCTGCGCCTGTCCGGAGCGCAGGCATGAACGCGCCCGCCGACAGCGACAGCGCGCTGCACAGCCCCTGGCTGCATCGGATCAGCGCGGGCAGCCTGGTGGCGCTGATGGTGCTGTGCATCGCCTGGGAATGGTTCCTGGCGCCGCTGCGTCCGGGCGGCTCGTGGCTGATCATCAAGTTCTTGCCGCTGCTACTGCCGCTGCGCGGCGTGCTGACGCGCAACCGCTACACCATGCAGTGGTCGTCGATGCTGATCCTGCTGTTCTTCACCGAGGGCATCGTGCGCGCCACCAGCGACCGCGGCTTCTCCGCGACGCTGGCCTGGGTGGAGGTGGCACTGACGCTGGTGTTCTTCACCAGCACCATCCTGTACCTGCGGCCGTACAAGCGCCGCGCCCGAGCGGCCGCCAAGGCAGCGCCGCAAAAGCGCTGAGCCGGCGCTCCCCACGAATCGATTTCCCGCCCATGACCTCGTCCCAAGATTCCTTACTCGCCCTGTGTCGCGCCGCGCTGGGCCCGCAGCACGTGCTGACCCAGGCCGCCGACAAGGCCCCCTACCTGACCGACTGGCGCAAGCGCTACAGCGGCGAGGCGCTGGCCGTGCTGCGCCCCGGCACCACCGAGGAAGTCGCGGCCGCGGTCCATGCCTGCCATGCGCACAAGGTCGCGGTGGTGCCGCAGGGCGGCAATACCGGCCTGTGCGGCGGCGCCACGCCGGCGGCCGGGCGCGATGCGGTGGTGCTGTCGCTGCAACGGCTCAACCGCATCCGCCAGGTCGATCCGCTCAACAACACCATCACCGTCGAAGCCGGCGTGGTGCTGCAGCACCTGCAGGACGTGGCGCGCGAGCACGGCCGGCTGTTTCCGCTGAGCCTGGCGGCCGAGGGCAGCTGCACCATTGGCGGCAACCTGTCAACCAATGCCGGCGGCACCGCAGTGCTGCGCTATGGCAATACGCGCGAGCTGTGCCTGGGGCTGGAGGTGGTGACGCCGACGGGCGACACCTGGCATGGCCTGCGCGGCCTGCGCAAGGACAACACCGGCTATGACCTGCGCGACCTGTATATCGGCGCCGAAGGCACGCTCGGCATCATCACCGCCGCCGTGATGAAGCTGTTCCCGCTGCCGCGCGCCTCGGTCACCGCGCTGGCCGCGGTGCAGAGCCCGCGCGCCGCGCTGGCGCTGCTGGCGATCGCGCAGTCGCATGCGGGTGCAATGCTGACCGGCTTCGAGCTGATGTCGGCGCGCTGCATGGCGCTGGTGACGCAGCACTACCCCCAGCTGCGCTACCCGTTCGCCGACATCCACCCGCAGCTGGTGCTGATGGAGCTGTCCGACAGCGAGGGCGAAGCCCACGCGCGCGGCATCTTCGAAACGCTGATGAACGCCGCCTTCGACGCCGGCGTGGTGCTTGACGCCGTGGTGGCCGAGTCGGTGCAGCAGTCGCGCGATTTCTGGAACCTGCGCGAGCATATCCCGCTGGCGCAGGTCGAGGACGGCAAGAACATCAAGCACGATATCGCCGTGCCGGTCTCGCGCGTGGCGGACTTCATCGAGACCACCGACGCGCTGCTGCAGAACGCCTTCCCCGGCGCGCGCATGGTGACCTTCGGCCACCTTGGCGATGGCAACCTGCACTACAACGTATCGCCGCCGGAAGGCGTCGACCATGACGCCTTCCTGGCCAACCAGGACCAGGTCAACCGCATCGTGCACGACAGCGTGCGCTCGCACTGCGGCTCGATCTCCGCCGAGCATGGCGTGGGCCAGCTCAAGCGCGAAGAACTGCAGCACTACAAGAGCGAGGTCGAGCTGGCGCTGATGCGCGCGATCAAGGGCGCGCTCGACCCGCTGGGGCTGATGAACCCGGGCAAGGTACTCTGAGCACGCTCATGCGCTCACTTACGCGCCGCGCGCCAGCTCCGCGCGGATATGGTCCGCAACGCGCTCGAGCAGCTGGTCGAGATGGCCGCGCAGCCGGGCAAACCCGTCATGCGGCACGAAGCGCGCCTCGTCCAGGTACAGCGCGCGGTTGATTTCGATCTGCAGGCTGTAGCGCCCGCGCGCCGGGTCCGAGTACGCCGTCACCAGTTCCGCGCCCTTGTACGGCCAGTTGATGCCGACCTGGTAGCCAAAGCCGCGCAGGCATTGACCCACCAGTTCGACAAACCCCTCAGGGCAAGTCGTGCCGTCGCGGTTGCTGAGGACGAAGTCCGGCCGCTCGGAGCCGTGGTCCACGTTCATGGCATTGCCGCGCGACTTCATCGAATGGCAGTCGAGATGCCACACCGCGCCGAAGCGCGCATGGTGCCCCGCCATCGCGCGGGCAAGCGCGGCATGGTAGGGATCGTAGTAGGCCTTCAGCAGTTGCTCGGCCATGGCAGGCGTCAGCGGTGCGCCGTAGACCGGTACGCCCGGCAGCGCCAGCCGGCGCAGCACGCCCATGCCGCGGCAGGCCTTGTCGCTGGGCCGCAGCGCGAACGGCATGGCACCGTCGACCAGCGCCGGGTCGATATCGTCGCGGGCGCGGTTCACGTCCACCAGCCAGCGCGGAAAATCCGCGCACAGCAGCGTGCCGCCCACCGCCGGCGCATGCGCGAACAACTCGTCGACATAGGCATCCCAGCCCGTCAGCAGGGCTTCGGGCGGAGCGGCCAGCGGCAGCGAGGACGGCAAGCCGCCGGCTCGGGCCTGCCCGCTGTGCGGGGAATCGACCACCAGCGGCAACGCCGCGCCAGCCGGTTCGATCAGCGTATAAGGAAGCGTCATACTCAAAATTTGTGCTGGATGCCGATGCCGGCCGTGGTCACGGTATCACCGGCCCTGTGCGAGTTCGGGTCCTCGCGGTCGAAGAAGACATAAGGCATGGTGCGCTTGCTCAGGCGGTAGCCATAGGCGGCCTGCACCTTTATCAGCCGGCCCTGGGGGTCGCGCTGCACCGCGCGCTCCATGTAGTTGACGGTCACGCTGTGCGCGCCGTACGGCACGGTGAAGCCGACCAGCCAGTACGGCACGTCGGTGCGCGTGGTGGCGGTGCCGACGTAGCGGTCGCGCCCGTAGAGCCCATACACGTTGACCACGGTGAAGTCATAAGACGCCACCGCCTGCACCTTGTCGCGGAAGTCGTTGGCGACCAGCCCGCCGGTCTTGGCATCGCGCGAATAGCCCAGGCCCGCGGCAAAGTTGCCGGCCGCATAGTTCAGGCCAATGTCATACTGGCGGAAATCGTCTTCCGCCTTCACCGGCGAGCTGGCGTTGGGCGTGGCCGGATCGGGGCCTGCCAGGTTCACGCGCGCCCGCACGGAAAAACCGCCAAAGGTGGGGTCATGTAGCCCAGGGCATTGGACACGCGGTTGCGCGCATTCAGCACCCTGGTGCCGATCGCGGTGGCGCCGGCATCGTGGATCGCAAAGTCTACGTTCTGCGTCACCTGCGAATAGATCGGCGAGCCGACGATGGTCGCCGAATCCAGCCGTCCCAGCGCAAACGCGCCAAAGCCGCCCTGCAGCCCGACAAAGGCATTGCGGAACTGCGGGTTGGTGGCCATGCCGCTGTCGGCGGAAAAGCCCTGCTCCAGGCCGAACGCGGCGCTCATGCCGCCGCCAAGCTCTTCGCTGCCGCGCATGCCCCAGCGCGAGGCGTTGTCGACCATCTGCGTGGCCGGGCCGTCCGGTCCCTTCTGGTATTCGATGTCGGTATCGATGCGGCCGTACAGCGTCACCGATGCGTCGGCCGCAGCCGACAGCAGCGCCAGCGCGCTGCCAATGCAGACATGGCGGACTTGCCGCCGATATGGTCTGGCTTGGTTCATGGCTCTTCTCCCTTTCCTTGGTTGGCGATGCATGACTTCCCCCGTTGGATCTCCCGTCTGCCGTCGTCTTTGATCCTGCGCGCGGCGCGAACGCTCCCCCGCCGCCCCGCCATGGCGGGGCGGCTGTGAGAAATCCGGGAGGCTGGCGTGCCGCGCGCGGCGGCTAGCTAGTCATTCAGGTGGCAGGCGGACAGGCGACCGCCGATATCGCGCAGCAGCGGCACTTCGGCGGCGCAGCGTGCGCTGGCATGCGGGCAGCGCGGATGGAAGGCGCAACCGGTCGGCGGCGCCAGCGGGCTGGGCAACTCGCCGCGGATCGGCTGGTGGCTGGCGGTGCCGCCGCCCAGCCGCGGCGCATCGGCCAGCAGCGCGCGGGTATAGGGATGGTTGGGCGCGGCGAACACCGAGCGGGCATCGCCGCTCTCGACCACACGGCCCAGGTACATGATCGCGACCCGGTCGGACATGTGCTCCACCACCGCCAGGTTGTGGCTGATAAAGACGTAGGTCAGCCCATGCTCGCGCCGCAGCTGCATGAACAGGTTGATGATCTGCGCCTGCACCGAGACATCGAGCGCGGACACGGCTTCATCGCAGATCAGCAGTCGCGGGCGCAGTGCCAGCGCGCGGGCAATCGCCACGCGCTGGCGCTGGCCGCCGGAGAACTCGTGCGGATAGCGCTCGGCGTAGCTGGGGTCGAGGCCGACCTGCTGCAGCAGCTCGCCAGCCAGCTCGGCAGCCCGGGCGCGGCTGACCATGCGGTGGTAGACCGCGCCCTCGGTAATGGCCCGGCCGATGCGCAGCCTGGGATTGAGCGAGGCATAGGGATTCTGGAACACCATCTGCACCGCGCGGTGATAGCCGGCCGATGCGACATCCGCGGGCCGCCCTTCCCACGCGATTTCGCCGCCGCTCTGCGGCAGCAGCCCGGCGAGCATGCGGCCCAGCGTGGACTTGCCGCACCCGGACTCGCCGACCACGCCCAGCACCTCGCCCTTGCGCACCTGCAACGAGACCTCGTTGACGGCATGCACCGCCTGCACCGGTTTGCCGGCCATGCGGCCCAGCAGGCCGGGCCTCATTGAAAAGCGTTTCTGCAGCTGACGGGTTTCAAGCAGCACGGTCATGCCGACTCCAATGGATAGAAACAGCGAAGCGTGCGGCCGCGCACCGGGGTTGCCGCGGGCGGCTGGCTGCAGGCCTCGCGCACGCGCGGGCAGCGCGGCGCGAAGGCGCATCCCGGCGGCAGCGCCGCCAATGCCGGGGCGGCCCCGGGAATCGCGCGCAGCGTGGCGCCGCGCATTTCAGGCGTCGGCAAAGAGTCGAGCAGCCCGCGCGTGTACGGGTGCAGCGGCCGCGCGATCAGCTCGGCCACCGGCCCCTGCTCCACCACCCTGCCGGCGTACATCACGCAGACACGATCGACAAGGTCCTTGACCACGGCCAGGTCATGGCTGATCCAGATCGCGGCGGCGCCGGTCTCGCGCACCAGCTGCTTCATCTCGTACAGGATCTGCGCCTGGATGGTGACGTCCAGCGCCGTGGTGGGCTCGTCGGCAATGATCAGGTCGGGCCGGTTGATCAGCGCACTGGCGATCGCCACGCGCTGCCGCATGCCGCCGGAGAGCTCGTGCGGATAGGCACGCATGCGCTCCTGCGGCGCCGGGATGCCCACGCGCGCCAGCGCATCGACTGCCTGCGCATGCGCCTGCGCGCGGGTGCGGCGGTGGTGCACCCGCACGGTCTCGACCAGCTGGTCGCCCACGCGCATCACCGGGTTCAGCGACATCATCGGATCCTGGAACACCATCGCGATGCGATCGCCGCGCAGGGCCTGCCACTGGCGCGGCGAGCACGACAGCAACTCCTGCCCCTTGAAGCGGACCGAACCGCCACTGACGCGCCCGGGCGGGTCCAGCAGGTTCATCAGCGAGAACGCCGTCACCGACTTGCCCGAACCGGACTCGCCGACGATGCCGAGGATCTCGCCCGGCTCCAGCGTGAACGAGACATCGTCGACGGCCTTCAATGCCTTGCGGCCGCTGCCCAATGCAAAGCTGGTGCTCAGCCCGGAGACTTCCAGTAGTGCCATGTGTGTCTCCGTGGCCTCAGCCGTTCAGCCGCGGGTTCAGCACGCGGCGCAGGCGGTCGCCCACCAGGTTGATCGAGCCGATCAGCAGCACCAGGGCCACGCCCGGGAAGATGCTGATCCAGTACTTGTTCGACAGCATGTACTCGAAGCCGTTGGCGATCAGCATGCCGAGCGACGGTTGCGTGCGCGGCAGGCCGATGCCGAGGAAACTCATGGTCGCCTCCAGCGTGATCGCGTGCGCGATCTGCAGCGTGCCGGTCACCACCAGCGGCGCCATGCAGTTGGGAAGGATGTGCCGGAACATCACGCGCAGCGCCGGCAGCCCCTGGCCCAGCGCCGCCTCGACATACTCCTTGCGCCGCTCCACCTGCGCCGCGCCGCGCACCGTGCGCGCAAAGTAGGCCCACTGCACGATCACCAGCGCCAGCAGCGTCTTGTCCACGCCCTGCCCCAGCACGGCCAGCAGGATCAGCGCCACCAGCACCGCCGGCAGGCTCAGCTGCAGGTCGACGATGCGCATGATCGCGGCATCGACCACGCCGCCGAAGTAAGCCGCCGCAAGACCAACGGCACTGCCGACCATCAGCGCCACCACCGCGCTGATCACGCCGACGCCCACGCTGATGCGGATGCCATAGAAGATCGCGCTGACCAGGTCGCGGCCGGCGCCGTCGGTGCCGAGCCAGTAGTGCACGTTGCCTTCGTAGCCGGCGCTGCCGGGCAGCAGCTCGGAGTCGATGACGGATACCGTGGCCAGGTCGTACGGGTTCTGCGGGCTGATGACATGGGCCAGCGCGGCGATCAGCAGCAGTACTGCAAGCAGCGCCAGTGCCGCCGCCGCGACGCGGTTGGCGACGAAGCGCCGCAGCAGCGAGGGCCGCGCGGTTGGCAGCGGCGCGGCAGGCGCGGCGCTTGCCGCGAGCGCCGGCATGGCGGCGTCAGGTTGGGATGCAGGCAGGGACATCGATAGGTTCTCGTTCGTTTTCTATGGCTTCTGTTGGGCGTGGATGCAGCCGGGCTCAGGCCGCCTTGTGGCGCAGTCGCGGATCGAGCACCACGTAGAGCAGGTCGACCACCAGGTTCAGCACCACGAACAGCACCAGCGTGACCAGCAGGTAAGCCACCACCACCGGGCGGTCCAGCGCCAGCACCGAATCGATGATCAGCTTGCCCATGCCCGGCCACGAGAACACCGACTCGGTCACCACCGAGAAGGCGATCAGGTGGCCGAATTCCAGCCCGACCACGGTGACGATCGGGATCAGCACATTGGGCACCACGTGGCGCAGCACCAGCCGCGCGCTGCCCACGCCCTTGGCGCGGGCAAACTTGATGTACTCCTGCCCCGCCACTTCGCGCGTGCCGGCTTCGGCTAGCCGCGCCACCAGCGAGATCTTGAACAGCGACAGCGTCAGCGCCGGCAGCAGCAGGAAGCGGATCCCCTCCCAGCTGGTCACCGACAGCGGCATGCCGAGCACGCTGGTGACCGGACCGCGCCCGCCCGAGGGCAGCCAGCCAAGGTTCACCGAGAACACCAGGATGCCGATCATCCCGACCCAGAACGTCGGCATGATCACGCCGCCCAGCGAGCCTGCCATCAGCGCGCGCGCCAGCCGGCTGTCCGGTTTGAGCCCGGCGAACACGCCGATCGGGATGCCGATGCCCAGCGACAGCAGCAGCGCGGTCACGGCCAGTTCCAGCGTGGCCGGCACGCGGCTGACGATCAGCTCGATCGCGGGACGGTTGTAGATGAAGGATTCGCCGAGGTCGCCGCGTAGCGCGCCCTGCATGAAGCGCAGGTATTGCTGCGGCACCGGCAGGTCCAGCCCGAGCGCGTGCCGCGCGTCGGCGGTTTCCTGCTCGGTGGCGGTGGGGCTGACCAGCAAGTGCACCGGGTCGCCGATCAGGTTGACGGCGCAGAAGGTCAGCACCGACATCAGCCACAGCACGACGAGGCTTTGCAGCAGCCGCTTCAGGAGGGTTTCGAGCATAGCGATCAGGACAGGAAGCGGTGGATCGGTCAGGGTTGCGCCGCAGGCGTCGCTGCAGGCGCAGCGGGGCGGATGTTGCCGGCGTAGGTAAAGCCGTCGGCGCGCGGCTGCACTTCCAGCCCGGCGCGATACGCCCAGGCGGCGCGCAGGTGGTGCAGCGGCACGATGCCGGCGTCGGCAGCCAGCAGTTCAGCGGCCCGGCGCTGCAACTGCTCGCGCGGCGCCGGCGCCATGGTGCGCATGGAGTTTTCCACCAGCGCGTCCAGTTCGCGATTGGCATAACCGCTGCGGTTGTTCGCACCCAGGCCGGCGGCCTTGTCCTGCGCATGCGCCACCGCCACCAGCGGTTCCAGCGAATCGCCGCTGACCGCGCCGATGCCGAGCAGGAAGGCGCTGAATTCCGGCTTGCCACCCTCGCCGCCGGAGGTGGCGCGGGTGATGTAGACCGAGTACGGCAACGTGCGCACCTCGGTGCGGATGCCCGCGCGGGTCAGCATCTGGCCCACCGCCTCGCAGGTCTTGGCGTCGTTCAGGTAGCGGTCGCTCGGGCAATGCAGCGTCAGGCGGAAGCCGTCGGGATAGCCGGCCGCGATGAGCAGCCGGCGCACCTCCGCGGTATCGGCACGCGGCGCGGCCACGGCCGGGGCAAAGCCGAAGAAGCCTGCCGGCACCATCTGCCCGGCGGGCACCGAATCCCCTTTGGTCACGCGCGCCGCGATCAGGTCGCGGTCGATCGCGACGCTGATGGCCTGGCGCACGCGCACGTCGCGCAACGGGTTGGCGGGCAGCGGCCGGCCGGCGGCATCCTGCACATAGGGCGAGACTGCCCGCCCCTGGTCGAGCTGCAGGTAGTTCAGCATGTACGAGGTTGCCGCCACCGTGCGGATGCGGCCGTTGGTGCGCGCGAAGGCTTCGGCAATGCTGGCCGACGAGGCATCGATCACGTCCACCAGCCCCGACAGCAACGCCGACGCGCGCGCCGGCTCCTTGGGGATGAACTGGAACACCACCCGGTCCCACGGCTGCGCGCCGCCCCAGTAGCCGGGATTGCGCGCCAGCGTCAGCTGCTGGCCGTGTTCCCACGCCACCAACCGGTACGGGCCGGTGCCGATGCTCGCCTGGCCATGGGCGAAGTCCGCCTCGCGCACGCCCTGCCCCAGGCCGTGCGGCAGCATCGCCACCATGCCGATGTTCTGCGGCAACACCGGGTTGGGCGTGCGGGTGCGTACGCGCAGCGTCAGCGGGCCCGTGGCCTCGACCGCCTCGACCGACTTCAGGTAGGTGCGGAAGGTGCGCGCGCCGGACAGCTTGCGCGCGCGCTCGATCGAATAGCGCGCATCCTTCGCGGTGAACGGCGCGCCATTGCTGAACTTCACCCCCGGGCGCAGCTGGAATTCCCAGTTGTGGTCGTCCAGCTGGCGCCAGCTGGTGGCCAGCAGCGACACCGGGCGCAAGGCGTTGTCGAGGCCTACCAGGGTCTCGTACACGTGGCCCCACAGGTTGCGGCCGGCGGCGTCCAGCACATGCGGATCGGCAGCGCTGACCTCGGCCTTGTAGCCGATGCGCAGGTCGGCGGCATGCGCGGGACGGATCCCGCCCGCCAGTGCGGACAGGGCAAAAGCAGCGGCCAGCGCGGCGCCGGGAAATTTCGTTGATCGAAACATTGTTTCATTTACCGATACGGTGTGTCGGAGAATAAAACATTCGGGCGCCGTCAGTAGCAAGGGTTTACCCGGCGAGACAAAGATAAGCACGCAAATCGGCATAGGGGGCAGCCCATCGGGCTGCATCCCCTGCCACACCACCCGGCATGCGGGTCCGCACCGGGCGGTTCGAGAGGTTGAGGTCAGACGAGACGGGGCAGTCCCAGACTATCGAAGTAGGCAGTGGTCAGCACCCGATGAATCGCCGATAGGCTGTTGTGCCACCAGCGACGGCTTAACGCCGCCACCGACTGCGCCACCGGTAGTGAGGCCCCCAGGCGAAGCAGTTCGCGGTGGATAGTCTTGCCCCTGCGCCACTGTTTGAGCTGCAAGGCCCGAAGCCGCCGCCTTATCCAGCTGTCCAACTCACGCCAGATTCTGGAGGTCTGCGCCAGCCCGAAGTAGGCTTTCCAGCCCAGCAGGTAAGGGCGCAACTGATCGACTACGGCTTGGAGGCTGCGCCCACCATTGCGCCGCGTCAGTACCCTGACACGCTGTTTGAACGCCGCCATTGGCTTAGCAGCCACCACACGTTTGATCACACCGTCCCGGGCTTGCCATAGGCCATACCCAAGGAACTTGCGACCAAATACCGGCGCCACGGCGCTTTTGGCTTCGTTAACTTTCAGCTTGAGGCGGTCATAGAGCCTTCGTAGCAGAGCCATCACCCGCTCGCCAGCGCGACGACTGCCAACGTAGACGTTGCAGTCATCGGCATACCGCGCGAAGCAGTGACCCCGCCACTCTAACTCCTTGTCCACCTCATCTAGCAAGACGTTGGCCAGCAGCGGCGACAGGGGACCACCTTGCGGCGTTCCCTGATGCCGTTCCATGACCACCCCGCCATCCATGATTCCCGCGTTCAGGTAGGCTCGTATCAGCCGGATGATCCCGGCGTCGGCGATGCGTTGCCTTAGGCGGTCGATCAGAATGTCGTGGTTGACCCGGTCGAAGAACTTCTCCAAGTCCACGTCCACCACCACATGACGGCCCGACTGCACGAACGACTGAGCGGCTAACACCGCATCATGTGCCCGCCGTCCAGGCCGAAACCCGTAGCTATGCTTGCTGAAGGTCGGGTCAAGCAGCGGTTGCAGGACTTGCAACAGCGCCTGCTGGATCAGCCGATCCGTCACCGTCGGGATGCCAAGCTCGCGCTCGCCACCTTCCGCCTTCGGGATCGTCACCCGTCGTACCGGACTGGGCCGGTACGTCCCCCGCAGCAGTTCCTCACGGATACGAGGCCACTCGGACGCCAGTTTGCGCGACGTCTGGTCAATGTCCAGCCCGTCCACACCCGCCGACCCCTTGTTCGCCCGCACCCGTTTGAACGCCTGCCGCAAGTTCTCGCGCGTCAGCGCCGCTTCCAGCAGCGCCGACCCTGTGCCGTCCGTTTCATGCCGCGGGATTTCGGCTTCGCCGCGACACACTCCATCCGGGGCTTCACCCCTGGCTTCGGTGTCCCGCCCCGCTCGCGCGGGCTTCTGGCGCCTGGCCTCCAACATCGTCATGGCTTCTGACACTTCCTCTCGTTCGGCCCTTCGCCAATAGCTCCAACCTTGCCGGTCTGTCCTCTGGCTACTACGGCCTCTGCTGACTCCTCACTCCGGCTCGACGCCGTTACCCTTTCGGGATCGAGGTGAGGTCTCCCCAGGTAAGAACGCACTCCTTCATCGCACAGCCGCCACATTTACGCTGCCTCGCCTTGATCACAAGAGCTTCGCGGTTTCTCGCCCGCTCGCCCTGCTCAGCCGCGCCTTCTATGTGGTTCTTGTTCATCGGCTCACGATTTACGCTCCACGCTTCCTCCCCACGCTCGGTCGCCCTCACGCAGTTGCGCTTCGCTTCGTTCGCTGTGATCAGCTTACGGTGGGACTTGCACCCACAAGAGTGCGCCCATGCTGGGCGCACAAAAAAAACGGCGCCGAAGCGCCGCTCATGACCGGACAACCGCTACGCGATCGCGGCGTCAGCCGCCGGCATATCCCAACGCGCGGGACAGCGCCGCGGCCTCTTCCACCACCATCGCGACATGCCTGGCCAGCGCCTCGGGCGTGGTGCGGCTGGCCGGACTGGCAATGCTCAGCGATGCCACCACCGCACCGCCGTGATCGCGCAACGGCGCCGCCGCCGACACCGCATCGGCATCGCGCTCGCCCAGCGACACGGCGTGCCCTGCGGCACGGATCGCCGCAAGCTCCTCGCGCAGCTGCTCCGCGGTGACGATCGTGCGCTCGGTAAAGCGCTGCAGGCTGTGCGCCGCCACGGCGTCGACCACCTCGGGCGCGGCGAACGCCAGCAGCAGCTTGCCCGAGGCCCCCACATGCAGCGGCCTCCGGTTGCCGACCTCGGTATGCACACGCACCGATTGCGACGATTCGTGCCGCGCCACGCAGACCGATTCCAGCCCGTCGCGCACGCGCACGATCACGTTCTCGCCGCACGCCGCGCCGATCGCCGCCAGCCGCGGCGCCACCACCTTGACCAGGTCGAACTGGTCGCGCGCGGCATTGCCCACCAGCAAGGCGTTGTAGCTGAGCTTGTAGACCGCGGCCGCGGGCTCGCGCGCGATCATGCCGCGATGCTCCAGCGTGGCCAGCAGGCGAAAGGCGCGGGCCTTGGTCAGCCCCGCGCGGCGGGCCAGCTCAGTCACCCCCAGCGAAGGATGCTCGGCCACCAGCATCAGCAGGCCCAGTGCCTCGTCCACCGCGTCAACGATGTATGTCATCAAGTCTTCTTACATGTATTCAGAAATGTCCCATCGCGGATTGTAGCGGCCGGCGCCATCAGCGGGGCGTCGCACGCTTCCGCCCGGCAAACACTGCCTTCGGCAGATCCGAATTCCATAATCGCCGGGCGTCGCACAATACAGCCAGCCCGGCCCTGACCACGCGCCGGCCCAAGGACAAGGAAGCAAGAACGGAGACAACGGTGTACCTGACCCGAGCCCTGCACCGCTCGCTGCAACAGCAGGCGGACGAAATCGTCACCATCTTCCGCGGCCGGCGCCGCAGCTACCGCGAGTTCTGCGCGCGTGTCGCGCGCCTGGCCAGCGCGCTGCAGGCGCTTGGCATGCGGCCGAACGACCGCGTCGGCATCCTGGCGCAGAACTCGGACCGCTACCTTGAGTTCGCCATGGCTGCGTGGTGGGGCGGCGGCGTGCTCAACCCGGTCAACGTGCGCTGGAGCGTGCCGGAGGTGGTCTACTCGCTCGATGACTGCGACACCGGCATCCTGGTGGTCGACGACCAGTTCCTGCCGATGGCCGAGGGCATTCGCACCGCGGTGCGGCGCGAACCGGTGCTGATCCATGCCGGCGACGGCGACGGCGACGCGCCCGCCGGCATGCTGTCCTACGAGCGGCTGATCGACGAGGCCTCGCCGGTTCCGGACGCGCAGCGCGGCGGCGACGACCTCGCCATCGTCATGTACACCGGCGGCACCACGGGCTTCCCCAAGGGCGTCATGCAGACCCACAGCTCGCTGTGGTGCGGCACCCTGCAGCGCATGGCCGACACCCCGCCGCTGAAGGGCGGCCGCGTGCTGCATACCAACCCGTTCTTCCATATCGCGGCGATCGCGCGCGTGCTGATGCAGTTCATCGCGGGCGAGACCCACGTGATCCTGCCGTCGTTCGAAGCGCGCGAGGTACTGGAAACCATCGAGCGCGAACGCATCACCGAGCTGGGCATGGTGCCGACCACCATCCAGATGCTGATCCACCACCCCGACTTCGCCAGGTTCGACCTTGGCAGCGTCCGGCGGCTGGGCTATGGCGCATCGCCTATCAGCGCCGCGGTGCTGGAACAGGCCATGGAAAAGCTGCCCGGCGTCGAGTTCGCGCACTCGTACGGCATGACCGAATCGATGATCGTCACCACCAACCCGCCCGGCAACCATGGCAGCGCGGCGCGCGCGCAGGGGCTGCACCTGTCGGCCGGGTGCGCCGGCATCGGCATCGAGGTGAAGATCGCCGACGCCGAAGGCAACGAAGTGCCGCGCGGTACCGTCGGCGAGATCCTGGTGCGCAGCGGCGGCGTCATGCCCGGCTACTGGAACCGCCCCGAAGACACCGCCCGCGCGCTGCGCGACGGCTGGCTGCATACGGGCGACGGCGCGTACATGAACGAGCAGGGCTATATCTTTATCGTCGACCGCATCAAGGACATGATCGTCAGCGGTGGCGAGAACGTCTATTCGGCCGAGGTCGAAAACGTCATCGGCCGCCATCCCGCAGTGGCGGTGAGCGCGGTGATCGGCGTGCCGCACGAGAAATGGGGCGAGGCCGTGCATGCCGTAGTGGTGCTGAAGGCTTGCGCGCAGGCGACGGAAGACGAGATCCGCGAGCATTGCCGGGCGCATATCGCCGGCTACAAATGCCCGAAGAGCGTCGAGTTCCGCCAGGCGCTGCCGCTGTCCGGCGCCGGCAAGATCCTCAAGCGCGACCTGCGCGCGCCGCACTGGGAAGGCAAGGCGCGCGCGGTGAACTGAGCGTCGATGGCCGTGGGGGGAATATGCCGGACCGGCGCCGTCCGCCTGCGGCCGTCTCAGGCCATCTTCAGAAGCGCGCGCGCTCAGCCGCCGTGCGCACAAGCTCGCGCTAACGCAGGCCGGTGGCGACGCGAATGAGTGTGAAGGGTGCCTGCCTTGCGTGCCTGGACATATAGGCGTGCGTTTGTGCGCTGCAAAAGCGCATCTCGCCCTCCTACCTGATACGGGTGGGTCCGCCGGCAACGGTCCTTTGCTCTACTTGCCGGCAGGCGGCAACGCGCCGGCGTGGGCCGCGCTCGCGCCGCCACACCACAGGAGAGAGCCGACATGGGCGTACTGAGCGGAATCCGCGTACTCGAATTCGAAGCCATCGGGCCGGGCCCGTTCGGCGCAATGCTGCTGGCCGACATGGGCGCCGACGTGATCCGCGTCGACCGCCCCGAGGCCCCCGCCGACCTTGCCCCGAAGAAGGCCGGGGGCGCCCGCCGCATCGACATCACCGGCCGCGGCTGGCGCTCGGTCACGCCGGACCTGAAGCAGCCCGAGGCGCAGCGCGCCGCGCTGGCGCTGGTCGAGCGCGCCGACGTCGTGCTCGAAGGGTTCCGCCCCGGCACCATGGAACGCCTGGGCCTGGGGCCGGAGGTCGCGCTCGCGCGCAACCCGAAGCTGGTCTACGGGCGCATGACCGGCTGGGGCCAGACCGGCCCGCTGGCGGACCGCGCCGGGCACGACCTCAACTACGTGGCGCTGTCCGGCGTGCTGTCGGGCATCGGACGCGCTGGCGCAGCGCCGGTGCCCCCGCTGAACCTGGTCGGCGACTACGGCGGCGGCGGCATGCTGCTGGCGCTGGGCGTGGTCGCGGCGCTGCTCAACGTGCAGCGCGGCGGCAAGGGCCAGGTGGTCGACGCGGCCATGACCGAAGGCGCGGCGCAGCTGGGCGCGGTGTTCTGGGGCATGCTGGCCTCGGGCACATGGAAGGAGGCACGCAAGTCGAACGTGCTGGACGGCGGCGCGCCGTGGTACGACAGCTACCGGACCCGCGACGGCAAGTACTTTTCGATCGGCCCGGTGGAGCAGCGCTTCTATGCCGAGCTGCTGCAACGTCTCGGGCTCGCCTGGACGCACTGGCCATGGAGGCGGTCGGCAACAGCCCGGCCGAGTTCCGGCGCGAGTTCGACGCCACCGAGCCGGTGATCGCGCGCATGATCAAGACCAGCGGCGCCACCGCCGAATAGGCAGCGGAATAGGCAGAGCGGAATAGGCAGCGGAATAGGCAGCGGAATAGGCAGCGGAATAGGCAGCGGAATAGGCAGCGGAATAGGCAGCGGAATAGGCCTGGGGCGCTGCGCGCCACCAGGCTGGCATCTTGGCGGCGCGAGACCTCTATCGCCGGGCTGCGGCTTCTGCCATACAATCGCAGCAACAGCCGCCCCTTGCCCCGCCAGCGCTGGACACCCTGGCGCCTGCGAGCCGCCAGCGCCGCCACTTGCATCGGCTTGCCCAGGCTGCCCTATCCCGCCGCTCCGATGCCCAACTCGCCAGCCAACCCTCCGTCGCCACCCGGCAGCCAGCCCACCACGCTGCCCTCGCCGCCATCCCGCCCGCCATCGCTGCGCAGCGCCGCGCGCGTGGTCGCGCGCGAACGGTTGCTGGCGCAGCTGACCGAGGCGCGCCGGCGGCGCTGCATCGTGCTGCAGGGGCCGGCCGGCTATGGCAAGACCGCGCTGCTGAGCGCCTGGCGCCTGGACCTGCTGGCGCTGGGCTTCGACAGGGCCGCGCTGGCGCTGGAACCCGCCGACAACGAGCGCCAGCGCTGGCTCGACCGCGTGCTCGCGTGCCTGGCCGAAATCAGTTCCGACATCACCCGCGAGGCCGTGCTGCTGGCCGAGCGCGCCACCGACGACGAAGCCGTGGAGCGCGCCATCGTGGCGCTGGTGCGCGGCATCGGCGCGCATTCGCGCGAAGTGACGCTGGTGCTGGACGACGTGCAGCACCTGGCCTCGGCGCGCGTGCTGCAGCCGCTGCAATGGCTGCTCGAATACGCCCCGCCCAACTTCCACTTGGTGCTCGCCACGCGCGCGGCGCTGCCGCTGTCGCTCGGGCGCCTGCGCGACCAGGGCCAGCTGCTGGAGCTGGACCAGCGCGACCTGCGCTTCACGCTGGCCGAATCGCAGCACTTCCTGCGGGCCCAGCTGGGCGAGATCAGCGCGCGCGATGCGCGCCTGCTGCACGAGCTGGCCGACGGCTGGGTCGCCGGCCTGCAGCTATTCGCCGCGCACTGGAAGCGCAAGAAGGCCAGCGCCAGCGGCGTGACCTTCGCCAGCGGCCTGGTGCAGGCCAACGTGCAGGACGCCGGTGCCTTTGCCGAATATTTCGAGCGCGAAGTCCTGTCGCGGCTGGCACCCGACGAAGCCGAGCTGCTGGTACGCGCGGCCGCATGCGAGCGCTTTACCGCATCGCTGTGCCAGGCGCTGGGCGAACAGGCGATGGGCGAGCACGAGGTGCTGGCCCTGCTGACACGGCTGGAGCAGGAAAACCTTTTCATCACCCCCACGCCCGGCCCCGAACGCGAAGCCTGGTACCGCCTGCACCCGCTGCTGCGCGAGACCCTGGCCGAACGCTTCCGCGCGCGCAGCGAGGCGCAGCAGCGCGCCATCCACGGCGCTGCCTGGCGCTGGTTCCGCGACCACCGCATGCTGGCCGAGGCCGTCCGCCACGCCGTGCTCGCCGGCGATGCCGGCACCGCAGCCGAACTGGTGGAACGCTATACCGACACGCTGATGGCGCGCGGCGAAGTGCGCAAGGCGCTTGGACTGCTGCGCCTGCTGCCCGCCAATGAGATCCAGGCGCGCCCGGAGCTGCGGCTGCTGGCGCTGCGCATGCAGATGCTCACGCGCGACCTCGATGGCTGTGCCGCCGGGGCCGACCGGCTCGAAGCCGATATCGGCCCCGCGCCTGGCAACGCCTCGCTGCGCTACCGGCTGGCGCTGCTGCGCTTCAGCCTGGTGCTGCTGCGCGACGACACCGCCGGCGCGCTGGCACTGCTGCCCGAAATCGAAGCCGCCCCGGCGGACATCGCGCCCTTCTACCTGGGCTCGCGCAATAACCTGCTGTCGCTGCTGTACATGCACCTTGGCGACTACGAGCGCGCGCGCGCCATCCACGCCGAAACGCCGCCGCTGCTGGTCGACGGCGTGCCGCTGCTGGGCACCGCCAGCGGCATGCTCAATGGCCGCTGCCTGATCGGCTTCAGCCATGCGATGGAAGGCAACGTGACGCAGGTCGAGCGCATCAGCCGCGACGTGCTGCGCGAAGTCGAACTGGTGGGGCACGGCGGCGCGGGCGCCGAGCCGGAGTACTTTGCCGCCGCACTGCTGGGCGAAGTGCTGTACGAGCACAACGACCTGGACGCCGCGCGCAAGCTGCTCGAAGACCGCGTCGACGTGATGGAGCGCGTATCGATCCCGGATTCCGTGCTGCGCGTGCATACCGTGCTGGCCGCGGCGCACTGGATCATCGGCCACCGGCTCGATGCCTTCGCCCAGCTGGAGCGGCTGGAGGACTACGGCACGCAGCAGGGCCTGGACCGGCTGGTGGCCCAGAGCCTGTCCAGCCAGGTCCGCCTGCACCTGGCCGGCGGTGACCTTGCCACGGCCGAAGCGGTGCTGGCGCGGCTCGACGCCATTGCCGTGCGCCACCGCGCCGCGCCGCGCGGCTTCCTCGACGCGATCCACATGGTGACCGAGCGCGCCCACGTGATGGCCAGCCTGGCGCATGACGATCTGCGCGCCGCCTGGATGCGGCTGGCACCGCTGATCGCCTATTGCGAGGGGCGCGGCTGGCAGCGCCACGTGGCGCAGCTGCACATGCTGGCCGCGGTGGTCGCCACGCGCCGCGGCGATCCGGCCGCCGCGCACGAACATGCGCTCGAAGGCCTGCGCCGCGGGCACCGGCTCGGGCTGATGCGCAGCCTGATCGACGCCTCCCCCGGCTCGATGCGGCAGGTTGACGACATCGCCGGCACCCCCGGGCTCGACCCGGTGCTGGCGTTCTACATCGAGCGGCTGCAGCAGGCCGTGCCGGAGCCGGCGCCGGCCGGCGCGGCGGCAGCCGGCGCAACCTCCGCGGGACTGGCAGAAGGCCGCACAGAAGAACTGAGCGAGCGCGAGGCCGACGTGGTGCGCCTGCTCGGCCAGGCGCTGCCCAACAAGAAGATCGCACGCACGCTGGGGCTGTCGCCGGAGACGGTGAAATGGCACCTGCGCAACATCTTCCGCAAGCTCGGCGTGAGCAGCCGCGACGAGGCCGTGGCGCGCGTGCGCGACCGCGAACTCGGCCAGGGCGGCCAGCCGCCCGACGGGGCGCGCTGACACCGCTCAGGCGCGTCCGAGGGCACTCTCCCGCCCCTCGGCACGGGCCTGATACCGCTCCTCCTCCCCACCCTCCGGGGCGGCAACCCGCGCCCACCCACCACCTGAAGCGGGTGGTGTTCGCGTCCCCCCTCCCCCCAGTACCTTAGCGACATGCCAGTGGCCCGGCCCGCAACCAGCCGGCGACCTGTGCCCGAACCGCATTCCCAGAAAACCTGTCAGGCCGCGGACCGCACGGCTGACATCCGGAGACCTCCATGGAAATCCAACGCACGATCTTCCGCGACGACCACGAGATGTTCCGCACCACGGTGCGCCGCTTCCTTGAGCGCGAATGCCTGCCCCGGCAGGCCGAGTGGGACAAGGCCGGCAAGGTCGACCGCGAAACCTGGCTCAAGGCCGGCCGCGAGGGCCTGCTGTGCGTGACGCTGCCGACTGAATACGGCGGCGGCGGCGGCGACTTCGGGCACTCCGCCATCTTCAACGAAGAGCAGGCGCGCGCCGGCATCAGCGGCCCCGGCTTCGGCGTGCACTCCGACATCATTGCGCCGTACATTGCCCGCATCGGCAACGAGGAACAGAAGCAGCGCTGGCTGCCCAAGGTCTGCTCGGGCGAATACATCCTGGCCATCGGCATGACCGAACCGGGCACTGGCAGCGACCTCAAGGCGATCCGCACCACCGCGATCCGCGAGGGCGACGAATACGTCATCAACGGCAGCAAGACCTTCATCTCCAACGGCCTGAACGCCGACCTGATCATCATGGTCTGCAAGACCGACCCGGGCGCCGGCTCGCGCGGCGTCAGCCTGATCGTGAGGCGCAGGCAAGGCCCACATGGACAAGTACGGCACCAGGCTCGAGACCTTCGCGAAGATCCGCGCCAAGGCCAGCCGCCATGCCGCCCACAACCCGCTGGCCGTGTTCCGCAACGTCATGAGCACCGAGGAAGTGCTGGCCGCGCCGGCGCTGTGGGAAGGCGTGCTGACGCGCCTGATGGCGTGCCCGCCGACCTGCGGCGCGGCGGCCGCCATCGTGGTGTCGGAGGAATTCGCGCGCAGGAAGGGACTGAAGACCGATGTGCTGATCGCCGGCCAGTCCCTGACCACCGACCGCCCCAGCACCTACGACGCGCGCGACATGATCCGCGTGGTCGGCTTTGACATGACCCGCGAGGGTTCGCAGCAGGTGTACGAGCAGGCCGGCGTCGGCCCGCAGGACATCGACGTGATCGAGCTGCACGACTGCTTCGCGCAGAACGAACTGCTGACCTACGAAGGCCTGGGCCTGTGCGAGGCAGGCGGCGCCGAGCAGCTGGTCAACGACGGCGACAACACCTACGGCGGCAAGTGGGTGGTCAACCCGTCGGGCGGATTGCTGTCCAAGGGACACCCGCTGGGCGCCACCGGGCTGGCGCAGTGTTTCGAGATGGTCAAGCAGCTGCGCGGCACCGCCGACAAGCGCCAGGTGGAAGGCGCCCGGCTGGCGCTGACGCACAACCTGGGGCTGGGCGGCGCCTGCGTGGTGACCCTGTACCAGAAGCACGCCTGAGTGCGCGCAATCACAGGAGACTATCCATGATCGACAAGAAACACATCGGCAAGGTGATTGCGGACTTCCGCACCTCCGCGCCGGCGAGCCAGCTGCGCTTCTTCGCCAAGGCCACCGGGCAGGCCGATCCGGTCTATATCGATGAAGCGGCGGCGCGCGACGCCGGCCATCCCGGCCTGCCGCTGCCGCCTACCTTCCTGTTCTCGCTCGAGCTGTCGCAGCCGTCCAATGCGTGGCGGGACGAGGTCGGCATCGTGCCGTCGCGCATCCTGCATGGCGAGCAGTCCTTTGCTTACCACCGCATGGCGTACGCGGGCGACACGCTGCATTTCAAGACCACTATCGCCGACATCTACGACAAGAAAAACGGCGCGCTGGAGTTCGTGGTGCGCGAAACACGCGTAAGCAACCAGGACGGCGAGCACGTAGCCGACCTGCGCAGCGTGCTGGTGCAACGCAACGGCTGAACGGAGACCCCACATGAGCAAACTGAGCTTCGACCAGGTCAAGGTGGGCGACACGCTGCCACCGCTGACGCTGGAACCGGTCAACCGCACCACGCTGGCACTGTTCGCCGGCGCGTCGAACGACCACAACGCCATCCACATCGACATCGACTACGCGCGCAAGGCCGGCATGCCCGACGTGTTCGCGCACGGCATGCTGTCGATGGCCTACCTCGGCCGCCTGCTGACGCAGTGGGTCGACCAGCGCCAGCTGCGCCAGTTCGGCGTGCGCTTCGTCGGCATCACGCACCTGGGCCATCGCATCACCTGCAGCGGCCGCGTGGTGGAAAAGCTGGAAGTGGATGGTCCGGATGGCAAAGAGCGGCGCATCAAGCTGGAAATCCAGACCGCCAACCAGTACGGCGAAACCAAGATCCTCGGCGACGCCGTCGTCGCCCTGTAAATCCAATCGAGCACGAGATCGAGCACTAAGGAGTCAGCAATGGGAGCACTTGAAGGCAAGGTGGCACTGGTCACCGGTTCGGGCCGCGGCATCGGCAATGCGATCGCCAGGCGCCTGGCACGCGAGGGCGCGCGCCTGGTCATCAACGACCTCGACGCCGAACCGGCGCAGCAGACGGTGGAGGAGCTGAAGGCGATGGGCGTTGAGGCGGTGGCGTGCGTGGGCAACGTGACCGCGCCGGATTTTGCCGACCGCTTCATCAACACGGCGATGAGCAGCTTCCAGAGCATCGACATCATCGTCAACAACGCCGGCTTCACCTGGGACGACGTGGTGCAGAAGATGAGCGACGAGCAGTGGTACGCCATCCTGGATTGCCACATGACCGCGCCGTTCCGCATCCTGCGCGCCGCCTACCCGCATATCAAGGCGCTTGCCGCAGCCGACAAGGAAGCCGGCCGCGAGGTGTACCGCAAGATTGTCAATATCTCGTCGACATCCGGCCTGAACGGCAACGCCGGCCAGATCAACTACTCCGGCGCCAAGGCTGGCGTGATCGGCATGACCCGTGCGATGGCGCGCGAATGGGGCCGCTTCAACGTCAACGTGAATGCGGTGGCCTTCGGCCTGATCCACACCCGCATGACCTCGGCCGACGCGCATGCCGGTGCCACGGTCAACATCGAAGGCCGCGAGATCCGCGTCGGCCTGAACCCTGAAATGCTCAAGTCGCATGCCCAGCGCAACCCGCTCGGCCGCGGCGGCACGCCGGAGGAGGCGGCAGGCGGCGTGTACCTGTTCTGCTCGCCGGATTCGAACTACATCACCGGCCAGGTGATCGCGGTCGCGGGCAACGTGCAGTAAGTTGCCCGACATCGCAGTTCCCGCCAGGGCCCCGCGGGGCCCTTTTCTCTTCTTACCCGCGCGGGCTACTTCGCCCTTGTAGACGATCGTCACCGTCTCGAAGCCCCGGTGCGGATGCTGGCCCACGCCGCGTGGCGCCTGCGTCGGCGTAAAGTCCGCCGGGCCGGCGTAGTCCAGCAGCAGGAACGGGCTGAGCTGCCTGCCATGGCTCTGGTAAGAGAACATCGAACGCACCGGAAAGCCGTCTCCGGTCCAGTGCGAACGCGGTGCGCTGTAGACACCCAGGATGCGCTTCATGTCGATCTCCGGAAGTGCCGGCCGGGACAGCCCGCGATGCGCGGGATCCTGCCGAGGCGGCCGGCGCCAGTTGATGGATCGATCATAGGTGTCGCGTGCCAGCTGCGGTAGACAGCGCCGGCGCATCGCAGTGTCCTGCCGCTGGAACGATGCGCTTGTGCAAGCAGGGCGCACATTCAGCGGCTGATGGTCTCCGCCCTACTTGGCGAACAACGACGACAGGTCAGCGAAGGCCTTGATCTCCAGCGCATTACCCGACGGGTCCAGGAAGAACATGGTGGCCTGTTCGCCAGGCTCGCCCTTGAAGCGGATGTGGGGTTCGATGATGAACTCGACGCCTGCCGCCCGCAGCCTTTCTGCCATCGCCTCCCATTCGGGAATCGACAGCACCGCGCCGAAGTGCCGCACCGGCACCTGGTCGCCATCGACCGCGCTGGTCTTGCTGTGGCCGACTTCCTCCGGCGCCAGGTGCGCCACGATCTGGTGGCCGAAGAAGTTGAAATCGATCCAGTCAGGCGAGCTGCGCCCTTCCGGGCAGCCGAGCAGCCCGCCATAGAATGCGCGCGCCTCGGCAAGGTCGCGCACGGGAAAGGCGAGATGGAAGGGAGGAATGCGGGGGGCGGTAGTAGTCATGGGCTCGGGCTGAGTGAAGCCTAGTGGGGAATAAATCTGGCGGCGGCTCTTGAGGCCTGTAACCAGGGCCTGCAACCAGGGCCTGCAACCGCCATCGTCCGCTTAGTCTAAGCATCGCCATTCACCATGAAAAGCGATATATTTTTGCCCTGAGCAACAATTATTTCGATCTATCGCGATGCTGCGCGAACTTCAGACTTTCCTCGCGGTGGTCCGCTACGGCACCTTTGCCAACGCGGCCGCCCATATCGGGCTGACGCAATCGGCGGTCAGCGCACAGATCCAGCGGCTGGAACAGGAACTGGGCTTTGCACTGTTCGATCGCACGGGCCGCGCGGCCGTGCTCAATGCCGATGGCCGCGAAACGCTGGCGGTTGCCGAAGAACTGATGGCCGTGTATGCCAGGCTCGGCCGCCATGCGGGCAGCCCGCGCACCGGGCTGGTCCGCATCGGCGCCATCGCATCGGTCCATGTCTCGTTCCTTGCCGATGCGCTGGCCAGCTTCCGGCATGAGATGCCGGGATACCGAATCAAGCTGGTGCCGGGCGTGTCGCTGAACCTGCTGGGCCAGGTCGATTCGGGCGAAATCGATATCGCGGTGATGATCAGGCCGCCGTTCGCGTTGCCTTCCGACCTGCAGTGGCGCACGCTGCTGGCCGAACCGTTCGTGCTGCTGGTCCCTCGCGCCCAAGGCAAGCGGCCATGGCGCGAGTTGCTGGAGAGCGAGCCGTTTATCCGCTATGACCGCGGCTCGTTTGGCGGGCGCGTGGTCGACCAGTTCCTGCGCCGTGCGCGTATCCCGGTCAGGGACGCGATCGAACTGGACGACTTGCAGGGCATCGCGCAGCTGGTGCAGCGCGGCCTTGGCGTCGCGCTGGTGCCGATCACCGGCACGACGGCATGGCCGAAAGGCGTGGCGGCGCTCAGCCTCGGCGATGACACCTTCCATCGCGAGATCGGGCTGGTGGAGCGTCCGCACCATAGCCGCCAGGCGGCGGCCACGCTGCTGGCGCAACGCATCGCGCAGGCTGCGCAGAGCATGGCGCGGGCGCTGCCCTGACGCCGCGCTGCCGCGGCGCCAGCCACGTCACTGCGCCGGCTTCAGCTCGATCAGCAGGTCCTTCGCCGCCACCCGGTCGCCCTGCTTCACATGCACCACGGCGATCTCGCAGTCGCGGTCGGCGGCGATATGGGTTTCCATCTTCATCGCCTCCAGCGCCAGCAGCGTCGTGCCCGCGGCCACGCGCTGCCCCGGTTGCACGGCCACGGTCACGATCGAACCCGGCATCGGCGCGGCGATATGCAGCGGATTGTCGGGCTCGGCCACCGGACGGCTCTGGCGCGCGGATGCCGCCTGCGTGGTGATGCGCTGCTCGACCAGCGCCGTGCGCGATTGCCCGTTCAGCTCGAACTGGACCTTGATGCGGCCTTCCTCCGCATCGGGATGCGTGCCCTGCAGCGAGACCAGCAGCGTCTTGCCCGCGGCGATGTCGATGGCCACTTCTTCCTGCGGCTGCAGGCCGTACAGGAATGCCGGCGTCGGCACCACCGAGGTGTCGCTGTAGTTGCGCACATGCGCGTGGTAGTCCACCGCCTGCTTCGGGTACATCAGATAAGACGCCAGCTGGCGGTCGTCGAGCGGCTCCTCGCAGGCCGCTTCCGCGGCGGCACGCGCGGCATCGAGGTTGACCGGCGGAATCTGGTCGCCGGGCCGGTACGGAGCGGGCGGTTCGCCGCGCAGCACCTTGCGCGACAGTCCCGCGGGAAAGCCGTCGGGCGGGAAGCCCAGCTCGCCCTTAAACAGCGACACCACCGACTCGGGGAAAGCGATTTCCTTGCCCGGGTCGCACACGTCCGCGGCGCTCATGTCATTGGCCACCATCATCAGGGCCAGGTCGCCGACCACCTTGGAGGTCGGCGTCACCTTGACGATATCGCCGAACATCTGGTTGACCTCGGCGTATGCCTGCGACACCTCGGTCCAGCGATGCTCGATGCCGAGCGAGCGCGCCTGCTCGCGCAGGTTGGTGTACTGGCCGCCGGGCATCTCGTGCCGGTACACGTCGGCGGTGCCGGCGCGGATCTCGGATTCGAACGGCGCGTAGTAGCGGCGCACCCCTTCCCAGTACATCGAGGCTTCGTGCAGGCGCTCCAGGCTCAGGCCCGGATCGCGCTCGCTGCCGGCCAGCGCCGCGGCGATGCTCGACAGGTTGGGCTGCGAGGTCAGCCCGCTCATGGCGTCGAGCGCGCCGTCCACCGCATCGCAGCCGGCCTCGATCGCCGCCAGCGCCGACGCTGCCGAGATGCCGCTGGTGTCGTGCGTATGGAAATGCACCGGCAGCCCGGTCTCTTCCTTGAGCGCCTTGACCAGCGCGGCCGCCGCCTGCGGACGGCAGATGCCCGCCATGTCCTTGATGCCCAGCACATGCACGCCGGCCTGCTGCAGCTCGCGCGCGATACCGACGTAGTACTTCAGGTCGTACTTGGCGCGCGACTTGTCGAACAGGTCGCCGGTATAGCAGATCGCGCCTTCGCACAGCGCGCCGCTTTCGCCCACCGCATCGATCGCCACGCGCATATTGCGCACCCAGTTGAGCGAGTCGAACACGCGGAACACGTCCACGCCGGCGCTGGCGGCCTGGCGCACGAAGAAGCGCACCACGTTGTCCGCATAGTTGGTATAGCCGACGGCATTGGAGCCGCGCAGCAGCATCTGGAACAGCACGTTGGGCACGCGCTCGCGCAATTGCTCCAGGCGCTGCCACGGGTCTTCCTTGAGGAAGCGCAGCGCCACGTCGAAGGTCGCGCCGCCCCAGCACTCCAGCGAGAACAGCTGCGACAGCTCGCGTGCATAGAACGGCGCGATCGGCAGCATGTCGGCGGTGCGCATGCGCGTGGCAAAGAGCGACTGGTGCGCGTCGCGCATAGTGGTGTCGGTCAGCAGCACCTGCTTCTGCTCGAGCATCCAGCGCGAGAACTTCTCGGCGCCAAGCTCGCGCAGGCGGTCGCGCGTGCCGTACGGCAGCGGCTTGCTGTTGTCGACCGCGGGCAGCACCGCTGCCGGCAGCGGCAACGGCGGCAGCGTGCGGCCGGCCATTTCCGGGTGCCCGTTGACGCAGATCTCGCCGAGATAGCGCAGCAGCTTGGTGGCACGGTCCAGGCGCTTGGTGAATTCAAGCAGCTCCGGCGTCTTGTCGATAAAGCGCGTGGTGACGTCGCCGGCGCGGAACGCCGGATGGTTGATGACGTTCTCCAGGAACTGTAGGTTGGAGGCCACGCCGCGGATGCGGAACTCGCGCAGCGCGCGGTCCATGCGGCGGATCGACTCGGGCGCGGTCGGCGCCCAGGTAGTGACCTTGACCAGCAGCGAGTCGTAGTACGGCGTAATTACCGCGCCACCATAGGCGGTGCCGGCATCCAGCCGCACGCCGAAGCCGGCGGCGCTGCGATACGCGGTGAGACGGCCGTAGTCTGGCAGGAAGCCGTTCTCGGGATCCTCGGTCGTGATCCGGCACTGCAGCGCGTGGCCGTTCAGATGGATATCCTGCTGGACCGGCACGCCCGCGGCGCGCACGACGATGTCGCCGTTCTCGTTGCGCGTGTTCTCGGTCATGCCGAGATAGCCGCCTTCCGTGATCCGGATCTGCGCCTTGACGATATCGACGCCGGTGACCATCTCGGTGACCGTGTGCTCGACCTGGATGCGCGGATTGACTTCGATGAAATAGAACTGGCCGGAATCGGCGTCCATCAGGAACTCGACCGTGCCGGCATGGGAATACCCGACCGCGCGCATCAGCCGCATCGCCGCCTCGCACAGCTCGGCACGGCCGGCATCGTCAAGGTACGGCGCGGGCGCGCGCTCCACCACCTTCTGGTTGCGGCGCTGCACGGTACAGTCGCGCTCGTACAGGTGCACCAGGTTGCCATGCGTGTCGCCGAGCGCCTGCACTTCGACGTGGCGCGCGTTGCGCACCAGCTTCTCGACATAGACCTCGTCGTTGCCGAACGCGGCCAGCGCCTCGCGCCGCGCCGCGGCCAGCGAGCCTTCCAGGTCCTGCTCGCTCTCCAGGATGCGCATGCCGCGCCCGCCGCCGCCCCAGCTGGCCTTGAGCATCAGCGGATAGCCGATGCCCGCGGCCAGG